>NZ_CP041025.1:1727500-2927500 GCF_006385135.1 Paremcibacter congregatus
GCCTGTCCGGAGGGCAGCGCCAGCGCATCGCGATCGCCAGGGCAGTGCTTCGGGATGCGCCAATTCTGCTTCTGGATGAGGCGACCTCATCTCTTGATGCGGAAAGCGAGAAAAAGGTACAGAGCGCGCTGGATGTACTGATGAAAGACCGTACGACTCTGGTTGTCGCACATCGGCTGGCTACCGTTCTGAAGGCAGACCGGATTGTGGTGATGGAAGCCGGCCGGATCGTCAGTATTGGCACCCATGAGGAGCTTCTGGGTCAAGGAGGGCTTTATGCCCGCCTGGCGAACCTGCAGTTCGGGGAACGGCTTTCCGCTTAAAAATATCCAAACTATGAAGAAACTGGCCAAGCCCCCTTACGGATCACCGTAAGGGGCGTTAGCGTTGGGTCAGGCGCATTTCAATGCGACGGTTGCGTTTCAAGGCATCGGGGGTGCTGCGGGCATCCAACGGGTGGAACTGGCCAAAACCGGTGGCGGCCAGCCTTTCCGGGGGGATGCCTTGACTGATCAGATATTTAACCACCGACAAGGCCCGGGCTGTTGACAAGTCCCAGTTAGACGGGAACTGTTCGGTGCGGATCGGCAGTATGTCCGTATGGCCATCAACCCGTAATACCCAGTCGATATTTTTGGGAATATTTGCCGAAATCTGTTTCAGGGCAGTGGCAAGCTTGGCCATTTCATTCTGACCAGCGGGGCCGAGTGTGGCGGAGCCGGAGCTAAAGAGCACCTCTGACTGAAAGACGAAGCGGTCGCCTTGAATACGAATGTCACTGCGGTTACCCAGTACCTTTTTCAGCTGACCGAAAAATTCAGAACGGAACTGGTTTAGTTCCTGTACTTTAGAGGCCAGCGCGGCATTTAGCCGTTGGCTGAGGTTGTGGATCGAGGCGCGTTGTTCTTTATCCTTCAGTTCGGATGCTTCGAGGGCGGCATTGAGAACCGAAAGTTGTTTGCGCAGGGTGGTGATCTGATGATTAAGCAAATCAATTTTGCGGTTGGCTGCCTGGGTCAGTTGTTTTTCCCGGGCCAGGGTCGCGGTCGATTCCCGATATCGTTTTTCCAGATCACGAATGGCCTGTATCTGTTCTTCGCTGGTGCGTTTGACCCGGGTGGACTTCCCCTGGGCATCGGCAAGGTCGGATTCCAGTTCCAGAATACGGGCGGTCAGGTCTTCCTTGGAAATATTGGCTTCCTGAAGGTCGGACGATATGCGATTGAATTCGATATTCAGGTCATTATTGATTTGCTGCTGTATGGCAAGACTATCCTGGAGATCGAAAATCTCGGCGCGTAATTTATCAAGGATGTCTTCCTTGCTGGACAAGGCCTGCCCGAGGAAAAATTGCGCCAGCATAAAAATCGACAGGAGAAAGATGATCACCAATAACATGGTGCTCAGGGCGTCGACAAATCCGGGCCAACTGTTATCCTGGGAGGATACCGGCCGTCTACCGTTCCGCAAAAGGGCCATCAATCATCCTTTCTGGCGGTCAGTTTCTTGCTGGTGGTGAACAGGGGCTTTTTATTGCCTTTGGGTTTTGGGGTTGGCATATCGTAGTCGAGTTCATCTTTCGCAACAGGCGTTGCCGGAGGCGCATCAGGAGAAACAGGCGGCGTCGGCGCATCATTTTTTTGCGGCGTCGCACGGTCAGACGCAGTTTCTTGGGCCGGCGGTATTTGAGAGTCACGATCACGTCCTCTTCCTTGTTCTGAAATTGCGGTTCGCACCGGGGCCTTATCGGCCATAGCGCTTATGGTGCGTGCGAGCAGTTTGAACTCGGATTTTAATGTATCATTGAACTGATTTTGACCTTTGACGGTTTCTTCGGTCAGATATTTAACCTGAACATCAATATTGCGCAGGTGCTTGACCTGGATTTTTTCATCTTCTTCTGAAATCTGGCTGGCGAAAAGCTCAAGCATTTTTTTCAAGACGACCCGCATTTCGCTCTGGCTGTCTGTCAGGGTTGACAGTTGTTCCGACAGGTTGAGCATGGCCGTGTTGACATCGTTGCGCCGCTCTTCACTGCGGGCGATAACGTTATGAAGGTTGTCGAGGCTGTCGGCGGATTGTTCCAGAAGGGCGCTGACATAGGCTGGTACGCTGGCGTCACCACCTTCCAAAGAAAGACTGCTGCCGCCGCGGGACAGTTTAGTGACAGACGACAACCAGTCTTCGAGATCGTTAAAGAACCGGCTTTGGGCCTGGCCTGCCTGCAGATCAATAAAGCCGAGGACCACGGAACCGGCCAGCCCGAAAAGTGAGGAGCTGAAGGCCGTACCCATGCCCTGAAGGGGGGCGGTGAGGCCGGCTTTCAGTTCTTCAAACAGGATTGAAATATCATTAGAGCTGACGGTTAGGTTGCCTATGGTTTCGCCAATGGCGCCAAGGGTGCCCAACAGCCCCCAAAAGGTACCCAGCAGACCAAGAAAGATCAACAGGCTGATAAAGTAACGGGTGATTTCCCGGCCTTCATCCATCCGGGCGGCGATGCCGTCAAGTATGGTTCGCATGGACAAGGTGGAAAGGGACAGTTTTTGATCTGTTTCGCCCATCATCGCCACCATGGGGGCAATGAGTTTTGGGGTGCCTTCGGAGGTTACGGGCAGATCGTCCGGGTTATCGGACCCGTTCCGGTATTTTTCAATCCAGGCAACCGCCGGGCTCAGGCTGGTGACCTGACGGATTGACAGGAATATTCCAACCAACAAAACACCGCCAATCAGACCATTCAGCGCGGGGTTGGTGGCGAAGGCATCTTTCAGGCGGGGATAGAGAGGCACGCAGAGCAGCATAATAGGAATCAGAAAAAGTGTTATTCTGGTCAGATACTTCTGGGGTCTGGTCATGCCGGACGGGTCCTTGTGTTATTTATCCCTTTAGATCACATCTGGAGCGATACTATCAGGGCTTTCGAGAAGAGTCTAAGAATTAGTTGGGCAATAGTAAGGCGTTAGAATGAGGTGCTTTGGTGCTACCTGCGGCGGGTAGTCAGGGTGATCCTGTCCTCATATGCAACATTATCCGGTCCCATGGCTTTCAGGATCAGGCGTTGTTTATGGATGCCCATTTGTTCCAGCAGGTTTTTGGTGATCAGGCCCCGGTTAAAGGCGATCCGAACGGCCTCCTGGTGGGCGTCGTTGGCGGTTTGGTCGCGGACACCGGTGGGCAGGGTGGAGAAGCTATGGATATAGACAGGGATATCGTATTTTTTAATTTGCTGCGCCCACTGCTCTATAGCGGCCAGATTTTCTTCTGATAGCTGGATGATTCCTTTGTGGAATTGAAGTTGGAGCGGCTTGACTTCTGCCAGATGATCGGCATGCAGGAATATTTTCTCGTTATCAGGCGCAAGGGCGGATGTCGTCGCCTGGGCGGCGAACAAGGTGAGCCATAATGCGGAGGTTAACGATAATATAGCTGCATGCTCCGGTTATTTTGTTCAGATATTTATGTCGTTCCGGCTTCTTTCGCAGCTTTACGGGCTTTGGATAAAAGTCGGGTCAGGGGGCCATGAATAAGGTTGTTGGTCGCGAGAATTTCGCCGGTTTCATAAGCTTTATTCTTGCCATCGAAGGTGGTCACTGAGCCCCCGGCTTCGCGGACAAGAAGGATTCCCGCTGCGACATCCCATTTATTCAAATGAGCTTCCCAATAGCCATCATACTTGCCGGCGGCAACATATGCAAGATCAAGTGCTGCAGATCCGAAACGCCGGACGCCGGATACTTCCCCCATGATGGTGTCGAGGCTGTGAATGAAGGGTTTGTGGCCGGGCGTGCCAAGGAAAGGGATTCCGGTCGCCAGCAGGCTGTGCTGCATATCCCGGCGGGCGGATACGCGGATTTTCATGTCATTGAGAAAAGCGCCCCGACCTTTTTCGGCCCAATAGGTCTCATCCGTAATCGGATTATAAATCACGCCGGCAGTAATTTCGCCATTCTGTTCCAGCGCAATGGAAATACAGAAATGAGGAATACCATGCAGGAAATTGGTCGTCCCGTCCAGCGGGTCGACGATCCAGCGACCGCTGCCGTCCCCGAGGTTGACTTCGCCTTCTTCTTCCAACAGGAAAGCGATATTGGGGCGGGCTTTGAATAATTCTTCTTTGATGATTTTCTCGGCCTTTAGGTCGGCAGAACTGACAAAGTCCGCCGGGCCTTTGCGAGAAACCTGTAAATGTTCGACTTCACCAAAATCGCGGTTCAGTTTACGGCCGGCTTTTTGGGCGGCCATTTCCATGACATTAATGACGGCTGATTTCAAAGCCATTTTAGAAATCCTTTTAATACTAAATACAAGGGGCCTGATATAATACAGGTGAAATGCGGAAATGCGGCCTGTTACTTGGCGCGTTCCACATAGGTACATTCTTCGGTATTGACCACGATTTTGTCGCCGGTATTGACGAAAGGCGGCACCATAACACGACTGCCGTTTTCCATCATGGCGGGTTTGTTGGAAGATGCGGCGGTTTGTCCTTTGACAACCGGCTCAGTCTCGACAACTTCCAGGATCACATTCTGGGGCAGTTTTACGCCGAGAGGGCTTTCTTCGTAGGATTCAATCGTGACTTCCATGCCGTCCTGCAAAAAGACGGCCTGATCGCCAATCAAATCACCTGAAATTTCAATCTGTTCGTAGGTTTCCTGATTCATGAAAGTATACATGCCGGCATTTTCAAACAGATAGGAATACTCTGTTTGTTCAAGGCGAACCTGTTCAACCTTTTCTGAGGCGCGAAAGCGTTCGTTCAATTTGCGGCCATCCCGGAGGTTTTTCAGTTCTACCTGCAGATATGCGCCACCTTTACCAGGCTGTGTATGTTGTGTCTTGACAGCGACCCATAGACCATCTTGGTGTTCTATGACATTACCGGGACGAATGTTGTTACCATCAATTTTCATTTCATAAACCTTTAAAAGAACATTAGCGTGAATCGGGCGCAAATTAACAGTTTGGACGCCGCGACGCAATCTTTATTAATCGCAATACATAAGGTCCGGGCATAGGCCAGATGGTTTAATAGCCCTTTTGCGGATCAACCTGATTGATCAGAGGGACGCCGGTGACCATATTCCGGTGGTTCTGCAGCAGTTGCGCGACAGCATCATCAATGTTGGTCAAGCTGGCGCAGTGGGGGGTAATGGAAATCTTGGGGTGCCGCCAGAAAGGATGATCCTGGGGCAGGGGCTCTGTCTTGAAAACATCAAGACAGGCTCCGCTGATGTGTCCTTTATATATGGCATCCATCAAATCTTCTTCATTAAGCTGTCCACCGCGACCGGCATTGATCAGGTAGGCACCGGTTTTGGCTTGTGCAAACAGGGTGCGGTCGAGAATATCTCGCGTGTCGTGCGTCAGCGGCAGCAGGCAGACAATATAATCCGCCGCCGCCACGGCATCGGGAAGAGCATCGCGCCCGGCGTAACTGACCACATCCGGCAGGGTTTTCGCAGAGCGGCTCCAGCCTGATACCTGATAGCCAAGAAGGTTGAGATAGCGGGCGACTTCACGCCCAATGTTGCCCAGCCCCAGCAAGGTGACATTTTTTGTGGTGCGCGGGGGCTTGGGAGCCCAGCTGCTGGCCGCCTGATACTCGCGGTATTCAGTCAGCCGTAGCTTGTGGTTCAGCAGAACGCCGCCGACATATTCTGCCATCTGATGGGCGAGACTGTTGTCGACCAACCGGGTTATGGTTGCTTGCGGGGGCAGCTTCGGGTCATTGAAGATGTGATCAACGCCGGCGCCGTAAGATGCTATGACCTTCAGGTTCGGATATTTCAGCAATTCACCTGCGGGATGTTTCCAGCTGACAACATATTCAATATCTTCCGGGGCGCCGATTTCAGGCCAAACACGAATATCCAGCGTGGGAGCCGCAGCCTTCAGGGCGGTTTTCAGGGCATCACTGTTCTGATGCGGCATCACGATAAGAAGAGCCATACTGAATCCTTACTTAAAGTCTGGGGCAAAAATGTCATCATCGCTGGCGAAAGATTTGAATTCCAGCCCGTTACCGGCCGGGTCCTGGATGAACATGGTCGCTTGCTCTCCTTTTTCACCTTCAAAACGAATGTGGGGCGGAATTAGAAAGTCAATGCCTTGTGCGGTCAGATGATCGGCGAGGTTTTGCCATGCGTCCCGATCAAGCAACAAACCAAAATGGCTGGTTGGCACCTGTTTGTTTTCAACCAGGCTTGTCGGGCAAGCTGGCATTCTGTCGTTATGATGCGCCACAATCTGGTGGCCGTAAAAATCGAAATCAATCCATTTCTGACTTTCACGACCTACCTTGCAGCCAAGAACGTCGCGATAAAAGAGGCGCGCCTTTTCAAGGTCTGTTACGGGAAAGGCCAAGTGAAAACGTGGTCGTGTCATGGGGTATGCCTCCAGAATAAAAGAAGATGCGGCGACTTTAATCCCGGGGGGCGGATAAAGCAATATGTGATCGTCCAAAATGAAGAACCCGCCTTCAAAAATGAAGACGGGTCAGTTTACCGGAGTTTATTATTGTTTTTATCTCTTAATGCAGCTCTGCACGGACCTGCTGCCGCAGTGTATCGATGGGGATCAGATTGTTCTGAACTTCCAGGTGCCAAAATGTCCAGCCGTTGCAGGATGGCGCGCCTTGAACCCGGGCGCCGATCTGGTGGATGGAGCCTTTATCGTCTTTGCTGATAATCGTGCCATCGGCGCGAACCTTGGCAGAATGCTTCTTGCTGGGGTCAACCAGAACCGTCCCGGGTTTGATCATGCCGCGTTCAACAAGATTTCCGAAAGGAATACGGGCCTGGGCGCGTTTGGCCGGGGTGATTTCCAGGGCGTCGCCGGTCAGAGGTTCAACCATGTTGATCCGGTCCGTGGCGAGACTGATGTATTTGTCTTCCATTTCCAGGCCGATATAGTTCCGCCCAAGTTTCTTGGCAACGGCGCCAGTGGTGCCGGAACCAAAGAAAGGATCAAGGACGACGTCGCCTTTATTGGTGGACGACAGCAGAACCCGGTAGAGAAGGGATTCAGGTTTCTGTGTTGAATGGCCTTTGTGACCGTTGACCTTCAGGCGTTCTTTACCGGAACAGATCGGCAGAACCCAGTCGGATCGCATCTGGATATCTTCATTGAGCGCCTTCATGGCGTCGTAGTTGAAAGTATATTTGTTATAACCTTCGCCTTTATTGCACCACAGCATGGTTTCATGGGCATTGGTGAAGCGGGTGCCGCGGAAATTAGGCATCGGGTTAGTCTTGCGCCAGACAATGTCATTCAGAACCCAATAGCCGATATCCTGGAGGATTGAGCCAACACGATAAATATTGTGATAACTGCCGATGACCCAGATGGTGCCGGTGTCTTTCAGGATCCGGTGGGCGGCGGTCAGCCATTCACGGGTGAAGTCGTCATAAACGGCAAGGCTGTCAAATTTGTCCCACTCATCGTTAACGGCACTGACATGGGAATTATCCGGACGGTGCAGTTCGCCTTTCAACTGCATGTTATAGGGGGGGTCGGCAAAAATGACGTCAACGGATTTTTCCGGCAGACTGTTCATCAACTCAATGCAGTTGCCCTGCAGGATTTGATTGAGGGGCAATTCAGTATAGGGTTTTGGGGTCGCTGCGGGTTTGACTTTTTTCGACGTCTTCATTTTTTCTTGACTCTCTTAAAACTTTTTGATCGCAATATTTGCGTTTGTTATGGAGTGATTCTGATTCAAAAAACGAATCGGGTCAAGAAGTTTTTTTGTCTGGAATCAATCTCTTATAGATTTTTCATCTAAAAGAATCTTCTGAATAGGGGCAAAGCTCATACGGTGAAAACGACTCGGACCTACAAGGCTTAGTGCTTCTATATGTTGGCGGGTACCATATCCTGCGTTCGACTCCCAGCCATATTCAGGGTAAATTTTGGCAATTTCAGCCATAAAAAAATCTCGCCTGACTTTGGCGATAATCGATGCTGCGGCGATCGATAATGATATATTATCACCTTTTATGACAAACGACGCGGGGCAATCGAGTTCAGGAAGGCGGTTACCATCGATCAGCGCGTGGTCGGGGCGACGCGGAAGATTGGCCACGGCGCGTTGCATGGCGAGATGGGTCGCCTGCAATATATTAAGGTCGTCAATTTCCTGGGGACTGGCCTCGCCAAAGCCGACTTGGGCGCTTTCCATAATCAGAGGATAAAGCTTTTCCCGTTTCTTGGCGCTGAGTTTCTTGCTGTCATTCAGGCCATCGGGGATATTGGCCGGATTCAGAATGACGGCAGCCGTTGTGACCGGTCCAGCCCAGGGGCCGCGGCCGACTTCATCGACACCGCAGACATAGCCGCCGATTTGTTCTTCCAGATGATAATTCGGGCCGCTGACAGGGGAGGTGTTCGACATAACGGGCTTTCCAGTATCCTAAAACATCCTATCCTTGGCATTGGGGGGGAAATGTCAAGAGAGGCTGTCTTAGGAAACGGTGAACCAAAAAAATTGGGCGGCTCATCTAGGGAGACCGCCCAAGTCTGGGGAGGAAAATGTCTAACAATGTCAATATTAGGCCACAGGTATTTACAAAACGTTAATAGCTGCCTTATTTATTAATTAATACTAATATAAGAGAGTGTTTTTTTAACACCTGCCCTTAAATCGATATTTTTTTCAGGGAAGTTATTGTAATTATCGGAGAATGGCGTATATAGGCGTATATATATGTAAAATATTTTAATGCACATTATTCAAGTGTAAATACCTCATGGATAGAGGTGGATGGATGGTAACAGATGTATAAATACGATGAGAATGATCGCCGTATCGTTTTGGAACGGGCGGCTCAATTCAAAAGCCAGGTGGAAAGACGTCTGACCGGCGCGCTGAAGGAAGAAGAGTTTCGGCCATTGCGTTTGCAGAATGGTCTGTATCTTCAGCTTCATGCTTATATGTTGCGGGTGGCGGTGCCTTATGGGTTGATGTCCTCGACCCAGATGCGCATGCTGTCTCATATCGCCTCCAAATACGACCGCGGTTATGGTCATATGACCACACGGCAAAACATTCAGTTCAATTGGCCGAAGCTAGATGATGTGCCGAGTATTCTGGATGATCTTGCCTCGGTCGAAATGCATGCCATTCAGACCAGTGGAAACTGTATTCGTAACATTAGCGCGGACCAGTTTGCTGGCGTGATTGCAGATGAAGTGGTTGACCCACGACCTTATGCTGAAATTATGCGTCAATGGTCGACCTTCCATCCTGAGTTCGCTTACCTGCCGCGTAAATTCAAATTTGCTTTTACCGGGGCGACCACGGATCGGGCGGCGGTACAATTCCACGATATTGGCTTTCATGCGTTGAAGAATGATGCCGGTGAGGTTGGTTTCAAGATTTATGTTGGTGGCGGTATGGGCCGGACACCGATGATAGGTAAAGTGGTTAGTGAATTCGTTCCTGAAAAAGACTTGTTGCTGTATACCGAAGCGATTATGCGGGTATATAACCAGTTTGGCCGCCGCGACAACAAATACAAGGCGCGGATCAAAATTCTTGTGCATGAGATGAAACTCGAAGAATTTACCCGTCGGGTGGAGGACGAGTTCACAGCATTGCTGGAGGAAGGCGGCCTTCCTCTGGATCAGGCGGAAATTGACCGGGTTGCGGCATATTTTGTCGATCCAGCCTATGAAGACCTGCCGGAAAAAAGTGCGAGTCTTGACCAGAATCTGGCGGACAACAGGGACTTTTCCTTCTGGTACAGGCAGAATGTACTGACGCATAAAAAAACAGGCTATGCCATTGTTAATCTGTCTCTGAAGAAGCCCGGCGTGCCGCCGGGAGATTTGACGGATGTGCAGATGCTGGCGATTGCCGATCTGGCGGACAAATACAGTTTTGGTGAAATACGCTCAACCCATGAACAAAACCTGGTGTTGGCGGATGTGCGAAAAGACGATTTGTTCGACCTTTGGGGTGCGCTTAACGCGTCGGGGTTTGCTGATCCAAATATCGGAACTCTGCAGGATATGATCTGCTGTCCGGGGCTGGATTTCTGTACGCTGGCCAATGCCCGGTCCATTCCGATCGCAGACAAGATCACCAGTCGTTTCGACGATATGGATTACCTGTATGATTTGGGTGAGTTGAAATTGAAAATGTCCGGGTGCATCAATGCCTGTGGGCATCATCATGTGGGCCACATCGGTATTCTGGGTGTCAATAAAAAGGGGACCGAATTATATCAGATCACGCTCGGTGGTTCTGCGGGGGATGATGCTTCCGTGGGCAAGATTATGGGCCCTGGTTTTGATGAGGATGGCATTGTGCCGGCTCTGGAAAAAATTCTGGCGACATATATTGACCTGCGGGAAGACGGGGAGGAATTCCTCGCTACATACCGCCGTGTCGGCATGACCCCATTTAAGGAGACGCTATATGCAAATCATTAAAGACAAAGCCATTGTTGAGGACCAGTGGGTTCATTTCGATGGTCAAGGTGATCTGCCAGACGGCGATCTTATTGTTTCACTGGATGTGTGGCAAACCCGGGCGAATGAGCTGCAGGGACGTAGAGTGGGGTTACAACTGGAACCGGATCAGCATCCAAAGGATGTTCGGGATGAGCTTGCAAATTTTGAGCTCATCGCAATTAACTTTCCGACCTTTATGGACGGGCGGGGGTATTCTTACGCCAAAATCCTGCGCGACCGGTTTGGTTTCGAGGGGGAAATTCGTGCCGTGGGCGATGTGATGCGGGACCAGATGTTCTATATGCAGCGGTGTGGTTTCACGGCCTATGAAGTGAAAGAAGGCCGTGATATTCACGACGCCATCAAGGCGTTTGATGATTTTTCCGTGAAATATCAGGTTTCTGCTGACGAGCACATCCCGATCTATCGTCGCCGGTAGATCTTCTTAAAAATTTTACTGAAGCTTTACTTTGTGACGGCCGGCGAGGTCCTGGATAAATTGCCAGGCCACCCGGCCGGAGCGCGCGCCGCGGGTGCGTGACCAGATGAGGGCTTCCGCCTGTGCTTTTTCCAGGTCTACAGGTATGTTGTGAGCCGCAATGTAGCGAACGATCATGGCGAGGTAAACCTCCTGTGTGCAGCTGTGAAAGCCAAGCCACAGGCCGAAGCGGTCGGACAGAGAGACTTTTTCTTCGACTGTTTCTGCGGGATTGATCGCTGTGGACCGCTCATTTTCAATCATATCCCGGGGCATCAGGTGGCGCCGGTTTGAGGTGGCGTAGAAAATTACATTTTCCGGTCTGCCTTCAATGCCGCCGTCCAGAACAGCTTTAAGGGACTTGTAACTGCTGTCTTCCGTATCGAACGACAGGTCATCGCAAAAGAGGATTACCCGGCGGGCGCTGTTCTTGATGTGCTCAAGCAGACGCGGCAGGCTTGGGATATCTTCCCGGTGGATCTCGACCAGGGCGAGAGGGTGGTTGTCCTGTCCGCGAATGTGGCCGTGTAAAGCCTTGATCAGAGAACTTTTTCCCATACCGCGCGCGCCCCATAGCAAAGCATTGTTGGCGGGATATCCGTCGGCGAACTGACGTGTGTTTTCCGCAAGGATGTCTCTTACATGATCTATACCCATCAACAGATCGATTTTGACATGATTGACGGCAGGTACCGGTATAAGGCGGTCTGGATCCGTCGCCCAGATGAAGGCGTCCGCCCCTGTAAGGGACGGTTCAGGACGGGGGTCCGGGGTCATCTTTTCTAGCGCCGTGGCAATGCGGGCCAGAAGTTCCGGAGACAGGTCAGGTTGTTTTGACATATTCTTTTCCTCAATTACCAGACATGTAGCATAGTAGATAAAGTTTTTAAATAGGGGCTTTCAACGGCAAAGTCTTGTTTTTTGACTTTAACTGACCTATATGCCTAGGACGTAACGACCCGATTAAAAAATATGGGAAATTAACACGGCGGACGCTATAGTGCCGTCTAAATAAGTTTTAGAGGAAAATATAATGTTTATTTCAGATGCTATGGCTCAAGCTGCCGGTGCAGCGGGTGGTGAAAATGTCCTTATGCAGTTCTTGCCTTTTATCCTGATCATTGCTGTTTTTTACTTTCTTATGATTCGGCCTCAGCAGAAGCGGGTCAAGGAACATAAAAACATGGTTGCCGCATTGCGCCGCGGTGATAATGTCATCACATCCGGCGGGATTGTGGCGAAAGTTTCCAAAGTCATTGATGATAATGAAATCGAACTTGAAATTGCGTCCGGCGTGAAAGTCAAAGTCATCAAGTCGACCATTTCGACCGTTGTGGGCAAGCCTGCACCGGCCAATGATACTGCTGATAAAAAATAATTAACAAATACCGGGATAAGCCATGTTAGATTTCCCCCGTTGGAAAGTGGTTCTGATCACTCTCGTCGCCCTGTTCGGCGTGGTGTCCGCAGCACCGAACTTCCTGAGCGATGAACAGTTGAACAGCCTACCTGATTTTTTACCTAAAAAACAACTGACGTTGGGACTAGACCTGCAAGGGGGGGTCCATCTCTTGATGGAAGTGGACCTGACAGAAGTCCGGCAGGAAAAACTGATTTCTAAACGTGGCGATATCCGGGATGCCCTCCGGGCGGCAAGCATTCCTCAGCGAAGTGCTATTCGTGGCGATAATATCGTGATCAACCTGACCAAACCGGAACAAGCCGATCAAGCGCTCGACGTTCTTGATGATACGGTGGAAATGCTGGGCGGGTCAGCCCTGACCGGTGGCGGGGTGCCTGATATTGAATATTTGAAACAGGAAAACGGCGCAATTATTGTGAGTTTGACTGAAGACGGCCTGATCAAGCGGGGCAATGATGTTATTACCCAGTCCATCGAAGTGCTGCGCCGTCGTATTGACGGTATGGGCACGACGGAGCCGAATATTCAGAAACAGGGCGAAGGCCGAATTCTCATTCAGGTTCCGGGGTTTGATGATCCGCAAAAGTTGAAAAATATCATTGGAAAAACAGCTAAACTGTCGTTCCAGTTGGTTAACAGTGCAATGGGGTCTCAGGACCGGGTCCCTCCTGGGTATGAACGTCTTCCTATGGCGGAGAGCGAGCGGGTTCCTGGCCTGCCGGACAGTCTCGTGGTGAGTAAACGCAAAATACTGACCGGGGAAAATCTGAAAGAAGCCGGACTGGGGTATGACCAGGATAATCGTCCGGTGGTCAGTTTCCGGTTTGATAATTTTGGCGGCAAGAGATTTGCGGATGTCACCCGCAAGAATGTAAACCGGCGCTTTGCAATCATCCTTGATGGTGAAATTATCAGCGCCCCGAATATTCAAAGCCCCATTCTGGGGGGATCCGGTATCATTACCGGTAACTTCACCGTGGAAAGCGCCAGTGAACTGGGCCTGCTGCTCAGTGCCGGGGCATTGCCGGCGCGCTTGACTGTGGTCGAGGAAAGAACGGTTGGCCCGGATCTTGGGTCTGACAATATTGAGGCTGGCAAGATAGCCGCGATCATCGGCCTTTTGGCGGTGATGGTTTATATCGTTCTGAGTTATGGCATGTTTGGCATGGTGGCGAACTTTGCCCTGATAATCAATATTTCCCTGATATTCGGTTTGTTGTCGACTTTGGGCGCCACCTTGACCATGCCGGGGGTAGCCGGGATTGTGCTGACCATCGGGATGGCCGTGGATGCCAACGTTCTGATTTTCGAGCGTGTGCGGGAAGAATTCCGCAAAGGCAAAAAAGCGTTATCGGCTCTTGATACCGGGTATGATAAAGCTTTCAGCACCATTATTGATGCCAATGTCACAACATTTATTGCGGCGCTTATTCTGTTCCAGTTTGGGACCGGTCCGATCAAAGGTTTCGCGGTTACGCTGGCCATCGGGGTTGCGACGTCCATGTTTACCGCGGTTAGCTTTTCCCGCATGATTATTTCCGCATGGGCCGTTCGCAAACGCCCCACCGTGTTGAAAATATAAAGGAGCCTATGAAATGTTATTAAAGCTGGTTCCAGAAAATACGTTCATCAAGTTTATTAATTTTCGTAAATTTGCATATGTCTTCTCCTTGATGATGATAGTTGCCGCCTTTGGGCTGTATTTTTCAAAAGGACTGAATTTCGGTATCGATTTCGAAGGCGGAATCATGGTTGAAATCGGGACTGAGGAAGTTGCAGATATTGGGAAAATCCGGTCAACTCTGTCAGAACTGGACCTTGGTGATGTCAAGGTGCAGGAATTTGGTGATCCCAAAGATGTTTTGATCCGCCTGGAGTATCAGGAGGGCATGACGGTTGATCAGGTGGTGGAAAAGGTGCGGGAAGTGCTGCCCGACGCCATTGAAGGCGAGATCAGTTATCGCCGGACGGAAACCGTCGGGTCCACAGTATCAGAAGAATTGATATCTGACGGGATTATGGCGGTAATACTGGCGATTGGCGCCGTGCTGATCTATATCTGGCTGCGGTTTGAATGGCAGTTTGGGATGGGGGCCGTGATTGCCCTTGTGCATGATGTGATTCTGACCATTGGTATGTTTTCACTCACGGGTCTGGAATTCAATCTGTCGACCATTGCGGCGATCCTGACGATTGTCGGGTATTCATTGAATGACACGGTGGTGGTTTATGACCGTATCCGGGAAAATCTGAAGAAATTCCGTAAGAAACCAATGCCTGAATTGCTGAACCTCAGCATCAATGACACCTTGTCACGGACGGTAATGACCTCCCTGACGACGTTGATTGCTCTGGCCTCCTTGTTTTTCCTCGGGGGGGAAGGTATTCATGGGTTCTCAGCCGCGATGATCTGGGGTATTTTTGTCGGAACATATTCATCCATCTTTATTGCGGCGCCGATCCTGCTGTGGGTGGAGTTACGCCGGGATGAACCGGATACTTCACCGGAAGCCGGGGTGGATGTTATTCCGCCGCAAAAAGGTTCATAAAACACAAGGACATCGTTTTCGTGGAATTTAAAGACGTCACGTCACAAGAAGAAACCGCCATTTCCTCGTATGGGGATGGCGGTTTTCGCATAGGAGAACAGCGCAGTAAAGGATCTATGCTGATCACGCCGCGCGGGTATTACCCATGGGGAGTCGCCGACAAGGCGGACATTACCTGTGACAGTCTGAGCCGTATAATGGAACAGAGGGCTGATATTGATATTCTGCTGATCGGGTCGGGGGACAATATGTCTTTTCTGCCGAAGGATGTCAGAAGCGCTCTGGAAGACGCGGGAATAGCCGTTGATGTGATGGCGACAGGAGCCGCGGCAAGAACCTATAACGTACTTCTGGTGGAAGGGCGCAAGGTGGCGGCCGCTTTGATTGCCGTCGATTAAGACGTCCTGCACCTCTAAGTCTGATGATAAAAAAAAGCCCGGGCAAATTGCCCGGGCTTTTCCTGTTATAAGTGAGTATCGGTTTTAGAAGCCGGTTGCGTTCTGTGCTGAAATCATGGAGAACAGCATTGGAATGGACAACAGGGTGTTGGTGCGGGAAAACAGCATGGCGCGACGGGCCATTTTTGGTTTCAGGGCCGCATCGGCTTCAACCAGACCCAAGGCGATTTTCTGTGCTGGCCAGATGATAAACCAGACATTGAAAGCCATAATCAGACCGAACCACATGCCGAAGCCGATAGAAGGCATCTGCAGGGTCATGGCCTCATGAAGGTAGCCATTCAGGTAAGCGAGGATCAGACCGAACAATACGGTGCCGGCCGCGCCCCAACGGAACCAGAAGAGAGCTTCCGGAGCGATAACTTTTCCGATGGCCGGTTTTTGCTCGTCAGGAATTTTCGGCATGCTGGGGATTTGCACGAAATTGAAATACCACAGGATCCCGATCCACATAACGCCACAAAGGACGTGAAGGTAGCGTACGATAAATAAAGTAAAATCTTCCATAATCAGTCTCCGCCCTTAATTCATTTTTTTCTTTAAATCGGAGATGGCTTTTTCCGGCCCCGATTGGTTCATTTCTTCAAGCTGTTGTGTCGCAAAGACCATGATGATGGTCAGGACAACGCCGGCAACGACGGTCAACGGCAATGATTCTAGAATTTTGCTCATTGTTTTTTCCTGTTTTGTTTTATATACCCATTGGGAATTGTCTCGGGTGTCCACTAAACCCCTCTTAAAAACAATTCGGTCCACAGTTGGACGTGCCAGAGGTTAACAGTTTCTTCACCATGCGTCAAAATATTGCAGGCCCTTATATGAATTAATTCATGGTATGATGATCTTGAACTTGAATTTTGAACGATCCTAAAAGAGTATAAATGTCAGATAGTTCCAAAATATCCCCGCATATCCAGGAAATGATCGAACAGTATGATCATGATCGATACCTGACCGTGCTTTATGCCCCGGAAGACAAGCGTCCGGCGCTTTGTGCGTTATATGCGTTTAACTATGAAATTTCCCGCATTCGCGAAACCGTATCGGAACCGATGCTCGGGGAAATCCGTTTGCAGTGGTGGCGGGAAGCGATTGACGATGTGTATGCAGGCAGCCCCCGGCCTCATGAAATTATGCCGGACTTGGCTATGGCGATCACGACAAATGACCTGTCGCGGGACAGATTGATGGCGATGATTGAAGGACGGGCGCTTGATCTTTATGAAGACAGTCCGAAGGATGAGGCGGCATTAAAGGATTATCTGCTCAAGACAGCGGGAAACCTCGCCTGTCTTGCGGCACATATTCTTGGACAACGGGATGCCGATGATCTGGCGCAGGAATTGGGCATTGCCTGGGGGTATATCGGTCTGATCAGGGCTGTGCCCTATCATATGTCCCTGAAGAAAAGCAACATGCCTGAAAGCCTTATGGCGGCACATGGGGTTTCGGACCAGAAATTCCTCTCGCCTGATAAGCAAGAGGTTAACCGCGCAGTTGTGGGATCCTTATGTCAAACGGCGGAAGATCATCTGGCCCGGGTGCGGGCCGGCAAGAAACGCATCGCGGCTGAGGCGCGGTCGCTCTATCTTCTCTCCGCCCTGAGCCGTAGTTACCTCAAAACGATCCGGAAAGCAGATTACAATCCTTTTGCTCTGGAAGAGAAGGCGGATGCTTTTTTCCGTCACTTGCGATTACTGAGTTCGGCTTTATTCAATCGGATTTAAGCCTGGTTTCATCAAGCCAGTGGGCAAGAGCCTCCAATGCCCGCTGTGACTTTGCCGGCTTACGATCCTTGCGTTTCATTTTTTTACCTTCAAGCACCGGCATGATGCCAAAATTGACATTCATTGGCTGAAAATGCTTGCGGTCACCGACACCGGGAATCTGGCCCCCTGTGATATAATGGATCAACGCGCCAAAAGCAGTTGTCATGGGGGGAGGAGAAATCTCTGTCCCCAGTCGTTCTGCCGCAGCAAAGCGCCCGGCCATCAGGCCCATGGCGGCGCTCTCCACATAGCCCTCTACACCTGATATTTGCCCGGCAAAACGCAGACGCGGCTGCATTTTCAGACGCAGGTTGCTGTCGAGAAGATTGGGGCTGTTGATAAAGGTATTGCGGTGCAATCCCCCCAAACGGGCAAATTTGGCTTCTTCAAGACCGGGGATCTTGCGAAATGTCTCGGTCTGGGCGCCGTATTTCATTTTGGTCTGGAAACCGACCATATTATACAGGGTGCCAAGCTTGTTATCCTGTCGCAGTTGCAGGACCGCATAGGGGGCTTCGTCAGAATGGGGGTTGGTCAGGCCAACCGGTTTCATGGGGCCAAACCTCAGGGTTTCACGCCCGCGCTCCGCCATCACCTCGATTGGCATGCAGCCATCGAAATAGGGTGTGTTCTTTTCCCAGTCCTTATAATCGTATTTTTCCTGATCGATCAAATCATCGATCAGGGTTTCATACTGGTCCTTGTTCAGGGGCAGGTTGATGTAATCTGCTGTATCGCCTTTGTCATAGCGCGATTGATACCAGGCCTTGTCAAAGTTGATGCTGTCTTTGTAGATAATCGGCGCAATGGCGTCGAAAAAGGCCAGTTCATTCTCGCCGGTCATCTCAAGAATCGACTGGGCCAGCGCATCAGAGGTGAGGGGGCCGGTGGCGATAATCACGTTATCCCAGTCTTCCGGCGGAATTTGGGCCACTTCCTCACGCACCATCGTGAATAATGGATTAGCCTCGAGGCGCTCCTGCACGGTTTTGCTAAGGCCCAGACGGTCGACGGCGAGGGCGCTGCCGGCGGGGACGCTGTTTTCCTGAGCCGCCGCCATGATCAGGGAATTGCAGCGGCGCATTTCCTCATGCAGCAGCCCAACGGCGTTATTTTCATAATCGTCGGACCGAAAACTGTTGGAGCAGACCATCTCTGCAAGACCATCGGTCTGATGGACATCGGTTTTGCGCACCGGGCGCATTTCATGTAAAACGACGGGAATGCCTTGTTGCATGACCTGCCAGGCGGCTTCCGTACCCGCCATGCCGCCACCAATGATATGTATTTCTTTCATTTCAGTCATCCTGTCCAATTTACGGCTGTCATAGCAGGAGATCGGACAGAAGAAAAGATTCTATTTCTTGCTGTTCAGCATTTTCTCAATACTTTTTGTCATGTCGATAGAGAGTTTCGAAAGCTCCCCGGCCGCTTGTCTGACTTCTTCCGAGGAATCACCAGTGTTATTGATCAATTTACTGATCTGAGTAAGATCAGAAGACACTTCTTGAGACCGGAGAGCCTCGGTCTGGATGCTGGAGCTGATTTCATTGGTCACTTGGTTTTGTTCACGAACGGCTTTATTGATTTCTTCATTGATAGTGCTCATTTGGTCAACCGTGCCGGATATGCCTTCTATTGCAGTGACGACAGCGTTAGTGGCATGCTGGATTTCATTGACCTTGGAGGAAATCTCGGTGGTTGCCGCTGTGGTTTGGGCGGACAGGGTTTTTACTTCTCCGGCGACAACGGCAAATCCCTTGCCGGCATCCCCGGCGCGCGCCGCTTCTATGGTGGCATTCAATGCCAACAGGTTTGTCTGATTGGCGATATCCTCAATCAGTTTGATGACGACACCGATTTCTGATGCTGATGTGTTGAGGCGCTGAATCATTTCTTTGCTGGAATTGGACTGACCAACGGCTTTCTGGGTGACTTTTGCTCCTTCTTCAATATTGCGGAGAATTTCACTGATGCTGGCTGTTAACTCTTCTGTTGCCGAGGCGACTCCCTGAACACTTGATGTTGTTTGTTCAGAATTTACGGTAACGGCGGATGTTTTTTTGCTGGCTTCTTGTGCTGTATTAGACATGGATTCCGAGGTGGAGCTTAATTCGGTCGCCGCCGATGCGACTCCTTTGGAAATATCGGTGACTTCTTTTTCCACCGTAACTATGTCGGAAATGATGTTCCAGGTTAGCATGGGGCCGAGATAAGTGTTGTTTGCACCGATTATCGCGCTGACATTCAGGGATAGGGTTTCATCCCCTAATTGAATACGGGCGTTGTGCGGCAGATTTTTGGGATCGGAGAGAATACCCCGTTGCATCATTGGTTTTTTGTGAAAAATATCAATACAGGTGCCCAGCGCCTGATCTGCCGTAATGGGAATTAGATGTTCAAGCTTTTGGAGGGTTTTCTTGCTTGTCTGATTTATGTAATCAATTTTAAAATCATTTGGATCGCAGGTCATGACATTGAGCGGCATATTATCAAGCATGCTCATCAGGCGAACGGTTTCTTTTTCCGCTTTCAGTTTTTCAGTTACAATACTCCAGGTGAGAATGAAGGTGTCTTCGTCCAAAGCGGTTAGAAACAGGTCTAAATATTCTTCCCCGAGAGTAATGATGGCCTGGTGGGGCAGGTTTTTGGGGTCATTTAACATTTCCCGTTGAAAGCTTGGCTCTTTATGGAAGACATCAATGCAGGTCCCGACCAAATCTTTGGGGGAAATCGGGATTAAATCTTTAAGCAGTTCAAGGGTTTTTATGCTCTGTTGATTGGCATACGTAATGGTAAAAGTGTTTTTGTCACAGAGCATGACGTTAATGGGGATGCTTTCCAACACAGACAAATACAGGTTCTCTGTTTCTGCTTTTTGGGGGGATGTAGTGTTTACGCGAGACAGGGGCGGTGTTTTCCGTTTGGTGCGATAGAACATGAAAAGTACTCCCGTAATATTGAAACAAATGGATGACGTGAGACAGAGAATACCTAAAAACGGTATATGTCACTTAATCTTTGGTAAGCCATTAATTGAATTGCTATGGTTCATTAGCCTATTGATTGAACATTAAGGAAATATTAATATAATCGAATATACCATAATATTTAGTTGATTAAACATTATTGAGCTGCAAACCTCCCGGTGTTTGATCTGGAATCATAAAAAAGCGCCTGCTTTCTGGGAAAAAGCAGGCGCGGTCACAATGGAGATTTGCAATAAGTAAGTCGTAAGTTGGGTGTTCCAGATATGGTTGAGTATCTGTTACAGCCTGATGATAGGCTCTTCATGGTTAATAATAGGTTAAAATCAGAAACAAATATAAGAAAAATCTAAATATAGTTCTTAAGGTATTGACCTGTATAACTTTTGTCGCACTTAACGATTTCTTCCGGAGGACCTTCCGCCAGGATATAACCGCCACCATCTCCGCCTTCAGGGCCAAGATCGATGATCCAGTCACTGGTCTTGATGACTTCCAGATTATGTTCGATGATTACCACTGTATTGCCCTGATCGACCAGAGTATGCAGAACTTCGAGCAACTTCTTGATGTCTTCAAAATGCAGGCCGGTTGTTGGCTCGTCAAGTATATAGAGCGTGCGGCCGGTAGATCGCTTCGAGAGTTCCTTACTTAGCTTGACCCGCTGCGCCTCGCCACCGGACAGGGTGGTGGCCGCCTGACCGACCTTGATATAAGTGAGACCGACCTTTTCCAGGGTGATCATTTTATCGCGGATGCTGGGCACGGCGGCGAAAAATTGAGCCGCTTCCTCTACCGTCATATCCAGGATATCGGCAATGGACTTGCCTTTATATTTGATTTCCAGGGTTTCCCGGTTGTAGCGCTTCCCCTCACAGACGTCGCACTGGACATAAACGTCGGGCAGGAAATGCATTTCGATCTTGATCAGGCCGTCGCCCTGACAGGCTTCGCAGCGTCCGCCCTTGACGTTGAACGAAAAACGACCAGGTTTATAGCCCCGTGCCTTGGATTCCGGCAGGCCGGCGAACCAGTCGCGGATGGGCGTGAAGGCGCCGGTGTAGGTCGCGGGGTTTGAACGTGGGGTGCGGCCAATGGGGGACTGGTCGATATCGACCACCTTGTCGATAAATTCGAGGCCCGTGATGTCTTGATGAGGGGCGGGGATATTGCGGTTATTGTTGAGCTTGCGCGCCACACCGCGATAGAGGGTATCAACAGTCAGGGTCGATTTGCCACTGCCGGATACGCCGGTGATGCAGGTCATGGTACCGAGCGGTATCGCCGTCGTGACATCTTGCAGGTTATTGCCTGTCGCGCCTTTAATAACGATCTCTTTGCGTTTCTTGCCTGCTTTCTGGCCGGGGCGGCGCTCTGACGGCACCGCGATTTTTTTCTGACCTGTCAGATACTGGCCGGTCAGGCTGTTGGGGTTATCGAGAATATCCTGCAGCGTGCCTTCCGCCACCACTTCACCACCATGCTCGCCGGCGCCGGGGCCCATGTCGATTACATGATCGGCATTGCGGATGGCGTCTTCGTCATGTTCGACCACCAGAACCGTGTTACCCATATCTCGCAGATTATACAGCGTTTCCAGCAAACGGTCATTGTCCCGCTGGTGCAGGCCGATGGAGGGCTCGTCCAGCACATAGAGCACGCCGGTGAGGCCGGAGCCGATTTGGGAGGCCAAGCGGATGCGCTGTGATTCCCCGCCCGACAGGGTGCCGGAGGTGCGTGACAGGTTGAGATAACTCAGGCCGACATTATTGAGGAAGCCAAGGCGTTCGTTGATTTCCTTCAACACCCGTCCGGCAATTTCCTTGTCCTTTTCATTTAAACGGTCCGGCAGGGATTTGAACCAAGCGAAACTATCGGCGACGGACAGTTCGGTGATCTGGCCGATATGGCGTTCGGCAATTTTAACCACAAGAGCTTCTTTTTTCAGACGATATCCGCCACAGGATTCACATTCGGAGGCGCTTTGGAACCGTCCGAGTTCTTCTCGCATCATGTTGCTGTCGGTTTCGCGCCAGCGCCGCTCGATGTTGCCAATCACGCCTTCGAACGGTTTCTCGACCTTATATTGCTTGCGGTCATCGCTGTAGATCATTTCGATGATTTCGGAGCCACTGCCGAACAGAATGACATTTTGGGCTTTTTCGGAGAGTTTTTCCCACGGGTAATTGGTTTTGAAGCCATAATGCTTACCGAGGCTCTTCAGGGTCTGGGCGTAATAAGGGGCGTTTGATTTTGACCAGGGCGCCAGGGCGCCATCATCCAGGCTCTTCGCGCGGTCCGGCACCACGAGGTCCGGATCAAAATAGAGTTTTTTGCCGAGGCCGTCGCAGGTTGGACAAGCGCCAAAGGGATTATTAAAGGAGAAAAGGCGGGGTTCGATTTCCTCAATGGTGAAGCCGGATACCGGGCAGGCGAATTTTGCCGAAAACATGATGGTGTCGCCAGCCTTGTCGCCATTGGCATATTCGATGATCGCCAAACCATCGGCGAGGGCAAGAGCCGTTTCCATACTGTCGGCGAGACGGGTTTCCAGATCGGGACGGACGACGAGCCGGTCGACTACGACTTCAATATCGTGTTTTATTTTTTTATCCAGAGCGGGAACATTATCGAGTTCGTAAAATTCACCATCGACTTTCACCCGTTGAAAGCCGTCGCGTTGCAGTTCGGCGAATTCCTTACGGTATTCCCCCTTGCGTCCCCGTACGATAGGGGCGAGCAGATAGAGCCGCACGCCTTCCTCCAGTGCCATCACCCGGTCAACCATCTGGCTGACGGTCTGGCTTTCGATCGGCAGGCCGGTGGCGGGGGAATAGGGGACGCCGATACGGGCGAACAACAGACGCATGTAGTCATAGACCTCGGTCACTGTCCCGACGGTTGATCGTGGATTGCGCGAGGTGGTTTTCTGTTCAATAGAAATCGCAGGTGACAGGCCTTCAATATGGTCGCAATCGGGTTTCTGCATCATTTCGAGAAACTGACGGGCATAGGCGGAGAGGCTTTCCACATAGCGCCGTTGTCCCTCGGCATAGATGGTGTCAAAGGCGAGAGAGGATTTTCCGGATCCGCTCAGGCCGGTGATTACCACAAGCTTGTCCCGGGGAATATTCACATTGATATTTTTTAAATTATGTTCTCTGGCCCCTTGGACGGAAATCTCGGTCAGCATCTTTAAATCTCATACCCTTTGCACAAATCTATATGTGCAATTTGGGGGTTTTTCAGGATAAGTCAAGTTCTTATTTTGTTCTCATTGGGAAATATGCTATTTTCAATTGTTAATTTTTGCATGAGCCGTTATGGTGAGGGCAAATAAAAATACTTAACGTTAGGAATTCAATATGGCAGGTAGTGTCAACAAAGTCATCCTTTTGGGTAATCTGGGGCGTGACCCCGAAGTTCGTCATACCAATGATGGCAACCCGGTGGTGACCCTTAATCTGGCGACATCGGATACATGGAAAGACCGCAATACGGGTGAACGTAAAGAGCGCACGGAATGGCACCGGGTCGTGATCTTTAACGAAAACCTCTGCCGCGTGGCCGAGCAGTATCTGCGCAAGGGCTCAACCGTCTATATCGAAGGCGCGTTGCAGACTCGCAAATGGACTGATAACGCCGGTGTTGAGAAATATACCACAGAAGTGGTGCTGCAGAAATTCCGCGGCGAACTGACTATGGTCGGGGGACGTGGTGATGGCGGCGGCGGGTACGGCGGAGCATCCGGCGGCGACGACTTTGGCGGCGGATCATCATCAGGCGGTGGTCAGTCCGGCGGTAACTTTGGTGGCGGTTCTTCAGATCTGGATGACGAAATCCCGTTCTAGGGCCTAGCCTGGATATTTTAATCAAAGCCCGCTTATTGAATCCTTAACAGGATCAAGGCGGGCTTTTTGCATAAACCAGCAAGGGTTTAATGAATAAATATATCAAAATTACCAATTCGATCTCGATTCATGAAGATGAAATAGTTGAGCAGTTCATTCGTTCAACCGGACCAGGCGGGCAGAATGTCAACAAGGTGGAAACGGCGGTACAGATCCGTTTTGATGCCAAAAACTGTCCGGCTCTTAAAGACGAGGTTTTCGCCCGCCTGCGCGGCCTTGCCGGCCACCGTATGACCGCGGCGGGAATTATTGTGATTACCGCGAATAAATTTCGCAGTCAGATGCGCAATCGGGAAGATGCCCAGGAACGCCTGATCGCTTTGATCCGGGAGGCTGCCGTACCGCCCAAGGCGCGCCGCCCAACCAAGCCCACGCGAAGTTCCAAAATTAAGCGGGTCGAAACCAAGAAAAAACAAGGCGCACAAAAGAAACAGCGGCAGAAAAATATATCCTTTGATTGAACTCGGGGTGGCTTTTTTGGTCAGTCTTTGTCACGTTTTGGCAATTGCGCGGTGAGATGAGAATATTCTTCCGGATCGCGTTGGTGATAGGCCTCCAGTTTGTTTTTATAGGCTGCCTGATGCCGGGCGAAATTTTCCATCGTCAATGGATGCCCGAAGTCTGTTGGGCCAGTGCCGGGTTTCCCGAGCATGCGGTCAAGCATCAGGTCGCCCAGCGCCTGTGAATAATGCGCCGGTTCCCAAAACCACTTCAGGGGCGTTCTGCCAGCTTTCAGGATCGGTTCGGCGATATAGTCCGTCGGGTCGCTAAAATCCCAAAGAGTGATGGTGTCTTTGGTACTTGTTTGTGCCACGAGTGTAACAAGACGTTTCTTCCAAAGCCAGAATTCAGATGTCAGTCCGGCTTGATCAATAATATCAAGATAGTTGATATGGTAAGGATTGATAAAAACTTTTGTCTCGATATTGTGGTTGTTGAGATACCGCAGCAGAAACTGTAATTTGCTCAGGTCCGGCGACCCGGTATAACCAGGAGTGTCCGTTTGCCATTTTCGCATTGTGAAGCTGTTGTATACTTGAGGGATCTTTTGACCAAATAGCGCTTTGACGCCTTCATGGGTTGTGGCATGCCGCATATCGCCGGCAGGGTTAAAGCCGTTGGCAAGAAGGTTGGAACTGGATGGTGTCTGGTTGGCAACTGTCGTCAGGCTGTCCCAAAATGTACTAAGCGCGATTAAGGGAAAATAATGGTCTTTCAGGGATTGAAGAAAATAAGCGTTATTTTCCGTGCCGTCCCAGTGATATTTACGACGCTTGTCGGCATCGGACGGTGCAGGGGGCCAGGTGCGCGGGTCAGTCGTGCTGTCGGCAGAGGTGACAAAATCCAAAAAATCGACAGAAATTAAAACCTGTTTAATGTCATGATCTCTCAATATATCGAGTGCATATCCATATTGAACCGAGAGGCCGCTGCCGGGCTGGCCAAGATTAAACGCCTGAAGGTTATGATCAATGAAATAGGAGTGCGCAGGGTTCAGACCCATTTCCGGGCGGGAGTTACCAACGATCAGAACATCGGGCGCCATGCGGTGTGCGGCATGTATTTTTGACTGCAAGGAATGTGTGCCGGCTTTAGGTTTAATCCTGTTCAGGCCTTTCAGATCATGATGGCCATACAGCAGGTAAGGATCAATGACATAATTAAATCCCATGATGCCACAAAACAGGAGTGCTGCAAAAGAGAGCCAGAGTTTTAAGAATTTTTTTTCATTCATGATTAAAACTGAAAATATAAAAATTCGGAAACCTGGGCAAGGGCCAGCATTCCAAAGGTTAATGTCAGGGCGAGGGTGATGGCCCACCGCACGTTAAATTGAAACTTAAACCGTCGATACGCCGGGTTTTGTGGCAAGAGTGTGGTCTTGTCGTTGTCTTCAATGTCATTGAAAGAAGGGGAAAACCGGCTCATGATCTGTTGGGTGTTCGGCATGATCAAGGCGATCGGCAACAGGGCCAATATCCATAAATAGGTAAATACAAATTTTGCCCCGCCGCCGTGAACAAGTTCAAATCCCGCTATTTGTATATAGGATGAAAATCCACCAAGGGCGGCGGCAATACCATAGGGAAGAGATACCCCATTCAGGCCAGCCATAGCCTGTAACATGCCCACGGCAGAGTCAAAGTGACTGGCGCGAAAGAATACCCAGCCAACAACGACTGCTGTAAAAGTCAGCGCCCAGGAAAATCCGCGCCATAGTTTGCTGGTTTCGAGAAATGTGAGCTTGAGAGCCTTGGCTATAAAGTGCCAGAAATGGTTGATGATCAGGTATGTCCCGTGCAGAGCACCCCAGATGACAAATGTCCAGCCGGCGCCGTGCCACAATCCGCCCAGCAGCATGGTGACAAACAGATTGATGTAGCGTTGCAGTCGTCCCTTGCGATTGCCGCCCAGGGCAATGTAAATATAATCGCGTAGAAAGCGGGAAAGGGTAATATGCCATCGCCGCCAGAATTCCACAATATTCAGGGACTTGTAGGGGGAGTGAAAATTAAGGGGCAACTTGATGCCGAACAGGCGCGCCCCGCCAATGGCCATGTCCGAATAACCGGAAAAATCAAAATAAAGCTGTAGCGTATAGGCCAGAGCGCCGCCCCAGGCCTGAAAGAACTGCAACTGCTCCCCGGCGTCGGACAGGGCAAATACCGGAGAGGCGTATACGGCGATACCGTCTGCCAGAACGGCCTTTTTAAACAGGCCTATGGAGAATATAGCCAGACCAATGGTGATGTTGCTGAGTTTAAAGCGCATGTTTGCGCGGTCCATGAATTGTGGCAGCATTTCTTTGTGGTGAACAATAGGGCCGGCAATCAACTGGGGAAAGAAAGTCACGAACAGGGCATAATGCAGGAATTTATATTCTTTTGTGATGCCTTTGTAAGCATCCACCAGGAACGCGATTTGTTGGAATGTGAAGAATGAGATGGCCAGGGGCAAGATGATGTGGTGAAGCTCAAAGTTGCTCGAAAGGGCATAGGCCGCGCTTTCCAAGAAGAAATTGGCATATTTGAAATATCCGAGCAGGGACAGGTTCAGGACAATGCCGATAATCAGGATCAGTTTTGCCCGGCCCTTCTCCTGAAGTGTCCTGTTAATCAGCGTGCCAATAAAGTAACTGACGCCCATGGAGCCAATAATCAACAGAAGGTAATCCGGATTCCACCAGCCGTAGAAAAACAACGATGCCAATACCAGCCACCCGATCGCTTTCTCTGTATTGATCCGGGAGAGAAAAATGAAAACGATCAGGGTTATGGGAAGAAAAAACAGTATGAATTCATACGAATTGAAGAACATGTATAAGTTTTCTCCATATTTACATTTAAAATGTTAATACAAATTACTTATTCAGTACTTAGGGTAAAGGTAAGCAGGTTTATTGATCTACCAGATAAAACAAACAATCTTTTATGGCGATCTCAGGACGCGGGGTGATCATGAACAGACGCAAGGGCAATCTGACCTGTAAAACGCCATCAATGACCTGAAACAGGTCATGTTTGATGTCCACGCCTTGATCGTTGATGGCGGTAAAGTAATCAAGACCGTTGTGCGGTACCCAGCCCAATGATTCACCGGGGCCAGTAATGCCGAAATTATGTTTTTCTATATCAAACGCCAACGTGACGTCATAGCCTGGCTCGGCCTGTTCGCCATAAGTCAATGACACCCCGTCCTTGATCTCCAATCTCAACGGGTGACGATACAGGTCAATTTCAGGGCCGGGCGGCGCCAGAAAAAGGTTGTCGCTCCGGGACAGGATTTCAAGGGCGGTAACGGCTTTCTGATCGGCGCTGAGATCGAAGCTTCCGCCACATTCCAGAGTGATGATCGGGCAAGCGACCGGGGCTTCCATCAGGGCCCCGAGGTGCAGTTCGGTCAGAATTAGTCTGGAGGAGAACTGTTGTGCCAGATTGATGTAAAGGGGGTCAAGACGGGTGGTTACGGCAAAATCAGGACCGGCGCCCGATGTGTTATGCATGTCGACCACGGCTTCCGGTTTTAACGCCGTGATGCGTCGTAAAATCTGTCGGGCGATATTCCCGCAGGGGCTGTCATAAGGGGGGCGAAAGCAGCGGTTCATATCTGGCAGGCCCGGCAGATAGCGGTGGCTGAATTCAGGTTCTGTCAGGGCTGCTTCGACCGAACAGACAAAAATTGACATGTTGGTGCGGGGGATGGCCCGCAAAGGGTCCCGCAACCAATGAAACAGTGCCTTGACTCCTGAAGGTTCATTGCCATGCAGCAGCGTGACCAGCACCCGGGTGCGGGAGGTATCGGCGCCGGTGATGTCAATCCAGGTAGGCCCTCGCATCTGACATAAAAAGGCCTTTATACTGGCGCCGATACTCTCCGGCAGGGGATCTTTCCAGGTTTGTGGCGTGACGTGCTGCATTACGGGGACAAACTCCAATCTACTACAGGGCGACCGCTTTGTTGTTCCGCCATATATTTCAGGGTCATCGCCTGATAACTTTCTTCAGGGGAGAGCGCCTGCTCAAGATAATATTTGAGCATCAGCCGTTGCCAGCGGGCGCCGGTCAGGCCACTACGTACCCTGTTTTCAACTAAAGTGCGGTACCGCCGGACTTCAGCCGAGTTGACCCCTAGCATATCCAGACCTTCTTCCATACGCGGCAACAGGCGCAGGATCACATCCGTGATGGGCTGTTCCGTGGGCTGGCTTTGATGTTCTTCTGGCCAAAGAATTCTCGATTTTAAACCACATTGCGCGGCGCGGTAGAAATTATGTTCGGAAAAGCGAAAAGGCATTGATGGCAAGACGTCGCGCATCTGGTCGCTCAGGCCCATGGTCAGGCCGATAAGGAAGGCCGCATTGGCCATCATGTCATCTGCAGTGGGACCGGAAGGCAGGGCGCGCATTTCTATGCGCAGATGTCCCCCGTCGCCGGCCCCATACACCGCCCGGTTCCAGGGCCAGGTGGTGCCCATATGCAGGTTCAGTTCCGAGAGTGTCGGTGGAAAGGCATCCGCTTGGGGCGCAGTATCAGACAGAATGGGAAAAATGGGAGGATAGAGGGCGACGGTTTCCTGAAACAGTTCCAGCGCAGATTTACGTACCCACCCATGACCATAGGTCACCCGGGAGGGCTGCCGCCAAACCACATCGTTCCGATGGCGGCTGTCGATGGACTGCTTGAACAGCGCGATGCGGGTTTCCTGCCACAACCGGTGGCCAAGCAGGGTCGGGGAGTTGGCTGACAGGGCAATGGCGAGGGGGGTGGCAATCTGGGCCGCATTAAAACTGTTCGCGAATTGATCCGGGGGGACCTTGAGGTGCAACTGCAGCGATGTATTGGCGCCTTCCAGTGTCACATGATTGGATGTCAGCTGCAGCGGGTCTTCGCCATTGATATTGACCTCGAATGAACTTCCGCGTAATTTTTGCAGACCCTTATACAACATGTGGTAGCGTCCTACATCCGTCATATTGTCGGGGTGGAGATTACCTACTTTGAGGGTGGGCAGGATACCGATGGCGACGATCTTGCACTGGTGACGTTCAGCGGCTTTGCTCGACTTGGCCAGGGCATGGGTTATTTCCTGGCCCATTGCGGTGAACGGGGCACCACGGGCCGGCACCGGGGACAGGTTATATTCAAGATTATAACGATTGAGTTCATGCTGAAATTGCGAGTCGTCGAGTTCCCGCAGAAGGATATCGTTGATCGGGGTTGCCTGGGCCGTCTTATCAACGATATAGCTTTCCAATTCGGCACCCAGGGTAATTTCGCCTTCGCCAAAACCCGGGGTCTCGATTGTGGTTCTTAATGTTGCAAGACATTCATAGAGACGCTCTGTAAAACTGTTATAATCCGCCGCTTTGAAGTCGGTCTGTTCAATATTCTTTCCCATGAACATTCTCCCAAGTCAGCATCAGAATACAACAAATCTGCTTACTGTTCTTGATATATATCTAATAAAGCACATTAAAAGAGGCGCAAATTCCCGAAAAGACCCAACACTGGCCTTGAAGTTGGAAAGATTATTGCGTAGTTTGCCGCTGCTACAACATTATATTTTCTCAAAACGAAGAGGATGACTTCGATGGCTTTTATCGCTGACTCACTGAACCGGGTAAAACCTTCCCCTACGATTGCTGTTTCCACCAAAGCGGCGGAACTAAAAGCTGCGGGGCGTGATGTTATTGGATTGGGGGCAGGGGAACCTGATTTTGATACGCCGGACAATATTAAAGCCGCGGCGATTAAGGCAATTGAAGAAGGTCAGACCAAATATACGCCGGCAGATGGCACTCCTGCCGTGAAGAAAGCGGTTTGTGAAAAGTTTAAACGTGATAACGGCCTGCATTACGAACCCAATCAGATTACGGTAAATAATGGCGGCAAGCATACCATTTTCAATGCCTTGCTCGCGACGTTGAACCCTGGCGATGAAGTGGTCATCCCGACCCCTTATTGGGTGTCTTACCCCGATATGACCTTGCTGGCTGGTGGAACACCGGTTTTTGCCGAGGCGACCATTGAAGATAATTTCAAACTGAAGCCTGAAGTTCTGGAAGCCGCAATTACCGATAAAACCAAATGGGTCATTCTCAACAGCCCGAGCAACCCGTCCGGGGCGGCTTATAATCGGCAGGAAATGAAAGCCCTGACCGATGTGCTGCTGAAATACCCTCATGTCTGGGTTATGGTCGACGACATGTATGAGCACATCATTTATGATGATTTTGAATTTGTCACACCGGCTCAGGTTGAACCAAAATTATATGATCGCACCCTGACCATCAATGGTGTCGCGAAAGCTTACGCTATGACGGGCTGGCGCATTGGTTTTGCCGGTGGTCCGGTTGAAATCATTAATGCCATCCGGAAAGTGCAGTCTCAGAGCACGTCTAACCCCTGTTCGATTTCCCAGGCGGCGGCGGTAGAGGCTCTGACCGGGACGCAGCATTTCCTGAAAGAACGGGCGGCTGTATTTCAGAAACGTCGGGATATGGTTGTTGAGATGCTTAGCGAAGTTGACGGCATAGAATGCCCGACACCGGAAGGAGCTTTCTATGTTTATCCCTCAATCGCCGGCCTGATTGGCAAGAAAACCCCTGACGGTACCGTGATTGATAGTGATCTGGCCTTTTGTACCTATATTCTGGAAGCCGAAGGCGTTGCCGCCGTTCATGGGGAAGCTTTCGGGCTGTCGCCGCATTTTCGGGTTTCCTACGCCACGTCCGATGATGCCTTGATCGAGGCCTGTAAGCGTATCAAGCGTGCGTGTGATGCGCTAAGCTGATCATAACGATCAGAAACGATCACATTTTTACTAAAAGTCCGTCTGTCAGATGAGAGACGGACTTTTTTATGGTATACTGATCCGACAGCGTATTCTTTACGTATAAAATTTAAATATTTATACTTATTTGTACATTACCCCTTTAATTAGATTAATTCTAAACTATATAGTAGTATGAATGATGAAAAGGAGAAGGATAGATGCAGATTAATATTGGAATCGAAGAGAATGCCCGAAAAGAAATTGCAGGCGGGTTAAACAGGTTGTTGTCTGACAGTTATACGCTTTATTTGAAAACCCACAATTACCACTGGAATGTTACTGGCCCGATGTTCCAGACCCTTCATATCATGTTTGAAGAGCAATATACCGAATTGTGGGCCGCGGTTGATATAATCGCAGAACGTATCCGCGCTCTGGGGGAATTCGCGCCGGGAACCTATCAGGAATTTTCGCGTCTGACAGCCATCCCGGAAGATGAGACTATTCCTGACGCAGAAGCGATGATCCGAAATCTGGTCGAGGCCAATGAAATTGTAACCCGCACGGCCCGGAGTATTGTTTCCGTTGCCAGCGCCGCCGGAGATGAACCGACGGTGGGGCTTCTGGGCAGCAGAATGGAAGTGTCCGAGAAAAATGCCTGGATGTTGCGTTCTCTTCTGTAAACGCGCTTTCTGTTAAAGAATGTCTGGTTTTATAATCAGAAAAAAGTTAAAGGTGACCTGAATTTGGGTCACCTTTTTTTTATGGACAGATGATGACGCTGAAATTGGTAATATTTGATTGTGATGGGGTTCTGGTGGACAGTGAAGCCTTGGCGAACCGCGAACTGCAGAAAGCGCTGGCCGAAGAGGGGCTTGTGATGAGTATGGAGGAGGTAGTTGAAGCCTTTGTTGGTCGGTCCATGAAAGCGGTTGTGGATATCTCAGGGCAGCGGTTGGGGCGGGCTTTGCCGGATGATTTTCTGGATCGCTTGCAGGTCAAGACATTTACCAAATTCAAATCCTCCCTGAAACCTGTCGCCGGTATTGCAGAGGTTCTGACCGGTTTGCAGGATATGCCATATCAAACCTGTGTTGCATCCAGCGGGTCTCCTGACAAAATGGATCTGACCTTGGGCCTTACCGGTTTGAAGGCGTTCTTTGAGGGGCGGATCTATCATGCCGGGCAGGTGGCCCGGGGTAAACCCTACCCGGATTTGTTTTTATATGCCGCAGACCAAATGGGAGTCGATCCGGCTGAATGTCTTGTGGTGGAAGACAGCTTGCCGGGGGTTCAGGCGGCGGTCGCAGCCGGAATGGAAGTCTTGGCTTATGCAACCCGTGGACAGGATCGTAAGCTTGCGACAGCAGGAGGTATGGTCATCAAGGAGATGCATGAGGTGATCAAATATTTACAAGAGCCCTGCGTATAAAGAGCAGTAATATCATAACGTTATAAAGGGGCGGCCTTGTGTGCGATGCAGTATAACTGCAGGCAAAAAAAATGCCGGGTTATAAAAACCCGGCAAGTCAAAATATAGGGAGGCTTCATGTCTTGGGAGACCATGAAACGGCTATGACCCGACATAGGGGAGGACTGGGTCATAGCAACTGAAATAACTTGGGAGGTATTTCAGAGGATGCTGCATCGCAACATCTTTATTCTGTTATAAAGATTTATACATTAAAGACCACCTCAATTTCGTCAATGCAGCCATGCGTATTATGCATAGCTATGCGGATCAGAAGCGGGCATCCTTGAATTGTTCAATGATGAAGTCTTTAAAGGCGGCAATACGCTTGGAATTCCGTGCTTCCTGGGTATACACCAGGTACGCGGGAAAGGCGGGTCCTTCTATGTCGTTGAGGATTCGGACCACATTTGTGGAGCCTTGCACCAGATAGTCGGGCAGAGCGGCAATGCCGACACCGGACTTTACGGCCTGCAAAACTCCATAAATGCTGTTGATTCGCAGAATTGGTTTGCGCTTCAGACCGTTTTCCTCATCCAGTACCCAGTCAATATTGCGAATCGGGCTGTGGCTGATATCACCGTACGTGACAATATTATGGTCATTCAGTTCTTCCATCGATTCGGGCCGTCCTTTACGACTAAGGTATTCAGGGGAAGCATAAAGATGATGGTGAAACACGCCAACCTGACGCTGGATCAGATCGAGTTGTTGTGCGGGGTGGAAACGGATCGCCACATCGGCTTCCCGGGTCGTCAGGTCAAGATCGGTATCCGTGGCAAGAAGCTGTACGTTGATCTCCGGGTATTTTTCAATGAAGCTGCGAATGTTGTTCATCATCCAGGTGGATCCGAAGCTGAGTGTCGTGGTGATCTTGAGTTCACCCCGGGGCAGGTTGGTACCTTCAATCAGTTGTTGTTCTGTTACGTGAATTTTGGCGACCACCTCTTCGGCTGTCTTAAAGAGGGATTCGCCTTCATCAGTAAGGCTGAGACCACGGGCGTGGCGGTTAAAAAGCGTTGTATTGAGGCTTTCTTCCAGGGAACGAATTTGACGACTGACAGCGGATTGACTGAGATACAGTTTCTCGCCGGCATGGGTAAAACTGCCGGCAGACGCCACCACATGAAAAATTCTTAATTTATCCCAATCCATGATCAATCCCGCTTGGTCGCATATTGCTTATTACTGGCCCGAAAGGAAGACATATCCCTCCAATATACCGGGAAATCCCGATATATTCTTTGGCATTAGTATAAGTGCTTCATTCCTAATAACAATATTTATATAAATACGCTTCCGAGGACCGATGGTCTGGAAATATTATATTGCTGGAATTTAATCCTGTTCTGCGAGGAAGGTTTCCGCTTCCAGGGCTGCCATGCAGCCCATACCGGCGGCTGTAACGGCTTGCCGATAAATTTTATCGGTAACGTCGCCTGCGGCATACACGCCGGGAATGTCGGTAGCGGTGCTGTCAGGAGCTTTGAGAATATAGCCATCATCATCCATCTTGACCTTGCCGGCAAAAATAGCGGTAGAGGGCTTGTGGCCAATGGCGATAAAGACGCCGTGGGCGTCAATGGTTGTAATTTGGTCGGTTTTGACGTTTTTGACCCGGGCGCCGGTGACACCGCCCATGGGGGGCTTATCCCCAACGATTTCTTCGATAACGGTATCCCAGAGAATCTCGACTTTGTCATTGGCGAGTAGGCGGTCTTCAAGAATCTTTTCACAACGCAATGCATCCCGGCGATGAATCAGGGTCACTTTTGAAGCAAAATTGGTAAGAAAGATTGCTTCTTCAACAGCGGTGTTCCCGCCGCCGACCACGATAACTTCCTTATTACGATAGAAGAAACCGTCACAAGTGGCGCAGGCAGAGACTCCAAACCCCTGGAAGGCTTTCTCGGATGGCAGGCCGAGCCACATGGCCTGGGCACCGGTGGAGATAATCACCGTATCGGCAATATAGACAGCGCCGGATTCCCCCGAACAAACGAAGGGTCTCTCATCAAAATTCACTTCTGTGATCATGTCGGTGATGATTTCTGCATCGACATTGCGGGCCTGTGCCTCCATTTGTTCCATAAGCCACGGGCCCTGGATGGGATCAGCAAAGCCAGGATAGTTTTCCACATCCGTGGTGATGGTAAGCTGACCACCTGGTTGCATGCCTTGGACGACAATCGGTTTCAGGTTGGCCCGGGCAGCGTAAATTGCCGCCGTATAGCCCGCAGGGCCAGAACCGATAATCAATACTTTAGTGCGATGTTCCGTGGTCATGTGCTTTTCCGTTATGCATGTAATGAGGCGACAGAGAAAATATTTAAAGCTTTTGGCCCGAGATTCAACTGCTGACTGGAAAAAAAACATCATTGTTGTGGAGATTTTAAGGTTTTATAAGGTTTTCACAGCGATCTCCAGTGTAAAAATTTACATAAATTATGTGATAACTCTTTGTTTTAATAAAAGGAAAATTAAGGAGTTGTCTATATTGTGCGTTGATTATGTAAGGTTGTGCCGAGAGTATGCTTGAAATTTTCCTGTGAAATCAAAAGCTTTGGGGCTTGAAATGAAGATGAGATTGAACTTGAACCTGAATTTAAAATTGAATCAGAAGATGCATAGGTTTGGTGAATTCACACAAAAACTTATCCGTGATGCAAAGGGTATGTCCGCTGTGCTGGTGACCATGTCGTTGATTCCAACCATTCTGGTCATCGGGATTGCCACGGATGTCAGCCGGGCGTATATCGTAAAAACCCGGTTGAGAGCCGCGCTTGACGCCGCCGCCCTGGCGGGCGGCAAGAGTTTTTTTGATAATGACCGGGAAGCCCAGATAAAGAAATACTTTGACGCCAATTTCCCCGCAGGATTTTATGGGTCCAGTGTGTCAGGTCCGTATGAACTGGATGAGGTTGGAGCCAGATTGCCTTCCGGGCATGTCTATAGCGAGAATGATTCGGCATTACGCCTAACAGCGGATGTGACGGTCCCGACCGTATTTATGAGCATTGTTGATTATGATTACATGGAGGTAGGAGGAGACAGTGAAGTGATGCGGGAGACGTCTCTCCTTGATGTGGTGATGGCGATTGATATGTCTGGTTCCATGTTAAACAGTGCCGGAATGGGGGGCGGCCTTAGCCGTCTGGATACCGCAAAAGAGGCGGCGAAAGATCTGGTTAAAATTTTGTTTGGCAATGATGAGGAAAATGCGCTGTTGAATGTGGGACTGGTGCCCTGGGCGGGGAAAGTCAATGTTACTAAAAATGGTACCAAATATGGCAAAGATGCCTTTGGCAATACGATCCCCCAATCACAAAGATACACTACAAAAACTGTTCCTGGTTCTCCTGCCAATCCTTACAAGGAAGAATTCTATCGTTTTGATAAAAATGGCAATGGGAACAAATGGGATGAGGAAGATCTGGTTCTCAAAAACTGGACGCCTAAAATAAACAAGGTTTATTACGCACATAATGCGCCGTCCATTCCACTTTTGGCGGAACCGGAAGAGGGATGGAAAGGGTGTGTCTATGCGCGTTTCGCACGAACCCGTGCTTATGAAAGGTCTCGGTCCTATCGGGATTCAACTGCGGAAAGTCAGGCCGGTGATATTCATGATGGTCCGTTCAAAATAGCGACGGGACCAGCCTGGGTGGGGTGGTATCCCATGGGCAGCGAGGGCGAAAAATCATCCTGTGACTTAAAAAAATTGAATAAAATGTCGCATGCCTGTACCCCGTGTCCTGAATTTGGGATTACGCCCATGCAGCATAAGAAGTCAGACTTGCTCAGCGCCATTACGGAACTGGATATTTCTTCCGGTAACTCTTATACAAATATTCCACAGGGTCTGGCCTGGGCATGGCGGGCGATTTCTCCCGGCAAACCATTTGACGAAGCAACGGTTGTTGCTGATCCGAATTATGTAAAGCATAAAGCAATTATCTTGCTGACCGACGGCGAGAATACAATGAGGTCTGGTGACGCTTATAATTATGGTTTTCATACCAAAAACAAGCGCGATCAACGCCTCAAAGATCTGGCGGATCGGATCAAGAATCTGGATGATGCCGACCCGGAAAACGATGACCAGGTTTTGATTTATACCATTCAGTTCGCCAACAACAGCACGGAACTGGTGGACTTATTGAAATATGTGGCGACTGACAAGGATCATTATTTCTATGCGCCGGATAGTGGGACATTGAAGGCTGCATTTAAGAAGATTGCCAAGGACTTGTCAAAACTTCGTCTTTCAAAGTAATCCTGTTTTACGTTACCTTAAAAGCTGCAGCATTGTCTGCAGCTTTTTTAATTGTGTCATGTGAAAATATGGCTACTCTGGTTTTTTATTCTTCTAAGGTTTTTCTGTATGGTGTGGCAAGATTTCCCTAATTTACGTCGTAAGGGGCAGGTGAATTACCTGACGGCACAGGATGGATGCCACTTAAGAACGGCTTCCTGGCCGACGGATGAGAACAGCAAGGCCATTATCGTGCTGGTTAACGGTCATCGTGAATATATGGAAAAATATAGTGAGTTTATCACGGACCTCTTGGCCCGAGACCTCGCGGTTTACACGTTGGACAATCGCGGGCAGGGATTGTCTGACCGGTTATTGTCCGACCGGCTGAAAAGTTATATCCCCGATTTTGATCTGTTTGTCTCTGACCTGGACGAGTATGTCTCGCAGGTAGTGAAGAAAGACCCGCGGGCGACAGAATTGCCGATCTGTTTGATCGGACATTCCATGGGAGGCAACATTTGTCTGCGGTATCTTCATGAACATCCGGGGCATATTGACAAGGCGGTACTGTTCTCGCCCATGCTTGGCATGACGTTGGGGGCCCCTTTCAAGGATCATCTGGCCAGGGCGCTTATTTCCGGTCTGTGTCGGATCGGATTAGGCAAGGCGGCTTTTCCGGGTCAGGCGGGCCGCTTTAGCCGGGCCGGACATCAGGCGTATATGCCCAAAGTAACCCATGATGCAGACCGTTTTCGTCAGGAAACTGATTTTCTGGACGCTAACCCGGATCATTATGTTGGAGGGCCGACATTTGCCTGGTTGCGGGCGGCGTTGATCAGCGCTGACGAGGTGATGACGCCAGGATATATGGATGTGGTGACCCTGCCTCTTTTGGCTATTTTAGCGGGAGAAGACACTCTGGTTGACAACAGGATGGCAGAAAAGATTTTCGCAGAACGGGCCAATGTCAAGCAGGTTACGATTGACGGAGCGCGCCATGAAGTTTACCGAGAGCTTGACCGGTATCGGGATATCCTGTGGCGTAATATGGATGAATTCCTAGCCTTGCAATAAGCTCAATACCTGCTGATGTAGTTCAGGTGTTGCAGACGCCACCACCTGGCCGCCCTGTAGAACACTTTCCCCGCGCCAATCACTGACGACACCGCCGGCCCCTTCAATGATCGGGATTAGAGCCTGAATATCATAGGCCTCAAGTCCGCTTTCAATCACCACATCAATAAAACCGGCAGCGACCATGGCGTAGGCATAGCAGTCGTAACCGTTACGGACCAGACGAGCTTTTCCAGCCACCCGGTTAAAGGCTGCGACATCCTTGTCTGTGGCGAAAAACTGCGTCGGATCTGTGGTAGAGACAGTGGCCTGCGTCAGGTCTGTGCAGGGCCGACAGGTGATTTTTTCCCCATTGAGAAAACTGCCGTTCGGGGTGCCAATATAACGTTCCTTGAGATAAGGCTGGTCAAGCATGCCGACCAGAGCCTGGGTGCCGTTGTTCAGTGCCACCAATGTCCCCCAGGTGGGGATTCCGCAAATATAGGCGCGGGTGCCATCAATGGGGTCGAGAACCCAGGTCCAGGGCGTTTCGTCTGCTGCGCAGTTGGTTTCTGCTCCCCATTCCTCTCCCAGAATATTATGGGTGGGGTAGGTTGCATTGATATGCTGGCGGATGACTTTTTCCGCCTGTTGATCGGCCTCCGTCACGGGATCATAATCAATATCCAGTTTCCGGCCTTTGTTGACCACTTCAAGGGGACGTTTGAACAGGGGCAGGGTAACCTCGGCGGCCGCCTCGGCCAATTGGTCAAGGAAGATACGGTAAGCGGCAATATCGGCGGGGGTTAGGCTGGCGCCCATTGTGAAAATCTCCTGTTTTTCGCGGGTCCCCTTATGTCAACCAGACAGGCGGTTTTGTCAAGTCGTTAGGTGAGGATGCCGGAAAACAAGAGATTCTATATGACTGGCTGAAGTGACCTAGACACCGATGCGCGGTTCGCCTTCGCGGGACGGGCCGAAGCTTTTTTGCAGGATCGTCGTGCTTTCTTCGGCTTTGGCAATGGCGGCGCTGAGGAGGCCGAGAATTTCGACATTATTATTCATCACAATCTGAGCTTCTGCCCGGTCATCATCCATAATTTTTGTGGTGCGCAGGAAGATGTCCTTGCGAATAATCTTGAGAATATCTTCCAGGCGATAGCCATCAGGTTTGTCTTCGGTTATCAGAAAATGTGTCATTTTATGCCTTTAATCATCGTGATATTTTCGACGAGTATAAGAGAGACATATTAATAAATGGTATGTGCAATACGCATATAAAAAAACCCCGGAGGCGAACCTTCGGGGCTTTATCAATTCATTTGAGACTAATGAGACTAACTTACTGAGCGGCGCGGGCTGCCTTTTTACGCTCATGCGGGATCAGGAAACGCTTGCGCAGACGGATGTTTTCTGGCGTGACTTCCACCAGTTCATCGTCATTGATATAGGCAATGGCCTGTTCCAGGGTAAGTTTCTTTGGCGGCACCAGTTTCACGGCCTCATCTTTACCAGATGCCCGCATGTTGGTGAGTTGCTTGCCCTTCAGAACGTTTACATCAAGGTCATTATCGCGGCTATGTTCGCCGATGATCATGCCTTCGTAAGTGTCTTCACCCGGATTAATCATGATCACGCCACGATCTTCCAGATTGAACAATGCGTAAGGAACCGCTTTGCCGGTGCCCATCGCGATGAGAACGCCGAGACGCCGTCCGGGGATCGCGCCTTTATACGGACCATAGCTGTGATACACACGGTTCATCACGCCTGTCCCTTTGGTATCCGTCAGGAACTCACCGTGATAGCCGATCAGGCCGCGAGACGGCGCCAGGAACGTAATGCGGGTCTTGCCGGCGCCACTGGCGCGCATGTCAGTCATTTCCGCTTTCCGCAGGCTCATTTTTTCAACAACGACACCTGAATATTCTTCGTCAACGTCGATTACGACTTCTTCATAAGGCTCGGTCCGCGCACCGGTCTCTGGGTCTTCTTTATAAAGCACTCGGGGACGGGAGATGGTCAACTCAAAGCCTTCACGGCGCATTGTTTCAATCAGAACCCCCAGTTGCAGCTCGCCACGTCCAGCCACCTCGAAGCCGTCTTTGGCTTCACTTTCGGTGATTTTAATGGCGACGTTACCTTCGGATTCAACAGCCAGACGGTCCCTGATCATGCGGCTGGTGACTTTGGAGCCTTCACGACCGGCGAAAGGACTGTCATTGACCGAGAAGCGCATGGACAACGTCGGGGGATCAATCGGTTGAGCCTGTAGGGCTTCGGTCACTTCCGGCGCGCAGAAGGTATCGGCAACCGTGCCGACGGACAGACCGGCAATGGAAATGATTTCACCGGCCATGGCTTCATCAACCGGAACCCGGTCGAGGCCACGGAAAGACATCAGTTTACTGGCGCGGCCGGTTTCGACGATTTCGCCTTTTTGGTTGATCACTTTGATCTGGTCATTGACCTTGATCTTGCCGCTTTGTACGCGACCGGTCAGTACTCGGCCCATGAAGTTATCGCGGTCGAGAAGGGTGGCCAGCATGGTAAAGGGCTGGTCAATATTCTCTTTTGTCATGACAGAAGGTTTGTCATAATATTCGAGGATTTTTTCCAGCAATGGGTCGAGATTTTCCCGAGGACCATCCAGTTCATGATCGGCCCAGCCATCACGGCCAGAAGCGAACAGGGTCGGGAAGTCAAGTTGATCTTCGTTGGCGTCCAGGCTGACAAACAGGTCGAAGACCTCGTCATGAACGGCGTCTGGACGACGGTCGGGTTTATCAACTTTATTAACGACAACAATTGGCTTCAATCCAAGCGCCAGGGCTTTGGAAAGCACGAATTTTGTCTGAGGCATTGGGCCTTCTGCGGCATCTACCAGAAGAATCACGCCGTCAACCATGCTGAGGATTCGTTCCACTTCGCCACCGAAGTCGGCATGGCCCGGGGTATCAACGATATTGATCCGGTGGTCTTTCCATTCAATGGAAGTACATTTGGCGAGAATGGTAATGCCACGTTCTTTTTCAAGGTCGCCGCTGTCCATCGCGCGTTCTTCAACCCGTTGATTTTCCCGGAAAGTTCCACTTTGACGGAACATGGTGTCAACCAATGTTGTTTTGCCGTGGTCAACGTGGGCAATGATAGCAATATTACGAAGTGACATTTGTTTCACCTAAAACTGTTGATTAACCTGATGCAAAAATCTATTTATGATGCAGTGCAATATCAGGGCTAAAAATTCGGCGCAGTATACTGCTATTGAGTTGAAAGTCTATGTGAATTTATGATTAAGCAAAATTAAGGGAAATTCGATGAAAGCCATGATTGTCCGGGAGCGGGGAACACTTGAAAATTTAAAGCTTGAAACTGTCGAGGATCCCGTTGCCGATGCCAAAAGCGTCGTCATCGATATCAAGGCATGCGCCGTGAATTTTGCCGATAGCCTGATGGTGGAAGGCAGTTATCAGGTCAAACCACCTTTGCCTTTCAGTCCCGGTCTGGAAGTCGCCGGAACCGTGAGTGAAGTTGGCAGTGAAGTCAGTGGCTGGAAGGTCGGGGACAAGGTTCAGGCCTTGACCAACTGGGGTGGTTTCGCTGAAAAAATTGCAGTTCCGGCCAAATCATTGTGCGCCATCCCGGCAGGGATGACTTACGAGGAAGCGGCGTCTTTTGTTGTCGCTTACGGCACCAGCCATGTGGCGCTTGGATACCGGGCCCGGTTGCAACCGGGTGAATGGTTGGTGGTCAATGGCGCCGGAGGAGGGGTAGGCCTTACGGCTGTCGAGTTGGGGGCGATTATGGGCGCCCGGGTAATTGCCACGGCGGGTTCTGATGAAAAGCTGGCCATCGCCCGTGAGAAAGGGGCCGAATTTACCCTCAATTATCGCACAGAGAATATCCGTGACCGGATCAAGGAGATCACAGACGGCAAAGGGGCCAATGTGGTATATGATCCGGTGGGTGGTGATGTTTTTCGTCAGTCTTTTCGGGCGATGGCGCCAGAAGGCCGCATGATTGTGATCGGCTTCGCGAGTGGTGATATCCCTCAGGTTCCGGCTAATCACCTTTTGGTCAAGAATATCGAACTCATCGGTTTTTACTGGGGAGCTTACAAGCAATTCAAGAACCAAGTGCTGGTGGATTCTGCCGTCGAGTTATTTGACTGGTATAAAAAAGGAGCGATCAAGCCGCATATTAGTGCGACATACCCGCTTGAAAAAACGGCGGATGCCATTCGGGCCTTGCGGGCGCGGACATCGGCCGGGAAAGTCATTGTCACCATCTGACATTATTTATCTGCTTTATTTGTAATTAATCTTACGGCATTAGGTAAGCATTAACGGATCACGGGTATGCTTTTTTGCTTGAGTGTATTGCATAACCCTAAAGGGAATAAAGTTACCTATGTCCGTTTTATCAGAAGAAGCTGTTGATGCCCTCTATGAATCAGAGGCGATTGAAGAGGCGCAGGAAGTTGCCGCCAATCTGGAATTGCGCCTTCAGCAAATGATCAGTTGCGATATCAGCAAGGAAGAAGCCCATAAACTGATGATGCAGGACAGCTCTAACCTGCGGTTAAAGGTTAAGGCGGTGAGCCTGCCGGGGTTGAACGCCATTTGCCAGCGTCTTGATGAATACCTCTGGCACATCAAAGAAATTTCCATGCAGAATATTACTGATCTACAGCAGTTCAGTGACCGGATCAGTAAGGCTCTGGAAGGTGGAGAGGGCTATATAGAGGATGTTGCCGAGGAAATTCGCAATCTGCCTCATCATTCGACCTTCAACATTGACGACATCAAAATTGTTAATAAAGAGGTGACGTTGGTTTTGCCGCAAAAGGTTGCGGCCCGGGTCGTGGAACGTGAACTGGTTGAATGTGGTTATCGGGTTAATACCGTGTTGGATTCTCTGCAGGCCTTTGAAATCATTCTCGAGACAAAACCTGACCTGGTGATTTGCAGCGCCATGTTGCCGCGCCTCAGTGGCGTTGACCTGATATGCGCTCTCAGGGCCATGCCAACGACACAGGATGTGCATGTGGCTTTGCTGACCAGTCTGGAACTAAATCACCCTGACTTGCGGAAATTGCCGATGAATGTCGGGATTATTCGCCGTGGCGAGGCGTTTGGTTCTGACCTTGCCGATGTCTTGCAGCGATTTAACATTACCTGATTATTTTCCCATAATATGCTATAAAGCCTTCCACCCTGTCGCGGGGCGGGAGGCTTTTTTATATGATCAGGTCTATTTTTATATGGACTGAATTACAAAAATTTAACTCACCAGTAACATTATTGAATTGACTTTTGGATGGCCACAATGTTACTGATCAGTAATCAAAAAACTTAAGTCAAAATATGTCATGAATCAAACCTAGAGGACAACATGCAGGATATTCTGGATCAGCTTGAGAAAAAGCGCGAGCAAGCGCGTATGGGCGGCGGACAGCGCCGTATTGATGCGCAACATGGCAAAGGTAAACTCACGGCGCGTGAACGTATAGATGTCCTGCTTGATCCGGACAGTTTCGAAGAATATGACATGTTTATGGAGCATCGCTGTGTCGATTTTGGCATGGCCGAGCAGAAGATTTCCGGCGACGGGGTTATCATCGGCAGTGGCACCATCAATGGGCGACTGGTTTTTGTTTTCAGTCAGGATTTTACGGTCTTTGGCGGTTCTCTGTCTGAAACCCATGCGGAAAAAATTTGCAAGGTCATGGATATGGCCATGAAGGCTGGTGCGCCGATCATTGGGTTGAATGATTCTGGCGGGGCCCGTATTCAGGAAGGCGTTGCGGCCCTGGCGGGCTATGCCGATGTGTTTCAGAAAAATATCATGGCGTCCGGTGTCATTCCACAGATTTCTGTGATTATGGGCCCCTGCGCCGGCGGCGCGGTATATTCACCCGCCATGACCGACTTTATTTTCATGGTCAAAGACAGTTCTTATATGTTCGTGACCGGACCGGATGTGGTCAAAACCGTGACCAATGAAACGGTAACCCAGGAAGAGCTTGGCGGGGCGATTACTCATACAACAAAGTCGAGTGTCGCTGATATTGCCTTTGATAACGACGTGGAAGCCTTGCTTCAGGTGAGGCGACTGGTGGATTTGTTGCCGGCGAACAATCGTGACACTTCGCCTGATTTTCCGACATTTGATGACCCGAACCGGGAAGAGCTGTCGCTTGACACCCTGATCCCGGACAATCCCAACAAACCCTATGACATGCACGAACTTATTCAGAAAGTCATAGATGAGGGGGATTTTTACGAAATTCAACCGGAATTTGCCAAGAATATCATCACGGGTTTTGGACGGATTGAGGGGCAGACCGTGGGTTTTGTCGCCAACCAACCAATGGTGTTGGCAGGTTGCCTGGACATCAATGCCTCACGCAAGGCGGCGCGTTTTGTGCGTTTCTGCGATTGTTTTAACATTCCCATCGTTACCTTTGTCGATGTGCCAGGCTTTCTGCCGGGCACCCAGCAGGAATATGGCGGGATCATCAAGCAGGGCGCCAAGTTGTTGTTTGCTTATGGCGAGGCGACGGTGCCGAAAATCACCATCATCACGCGCAAGGCTTACGGCGGTGCGTATGACGTGATGGCGTCGAAACATCTGCGGGGGGATTTGAATTTTGCCTGGCCGACAGCTGAAATTGCAGTGATGGGCGCTAAAGGCGCGGTCGAGATTATCTTCCGCGCTGACAATGGTGATGCGGAAAAGATCCAGGCGAAAACCGATGAATATTCCGCCAAGTTTGCCAATCCTTTTGTTGCTGCCGGGCGTGGATATATTGATGATGTGATTATGCCGCACGCCTCGCGACGCCGCATTTCCCGGGGGCTGCGTATGCTGAAGAATAAGCAGATCAGCAACCCGTGGAAGAAGCACGACAATATTCCGTTGTAAGCCGCTTACGAGAAGTAAAAGAGAGATCAAGACCATGTTTTCAAAAATTCTCATTGCCAACCGCGGCGAAATTGCCTGTCGTGTGATCAAAACCGCCCGCAAGATGGGCATCCAGACCGTTGCCGTATATTCCGATACCGATGCCGAGGCCCTGCATGTACGACTGGCCGATGAAAAAGTTCATATTGGCGCATCCCCGGCGGCGGAAAGCTATCTGATTGCCGACAAGATTATCCAGGCGGCCAAGGATACAGGGGCGGAAGCCATCCATCCGGGGTATGGATTCTTGTCTGAAAATGCCGATTTCTGCGAACGGCTTAAAAAGGAAGGCATCATCTTCATTGGGCCGGACGTTAAAGCCATTGGCGTGATGGGCGACAAGATTGAATCGAAGAAATTCGCCGCCAAGGCCGGGGTTAATACGGTACCAGGCAATACGGATATCATCCGGGATTCTGCACATGCGGTCGAAATATCCGGGGGTATTGGCTATCCTGTGATGATCAAGGCGTCTGCCGGCGGCGGCGGCAAGGGCATGCGGGTGGCCTACAATGATGAAGAGGCGGCCGAAGGCTTTACCTCCGCCACCAATGAAGCCATCTCCAGCTTTGGCGACGATCGGGTCTTTATTGAGAAATTCATTGAAGAGCCGCGCCATATCGAAATTCAGGTGCTGGGTGACAGCTTTGGCAATGTGATTTATCTCGGGGAGCGGGAATGTTCGATTCAACGCCGTCATCAGAAGGTGATCGAGGAAGCGCCCAGTCCCTTCCTTGATGAGGCGACCCGAAAACATATGGGGGAGCAATCCGTCGCCCTGTCAAAGGAAGTACAGTATAAGTCTGCCGGGACGGTCGAATTTATCGTCGATAAGAACCGCAACTTCTATTTTCTGGAAATGAATACCCGGCTTCAGGTTGAACATCCGGTTACCGAGCTGATCACCGGTGTTGATCTGGTGGAACAGATGATCCGGGTGGCCTATGGCGAAAAGCTCACGCTCACTCAGGCTGATATTAAGCTCAAGGGCTGGGCCATGGAAAGTCGGGTTTATGCCGAAGATCCTCTGCGCGGTTTTCTGCCATCGATTGGCCGGGTGGTGAAATATGCCCCGCCAGAAGAAAGCGATCATGTGCGCGTCGATACCGGGATTTATGAAGGTTCTGAAATCTCCATGTTTTATGATCCGATGATCGCCAAGCTGATCACCTACGGCGAAACACGGGATGAGGCGATCCATCATATGCGCGATGCGCTTGATCGCTATTATATCCGGGGTCTGAATCATAATATCGCCTTCCTGGCTGATGTCCTGAACAGTGATCGTTTTCAGTCGGGCAACATCACCACCAATTATATTGCCGAAGAATATCCCGATGGCTTTGTTGGCGGGGCGCTACCAGAGTCGACGAAGGTGGTGATGGTGACCGCAGCACAGGTTATCCATTCCTTTGAAATGGCGCGTCAGGCGAGCATTTCTGACAAGATGAATGAAGATGCTCCGCACTATGGGGAGGAATGGCGCGTCATCCTCGCTGGAGAAACTCATGCGACGCAGCTTTATGCAACGGACGAAGGCTGTACAGTCGTTATCGCTGGGCAGCCGCATGACGTTACGACAACCTGGGTGCCCGGAGGGCCGCGGTTCTTTGGCGCGATAGATGGGGTCGACGTCTGTGTCGAGGTTGAGCGCCGGCGTGACGGCTACCGTCTGAGCTATAACGGAGCAACGCAGAATATCCAGGTACGCACGCCACGCGAAGCGGAACTGGCCGCGTTGATGCCGGAGAAAATGCCGCCGGACATGTCCAACTTCCTGCTCTGCCCGATGCCGGGGCAGGTCGTCTCAATTGATATCGTGGCGGGTGATGAGGTCAAAGCCGGGCAAATCCTTTGTGTGGTTGAAGCCATGAAAATGGAAAATATCCTGCGGGCGGAAAAAGACGCCGTGGTCAAGAAAGTTTCCGCCGAAGCCGGGGACAATCTGGCGGTTGATGAAATCATCATAGAATTTGAGTGACAGCAACATGACATATGCCAAAAAGGCGGCCTTCGGGTCGCTTTTTTTATGTTTGCGCTTCTTAAATTCAGGTATCATGGTGGGGTGTAAAGACAAGGAGTTTTGATGTTACCTGAAGGACATAAAGCGGTGCGGCTGATCATCTCCGGCAGAGTGCAGGGGGTATGGTTCCGCGGCTGGACAGTAGACACGGCGCAGGAGCTTGGCCTTGACGGGTGGGTGCGCAATCGCGCGGATGGAACTGTAGAGGCGTTATTGGTCGGGGTGGAAGCCAATGTGGAGCGTATGATTGGCAAATGCCACGAAGGACCGCATCTGGCCCATGTGACGGAAGTGAATGTTCATAACGCGATGGGGATTACAGCCAAGGGGTTTATCCAGAAGCCGACTGTCGATGTCGAAGCGCGTCGCACTTAAAACGGGGTTCTTTTTGCCTGTGTGCGGGACGCCAGTAGAGGAGAGGCGACATTGAAGTTATTCAGGCGGGCGATGCCGTCCTGGATTTTAAATTCAAAGGTTTCCTTTGCCTGTTTGTCTTTCTCGTAGGCGGTTTGATAACCGAGATAATTTGATGTCCCCAGTATAAGGTCTGTCTTAACCGACCAGGATATTCTGGTGGAACTGACATGAGGACCCAGATTGTTTTTTAATCTCTGCATCAGGCGGATAAATTTTTCTTTCGACACATACTGTTGAAAGGCGTCGGTCGTATTGCTGTAAATGGTGGCATAGGCGCCGGCATTATAGCTCGCATGAAATTCTTCAACCGCCAGTTCCGCAATGTCAGTGCCTTCCGATGCGGAACAGCTGAGCAACAACAGGGGCAGGGAAAGTGTGAGAAGGAAGCGCTTAATCTTCTGCATTGGTCGACGTGTCTTCAAAAATTGAATCCCATTTCTGGCGCAGTACCGCATCGACATCGAACAGGGTCACCGGCAGTCCGAGATCAACCAGCGACGTTACCCCGTGTTCTGATATGCCACAGGGAACGATGCCGGTGTAATGATCAAGGTCTGGCTCCACATTGATGCAGATGCCATGAAAGGTTACCCATTTGCGTACCCTGACGCCGATGGCGGCAATCTTTTCTTCGCGACCACCTTCGCGGGTGACCCAGACGCCAACCCGGCCATCCCGTCGTTCGGCGCTGACATTGAATTCACTCAATGTATCAATGACCCATTGTTCCAGGCGCGAGACGAATTGGCGCACATCGCGTCCTCGCCTGGCGAGATCCAGCATGACATAAACCACCCGCTGCCCCGGCCCATGATAGGTATATTGACCGCCGCGTCCGGTTTCATATACCGGAAAACGATCCGGGCTCATAAGGTCCTGGGCATCGGCTGATGTGCCGGCGGTATAGAGTGGCGGATGCTGCAGGAACCACACCAGTTCTGATGCTGTGCCGGCGCGAATATCCGCGACCCGTTGTTCCATCAGGGCCATGGCCTCGTCATAATCAACCAGGCCGTCGCTGTATTTCCATTCAAGAGCGTTATTTTCCGCTTTTATCATGCTTTTCTTTTAACCAAATAATAACTATGCTATTTCACTATAGAAGATATATCCAACTTTCGACCATAGATTAAGGATAAAACGTAAAAATGTCACAGGCAATTGATGATGTCTCCATGGAGCTGACGGTGGTATTGGGTCAAACCATGATGCCGATACGCCATTTGCTCAAACTCGGCCGCGGCGCGGTGATTGAACTGGACGGTCATCAGGACCAGCCGGTACAGATCTACGCCAACGGTGAAATGATCGCCAAGGGCGAGATTATGATGGCCGGTGAAAATATCGCGGTCAATATCACCAAGAGCGTGAAAAATTACCAACGGACGTAATTTATACTACATAAAATATTGTGTAATATAAAAAAATATACACACAAAACTTGATTTATTGTGCGCTGCTCCCTAAGTTAAGCCTACGGCCTTGTAGATAAGGCCGTCGTTTAACTGCGGGCAAACGTTTTAGTTGCCTGTTCAACAACGTGATAGGGTAAAAAAATGACAGCCGCACAGCCACAGACAGTACTGGATTCCCCGCGCAGCTATGAAGAGCTTATGGCGCTTTATGGCGACATGGATAGTCTTGGGCTTCTGGATGCGATGATCAATCAGGAATTCAAGGATCGGATCGCTCTGGTTTCTTCCTTTGGCGCGGAGTCTATCGTGTTGCTTGATCTGGTGGCACAGGTGAACCCGGCAACGCCCGTGATCTTTATTCACACACAAAAATTGTTTGGCGAGACGGTACGTTACCGTGACAAGGTAGCGGAACAGCTTGGCCTGACCAATATCGTTACCGTGAAGCCTGATCCGGTGGATGTGGCCAATGAAGACAAAAACGGCCTGTTGTGGACCCGGGATACGGACGCCTGCTGTGATTTACGCAAAGTCCGGCCTCTGGCGCGCGCCATGAATGAATATGATGCCTGGATCACGGGACGCAAGCGGTTTCAAAGCACAACCCGTAACGCCATTCCTTTGATCGAGAAAGATGGTTCGAAGATCAAGATCAATCCGCTGGCCCATTGGAATCAGGATGAGCTGGACCAGATTATCGTCCAAAAAGGCTTGCCCAAACATCCGTTGGTTGATCAGGGTTACCCCTCTATCGGCTGTATGCCGTGCACGTCACCGGTGGAAGCCGGGCAGGATCGCCGCATGGGCCGTTGGGCCGGGCAGGGGAAAACCGAGTGTGGAATCCATATCGCGGAAAATATTTAACCGATTGTTGCGATTAGCTATTGCTAATTCCGTCGGGGTTTGCTACTTCACCGTCAGTCGGAAATTGCAGGTCAGTTTTCGATGCCAATTCAAAGTGTGCGGCCGTGGCGGAATTGGTAGACGCGCAGCGTTGAGGTCGCTGTGGGATAATATCCCGTGGAAGTTCGAGTCTTCTCGGCCGCACCAACTCTTTAAGTTTTGAAATACCCCTAAAAAAACTGAACACCTGAATCATATTAAGTTCCTTATTGATGCATGTTTTATTACTGAAATAATTTTTTGTGGTCTGTCAAAAAAGATATTGATATGAAATTTTCAAACACTAGTACCCGTGCGGCAATCCTGGCGTTCCCTAAAAGTGGGATAGCTTATAATGAAGCTCTTTATAATGCATTAGAAAGAGAAGGCGTCGAAGTTAAAGAAGGCACATATGCGGGGAGGTGGCTGCTTAAGAGTTTATATAAACACGATAGTATACACATTCACTGGCCTTCGTTTTTTTACGCCGGAAAAACGAGTATGGTAAGTGAAATTTTAGCCTTTGCGAAATTTTGTTTATTTCTTCTTTTTGCAAGAATTAGGTGCCGGGCCGTTTTTTGGACCGCCCACAATCTTTATCCGCACAATCGCAGTAGAACACCTTACCTTGATAAAATTGCACGTTGGGTGGTTATTCTTCTCTCGTCAAAAGTGTTCGTCCATAGAGAAACTGCCGCAAAGAGGTTCCTTAAGGAGTTTCCGATAGCAAAGTCGAAATTGGAGTTAATTGATCATGGTAACTGGATTGATTACTATCCTCACAATATTAGTCGCGAGGAGGCTAGATTAAAATTTAATATTCCTGAAGATAAATTCGTATATTTATTTATAGGCTTATGCTCTGAATATAAGAATGTGGATCGTTTGGTAGAAGCCTTTAAGCAACTTCCTCAAGATGCTGTGTTACTTATCGCCGGGAAATTTCAAAACCAAGATTATTACGCGAAGGTTAAAGAGGTAATATCTGACATCACTGATAAGCAAATCCATCTAGAGGCAAAATTTATTCCAAACGATGAGTTGCAATATTACCTTCTCGCCAGTGATGCTGTCGTGTTGCCTTATGCCGATTCACTTACATCTGGTGCTGCAGTATTGGCATTGGGGTTTGGGCGCCCTGTAATAGCGCCAGGTTTAGGATATTTGGTGGATGTGATTAATCCTACAAACGGCGTTTTATATTACCCAAATGAAAAACCTGAACTGGTAAAAGCAATGGAATATATAAGAACTGAAAAATATTCTGAAGAGGGGATCGTGAAATATGCAGCTTCACTCTCTTGGGATTCTGCTTGTAAAGCCTTACGCTGAACTTAACAAAATACTTGTCTCACTGTTGAGAATGCCATCAATATAACGGACTTCTCCAAGGACACGGTCAAATTCGCTTAGGCTGGTGGCATGAATTTCCGCCACCAGATCCCACGACCCATTGGTGGTATGCAGTGTATGCAGTTCGGGCATGCCTCTTAATTTTCTGATGACTTCTCGGGTGGACTTGCCAACAACCTCAATCAGCATTACCGCCCGGATCAGGTCCGGCGCGCTGCCTTCGCGCATTCTGACGGTAAACCCGAGGATTGTACCGGAGTCCAGAAGGCGGTCGAGGCGGTTCTGTACAGTGCCCCGAGATACTTTTAAAATCTGGGCCAGTTTTGATAAAGGCGCCCTGCCATCGTAGCGCAGCAGAGAAATTAATTCCCGATCAAGGTGATCATAAACAAAGCTGTTATTTTCGATTTTGGTCATGTTTTGTCATTTTGCTCAATTTGCACTGTCATTATGATATATATCATATCGTTTTTTATAAAAAAATAACATTGTTTCTAAAATTTTTACTGGCTACTCTCAAACATTAATAGGGATCTTCTTTTCAGGAAGAAGAAAAATAACGTTTAAGAAAGACGGGCACGCGCCATGAAAAATAACACCTTACACAATCTCAATCTGGTTCCTTTTGTTAGCGTGGACGATATGATGAAGATCGTTCTGGAAATCGGTGTGGAAAATGTCCTGACCGGCATTGCCGAATATCTGGATGCCGATTTCAGACGTTGGGAAAGCTTTGACAAGACACCGCGCGTGGCTTCTCATTCAGAGGCCGGCGTGATTGAGCTGATGCCGACCAGTGATGGTGATGTTTATGGTTTTAAATATGTGAATGGTCACCCCGATAATATGAAGACAGGTCGTCAGACCGTCACTGCTTTCGGGGTATTGTCCGAGGTCGAAACCGGCTATCCGGTTCTGCTGACGGAAATGACGATACTGACGGCGCTGCGGACGGCGGCGACATCGGCAATGGTCGCCAAATATCTCGCGCCGAAAGGCGCACGCAGCATGGCCCTGATTGGCAATGGCGCCCAGTCCGAGTTTCAGGCGCTGGCCTTCAAGTCCATTCTTGGGATAACCGATCTACGCTTGTATGATATTGATCCGGCGAGCACGAAGAAATTCATGCATAATATGGCGGATCAGGGGTTTGCCATCACGGCCTGCACCACAGAGCAGCAGGCGGTAGAGGGAGCTGACATCATTACGACGGCGACGGCTGATAAACAGTATGCCACGATCCTGACGGATAATATGATCGGCGCCGGGGTGCATATCAACGCCATCGGAGGCGATTGTCCCGGCAAGACAGAATTACACAGGGATATTCTTTTGCGTTCGGACATCTTTGTTGAATATACACCGCAGACCCGTATTGAAGGTGAAATACAGCAGATGGATGCCGACCACCCGGTCACAGAACTGTGGCAGGTGATGACAGGGCAGGCGCCGGGACGCACGGACGACCGCCAGATCACTTTATTTGACGGGGTTGGTTTTGCCATTGAAGATTTTTCCGCCTTGCGCTATTTGCGGGATCAGTTGGAACGCACCGGTCATTTTGAAGATCTTGATATGATTGCTGATCCTGATGATCCCCGCGACCTCTATGGTATGGTGATGCGGGCGAAAGCCAATCAGCAGGAATAATTCCATGATCCACCGCAGCAGCATTCAGGCCCCTGGCGCCGTCGTCGTTATCAGACCGCATCATTTCAGTCCAAATCAGGAGACGGCGTCGGACAACGCCTATCAGCGATCGGCAGTGGGCTGGGATCTGACAGTGGTGGCCCAGGCAGCCTATGATGAAGTGACCATGGCGGCGACAACTCTTGAAGAGCATGGTGTTACGACGCATCTTTTTGAAGATGAGACGACAGAAACACCGGATTCTGTATTTCCAAATAACTGGTTTTCGACTCATGCAGGTGGCCATGTGGCGCTTTATCCCATGTATGCCCGGAACCGTCGTAAGGAACGCCGACAGGATGTGATAGAAATGCTGAAACAGTATTATCGCGTCCAGGATGTCATTGATTACTCGGGACTGGAACAGGATAATATTTTCCTGGAAGGGACGGGGGCGATGGTTCTTGATCATATTGACCGGGTGGCCTATGCCATTAAATCGAACCGCACGGACCCTCTTGCGCTGGAACGCTTCTGCACCCATTTTAATTTTGAGCCGATGGCGTTTGAGGCCAAAGATGCTAATGGGGTTGCCGTTTATCACACTAATGTGCTGATGTGTATTGCCACGGACTTTGTTTTGATTGGCCTTGATATGATATCCTGCCCTGACAGGCGGCAGGAAATTGTACGGCGGTTTGAACAATCAGGCCGTGAAGTCATCGCACTTAGTGATCAGCAAGTTGCCAATTTCGCGGCGAATGCCATAGAATTGCAGGGTGCCACGGGTCGTCTTTTGGCTCTTTCCGCGCGGGCGTATAACGTTTTGACGCTACCGCAAAAAGCCATTATTGAACGAACCGTTCCACTGGTGCCTTTGCATGTGCCGACCATTGAGATGGCCGGCGGATCAGTCCGTTGTATGCTGGCCGGAATTCATTTGTCCGCGCGCTAAGACAGAAAGCGCCCTTAGTTCGCGAAGCGGAAGTGGAGGACGTCGCCATCAGCGACTACATACTCTTTGCCTTCCAGGCGCATCTTGCCGGCATCCTTACAGCCGGTTTCACCCTTATGTTCGATATAGGCGTCAAAGGCGATGGTCTCGGCGCGGATAAACCCGGTTTCAAAGTCGGTATGGATTACGCCGGCCGCCTGTGGGGCCTTGGTATTCTGTGTCACAGTCCAGGCACGGGCTTCTTTCGGGCCGACGGTGAAATAAGTGATCAGGTTCAACAGGTCATACCCCGCCCGGATCACACGGCCCAGGCCGGTTTCCCCAAGCCCGAGGTCTTCGAGGAACGCTTTTTGTTCTTCTTCGTCTTCCAATTGGGCGATTTCAGATTCCAGTGCGGCGGAGATGATCACTGATACAGCGTTTTCTGCCTTGGCTTTTTCGGCGACCCGGGTGCTGAGTGCATTGCCTTCGGCGGCTTCTTCTTCACTGACATTGCAGACATACAGCACCGGTTTGGTGGTCAGCAGTTGCAGCTCATCAATCAATTTCTGTTCTTCCTCGTCTGCGGCCTCTACCACACGGGCTGGCTGACCCTCTTCAAGTACCGCGAGCATGCGTTCGGCAAGGGCCATCAGGGCCTTGGCGTCCTTGTCCTGACCGCGGATGCGCCGTTCCAGGCCGGATTTACGTTTGGTCAGACTGTCGATGTCGGACAGCATTAATTCGGTCTCGACGGTTTCCGCATCGGCAATGGGATCAATGGTGCCTTCCACATGGGTGATGTCGTCATCTTCAAAACAACGCAACACGTGAATGATGGCATCGACTTCGCGGATATTGCCAAGAAACTGGTTGCCAAGACCTTCGCCCTGGGATGCGCCGCGCACCAGGCCGGCGATATCGACAAAGGATAACTGCGTCGGGATGATTTCTTTGGAGCCGGCAATGGCCGCCAGTTGATTTAACCGGGGATCGGGTACCGGGACCTGCCCGACATTGGGTTCGATGGTACAGAAGGGATAATTGGCCGCCGCCGCCGCTGCCGTATTGGTCAGTGCGTTAAACAGCGTTGACTTGCCCACGTTGGGAAGACCGACAATACCACATTTAAAACCCATAATTCATTCCATCATTTACTGTTAGGTTTAAGCCGGAGACCGACTTCGTTTAAAAATTTAGCGCCGCGTGTCTCGCCGCTGTCATCCGCCAGCGCAGGCGCGGCATAAGAAATCGCATCCAGCAGGTCTTCAAGCCATGTCTGGTCCGCCTTGGCAAAATCGCCGAGAACATGACCGGTAACCGCATCTTTATCGCCAGGATGACCAATACCGAGACGAATGCGATGATAGTCCTTGCCGAGGTGTTGATCAAGGCTGCGCAAGCCATTATGACCGGCATGACCGCCGCCTGTCTTGAACTTTATCTTTCCGGCGGGAATATCCAGTTCGTCATGAAAAACAAATATGTCGGCGGGGGATATTTTATAGAAGCGCGCAGCTTCTCCCACGGACTGGCCGGACAGGTTCATATAGGTTTGCGGTTTTAGGATCAGGGCTTTTTCACGTCCCAGGTGACCTTCAGACAAAAGGCCCTGAAATTTTGGCTTTGAGGCCGAAAAATTATGGCGGTGACCAATCTCGTCCACCGCCATAAATCCAATATTATGCCGGTTGTTGTGGTATTTATTTCCGGGATTTCCCAGTCCAACCAATAACAACATGGCATGTATCCTTTAACCTTAAGGCGTGGAAGATTACTCTTCGTCGCCTTCAGTTGCTTCTGCTTCAGCAGTTTCGCCTTCATCTTCATCACCGGAGTCCGCACTCTTCAGACCGCTCGGGGCAGAAATAGTTGCGATGGTGAAATCACGGTCATCAATCACAGGTGTCACGCCCTTAGGCAGTGTAACCGTGCTGATGTGAATACTCTCGTTCATTTCAACTTCAGAAATGTCGATTTCGATGGCTTCCGGAATGGCGTTGGCCGGGCATGAGAATTCAACCTCATGACGAACCACATTCAGAATGCCGCCGGCTTTGATGCCTGGGCTGACTTCTTCACCAACAAAGTGGATCGGAATCATGATGTTCAGGCTGGACCCTTTGGCCAGGCGGAAGAAATCCACATGCATTGGCCAGTCGGTTACCGGGTGGAACTGAACGTCACGGGGAAGTACAGTTTCTTTATCCTTGCCGATTTGAATTTCGTATGAAGTGTTCAGAAACCCACCAGTATTTAGCTGCTTCACCAGATCGATGCGGCTAATGGTTACTGTAACTGGGCCTTTTTTGTCGCCATAAATTACGGCGGGGATTTTGTCTTCTCTACGTAACGCACGAGAGGACCCCTTACCCGCTTTTTCGCGCAATTCAGCTTTAATAACTGGACTTGCCATCTTTAAATTCTCCTAATTGATAATAAAAATATCAGCCTCCAGGGGTGCCAATATTAAAGGTCTGCACCTTAAGTTTTAAGAGTACAGACCTCATAGTTCGCAGCTTTTAACGTGAAATGGTTAAAAACTCAACGATTATTTGCATTAATTGCCGGCTTATTTCAGCTGCGTATCGCGCTTAATCAAAAAGCACGGAAACGGATTCTTCCTTATTGATACGATTGATCGCTTCGGCAAGTAAGGGGGCAATGCTGACCTGGCGGATTTTAGAGCAGTTTTTCACGGCCTCTGAAGCGGCGATGCTGTCTGTAATCACAACGGTTTCCAGTACGGAATTGGTAATGCGCTCTACCGCAGGACCGGAAAGAACCCCGTGGGCCACATAAGCACTGACGCCAGTGGCGCCGCCGTCGCGCAGGGCTTTGGCTGCATGACACAGAGTACCGGCTGAATCCACAATATCATCAACCAGGACACAGTGATAGCCTTCGACTTCACCAATCACATTCATAACTTCGGAAACACCGGCTTTTTCGCGCCGTTTATCGATAATGCCCAAAGGAACCCCAAGGCGCTTGGCATGAGCGCGCGCGCGAACTACGCCGCCGACATCAGGGGAGACGACCATGATCTTTTCACCCTTGGCGACCAGGCTTTCCTCAATGTCGCGCACCAGAACCGGGGAGGCGAACAGATTGTCGGTGGGAATGTCGAAGAATCCTTGAATTTGTCCGGCATGAAGGTCCATGGTCAGGACCCTGTCGGCGCCGGCTTCTGTAATCAGGTTGGCAAGGAGTTTGGCTGAGATCGGGGTGCGGGGGCCCGGTTTACGGTCTTGCCGGGCATAACCGAAATAGGGGATGACAGCGGTGATACGGGCAGCGGAGGCGCGGCGCAGGGCATCAATGCTGACCAGAAGTTCCATGACGTTATCGTTGGCCGGAAAAGAAGTGGGCTGAATCACAAAAACGTCCTCACCGCGGACGTTTTCTTTAATTTCTACCCATACCTCTTTGTCTAAGAATCGCTTCACATCCGCGTTTGTCAGTCTCATATCAAGACAGGTCGCGATGGCTTCTGCGAGGGGCCTGTTGCTGTTGCCGGACAGAAGTTTCATGGATAATTTCCTTTGTACAAAAAAACACCGAATCTCGGTTAAAAAATATAGCGGGAAAAATCAAAAAAAGCGACTCTATCCCTAATTTCCGCGCAAGCTAGCAATAGCCCCCCGCAAAGTAAACAAGATTCGGAGTCTCTCGTATTCGGAGGAGCCTGTTTGACGGTTAGGGACAGGAGAGGGACAGTTCGCACAATCCATAATTTCAGAATGAAATCAAAGTCGTTGTTATAATTTAGAATTATTATAATGAGTTGCCACGGGAAATATTTTCTTGCCGGGAAGGTCACACAAACGTGAGTGATTTCACGCCATTGTGAGTGGTTAGTGATAGGGACCGGGGGCACCATGGAAATTGCGTAAGGTATTATTTATGCAAGGCGGGACACGCTGATGAAAACTTGAATTCTTATGGAGGGAAATAATGATATTTAGTATTAGAAATATGATGCTGGCCGTAACGGCGGGCATTTTGAATCTATCGACGGCCGCGCAGGCCACAACGGTGGAAGTAGAGGTAACAAACCTGTTTGCTCCGGGCGGGCTCGCTATGACGCCGGTATGGGTCGGGTTTCATGGCGGTTCTTTCGACAGCTTTGACAGTGGAACTGCGGCGTCTGCTTCTGTCCAGGCGCTGGCCGAGCGGGGTGATGCAAGTGGTGTATCTGCCGACTTCAACAGTATCAGTGGCGGTGTGCAAGGGGTGGTCGCTGCTCCGTCTGGGTTCCCGGGTGCGCCGGTTTTTGAACCGGGTGAAGTGGCGTCGGCGCTGTTCAACATCACTGCTGCGACTAACGGTTATCTCAGCTTCCTGTCCATGTTGATACCGACCAATGACGCTTTTATCGGCAATGATGATGCGATGGCCTATTCCCTTTTTGATAGCCAGGGCAATTTTCAGGCTTTGGATATTCTGGTCATCGGCGGGAATGTCTGGGATGCGGGTACCGAAGCCAATATAGGGTATGACTCTCCGTTTCTGATCGGGGCGGGCGGGATGCCGCGACAAGATGAAGGCTCTGTGATTGGTGTTCACGGGGGGCTTGCGACGCTGCCTGGGGGATTTCCGATCTTTGGGGGAGATACCCCGGCCGGATACTCGATTGCTCAGGCTGCGGCCGATTTTACGGCTCAGGGTTTTGAGGTGGCTCGCATCCGGGTCAGTCAGGTGTCGTCCCCTGCGGCATTCGGCTTAATGGGATTGGGATTGTTCGGTGTAATGGCACTGTCCCGCCGTAAACGCCTTCTCGCGTAGGAAATGAATAATCCCAATAGGTGGTGGCTCTGGGCTATAGAGTCACCACCAATTTTTTGTTACCTCAGCATAATACAGGATATCTGACGGCCATAATCGGGATCCTGCTGATGGGTGGTGCGGCGGTAGCTGAAAAAGTCATCAGCCAGAGCATAGGTATCCTGCGGCATGACCGTTATATCTGATATGCCGGCGCGGATCAGACGGTCCTGGGTAAAGGCTTTCAGGTCAAACAGATAATGATTTTGGCGGGCGCCGGGCAGGAAAAATTTGCTGTATCCGGCGTCACGTGTGGTAAATGCCTGACGAAACTCAGGGCCAACCTCATAGTTTTTCTGGGCAATACAAGGCCCGATCGCCACACGGATATCGGACAGACGGGCGCCTTGCGCCACCATAAGGTTCAAGGTATTTTCAATAACGCCGTTGAGGGCGCCCTGCCATCCGGCGTGGGCTGCGCCAATCACCTCGGCTTGTGGATCTGCAAACAGGAGCGGGGCGCAATCGGCTGTCAGAATACCAAGTGCGGTATATTTTTGCCGTGTCACCACCCCGTCGCCTTCCGGCATATGAGGGGCTTGCCAGGGGGTGTCCAATAGATGCACCTGATTGCTGTGAATTTGATAAACTCCGCACAAATTTTTTGCTGAAGGAGAAAGATGAGTGCGGATCACATCCCGATTGGCGATGACATGTTCGGGATTATCATTGGACCCTAATCCGGCATTTAACCCTTTATATATCCCTTGTGAATATCCACCTTTGCGGGTGTAAAACCCGTGAGAAATGTTATCCAGCATAAGATTCTGGCAAAGGCAGGGGGATATTTTGTCAGCATTATTTGTGTTCATCAGTCGAAAATCCAATAACGCCGCCGAGGTTGGCGTCGGTTAAGGCCATAACCTTGAACAGATGCCCCATCTCCGCCTTATCGGTAAGGCGGTGCAAGGCGGCCGTGATGTCCTTTTTTTGTGTCGCATTTGCCTGAGCCATCAGAGTATTCGCCCGGGCATCGATCCCCAGGTGTTTGAGAAAAGCGCCCTGCCCAACGGGGCCGTATACCCGACCGCCTGCTTCTTCTGCGACTTCCTTCAGGCGTTGAAAATTCACATGGGTAGTAAGGTCAGCATCGCCGGGATCTTGCAGAATATCACAGTATTCATGGGATTTCAGAGCCTGCAGAGTATCACCGGTGCCATGACGGTCATGACCATAATCGGCGATTATTCCGGCACCGCCATGTTTGCTGATATATTCACTGATTTCCATCAGGATATTTTCCCCCACCGGACATATTTCCGCAATACTGTCTTCTTCGGCCCGATGTAGCGCCGCCGGGATAAGCTTTTCAGGAGATGGCACAGGTGCAAGCGTCAAGGTCAGTTTTTCATCCTGTGTCAGGGAAATCAGACGCTCATGCCAGCCACGGTCTTTTTTCTGAAACTGACGCACTGGTAAGGCATCGAAGAATTCATTGGCGATCAGCAAAACCGGCGCACCGTCAATTTGCCTGAATACATCCCCAATGCGATTATGCCAGTGGGGGGTGAGTTCTGCCGGGATGTTTTGCTGTTGTATTTTTCGCAAAGCCGGTGACATTTCCACCATATGCACTCTGGTGGCTTCCCGCAGGCCGTGGACGACTTTCATGGCCCGAAGTGCATCCTGCATAAGAGTGCCTCTGCCAGGGCCAAGTTCAATCAGATGGATTTCGGCCGGGGATCCCATATTCAGCCAGTTTGTCGCATGCCACAGGCCGATCATCTCGCCAAACATCTGGCTGATTTCCGGCGCTGTGGTAAAATCACCCTTGGCGCCAAAGGGGTCCTGTTTCATATAATAACCATGACGGTCATTACCGAGTGCTTCCGCCATATAACCGGCAATGGACAGCGGCCCCTGGGCCTTGATCAGTTTAACCAGATAGGAGTCCAGCGTCTTCATAGGGCTGCCTTTTTTGGGCGGAATATAAGATACAGGCCGACCAAAACCATCGGGATCGACAGCAATTGTCCCATGGTGAGGAAATCGGTGCCATAAAGGAAGCCCAACTGATTGTCCGGTTCCCGGAACTGTTCGACGATGGTGCGGGAGATGGCGTAGCCAATAACAAAAACACCCGTCAGCAGGCCCGGCTTTTTTCGGGCGTTGGTGAAATTCATCAAAACCCATAAAAGGAAAAATAACAGCAGACCTTCCAGCGCGGCTTCATAAAGCTGGCTTGGGTGCCGCGGCAGAGGACCGCCACGGGGAAACACCATGCCGATTGCAGCATCGGTCGGTCTGCCAAAAAGTTCACCATTGATGAAATTGGCGATCCGGCCCAGGAACAACCCGACTGGAGCGACGCAGGCCAGCAAGTCGGTGAACCGCCAGAAAGCAATCTTTTGAGTACGGCAAAAGATATAGGTGGCAATGGCCACCCCGATAAAGCCGCCATGGAAGGACATGCCGCCGTCCCACACCGCGAAAATTTCTGCAGGTTTGTGGAGATACACATCCAGGTTATAAAACAGGACATAGCCCAGTCTGCCGCCGAGGATCACGCCGACCATCGCCCAGAAAGCAAAATCACCAACCTGGGCTGCGTTGCAAGGGGCGCCTTTTTTTTTGATCAGTTGCAGCAAATAAAACCATCCGATTCCCCACCCGAGCAGATAAGCCATGGAGTACCACCGAATCGCTATGGGCCCGATTCTAACAATTTCGGGGGAAATGTCGGGAAAGGTGAGGGAAGCAGATAATAAAAATTCAAACATAAATATGTCGCCGGTTATCGCAGTTTTACAATTGTTTAGACGTTATCATGGCGGGGTTTTTATGCAAGTCAAGTTACAAAGAATTGAATCCGCTTGGCATTCCTGTAGTGTGGCGTCATATTACTTCAAAATAAGCATAAATCGGGGGCGCTTTGATCCACTCGGTTTGGTGCATAAATGGGGAAATCACAATATTAAAGGTGGTCACGTGCAAACTGACAATAAATTTTTTGATGATCTGGCGAAATTGGGCCAAAGCGCTGTTGGCACCCTGCATGGGGTGAAAGGCGAGATGGAGGCGGCTGTCCGCGCTCATCTTGAACAGATGATGCAGGGTATGGATCTGGTTTCCCGTGAGGAATTCGAGGTTGTTCGCGATATGGCAAAACAAGCCCGCGCGGAAAACCTTCAACTTGCGCAACAGGTCGCCGATCTGCAAAAGGCCCTGTCGGAAACCGGCAAGAAGCCTGCCACACCGACGAGCCGTAAGAAAACACCTTCAAAAAGCGATAAAGATACAAAATAATGACAGCCGTAAGTTTTGACGGATATAATGCCACACTGGCTAATCCGCTGGATATTTTAGAAATGATGGCCGGACAGAATGAATGGCCTTATGAACGCACGAATGACGAAGAAATCACCGTCGCGGTTAACGGAGAATGGTGTGATTTCCACATTCGTTATTTCTGGGTGCCGGAAGAAGGGCTGTTGCAGGCTGCCGGGATGTTAGACATGCGGGTGCCGGATAACAAGAAGGCCAATGTTCTCGAAACGATCAATCTGGTCAATGAACAACTGGCCATTGGTCATTTTGCCATCTGGACGGAAGACAGTACCCTGATGTTCCGCCACAGCAATATGGTGGAAACAGAAGTGACGCCGGCGACCTGTGAGAAAATTACGGATACCATTCTGTCTGAAAGCAACAAATATTATCCGGTCTTCCAGTTTGTGCTGTGGGCGGGAAAAACCCCGGCAGATGCCATGGCCGTGGCCATGCTGGAAACCGTAGGCGAGGCATAAGCCGACTGCCGCGGTGTCCTGTAAAAGGACGCCTTGAAAACAACTGGATTTAAACATGACGAAGCTAACGGATATTAGTGCGGCACGGCCGCTGGTGCTGGTGGGCTGCGGAAAAATGGGGGGCGCCCTGTTGCAAGGGTGGCTTAAAGGCGGTCTGACGGCGGATGCGGTATATGTGATTGATCCGTTTGTGGACAATGCCCGCGCGATGGTCCCGGGTCTGGCGCCTGAGAAGTTTTATGACAGCGTTGCTCAGCTCCCGAAAGACTTGACACCGGGCTTTATCGTTCTGGCGGTTAAGCCGCAAATGATGGATCAGGCTCTGGAAGACCTTAAAGGTTTGACCGTTGCCGATACGGTTTTTCTGTCCATTGCCGCTGGAAAAACCATTAATTACTTCACAGAAATTCTTGGGCTGGACGCCGCCGTTGTACGGGCCATGCCTAATACACCGGCCGCTATCGGACGGGGTATTACGGTTGGCTATGCCAATCGTAATGTCACAGACAGCCAGAAAGCCACCTGCCATGAGCTGCTGAAGGCGGCGGGCGTTGTGGATTGGGTGACGGAAGAAGGGCTGATTGATGCCGTAACCGCAGTATCCGGCAGTGGGCCCGCCTATGTTTTTCATCTGGTGGAGGCGTTGGCGGGCGCGGGAGAAACTCTCGGTCTGGATAAAGAGCTGGCACAAAAACTGGCCACTCATACGATATGCGGGGCCGGGGCCTTGCTGGAACAGTCTGCGGATGACGCAACACAGTTGCGCAAGAATGTTACCAGTCCCAATGGCACAACCGAAGCCGCGCTTAATATATTGATGCGCGACGAGGGGCTTGGAAAACTTATGGTTCAAACCGTACGGGCGGCTTATCAACGTTCAAGAGAGCTGGCGGACTAGGCTGGATCAGGGGCAGGAAACGGGTCAGTCGCCCATGTCCTGATTGATCTGCCCGAGAAGCTTTTCTCTATTTTCCTCGTTGATCAGCGCGCTCAGCACTTTCCAGAACCCCTCGACATTATCTTCTCCGGCCTGTGCAAATGCCTTGAGCATATGTTCCTTTTGGTGTTCGGTAATTTTACCAAGCAATTCTTCGCCCTGTTCGGTAAGATTGAGCAAACGCTGCCGCCGGTCTTCCGCTCCAATATCCTGACGAATATATCCCTTTTCAACCAGGGCGCTTAAAACCCGTGACAGGCTTTGTTTCGTGATATTCAGCAGGTCAAGAAGCTCTGCCACTTTCAGGCCAGGATTACGGCCGACAAAATGCAGCACGCGGTGATGGGCCCGGCCAAAACCATACTTTTGCAGCACATCATCAGGCCAGCTGATGAAGTCACGATACCCAAAATACAGCAGCTCCATCCCCTTGAGGAATTTCTGGTGATCCGAGTGTTTTTTAATGTCAAAAAATATGTCAGTCATATTGACATATTTAAATTACAATGTTACTCATATCAAGTCTTAAGTGAAATATTATTAAATAGTCTTCGGGCGAAATGTTTATTTATGATATCTTATGAGACATATGAAATTTAAATTTTATTGAGGTAACACATGTCATCCACATCTTTCGACGACCGTGATGGCGTCATCTGGTTCAACGGCGAATTGGTTCCGTGGCGGGACGCCAATGTTCATATTCTCACCCACGCACTGCATTATGGCAGTAGCGTTTTTGAAGGTCAGCGGGCATATCGCGGCGAGATTTTTAAACTGCGGGAACATTCCCAACGTTTGATCGATTCCGGTAAAATGCTGGGCTTTGAAAATACATATTCTGTGGAAGAAATTGATCAGGCGGCCATTGATGTGGTGAAAGCCAACGGTCTTGTGGATGCCTATGTGCGGCCGGTGGCCTGGCGCGGTTCCGAAATGATGGGTGTTGCGACCAAAGGCACCAAAATTCACCTGGCGGTTGCTGCCTGGGAATGGCCATCCTATTTTGGTGAAGAAGCCAGACTGAAAGGACTGCGTCTGGAAATCGCCAAATGGAAAAGACCATCCGCTGAAACCGAGCCGGTACATGCCAAGGCGGCGGGCCTTTATATGATTGCGTCACTATGTAAGGATGCGGCAACAGAACATGGCTATGACGATGCCCTGATGCTTGATTACCGGGGGCAGGTGGCGGAAGCTACAGGCGCCAACATCTTTTTCCTGAAAGACGGGGTGTTGCATACGCCAAAACCGGATTGCTTCCTTGACGGGATTACCCGCCGGACGGTGATTGATCTGGCCAGGCAGCGTGGCATTGAGGTTATCGAACGGGCGATTATGCCGGAAGAGATGGCCGGTTTCGAGCAAGCCTTCCTGACAGGGACGGCGGCTGAGGTTACGCCTTTGTGCGAAATTGGAGAGTATAATTTTGTGGTGGGAGATGTCTGCAAAACCCTGATGAAAGATTATGACGATCTGGTCAACAGACGTTAAAGTACATTAAAAATACTATAATGCAAAGTAACGAAGGTGGTCAATCAAGGCCACCTTCGTTTATTATAAACATAAAATACTACTCATTATCACGATAGGCTATGAGCTGTGTTGCCATTTCTTTATTGATTTTCTTAATTGCTTTTACTCTGTATTGTTGATCGCCGAAATAAACACTTTCATCAATGTTCCCACAAAAACGGAAATTATTTGATGTGTTAAGACCAATCTGTTGAGCAAAGTCTATGTCAAAACGGGGATGCTTTAACGAAAGGTAATAGACCATATCATTGGCACGCGTATATACCAGTAGACTGGAAGTATTCAGTGCTTTCCAATGCACTCTCTTGTTGAGCTTTATACAATCTTTACTCTTATCAAAGCTTGAAATTATATTGTTGTAAGTGTCTTCTGAAAGTTTTTCTGGCATTTGTTTTTCGGCCGTAGCAATTTGGCTAAAAAGCAGAAAACTTAACCCAATAGCACCAAGAGAAAATTTTTGAAACTTCATAAGATAAAACCCCTTTTATGAATTGGAAAAACAATAGTAGCACAATCTAAAGTTTTTTACTAATTAATTTACAGCTACTTAAAGGTGGTGTTTTTTGCGCCAAACTAGATTGGGCCTTAACGGGATCACCAAAGAAGGGTGATTAATCTGGTCAACAGACGTTAGAATGTGAAGTCATCAGAAAAGGCGGCTGTATCAATCAGCCGCCTTTTTTATGTCACTGTTTTTGTTTGGTTTCTTTTTTCTGTCTTTGATATTGCAGCAACTGCTTGGCCGTATCCTCGTCCAGTTTCTGAATGGCGCTGATGGTGTAGCGCTCACCGTCAATAAACAACGCATTGCCACCATAAGGGCAAATTCGATTGTCAAAGCGAGAATGCACCCCGATGGTGTGGGCAAACTTAAGTTCCAGAGAACGTTGCACCAGTTTGATATAATAAGGTCGTTTCTTCGTGGGCGCATAGACAATCAGACGCTGATCATCAAGAGCCGTCCAGTCGTTTATTGTCCGGGAGAAAATGCAGTCTTTTGATTTATCAAAACTGGCGATCAGTTCTTTATACGCGGGATCGGATAGCGGATCGACTTTATTTTCTTCCGCGATGGCCGTCAGGCCACCAGCCAGCAGCACAAAACCAAAGAAATAGTGTGCAAATCGAAGTTTCATAACAGCCTCACCAGTTATTTCGAAGACCTTAAATATAAAGAACTTAAACTGAACGCTTCATGAATAGCTTAAAGCGATGCCGGTAAAATAAACGTGACCATAGGCCAGGGCGATATAGAGAACGGCGGCGATAACGCCTACCTTGATATCGGCCCCGAGAGTGGTTGTTGCCGGTTTGACCCGGATCCCGTCGCGGCGGTTGAGCAAAATCATTTCAAGGGGCGCCCAAAGCGCCAGAATGCCGAACAAGGTCAGTGACCGACTGTCGCCATTGGCGAGGAGATGCGCTAACGCCCATAAGAACACGCCGGTGAGCTGAGGGTGCCGGATCAGTCGCCGGATCCTGCAAGGAACCCGCGCAGCAACCAGGAGGTAAAGGGCGGGATACATCAAGATCACCGTGGCGAGATTGCCCCATTCCGGCGGGCTGTAGACAAAGGCCGTTTCGGTACCTCGCCACCCTAAAATGATGAGAAGGATGGACAAAAGAACACCGATGGAAAATATACCTTTATAGATATTCTCCCCCAGTTGTTCGGCTACCTTCTGGCGATGCTTGGGCAAGGCTGCCGGAATTAAATGTAATAGGCCGAAAAACAAGGTGCCCGCAAATAAGTTTAACACCACTAATCTCCTCTTTTATCATTTCATGATGACGGTCCTATTACAGGACAGTACTTCCTGAGGTATGCTGTATTTATTGATATCTAGAACAAGCCCTGGACCAGTCCTTCTTCATCAACTTCAATTGAATTGGCAGCAGGAACCCGGGGCAGGCCCGGCATGGTCATGATGTCCCCGCAGACAACCAGCAGGAATTCGGCGCCGTTCGAAAGCCGAACTTCACGGATTGGAACGACATGGTCGGTCGGCACCCCTTTGAGATTGGGATCAGTGGAAAAACTGTATTGGGTCTTGGCGATGCAAACCGGGTAATGTCCAAATCCCTGGTCCTGAAAGTGTTTGATCTGGTCCCGGATTTTTTTATCGGCAACAATCTCGCTGGCGCCATAGATTTCCTGGGCGACGGTCTGAATTTTGGTCCAGAGCGAGATGTCGTCATTATAAAGGGTGCGGAATGTGCTGTCTGTGCCATCCACCAGGTCAACAACATGTTGGGCGAGGGCGGTTGTGCCCGCCCCACCATTGGCCCAATGGGTAGCCTCTATGGCGCGAACCCCGAGCTTCTCGCATTCTTCGATAACGCACTGAATTTCTGCGTCGGTATCCGTGGGAAAACGGTTTATGGCCACGACTTCCTTAACCCCAAATTTGCGCAGGTTTTCCACATGGCGCTTAAGGTTCGACAATCCCTTTTCCACAGCGGGGACATTTTCCGTGCCCAGATCTGCTTTGGCGACGCCGCCATGCATTTTTAATGCGCGAATGGTGGCGACGAGAACCGCCGCGTGGGGCGCGAGACCCGCCTTGCGGCATTTGATGTCAAAAAATTTCTCCGCCCCGAGATCGGCGCCAAAACCTGCTTCCGTAATCACATAATCGGCCATTTTCAAGGCGGTTTTTGTGGCGATAACAGTGTTGCAGCCATGGGCGATATTGGCAAAGGGGCCGCCGTGAATGAAGGCTGGATTATGTTCCAGCGTTTGGACCAGATTTGGCATCATCGCGTCCTTAAGAAGCGCCGTCATCGGCCCGTCGGCCAAGATATCCCGGGCATATACCGCTGTACGATCCCGGGTGAACCCGACGAGAATTTGTCCCAGACGCCGACGTAAATCTTTCAGGTCCGTGGCGAGACAAAAACAGGCCATAACCTCTGATGCCGGGGTAATGTCAAAACCGCCTTCCCGGGGATAGCCATTGGCGACGCCGCCCTGTGATGTGGTAATCTGCCGGAGAGAACGGTCATTCATATCCATGACCCGTCGCCAGGTGATGCGCCGGGTGTCAAGGCCGGTTGTGTTATCCCAATATATGTGATTGTCGATCATGGCCGCGAGCAAATTGTTGGCGGCGCTGATCGCATGGAAATCACCGGTGAAATGCAGATTGATATCTTCCATCGGGATCACCTGGGCATGACCGCCACCGGCAGCCCCGCCTTTCATGCCAAAACAGGGCCCGAGGGATGGCTCGCGAATACAAATCATGGCATTCTTGCCAATCTTGTTCAAACCATCCCCCAACCCGACTGTGGTTGTTGTCTTGCCTTCGCCGGCAGGTGTCGGTGTAATGGCGGTAACCAGAATAAGCTTGCCGTCAGGCTTGTTTTGTAACGTTTCAATATGAGAAAGCTTTATTTTGGCTTTATCGTTGCCATAACGCACCACTTCTTTGGCCGGGATATCCAGTTTCAGGGCAATTTCTTCGATAGGCTGCGCAGTGGCCGCCCGGGCAATTTCGATGTCGGAAAGGGGTGCATGTGTGGTCATTTTTTCTTATCCCAAGTTTATTTTAATAGTTATTTTGAATGTCACTTATTTGCGTTGGTAAAGAGCCTAAGGCTTTTTGACCAAATTTACAAAAAAAACCATTGATGCGGATCAATAAGTATTTTGCCCGGTAATATTACTATGATTAAGGCAAGGATATTTCTAAAATATTTCTGTGATGTTACGGTTACTTTATCGCTTATCGTACCTATATAAGGCATAATATTAAAAAAATAGCGTCATTCTGGACCTGATTCCATAGCTGTTTGGCGGCTTGGCGCATAATTATGTGATATGAAGAGGAGCCCCCTTATGGGTAAAAATGTTTATGTTGGCATGGCGGCGGATTTGTTGCATGAGGGTCACACAAATATTTTAAAAATTGCCGCTTCCCACGGCGATGTCACCGTCGGCGTTCTGACCGACAAGGCGATTGCATCTTATAAACGTCTTCCTTTTATGAATTATAATCAGCGTAAGGCTCTGGTTGAACAGATCAAGGGCGTGATGCGTGTTGTGCCCCAGGAAACGCTGGATTACGAGCCTAACTTGCGGGAATATCGCCCGGATATAGTGGTTCATGGCGACGACTGGAAAACCGGTGTGCAGAAAAAGGTGCGCCAGAAGGTGATTGATGTTCTGGCAGAATGGGGTGGAGAGTTGATTGAGCCCACATATACTGCTGGCATTTCTTCCACGTTACTTAATCAGGCCTTGAAAGAAATCGGTACGACCCCGGGGGTGCGGCTACAGGCGCTACGCCGTCTGATAGACGCCAAAAATGTGGTGCGGGTGATCGAGGCCCATAGCGGTCTTACAGCGCGAATAGTGGAAACGGCGGAAGCGGAATATAAGGGGAAAAAACGTCAGTTTGACGCCATGTGGTCCAGTAGCCTGACAGATTCCACCGCCCGTGGAAAACCGGACAACGAGGCGGTTGATATTTCGTCCCGCCTGGTGACGGTGAATGATATTTTCGAAGTAACAACGAAACCGATGATTTTTGACGGCGATACCGGCGGCCGGATCGAACATTTTCCCTATATGGTGCGGTCTCTGGAACGCACCGGGGTTTCGGCGGTTATTATTGAAGATAAAATTGGTTTGAAGCAAAATTCCCTGTATGGCACCGATGTGATGCAGACCCAGGATGATCCGGAAAATTTCTGTCAAAAGATCAAAGCCGGTAAGGCGGCCCAGGTCACCAAGGAATTTATGATTATCGCCCGGATTGAAAGTCTTATTCTGGAAAAGGGGATGGATGACGCCATTGCCCGGGCGCATGCCTATGTCAAGGCGGGGGCAGATGGTATCATGATCCACAGCCGTGAGAAGACACCGGATGAAATTCTCACCTTCTGTGAAATATTCAGAGCATCATATCCGGATGTGCCTTTGGTTGTTGTGCCGACAAGTTTTAATGAAATCACGGATGAGGAATTGGGCCGGGCTGGGGTGAATGTCGTGATACACGCCAACCACCTGCTGCGTTCCGCCTATCCGGCGATGGTGAAAACCGCCAATTCCATTCTGGCCAATGACCGGTCTTTTGAAACAGATGAAATGTGTTTGCCGATCAAGGATATTTTGAATCTGATCCCGCAGAGGGTCTAATGGAACATACAATCCGGATCGCGCATCAGAACGCCTTTGCTGTCGTTGCAGACCACTTGCGGCAACTAGAGAATAATCATGTCCTGATTGTCGGCAGCGCAAGAAGCTGCCGCGATACCGGCATTATTGAGGCGCTCAGGCGTCATATGCCAGATCTTGTCATTGATCAGTTTGGTGATTTCAGCCCCAACCCTGATTTTCAGGAAGTATGGCGGGGCTGCAGGATGCTTAAAAAGTCAGGTGCCGCCGCGGTGATCTCTCTTGGTGGCGGAACAGCCATGGACATTGCCAAAAGTATGGTTGGCTTACATCAGCTTGATGAGCCCGCAGCCCGAACCGTCATTTGCAACGGCGGGCGTGATCTCTCAGCCTCTACTCTGAGCCATATAGCACTGCCAACAACGGCAGGCTCCGGTAGTGAAGCTACACATTTTGCCGTGGTATATCTTGACGGAATAAAATATTCTCTGGCTTCAGCTCATCTTATGCCGACCTTAAGCATTATTGACGGGACGCTTACCCGGGGAATGCCGCGCGCTTTGGCCGCGTCTTCGGCTATGGATGCGCTTTGTCAGGCTATAGAATCCTATTGGGCGGTTGCGGCGACCAAAGAAAGCATGTTGTACGCCACGCGGGCGATCGAACTTTTAAAGCTTTACATGTTGCCGGCTATCAATGACCAAACATCTGAAGCCCAGAACAGAATTGCGGAGGCGGCGTGTCTGGCGGGTCAGGCCATCAATATCACCAAGACGACGGCTGCACATGCCTTTTCATATTACCTGACCCACCAGCACGGCATACCGCATGGGCATGCGGTAAGTTTCTGTTTGCCGGCAGTGGCGCGGGTTAATTATGAGGCGGAGGAAGATTTTCTGACACCCGGCGATCTACAGGCGCGGTTTCAGAAATTGTTTCAGTTGACGGGTGTTGCCACTCTTGATGAATTTACCCAGTGGTTTAAAAACCTGATGGGACAGATTGGGCTTGTCACTAACCCGGAAATGATGGGTTTTGACTTTGATAAAGAGGAACAGGCCTTCTTAAGGTCCGTTAATCTGGAACGATTAAAAAACAATCCCGCCCCCTTGGATATGAAGAAATTTATACAGTATTTTAAAGAAAACAGGCACAGGTGAGTAATGATCAAACCCGAAGATTTTTACGGTGAAATGAACAAAAACGGCCTGGCTTACTTCACCGGCGTCCCAGATTCTCTGCTGAAAAGCTTTTGCGCTTATGTCAGTGACTTTACCTTTGCCGGCAACCATGTCATTGCCGCCAATGAAGGTGGCGCGATAGGGCTTGCCATTGGTTATCACCTGGCCACTGGAAATACCCCTGTGGTGTATCTCCAGAATTCGGGCCTTGGCAATACCATCAACCCTTTGCTGTCACTGGCTGACCAAAAGGTCTACGGCATTCCCATGGTGTTGCTGATTGGGTGGCGGGGGGAAATAACTCGCGACGGGCAGCAGTTAAAAGACGAACCACAACACAAAAAGCAGGGGCAGGTGACAGAGGCGATGCTCACCGCCATGGGAATTTCTTATAAAATCATTGATGCCGATACCAAAGATTACCCGGCTATTTTGGCGGAAATGACGGTGGAAGCGAAGTCGTCTTCACAACCGGTGGCGTTGTTGGTGCGCAAAGGAACCTTCGCGCCCTATCATTTGCGCATGGGGGATACTCCGGAACAGAGCGGACTTAAGCGTCTCAGCCGGGAAAGGGCGATTGCCTTGCTGGTGGATAAAATGCCGGATGCATCGTTTGTCGTGTCGACCACGGGAATGGCGTCGCGTGAATTATATGAATTACGGTCGCAGAAGAAACAGGGGCACGAAAAAGACTTTCTGGTTGTTGGGGGCATGGGCCATGCCTCGCAAATCGCCTGCGAAATGTCCCGGCGCAGCGAGAAGCAGATTTACTGTCTGGATGGTGACGGAGCCTTTCTGATGCATATGGGGAGTACGGCGTTAAATGCCGCGGGGAAATTTTGTCATATTGTGCTTAATAATCAGGTGCATGATTCAGTCGGCGGGCAGCCGACCGCGGCATCCGGTATAGATATACCGGCTATTGCCCTGGCTTGTGGTTATCAGGCGGCAGAAACTGTCGAAACAGAAGCGGATTTGATCCATGCCATGGACATGTTGGCTGATTTCAAGAAAAAAGGAAGTTGTCTTCTTGAAGTCAAGGTTATTCCAGGGGCGCGTAAAGACCTGGGGCGACCCGGTTTAAGCAGTCAGGAACTTAAGTCAAAGAATATGAAGTATCTTGGAAGTATTTGAGCAGAAACAAAAAGTTTGCTAATTTTTGTGGTATAGTAAAGATTGAGAAGGGTCCCTGAAATGGCTACCACCCGGATAATGGCGATTATAGAAAAAACCGAATTTTCGGCCTGTAAAGTGGCGGGATTACCTCTGACTGATCGCTTGGTCAAAGGCTTTATTGCAGCGGGGATGACAGAAATTTATGTGATCGGGGAAATCAAAGGGGATCGCGAAGTCGTGGCCAACGAAAAGGCGGTCACCATACATGATGTGCGCAATGAGGAGGACATTCCTCATGAGGGGCGAACCGTGTTTCATATTCGCGATAATATTGTTCTGCGCGACAGCCTGTTGTCGCAGGTGGCTACTGATCAGGGAACCGGGGCTTTCCGGTCTCCGGAAGGGAAACTTTTATTTACCATTGGTCGATTGCTCGAACGTGAAACGTTACCTGATGTTGTACTTTCCAATGATGATTTTACTTTGTGTAGCACGTTGCAGGATGTGCGGGAGGCGGATCGACGCCTGTTCAGTTGGCTTTATAAGTCAACCGATGGCATTGTAACGGTCAAAATTGACCGGCCGTTGTCCCGTATTTTCAGTCGCTATTTCGCCCGCTTTGACATGACGCCCGCCTTTTATACCTATGTCAATGGTGTGCAAAGTCTGCTTATGCTGTGGTTTTTTCTGCATGGCGGAGACAATGCGCTGTTCCTCGGGTGCATGATGTACCAGGTTGTGGCGGTTTTTGATTGTGTTGATGGGGAAATCGCCCGGGCAAAGTTTCAGCAATCGACCGCCGGGGCGCGGCTGGATACCGGCATAGACATGCTCAGTAATATTTTGTTTATGGGGGGACTAAGTTATGCGCTCTGGGATATCCACGGAGACTCTTATGTGGCGCTGGGCAGTTATCTGCTGCTGTTGGCGCTGTTCGGGATTATGATGATGATCACGCTGCTGTATTTTGGCCCTAAAGGCGGTAGCTTTGATGTCCTGTCACTGGTCATTCGGGAAAAGCTGTTGGCATCAGAACGGTTGACGTCCGTCTTTACGGCGGTTAATTATATCATGAAACGGGATTTCTTCGCATTGGTCTTCGCCATTTTGGGGATGACCGGCCATGCATTGTTAATTCCTTATTCCCTGTTGGGTGGATTGATCGTCTGGAATCTCGCTATCTTGCTGAATGCCCGATCCATTCTCGACTATCGGTATAACTGAGTAATCTGCATATGTCTGCTAAAGAGGCGCGTGATAAAAGTGACATTGTCCGCGGCGCCGGCCTGAATTTTTTGGGTTTTCTGGTGCGCTTGAGTTCACGATTGCCTTTCATCCTGCTGGTGGTGGCTCTGTTTGGCAACGCGCTTTACGGACGCTATATTTTCACCATAACCATTGTTGAACTCGCCGCGGCGCTTGCGGTTTTCGGTTTCAAAAATTCCCTGTTCAAATTTGTCATGGACATCAAATACTCCAATGGCCACACGACAGAGGAAATCATTGTCGCGGCGCTCTGTAGTGCGGTAACCGTCGGATTGCTGCTGGTGGGCGTCATCGTGGCCGGGGCTGACCTGTTGGCGCAGTTCTTTGATTACCCAGAGATGGTGACCGGCCTGCGCAGTATTGCCCCGGTTCTGCTGTTGATTGCAATTAATGAAATCCTGTTGGCCGGCACCCGTATATCCCGTAACATGAAATATGAAGTTGCGGCCAAAAGCTTTATTGAACCCTATGTGTTGTTGATCAGCATGCTGGTATTTTATTTTCTTGATTTTGGGGCGCCCGGGCTGCTTCTGGCTTATACTGTTTCGATCATGGCGTCTTTGGCAACATCCATATGCGGCTGTGCCAAACTCTATTCCCTGAGAAATTTTATCACCGCCCGGCCACGGTTTTACATCATCAAGGCGATGTTTAAATTTTCGGCACCCACAGCTTTTCACGATCTGGCGTTGCTGGTGTTTATGCGTCTTGATGTGTTTATTGTTAAATATTTTTTCTCGGAATCCATCCTTGGTATTTACGATATCGCTCAGCAGATCACCACGTCAGTGGAAAAAATTTATCAAAGTTTTTATCCCATTCTTGCCCCTGTTATGGCCAAGAATCTGGTGGAAAAGGATTATGCCGTTGTTGAACGGCAGATGGTTATGGTCAGCCGCTGGACCTTGATGGTGCAATGTGTGTTGGTGGTGCTGGCGGTCTTTTACGGGACGGCCTTCATGACCATGATTGCCGATACCGGAACCAGCCCGGAGACCTTGGCCGCGGGGGGAGTTGTGTTGCTTTTCCTGATGATGGGGCAGACCATAAATGGCGGCTTTGGTATGACAGATATGCCTCTTCTTTACCGCTTTCCCATCTTCAATCCGATCATTTCCTTGATGATGGTTGTCCTTTATGCCTCAATAGCCTGGGGTTTCGTCCAGATATTGAAGTTTGACATGAAAGGCGTGGCCATTGCGTTGTGTTGTACGTACTTTATTATGAATCTGGCGCGGGTGATTGTCGTACGGCGGCTTATGGGCATTAATATGCTGCAAATGAGCCTGTTGCGGGTGGTGATTGCCGCAATTGGCAGCGTGGCAATCTTTCAGGCGATCACGCATATCGTGCCGGTCAATCTTCTGAGTGGTTCAGGTATCGCCTTGGGCGCGCCTTTACTGGTGGTGATTTATGGCGCGTCGGTCATGGGATTTTGCATGACCCCGGGGGATAAGAAAAAACTTTTAGGCCGCTTTAAACGGAAAGACGTTTAGGGGCGCGCGGGCGTGAATTCCCCTTGATATTCCTTAAATCAAATACTACTCTTCTTGCCTGAGATTAGGTAAATATAAAATGAGGCGGAAGCGCCACTTGGGTGGGGGTCAGATTATTAGAGTTATTTCAAAATTTGCTGCCCTGTTTCTGTTGTTTCTGGCAGGTTTAAGCCTTAGCCATGCGGAAAAAAAGCCGCTCGCGCCGGCACAAGCTGTCGAGGAAGCCTTACGTGATTCCAAAATTCAGACCGAACTGCCCTGTATCACGGACAGGACTACCAACCCGACCTGCAAGGATTTTGTCCCGGAACCGCCCCCGGAAGGCCTGAAAAGTTTTCTGGAGGCAATTGTTGCATTTTTCAAGGTCGCGGGGCCTATTCTGAAAATTCTGTTTTATGCTGCGCTGATCCTGTTGTTGGGGTATGCGCTTTACTATCTGTTCGATCATTTTGAATGGAAAGACGGGGCGCCGCGCAAGAAACTTAAAGCCGTCAAAAAAGATATTCATCGGGCCACAACAATCGCCAAGCCCACGCCATATACTGTACCGACGTTACAGGACGCTGACCAGATGGCGGCCACCGGTAATTTTGCCGATGCCGTGCATTTTTTGCTGTTGGCGTCTTTGGATGCGATGCAGTCAAAATTGCGCGGTCTGTTGAATATCTCGGCGACCAGCCGTGAAATCATCCAGAATGATATTTTGTCCCCACAGGATCGCGATCTGCTGTTTCCCCTGGTTACACAGGTAGAACGCAGCCTGTTTGCCGGGGAAGCTACAGAACAGACAGATTATGATTTATGCCGGGATAAATTCCTGCAATTGACCGAAGGGCGGACCTTATGACTGTTGCGCCGTCGCAGGACCAGATATTTTCCCCCCGAACCGTTCTGATTCTTGTCGGGGTGAGCCTGTTTGCCATGCTCGCGTCTATTTTGGTCATTTCATTCGGTAATGAGCAGGAAACCTACACGACAACGCGCCAGAACAGTTTCTCCGTATCGGCCATTGGCCATAAGGCTTTTGTCAACAGTCTGAAGCATCAGAACATCCCGGTGTTGATCAGCCAGTATAAAACGGCGGAGCGGCTGGCGCCTAACTCCATTTTGATGTTGTTGGAACCGGATCTGAATTTTTCGAAACCGGAAATTCTCGAGAAACTGCTCACCCACGAGACGAAGATACTGGTCTTGCCCAAACGCCGGGGCGCCAGACGGGGTTTCCAGAACCCGCGCTGGCTTTCGAAAACATATCTGACGAGTTATGAAGCGCCGGAAAAAATTCTGAAAATGGTTGACCCGCTAGCCAGTATTTACAGACCTTATCACCCGAGAAAAGAAAAAAAGACCCTGGAAGAGGACCTGAAAACTTCAACAGAAGAAAAAACAGAGCTTGAAAAGGCGCCAAACGAAAGTTCTGGACATGACCCGGATGAGGTCAAGGAAGAGCCTCTCGACTGGACTGTGACCAAAATCAAAGATATGCCGGACCTGCTTAATCCACAATTGATGCGATCCGATAAGATCGAGCCGCTGCTGGCGACAAAGGATGGTATTCTGGTTGGAATGATGTTTGGTGATCTGGGGACGACCATTGTGATTTCCGATCCGGATATTTTGTCTAATTTCGGGTTAGGACGTGGTGATAATGCGGCGATCATGCAGTATGTCGTCGATTTCCTGCGCGTCGGCAATAACACCATTTTTGTCGACGAGACCAGTCACGGCTTTACCCGTAATCCTGATTTTATACGGTCGGCGTTTGAATATCCTTTTATCTTTGTCACACTACAGGTGCTGATTTTTACGGTGCTTCTGGTTTGGGCCACGGCGCAACGGTTTGGAACGCCGCAGAAAACAAAGCCCGCCCTGAAGCCGGGCAAGGCGGTTCTGATCCAGAATACGGTAAACTTGCTTAATGCCGGGGATCACAAGCCGGAAATCCTGGTGCGCTATGTTGACCTGACGTTGCACGCCATGGCGCGTCGGTTAAGGGTGCCGCGTCATCTGGATGAGGCGGATACCATTCACTGGCTGGATGAGTATGGCCGCAAGCATAACGTCCATATGGAATTTCGCGTCATTAAACACCGGGCCCAGATGCTGAACAGCAAAACCGGTCCCCGGTCTCACAGTTTCATGGATGTCGTCCATGACAAACCCTTATTGCAAATAGCTTTGCACCTTGAAAAATGGAAACAGGAGATGCTTGATGGATCTGGCACAGATAAACTCAATCAGTGAACGGATAAAACAACAGGTCGGTAAGGTTATCATCGGGCAGGATGATGCCCTGGACCTGATTATTGTCTGTCTGATTTCGGAAGGTCATATTCTGTTGGAAGGTGTGCCGGGGACGGCTAAAACGCTTTTGGCGAAAACGATTGCCGCCACTCTGCAGCTTGATTTTGGGCGGGTGCAGTTCACACCGGACTTAATGCCGGGGGATGTATTGGGCACCAATCTGTTTAATTTTCAAACCAATGAATTTGTCCTGACCAAAGGTCCGATCTTCACCCAGTTTCTGCTGGCTGACGAAATCAATCGTACGCCACCCAAAACCCAAGCGGCCCTGCTTCAGGCGATGAATGAACGTGCCGTGACCATTGAAAGCGTCACCCATGATCTGGGAACGGGCTTTATGGTGGTCGCTACCCAGAACCCGATCGAGCAACAAGGGACCTACCCATTGCCGGAAGCCCAGCTTGACCGGTTCCTGTTTAAACATATTCTGAGTTATCCAAGCGCCGCCCAAGAAAAATCCATCGTTCTGAAACACGGTCATAAAACCGGCATGGCAGAAGCAACGGATTTCTCGGTAGAGCCGGTGGGCGATCTTGCGACACTGGATGAAATCCGGAACTACGTACAGAAGATCCAGTTGTCGGAAGAAAACGTCGATTATATTGTCAATATCGTGCGTAGTACGCGAGAGCATCCTTCATTGCAGTTTGGCGCATCGCCGCGCTCGGCCACGATGCTGGCGCGGGCGGCGCGGGGGTATGCAGCGTTGCAGGGACGGGATTATGTTATTCCCGATGACATCAAGTTCCTTGCGGTGCCGACATTACGGCATCGGGTGATCCTGGCGCCGGGCGCAGATATCGAAGGGCTGGATACGGATCAGATTATCCTGCAGATTGTTGATCAGACGGCGGCTCCCCGATAGGCAGGTATTGTTAAATGCGTCCATCCCTAAAAGCACTATATATATTTGGTGGTCTGATCCTTGTCTCTCTGGCGGTAGTTGTCTTCGCAGAGGAGGGCGCGATGATCACCGTTGTGCTCGCGGGGATCTTTCTGGTTATCTTGTTTCTTGACGGATTAAAGTCCTGGCCGGGAAGCGAGTTTTCCATTCGTCATCGCCTGCCGAATTGCCTGTATATGGGGGCAACGGATCATATGGAGCTTGAGGTCATCGTGCCGGATGCCTGGGGCGCATGCCGGATGGAAATTGCCGTCGATGTAGAGGAGAAAATCACCCCGGTTACGGTGTTTTATCTGATGATTGACAGTCTGTCCCGGAATCTGGGCACGGTTCCTTTAACCCCGTTATTGCGCGGGAAAAGTTCAGTGGACCGGATTTGGTTGCGCTGGCAAGGTCCCTTGGGTCTGGCGAGCTGGACCCGACGGATTGATATCATGAACTCTTTGCCTATTCTGCCTAATATCCGATCCGTATCACAGGATGCGGTGAAATTCTCCGCCCGTGATGCACTGTTCGGGATCAAACCACAGTGGCAATTAGGTAATGGCTCGGAGTTTGATGCTTTGCGTGAATATGTCCCGGGATTTGACAGCCGGGCGATTGACTGGAAAAGTTCTGCCCGGCATCACAAACTGATCTGTAAGGAGTTTCAAACCGAGCGTAACCACCAAATCATTCTTGCCTATGATACGGCCCACCTGATGCGAGAGCCGATCAATGGCATACCAAAACTGGATCATGGCATAAATTGCGGTTTGTTGTTGTCTTATCTGTCATTGAAAAATGGTGACAGGGTAGGGGTGATGGGCTTTGATTCAAAGGTACGCCAGTATCTGGGGCCGACCGGTGGAGTTCAGAATTTTACTAAAATACAACAAGTCACGGCGGATCTGAGTTACAGTAGTGAAGAAGCCAATTATACGCTGGCGATGGCGGAATTACTGTCCCGGCTTAACCGGCGATCTCTCATTATTCTGTTGACCGATTTCGAAGATACGGTAACCGCTGACTTGATGATAGATAACCTTAAACGGTTGTCAGAACGCCATCTTGTGGTTTTTGTTTCTCTTCGGGATAAAGATGTTTTTGACTTTGCACGAAAGAAAGTCACCCAGCTCGACGACCTGACGGGGACTGTTATCGCACAGGATTTTATACAGGAACGGGCCATCGTTCTGGAAAAACTGACCCGCATGGGGGTTCAGTGTCTGGATACCAGTGTGGAAGACCTGAAAGTGGATTTGTTGAACAGCTATTTGCATATCAAGCGCCGGGAGATGATCTGATGAATGCTGTTAAACATGCAAGCCTGAAAAGCTCAACCTTCCGGCTGGAACGGGAACATATCTGGAAAGAACTGGATGGGCTGTTGGTGCGTGCTGAAAAAAAAGGCATAAAATCGCTCACGTCACAAGAACTGCTGCGCCTGCCAAACCTGTATCGGGCCACTCTGTCGGCGTTGTCGGTGGCGCGGAGCACGTCTCTGGACCTCAGCCTGGTTACGTATCTTGAAAGCTTGTCGACCCGGGCTTATTTTCAGATATACGGGGTGCGGACTACGGTAAAGGGGGCGCTCGGCGGTTTCTTTACCCAGACTTTTCCAACTTTGGTGCGGCAAGCCAAATGGCATGTGCTGATTTCTTTTCTCTGCATGTTGATGGGAGTTGTCGCCGGCTATAGCCTGACGAGCACCAATCAGGACTGGTTTTACAGTTTCGTCGGAACGGAAGATTCCCGTAACCCGTCCGCAAGCACAGAACACCTCAGGTCGACAATTTACAATGAAGAAACCAAAAACAAAGACGAATTGTCCGTCTTCTCAACCTTTCTGTTCACACATAATGCCAGGGTTGGCATGCTGGCTTTTGCGCTCGGTTTTGCGCTTGGCCTTCCGACCCTGTACCTGATGTTTAAAACCGGTTTGATGCTTGGGGCGTTTACGGCATTGTTCGCCAGCCGGGGATTAGGGATCGATATATGGGCCTGGTTGCTGATTCATGGGGTGACGGAACTGCTTGCCGTTGTCCTGTGTGGTGCCGCCGGATTGATACTCGCTCATGCCATCATTTTTCCGGGAAAGCATACCCGGCTGGAAAATCTCGCGATTGAAGGCCGTCGGGCGGGGCTAATCGTTCTGGGCGGGGTGTGTATGTTTTTTATCGCCGGCCTTCTCGAAGGTTTTGGCCGCCAGCTTATCACTGATATGAATGTCCGTTTTATCATTGCCGGAAGTTCCGCAGTATTATGGGGCCTGTACTTCATCGCGGTAAATTATGGCAGGGAGGCGCCCGGTGGCAAAAGCTAAAAGGAATACCTTTAAAACCACGACGAAGAACCATCGTCGCACACGGGAAATTATCTCTCCAGAAGGTATCAGCCTGTCTGTTCGTCTGGCGGATCGCGGAGAGCGCGCGGTTGCCTTTGTCATTGATATGGTGATTATTGGCGTGGCCATCTTTGCGATGTTTCTCTTTACTCTTTTTATGCATAAGTTTATTGGCGAGACCCTGAGTATCATTTTTATCATGGGGACCTACTTTATCCTGCGCAGTTTTTATTTCGTGATTTTTGAGTTGAAATGGCAGGGACAGACCCCGGGCAAACGCATTCTAGGCATTCGCGTAACCCGACGTTCCGGCGGAAGACTGGAAGCCGGCGCCCTGTTTGCCCGTAACCTGATGCGGGAGGTGGAGATCTATATTCCCTTGTCTTTGGTGTTTGCCGGAAGCCAGATGGGGGTTGCCCAGTGGGCGATCGTGCTGAGTTTGATCTGGAGCAGCATCATGTTGTTTATGCCGCTGTTTAACAAGGATTGTTTGCGAACGGGTGATATGATCGCCGGAACCTGGGTGATATCAGTCCCTAAAACGGTTTTATTGCCGGAAGTGGGGCAGCATGCGGCATCCGCGACGAATGACCCGGTGGGGATGAAATTCCATTTCAGCAAAAAACAGCTAAGTATTTATGGTATTTATGAAGTGCAAACCCTGGAAAATGTTTTACGGCGGGAAACCAAAGACCGTCATCGCCTGTTTCAGGAAGTTGCGCAACGAATTCAGGCCAAAATAGGCTGGCAGCCAGTGCATTCGCAAGAAGATGCAGGGGAATTCCTTCAGGCTTTCTATACCGCGTTACGTCGTCATCTTGAGGCTGATATGTTAATGGGGCGGCGAAAAGAAAACAAATTCGCCGGGCAGAAAACTGTTCGCAGCGGGAAGGCTATATCCTCTGGGGCACATCCGGGCGATAAATCTGCCACACCGGAAGTGGCCCAGAAGAAAAAAATCAAGAATCCTCTTTATAAGAAAGATTAGGCCTCCCTCAGGCGAAAACCTGGGACAGTTCGTCGATGTCGACACCTTCTTTTGCTGCGCGCAGTTCGTAATACACCATGGCGGAAATCACGGAACCAAAGGCGGTAATATAGGCGCTGACGATATACAGGATGGTGCCCATGAGCGGCAGGTTTCCTATAATTGCCATCAACCCTCCTGCAACAGCATTGATAAGTGTTGAAATAATAACCACCAGAACTAACAGCCCGAAGATGCTCCAGCGGTGTCCCTTGGTCAGTTTCTCACTGCGGGACAGACAATCGCCTATGTTACGGCCTTCGACCACCCGCACGGGAATGGCAACATAAAACATGATTGCCAGAATAACGCCCGGCACGATGAGCAAGATCATGCCAAGGGCTATGATAAATCCAATGATGATGGCGAGTCCTACGACGGGAAAGACAACGGCAAGGCCTTTGGAGATAAGATCGCCTATGCTGACCTTATGGCCTTTCATGCTTTCAAAGGTGCCATAAATCAGCATGGCGGACAGCAGGCTGCCAAAAATAACCTGTAGCACCATCGTGACCCCGGCGATGGCCAGTGGGTTGGAGATGTCACCCAAGGTAACCGGAGACCCGCCTAATGGCGCAATAATGAAATAAGCGTTGGGGATCATCAGAATCAAGGCCAGCAGACCAAAAGAAGGCAAGTTGCTGTTCAATGTAGAAAAACTGTTTGCCAGAACCCGTCCAACGGAAAATTCCCTTGTCAGGGAAGCTGGCGGCGTCTCTTGTGGTGTTTCTTCGGTCATGTGATATCCCCTTCGATAATATTTTTATAATCCTGTTCTAAGGTGGAATTACTATGACTCAGACCCCGTTGCAAGTCAAACGGGATCAGAAGGTTAAAGTGCACGCGCAGTGAGGCATTTCATTTTATCTCTTTGACTTCAGAAAGAAATACACCATAAACTAGCGCCAATGAAATGATAAACAATTGGGAAATGTCATGGGATACACAATGGAAAAACATCTAAAGCTTGGGAAGAAAAATGTATACTCTGGAAAAATTGCCCTGCTACTGGCCGTGGGTCTTGGTCTGACCCTCACGGGCTGTGGTGAAGGTGGTTCGGATCAGAATACGAAAACTCCCCGGAAAGAGACACAAAACACAATGAATTCAGAAACTGTGCAGCCCCCTGTTGCAAAGAAAATTCCTCATACCATGGAGATCCATGGGGATGTCAGGACAGACAATTATTATTGGATGCGGGATGATGAGCGCAAGGCCCCTGAGGTCTTGGCATACCTGAATGCGGAAAATAGCTATACGACAGCAAAAATGAAACATACCGAAGCATTTCAGGAGAAGCTGTTTGACGAAATGACGGGACGGTTGAAGAAAGATGACTCGTCGGTTCCTTATCAAAAAAACGGATATTGGTATTACAGTAATTTTTCCGGTGATCAGGAATATCCGGTCTATGCCCGCCGTACCGGCAGCATGGACGGTGAAGAACAGGTTATTCTTGATGCGAACAAGCTTGCTGAAGGGCACGAATTCTTCTCTCTCGGAGGGATGGCTGTCAGTTCTGATACGACCCTATTGGGATATGCGACCGATGTACTGAGCCGTCGACTGTATAAAATAGAATTTAAAAACCTGGGAACTGGTGAGAAACTTGCGGACATATTGGTGGATACGACAGGCACGATTGTCTGGGCCAATGATAACAAAACCGTTTTTTACATTAGGAAAGACCCACAAACCCTCCTTGGATATCAGGTTTTTCGTCATAAACTGGGCACAGACCAGGCCGATGATGTACTGGTGTATGAAGAAAAGGACACCACTTTTTATACCGGTCTCGGCAAAACCCGTGATGACAGCGTGATTTATATTTATCACAGTCATACCAGTAAAAAAGGTGCCTCGGTTATTGATGCCAATAAACCTGATAGCGCTTTTAAATTGTTTCACCCGATAGAAGACGGTCATGAATATTCTTTTGCCAAATTGGGGAATGAGTATTACATCCGCACCAATTGGCAAGCTAAGAATTTCCGTCTGATGAAAGTGGATGCAACCCAAACCACAGATAAAAGCAAGTGGCGTGACGTGGTGCCTCATCGGAACGGGGTATTTTTAAGTGATTTCGAGCTTTTCACCAATCATCTGGTGGTGCGGGAGAAGGAAGAAGGGTTGACCCGCCTGCGGGTGATGGACCTGGCCGGCGGGAAAGATAGGGATTTGGCTTTTGACGATCCGGCCTTTTCCGCTTCTATCGGCTATAATCCGGAAATTGATACAGACAAAATGCGGGTGAATTACAGCAGCCTGACCACCCCGAGCACAGTGTATGAATATGACCTTAAGGATGGCAGCCGGGCAATTCTGAAACAGGATGAGGTGCTTGGTGATTTCAACCCGGCGAATTATGCCAGTGAACGCCTTTTTATTGAGGCGCGTGACGGCACCAAGGTGCCGGTTTCCCTGGTTTATCGTAAGGAATTGTTCAAGCAGGACGGCGTAAATCCGCTTTATCAATATGCCTATGGGTCTTACGGTCATACCATTGAACCACGTTTTGACAGTTCTCGCCTTACCCTTCTTGATCGCGGGTTTGTTTATGCCATTGCCCATATTCGTGGTGGGCAGATGCTCGGACGAGGCTGGTACGAGGACGGTAAACTATACAATAAAATGAATACCTTCACGGACTTTATTGACGCGACCAAAGGGTTGGTGGCGCAGAAGTATGGCGCCAAGGATAAAATATTCGCGGTTGGCGGCAGTGCAGGGGGGCTCCTGATGGGGGCCGTGGTCAATATGGCGCCGGAACTGTATCGCGGTGTGGGCGCCCACGTTCCTTTTGTGGACGTGCTGACTACGATGCTTGATACGTCTATTCCCTTGACCACCAATGAATATGATGAATGGGGCAACCCTAATGAGACAGACTATTACGAGTATATGAAAACCTATTCACCCTATGACAATGTCACGCGGCAGGATTATCCCAATATGCTGGTTACCACGGGGCTGCATGATTCACAGGTGCAATATTTTGAACCGGCCAAATGGGTTGCTAAATTGCGAGATTACAAAACCGATAACAATAGATTGTTGTTCCACGTTAATATGGAAGCGGGGCATGGCGGCGCGTCGGGGCGTTACAAACGCTATAAAGACAAGGCGCTTGAATTTGCCTTCTTCTTCGACCTGCTTGGCATCATGGAATAACCGTCGTAGCTTCTCATAAAGTCAAAAGAGTACCCGATCAAAGGCGTCCATCAGCTTTTCCAGGCTGATGGGCTTGGTCAGGTACTCTTCAAAACCGGCGCTCTTGCCCCGGCGAATATCTGATGTCATGGCACTGGCGCTGAGGGCAATAACAGGTGTTTTGCGGGTGGTTTCTGATTGTTTAAGGTAATGCAGGGCTTCCAGGCCATCCATTCCAGGCAGATTAATGTCCAGCAGAATAGCGTCCGGCTTGCTTTTCTCGGCAATTTTAAGACCAACCTCAGCGGATTGTGCCGAAATCAGGTGAATATGAGGGAGCTCTTCCATAATGGCTTCCATCAGGGCCAGATTTGAGGGGTTGTCCTCTATATACAAAACCATAAAATGGTTATCATTTTGCCGTTGGGCGACAGATGGAGAAGAAGGGGCCGTGTCCTGCTGTTGTGGCTGGTTTTTCTGAGGGGCGGCCAAAGGAAAATCAATCCAGAAACGACTGCCAAGTTCTTCCACGCTGTGGAAGCCAAGAGAACCATTCATTTCCTCGATCATTTTCTTAGTCAGGACCAGACCGATACCGGTGCCCTCAACCTCTGTGATTTCTGCACCAAGCCTGTTGAAAGGCTGAAACAGCTCCTTCTGTTTGTCGAGAGGAATTCCGAACCCGGTATCACTGATGGTGAAACGAAACATTCCCGTTTCGGTGATCTGACTATGCAACGTTATTTTTCCGCCCTGGCGATTATATTTCACGGCGTTTGAAATAAGATTCAGGATAATTTGTTTGGCCCGCAGATGATCCGCCAGAATAATATCGTCTGTCTGCATCATATTGTTTAAAATAGATATATTTCGCTCTTCGGCCAAAGGCTGGGTAAAGGACAGGCATTCATCGATCAGTCCTAGCGTACTGACCCGTTCAATAGAAATGCCGAAATTGCCGGCTTCAATTTTAGCCAGATCAAGCACTTCGTTGATGAGATCAAGCAAATGTTCGCCACCGCGTTTGATTTTTCCAACAAACTCATTTTGTCGTTCGCTGAGTTTTTCCTTTTTCCCGCTTTCAAGAAGCTGAGCAAACCCCAAAATGGCATTGAGCGGGGTGCGTAGCTCGTGGCTCATATTGGATAAAAATTCAGATTTGGCTCTGTTGGCTTTATCGGCTGCCACCCGGGCGCGGTTTAATTCTGAAGTGCGGTCTTCGACTAATTCCTGCAGGTTATCGCGATGGCGTTCCAGCTCTGCTTCCGTATTTTTCAGATCGCTTACATCCATTGCGAAAACAACGATTACCGGCTCTCCGTATATTTCTTCGGGGCATAGTGTTTTGATGGAATGAAACCAGTAATCTCCATCTCCTATCGGAAATCTGCGAATGACTTCAACAGGTTCATAATTGCCGCGGTGGAATATTTCTCGATCATTTTGCACGATTTTGGCGCCGATTTCTCTGTTGACCAGAAGTTCCGCATGGGAGTGACCGATAATTGTATCTATATCTTTATGGAGGAAATTACATAAAGCCTTGTTGGCTTCGAGAATGATACCGTCGTAATTTTTGACAAACACCATCGCGGGCACGCTATCTATGATGGCGCGCATTCTGTAGGCGCTTTGTTTGATGAGTTTCTCTGATTCAATGCGATCTGTGATATCTACGGTAATACCCAGGACCCCGACGACATTATCTTCATTGTCCTTCAGGGGGATCTTGCTGACCAGAACTGTAAAAACGTCCCCTTCGGCATTCTCATATTGTTCCTGAATATTAAAAATACCTTCGCCTGTATCCAGAACTTTTTGGTCGCAATATGCGTAATATTCCGCGCGCCCAGGCCGGAATTGGTGGTCCTCGCTTTTGGTTCCGATGATGTCCTCGGGGGCATCAAGCTGAATAACCTTGGCGAACGACGTGTTGCAGCCAAGATAGTTAAGATTGCGGTCTTTCCAAAAAATCTGATTGGGAATTTGATTGATTAAGAGTTCAAGAAACTGGTTCTGTTTAAAAAGTTCGTTTTCAATATCTAATCGTTTTTTTTCAGCTGATTTATATTCCAGATATTCGCCGATTTGTATGGAACAGATCTTGAGAATATCTTTCAGGTCGCTACGGGTGAGGGGGTTGATGTCCATAACCCCGATTAGGCCGTTGATATCTCCGGTCCCTGTACGGGTGGCTACGCCGGCATAGCTGGTAATGTTTTCTTTGGCCAGCAACTCATCTTCGGGAAAAGCGCTCTGCACATCGGTTGCATGCAAAAAGAAATCTTCTTTAATGACACGGAGGCAGGGGGTTCCTTTGAGTGGATATTCAAAATTGGTCTTTACCTGTCCATTGGCGCATAAGGATGCGGTACATACTGTTTTTGCCGCCAAGGCATCGGCACCGTCAAACGTGTCAATAAATACAAACTTGATCTGGAGCTGTTCTGACAGAAAAACGGTAAGGGCGTCAAGAAAACCCAGATCTGACTTTTCCCATTCTCTGTTGTAGAGATAATCAATAACGCGCGAAACGCTCATATTACGCCTTTTCCGCTGATACGACACCAATCGGCCGGAACAAATTTAATTTTAACATTTGGTTCCCAAATTACACCATAAATTACTTGTATGTCACAGTATCACTATAGTGGCTTAAATCCAATTTGATTAACCTTTTTATTTATATCGTAAAATGTATTTCAACAGATAATATAGTATAGCTTGAGATCTTTATATCCTTGCATTCTCATTTATTGAGAGATATTAATGTTAAAATTAAATGAAAAGTTGTATTAAATTTAAATGGGGGCATAAATGTTGCAATCTGTTCAAACGATCCATCGTGATTCCGAAAAAAATAACACCACTTTAGAAAAAAACACCTCGCATCCGAAAAAAATAACCCGGGCAAGTACCATTGTGCTTGCTTTGTTGCCTTTGTCTGCATGTGGCGGAGGCGGGAGTAGCCCGACGACAACAGCTCCTCCGGTAGCCCCGCCAGCAACGCCAGATTTTACAGAAGACCCCACGAATGTATTTGTCGCGCGAGATGATAGCGCCCGAACTTTGGATAAGGGTACGGCTACGGCGAACCTCACGGTTACTGGCAAAGCTGGTGATGACAGCATTACGACGGGTTCTGGTGCCGACATAATCATAGGCGCTGGAGGAGGGGACACCATCTCTTCGGGTGCTGGCGTTGACTTTATTCGAGGCGGTGAAGGCCTTGATACGATTGATGCCGGATCTGGTGATGATGTGATTGTGGTTGTTGGAACGACCTCGGCGGACCAATATGACGGCAACGATATCACCAACCCTGCGGGGTCAGGAATGGACTTATCCAGTTTATTGTCATTGGCTGACTTGAATGGCCGTACGGTGAGCGAGGTTGTCAGTGGCGAGACGATCGATGGGGGAGGAGGAAATAATACCCTCTATATATATGGGACAGTGGATTTAACAGGCGTTACGCTGACTAATCTTACACAATTAGTGGTAAATTCAGATGTGACCCTAACTCAGGCCCAGATTAATCAGTTTACGACAATTAAAGGGGATGGAAGTTCTGTTCTTAATATTACTGTCCCAGATGGTGCCGACGGTGTTGTGTTGGATTTTAGTAATGTTGACTTGACCGGTATTGGTGAAATCAATGTGAGTGGCAATATCACCATTACCATATCTTCTCTGGCAGACCTTGAAGGTGTCGGAAACTTCATAACTTCAGGCGGAGCAAGTTTTAATCTGGCTTTCATTGCGGGAGAGACGCCAACTGAAATAAGTTTGCAGGAAATCTCAGATATGTTTGCGGGCGTCACTTCTATCAATCTTGGAGATCACGTTACCTTAAAGGTTGATGCACCTGAGCTATTGGCAGAACTGGGGATCACCTCTATTTCAGGTAATGGATCTTTGCAAGCGGATGACACTATTGAAGCCCGTACGGCGTTAGATAATATTGTTCTTGAAGTCGGTGCGATTTATGCACAAACAGATAATTTTACAACGGCAGAAGATACGCAGATATATTTGTCGATTTCTGATGATATTCTAGGTAATGATTCTTCCCTTTATGGCAGTGATGTCACCTTTAACAACATATCTCTGTCCGGTAGTTCGACTGAGAATGCTACCGTAAGAATTGATTATGATCTTGGGGTGGTTATCATCACTCCAAATGAAAATTATACTGGTGCTCTTGAGCTAACGTATAATATTAGTGATTTTGAAGGTAATCAAACTTCAGGTGATGTTTCTGTCGATGTCGCTTCAGTAGACGATCCGGCAACGGCGTATGGGGCAACGGCAATTGTTTCAATTGGGGAAACAAGAAAATTATCGATTGACGGTATCGTTGAAATTGGCGGAATAATTATTGATCGTGATGGCGATCAACTGCATATTCAGGACGTGGATAGTGATTTGTCGTCGCTTGTAATCCACGTGGTGAGCACAACGCACGGGTCTGTATAAAAAAATGGCGCAGTAGTTACTGAGTTCACTTACGAGGATGTCGCGGACGGAATAGTTGAATTTTCGCACAGTGGTGGTACGGACCTTCCGCAACTGACACTGGCGCTGGAAAATGAGGCTGGGGTACTAGGTGAAGAGTTTGATGTTACAATTAAACTCGCTGATATTGATAATACTTATATTATTACTTCTGCGGGGCAATTTCCTTCTGGTTTGGTTATTGGTGCCAATGAAACCAAAATAATTGAATCTCCGTACGAATATTATTACAGCAATTCAAATACTCAAACCCTGACCAATTATGGGTCTATCGAAGCGTCAACTTCAGAAGAGGGCTTTTTTGTGCCGATTCAATCCGATGCGATTGAATCAGTTACAAATTATGGGAGAATAGAGGTGCTCGGAGGGAGCACATCAAGTGCGGTAAACTTGAAGGTTTCAGGCCAGTTTATTAATCACGGATTAGTAGAAGTCTACGTAAACCTTTCTTCTGATGATATTAATTATCAGGCGGCTGGCGCAGTTGCTATAGATATTATAAACACGGGAACTATCCTGGCATCTGGTGAAACAACGACCGGTGTTCTTGGTCAATTCGGTTTGAACCTCACAAACTCAGGCACAATTTATGCTAGTGGATCAGAAGTCACTACCGGGGTATTCGCCTTTGACAATGAAGCGTATATCACGAATAGCGGTGTGATCATGGCAATTGCAACAAATGATAATGCTGAACCGTCGAAAGGGATAGCGTTGTGGACTTATAACAATAGTGTCGTAAATTCAGGCACAATCGTTGCGGATATAGCCATCGATTCCGTGTTGACAACCACTATTGATAATACAGGAAGCATTGAGGGAAATATTGATCTGTCCTCCGAGGTAGATACCCTTTCTAATAAAGGCCTAATCAAGGGGGATATTATTCTCAATGGGGGAGATGATATTTATACTACCGTTGGAGGCCAGACTATTGGTATTGTTGACGGGGGTGCAGGGGATGATATGCTTCAGGGGGGGGGCGCGGCCGACTACTTAAAAGGGGGTGTTGGAAATGACAGCCTTTACACGGGCTCCGGTGGTGCCGATCACCTGTTCGGAGGTTACAACGATGATCTGCTCTATATTGAATCCACCGATTTCTCTATGCTGAATGGGGGAGACGGTGTGGACGCCGTTATTATTGCCATGAATGAGACCGCTATTGATTTTAGCCTGTATGCTAAAGATAATATCGAGAATATAGAACAAATTATTTTTGATGCCTCAGGCAGTAGTCTCAGTATCTCGCAACAGGATATTCTGGAAATGACCGATGACAATAACCAGATTATGATCATGGGCGATGTTGGTGATACAGTTGCATCTACGGGACAAAACTGGGAGCAAGGAATTAACCAGGTGGTTGACGGGGAGACGTATCATACCTATACCTCGGGAGATGCCACCTTACTGGTGGATTCTGATATTACGCAGACGATATCCTGATAGAACGATTTGTAGGTATAGACAGGCGGCATAAATGAAAAGTACAGTTTGGGGGAAATACATTTTGTATTTCGTCGTGATCATTCTTGTAAGTATACAAGAAAACCATGGACATGCGGAAGAGAAAAACTCACCCGCCTATACTCAGCAGTTCAAAGAAAATATTCAGGCGGCGGTAAAAAACCATCCTCGTACAGCGGCCGCTATTGCCCAGCGGGACAGTTATCGATTTCGTCAACGCGAAGCTGAGGCGGGGCTGTACCCAACTCTGGATATGGGGCTTTCAGGACGTTATCGCCTGGCCGAGGATTTCGAGGAAAGGATTGATAATTTTAACGAGCGCACCCGCCGCAAGGAATCTGCTCATGCGACCCTGACCGGACGACAGTTGCTCTATGATGGGGGACAGACCTCAAACCGCATCGCCAGTGCCAAACATTCCTTCACCGCCGCCCATCAGGAATATGACCTAACGGCATCCGATGTGGCCTTGTTGGCGGTAGAAATGCATTTCCAGGTCATTTTCCAACGCAATCGTCAGATCCTGCACGAGGAAATCATAAGTGATCACAGGGATATGCTGGATAAGGTGACATTGCGATTTGAAAGCGGACGCGGCGCACAACGTGATGTGGCGCTATTACAATCCCGCCTGGCGCTGGCCGAAGCTGAAGCTTCGTCAGTGCGCAAAAGCCTGGAATCCAGTCTCAGTCAGTATGAAGAAAATTACGGCTTTGCTGCCCAGACGCTAAAGCGCCCTGAGCTTGCCCTGAATATTCCAGCAACTTTGTCGGAAGCTTTGGAAATAGGCTTTCAAAATAGTCCGTCTCTTAGCATGGCCGGGGCGATGACCCAGGCCTCCAAATCCACGGTTGCGGCGGAGAAAGCTGATCAATTGCCCCATGTATCATTGGAACTGGCGGCGACGAAGTATGATCTGGACCGGGGCAATGATGATTATGATGTCACCGGTCGGTTGGTTATGAATTATAATCTCTACAGTGGTGGAGCGACAACAGCGCGGATTGCACGCTCTCGCAAGGATTTCGAACGCACCCGTCATCTGGAAGCCGAAACCAACCGTCGGGTAACCCGGGAAATCAAAGTGGCCTATCAAAATATGCTGTCTCAAAACGATCGGGTTTTAGCCCTGAAACGGGCCACGGACGCCAGTCTGAAAAATGCGGAACAGCTTCTCGAACAGTTTGAAGCAACCGGCGGGAGCCTGCTGTCTTTACTAGAAGCCAAGAAAGATTATTATCAGGCCCGTGAGCAATATATGGCGGCTCTGGTCGAAAAGGATATTTTGCGTTACAGTCTGCTCGACGCCATGGGTACCCTGAACATGACATTGAATATCCGCATACAAAAGGCAGAAGAATGAGCGACGCACAAGACACGACGCTGGGCGCGACCACGACGCCAGGAAAAATCTGGCAGGACCACTGGTTCTGGGGCGCTTTTCGTCAAAACTGGTGGACCTACGGCCAAATTATTCTGGCGGCCGTCATGATCAATTTCTTTTCCCTCGGCAGCTCTGTCTTTATCATGACAGTCTACGACCGTGTGATCCCCAATAATGCCGTTGACAGCCTGGTGGCGCTCTGCGTCGGGATGTTTATTATAATCGGGTTTGATTTTCTTTTGAAATATCTCAGGGCCTATTTTATTGATACCGCCGGGCAGAATGTGGATATGACCGTCGCCAACGGCATCTTTGACCGGATCATGAAATTGAAACTCTCGACCCAGAAAGGCTCGACCGGGGGCTTGGTCAATACCGTGCGTGAATTTGAATCCATACGGGATTTCTGTACCTCCGCCACACTGGCGACAGTGGTCGATGTGCCGTTTATCTTTCTTTTTCTTCTGGTCATTGCCATCATAGGGGGGCCAATTGTCATCGTGCCCGCTCTGGCTGTTCCATTTGTCCTGATTGTCGGTTTCGCCATCCAACCCTTTTTGTCACGATTTTCCAAGGAAGGCATGCAGGAAGGCGGCAGCAAGCAAAGTACGTTGGTGGAAATGGTTTCTGGTCTGGAAACTCTGAAAACCCTGGGGTCTGATCAGTTGTTTCAAGATCGCTGGTCCAAGGCTGTGGAAAGCCATTCCAAGGTCAGCCTGCGGTCCCGCCTGTTCAGTCAGATCGCCATTAACAGCGCCGCTTCGGCTCAGCAGCTGACACAGGTAGGGATTGTTGCCTATGGTTTCGTCCTGATTATGCAGGGCGAACTATCCATTGGTGGTCTGATTGCCTGCGTGATTATTGCTGGACGTTGTCTGGCGCCGCTGGGGCAGCTGGCCAACCTTCTGACACGGTACAATCATGCTAAAACTGCTTATGCTGCGCTTGATAAACTGATGAAGCAGGATAGTGAAGAAACCAGCGATCGGGATTTTATCCGGCGAGAAAGCCTGAAGGGCAAAATTGAATTCAAGAATGTCACATTTAAATACCCGGATCAGCCGATGCGGGCGCTGGACAGTGTATCTTTCACAGTAGAACCGGGAGAGAAAATCGGAGTTCTTGGTAAAATCGGGTCCGGTAAAAGCACGGTACTCAGGCTCGCCGCCGGTTTATATGAACCGGATGAAGGCGCTGTGCTGATTGATGACACAGACTTACGTCAGATTGTCCCGGAAGATCTGCGCCGTAACATGGCGGTTGTCCTCCAGGATATTGTGCTGTTTTCCGGCAGCATCAAGGAAAATATCACCATGGGGCATGATGATGTCGCCGATGCGGATATCTTAAGGGCGGCGGAAATCAGTGGGGCCCAGGACTTCCTGGGCAAAATCCCCAACGGTTATGACGTGAAGCTGCGTGATCGGGGCGAGGGGCTGTCCGGCGGCCAGAAGCAAGCTTTGGCCATTGCCCGGGCATTGGTGCGCAAGGCGCCGCTGGTGATGATGGATGAACCAACCAGTGCCATGGACACAAGTTCGGAAATGAAACTGATTTCTCAGTTGAAAGAAGAACTCAAAGATCGAACTTTTCTGATTGTCACCCACCGGCCAAGTATGCTGGCGCTGGTTGACAAGATCATCGTCATTGATCAGGGCAAGGTTGTCGCCCAGGGACCGAAAGATGATGTGTTAAAATTTCTTGGGGGCGGACAGAACGCGACCATCCCCGGCGCGGCCAGGAAGGGATAGGTTATGACGAAGTTAAAGGTTAAGCCTACCTCGGCGTCAAACATCCTCTTGCTGAGTATCTTTGGGTTTTTTGTATTGTTCATCCTCTGGGCGTCACTGGCGGAACTGGATGAAGTGACCCGGGCGACAGGCCGTGTAGTGCCGAGCAAGCAGATTCAGGTGATCCAGAATCTTGAAGGCGGAATCATTAAAGAAATTCTGGTTAAACAGGGAGACAGCGTCAAGGCCGGTGACGTGCTGGTTCGGCTCGACCGGACCCAGTTCGATGCGGATTTTAACCGCAATGAAGAAGAATTCATGATGCTCAAATCATCTTTGATCCGTCTAACGGCCGAAAGTCAGTTCGAGGTGCCGGAATTCGAACCGTCATTCACGGAAAAATATCCAACCTTGGTGATCAATGAGCAAAATCTCTATCATGCCCGTCGCGCGGAGTTTGAAGCGTCCATCAGCAGCCTGAGTGCCCGACTGAAACAGATTGAACAATCGGCGATTGAGGCCGAGATCAGCCTTATCAGTGCACGCTCCGCCGAGAAGACCACTGCCGCGGAGGTGGAAATGCTGAAACCACTGGTCGAAAAAGGGATTGAACCACGCCTGGAACTGATCCGGGCCGAACAACGCCTGATACAGGCGGAAGGCGATCATAAAATTGCGGCGTTGAATGTGGGTAAAGCGGCTAAATCGGTAGAGGAAGTCAATCTGCAGATTGAGGCCGCACGTCAGAAATTCCGTGCCAGCGCCCTGACGGAACTGAACGATGCACAGAACCAGATAAACAAGTTGCTCGACGCTTTGCCGGCGTTGTCAGACAAGGTCGACCGCACCAATGTGATTGCCTCGACCGATGGCACCATAAACCGGGTTCTGGTCAGTACGGTCGGCGGTGTGATCAAGCCGGGCATGCCGATTGTGGAATTGGTGCCGCTTGATGATACGCTGCTGATCGAAGCCGAGGTTCAGCCATCGGATATTGCATTTTTGCGCCCGGGCCAACCGGCGCGGGTCAAATTAACGGCCTATGATTATTCCCGTTATGGATCGCTTGATGCAGAGGTCGAGAATATTTCTCCCGATGCCATTATGAATGAGCAGAAACAAAATGTTTATATCATCAAGATCCGCACGACGGAAAACAGCCTGATGACCGGTGAAGGTGATTTTCCAATCCTGCCAGGCATGGTCGCGGAAGTCGACATCCTGAATGGTAAAAAATCGATCATGCGCTATTTGATGAATCCGGTGCTGAAGCTTAAGGACAATGCCTTCCGGGAACGGTAAAGCTTTTGAAGGCTGGTTCCTTTATTTTTCCACCACATCCCGGTGCATGGGGGCGAGCAGGGCGAGAAGCTTGTTTTGTGTGGCTGTCGGGATGTTGGCTTCCCGCATGGCTTGCTGCAGGTTTTCCACCAGTGCATTGAAATGCAAAGTGGTCAATTCCAATCCGACATGGGCTTTTTTCATCGTGACCCCGGTGTAGATACAGGGTCCGCCGGTGAGCTGACACACCTGATCGGAAATATGTTTCGCCAGCCGGTCCATTTTACTGCGGGCAAAGGTGTGTTTGATCCGGGGGTCTTGCAATGATAAATCCAGAGTTCGGGTCACCACCTGGGTGATAGCGGCCTGTCCGCCGATCTTGTCATAGAGAGTTTCGGCCTGGCCCGGTGTGGAGAAACCGAGCGCGATGATTACAGCGCATAGTGAGAACCATTTTGTCATCTTAAAATCCTGCCTGTAAAGAGAGATACGCCCCGCGCTGTCTGCCTTGAAGGGCAATGTCGCCCAGATCAAGGGCGGCAAGGGTTAGGGAAATATTTTTGTTAAAGAAATACGCCAGATAAGCGGCGGCGGCGTTTTGTTCCCGGGCGAAGGCAAGGTTGTCGGGCTTCGTCCGGTAATCCACCCCTGCCACCAGGTTTGAGGTAATCATGTAAGCGAGAGAAAATTCCCCTTGAAGGGAGTGCCCGGACGTTGCACTGCCAAATCCTAGAAGACCATACTGGTTGGCTTCAGTGAGCCGCGCCGTGGCGCTGATGATCAGGCTGTGATCAAGCAATATTTTCGTTGCTGCGAGGTAATACTCAAAACTGTCGTTGTCTGCTGACCCGAGGGCGCGGACCAAGGCGTCTTCCTTGTTGTTTTTATACGTCATGCCGACCGCGATCTGGGGCAGGAGCTTATCCTGATCATAAACGGCATTGCCATACAGACGAATTTTCGCCCCGATGATATCCTGATCAAAGACATACCCTTCACCCAGGCCGAGACGTCCCCCGGCGTCCCGTGTGTTGAACCAGTGGTGAGTGTAGCTCAATTCCACCCGGTCATAGAGGCCAACGGAGAAACCGGTCGCCTGCAGGGTGAAATCAGATAAGACAGCCGTCGTATGGTGGGCATTGACGCCGACACCTCGATCAGACCCGTACCCCGTGATCAGGGCCCATGTGCTCAGGCCGCTGCCGCCGGCGCCTTCGATCTGGCTGACACCGCCGGTGGCGACAAGCTTGCCTTGGTCAAAAAGACCGTCTGCCGACGCCACAGATGGCACGAGCAGAACACCGGAGATAATAACTGCTTTTGCGAGGCGTTTATGAAAGCTGGAGAGAGACATTTTTATTTTCCGACTATGACATCTTGCTCTGGGTATCAAGGAATGTTTCAAGGCAAGGCCATATATTAAAGATACTTTAAACTTTTCTACATAAGGTCGACCCTATATCTGACGCGTTAATTATTTCTGAATTTAGGGATTGAAATGGCTAATCTGTATGGTTTTATAGCATGTCTGATGGTGGGAACGCTGTGGAGCAGTGCCGCTTTTGCGGGATCGGCGACGGTTTCAGTTCTTGATCAGGAAGGCAAACCTGTCCCCAATGCTGTCGTCAGTTTTACGTCCGGAGATATCAGTAAAAACAATTTGTCCCCGGGTCAGGACCAGTCGATCATGAGCCAGCAAAACAAACAATTTGTCCCTCATGTTTTACCGGTTCAGGTCGACAGCAACGTACTATTTCCCAATAAAGATGACTACCGCCATATGGTATATTCCTTTTCCAAGGCCAAAACGTTCCAGATCAAGCTTTACGGGGGAGAAAACCAGATTTCCGTTCCCTTTGAAAAGCCGGGTGTGGTGCCGGTCGGATGCAATATACATGATGACATGCTGGGCTATATTGTTGTCCTGAACACGGGGCATTTTGCCAAGACCGATGAAAAGGGGCAGGCTATTGTGTCCGATATTCCTTCAGGAACCTACAGGACCGAGATATGGCATCCGGTTCTCCAGAACAAAGCGGCAGAGTATACACAGGAGCTCGACATGCCGGCGGATAATACATCGCTGCCAGTCACATTCACGATTAGCCTGAAACAATAGTATTTTTAAATCTGATCCTTAAAGAACCCTCTCGTATGACACTTTCTTTTACAAATTTTAAGACCAAACTTGTTGTCTTCTTTGTTTCGTTATTTGTTCTGGTTCAGATCATTACGAATACGGCGGTCTATATTACGACGAAAAATAACTTAGAAAATCAGGCTGTTTCAAACCTGACATTCAGTGGTCAGGCCATTCGTCGCGCCGTGGCCCAGCGTAATCAGGAACTGAGCGCCGCAGCGGAACTTCTGTCCCGGGACTTTGGGTTTCGGGAGGCCGTTGCGACAAAAGATACGCCCACTATTATTTCAGCATTACAAAACCTGACCACCCGTATTGATACCGATCGGGCCTTTATCGTGTCTATGGATCAGAAAGTATTGGCCCAATATGGTACAGAGGAACGGACGGATTTATCTGTAAATAAGGACAAAGCCCTTTTCCCGCCAGAGGTGTTCGCTGCGGTAGAAAAAAACGGTGAGGCTTCTGGCTTTATTCAGATCGACGGAGTGATGTATGAAATCGTCATCTTGCCTGTTCTGGCGCCGACGCCGATTGCGTGGATGGTATTGGGGATAGAAATCAACAAAGCTTATCTCGACGACATCAAGCAAACGCTGCCCGTAGGACTGGAAATCAGCATTGTGCATCATCAGGAAAATTCAGAAGCCCTGCTCGCGGCGGATACTTTTTCTCTGGCAAATGAACTGGAAAATACATTTCTGCCTGACTTAACTGATTTAAAAAGCGCCGAAGTTTTTCAGCAAAACATCACCAATCAGCGGTATATGTCGCTGACTCTGCCTTTACAGTCTGTGACCAGCCGCCATACTATTTATGCGGTTGTACATTACTCACTGGATGTGGTTTTTAGTCCGTTCAAGCCACTTATGATTACACTTGCCGGGGTTTTGCTGGCCGGGATGATCGCGTTTATCTATGAAAGTTTCGTGATCGCCCGCAGTGTGACCCGTCCCCTGCAGGAACTGCGTACTGCGGCGGTTAATATTTCAAAAGGTGTTTATCAGCCTTTGAATGACCTGCACCAGAATGACGAATTTGGCGACCTTGCGGCAAGTTTCAATAAAATGATTGAAGATATTGATATCCGTGAGCAGAAAATCACCTTTCAGGCTGAACACGACCTGGAGACCGGGCTGCCGAACCGGTTGAAATTTGAAACAGTGCTTGATCAGTTGATCGCCGAAAACCCGCCGGGTGAGGCGGGGAGCCAAAATATTGATGTTTTTATTTTGACTTTCCAGTCCATTGCCGAGGTCAGGAATAGTTTGGGATATTCTGTCGCTGAAACGCTGATTTCACAAATGGGTGCCCATATTTCAGCAACGCTTCCTGCAGCCGATGTGTTTTTTGCCCGGCTGAACACCATATCTTTTATCCTGGCGCTTAGGGAGCCTGTCGAAGATCGTCTGCATACGATGCTGACATTGCTGAAGAGTTTCGACAAGCCCTTTATCTGTGGTGATTACAATATTGATATGACGGTACAGATTGGGGGAGCGACCTATCCAGAACACGGTAAAACGGCGGCCGATCTGATACAGAAAACCCACATCGCGATTTCACAATCATCAGGCACGGCGCATCACTACGGCATCTATAATGCGGAAAAAGACACTCAGGATACGCAAAAACTATCCTTGATGGGTGATTTACGGGCGAGTATGAATAAAAATGAGGTTTTTTTCCATTACCAGCCCAAGATTGATTTGAAAACCGGTCGGATGACCCATGTCGAAGCCCTGATGCGTTGGATACACCCTGAAAGGGGATTTGTGGCCCCGGATGAATTTATCCTGCTGGCCGAACAAACCGGCCATATTCACGCCTTGACCGCCTGGGGACTGGAACAGACCATTGATGCCTGCGCCAGATGGCGTGAAGCCGGCTACCGACTGAAAATGGCGATGAATTTGTCAGCGAAAGATCTTGTCAATCGGCAACTTCCGGATCAGATCCAGCGGTTGATGACGGAAAAACGGGTTTCCGCGGAATGGATGGTCTTTGAAGTTACAGAAAGTGCCGTCATGCAGGAGCCGGAGATCGTGCTGGATACCCTTAACCGCATGTCGGATTTGGGGCTGACCCTTTCGATTGACGATTATGGTACGGGCTATTCATCCCTAAGCTATTTAAAAGAGCTTCCGGTGAGCGAGTTGAAAATTGATAAGTCATTTGTTCTCAGTCTTGCCACCAATAAGAACGATCAGATTCTGGTGCGGTCCACCATTGATCTTGCCCATAATCTGGGACTTAAGGTGACGGCAGAGGGGGTTGAGGATCAGGTCAGTGCTGAACTGCTGAAAGCTTATGGGTGTGATGTGGGCCAGGGGTATTATTTCAGCCGGCCAGTATCAGAAGAAGATCTGCTGTCCTATTACAGAGAACAGCGGCAGGCGTCCTGAAACAACGGAATTATGGATTTAGCCATGATGCAACCAGTCATGGCATCATTTTCGGGTTGTTAAATAGGGAAAGTGGCGGAGAGGGTGGGATTCGAACCCACGATGGGCTTGCACCCATGCCGGTTTTCAAGACCGGTGCATTCAACCGCTCTGCCACCTCTCCGAAATACTGGGTAACAAGTTGAATTGCTGTGAGGACAGGATTTAGCGGATCGGCTTCAACAGGTCAAGGGCAGAATGATCCGCATTGAATTATTTTTGCCAAGAGTTTAAAAAAATGCCTTTATATTGCCGTCATTTATAGACATTATAGAAACTGTAAACCGGGACATTAAAGCAGGGATACCTGCAGAAAAGGGATATGAGGGCTTGAGTATAGTGATTACAAGAATAATTCTGACGTTTTCCATCTTGATCATGAGTTTCACCAATGGTGCAATCGCGAAAGACCGGGTTGTCCCAGATAACCCGCAGCCCTTTGAAGAATGGGTTGCGGACCTGAAGACAGAAGCCCTGGGCAAGGGCATCTCAGAATCTGTTTTTGAGGCAGCCTTTCAGGATATTACGCCAGACCCGAAAGTTATCAAGCTCGACCGCCATCAACCCGAATTTACCCAAACCTATTTTGATTATATTTCCAAGCGAGTTAGTCAGACCAGGATTAAAAACGGCCTGAAGAAGGTCGCTGAAAATGCGGATGATCTGGCGGCGGTCGAAGATAAAATCGGCGTGCAGCAGCGGTTCATTGCTGGCATATGGGGGATGGAAACCAATTACGGCGGCTACACGGGGGGCTATAACGTAATCAAAAGCCTGGCGACTCTGGCCTATGACATGCGACGGCCAACCTATTTCCGTAGCCAGTTGCTCGGCGCACTGAAAATACTGGAAGAAGGCCACATCACCCCGGAAAACTTTAAAGGATCCTGGGCTGGCGCCATGGGGCAGGGGCAGTTCATGCCAACCAGCTTTTTCGCCTATGCCTATGATTTTGACGGCGATGCCAAAAAGGATATTTGGACCAATCAAAAGGATGTGTATGCATCCATTGCCAATTACCTGAAGAAACATGGCTGGGAATCTAACCGAACCTGGGGGCGTCAGGTCAGGCTGCCTCAGGACATTGATGGGTTATGGGAAAAGGTTAAACAAACAGGGAAAGTAAAATCCTGCCGACGGGCCCTGAAAGACCACAGCATACAATTGTCTCTGCCGGAATGGCAGGCGCTCGGCGTGCGGACCATTTATGGCGCCGATTTGCCGAAGGTGACGGACCCTGATTTTACGGCTTCTTTGGTGATGCCCGCGGGTAAGGATGGGCCTGCGTTCCTGACCTATAAAAACTTCCGGGCAATTTTGAGCTATAACTGCTCCAATTATTATGCCCTTGGTGTAAGCCTGTTGTCGGATGAGCTGAAATGAATTTCTTGAAGACAATATTTATTCTGTCGGGCTGTTTGGTGCTTGTTGCCTGCGGTAATAATTCAGGGACTTATGAGGCGGGAATACCTCCGGTTCCCAATCCGGCCTATAAGGTTGGCAAGCCATACAAGGTGGCCGGGAAAACCTATCGTCCGGTTGTGGACCCCCAGTATGATCGTACAGGCCTTGCGTCATGGTACGGCAGCCAGTTTCATGGCCGTAAAACAGCCAATGGCGATGTATTTAACATGAATGACCTGACGGCAGCCCACACGACTTTGCCCATGCCCAGTTATGTGAAGGTCACCAATCTGGATAATGGCAGGTTTCTGGTGTTGAAAGTCAATGACCGTGGCCCGTTTGTCGGTGATCGTCTGATTGATGTTTCCCGACGGGCGGCACAACTGCTGGGGTTTGAGAAAAAAGGGGTCACCAAGGTCCGGGTTCAGGCCGTTGATGGTCCGCAGGGCAGGTTGCCGCAGCAAAGAATGGCCAATAATGCTCCTTCCGTAAAGAAGAAAGCCCCTCTATTGGTGGCCCGACCCACGATCGACGTGGTGGAGGAAACATTGACCGCGCCGGGGAATGCTTCGTCGGTGCAAGAGGCCAGGGCCAAGAAGCTTTATGTGCAGATTGGTGCCTATTCTGATCCCAGAAATGCCAATAAAGTTGCCAAAGACATAGACCATGTGAAGGCCGCAAAAGTGGAAAAGGTTGATGTTAACGGCCAAAATTTATATCGTGTCCGTATAGGCCCGCATCCTACGTTAGAATTTGCCGAGATAATCCTTGGCAGAGTTCTTTCTCTGGGTCACAATACAGCCCGGATCATTAGCGACTATTAAACACTAAGCAAAGATCGAATAATTAGAAATATTATGACAAAAACCACACTGCCGCGCCCTTTAAAAAGTCTTATTATGCTGCCTGTCTTCTGCCTGAGCCTTCTCAATGCGGAAGCAGCGGAAATCAAAACCCAGGCCAAACATGCCATCATGGTGGAGGGGTCCACTGGGGCGGTGTTGTTTGAACATGATGCCGACGTGACCATGCCGCCGTCGTCAATGAGTAAATTGATGACAATTTATTTGACGTTTGAGCGCTTGCGTGATGGTAATATTCTGTTGGATGACGAACTGGATGTCAGTGAAAATATCTGGCGGAAATGGCGTTTGCAGGGATCAACCATGTTCCTGAAAGCGGGACAGAAAGTTACCGTGCGTGATCTGTTGATGGGCGTGATTGTTCAGTCCGGCAATGATGCCTGCGCCGTTCTGGCAGAAGGGCTTGCCGGATCAGAGACCGTTTTTGTTGAATGGAGCAATGAAAAAGCACAAGAACTGGGGATGACAAATTCACATTTTACCAATGTTAATGGCTGGCCAGATCCTCAGCATTATATGTCTGCACGCGATCTGGCGACTCTGTCACAGCATCTGGTATCTGAATTTCCCGATTATTACGCCATGTTCAAGGAAAAGAAATTTACCTATAACGATATTTCCCAAACCAACCGTAATCCGATTCTCTACAGCATGCCGTCGGCGGATGGTCTGAAAACCGGACATACCGAAGATGGGGGATATGGTGTCGCGGCGTCCGCCATAGAGGATGGCCGGCGACTTATCCTGGTGATTAACGGTCTTAAAAGCAACCGGGCCCGTGCGCGGGAAGCAGAACGCCTGTTGAATTACGGCTTCCGCAACTTCAGTGTGTACCCGTTGCTGAAAGCCGGTGAAGTGGTTGACGAGGCCAATGTCTGGCTTGGGATGAATGGCAAGGTTCCTCTGGTTATTGAAGAAGATGTTGTTCTGTCAATCAGCCGTCAGGACCGCCGTAAAATGAAAGCAAAAATCATTTATACCGGTCCGATCCCGGCTCCGATTGTCAAAGGTCAGCCGATTGCGATGCTGGAAATTTCCGCCAAGGATATGAAACCCGTAACCTATCCTCTTGTCGCGGGGGCGGATGTTTCTAAACTGGGCGGAGTGAGCCGTCTAAAAGCGGCGTTTAATTACCTCCTGATGGGATCGGCAGGCAGTGAATAATCAGACAACTCCGCGGGGAAAATTCATTTCCTTCGAAGGCGGCGAGGGGGTGGGAAAATCCACCCAGGTCACGCTGTTGCGAGATCATTTGACCGCTGAGGGCTATGAAGTTGTTGTCACGCGGGAACCCGGTGGAACAACGGGGGCAGAGGAGATCAGACAACTTCTGTTGTCCGGTGATACAGACAAATGGCTGCCGATGACGGAAGTTCTGCTGTTTTACGCCGCCCGGGTGGATCACATTGAACGGGTGATCAAGCCGGCGCTTGAGGCCGGAAAATGGGTAATCAGCGACCGGTATGCTGATTCCAGTTTTGCATATCAAGGTGCCGGGCACGGCCTGACCCAGGATACCCTGAAAGAACTGCATCATATTGCGACCCGTGATTTCTGGCCGGATCTTACTCTGGTTCTTGATGCGGATGTAGATCATGGCCTGTCCCGTGCAACGGAAAGAGAAGCGGCCGTTGCAGCCAATAACCGTGAAGACCGCTTTGAAAATATGACAAATGATTTTCATCAGCGGTTGCGGCAGGCTTTTCTTGATATTGCCGCGGCAAACCCAGTACGGTGCCGGGTCATTTCAGCCACAGGGTCTATTTCAGACGTCGCACAGCGCATCTGGCAAGCGGTTCAGAATTTTCGACAAGGGGCGGCAGGGTGAGTGATATCGCACTTGAACAGGGGCTCGGTTTGGGACTTGATCTGCAAGGTCATGAAGAGGCTGAACAGATGTTCCTGGACGCCTTTAACTCCGATCGCCTGCATCATGCCTGGCTGGTGACAGGACCGCGGGGCATCGGCAAGGCGGCGCTGGCTCACAAGATGGCCCGCTTTTTGATGCACAATCCGCCAGAAGCTAACGCGGGACCAAGCCTATTTGGCGATGTGTTGGAAAAAACACCGGCCGAAAGTCTGAATACCGATCCTTATTCGGGCATTAACAAGGTAATTACCGCTGGTGGACATGGTGACATTGTGGTGATCGAACGTACCCCTGACGAGAAAACCGGTAAAATGAAGGCCGAAATCGGGGTTAATAATGTTCGGGTATTGCAGAATTTCTTTGCCAAGACGTCCACGGAAGGCGGGTGGCGGGTGGCGATCGTCGACAGCGCTGATGAAATGAACCGCAACGCCGCCAATGCGCTGCTGAAATCCCTGGAAGAGCCACCAAAGAACGCTTTATTGATCCTGCTGGCCCATGCGCCCGGCAAATTGCTTCCGACCATTACGTCGCGTTGTCGTCAGATGCGGCTCAGCCCGCTTCCAGACCAGGCTGTCACGGCTATTCTGTCCAAACAACATCCGGAGCTCAGCCCCGACGAAGTGGCGGGCTATGCCATTTTAAGTGAAGGCAGTCCCGGTTATGCCCTGAAACTGGTCGAGAATCAGGGGCTTGAGCTTTATATCCAGATTCTGGAAAACCTTGCCGCCATGCCGTGGATGAATGTGCCGCTGGCGCATAAGCTGGCCGACAGTCTGTCATTGAAAAAGGATGAGCAGAAATATGTGTTGTTCGGCGAGTTACTGACCCGTTTTATCAGCCGTTTGACGCGCCATGTGGCGCATCTTGACCAGGGCGGCCCGTCGGATGCAAGCCCGGTTCGTCCGGTATTGACCGGAGAGCTGGAACTGATGGCGGAAATGGGTCGGCGAATATCACTTGATCAGTGGGTCGACCTGTGGGAAAAGGTATCTCATAAAATGGGTTTGATAAATCTTGATCGCAAGCAGGTGATCCTGAATATTCTCACCCTGTTAAATCAGAGTTTAAAATAAGAGCCGTTTGTGCTCTAGCGGAGCATACGCAAGATGACGGCAAAACCAGCCTTTTACATCACGACGCCAATCTATTACGTCAATGACATTCCCCATATTGGCCACGCCTACACCACGCTGGCTTGTGATGTCATGGCGCGGTTCAAGCGTCTGGACGGTTATGACGTGATGTTCCTGACGGGCACCGACGAGCATGGCCAGAAGGTGGAAAAATCCGCCGCCGCCAAGGGCAAGCAACCGATCGAATTTTGTGATGAAGTCTCACAACGTTTCCGTGATCTGGCGGAATTCATGAATTTCTCCCATGATGATTTTGTCCGCACTACCGAAGAACGCCATAAAATCGCCTGTCAGGCCCTGTGGCGCAAACTCGAAGACAGCGGCAATATCTACCTTGATAAATATTCCGGTTGGTATTCGGTGCGCGACGAAGCCTACTATACAGAAGGTGAATTGCTTGACGGTGAGGGCGGTGAGAAACTTGCCCCGACCGGGGCGCCGGTGGAATGGGTCGAGGAAGAAAGCTATTTCTTCAAACTGTCCGCCTTCGAAGACAAGCTTCTTACCTGGTATGATCAACTTCCGGAAACCGTTTTGCCCAAAAGCCGCAAGAATGAAGTGAAAAGCTTTGTTGAAGGCGGCTTGCGTGATCTGTCTGTGTCCCGCACCAGTTTTTCCTGGGGTGTGCCGGTGCCGGGCAATGATAAACATATCATGTACGTCTGGATCGATGCCCTGACCAATTATCTGACCGCCATCGGCTATCCCGATATGGCCGGTGAGGCGTTCCAGAAGTTTTGGCCCGCGGATGTACATATGGTCGGCAAGGATATCCTGCGCTTTCATGCGGTCTATTGGCCGGCCTTTCTGATGGCTGCCGATATCGCACCGCCAAAACGGGTCTTTGCCCATGGCTGGTGGACCAATGAAGGTCAGAAGATTTCAAAATCTATCGGCAATGTCATCGATCCTTTTGAAATTGTAGAAGAATTCGGCCTGGATCAGGTGCGTTACTTCCTGATGCGCGAAGTGCCGTTTGGTAATGACGGTGATTTTTCCCGCAACGCCATGATGAGCCGCACCAACGCTGATCTCGCCGGTGGCCTGGGCAATCTGGCGCAGCGCTCCCTCAGCATGATCTTCAAGAATTGCGACGGCCAGATACCGGTCTGCGGTTCCTTGACTGAGGATGATACCACCATCCTGGCGGCGCTTGACAGTCAGTTGGACAAAGTGCGTGATCAGATGGAAAACCAGATGTTCCACAAGGCGTTGGAGGTGATTTTTAATCTTGAATCCGCCGCCAATATCTATTTTAATGATCAGGCGCCCTGGGCTTTAAAGAAAACAGATCCGGAGCGGATGGCGACCGTGCTGTATGTTACCGCCGAGATCGTGCGCCAGATGGCGCTGCTGATCCAGCCCTTCATGCCGGACAGTGCCGCGAAGCTGCTCGACCAGTTAAAAATTCCGGCGGACCAACGCGGCTTTGACCAGCTGGGCGAGGTGGGCCGCCTGGCCTCGGGCGTTGCGCTCGATAAACCGGAAGGGGTCTTTCCCCGTTATGTGGAAGCGGAAAAAGCATGATTGTTGATAGTCATTGCCATTTGAATTACGGCTCCATGATGGAAGATATGGACGGCGTCATGGCCCGGGCAAAGGATGCCGGGGTCGAGACCATGCTGGCGATCAACGCCCGCCTTAGTGAATATGACGAAGTGATTGCCCTGGCGGACCGGTATGATCATGTGTTCGCCACCGTCGGCAGTCATCCCCATGAGGCGGAAAAGGAACCGGGTATCACGGCGGAACAGCTGATTGAAAAGTCAACCCACCCCAAAGTCATCGGCATTGGCGAGACAGGGCTGGATTTTTTCTATGAATATGCGCCGCGTGACCTGCAGGAAGCCAATTTCCGCGCCCATATCGCCGCCGCCCGCGCCACCGGCCTGCCGCTGATCGTCCACGCCCGCGACGCCGATGACCTGACCATAACTGTGATGCGCGATGAGATGGAGAAGGGGGCCTATCCGGCGGTGATCCATTGCTTTACCGCATCCCAGGCGCTGGCCGATGCGACGCTTGAGATGGGCTGCTATATCTCGATCTCCGGTATTGTCACCTTCAAAAGCGCCAAGGATTTGCAGGAAACCGTCAAAACCATCCCGCTGGACCGGTTGCTAATTGAAACCGACGCGCCCTATCTCGCGCCCGTGCCAAAACGCGGCAAGCCGAATGAGCCATCCTATGTCAGATACACAGCAGAGTATCTTTCTGACCTGCTGGACGTGCCGTTTGATCATCTGGCGCAAACCACGACGGATAATTTCTATCGTCTGTTCACCAACGCGGTTCGGCCATGAAAGTCACGATCCTCGGCTGCGGTACCTCGACCGGCGTGCCCCGGATCGGCGATAACTGGGGAAAATGCGATCCTACCAATCCGAAAAACAGGCGTCGTCGGTCCTCAATCCTGATTCAGGATCAGGAAACTGATATTCTGATTGATACGACACCCGATTTGCGCGAACAATGCCTGTCGGCCAATATCACCCGTCTCGATGGGGTGCTTTACACCCACGATCACGCCGATCATACCCATGGCATTGATGATCTGCGCGCCATCAAGCAGATGATGAAGCGCAAGGTCGATGTCTATGGCAATGAAGTGACGATGGCCGTGCTGAAACGCCGTTTTGATTATATCTTCGCCGCTAAAACCGGTTATCCCGCCATTGTTGAGGGGCATGTCTTTGACGAAAACCCCTTTACCGTGGGCCAACTGAAGGTACAGCCATTTGACCTTATTCATGGTCCAATAAAATCTGTTGGTTTTCGTGTAGGTAAAGTCGCTTACACAACAGATCTTAATGCAATACCTGAAAGCAGTGAGGCGCATTTATATGGTCTGGACCTGTGGGTTGTTGATGCATTGCGGCCGGAACCACACCCGACCCATTCCCATTTGGATCAAACGCTGGACTGGATTGAGAAATTTAAACCGAAACGGGCCATTCTCACCCATATGACCGGCGATCTGGATTATGAAACACTGAAAAAAGCCCTGCCGTCCCACATAGAACCGGGTTATGATGGCCTGGTAGTCACCGTATAACCGGAATAGACCTGTTTTATGAATACAAGCCTGCGCAATATCATTCTGCTCGTGATAGGGCAAATTCTGGCGCTTACATCCGTGATTACGTTGGTTACCTATGCCGCATTGGTGTCCCGCATGCTCACGGGAAGCACATCCATGGCCACTATACCTGCGGCTTTGGCAATGATTGCCGCGGCGTTGACGGCTTATAAGGCGTCCATGTTCATGAAGCGGTTTGGTCGCAAACGCGGCTTTCAGTTCGGGGCACTTTTCGCTTTATTGTCGGGCATTTTTACCTTCTACGGGATTTATATTGAAAATTTTTATGTCTTTTGCTTTGGCGTAATGGTCCACGGTATCTTTCAGTCGTTTGCCGCTTACTACCGTTTTGCCGCGATGGAGGTCAGTGCGCCGCGTTTTAAGAAACAGGCGATTTCCTATGTGCTGTCCGGAGGGTTGTTCGCGGCGCTTATTTCCCCGACAGCGGCTAAATTTTTTGAAACACACTTCTTCCTGCCTATTCCGTATGCCGGCACTTTCATTCTGGTGATCTTGCTCAGCCTGTTGACGCAGTTGACGTTGCTGTTTCTCCATTTTCCGCCTGAAATTGACCATATTGAACATGACGAGAATGGACAGGAAATACCGGCGACGCATGTATCCTGGCTTGATATTCTGCGCCGGCCGGGGTTCTTGTGCGCCAGCCTTAATGCAGCAGGGGCCTATCTGATGATGTCCTACGTCATGACGTCATCACCCATCCAGATTGTTGAATACTGCGGGTTTCAGATCACGGATGCGGCCAGTGTCATTCAATGGCATACGGCGGCGATGTTCCTGCCGGCGTTTTTTACCGGATCTTTGGTGGCCCGGTTTGGCGCAGTTCGTATCATCATGATTGGTTTTGTGTGTTTTATGATTTCAGCCGCATTCGCCATTCAGGGACTGGAACTGATCAATTTTTACGGATCTCTGGTGCTTTTAGGGTTGGGCTGGAACTTTCTGTTTACTGCGGGCACGGCCTTGCTGGAAAGCGCCTACAAACCTTATGAAAAATCCCAGGTTCAGGGCCTGAATGACTTTGTCGTCTATAGTCTGGCGGCCACGTCGACGTTGACATCCGGCTTTATGCTGGAAACCATTGGCTGGAAAAGCATGAACGCGATGGTATTTGGCATCGTGGGCTTGCTGCTTTTTATTACCTTATGGTATGTTAAGGTTAACCGTAAGACTGTGGGGCTTACCTCTACACAGGAAGAGCCGAATTAAACCAAAATAGAAATATGGGATAAGAAAATGCACTCACTTATAAAGTTCTTCCTGACTCTGATGTTCCTGATTGTTCCTTTCACGGCCTCTGCTGAGCAGGGCCGTACCATTAACGTCGTTATAGAGACGGATAAAGGCGATATAACACTTGAACTATACCCTGAAAAAGCCCCTGTAACTGTCGATAATTTCATTCAAAACGTTAAAGCAGGCCTTTATGAAGGTGGCCGGTTTTATCGCGCGTCGCGTCTGGATAATAATCCGACGGCAAAACGCAAGATCCTGACACTTATTCAGGGCGGCAAGAATGAGCAAAAGCAGGAAAGAGAGCCCATCGCTCATGAAACCACGATACAAAGCGGACTTTCCCATCTTGACGGAGTGATCTCGATGGCGCGGCTGGACCCGGGGACAGCCACAACGGAGTTCTTTATCTGCATAGGGGATAATAGCGGACTTGATACGGGGTCAACGCGTTATGAAGAAGGCAAACGTGAAGGCTATGCCGCTTTTGGACGTGTCATCAAGGGAATGGGCGTCGTTGTCGCCATTCAACAACAACCCACAGGAAGCCGCGCCAAAGATGATGATGATTGGTTCGGTCAGCAACTTATCAATGACACTGTGGTGATTGAGCGTGTCGTTATACAATAAACAAATATCGTAAATCTTATAACGAGCGGCCGGGGTACTGTTTGTGATCACGTGCCAAGCCGTTGTTACTCAGGCATCCTTTATCATGTTGCATGATGTCGTTTATATCCATCCCATCCAATAATTTACCATAATATAAATTGTGTCGTCACTTGCGCTCCGTTTTTCTCACCAGCAAAGGCCGATCCTGAGCCGTCAAAATCGATGCTACCAAGGGACAGGTTACAGCCTAAAATTACACCCGCCGCATATTGTGGGAGCGATTTTAATAGTTTCTTAAATATCGGGACAGCTTCCGGAGTTTTAAATTCTGCTTCCCATAAATCTCTATGCAACAAGGCCATATCAGCGGGGACGTTTGCAAGGCTTGCAAGCTTTATCATTGCCGCTACGGAGGGTACGTCTGGACGATCTGGGTGCCTCCATTTTGCAACGTTTGCCATATGCAGGCGTGTTGCAAGCTGTCTATCTGACTTCAATCCGTGAAGCTCTTTAGCTCGGTTCATATACCAATTTATATCTTGTTTCATAGCCAGACCTTTCTACGTATGTACGTAATATCAAGAACACAGAGTATCAGCTTACTGATAACTGACAAGAAGCAATATTATCTTGACACCCTTAATGTAATGTGAATAAGGTGCATCCTGCTAACTGCTGAGAAGCATTTTGGTAAATTTGCACTTATATTCCTCCCTTGGGGCCTCTGTCCGGCCGGACATGCCCCGCACTTTTAGGGAGACAACAAAAGGGAAGATCATGGCTAAAGTAAAATTCTCCATAGACTTTGAATTTGATGAAGAGGAAAAAACATTTCATGTTTTTATTCCTTCTGCACCCGAAGGGATTTCTTGGAATGAGGAAGATATTCATGAAGCTTGTTCCAAGGCAATGACTGATTTTCCAGATGCACAGGATTGGGAGTTTTCGCTGTTTATTGATTTGGGAGATGAAGCATGACCCGGATTTTTTGGATTACTTATGCGGCGTTGATTATTGCGGTTCTGATATTCGTTTCCGGCTGCTCCACCAAATTCAATGAATGCCCGGAAATCCCCCAGTATCACGGCTGCTTTTACAAGGATTACCCGGAGTATCTGCCATGAGTAAGAAATACTGGCGGGATACCGTAGTAAAGCTTAAGGATCGTGACTGCAAAGCTAAAACCCTTACCAAAATAAGAGTGTTGTTAAATTCAGAAGCGGCAAAAACATACGATGGCTCACTTTCTGGCCCGCTTGGACACCCTAATGTTGAGGGCCTCTTTTTGCAGGTGAAGGAGATGGTGACGGAATGACCCTTGACCCTACAATTCTCACCTGTAATGAAAAACTTCTAAGACGCGCCGCCCGGCGTGATGTTCGCTTTGACAATCAGCTTGTGGTCTGGGCGAAAATTAAACACCTCTGGGAAATGTATGATTTCAGCATAGGCCAATGGCCCGCATATCTCGAAGCCAGCTATTTTTACGGCTGCATGTTGATGCGGGAAGGGGTGCAGGACGTACGTATAGGATTATTCCCTCACGCCGACAAAATCCCCCAGTCGCCACCCTTCGACCAGTCACCGGCCTTTCTCATGGGGATCGGTATTTTCCGCCCTTCCTACACACGTACGAAGGGTTTTTAAATGCGCCCAGAACTTAAACACAGTATTCAACTTGTGCAGGTCGCCATCGGCGAACATCCGCTATTCGACAATATCCCCCGGGATCAACAAATTCTGGCCCTAATCACATTGGCCGCAGGACTTGCAAGAAGTCATTCCGAAGAACTGCTTGCCAACCAGTCCAAAAATTCACGCATGAAGTGGGCAGACATGACCGTCAGGACTCTTGTCCCTGATTTAGGCAACGGGGAGTCCGCGCAATGACTTTGATCATTCTAGGGGTGTTTCTGACGGTTTTAGGTTTTGCCGGGGTATGGGGGCAAAAATGACAAATCCCTTGAAAGGTACGCAAGTAGAGTTGCCGCCCTTGTTTTTAAAGGATAATTTGGAACAGCTAAACGGCGCTCAAAAAAGGGACCGGCTTCGCACTGTGGCCGGGCAAATTTTAACCGGGGAACGGGTTTATAAATGCGGTCGCCACCGGATCGGGGCGATTGTCACAATTTCCGCCAGTTCGACCGGCGCTATGTTCAACGGCGTGGAGACTTGCGGCTCGATCTGGCATTGCCCCGTATGCGCCGAAAAAATTTCCAATAAACGGCGGCTTGAAGTGGCGGCGGCGATTGATGGCACAAAAGAGCGCCGGGGCGGTGTCTATATGCTGACACTCACAATGAAACATGCGCCATTCGATAAATGCGCCGCCTTGAAGGACGCTGTCGCGATGGCGTGGCGCAAGCTGCAAAATACGCGTGCCTGGCGCAGTATAAAAGAGGATCGCCAAATTTTCGGCACGATCCGGGCGCTGGAAATCACCCATGGCGCGAATGGGTGGCATCCGCATTTACATATCCTGCTTCTGACCGAAAACGAGTTGTCAGAACATGAACAGGAAGAAACCCGTCTTGAGATTTTCGAGCAATGGGACAAAAAGATTTATGCTTTAACCGGGCAATATTGCCATGCTGACGCTTGCGATTTACGGCCAACAAATTCCTCTGAATATCTCACCAAAGGTGCGGATCGCAAGGCCGGAAAAATGAAATGGGGCGCGGATCGCGAGATATCAAAGGCCAATATCAAGCAAGGGAAGGGCGGTAAAACGCCTTTTGAACTGCTGGAAGCGGCCTATTATGGCAATCGTCAAGCCGCCGCTATGTTCGCAGAGTATGCCGCCGCCTTCAAAGGGGCGCGACATATCACATGGACCCACGGCTTAAAAGATTTCTTTGAGATTGCCGAAATTCTTGACGAAAAAATAGCAGAGATTAGCCCGGAAAAAGTCGCCGGACAGGATGAATTGCCATTCAGTGAAGATTTAAATATGCGGATGATCGTCGCTCTGGATCGCGGCACGTGGGCGGCGGTTTGTCGCCACAATTTACGCCCTGATCTGCTGGACGCAGCCTACAAGCATGGCCGCGCCGGTGTGGTGGGGCTGCTCGCGAAATATGGCCTTTCGGTCTGGCTGGGCACCGGTCACATTAACGAAGATCAGACGAATGCGCAGTTTTCAAATGACGGAAAAGTAATTTTCAATCGAGTGACAGCAAGGCCGCCCCGCCTTACGGAAATGCCTCACTCTGCAACACCATGGAAGGATTAAAATGACTGTCACAAACGAAGTCATCGGCCACACCCAATGCCCGGATTGCAAGGCTAAAGTTGAACGCCGGATCAATAAGAACCGAAAAGTCTACTGGCACTGCGATGGTCGGGCCGATGATCCGCAGTGCAACGCCGCGTTTAAACATGGTGCGGCCATGTCGAGACGCTTGATTGCCGCCGCCGCAAAACCTCAACCCTCAAACGACAACGAACCACAGGAGACTATTGAACATGAAGAAGACAACACCGCCAGCAAACGACAATCTGGAAATTCAGGACGCGCCGGAATTGGATGTTTCTGAGGCTGACATTCTCGAAGAAATAAACTGGGACAATTCGACAGATCACCTTGACGAGATCACGCCGGAACCCGCCGCCGAGGATATGCCAGAATATGACAAAATATCGGGGCTTGATAAATCCGAGATATTTTCAAAGGAGGAGTTTTTCTCCGATTTTTTCTGTCAGAATCTGGTGCTTGCAGAACATCTCACGGGTTTGGTGGGCGTTTCTGTGGTCGTGTCAGATGGTAAACCGGAAACCGGTGCGCGCGAAACGTCTGATTTGCTCTATGAACAGTGCCAGAAATTCCGCTTCCTGCAATGGGCGATTAAACGAGACGCGGCATGGGTAACAAATGTTCTTCCCGTCGTGATTTTCGTTAAGGGCAAGGCCGATATCGTCGGAATGCAGCTTACGGCGCGCCGGGAAGCGGCAAAACGGGCGTCACAGCAACCACAGGCGGCGAATGACAACAACGCGCCTATGGAAGAGGCCGTATGAGCCAGCCGGTTCGGATAGGCATCTATGGCGCGTCAGGGTCGGGCAAGTCAACACTTGCCCGACACCTGATCAAGTCCGAAAAGCGCCTTGTGGTTTTTGATCCTGCTTTAGACTGGTCAAAGGAATTTTCCAAAAAGCGTGGATGGGAGGTCTGTCACACCATTGCCGCCGTTCGGGCGGCGCTCAAAAAGAAATGGAAGACCAGCTTTAAAATCATATTTGTGCCTGAAGGCGGTAACGAGATCGAAGATTTAGACAAGTTGTCTGGTCTGATCCTGCAAGCCCAGGGCATTTATTTTAAGGGCGTCAAAAATCATCCGCAGATTACTTTCGTCGTCGATGAGATGAATACTTGTTTCCCCGTTTCTGGATTGAAATCCAATTTTAAACAGTTCGGCAATGTGTGCTCTCGGGGCCGTCACTATGGGATTAATACGTACGGCCTGACGCAACGCATTGCAGAGGTTCACACCAAATGGCGCGGCAACTGTTCGGCTATGTACATATTGCGGCTGGCCTCTGCGCGGGATCGCGACACGGTGCAGGGTGAAATCGGGCGGGAATATAAAAACACCATTATGTCATTGCAAAACTTCGACTTTTTGCTGTTTGAACAAGCCAGCGTGGTGCAGGGCAGGGTACCGAAACCAAAATAATTTAAAATCGTGAATTTTCTTACGTACCTACATGTACGTACGTAGGAAATCAGCCATTTGCCACCATCATTAAAATCATGCGTAATAGGTCTACAGGGTAACTTGTGGACCTATTTTTATGAAACTGAATATGAACAATTTTTACACGACTGTACTGGCCGGGCTGACGCTTTACGTCATACAAAAGTGGTTAAGAGAAAGAGAGAAAAATGAACAACCAGATTAAGGGCGTCCTGTTTACTGTCGCCGCTATCATTGCTGCCGGGGTTCTCCTGCAATATGGCAAAGACATGCCGATCATCAAAGATGCGCACCAAGGTTTTGGCGGCTAATTTTAACGTGAAGAGAAAGGGTTAATATGCCCCAAGCTATTCGAATTGTCGAACCGGTCATGAATTCCTTCAGCGGCGTTGTCTCTGGTGGTCGTGCGGTTTTGGACGTTGATGTAATCGGCACCTACTACGGCAACATTTTGCATCATTCTTTCGGCGCGGTTCCGGTCCCCGCCACCAAGGCCAATTATATCACCAATGTGAAAAAAGTTGAAGTTTATCTAGGTGGAACGGTTCAAATGGAACTAACGCCCACCGAGATTATTTCAATGAATGAAGAAAAAGGCATCCCATGGAAAGACGGCATTTTGCCGCTGTTTTTCGCACAGCCGGACAGCCTGACGGCTATCGGCGAGGACGGGACCAGCTGGGGCATGGCGGATATCAACAATTTCCAGATTGTTGTAACCTTTAATGCCGTGGTTAGCCCTTTGTTGTCGGCGTCTCGTATCTGGAGAAATGCCAACATCACCAACGGTGAAATCATCACAACGGACCGTGTCACGGTCAACTGTGCCGGTCTGGCTAAAAAAGTGGTCAATATCGAGTTTGAACTGGGGCGCGTGTTCAATGCGATTTACGCCTTCAGTGATAAAATTCTCGGTGTGAAGGCCTATGTTGGACAGGAGAAAATCTGTGACGCGTCAAAGGACACGCTTGATTTCCTCCGTGAAACCGCGGGCTATGCGCCTCAGTCTGATATCTTCGTCATGTCCGGTAAGCAGTTGACCGCGCGTTACACAGACGTGATCAATGGCCGAAATCCGATTGACCCCAACAAACCCCATAAACTGCGTCTCGAGTTTGAGTATGACGCCGGGGTGGTGGATCACGACTTGATCATTGAGCAGGTCGGTATCAGAAAGGCTTAATCATGGCTGAAGAAGCAAGCGTTGAAAGCTATAGCGCCGGGGGTTTTTTTGGTGATCTGGTAAATGCTGCGGGAAACCTTGGCAGCAAATACCTAGACTTCAAATGGTCATCTAATCAACTGGATGAAGAGCGGCGACTGGCGGCACAGTATAACGCCGCTGTCACCAATCAGGCAATCGCGGACACACCACGGCCTGAAAGTCAAAATTCTGATCTGGTGAAATATGGCCTGTTTGCCTTTGCCGGGTTTGCGGCTCTCTTGATCATGGTAAAGGCAATCAAATAATGGTTGCCTCTTTACCACCTCTAAACGTTGCGGGCGGCACTGCGGGGCCGTCCGAGGCGCGGGGGCATAATAGCTTTTCATTCAACACGGGTGCTTTCGGAACTGAGCCAGCAAGCAATAAACTTATTGGCCTCATTCTTCCAGTTGGCGCTCTGGCGGCGGCGGGTTTTATCATATGGCGGCTATTGAAATAAAAAATATCGGTGCCCTGGACGAGCGGGCAAAATCTGATTTTAAGGATTTCTCCCATAACGGCACAGCCAGCTTTTATCGCCGTGAAGTCGTGGCTGGGCGCTTATCTGTTTTTTCAGTTCTGATCGACGGCTTGCGGGTCGGCTCACTGGCTTTAAGGCGCGAGGTTCAACCACATGGCTCTGAGATGGTAATTGTGGCTGGTGGCGGCTCTTATACCGGTCAACGGCTGGTTCCTTTGATGCTTGAATTTCTGGAGGGCTTGGCGGGGCGGAACGGGGAACAGTCTGTACGTTTCCACACAAAGCGTGAACCGCTGGCGCTGGTTGCACAGGGGCGCGGTTACATTGAAATTGATGACGGCGATCCCGACGAAATCACCATGAGGAAGGTCTTGTAATAATGGGCGGTAAATCATCCAGCCGTAACAGCACAACGTCCGGTCAATATGACAACCGTGTCATCAATGAAAATGATTATGAGATTGACAACTCAGTCCGGAATGAGTTCGACTATGAAATTGACAACTCAGTCCGGAATGAGTTCGACTATGAAATTGATAACTCAGTCCGTAATGACATCGACTATGAAATTGATAGCTCAACCCGGAATGATCTGGGGGATGGTGCCATTCAGGCGGGCGGAAATGTCTCGGTGACTTCTGTTGATGCGGGCGTCGTTGAGGATGCTTTTAACTTTGCAGAAAATATCGCTGGGGAAAGTATCTCCGCCTCAAGCTCGGCCTTGTCTCAGGCGTTCAATTCCACGGCGGGCGGTGTCATTGATGCGGGGAAAGACCTCCTGAAATATGGCGGCATTGGCTTGGCCGCACTGCTTTTAATCATGACTTATATAAACAGGAACAAATAAAATGTTACATGAAGGCACACTACAGCCGGGCGAGTGGCGAACAATTGGTGCCGGGGCTCACAGCCAGATTTTTATAATGGAATGTGACCTCGAATATATTGAGGTGAAGTTTAAAAATTTATCTAAATTCCGCATGTACCGGGGCGTCCCCGCGAAATATAATTTTGATAATGTTGATATTTCAAATCCTCATTCCACGCCTATTGACTATAAGATATACACCGCCCCGGCTGGAATGGAGTTTCAAGAAGGTAGGAGTATCGAAACAGGCACTTCAATTATCGGAACAGTTGGAACAGTTGGGCGTCCGTTATCTGATGAGGGGGGGAGTGTTGCGTCGATTGGATCTGTAAATTTAGAGTTAGAGCGGACAGGCGTGTATACGGAGGTCGTCGTTTCTAAAGCTGCAAATACAAATGGTATCTTTTTAAGAACCGCACTCATTCAACAGTCTGTCTCTGGAAATATCAATATTTTGTCAGACCGCGCCGCTGGTGGATCAACAATTTTATTGTTATCCCAGCTCGCAGGCGATGCGTTGCGGCTCAGTCGTGAAATTTTTATCCCCTCGGGCAATGGTCTTACTCTTTATTTCGGGGGGGGCGCAACCGCGTATATTAACGTGTCATATGATGTTCTATAGCGTCAAAAATATTTTACTCATAGCCGTTGTCGGCGCAGGCGTTGGAAGGTATTTCTATATGAAAAACACGATTGATCTTATGGCCCGGACCATGTGGGGCGAGGGGCGCAACCAAGGAAAAGCCGGAATGCTTGCCATTGGCAACGTGATTAAAAACCGGGCGGATCGGGGCGGCTGGTTTGGTCGGTCGGTGGTCGATGTGATCACCAAGGATATGCAATTTTCAGCTTGGAATATTGGCGACCCGAACCGGGCTAAAATGATGGCCGTGACGGATAAAGACCCACAGTTTGCGGAAGCTTTGCGATTGGCCAATCAGATCATGACGGGGAAGGTCGCCGATAACACGGGCGGCGCGGATCATTATCACACGGCGGCAATTTTGCCATATTGGGCGAGTGACATGCCCAAAACCGCCATTGTCGGCGATCACATTTTTTACAGGAGTGCATAATATGCCTTTATTGTTGGTTGGTGGCATTGCGTCACTTTTGGGCTTTGGCGGCGGCTGGTTCGCGGCTGACGGGACGAAATCACTCATTCGGGTGGTCATGGTCGGCGGTGTGGCCTATTGGCTGCTAGCGACACCTTCCGGCAAGTCTATGCTGAAGAAGGTAACCGGCTAATGGATCAAATGCTATTATCAATTCTGTCAGGTGGAGCTGACTTTGCGACATACGGAATTTTATTCCTGTTCTGGCGCACAGATAAGCGGCTGACCGCCTTGGAGCACCACACAAGGATACACAAGGCATGTTAGGGCTTGATAAAATTCTCGGTGGTATTTTCGGCGTCATTGACAAGGTGGTACCAGACAAAGACCTTGCACAGAAAATCAAGTTCGATGTCCAGTCTCAGGCGCATTCTGGCGAGATGAAAGAGCTTGACGCCGCCATGAAAATCATCGTCGCGGAAGCCCAGGGCGGCGCATGGCTGCAACGCTCATGGCGTCCCTTGACGATGTTAACCTTCACCGGCCTGATTGTCGCTAAGTGGCTTGGCATGACGGCTCCGGGGATCACAGAGCAAATTGAACTTGAACTTTTCGCAATCATTAAAATTGGCCTTGGTGGGTATGTCTTTGGACGTTCCGCCGAAAAGGTCGCAACCGCATGGAAGGCAAAATAAATGGCACGACTGAGACGACAGAAATTTATTCGAGAAGAGAAACAGGAAGCCGCCAAGACTGTCCGCAAACGTGGCGCTGATGGCAAGTTTATCAAAGAAGAGGAGAATACCGATGTACAAGCCTAAATCATGGCCCCACGCCCTTATTGCCGCCGTTGTGATGGCGATTTTCTATTACATCGTGCCGCCCTTGCCGGTGGTCATTTATGCGGCTTTGCTGCCGGTGGTCTACTATTATGGCCGCGAGGTCCGGGACGCTGAAATGGGCTTGGGGATCACCAGCCTAAGCTTTATTGCGCCGCTTTTGCCGTGGAAGTGGAAAGACCCGGATAATCGCTGGGATTTATACGCGCCGGTGATCACCGTCCTTGTGTTCGGTTTTTATCTGACATACTGGAAAATTGGGTTAATTTACGCGCAATAAAATAAGGAGATCCTCGCGGATTTTTGTAATTATCTTGCGTAGGTAAAATTGAAAAGGGTGTCCTTTAGGACGCTCTTTTTTTATGCTGCGGGGTTCAGGGGGACGTAATAGCCAGAAATGTGCAGTTTCCGAATAACCTGATCCCGCCGATCTCCACGCTTCAGCATACCTTTTGCCAATTCAATCTTGCGCCGGGTCACATTATGATCAATCTCTTTTAAAATGGTGAGATCAGTCTGAAATTTACGGATATACCGGGCTATGGTTTTGGGGTGATAATCAAGAACAGTTGCGATATGTTCAATACTGTAACCAGCCTGATATCGTGTCATGATAGCGCGTTGAAGTTTTAATTTTTGGAGCATTAGTTTTTCGGATTTTCGCAAATCTCGTTGCTCCGTCTTTTTTACTTGCACTTCACGTTGTTCGGCATCAACGGCCAGCCTTTCGACTGACTGCGCAAGGTTATTGATTAGTTTAGTTAACTGACGTAAGTCTCGGGCCGGCAAATGGTTTAATGTATTCAAGAGAGTACGCATAACTTTCCCCCATAAAATTATATTGGATAGTATACAGGTGTAAATAAACCATGAATAGCGGAACGTATGCGCGCACCAAGCCCGCTAATAATTTTCCATAATATAAATTATGCGCACTCCGGAACTCTCTATCTCGTTTGTATAAAAGCCTTATTAACTTACTCTCCCCCGGCAAGTTGTTCGGTTTACGTTCTATTTACGGTTGATCCCTATGCTCCCCAACACTAAAATAACCTGTGTTTTGGGGAGTAACAATTGAGTAGAATTGATCCAGATATTCCCGGCCTGCCGTTCAGAAATTTTGAACATTCAGGCCGGGAACTTTTTTCTCAGGTAAATAAAATTCCACCTGAGGCCGCAAAATCCGTAGCAGAATTATTTGAAAAAATTGCAGGTGAATTACATGAAGTTCATCAGACATTTTTACATCAAAAAGCTATAACAGCGGAAAGCAAAAAGAATATATTCAAACTCAAACAATTGCCTGTACAGGTGCAGGAATGCCTCAACGTGGGCATGAGTTTTGAAGAAGCCGTATCTCACCTCAAGACCACCACAGGCGCGCCGCAAACAACCATTTATTCATACTGGTTAAGGCATATCAAGCAACTCGAAAAAGATGCTTTTCAGGTGCGAGATAGGCAGGTTTGGGAAATGTACAATGAAGGATTGCCAGATCAAGAAATTGCCGATTTGTCGGAGCTGTCAAAGCGCCAAGTTCAGAGAATTATCCGCGAACATAAAAAAAGAGCGCCCTGAAGGACACCCTTTTCAATTTTACCTACGCAAGATAATTACAAAAATCCGCGAGGATCTCCTTATTTTATTGCGCGTAAATTAACCCAATTTTCCAGTACGTCAGATAAATGCCGAACACAAGAACGGTGATCACCGGCGCGTATAAATCCCACCGATTATCCGGGTCTTTCCACCTCCACGGCAAAAGCGGCGCAATAAAGCTTAGGCTGGTGATCCCTAAGCCCATTTCAGCATCCCGGACCTCACGGCCATAATAATAGACCACCGGCAGCAAAGCCGCATAAATGACCACCGGCAAGGGCGGCACGATGTAATAGAAAATCGCCATCACAACGGCGGCAATAAGGGCGTGGGGCCATGATTTAGGCTTGTACATCGGTATTCTCCTCTTCTTTGATAAACTTGCCATCAGCGCCACGTTTGCGGACAGTCTTGGTGGCTTCCTGTTTTTCTTCTCGAATAAATTTGTGTCGTCTCAGTCGTGCCATTTATTTTGCCTTCCATGCGGTTGCGACCTTTTCGGCGGAACGTCCAAAGACATACCCACCAAGGCCAATTTTAATGATTGCGAAAAGTTCAAGTTCAATTTGCTCTGTGATCCCCGGAGCCGTCACACCAAGCCACTTAGCGACAATCAGGCCGGTGAAGGTTAACATTGTCACGGGGCGCCATGAGCGTTGCAGCCATGCGCCGCCCTGGGCTTCCGCGACAATGATTTTCATGGCGGCGTCAAGCTCTTTCATCTCGCCAGAATGCGCCTGAGACTGGACATCGAACTTGATTTTCTGTGCAAGGTCTTTGTCTGGTACCACCTTGTCAATGACGCCGAAAATACCACCGAGAATTTTATCAAGCCCTAACATGCCTTGTGTATCCTTGTGTGGTGCTCCAAGGCGGTCAGCCGCTTATCTGTGCGCCAGAACAGGAATAAAATTCCGTATGTCGCAAAGTCAGCTCCACCTGACAGAATTGATAATAGCATTTGATCCATTAGCCGGTTACCTTCTTCAGCATAGACTTGCCGGAAGGTGTCGCTAGCAGCCAATAGGCCACACCGCCGACCATGACCACCCGAATGAGTGATTTCGTCCCGTCAGCCGCGAACCAGCCGCCGCCAAAGCCCAAAAGTGACGCAATGCCACCAACCAACAATAAAGGCATATTATGCACTCCTGTAAAAAATGTGATCGCCGACAATGGCGGTTTTGGGCATGTCACTCGCCCAATATGGCAAAATTGCCGCCGTGTGATAATGATCCGCGCCGCCCGTGTTATCGGCGACCTTCCCCGTCATGATCTGATTGGCCAATCGCAAAGCTTCCGCAAACTGTGGGTCTTTATCCGTCACGGCCATCATTTTAGCCCGGTTCGGGTCGCCAATATTCCAAGCTGAAAATTGCATATCCTTGGTGATCACATCGACCACCGACCGACCAAACCAGCCGCCCCGATCCGCCCGGTTTTTAATCACGTTGCCAATGGCAAGCATTCCGGCTTTTCCTTGGTTGCGCCCCTCGCCCCACATGGTCCGGGCCATAAGATCAATCGTGTTTTTCATATAGAAATACCTTCCAACGCCTGCGCCGACAACGGCTATGAGTAAAATATTTTTGACGCTATAGAACATCATATGACACGTTAATATACGCGGTTGCGCCCCCCCCGAAATAAAGAGTAAGACCATTGCCCGAGGGGATAAAAATTTCACGACTGAGCCGCAACGCATCGCCTGCGAGCTGGGATAACAATAAAATTGTTGATCCACCAGCGGCGCGGTCTGACAAAATATTGATATTTCCAGAGACAGACTGTTGAATGAGTGCGGTTCTTAAAAAGATACCATTTGTATTTGCAGCTTTAGAAACGACGACCTCCGTATACACGCCTGTCCGCTCTAACTCTAAATTTACAGATCCAATCGACGCAACACTCCCCCCCTCATCAGATAACGGACGCCCAACTGTTCCAACTGTTCCGATAATTGAAGTGCCTGTTTCGATACTCCTACCTTCTTGAAACTCCATTCCAGCCGGGGCGGTGTATATCTTATAGTCAATAGGCGTGGAATGAGGATTTGAAATATCAACATTATCAAAATTATATTTCGCGGGGACGCCCCGGTACATGCGGAATTTAGATAAATTTTTAAACTTCACCTCAATATATTCGAGGTCACATTCCATTATAAAAATCTGGCTGTGAGCCCCGACACCAATTGTTCGCCACTCGCCCGGCTGTAGTGTGCCTTCATGTAACATTTTATTTGTTCCTGTTTATATAAGCCATAATTAAAAGCAGAGCGGCCAAGCCAATGCCGCTATATTTTAAGAGGTCTTTCCCCGCATCAATGACACCGCCCGCCGTGGAATTGAACGCCTGAGATAGGGCGGAACTTGAGGCGGAGATACTTTCCCCAGCGATATTTTCCGCGAAATTAAAAGCATCCTCAACGATGCCCGCATCAACAGAGGTCACAGAGACATTTCCACCCGCCTGAATGGCACCATCTCCCAGATCATTCCGGGTTGAGCTGTCAATCTCATAATCAATGTCGTTCCGGGTTGAGCTATCAATTTCATAGTCGATATCATTGCGGACTGAGTTATCAATTTTATAGTCGAACTCATTACGGACCGAATTATCAATATCCTGCCGATAATCGAAATCATTGCGGACGGAATTATCAATTTCATAGTCATTTTCGTTAATGACGCGGTTATCATATTGCCCGGTCGACGTGCTGTTACTGCTAGATGATTTACCGCCCATTACAAGACCTTCCGCATAGTGATTTCGTCGGGATCGCCGTCATCAATTTCAATGTATCCGCGCCCCTGTGCAACCAGCGCCAGCGGTTCACGCTTTGTGTGGAAACGTACAGACTGTTCCCCGTTCCGCCCCGCCAAGCCTTCCAGAAATTCAAGCATCAAGGGAACCAGCCGTTGACCGCGATAAGAGCCGCCACCGGCGACGATAACCATCTCAGAGCCATGAGGTTGAACCTCACGCCTTAAAGCCAGTGAGCCGACCCGCAAGCCGTCGATCAGGACGGAAAAAACAGACAAGCGCCCGGCGCGCACTTCCCGACGATAAAAACCGGGCACACCGTTATGGGAGAAATCTTTGAAATCTGATTTTGCCCTGTCATCCAGCGCGCCGATATTTTTTATTTCAATAGCCGCCATATGATAAAACCCGCCGCCGCCAGAGCACCAACCGGAAGAATGAGACCAATAAGTTTATTGCTTGCTGGCTCAGTTCCGAAAGCACCCGTGTTGAATGAAAAGCTATTTTGACCTCTTGCTTCGGACGGTCCCGCATCGCCGCCCGAAACACTGAGTTTAGGTATGGGGGCAACCACTATTTAGCCACCTTGAGGATGACCAATAGCGCCGCCAGTCCCGCAAAGGCAAACAGGCCATATTTCACCAGATCAGAATTTTGACTTTCTGCCCGTGGAGTGTCCGCGATTGCCTGATTGGTGACAGCGGCGTTATACTGCGCCGCCAGTCGCCGCTCTTCATCCAGTTGATTAGATGACCATTTGAAGTCTAGGTATTTGCTGCCAAGGTTTCCCGCAGCATTTACCAGATCACCAAAAAAACCCCCGGCGCTATAGCTTTCAACGCTTGCTTCTTCAGCCATGATTAAGCCTTTCTGATACCGACCTGCTCAATGATCAAGTCGTGATCCACCACCCCGGCGTCATACTCAAACTCGAGACGCAGTTTATGGGGTTTGTTGGGGTCAATCGGATTTCGGCCATTGATCACGTCTGTGTAACGTGCGGTCAATTGCTTGCCGGAAAGAACGAAAATATCCGCTTGAGGAGAATAACCAGCGGTTTCACGGAGGAAATCAAGCGTGTCCTTTGACGCGTCACATATTTTTTCCTGTCCAACATAGGCCTTCACGCCAAGTATTTTATCACTGAAGGCGTAAATCGCATTGAACACGCGGCCCAGTTCAAACTCGATATTGACCACTTTTTTAGCCAGCCCCGCACAGTTGACCGTGACACGGTCCGTTGTGATGATTTCGCCGTTCGTGATATTGGCATTTCTCCAGATACGCGACGCCGACAATAGAGGGCTGGTTACGGCATTGAAGGTTACGACAATTTGGAAATTGTTGATATCCGCCATGCCCCAACTGGTCCCGTCCTCGCCGATAGCTGTCAAGCTGTCAGGCTGCGAGAAAAACAGCGGTAAAATGCCGTCTTTCCATGGAATGCCTTTTTCTTCATTCATTGAAATAATCTCAGCGGGCGTCAATTCCATCTGAACCGTCCCACCTAGATAAACTTCAATTTTTTTCACATTGGTGATATAATTGGCCTTGGTGGCAGGGACAGGAACCGCGCCGAAAGAATGATGTAAAATGTTGCCGTAATAGGTGCCGATGACATCGACATCCAGAACCGCACGACCGCCAGAGACAACGCCGCTGAAAGAATTCATGACCGGTTCGACAATTCGAATAGCTTGAGGCATAGGAGCCCTTTCTCTATATTAAACGTTAAAATTAAACGTTAAAATTAACCGCCGAAACCTTCGTGCGCATCTTTGATGAGCGGCAAGTCTTTGCCATATTGCAGGAGAAGCCCGGCAGCAATGATAGCGGCGACAGTAAACAGGACGCCCTTAATCTGGTTGTTCATTTTTCTCTCTTTCTCTTAACCACTTTTGTATGACGTAAAGCGTCAGCCCGGCCAGTACAGTTGTGTAAAAATTGTTCATATTCAGTTTCATAAAAATAGGTCCACAAGTTACCCTGTAGACCTATTACGCATGATTTTAATGATGGTGGCAAATGGCTGATTTCCTACGTACGTACCTATATGTACGTAAGAAAATTCACGATTTTTAATTATTTTGGTTTCGGCACGCGCCCCTGCACCACGCTGGCTTGTTCAAACAGCAAATAGTCGAAGTTTCGCAATGACATAATGGTGTTTTTATATTCGCGGCCGATTTCACCCTGCACCGTGTCGCGATCGCGCGCAGAGGCCAACCGCAATATGTACATAGCCGAACAGTTGCCGCGCCATTTGGTATGAACTTCTGCAATGCGCTGTGTCAGACCGTACGTATTAATCCCATAGTGACGGCCCCGAGAACAGATATTGCCAAACTGTTTAAAATTGGCCTTCAATCCAGAAACAGGAAAGCAAGTGTTCATCTCATCAATCACGAATGTGATCTGAGGTTGATTTTTTTCGCCTGCAAAATATTTACTTTGCGCTTGCAAGATCAGGCGGGATAATTCATTTAAATCTTCTATCTCGTTACCACCTTCAGGCACAAATATGATTTTAAAGCTGGTCTTCCATTTCTTTTTGAGCGCCGCCCGAACGGCGGCAATGGTGTGACAGACCTCCCATCCACGCTTTTTGGAAAATTCCTTTGACCAATCTAAAGCAGGATCAAAAACCACAAGGCGCTTTTCGGACTTGATCAGGAATCGGGCAAGTGTTGACTTGCCCGACCCTGACGCGCCATAGATGCCGATCCGAACCGGCTGGCTCATACGGCTTCTTCCATAGGCGCGTTGTTGTCATTCGCCGCCTGTGGTTGCTGTGACGCCCGTTTTACCGCTTCCCGGCGCGCAGCAAGCTGCATTCCGACGATATCGGCCTTGCCCTTAACAAAAATCACGACGGGAAGAACATTCGTTACCCATGCCGCGTCTCGTTTGATCGCCCATTGCAGGAAGCGGAATTTCTGGCATTGTTCATAGAGCAAATCAGACGTTTCGCGCGCGCCGGCTTCCGGTTTACCATCGGACACGACCACAGAAACGCCCACCAGACCCGTGAGATGTTCGGCAAGCACCAAATTCTGACAGAAAAAATCGGAGAAAAACTCCTCCTTTGAAAATATCTCGGATTTATCAAGCCCCGATATTTTGTCATATTCTGGCATATCCTCGGCGGCGGGTTCCGGCGTGATCTCGTCAAGATGATCCGTCGAATTGTCCCAGTTCATTTCTTCGAGAATGTCAGCCTCAGAAACATCCAATTCCGGCGCGTCCTGAATTTCCAGATTGTCGTTTGCTGGCGGTGTTGTCTTCTTCATGTTCAATAGTCTCCTGTGGTTCGTTGTCGTTTGAGGGTTGAGGTTTTGCGGCGGCGGCAATCAAGCGTCTCGACATGGCCGCACCATGTTTAAACGCGGCGTTGCACTGCGGATCATCGGCCCGACCATCGCAGTGCCAGTAGACTTTTCGGTTTTTATTTATCCGGCGTTCAACTTTTGCTTTACAATCCGGGCATTGAGTGTGGCCGATGACTTCATTGGTAACGGTCATTCGAAAAATCTCCTGTTAATTCAGCGCGGGGGCTATCGGGTTTTGTGGGTAGGTCGGGGTGATATTTGGTAAAAGTTCCCCTTGCCGTCTGTGGCCGGATTTTTTGCGAGTTTTCTTTCTCGACTGCCGGACAGTTGTCGTAGTTGTGTGCCTCATAGAGGCCGTACGGCGCGCCCAAATGTCACGGGCCTTGCCGATCAAGTCTTTAATACCTTCCCGCTCCACAAGACGATCTATGTCGCCATCAAAATTATGAACGACCAAACACGGCTCGAATTGATTGCTAAATTTAGGTGACGGGTTCGTTATCGCCATGAGAACGTTATCAACGTCCCCGCCAGACTCGTCAGAGCGCGCCCTAGTGCCCGGTTTCGCTTTTTCTATAACACGCCACTGCCAATCCGTTTCCGCCTCTGTGGTGGCCTCCGTGAGTCCCTTAGGCGGCAATTTCACCAGCTTCATTTTATTGTCGTTCAATTCTTTGCGGAAAGCCCGGATTTCTCCGAGCGGATGAAAGAATTTCAGGCGGAATGTCTGGTGAAACAATTCGGCAAGCTCTGGATCGGTCAGTGCGTTAAATTCAGAGGGCTTGAAAACATACTTCACGCATTCCTGTACGTTTTTGATTTTGCTGTCATGCAGGTAGCCTTTAGGGAATTGTGACGCGCACCACTTCATAAAAGCCAGCCACTTTTGAGGCCCGAGTTTCTTTGTCGCTTTGATCAGCACATGGGAATGCATATTCAGCTGAGGCTCATCCCCTTCCCGCTTGATCGTGTTTTCAATATTGTAATAGACCAGCTCAACGCCAGCCTCTTTGACCTTCTCATGTGACCCGAATTTTGAAATCAGGCGGGTAAACGTCTTGTGGGCTTCCCGATACTCGTTCAACGGAACCCATCCGTTAGAGATGACCAGCATCCGAAGTTGATTTTTATTAGCGTTGTCGGCGAAGTATTTTACGTGACGGGAGATATCATGAATGTTTTTAGACTGCATGACAGGAATGATGTTTGTATTGCGATAAGAAATTACCTTCTCAACAACGCCCGTGCAAATACCAATAGTAGACGTCTGTCCTTCGATCTTGGCCTTGATCCCCTGCCCTTCAAGCCGCTGTGCAATCGCTTCAGATTGAGATTTTAAAGTATTGCCCTGGGCTTCTGATTTGGACCAGTCGTCTTGGGAGATTTCATAGCCGATAGTGTCCCGCCATAGTTCCGGAACCGTCACCATGCTCAGGCGGGAAGCCCCTTTAAGCCGACCAACGCTAAAACCAAAATTTAAATCCCCGATCAGATTTTGACCGGAGATTTTGCTTTTGTAATGGGCAGCTACTTCACTCATGCGGCGGCTTGTTCCCCGTTTTTAACATCAGTCCGCGCGGCTTCAAGTTGACAGATAAGACTTGAAATTTGCTCATCCGTAACACCAATGCGTTGCACGAAGGGCGCACAAACCGAATGCGTATCAATTTCAAGATATAAATTGATCGTCTTGGTTGTCGCGCAGCCTGAGGCCCGAATAGAAGGTGTAATGTTTTTCATCAGGGGACCGCACCAAGTGCGCGGCAAAGGGATATATTCGTTATTCATGCCGCTTTCTCCCGTGGCCGGTTCCAGACAACATCATGCTCATTTTCTGCCGTAGCAAAAAGAGTTACGTTGAGGGGCATGGGGAAGCTTGGGTCATCTAATGACATGGAGATATACTTACTCCCGATATTTTGCCCAGTCGTTGCCGTGTTGATCCAAGCGCTCCCAATCGGCACCTCAGACCCATCTGACAAGAGTTCTTTCACGTCATAGTCAGGGTGATTATCTGACACCTTACTTCCTGCGGTATAGACCCGGATGTTCAGCGCCATGGTGCGCGTGCGAATGATGCCCTCAGCATAATCTTTTGACTGAAATGTAACGTTACCTACTTTTGACATTGTTTTGTTTCCTTAAAATTATCGAATTGTGGTGATGTGGTGTTCGGCCTTAAGGCCGGGTGTTTTGTTTTCAAAGGGAAGGCGAAATTTTGAGATTTCAAGGTCAAGGCCGGAGCGCGCGGCCCCGGCCCCTTCCCTCTGAAAAACCGCCACGGGCACCACCCCGGGACGGCAAAAGCACGTAAATTCTTTGATAATGTCCATGATCCCAAGAATGGACAGGATCACGCCGAGAGTGCCGAGTATCAACATTGTTAAGGTCATTCCGTCACCATCTCTTTCACCTGCAAAAAGAGGCTCTCAACATTAGGGTGTCCAAGCGGGCCAGAAAGTGAGCCATCGTATGTTTTTGCCGCTTCTGAATTTAACAACACTCTTATTTTGGTAAGGGTTTTAGCTTTGCAGTCACGATCCTTAAGCTTTACTACGGTATCCCGCCAGTATTTCTTACTCATGGCAGATACTCCGGGTAATCCTTGTAAAAGCAGCCGTGATACTGGGGGATTTCCGGGCATTCATTGAATTTGGTGGAGCAGCCGGAAACGAATATCAGAACCGCAATAATCAACGCCGCATAAGTAATCCAAAAAATCCGGGTCATGCTTCATCTCCCAAATCAATAAACAGCGAAAACTCCCAATCCTGTGCATCTGGAAAATCAGTCATTGCCTTGGAACAAGCTTCATGAATATCTTCCTCATTCCAAGAAATCCCTTCGGGTGCAGAAGGAATAAAAACATGAAATGTTTTTTCCTCTTCATCAAATTCAAAGTCTATGGAGAATTTTACTTTAGCCATGATCTTCCCTTTTGTTGTCTCCCTAAAAGTGCGGGGCATGTCCGGCCGGACAGAGGCCCCAAGGGAGGAATAATGTTAAGCGTCATTTAACACTTAATCTTATATTCATATGTAGTTCAGGAAGTCAACTATAAAACGTTAAGTGTCGTTTAACATATAATATAATACAATGTCGTAATGTTACGTACATACGTAGAAAAGGAAATTAAAATGAGACGTGATCTAAACTGGTATATGAACCAAGCAAAACAGCTTAATAATATTAAATCAGATAGAAAACTCGCAATTGAACTAAAGGTATCAAGCGTTGGCTTATGGCGGCATCCTGAACGCCCTGTTGTTCCTGAACTATCTGTAATGGTGAGATTGGCCAAGATGGCGGGAGTGCCCGTAGAAATAGGCTTGATTGATCGTGATATTTGGGTAGCAGGCTTTAAAGCACCAGAGACCGTCCCTTTTTATGAAAAAATCCTCAAACAATTCCCCAAATATGCAGCGGCATTATTAATGGCTTGTTTAGTATACAGCACTGATTTTGACACTGGTGTTATGGCAAAAGGGAACACAGGAGAAACAAACGGACACATGATAGTTCCTAACTATAAATTATGCGCATATTGCCATGATCATACACTGGTCCGGGACAAGGTGATGTTGAATACGTCCTCCAGTTGATATTAGTGCCCCCTTTGTTGCTTTTTACACTTATAAATTTTGACATATGGTTATTTTATTGTTAAGTTCATTCTAATATTAATAATACATCTTCCTTAGGCCTCTCTCCATCCACGGAGTTTCTAATACTTCAGAACTTTACTCTTAGGCCGCCGGGTTAATACACTAACCTGGGTATTTTGGTTTTTACCGATACTAGCGATTTTTATTGCACTGCTAATTTTGAATTTTCTGCCCTAAATTTTTCACCGAAAGATTAAATGTTCGCATCCGCGTTCAGTCAGGAAAAGTCAGATGAGACCTGCTCGTAACTTGAGAATAAAAACTATACTGGTTTCTGCCCTCTTATTGGTCACTTTCATTAGCTCAACAGCTGCAATTGTCGTGTTCAAAACAATGGTTACAGATATTTCACAACGCGTCTTACCGGAAGAGCGTCTGCTTGGTGATTTGCAGCGTCTCACTTTGCAAATGATGCAGAAGTACAAGGTGATATTGCTGAATCCAGGCCAATATGAGAAATCGGAGTTTGATGTCCTGATCTCTGAAATGGAAAATCTTAAAGCCGACTTTATAAAAAACCAGTCTGCTCATCAGGAGAATATACAGTTCATCTCAAAGATAGATTATCTTCATCAGGAATTGATACTATTGAGCCAGAAAGCCATATCAGACCGTCAGATTAAAATCGCTCTGATGAAAAAAATTCCACAATTACAGCAGAAAATAAACCTTCTTGAAACCGCACCGCCTCTCTCTCTTGCCACGACCTATTTGTCACATGTATTAGCCTATGCCGCTGCGCCCGCCTCTGACACAGCGACGGGTCTTGCCACAGAACAAGAGAAACTTTCCCTGTATGAACCTGAGGAGCAGATAGATGGCGACCTTGTCACGAGGATCGTTGCGACAGGCAAGGCAGCTGTATCCGCCACGAAAACCCTTAACAACACAATCAAAATTATGGAACAAAGAGAAAGACAGTTGCTGGATATATTTGTCCACGAAATGGGAAAGGTTACCTTTGAAACCAATGCGGCATTACAGAAGAATTTTTACGTTCTCCTGATCATTCTTGGTGCTATTGTTTTTATAACTGCCATAATTGCCTATCTTTTCTCGGAATATCTTATTCAGCCGTTGAGGGGTCTCAGCCATGCTGCAGAGAAATTGGGAGAAGGTAACCTGAATGTAAGAGTGCCTGTTAACAGAACGGACGAGATTGCTGATATGGCGATTGCCTTCAACCGCATGGCGTCCCGGTTACAGCAGAATATGGCTGAACAAAAATCGGCTGAAAAAGCACTCTATTTGTTGAATAAGGAAATGTCACGTAAAAGCGAAGCCCTCACCCTTATTGCCGAAGATCTGCGAAAAACCCGGGATCAGGCCAGAGCGGCCGATCGGGCTAAATCAGAGTTTCTGGCGGCGATGAGCCATGAATTACGTACGCCGCTTAATGCAATTATCGGTTTTTCAGAAATGATTATGCATGAGCAATTCGGCGCGATGGAGAATAAAAAGTACCTTGAATACAGTAAGGATATTAACGATTCCGGCCTTAATCTCCTGACATTAATCAATGATATCCTCGACCTCTCGAAAGTTGAATATGGCACGGAAGAAGTGCAGGAGGACTATGTCGATGTTGACGAATTATGCCGCGGAATTCTAAGGGTAATACGTCAACGGGCTATTGAAAGTCGTATTGCCCTGAAGTGTACCGTTGAGGCTAAATTGCCTCTGCTACTGTGTGATAATCGAAAGATGAAACAGGTGTTGATGAATTTATTGCGCAATGCGATTAAATTTACCCCGATGCAAGGCGACGTGTCTCTAAAATGTTTCAGCGGCGAGCACGGTGAAATGATGTTTCAAATCATTGATACCGGTATAGGTATTTCGCCAAAAGATCTTCCCAAGGCCATGTCTCATTTTGGGCAGGTTGACAGCGGCTTGAACCGGCGTCACCTAGGGACAGGACTAGGCCTGCCCCTGGCGAAAAGTCTGGTAGAACTTCACGGTGGCACTTTAAATGTGCACAGTATTGTTAAAAAAGGCACAACGGTGACAGTCACCCTGCCCGCCAACCGTTGCAGCTTTTCAGATTTGCATCACCGCAAGAAAGCCTGATTTTTACTCGACAATCTTGCCATCTGCATCAACGACCGTAACGTCCCCCAGATCAAGGTCTCGGATTTTCTGCTCGATTTTGCTCAAATCTCCAACGACAATCCAGGTTATTGCGTCCGGATGAAGGATATCCTGTGCCGTTTTATAGATGGTTTCGGCGTTCAGAGCCTGATATTTCGCCGGCAGAGTAATGGCATAATCATGGGCCCTGCCCTTATTGGCGTTATCCATCATATACCCGAGCAAAGCGCTGCCGCTTTCGAACTTACCCGGCAAGGTCAGAATCTTGCTTTTCCGGATCAGGGCAAGTTCTTCTTCGGTCGGCGGCATGTCCGTACGGATATTGCGCACTTCCTTCAGAACTTCCTGCATGGCTTCAGCGGTTTTGTCGATCTGCACCGGGGCGCTGAACAAGTAAAGCCCCTGTGCCTTGGCATCAAACAGACCGCTATAAGCGCCATAAGCCCAGCCTTTGTCTTCACGTAAGTTCATATTCAGGCGGGAAGAGAAGTTTCCACCAAGAACCTCATTCAGGGCCTTGATGTTAAACATGCGGTCATCGGCATTGGAGGGCGCCAGATGACCCGCAAGGATTGACGCCTGAGGAGAACCCGGCTTGTCGACCAGAAGAATCCGTGTTTTATCCTGAAGGGCAACAGGGGGCAGAACTTTCTTCCCGGCGGATGTTTTGGGGGTTTTCCAGTCTCCGAAGTGTTTTTCCAATACTGGTGTGATGGCGTCGAGAGTGGTATCGCCGACGACAAAAATCGTCGCCTTGTCCGGTCTGATCCAGGCATCGTTAAAGGCAAACAGGTCTTCTCGGGTCATGGCCTTGATCGAGGCCTCAGTTCCGGTTGAATTGAGACCGTATGGATGATCAGGTCCATATACGGTTTTGGTCAGCAGATTCATGGTGATTGACCGGGGGTTAACTTTTGCCTGTTCGATCTGGTTGAGAATAATCGCCCGGTCGCGTTCAAGGTCTTCCGGCCGATAGCCGGGGTTTTGCACAACATCGGCCCAGAGCGCAATGGACGGATTCAGGTTTTTCTTTAAAGCAGAGAGAGAAATACTTGAACTGTCACGATTATTGCTAAACCCAATATCCGCTCCGAGCATCTCCTTGCGGTTGGCCATTTCCAGGGAAGTCAGGCTCTTTGTGCCTTCATTCATCAGACCAAAAGCAAAGTTGGCCGCGCCTTCTTTCCCGGGAACGTCGGTCGAACGCCCGGCGTCGAATTGAATACTCATATTAACCACAGGTACGGCATGTCGTTCGGCGAGCACCACGGTAATACCGTTTGACAGCGTGGTTTTTTGCAATTCGGGCAGTTGTAAATCGGCGGTTTTGGTCATGGCCGGCATTACACTTCGATCAGCAGTCGCGGTTGTCGCTTTATGATCACCATGTGGGAGAATGGTCAGCTGATGAGAACCGTCCGATAACCATTTCTGTGCGGTATTCTGCACCGCTTTCCGGCTGGCGCCATTCATCCAGGCGAGAGACCTGTTGATGAAATTGGGATCATTGGCATACAGTTGCCCTTTGGCCAGCATGCGCCCCTTTCCTGATACGGATTCCAGCGATCGAATGGTGTCACCATCAAGGATGGCTTTCACGCGCTTAAGTTCGTTCTTTTCCGGGCCATTTTCAAGAAATTCCGCCAGGGTTTTCTCAATGATCTGCTTGACCTGATCAACATCAGTGTCAGGTTTCAGGGTGGCGGAGATAGAGAAAATACTGGCAAGTTCGAATTTCTGGACATAGGCCGAAACAGCGGTTGCCAGTTTCATTTCATGCACCAGTTTTTTATATAACCGTGCATTTTTACCATTGCCGAGCACGGCGCTCGTCAGGGTCAGTTCCGCCACATCCTGACTTGTGCGTCCGGGCACGGCCCACAGATAACGCACCTGCGGCTGTGGCACCTTATCATACATGACTTCGGTGGTGTTTTCTGTACGGTTCGGCACCCAGGACGTCTTCCGTGTGAGCGGCACCCCGGGATTAACATCGGCAAAATAGGCGTTCATTTTGGCTTTGGCGGTTTCAACATCAATGTCCCCGGCAAGCACGACAACCGCATTGGTGGCGCCGTAATATTTTGTGAACCAGCCTTTGACATCTTCCAGGCTGGCGTTGCTCAGATCTTCCATAGAACCGATGGTTGAATGATGATAGGGGTGCTCTTTGGGGAACAGTCCTTCAGCTTCCAGGTATTCCGCCATGGCGTAAGGGCGATTGTCCCCCTGCCGTTTCTCATTCTTCACCACATCCCGTTGTTCATCAAGTTTTTCCTGACTGATGGCGCCGAGAAGATGCCCCATACGTTCGGATTCCATCCATAACGCCCGGTCAAGCCCGCCTGTGGGGACGGTCTGATAATAGTTAGTGCGATCAAGCCAGGTGGTGCCGTTCATGCCTGTGGCGCCGATTTCCTGAAGCGGTTTGAAATAATCTTTGTCATAGTTTTCGGTGCCGTTAAACATCAGATGCTCAAACAGATGGGCAAAGCCGGTTTTGCCCTCAGGCTCGTCCTTGGAGCCCACATGATACCAAACACCGACAAAAACGACGGGAGCCTTGTGATCTTCATGGACGATGACGGTCAGGCCGTTATCAAGGGTGAATTTTTGATGGTCTAGCTGAATGGCGTCCGCGACGCGACTTTCTGCCGCATAGACAGGGGTCTGAAAAGCAGGATAGGTCGGGCTCATTACCAAGCCTGCGGCTGCCGCCAGACAAAGATATTTAAATTTCATGATGGTTCAGTCCTCTGGTATTTGTTTTAATTGGTTATTACCCCTACACCCATAAGACGAAATGATGGCATAAATATTATCAGGTTAAAATCATTATTTTGAAATTCACCCGAGAGATTTGAGATGTATTTGTCTTCCATTCCGGCTATACAGGGCCGATAATCGCCACTATGACTGCAAAAGAAGGCCTGTAATGTTATTTGAGTATGCCCCGCCAACCACCCCTCTTCAGGTCCTGCATCAGGATAAGGATATCGTGGTGTTAAACAAACCCAGCGGTTTGTTGTCCGTTCCGGGGCGGCAGGAGCATATGAAGGACAGTCTCAGTCTGCGGGTGCAGGCGCAGTTCCCCACGGCGACTGTTGTGCACCGGCTGGACATGGACACATCCGGCATTATCGTCATGGCGCTGAACATTGAAGCCCATCGTCATATCAGCATGCAGTTTGAAAAACGTTATACGGAAAAATCCTATATCGCTCATCTGCATGGCGCTGTCGCTGATGAAGAAGGTGAAATTGATCTGCCTTTGATTCTGGACTGGCCCAACCGGCCGCACCATATGGTCGATCACGAAAATGGCAAACAGGCCCTCACCCGCTGGAAAATCCTTGCCCGGGGCGATGGTTTCACCCGGGTGGCTTTTTATCCGGTTACCGGCCGCACCCACCAATTACGGGTTCACAGTCAGGCCATTGGCCATCCAATCCTCGGTGACACGCTGTACGCCACCGAAGAGGCCCTGAAAATGGCGGATCGTTTGCTGTTGCATGCGGAAGTCCTGACCATCACCCATCCTTACAGCAAGGAAAAAATGACCTTCAGCACCCCGGCTGAATTCTAATTTTTAGGCATTACGCAATACCTGTGCCGGCCGCGCCGACATGGCAAGCCAGATACTGACTATGCCAAAGGCCAGGGTGGCGAGGATACTTACCCCGACAGTATTAACTGGTATATACACGGGCAAAAGCCAGGTCATTTCCATCACAAAGACAATCACGCTATAGGCGGCGACCGTTCCCAACAGGATTGCGATGCCTCCGGTGAGCAGGCCAAGCAAAATAAATTCAATAATGTAGGCTTTAAGGATATCCAGCCGGGTGGCGCCGACAATTTTCAGCACCGCGGCATCATAAATACGGGTACGATGCCCGGCGGAGATCGCCCCGGCCAGAACCAGAATACCTGACATAATGGTAATCGCGGCCATAAAGTCGATGGCGGTTGCTATCTTGGCCATGATTTCCAGGGCGCTTCCCAAAACATCCTTGGTGCGGATGAGTGACACACTGGGGAACCGACCTGTAAGTTCGCGGTAAATCTCCGGCTCCTGATCTGCCACGGTTTTGGCTGTTCCAACATAGGTAAAGGGCGCGTTGGCCAGAGTATTGGGATCAACAATCATCACATAGTTGATGTCAAAACTTTCCCAGTCAAAATCGCGGATCGACATGATCGGCAGGGTGAAATCGCGGCCCAATATATTCAAGGTGATCTCGTCATTGACTTTCAGGTCCATGGCGTCCGCCATCTGTTTCGAGATGGAGACCCGTGGGGCGCCTGTGTAATCCTCAGGCCACCACTCCCCCGCAACAATTTTGTTATTGGGTGGCGGTGTTGCCGAGAAACTTATTCCGCGGTCACCACGCAGTATCCAGCGGCCCTCCGGTTTGGCTTTTACATCCTTGGATGGCACTCCCTTGACCTGCGTCACTCTTCCGCGCAGGTTAGGCACCATGCGATAACTCTCAACTCCTTCGCGTTCTTCAAAGTAGCGGGTAAAAACTTCCTTTTGGCTTTTTTGCACATCAATGAAGAAGAAAGAGGCCGCGTCCCCCTTTACCCGATCATTGATTTCCCGGATCATATTATTTTCGATCAGGGCGACTGCCGTAAACAGGATCAGGCCCAGACCAAGGGACAAAACGATTGAGTTTGTCGCATTTCCAGGGCGATACATGTTGCTAATGGCGATGCGGAAAATGGGATTGTGGGGCCGTGGAAGACGTTTCGCCAGCCATTTGGCCAAACTGGCGGCGCCGTACAGAATAACAAACACCACGGCGGTTCCGGCAAGCAGTGCGGCGGTGATCGCCTTGAACTGTGAGGTATAAACAACCAAGGTCAAAAGACACAGACCAATACCCCCAATCGTCACGATATAAGGTAAGGATTGACGGATACGTCCCTTAGGACTGACCGTTTGGCGAAACAGGCGGGCCGCCGGGGTCTGAACCGCCTTGCCCAGGGGCCAGAGGGTAAAGACCGCCGCTATCGCCCCGCTATAGAGTGCCGCGAGTATCAATGGCTTGATCTGCAGGCCCATCTCCAGATCAACCTGCAGGCTATTCTTCAGGACATCCCCGAACATCAGGGGAAGCAGTCCGCCAACAAGCAGTCCCGCCATGATGGCGAAGGCGGCGATCAACATGATCTGTCCAAGATAAATCAGCAGAATTGTCCGGCTTGTCGCCCCAAGAATTTTATAGGTGGCGATGGTGTCGGTCTTGCTCTCCAGATAGGTGCGAACACCGTTACTGACCCCGACGCCCCCCACCAGCAAGGCGGTGAGGCCGACCAGGGTCATGAATTGCCCCATGCGACTGACGAAACGTCGCAGACTTGAGCCACCACTGTTATGATCCCGCACCCGCCAGGCCTGATCGGGAAAACTTTCCTTGAGCTCGTCACGGAATGTTTCTAGCGCCACGCCGTCAAAAAGCCTGATACGGGTATGATACCGCACCAGACTGCCCGGCTTGATCAAAGTGTTGTCAAACAGGCTGTCAAGCGCGACAATCGCGCCTGGCGCAAGTTGCAGTCCCTGATTATTGGCGTCTGGTTCCTTTTTGATCAGGCCACGCACCTGATAGAGTTTTGTACCAAGTTTGACGTCTCCGTCGAGGGATATACCAAGTCGAGTGGCGAGAGGTTCTGACAGAATGATGCCCCAACGTCCCCCCTGCTTGCCAAGCATGAGCGGGCCGTAGTCGCCTTGTTCCAGCTCCAGCTCACCATAGAGGGGATAATGGGTGTCCACACCTTTCAAATCCACCAGGCTGCTTTTGTCTGTCGTATGAGCCATACTGCGCAGGGTGGCAATTTCGGAAAGTTCCCCTCTTTTTTCCAGAAAAATACGCTCTTCAGGTGTCAGGCGTTTTTGTGTCAGGCTGATCTGGACGTCCCCCCCCAGAAAAGTGCGCCCGTCCTCTTCTATGCTGTTGGAAATATTGCTGGTGACAGAACCGACACCGGCAATAATCGCGGTGCCAAGAAACAGGCTGGCGATAAAAATCTTGAAATTTTTAAATGCCGCCCGGGATTCCCGCCAGGCGAAACGAAAGGCCGTTGAGGCTGGATTTCCGGTCATTCCGCCACCTTGCCGGTTGCATCTTTCAAGGGGGCGGTTTCGGCAATCAGGCCGTCCTGAATATGCAGGATGCGGTCACAATGATTGGCGACTTCCGTGTCATGGGTAATCAGAATAAGGGTCGTGTTGAACGTCTTCTGCAGATTGAAAATCAATTCAACAATTTTGTGTCCCGTTTTGCCATCCAGATTGCCTGTAGGCTCATCAGCAAAGATGATTTTGGGGTTGGGCGCCAGCGCTCTGGCGATGGCGACCCGTTGCTGTTCCCCGCCGGAAAGCTGTGTCGGGTAGTGATGAATGCGGTGCGACAATCCCACATGGCCAAGCGCCTCTTCGGCAATCTTAAAAGCATCCTTGCGGCCGGCGAGTTCCAACGGCACCGCGACATTTTCCAGCGCCGTCATGGTCGGGATCAAATGAAACGACTGCAGTACAATACCGATATTATCCCGGCGAAACAGGGCGAGCTGGTCTTCACTCATATTATCCAGGCAATGGTCGTTTATGGTTACGGAACCGGCGGTCTGTTTTTCAAGACCCGTCATCAGGGACAGCAGACTGGATTTGCCCGACCCGGACGGCCCGAGGATCGCCACCGATGTCCCCTCGTCAATGTTCAGATTTACGCCCTTGAGAATGTCGACCTGATGGCCTTCCCCTTGAAAAGACAGAAAAAGGTCCAAAATCTGTAATATCGGCGTATCTGGCATAATGTTCTCATATAAATTTGTATTAAGGTGTTAAATGTATAACAGTATATCTATGTATACTTTAAAAATAATCAAACGGATTGCGGTAGTCGCACTTTTTTTCACGGTAAGTAGTGGCGCAGTGATGGCAAAAGACTATCAGGTTTTGGCCTTTGGCGACAGCCTGACTGCCGGGTATGGTTTGGCGAAAGAAGATGGTTTTACGGCCCAATTGCAAAAATATTTGCGGGATCAAGGGCATCAAGTTACCATTATTAACGCGGGTGTATCCGGGAATACAACGTCTGGCGGTCTGGCGCGACTGGAATGGAGTCTGGCAGGAACGCAGGGTGGCAAGCCGGATCTTGTGTTGCTGGCCCTGGGAGGTAATGACGCCTTGCGCGGTATTGACCCGGCCATTTCCCGGGCAAATATGGACAAGATGCTGACCATTCTGCAAAAGGCAAACATTGACACCCTGATCCTCGGCATGATGGCGCCGCCTAATATGGGCGAGGATTATGAAAATAAATTCAACACCATTTTTCCGGATTTGGCGGAAAAATATAAGGTTGACCTGTATCCTTTCTTTCTGGACGGCGTTGCCGGGGATTTATCGCTTAATCAGGGGGATGCCATGCATCCCAATGCCCAAGGGGTCCAGGCCGTCGTTCGCAGGATTGCACCGATCATTATCGATAAACTTCTTACCCCTTGAAATCATTGTACGGTTCATCGCAGCAATTCGGCATTTCATCGCAGAGCGCTATGCAAAGAAAAATCTGCGGGCTATGTCTTATCTCATAGACACAATGATGGTTTGACGATCAAAGCATCACAGAGAATGTCAAGGCAGGTGAAATTACTTTTAAACGGTAATTACCCCTACTACCCCTCTTACCTGTCTTGCCGAAGCAAGCTCCTTACCCCGGGGCTTGCTTCACTCATTTTAGGGGCTTTTTTTCAGAAAAATGTCGCGTTGACCAGCGCATTCCGGTTATATCTGTGATGGTAACAACACAGGATATTCCATGAAACTCAACAGCTATCATATTGGTTCCGCCGATGCCCCGGCCCTGATCATCATCCACGGCCTGTTTGGCTCGGCCAGCAACTTTCGCAGCCTTGCCAAAATTTACAGTGAAGACTTCAGCGTCACGTGTCTTGATCTGCGCAATCATGGCGCCTCGCCTCATGACGATGATGTCTCTTTTGACGCCATGGCGGCGGATGTTGTTGAATTTATGGACGATCACGGGATACCACGGGCCCATATCATGGGGCATTCCCTCGGCGGAAAGGTTGCCATGCAACTGGCGCTTACCCACCCGGATCGCATTGACAAGCTGATTATCGGTGATATAGCCCCGATTACCTATCCCCATCATCACGATCGTATTTTTGAGGGGTTGCAAGCGGTGCGCGCCGCCCGGCTGACCAGCCGCAAGGAAGCCGAGGCCATTCTCGCGGAATATGTGCAAATCCCCCAGGTGCGCCTGTTTCTGATGACCAATATGGTGCGGGGTGAGGACCAAGTTTTTGACTGGCGTATCAATGTGGACGGGTTGCAGCAGAATTATGCCGAATTGGCCAAGGCTCCGACGGGAACCCCCTTTACAGGCAAGAGCTGTTTTATTCGTGGGGAGATGTCCGATTATGTCAAGGAAACCACATATGATGTCATTAAGCAGCTCTTCCCCCAAGCGGAAATTGTTACCCTGAAAGGGGCCGGCCACTGGTTACATGCAGAAAAACCGCAAGAATATGTTAGACTGACACTGGACTTTCTCAAAAAGGACTAGGCAGATGCGTATTGCAGTCATGGGCACAGGAGGCATGGGCGGTTTTCTCGGGGCGAAACTCGCCATGGCCGGGCATGAGATCATCTTCATTGCCCGGGGTCCCCATCTGGATGCCATCAAAAAACACGGCCTGAAATTGCTGTCAAATGCCGGAGATATTCATATTCATCCGGCAACCGCGACAGAAGATACGACAGAAGTCGGGGCCGTTGATCTGATCCTTTTCTGCGTCAAGCTCTATGACACGACAGCCGCCGTCAGGGCCTGTCTGCCGATGATGGGATCAGACAGTTTTATACTCACCCTGCAGAACGGGGTAGAAAGTGTTGATATGCTTTCCTCCGTTGTTGGCCAGGGCCGGACCATCGGCGGATCGATTTATGTCTCGGCCAGCATCGAAAGTCCCGGCGTTATAACCCATTCCGGCGGTAACAATACCATTCGCTTTGCCGAGGTCGACAACCAACCAAGTCGGCGAACGGAAATTCTGGAAGATATCTTTACTCAGGCGGGGCTTGTGGGTATCCGGGCTGAAAATTTGCAGGTTATGCTGTGGTCGAAATTTGTTCTATTGTCGGCAAATGCGGGGGTTGGCGCCCTCACCGATCGATCGGCGGCGCAAATGGTGGCCGACCCTCTGGTGAAGCCTTTACTGCTTGCTGCGATGCAAGAAGCTTATGATGTGGCGTCGGCCATGGGGATCCCGTTGCCGGAAGGGGTTATTGACAGAGTGCTGGATGTCATCGTTTCCAACGGCGAGAAACAGGATCTGATCGCCTCGCAATGTCTGGATTTGCGCAAGGGCAGACCATTGGAGCTTGAATGGATACAGGGTACCCTGCACCGGTTGGGTCAGCACTATGATATTCCGACTCCGATCACCAGCACCTGCTATGCGGCTCTGAAGCGTTTCGCGTCAGGAAGGCAAAACCCCTGAAGACCGTCACATCAGATTGCGGATTTTCTGTACGGTGAGGATGATATGACGTGCCGCCTGATCTATTTCGGGCTCAGTGGTCATGCGCCCTATGCCAATACGGATGCTGCTGTCAATTTGCTTCTTGCTGAGCCCCAGAGCAGTGAGGACATGCGATGGTTCAACCTTTTCCGTGGAACATGCCGAGCCGGCGGATACCGCAATGCCCCGCAATTCTTTTACCAGCTGATCTGCTTTTACATGATCAAACGTGATATTGAGATTACCAGCATAGCGCAGTTGCTCTGAACCATTGATCTGTATGTCGGGCAAGGCGGATTGTAGTTTGTCTTTCAAACGGTGTGCCAGCATTGATATATGTGCCGCATCCTGTGTCATATCCTGTTCCGCCAGCACGCAAGCCGATCCCAGACCAACACACAAGGCGGGCGAAAGCGTGCCTGAACGCAGGCCCCTCTCCTGTCCTCCACCATCAAATAGGGCCAAAGGTCTTACCGGGCATTCTTCATTCACATAAAGCGCGCCAATGCCTTTGGGGCCATATATTTTGTGCCCGGAAATACTTATCAAATCAATATTCATGGCGGTGACGTCAAGTGGGATTTTTCCTACGGCCTGGGCGGCGTCTGTATGAAAAACCACGGCAGCGTTCCGACAGATCGCCCCAATGGCGGCAATATCCTGAATCATGCCGATTTCGTTATTGACCGCCATGATCGAAACCAGTGCGGTTTTATCGGTAATGCTGTCCCGCAACTCGTTGAGATCAATCAGCCCCTGATTATCTACGGGCAGATAGGTAACCTGGAACCCGGACCTTTCTAACGCACGGCAACTTTCCAGCACGCAGGTATGTTCGGTCTGGGCTGTGATAATGTGGTTCTTAGCCGGATATTGCGCATAAGCGATGCCCTTGATCGCCATGTTATTGGCTTCGGTCGCGCCGGAGGTAAAGATGATTTCCCGTTCATCCGCTCCGATCAGCTGGGCGACTTGTGGGCGGGCCACATCAACCCCTGCAGCGGCCTCCCAGCCAAAACTGTGATTTGTGGAATGGGGGTTGCCGAATTTTGTGGTGAGATAGGGCATCATCCTTTCCAGCACCCGCGGGTCCAATGGCGTTGTCGCCTGATAATCGAGATATATATCAGGATTGCTCATGGCATTCAGCCTTTGTGTTTTCGGTCGAAGAGCTTCTTCCAGGCCTCAATAAAGGCCGTGACGTCATCTTCGGTCGTGTTCCAGCCAAGACTGACCCGGATGGTGGACAAGGCTTCATCATGACTGCCGCCCATGGCCGATACCACATGCGAGGGTTTGACTTTGCCGGAAGAACACGCCGATCCTGAACTGACGCAGATACCGGCAAGGTCGAAGGCCATAACCTGGGTTTCACTGAGTACACCAGGCATTAAAATGGTGGTGGTGTTGCCGACCCGGTTGGCGTTCTGTCCAAAGAATTTCACCTGATCCGTATGGGCCATCAGCGTTTGTTCTATCCGGTTGCGGTAATCCGCCAGGCGGTCCATGGCTTGCAGGTTTTGCGGGATAAGGCTAACGGCTTTGGCAAAACCGGCAATTCCGGCGAGGTTTTCTGTTCCCGACCGTCGGCCTACTTCCTGGCCACCCCCGAAAATCAAGGGGGTAATGGTCAGTTTCTCGAGCGCCACAAAAGCACCAACCCCTTGGGGGCCCCCTATTTTATGACCGGAGAGGCTCATCATATCTACGCCGAGATCGCGGAAATCCAGCGGAATTTTACCAAAGGCCTGAATGGCGTCTGTATGAAACAGGACGCCGTGGGCATGGGCAATCTCAGCCAGGGCCTTGATGTCCTGAATAACGCCGGTTTCGTTATTGGCCAGCATGATTGACACCAGGGTATGGTCCGGCACGGCGGTGAGCGCCTTGCTCAGGCTGTCCGGCGTGACATACCCTGTGGCATTAACGGGTAAGATTTCCACGGTTCCGGAAAAGTGACCTTCACTCTGACGGATGGAATCATGCTCGGTCTCCGCGAGGATCAGATGCTGTGCTCCGGACGATTTCACGGCGATATTATTGGCTTCGGTGCCGCCGCCGGTAAAAGTAATTTTCTGCGGGCGGCAGTTTATCATCCGAGCGACGGACTGGCGGGATTTCTCCAGTATGGCTTTGGCAATGCGCCCCCGGTTATGGACGGATGACGGATTACCACCGATTTCCATGACGCGCGCCACTTCTGCGATCACCTCCGGTTTGATAGGTGCCGTGGCATTATAATCGAGATAAATGCTGTTCTGTACCATATCGCTCAGGAAACAGATTTTGTTTTGGTGTTTTGCGCCGCGGCTTTGTCAATGACCTTGGGCTTGGCCTTGCGGGCCTTCACCAGATTTTCGGCGTCTTTTTCCGCCAGTTCATGCTCCAGTTCCTCGACCCGGGTTTTCAGGCCGCACACCATATCGAACATACCTTCCAGGGACCGGGCAATGGGGTCCGGCAGGTCATCAGTCGCCATACCGTAGGCGCAGAAGTCACGGTCAAGATCTTTCGTCGGCTGGACGACCTTGGCCGGGATGCCCACCACTGTGGCATTTTCCATGACAGGCTTCACTACCACGGCGTTAGAACCAACCCTGGCGTTTTTGCCAATGGTAATCGGTCCCAGGATTTTGGCGCCTGCGCCGACAATGACGTTATCCTCCAGGGTGGGATGTCGTTTGCCGCCATCAAGCGACGTACCGCCGAGGGTGACGCCCTGATAAAGGGTGACATTGTCGCCTACTTCTGCGGTTTCGCCAATCACAACGCCCATACCGTGATCGATAAAAACACCGCAGCCAATTTTCGCGCCGGGGTGAATTTCAATACCGCTCATAAAACGGCCAATATGGGAAATGAAGCGCCCAAGGGTGAAAAATCCGTTTTCCCATGCCCAATGCGCCATGCGATAAAATATAAGTGCATGAACGCCCGGATAGGACAACAGGGCATCAATTTTGGACTTTGCCGCCGGATCGCGGGCTAAAATAACTGAAATATCGTGGCGGATATGATCAAACATTCTTTAAATACCCAATTCTATCTTGCTTTTGCCCAGTGGTTTTATGCTATAAAAAGCACTGATTCGGCAGGTTTAGCCCCAGAGTCATATTTAGAGTTATATAGGGTTCCCTAAAAAACCCTACAAATCATTATTACTCATATAGGTTTAACAGGCACTAGCGTCAAGAGAAGACCTTGATCACATTTAACTGATCACCATATTAAAGTCTGATCCTGACACAATAAATTAAAAAGGAAAAAAAACACATATGCCTGAAGTTATATTCAGCGGCCCTGAAGGGCGTCTAGAAGGACGTTATGAAGCAGGGAAAGGCGACAACCCTCCCATTGCATTGGTTCTTCATTCAGATCCGCAATTTGGCAGCAATATGAATCACAAGGTGTGTTATTACCTCTATCACTCCTTCAAACGTAGAGGCTTTTCCGTTCTCCGGTTTAATTTTCGGGGTGTCGGGAGAAGTCAGGGCACCTTTGATGACGGTATTGGCGAGCTGAGTGATGCCGCGGCCGCCCTTGACTGGCTGCAATCCCATAACAGGGATGCGTCCAGCTGCTGGGTTGCCGGGTACAGCTTTGGTGCCTGGATCAGCATGCAGCTTCTGATGCGGCGTCCTGAAATACAGGGGTTCCTGTCAGTATCACCCCCGGCCAATCTGTATGATTTCAGTTTCCTGGCCCCCTGCCCGTCTTCCGGTCAGATCATTCAGGGCACGGCGGATACGGTGGTGTCCGAACCTGCGGTGCAAAAACTGGTCGATAAGCTGAAAACCCAAAAAGGCATCACCATTCAGTATGACAAGGTTGAAGGTGCAGACCACCTTTATGTGGACAATCACGGCCCTCTGGTGCAGGTGGTCGATAAATATCTGACTGCGCGGCTCGGTTACTAAGCGGCCCCCACGCCTTTAGGCTGATATAAAGTTCCCCCCGGGGACGGCTGGAAAACCCCGGTCGTCCCCGGAAACGTTAAGGGCAGGCCTTTCAGGTGGCGACAGGCCAGATAAGCAAAGGCTTCTGCTTCAAGGTTATCTCCGTCCCATCCTAATTCTTCCACCGGATCAACGACTAGCCCAAATGTTCTCAGGCGACGCATCAATGTCGCATTATGCCGCCCGCCCCCACAGATAAATATATGTTTTGGCAGGGCCGGACATTGCCCTAAGGCCAAATGAATTGACTGAACCGTAAATTCCACCAGGGTCGCCGCGCCGTTTTCCAGGGTCAAATCTTCCAGGCCGGGCACGTGAAATGACGTACGATCAAGCGATTTGGGCGGTGATTTATAAAAGTAGCTGTCCTTCAGCCAGCTTTCCAGCACCTCAAGTTCAATTCCACCGGCGGCAGATATCATTCCTCCCCGGTCTAACGGTTCCCCGGTGTGTTTTTCAATCCAGTCATCCAGCAGGGCATTACCGGGGCCGGTGTCAAACGCCAGCATGCTGGCGGCGTCTTTGGATCCGATCCAGGTGACATTGCCGACACCACCGATGTTTATCAACGCCACAGGATAGGAGACGCCCCCGGCCTGTGTGATCAGGGCATGATGGTAGATCGGGACCAGAGGCGCCCCTTCCCCGCCATTTTGCATATCCCGCGTACGGAAATCATTGACGACCGGAATACCGGTCAGATCGGCGAGCAACTGCCCGTTACCGATTTGCAGGGTCCAGCGTTCTTCCGGGCGGTGCAGCAGCGTTTGCCCGTGAAAACCGATGACATCTATTTGATCCGGGGCGTGACCATTTTGTTGCAAAAGCGCGGCGACTGCTTGTCCATGGACGTTGGTTAACCGGTCGGCGATATCTGCAAACTGATCCGTACCTTGCGCCGCGCCGTCAAGGTACGCTGCCTGCTTCATGGCGGCAGAGATGTCGGTGCGTAAGACGCTATCATAAGGAATATGGACCGGTTGACCCGCAGATTGCGTCATGGCGCCATTGCTTTTAATTAGGGCACAATCGACACCGTCCATGGAGGTGCCGCTCATCAAGCCGATGGCCAAAAACCGATCTTTCGACATATTCATGCAAGAATCCATTTTGTAAAATGCCAGGATATGCTACATCATGCGCCTGATAACGTCATGATGTATTTAGCGGAACAGAATAAAAATGACCAATGAGATAGATAACTTTACACCACAGACCGATTTTCTCAAAAGCATGAAAGATCGCGGATATGTTCACCAATGCACCGATTTGACGGCATTGGACAAGAAACTATCGTCTCAGGTGGTACCAGCCTATATCGGCTTTGACTGTACGGCAACCAGCCTGCATGTGGGGTCATTGGTTCAGATCATGATGTTGCGTCATTTGCAGAAGTGCGGTCATAAACCGATCGTCCTGATGGGCGGCGGGACAACCCGCATTGGAGACCCGACCGGACGCGATGAATCCCGCAAGATGCTGACCGATGATGACATCAACGCCAATATGGCCGGTATTCGCAAGGTGTTTGAAAAATACCTGACCTTTGGTGATGGACCGACAGATGCGGTGATGGTCAATAACGCCGATTGGCTTGACAAGCTGAATTACATTGAATTTCTGCGCGACATGGGCGTACATTTCACCATCAACCGTATGCTGACCTTTGACAGTGTCAAACTGCGGCTGGAACGGGAACAACCTATGACCTTCCTGGAATTCAATTACATGATCCTCCAGGCTTATGACTACCTCGAGCTCAGTCGGTTGAATGGCTGCGCGCTGCAGATGGGCGGATCGGACCAATGGGGCAATATCATCAACGGCGTGGAACTTAATCGTCGTGTTGATCAGCGGGAAGTATACGGTCTGACGACACCGTTGGTTACCCTTGCCAGCGGTCAGAAAATGGGCAAAAGCATGAGCGGCGCTGTATGGTTGAATGACGACATGCTGTCATCTTATGATTTCTGGCAATTCTGGCGCAATACCGCCGATGCGGATGTGGGAAAATTCCTGCGCCTGTTTACCGAACTTCCTTTAGATGAAATCTCGCGCCTCGAAAACCTTGAAGGCGCCGGTATTAATGACGCCAAGAAGATATTGGCCAATGAAGCGACCACCTTGTGCCATGGTGAAGAAGCCGCACGTGCCGCAGAAGAAACCGCCCGACAGGCGTTTGAACAAAAATCCCTGTCAGCTGATCTACCGACCATAACGGTTGCCAAGGCCGATCTGGAAGCCGGTATGGCGGTGAGCGATCTTTATGTTCTGGGCGGGCTTAGCAAATCCAAAGGAGAAGCTCGCAGACTGATCAAACAGGGCGGCGCGAAGCTCAATGATGAAAAAATTTCAGACGGCGAGGCTCTGCTGACCCTCGCGGATCAGAACGCAGAAGGCACCTTGAAACTCTCTGCCGGGAAAAAGAAACATATCCTGATCAGGCCTGAGTAATTACTTTGGATCAGTTGGCGGGGTATTGGGGATGACCTTTTCCAGTTCCTCTGCCTTTTCTCTCATGGTTTTATCCTTCGAACCGCCGATGGCGCTGAAAATCGTACGCAAAATGCCTGGCGCCAGAGCGGCGAGAGGGTTTATTTTGATTTCCGGCTTATCCAAGGATCCCTTGATGGCATAGGTTGCGGCGAAAATGCCCTGGCCTTTACCGCCGGTCAGGATCGTACCAATCAGAGGAATGTTGCCGAGAAGGGAATTAATGCCATAAGCGGGAATGATGGTGCCCTTGATGCTGAGTTCATCATATGACTGGTCGACAGCCCCCTCTATGGTCATGCCCAGCATTGGCCCACTGGCGCGGCCTTTGCTAATTTCCATTACCCCGTTGTATTGGCGAAATTCCATGTCGAAATTACTGAAGGTCAACCCGCTTTTTTTCAATTCTTCCTGGGCTTTCTGAAATTTCTTTTCTTCCAGAAGTTTTGAGAATTCAGGCGATTCAATTACCTTGAAATCTTTGACCTTGGCATGGCCACCAAGGGATACCCCATGTTCGTGATTAACCATATCTGCAGTGAGAAGCATATCCCCGCCAACACCGATGTTAAACAGGCCCAGCCCTCTTAATGCTTCGCCGGCGTCGGTGCTGGCAAAAGTCAGTTCACGGTTTTCTTCCTTTGGGGCAATGGTAATGGAAAGTTTCTTTTGCGTTCCTTGCGTGCCGGACAGGGTCACATGGGTAAAATCCTGTGTCCTGTATTGTGCCGTCAAGGCAACGTCTTTCAAGGTGACATCATTTTTGGCCTGAACATTATCTATCGCCGCCGTCAGGTTAAAGTCGGGCAAAACAATCTGTTCCGCACCAGTGCGCGGGGCTGTGATAATTTCAATGAGGGGGATGGCGTCGAGTGCGGCCCCGGATAATTTTGAATCGTAAAATTTTTCTGCTGCATCCCAGGACATGGTCAAGGCGAAATCAGTCTTTTCCATGGTCAGGCGGGCGATGTCAAAGCGGGTGATCCAGCCTTCCACCACATCCAGCCCCAATTCGGCCTGAAGCCCGGGCGATTGCAGAGAAACATTGGACAGTGTAATATCATCTAGGCCGTTGAATGTCAGATCAAACGAGGCCGAGCCTGCCTCTCCCACATTCTTATCCCAACCCAATGGCACGAATATGCTTCGGCTGTTGGTCAGGTTAAATGTCCCTTGTCCCTTTTGCATGGCGCCGCCCTTGCCGAACAGAGCCATTTCAACGGTGACAGGGCCTTCTATATAAGGGTCAAAAGGCAGGTGCAGTTGTTCCCACTGCGCCCCCTCGACTATCCCCGCAAGGGCGTATTGGGAAGGATATTCAGCCTGTTTGTCAAAGTTTTCCTGCCAGGTGGCCGTAAAATCAATATCATTTAGCCTTATGGCGCCGACTGATGTGAGTGTGTCGCCGTCCACATGCAGGTCCATGACACCATCAGATAAACGCAAATTATCCGTAAGCCTTGGGATGGAAAGCTCAGTCACCTCCGCCCTGACATCAAATTTGACATCTGTTAATTTTATTTTCCGGATCAGCGGGAATTCAAGTTTTACCGTGGCCTTGGAGGCCCCCTTAATGCTGCCTGGTTTAATGCCATAGCGGGATGGATAACCGAGCGGTTTATAGTCTATCACCCTCAACACTTCTTCCAGAGGTCCGTCCATATGGACAGTAATATAGGCAGTACCTTGGCCTTTTTTATGAATTTCTGTAAATAAAAGGTCGGCTTTCGTCACCTTCAGATCGTCAATTTTACCATCCTCTGCCGTAAGACTGAACTCATGCAGGTTGAGTTTGGCTTGCCCTGACATATTCGTCAGGACCGGCATGGGCCGGAGATAATGGGCGGTGATGTTCTGGAAATCAAAAGCAAAGGTGACAGCATTGGGCGGCAACTCTTTCTCTGCCCACATTTCCGGCGTGATATAGGCCTCCAGTTGTCCGGTGGGAACAATGCCGGCGTCAACATTTTGAGAAATCCAGAGGTATGCCCCCTTGCCGATTTCACCTGGCCAATAAGACTTTAAATCCATAAAAGGCAGATCGGCGATGTCAGCTTTAATCGCCACCCCGGGCGTGTCCAAACTGCCATACAGCAACCCGCTTCCCTGAATATGAGTTTCGCCCAGGTTCAATTGGAATTCCTCGAGAACGATCGAGCTTTCACTTTTCTGGATGTACCCCTTCAAGGCAGCCGATGATATAGGCAGCGGTTTTTCATACAGATTATTGGGGTTGATATGTCCCTGCCCCAGAGCCAGATGAAACGCCATAACCGGAATGGAAAAATTCTCATCGACCGAGAATTGAAGTGTGCCGTTCGCTGGTATATTCAAATCACTTAAACCGGAAAGGGCTTCGACCTCCCCGGCAAGGGCCGATGGTCGCAGGCCTGAAAAATCAATGGTTGTAACCGCCCGTTTCTGATTATTATTATAGATAAGAGACATATCCAAGGGCATAAGATTATCTTCGCCCAAGGCAATATCACCAAACAAATTGATCATAAATCCTTGATCAGTCCGCCGTAACCCAAGATCCGCCGATGGAATTTGCCATATCTTTCCTGACAGTTGATCCTTGAGGTTAATCGTAGTATCGAGCAGGCTCACCTGCTTCAAATACCCTGTAACATCAGACGGGTTTGGCGATATCAGTAACCGTTGTGCCGTTTTTACCACGATATTATTGCTTTTCTGCAATCGCCGCAGCGTCTCTTCCAGCTTTTCCATGAACGGCCGATTATCTGTCTTTTGCCAAATTTTCGGATCAAGATCATATTCAATGGTTAGTCCGGAAAATTCTAAATCCGTAGGCGCCATCAACCCGCGAACCATGGCAAGACCGCTAAACCGGGCCGCGGCTTCCGGGATGTTCAGGGTAAAGTTGGTTTTTTTGTCACGGATCTCGACTTCATAGAAGATGATCTGAAGGCCGCTTGTCCGGCTTGGGTTGGCGGCTTCTTCCGTGCGCCAGATTAACACGGCGTCACGAAAGTCGAATGTGGTCTCTCCCTGTTGAGATGCCAAAGCCGTGCGTAAATGCACGCCCACCCAATCCAGCGCAATTGGACCTATGCTCAACCGCCAGGCCAGAAGAAAAATTGTCAGGGCCAGAATCGCAAGAAAACCAAGTAGAATTTTTAATGGTAAAGCGTATCGTTTCAAACTGTTATTCTCTATAATTGCTTCGCGGTAGAGTCACGTCGCCTGCGTATAAGTTCGCCAAACCCCTGTCAATTTTATAAAACTCGTTTTATAAAGCAAAAGTTAGGCCTAATTAAGGTGCAAAATTTTTATGATACACTCATCCCTGTCTGTCACATCTCCATCGGGGCAGTTTTTCCCAAAAGCCGGCAATCCTTCTTTGGGTACCCAACGGCTTGCAGACTTTTTACAAGTCTGTTCGGACCAACAGGTAACAGATATCAAAGCATTAATTAATAAAAATCAACAAAATCATGATCTTTTATGCGCCATCTTTGCCAACAGCCCCTATCTGTCCCGGCTATTATCGAAAGATCCGGCATTTGCCGCCCGCCTGCTTGCGACAGAATCGGCTGACTTGTTTCAGAACATCCTGACGGAACTTGAACAGAAGGTGCCGCAAATAACGGATACGGCGCTGGTCAGTAAAACCCTGCGTCAGGCCAAAGCCAAAGTGGCGCTGATCACTTCTTTCACCGATATGGCGGGGGTATGGTCTTTGAATCAGGTTACCCGCGCCCTGACGGAATTTGCTGAATTGTCTGTAAAACTGGCGGTCAGTCATTTATTGCGGGTCGAAATGGTAAAAGGCAACCTTGCCCTGCCGCCTCACTTACAGGATATCCCGACAGATAAACTTCTGGCCAGTCCGGATCTCGCCCGGGATACCGGTTATGTGGTTCTTGCCATGGGGAAAATGGGTGGGTTTGAACTGAATTATTCCAGTGATATTGACCTGATCGTCCTTTTTGATAACGATATTGTCGACTATACCGGGCGTAAAACGGCGCAAGATCTGTTTATTCGACTGACCCGAAACCTGATGAAAATGATCCAGGAACGCACCGCCGACGGGTATGTTTTTCGCACCGATTTACGTCTGCGCCCAGACCCGGGCGCGACCGCAATTGCCTTGTCCATGGAAGGCGCCGAGATTTATTATCAATCAATGGGGTTGAACTGGGAACGGGCGGCAATGATCAAGGCTCGCCCCGTGGCCGGCGACCTGGCGGCGGGCGACGCGTTTCTTGACCGGATCAAAAGCTTTGTATGGCGGCGGCATCTGGATTATGTGGCGTTGGAAGATATTTATGCCATTAAGAAGCTTATTCACCAGCATCATGGGCATAAACAGATTGGTTTTGCAGGTCAGGATGTCAAACTGGGTCACGGCGGCATACGTGAAATTGAATTTTACGCCCAGATTTTTCAGTTGATTGCTGGGGGCCGCGAACCGGAACTGCGAATTCCGGCAACCTGTGATGCCTTGAACGCCCTGGTGAAAAACAACAAAATATCGCCCGAAGACAATGAAAAACTGCAGAGCGCCTATGTCTATTATCGCACGCTGGAACATCGCCTGCAGATGATCAACGACGACCAGACCCACTCCCTGCCCGAAACCCCGGAAGAACTGGACCGTGTCACACGTTTTATGGGCTATGATGACCAGAAAACCTTTGCCGATGATCTCCAGCAGCATCTGCATACGGTTCATGACCTGTTCACCGATCTGTTGAAAGAATCACATCAGGAGGAAGATCAGCCAGATGAACTTTTGGCTTTTCCGCCGGATATATATAATAAAACGACAATCGAGGTGATCAAAAAAGCCGGATTTGATGAACCTCAACCGATTTATGATATCATGCAGAAATGGCTGTTGGGCCGTTACCGGTCCTGCAGGACAGAACGGGCACGGGGATTACTGCACACCCTGATCCCTGACATCCTTTTCCATTTTGGCAAACAGACCAACAGGGATGTGAGTTTTCGCAAATTTGACGAATTTATTTCCCGTCTCCCCTCCGGGGTGCAGTTGTTTTCCTTTATCAAGGCTCAGCCCTGGTTGCTGGAATTGCTGGCCGAGATTATCGGGATGGCACCCTATCTTTCTGACCAGCTCGCCAAGCGGCCATTGCTGCTTGACGCCGTTCTTAATCAGGGGTTCTTCAATGAAAATCATGCGGCGGCAGACCTGATCAATCACCTTGAGGGGCAATTGGTGATTGCCAAGGATTTTCAGGATACGTTGGATATTACCCGTAAATGGGCCAATGAGCAGAAGTTTCAATGCGGCGTTCAGATCTTGCGTAACAATATTACTGCGCAACAAGCCGGCCATATCCTGTCACGGGTGGCTGATGTAATCCTTCGGGTTATGTTTGAAAGGGTGCGTGAAGAATTTACACGCAAACATGGGCAGCTCAAGCAGGTAAGTTTCGCGATCCTGGCTTTGGGTAAGCTTGGCGGTCGGGAATTAACCACCACTTCGGACCTTGATCTGGTGTTCATTTATGACTCTCCCGTGGGCAACCATATGTCCGACGGTTCGAAACCCTTGTCGGTCAATCATTATTTTGCACGCCTCAGTCAGCAGTTTATTAATGCATTAACCGCCATGACCGGAGAAGGCCGGCTGTACGAGGTGGATATGCGGTTGCGTCCTTCAGGCAATGCCGGCCCGATTGCTGTATCTCTGGAAGGTTTCGAGGAATATCAGACCAGCCAGGCCTGGACCTGGGAACATTTGGCGCTCACCCGCGGACGGGTGATCATTGGCGGTCAGGGACTAAAAGACAAGATCAATCATATCATCGCCAATGTGCTGGCCAGTGACAGCCGTTCGCCGGATGATACTCTGCTGCATACCGCCGATATGCGTGAAAAATTACGGGCAGAATTTGGAACATCAAATGTCTGGTCGGTGAAACATACGCGCGGCGGCCTTGTCGATATTGAATTTATTTGTCAGTATCTGATCCTGCGGCACGGCCATGCCTGCCCTGATCTGATCACACCAAATACTTTGGATCAGATTGATCGTCTGCAACGTCACGGGTTCATACACCAGAAGGAGGCGGTAATCTTGCAGGAAGCCTGTGCATTCATGCAAAATCTTCAGGTGATCTTGCGACTCTGTCTTGGCAACGCCACCAAACCCGCAACAATGCCGCAGGGATTGATCGATATGCTGTGCGACCGGTTTGGTCTGTCCACGATTGACGACCTTGAAAACACGGTGCGCCAGATGCAGGTTGATGTTTCAAGGATATTTAAGGAACTGATTGAAGTCCCTGCAAAAAAAATTATAGTAGCGCAAAAAGAAACAACTGCTTCTGAAGGAAAATAACATGCTTGAAACTGGCCAGCCTGCCCCCGACTTTTCCCTGCCCATCGAAACAGGTGAAACCCTGTCACTGAACGATTTCAAAGGCCGGAAACTGGTGCTGTATTTCTATCCCAAAGACAGTACACCGGGCTGTACAACAGAAGCCAAGGATTTTACCGCGCTCAAACAGGAATTCACCGATGCAAATGCTGTTGTGATTGGTGCGTCGAAGGATAGTCTTAAACGTCATCAGAATTTCATCAACAAGCAGGATTTGTCCATTAGTCTGATTTCGGATGAAGAAGGTGTGTTGTGTGAATCCTATGGCGTCTGGATATTGAAAAAACTCTATGGCCGTGAGTATATGGGCATCGAGCGGGCAACCTTTCTCATTGATGAAAAAGGAACGATCCGGAACATCTGGCATAAGGTTAAAGTCAAGGGTCATGCCGCCGCAGTTCTTGAGGCCGTGAAAGCCCTGTAAATGCCTGATCTGGATAATCTAGGCGCGGCAGCCATACAGGTTCTAAGCTGTGCAGACCCACGGCAGAAGGCTGCGTTCAGCCGTCGTTCCGCACAGGCCTGGCGAGAGGGAAAACTGGCGCAGATCTTCCCTTACCTGCCTTCTGTTTCCCCCGCACGACCAGATTATCCCCGGCTTCTCAAACCACAAGATATGCCTAAACGCCGAAGTGGAAGCAACCTTGGCGCCTTGTTGCACGCCGTCACCCATATTGAATTCAATGCCATTGACCTTGCCTGGGATATGGTCGCGCGCTTCGGAGCGGATATGCCCCGGGCATTTTGTGATGATTGGGTATCCGTCGGGGATGACGAGGCCCGGCACTTCACGATGATGCAGGATCGTCTGCAGGCCTATGACATGACCTATGGCGATTTGCCGGCCCATGACGGATTGTGGCAATCTGCCCTGGATACCCGTCATGACCTGAAAGCCCGCCTTGCCATTGTTCCCCTGGTTCTGGAAGCCCGCGGTCTTGATGTTACCCCTATGATGATCAAGCGTTTTGAAAAAGCAGCGGATGAAAAGAGTGCAGAAGCGCTAACCACCATCTACATAGAAGAAGTCAGTCATGTGGCGGCTGGAAAAAAGTGGTTCAGTTACCTCTGCGACCGGGATAATTGTCCACCTGTGGAAACCTATCACCATCTGGTCAGACGGTACTTTAAAGGATATGTCAAACCACCCTTCAATGAGGACGCCCGCGCCCGCGCCGGGCTTACAGCGGAGTTTTATAAACCTCTTGCCCCTGAAGGGTCATGAGAATGATTAACCAGATAACCCTCTGAAGTGTAAGCGATCTTGCAAGATTTTACGGCAAACATATGTTTTTACAGGAAAATTATTGCAATTATTTACGGTTTGGTATCAAATGCACGCTATAAAAAGAGTATGGAATAAGTAAACCGAGTTTTTAGGATTGAGACAGGGCGAGGATAAATTTGAATTTTTTTCATAAAATCAAAGCATTAGCTGCACGACTATTCCCGGAAAGACAGTTGTATTTCCGCACCAATGGTGTTGTGCGCTTTATCTCTATTTCCCATAATACACAAATTTTTGCCGCCAGCATGGTTTTTGCTTTGTTGATATGGTCTCTCCTCACGTCTTACAGCTACCTCAACCGGGCAGAAATTCTCGCGGCCAAAGACATGGAACTGGCCAAGACGGAACAAAGGTATAATGACGCCAATCAACAGTTCCAGGCGTTGAAACAAGACATACAGTCTTCGACCAAGGCTCTGGAGCAAAGACAGATTTATTTGCAGCAGTTGCTTGATGCCGACAGCAGCCTGTCTTCTGAAATCGAAGCTGCAACGCAAGAAAAAGACGCCGGGGGTAAAGGCGATGAACCGGGCAGAAAAAAAACCATCCCCCATGAAATAAGTTTTCATACTGGCGGTTCGACAGCTATTTATGATGAACATCAAAAGCAGCTAGATAATTTTAAGTTTAGTCTTAATCGCATAGAGACCCAGCAGCAGGCTTTGGCCGAACGCATGGTTGGCCGTATTTCTCAGAAAATTGCCTATGTTGAAAAGACCTTGAAACAGTCTGGGCTTGCCCCCAGCAAGCTGATGCAACTGGCGGAAAACAGACCTTCATCCATGATGGCCATGGGGGGGCCGTTTATATTATATTCGGAACAGGTCAATTTTGATTTTTCGACCGACGAACCCTTTGCAAAGCTTTACGCCCATCATAATCATCTGATCGACCTGGAAAGTGTCATTCAGCATATCCCCATCGGCATGCCGACAAAAAAATATTACATTTCCAGTAATTTCGGGGTGCGCAAAGATCCTTTCAAAAAAACATGGGCCCGCCACAGCGGTGTCGACATGGCCGGCTGGTGGAAAAATCCGATTTATGCATCTGCTAACGGACGGGTAACAAAGGCGGGTCGCAACGGGGCTTATGGTAATTTTATCGAAATTGATCATGGAAATGGATTTTTGTCACGATATGGACACCTTTCCAAGATATTGGTGAAAAAAGGTGAGTTGGTGACGCTCGAACAAAAGATTGGCCTTATGGGGTCAACCGGCCGCAGCACCAGCCCACATTTGCATTATGAAATCTGGTTTAATGGAAAACCCATTAATCCGCAAAAAATATTCAAGGCATCAAATAATGTTCTCAAAATCCAACGACAAGAGTATGACAGCTAACACCATGACAAAACCAACCCGCCCTGTAAATTCCGCCCCTTCCATCATCGGCTCTGACGTAACCATTAAAGGCAACATCACCACAGTCGGTGAGATTCAACTTGATGGCGCTGTAGAAGGCGATGTCCGCAGTTCGTCATTGACCATCGGTGAACATGGATCGGTACAGGGCGTTGTTACAGCTGAAGAAGTCGTGGTCAAGGGCCAGATCAAGGGCCAGATTAAAGGTCGCAACATTCGTCTTGAAAAAACGGCCAAGGTCAACGGCGATCTGTTCCATGAAACCCTGAGCGTAGAAGCCGGCGCCTTTATTGAAGGCAGCCTGACTCACAAAAACAACGCGATGCAGGATAGTGCCCCGACCCTGAAGACGGCCGAGACGAAACCCACAGATATAAAACAGCCTGGTCAGAAAACCGCCTGAACTTTATTCGACATGCCAGACGTCTGATCCAGGCCTCATAAATCAGTAGAAGCTCCCGCACTTTAGCGGGGGCTTTTTTTATGTGGACTTGTCTTAATACATAAAGGCCCCGGAGAGAATATCTCCAGGGCCCTTGATTTAGAGTAGTCATTCTATGTTCTGCTCTAGGCAGCGCGGTTAGTTTTTACAGGTTTCCTTTTTGGCGAAAAGGTTTTTGTACCGCCGTTGTTTTTGACTTTAGGCCGATTGGGCTTGCCGGATTTCACCGTCGTCAATGTCTTCTTGCCACCCCGTATTTTCTTACTTGCGGCAGGCTTGTCTTCTACTTTTTTAAAGCTTTTCTTGACCCCGGTTTTGACGAAATCAGACTTGTCTTCTTTCTTGCTGTCAAACTTAGGCGGCTTGCCAAGCAACTTGCCCAGTACGGGATCGTCAGAAAACTGCTTGGCTTCCTGCCAAGGGTCATAACGCTGTGCTTCTTTTTTTACTGGCTTATCCTGACGAGGGCGGGTGGATTTGACCCGTGGTGCTGGACGGCGACCTTCGCGATCATCAAATTTCCGCTCGGCCCGTACAGGTCTGTCGTTATTGTCAAATTTACGCTCAGACCGCTCTGGTCTTGCGCCGTCATAGGACTTCCGTTCATCCCGATCCCGTGCGGGCTTGGCGTTATCATAGGCCTTGAACCGTCCGGCGTTAGGCCGATCTGCGCGTTCTTCACGGTTACCAGCGCCATCACGTTTGTTGTCGCGGAAACCCCGGTCAGGACGACTACCGTTTTTATCGCGGCTGAAGCCACCTTCCCGACGTGCACCAGGACGACCGGCGCGATCGCGGGAGAAACGTCCGCCGCCACCTTTGCCGCCGTTGCCTCTGCCGCGGGCGGCAATATCAATATGGTAGGCATGACTTGCGTCAACCTCGATCGGAATCTTGATCAGCTGCTCGATCTGAACCAGCAAGCGCATATCACTTGGGTCGCAGAAGGAGATCGCGATCCCTGCGGCGCCCGCGCGTCCGGTCCGGCCTACCCGGTGAACATAGTTTTCCGGCTCGATCGGCAGTTCATAGTTAATCACATGGGTGATGCCATCGACGTCAATACCGCGTGCCGCCACATCGGTGGCCACCAGAACATTGGTCCGGCCGCGACGGAAGTTCATCAGAATTTTTTCCCGCACCCGCTGGCGCTTGTCACCATGAATGGCGTCTGAGCGAATGCCTTTTTCATAAAGCGCATCAGAAAGCTCGTCAGCGCCGATTTTGGTCCGGGCAAACACGAGGGCTTTTTCCACACCTTCGCCGGCAAGAATATCGGCCAGCAAGGCGGCTTTATCTTTACGCGTCACATTCATCAGCTTATGGGAGATGGTGTCAGCAACCATGGTTTTCTTTTCAATTTCCACATAAACCGGATCGGTCAACAGGGATTTTGACAGGTTCCGTACCTTCTGATTCATGGTGGCGGAGAAGAAAATGGTTTGATGACTTTCCGGCAGGCTATCGGCAATATCCTGTACGTCGTCAATGAAGCCCATGTCGAGCATCCGGTCAGCTTCATCAAGGATGAAGGTTTCGGTGTCATTGAACTTGACGTTGTTGCGTTTGATATGGTCGATCAGACGCCCTGGTGTCGCCACCAGAATATCAACGCCGCGCCGCAGTTTATTGGTCTGTGGCGGATAAGGCTGTCCACCGGCCACCACGAGGCTGCTGATTTTAGAGCCTTTGGAGAAAGTCATGATGCATTGTTCAATCTGCATCGCCAGTTCACGGGTTGGCGCCAGGATCAGAACCTTTGGCATATTCTGCCGGGGCTTTGAATAATTGCTGATCAGCTTGTGAATGGTCGGCAGAGAGAAAGCAGCCGTTTTACCGCCCCCTGTCTGGGCAATCCCCATCAGGTCGTTACCGTCCATCAAAGGCGGCAAAGATTTCTGCTGAATGGCTGTTGGGTTAGAGAAACCTTCTGTTTCAATGGCCTTAAGAATGCTGGGGGCAAGATCGAACTCGGCAAAACCGGATTCATTGTTAACCGACTCATCTAAATTGGACTCGGGTAGAACTGGCGCATTTACATGCGTCATGGCATATTCCTTTCGCGACTGTCTGTGCATGATTGCACATAATACATCCGCGATTGCACTTGGGCCCGTAAGGATTAGGTGGGCATAACATGGAAAAACACATCCATGGCTGCTAGGCGGAATATTCTAAAAAAATAGCGTGATATCCTATGATCACGCTCAACGGGCTGTGTTTGCAGCTTTTCCAGTGCAAAGTCAAGCGCTAAAGTAAAATCAGGGGAGAATAGTTCACTCTCCCCTAATGTAAGGCTTAAATATGAATTGCATGACCCAAAGCGGCGAGACTTGCTTCGGCGAAACTTTCGGTCATGGTCGGATGCACATGGATGGTGCCCGCGATGTCTTCGAGACGGGCGGACATTTCAAGCGCCAGAGCAAATTCACCAGACAGTTCAGAGACATGCGGCCCGACCGCATGAATGCCGAGGATCAGATGATTGTCCTTGCGGGCGGTGATGCGGACGAAGCCACCGCCCTCACCGGCTTCCATGGTCAGCGCCCGGCCATTGGCCATCAGCGGAAATTTACCGACGACGGTTTCAATGCCGGCTTTCTTGGCGTCTTCTGCCGTTTGGCCGACAGCGATGATCTCGGGGTCGGTAAAACAGACGGCGGCGATGGCGTTGGGATTGAATTCGGCTTTCTTGCCGGCAATCAGTTCGGCGACCACTTCGCCCTGTGCCGAGGCGCGATGGGCCAACATGGGCTCGCCCGTGATATCGCCGATGGCCCAGACGTTTTTCATGGAGGTATGACAGCGGCTGTCAATCTTGACAAACGGTCCCTGCATATCCACGGCCATATTCTCCAGCCCCCAGCCGGTGGTATTGGGCTTGCGGCCCACCGTCACCAGCAACTTGTCAGCCGCGATCGTCTGCGCCGCGCCGTCTTTGTCGGTATAGGACAGTTTATTGTCGGCCCAGCCGCTGGCTTTCGCCCCCAGATGTGTGGTGATGCCGAGTTTCTTCAGGGATTGCTGGATCGGGCGGGTGAGTTCCTTGTCATAGGTGGCGAGGATACGATCCTCGGCCTCAATGAAAGTGACGTCCGCGCCCAGTTTACGATAGGCGATGCCCAGCTCCAGGCCTATATAGCCCGCCCCAACCACGACGAGCCTTTTCGGCACATCTTGCAGATCTAACGCTTCGGTTGAGGAAATCACATCTTCGCCAAAGGGCAGAAACGGCAATTCTGTCGGTTTCGATCCTGTCGCCAGGATCACATGCTCAGCCGTAATGGTCACGATGCCGTCGGCGGTTTCCACATCACAGGTTTTGGCGTCCTTGAACGTGGCCCAGCCGGTGATCTGTTTGACCTTGGCTTTTTTAAGCAGGCCTTCAACGCCGCCGTTCAGTTGATTAACGATACCATCTTTCCAGGCGATGGTTTTTGAAAAATCCAGCTCCGGCTTTGTGCCAAGCTTGATGCCCAGATGCCCGTCTCCGGCATGAGCCGACATCTCCGCATATTTATCGGCTGCATGGATCAGGGCTTTAGACGGAATACAGCCCCGGATCAGGCAGGTGCCACCCGCCTTGTCGCCTTCGACAATGATGGTGTCAATGCCGAGCTGACCGGCGCGAATGGCCGCCACATAACCGCCAGGGCCCGCGCCAACCACGAGAAGTTTGCAATTTTGTTTCACACTCATGGGGCGTCCTTACATGAAGAGAGTTGCGGGCTGCTCTAGCGCCCCTTTGATAAACTGGATCAGTTCCGCGGCGACAAAGCCATCGACGACCCGATGATCGAAAGATGAAGACAGATTCATCATCTGGCGGATCTGAATTTCACTGCCGTTGATCACCATCGGACGCGGGACAATTTTATTGACCCCGATGATGCTGACTTCCGGATGGTTGATCACCGGTGTGGTGACAATACCACCGATTTTGCCAAGACTGGTAATGGTCACGGTAGAGCCGGACAGCTCTTCCCGGGATGCCCTGCCCTCGCGACCGGCAGAAGTCACCCGCATCATTTCCGTCGCCATGTCCCAGATGTCGCGTACTTCCGCGTGGGATACCACGGGCACCATCAGACCATTGGGGGTCTGGGTCGCAATGCCGAGGTGAACCCCGTCAAAGCGGCGTACCATACTTTGTTCCGCATCATAATGGGCATTGCACTCGGGGAATTTCTCGAGCCCCTTCAGGGTCGCCATCATGATAAACGGCAGAATGGACAACTTTGGTTGTCCCTCTTCCCGATTGGCATTCATGAAATTGCGCAGTTTTTCAACTTCCGTAACATCGACTTCTTCCACATAGGAATAATGCGGGATGCTGCGTTTGCTGAGTTCCATCTGCTGAGCGATCTTGCGACGAATACCGATGACCGGAATTTCTTCCACGCCCGTGCGGGCCTTCTTGGCGCCGTGGGAAATTCGTCCTCCCGCCGCGATAAAATCATCGAGATCCTGATGGCTGATGCGTCCGGCGGGGCCACTGCCCGGCACCTGGCTCAGGTCAATATTCTCTTCCAGGGCCCGTTTGCGGACCGCCGGAGACGCCAAAGGCTTGTCGCCGGTTTTGGCTTTCGGAGCTTTTGGCGGAGACACCGGCTTTGGCTTCGCGGCCACCGGCGCTGGCGCGGCCTTTACCGGTTCTGGCGTCTTGACTTCAGCGGCTTCTGGGGTCTTTTCTTCTGTTTTTGGCGCTTCTGCAGGGGCAGTATCGGCATTGCCGGCGCCTTCAACCTCAAACACCACCATCGGGGTACCCACGGTGACCATTTCACCGGGCTGACCACTGATGGAGAGAATTTTCCCGTCCACCGGACTTGGCAGTTCAACCGTCGCCTTGTCCGTCATCATATCGATCAGAGGCTGGTCTTCGGTGACGATGTCGCCGACCTGAACATGCAAGGCCGCAATTTCAGCTTCGACGATGCCTTCCCCGAGATCGGGCAGATTAAAATAATATTGTCCCATGATTAACCCTCCATGACATGTTTTATGGCGTCCAGCACCCGCGCCTTGCCGGGGAAATATTCCCACTCGAAGGCATGCGGATAGGGCAGATCCCAGCCGGCAACCCGTTCGATCGGCGCTTCCAGTGCCCAGAAACATTCTTCCTGAATTTGTGACAGAATTTCCGCCCCGAAACCGCCGGTCTTTGTCGCCTCATGCACCACCAGACAGCGCCCGGTGCGGGTGACGGATTCAACGATATGTTCCAGATCCATCGGGATCAGGGTGCGCAGGTCAATGACCTCCACATCATAACCGGACAAATCCGCCGCCGCTGTGGAGACATGCACCATGGTGCCATAGGTAACGATGGTCATCTGAGTGCCCTTGCGCACCGTATTGGCTTTACCGATGGGAATGGTGTAATGGCCTTCCGGCACTTCGCCGAGCTCATGTTTTTCCCAGGCCTGAGGCGGATCCTTCGGATCGCCGTAAAAAGGACCGTTATAGAGGCGCTTCGGTTCGAAAAACACCACCGGATCATTGTCTTCGATGGCGCTGATCAGCAGACCCTTGGCGTCATAAGGGTTTGACGGCATAATGGTTTTAATGCCGGATACATGGGTGAAGATGCCCTCCGGGCTCTGGGAATGGGTCTGACCGCCACGAATGCCGCCACCGCAAGGGGTACGCACTGTGATCGGGGCCCAATATTCCCCGCCGGAACGATAACGCAGGCGGGACGCTTCTGACAGGATCTGGTCAAAGGCCGGATAAATATAATCGGAGAACTGAATTTCCGCGACCGGGCGCATTTCATTAACGCCCATGCCAATGGCCATCGCGATAATGCCGCCTTCGGCGATAGGCGTATCAAATACCCGCTGAAGACCATGCTTTTTCTGCAGGCCTTCGGTGCAGTTGAAAACCCCGCCGAAATAGCCGACATCTTCGCCAAAAATTACAACGCTATTGTCTTTTTCCAGCATCACGTCCTGGGCCGAGTTAATGGCCTGGACCATGTTCATTTTCGCCATGGTTATACTCCCAACTGCTGACGTTGACGCCGCAGGTTATCCGGCATTTCTTCAAAGACATCTTCAAACATGCTGCTGACCGGCGGGCGTTCTCCGGTATTGAGCGTACCAAGGGCTTCGGCTTGTTTATATTTCTGCGTGACCAGAGAGGTTATTTCCGCCATGGCCTGAGTATGGCGTTCTTCAGACCATTCACCAATCTCAATCAAATGACCTTTGAGCCGTTCGACCGGATCCCCCAGCGGCCAGACACGGGCTTCATCTTCCGGCCGGTATTTCGTCGGATCATCACTGGTGGAATGGGCATCGGCGCGGTAGGTAAACAGTTCAATCAATGTCGGGCCGCCGCCATTACGCGCCCGTTCGGCCGCCCATTTTGTCACGGCATAAACCGCAAGGAAATCATTACCATCGACTCGCAAGCCCGGCATACCATATCCGATGCCACGACTGGCGAAGGTGGCTTTCTCACCGCCGGCGAAACCCTGGAAGCTGGAAATCGCCCACTGGTTATTGACCACATTAAGCAGTACCGGCGCGTCATATACGGCGGCAAAGGTCATGCCGTGATGGAAGTCCGCCGTCGCCGTCGTCCCTTCTCCAATCCAGGTAGAGGCAATGGCGTCTTCGCCCTTATAGGAGGAAGCCACCGCCCAACCGACTGCCTGACAAAACTGGGTGCCCAGATTACCGGAGATCGAGAAAAAGTTTCCCTCTTTCCAGGTATACATGATCGGCAGCTGGCGACCTTTGCAATTGTCCCCCGCATTGGACAGACAATGGTTCATCATATCGAGAAGATCGCGTCCCCGGGAAATCAGCAGGCCTTGCTGGCGATAGGAGGGAAAGAGCATATCATCTTTATCGAGCGCCATGGCCTGGGCAACCGCCACGGCTTCTTCGCCGCGGGATTTCATATAAAAGGACATTTTCCCGACCCGTTGCATATTCTGCATCCGGTCATCATAGATGCGGGTGGTCAGCATGTCGCGCAACCCCTGACGCAAGACTTCCGGATCGAGTTTCGGATCCCATTCCCCGTGGGCCTGACCCTTCATATTCAGCACCCGTATGATGCCGTTGGCGAAGGGGAAAAGTTCCTTGGGATCACTCATCACATGGGGGCGCGGCAAAGCGCCCGCATTGGAAATATCAAGGTCGTCGAATTCCGGTTTTTCTCCGGGACGATGGCGGGGGGCAGGCACATTGAGATTTTTTGCGCTGTGGGGGACCATTTATACTTCTCCTTTTCCAGACATAATAACAGCAATTACGTGAAATTTCTTCCCATTGATCCGTGAAAATGCCATAATTACGGCACAATATTTATGGAAATACAAAAAATATGGGAAAATATACCAAATGGATGCTTTAGATATAAAAATACTGAATCTGCTGCAGGATGACGCCTTGATGACGGTGGTCGAAATTGCGGATAAGATCGGTTCGTCAAAATCTGTTTGCTGGCGCCGGATACAACGGTTGCAGGACGACGGGGTCATCAAAAAACGGGTGGCTCTTCTGGAGCATAATAAAGTCGGCCTGGATATTATTTTGTTTGCTCATGTCAAGATGACGGCCCATGGTCGAAAATTACCAAAGTTTATCGAGGTCATCAAGGATATCCCGCAAATCGTAGAGTGCTATACTCTTATGGGAAATGTGGATTTTCTGCTGAAAATCGTTGTCGAGGATATTCAGCAATATGAGGAATTATGGTGGAACCACTTATCCCCCATCGAAGGGGTGCAGGAAATCAATTCAACCATCGCCATGACAGAAGTCAAGCATACCACCCGCCTGCCCCTGTAAAGCAAAAAATCCGGTAAAAAAATGGCTGCTCCTCAATCGAGAAGCAGCCACAGGTATCAGCCGCGACGGATCAGGTCACAGCAGTTAATTGGTTATATTTTGCATTTTTCCACAGATCATATTTCATGATCTTTTTCAGCCGTGCGACAGCATCCCAGACATCGACATACCGGACATAAAGAGGGGTAAAACCAAAACGAACGATGTTCGGGGCCCGGAAGTCACCGATCACTTTGTCCGCAATCAGGGCCTGCATGATGGCATATCCATAGTCATGTCTGAATGACACTTGGCTGCCCCGGGCCTCACCGTTACGCGGTGTGGCGAGTTCAAAGCCATATTTGCCGCATTCGCTTTCGACAAGCTCAATAAAATAGTCACAGAGGGTAATTGATTTCTGACGCAGATCAGCCATATCGGCCCGCATCATGACGTCCAGACCACATTCCAGAACGGACAGGGAAAGGATCGGCTGTGTACCGGTCAGAGACTGCCAGATTGTCCCTGACGGCCGATAATCCCGTTCGAAAGCGAAGGGCGCCGCGTGGCTCCACCAACCTGTCAGGGGTTGGGCCGCCGTACCTTGATGGCGTTTGGCGACAAAGATGAAGGCCGGGGCCCCTGGCCCGCCATTGAGATATTTATAGCCGCAGCCCACAGCAAAATCGACATCGCATTTATTCAAATCAATCGGCAAAGCGCCGGCGCTGTGGCACAGGTCCCAAATTACCAGCGCCCCGACCGCATGTGCTTTTTCTGTAATGGCCTTCATATCCAAAAGATGACCGGTTTTATAATGCACCTGAGTCAGAGACACCACGGCCACATCTTCGGTAATGGCATCAATAATCTGGTCAATTTCGGCGAAACGGATTTCATGGCCTTGTCCGCGCTGTTTGATCAAGCCCTGGGTCATGTAATTGTCGGTAGGAAAATTACTTCCCTCCATGACAATGACCTTACGACCTTCTCTCAGATCCAGCGCCATGGACAGCAGTTTGTAGAGGTTCAGACCCGTAGCGTCACAAGCCAGAACTTCACCGGATGCTGCTCCTATTAAGGATGCAATTTTGTTGCCGAGTTTTTCGGTCAGGTGAAACCAGCCATTTTTGTTCCAGCTGGTGATGAGATCCTGCCCCCATTCCCGTTCAACAACATCAAGCGCCCTGGCCTTGGCGGATTTAGGCATGGCGCCGAGCGAGTTACCATCAAGGTAAATCAGGTCTTCCGGCAATTCAAATTCGTCGCGAAACGCGGCAAGGGGATCATTCTCGTCTAACTTGAGAAAATCTTCACGGGTATAATTTGGCATTTCACATACTTTCTGCAGTTTCACTGACGACGTTTGAACAAACGACCAATAAACGGGCGGTGTCCTGATTTTTAGAGACAAAGCGATGTCCGGAGCTGCTGTCAAGGTAGGCGCTGTCCCCGACTTCCAGCGCAACCGGCTTGTAATCTTCGGTATAAAGAATAACCCCGCCTTCAAGGACGTAGATAAATTCTTCCCCCGGGTGACGCGCCAGCTTCCCCAGGTCCTGTGGGCTGGCGGGCGGTACATCCAGAATTCCGGGATGCATGGATTTGTTGAGCAACTCGCTTCCCAAAACTTCCACCTGATATGTATCAACCGCATTAATGCCCCCCTGTCCGCGGCGAATGATGGTCCGGCGTCCCGCCTTGGCAGGCCCCGCCTGATCATCAAAAAGTACGGCGATATTAATTGAAAGCCCCCGGGCCAGTTTTTGCAAATTGGCATATGTCAGGGTTGCTTGATGATTTTGAACCTTTGACAGGGTTGAAACCGGAATATCGACCAGGTCGCTTAATTGTTTCAACGTCAGCCCGCGTTCCTGACGCAGCGTCGCAAGACGGTCCCCAAGGGTCCGTTCTGTTATAGCATCTTGTTCTGTCATGGTCCTGGCCGTCATATCATCCACTTTCATCGTATGGAAGGAGCCTACCACATATGTTTCATATTGAAAACATTTTTCTGATTAGAAAATATTTTCACAATCTTGTGACATAAAATTTTATATGCCATAGTGGGGTCCTGCAGTTTTAACTCAAAGATTTATAAGGCCTTATATATGACCCTGTATCGAGGAATGGATAAAGAAACTCTGAACCGGGAATATTCACCAAGTTCCTGCGTTAAAGACATTATGCCCTATATTCAGGCCTATATTGATGAAAGCGCTGCTGCTTATGATCTTCTGGCGGAACAGTGTCGCTCAGGCGTTAAATATGGGCCGGAGGATCGTTCCGTTGTCGATATCTTTACACCGAACGGTTCAGGTCCCTGCCCGGTTCATATCTTTATACATGGTGGATACTGGCAGGAATTATCTGTGCGCGAGAGCGTGTTTGCCGCCCCGAACTTTGTTGCACATGATATTGTGTTTATGGCGCTGGATTATACCCTTGCACCGGAGGCAAGCCTGACGGAAATCGTCGAACAAGTGCGCCGCGGTGTGCTCTGGATTCTCGAAAATTGTGCCGAGTATGGCGGTGATAAAAGTAACATTACCCTGTCAGGCAGTTCCGCGGGGGCCCATCTGGTGGCGGAAGTTCTGGCCACAGACTGGAATGCGCAAGGCTATGAAGAATGCCCGATCAAAGGAGCTTGTGAAGTGAGCGGCGTATTTGACCTCACTCCCCTCGTCCATACCTATGTTAATGATCCGCTCCAATTGACGGAGACGGAAGTGCAGAATCTCAGTCCGGCAAATCATATCCCGTCACATGCCTGCCCGGTGGTCTTCGCCTACGGCGACAATGAAACGTCAGAGTTTAAACGCCAGACCCGTGACTATTACGCGGACTGGGTCAAGGCGGGGCACCCGGCGTCGTTTATGGAACTTGCAGGCTTTAATCATTTTGATGTGATTATGGAACTTGGAAATAAGGACAGCCGGTTGTTTCAGGCTGTCCTTGATCAGATTCGCGCCTAGAGAGAAGTGCGCACGGTCCACAGTTCAGGGAAGAACCGCAGATCCAGCGCCTTCACCAGATAGCTCACCCCGCCGGTGCCGCCGGTGCCGCGACGGAAACCGATGATGCGCTCAACGGTTTTCATATGGGCAAACCGCCAGGTCTGGAAACGATGTTCAAGATCGACCAGTTTCTCGGCCCAGTCATAGAGATCCCAATATTCCTCGCCATTTTCGTAAACCTTTTTCCAGGCTGCCTCAACATCGGGGTGGGCTTGATATGGTTCGCTCCAATCCCGCTCCAGACACTCTGCCGGCAAGTCAAAACCTCGCCGGGCCAGAAGCTGTAATGTCAGGTCATAGATGCTCGGGTTTTCGAGAACATTTTTAACCTGGGCATAGATGTTCGGGTGGTCTTTATGGGCTTCAATCATACCTTTGTTTTTGTTGCCGAGAGAAAATTCAATCATGCGGTACTGATAGGACTGGAAGCCGGAACTTTGACCAAGTGCATCGCGAAAGCTGAGATAGTCTTTCGGGGTCATGGTCGACAGCACATTCCACGATTGGGTCAGCTGTTCCTGAATGCGGGCTATACGGGCCACCATTTTCATCGCCAGATCAAGGTTGTCTTCCTTGAGGCATTCCATCGCCGCCGTCATTTCATGGATTGATAATTTCATCCATAGCTCTGACGCCTGATGAATGATGATGAACATCATTTCATCATGTTTATCAGACCGTAACGTCTGTGCGCTTAAAATGCTGTCCAGTTCCAGATATTGGCCGTAACTCACATCTTGCGACCAGTGAATTTTTTCTCCGGTAAGATCCACGGAGGAATCGATTTTCTCGCCTGTCATAAATATTCCTTTCAATATGAAAGTATTTTACGCCTAAAGTAAAAAAAAGCAAGACAGATAATCTACAGAATAAAATCTGCCCCTGTCTTGCTCTTGTTTTAGTCTTGCAGAATATTAGGCTTTTTCTTGCCGGGCCTTTTCAATGATTTCCGCAGCCAATTCGTCGGCAATAATATTGGTGGGGCGCTTTTCACTCACGGAACGCTCAAAAATCGTTGTCAGGCTGTTGTAAATATTGTCCACCTTGGCATTAACCCAGGCCTCGTCATATTCACCACGGGTTTCCGCCGCGACATTTATGATTCCGCCAGCATTGATGACATAATCCGGCGCATAAAGTATACCACGGTCCATCAACGCCTGACCATGATCATCCCGGGCCAGCTGATTATTCGCGGCCCCGGCAATGATGGTCGCTTTGAACTGACCAATGGTATCGTCGTTGACAATCGCACCCAGCGCACATGGGGCAAAGACATCGGCATCAGCGGTCAGGATATCATCCAGTCCGACAACCGTCGCATCACATTCATCAACGACCCGCTTTAACGCATCAAGATCAATATCGGAAACCAGAAGTTTCGCCCCGGCCGCATGCAAATGCTTGCAGAGATAATAGCCCACATGACCAACCCCTTGAACGGCTACGGTAAGCCCTTTGACGTCGTCGAGACCGAGTTTGTGCTTTACCGCCGCTTTGATGCCGAGATATGTTCCCGTCGCGGTGAAAGGAGAAGGATCCCCACTGGCATGTTCCCCCTTGTCAAGACCGGCAACATATGGTGTTTCCTCAGCCACGATTTCCATATCGGAAACAGAAATCCCCACATCCTCTGCGGAAATATATTTACCGCCAAGTCCGTTTATCATCCGACCAAAAGCCCGGAACAGTTCTTCAGATTTGTCGGCACGGGGATCTCCCATGATTACCGCTTTACCGCCGCCAAGCTTCAATCCGGCGACAGCGTTTTTATGGCTCATCCCGCGGGACAGACGTAGGGCATCATTCAGGGCATCTGTTTCCGTGTCGTATTTCCACATGCGGCATCCACCGGCCGCGGGGCCTAGCGATGTATCATGAACCGCAATAAAAGCCTTCAGGCCTGTTTTCTTGTCATGCAGATAAACCACCTGCTCGTGACCCTTGAATTGATTAACGTCCATCATTTTTCAAAACTCTGTTTACGTTTCCCGGAAGTGATAAAGCGGCATCACCTTTGCCGGGATTTTTTGCTGACCAATCAGGTTATATGGCCTGATAACTCTTACTGGTAGTCACCTGTTTTGGCTTTGTCGAGGCTTTTTTTTCTGGACCATCTGGTCTAATTTTTAATCCTTAAAGCGGAAAAATGTAAATATGAAATATCCTTTGGATTGCTGTAAAAATCACGCAACAAAATGTCCCCTTTTCGTCAAAATGAGACAAAATAAACTAAGTAATAATATTGCGCACTTTGGGAATAAAATTCTAAAAACTTGTAGAATTCAAAGAATTCATCGCAAGATGCGCACGAAAGTGTTTTTCCGGATGACAAAGAATCTGATTTCCGCGAAGGTGATCGCAAAGATTCAGTCTGAAAATGGATGCAATATTATGCTAGATGATCTGAGCGAGGTGGATAAAAAAATCCTGGCGGCACTACAGGAAGACTGCAGCCTGACGAATACAGAACTGGCGCAAAAGGTCGGGCTGTCCACGGCGCCCTGCTGGCGGCGGATCAAAAGACTAGAAGACAAGGGAATTCTCACACAGCGGGTGGCCCTGGTGAATCCGAAAAAACTCGATCTGGATATACTGGTATACGCCAGCGTGAAACTGTCCAGCCACACGGAAGAGTCGCTTGAAATATTCGAACGCACTATTGGTCTCTACCCGGAGGTCACTGAATGCTATACCATCAGCGGTTCTATGGATTACATGATCCGGGTGATCACCCGCGATATGCAGACCTATGAAACTTTTCTGCGTCAGAAACTGCTGAAAATGGACATGGTCAACGAGATTCATTCGCGTTTTGCCGTGACCAAGGTAAAGCAAACCACTGCCATACCACTGGAACTGTCAATCTGACGGCAAAGCTAGGGCCCGGTATGCAGCCGGGCTGTCGACATCCCTGAAAATGGCCGGGCTATGGCTCTCTACCTCATGAACATGGGGTCTATAAGTCGTCAGAAGGCTTTTCGCTCCCTGATCGCCGGTGATATCCTCAAAGGCCGCAAAAAAAACGCGCCCCCACAGAACGGGATTACCCCGACGTCCCTGATGTACGGGAATGATGATGTCGCGCCCCTGATCGGGCGCATAGGCTGCAATAATACTGGACAATATCTCTCGCGAGATATCCGGCATATCCCCCAACATCACCAGCATGGCATCATAATCTGGCGCCACGGCGGCCAACCCGGCCTTTAGGGATCCACTCATGCCATCCTCATAACCTGCGTTATGAACAAAGCGAGCCCGCTTGCAGGAGACCGCCTGACGCACTTTCTCCGCCTGATGCCCCGTCACAATAATGATATCAGACAGGTCCCTCGCCTGGGCCACACAATGGGCGATCAGGGGCTGTCCCCGATATGGCAGCAGAAGCTTATTCTGATCCCCCATGCGGCGGGACTGACCCGCGGCAAGAATGACGGCAGCAATCCGGGGCGCCGTCACAACGCCGTCCCGTTATGGTATATATCAACAAGTTGAGCCATAATAGACAAGGCAATCTCGGCCGGCGTCTTGGCGCCAATATCAAGACCAGCCGGTCCATGTATACGGTCGATTTGCTGTTCAGTAAATCCTTTGGCCCGCAGGCGATCCTGACGCGCCGCCTGGGTTTTGCGACTGCCGAGAGCGGCAATATAAAAACACGGTGATGTCAGGGCGATTTCCAGGGCCGGGTCATCAAGCTTTGGATCATGACTGAGCGTAATGACCGCTGTACTGCCCGTAATTGGGTGGCGGGTGAGATATTCATCCGGCCAGTCCGATACCATCGTGCGGCCCGGGAACCGTTCCGCCGTGGCAAAGCGGCCGCGCGGGTCGATAATCGTCACCGCCAGATCAAGACTGTCGGCAATCTTCATCATTGCCTGGGTGATATGCACGGCCCCAATAACGATAACATGCAGCGGTTGTGCCAGAATATGATGAAACCGATCATGCCCCTGCTCTTCCCGCAAGTAACTTTTATCCGTCGCACTCTGTGGTGTCGCGAGTATGGTGTGCCCGGTCTGACAATCCGTGATCAGTTCCAGCGCTTCTGTGGCTTCTAAAACTTGCGGTATGAAGTCTATTTTTGTGGTCATGCTTTCGACCAACACCCTCACCCGCCCCCCACAAGACAGACCAACCTCCCAGGCGCGGTCATTGGAGGCTTCAAAATCCAATAGCTGAGGTACACCATTGGCCATCGTTTCCTGAGCGGCCTCTATCACCGCCCCTTCGATACAGCCGCCAGAAACAGAGCCTTCAATCTCCCCCCTGTCATTGAGCAACATATAACTGCCCACAGGACGTGGGGACGCGCCCCAGGTATCGACAACCGTGGCCAGCGCCATCGAATGGCCGGACTCATGCCATTGTTTTATTTTACGCCACAAGGGCTTCCAGTCTGAGCTCATGGCGTCATCTTTACGTATAATTGGCACCGGGTGCAAGGCATCAAGAGATTAACCGCATCATATTAGAGACGAAATCATTCGCCCCATATGGCGAATTCATTCCCGCTCGGCTCGATAAAGTGAAACCGCCGACCTCCGGGAAAAGAAAAGATATCCTTGATGATCGTCCCGCCAGCCTCCTGCACCGCCTTCAGGCTGTCCTCGAGATGATCACTATAGAGTACAACCAATGCAGAACCTTCGGCCTGACTGGCTTTCAGATCGGCATGGTAAAAGCCGCCGTCCAGCCCGGCATCCTGTATGGCGCAATACTCTGGCCCGTAATCCTGAAAGGACCAGCCGAAAGCTTTCGTGAAAAAGGCTTTGGTTGCGGCAATATTCTGGGCAGGAAGTTCGACATAGTTAATTTTATGATGGTTACTCATGGTGGCTTCCTTATGTTATGAATTGTGGTCTAAACTCTGTTGATACTGTTCCGGTGTTTGGCCAAGCAGAGCCTTGAAGTCATTAATGAAATGTGACTGATCAAAGTAGCCAAGGTCAAGGGCCAAATCCGTCCAGTTCAGTGTATCGTTTTTCTCAACCCGTTCCAAGGCTTCATGCAGGCGATAACGGATGATGATCCATTTGGCCGAAATGCCGACATATTTCTGAAACAGTCTCTGTAGTTTGCGTGGCTCCAGTGTATAGGCCTCACACAGGTCTGCGACCTTCTGGATGGTTCGATCTTCACAAATGCGCGCCACAATCGCATTGACCAGAAGGATCATTGGATCAATATCCGGTGCGACCTGAAAAAAACGCCGCTCCAGAAATTTTATCTTTTCGGCCACGTCCTGCATCAGCAGAAGTGTCGCTGTAAAATTCCCGGACATTTGAGGAAAATAAGTTTCAATGGAACAGGTTTGATCTGTTAATGACACATCTCTTTTACCAGCGGCATCCGCGAAAGCATAAAACCCGGCGGGGGTGAATTTAACACCCACCAGATTGCCTTTTCCGGAAATATCGTGGCTAAACCGGTGACTGACTATTCCCGTTATTTCTGACTTCTCTTCCAAAAATGTCATATTAACCGCGGGATGAGGCAATACCTCCTGACGATGGGTCACTCCGTCAGGCAGGTCCCAGTCTATCAGCCAGTAATGTTCAATCAGGTCTGCAAAGTTGGCGTCCGGCAAAAACCGGTTCAGGTTAAAAGCCTTGTATGCACTTACTTCCCGCACAATGCCCCGGACAGGTTTATTTTTTGTGGTGACGCCCATCATTGTCGTTTTTTTCCAATATCATATTGCATTTGTTTGCTACCATAAATCAACATATGCAGAAACATAAGGAAAATGACATCATGACGCATTATAAGGGCAGCTGTCACTGTGGCGCGGTTGCGTTCGAAATTGACGGGGATATAGAAAACGTAATTGAATGCAATTGTTCAATCTGTATTCGGCGGGGACATAAGTTGTGGTTCGTCAACAAGGCGGACATGAAGTTTTCAACCGACGAAGAGGCTCTTCAAGGCTATCAGTTCGGTAAAAAACACATCACACATCGTTTTTGCAAGACCTGCGGCACACCGATGTTCAGTGATGGGGCATTTGAGGACTATATCAAGGCTGGTATCAACCTGCGTTGCATTGAGGACCTTGACCTTGAGGCCCTGACCTGCATTCAATATGACGGGGCGAGCAAGTAATCGTCTATTTAGCCACTCTGTATTCCATATAAACATCCGCACGGACATAGGGCGTATCAGGCCGTGAGGGCGCATGGACAAATCCAGATTTCTCATATAGCGCGATGGCCGGTGCAAGCTGGTGATTGGTTTCAAGAAATAACTTGGCGCCGCCGCGGGCGTGAAAACGATCGACCACTGTATCCATTAATTTCTGGCCAACACCCAGTCCCCGCGCCTCCGGGCGCACGCCCATCTTGCTGACTTCAAATATATTGTCCCCATGATGCTTAAGCGCGACAACCCCCAGAACCCGGCCTTCTGATAAAGCAAAGTAAATTTCGCCGCCCTCGGCAAGGATATTTTTCTCCGGCTGGTTCAAATTTACCAGGTCGGGCTCTTCCAGTTCAAAATAGGTTTCGATCCATTGCTTGTTGATGTCGTACCAGTCCTGCCGGTATTTGACATGAAACGGCACGATGTCAACATCGGGTATGATCTTGTGCTTCTTGCTTTCTTCTATCCGCTGGTACAGGCCTTTTTGATGTAGACATTCTTCAAAATCCTCCAGCGCGGCCATCAGGTCATGGTCGGATTCTGTGCGAATGTCCTGTATTGCCTTTTTAGCCAGCCGCCAAAGCGGCAGCAGTCGTTCCACCAGAACCTCGCCCTCTTTCGTCAGATGTACGATACGGCTCCTTGCGTCCTCTCCTACTTTTAAGGCGACAATGTCCATATCGATCAACTGCTTTACCGTTTGGGAAATTGCCGATTGGGTCAGGGCTGACATGTTTTGCAGTTCCGCAATACTGAGTTCCTTCAGGTTATGCAGGGCAAATACCACCGGGAAATGCCGGACCCGGAAATCAAGGCCAGCCTCCTGATATACTTTTTCCATGTCCGTACTCAGCAATTCGTAAACTCGTTTCAGTCGGGTGCCGATGCCTAAATCAAAAAATATTTCCTGTGTCATTTTATCGCGGCTCATATTATTTACATAAGCAATAATATAATCACTAATGAATAATAATCAAGTGCGGAAAAATAAATCTATTCCGGTAATTTTGCTAAAAAGTCCGCCAAGCTTTTAAGATAAAATTCCTCGTTTTCAGCCATCGTGGCATGCCCGGCATTGGGCACGATTACCGTCTGGGACTGGGGAATCATATTCGCATATTTATGACAGCTTTTCGGGGCCGCTTCATCAAATTCACCGCAGATCATAAGGGTTGGAACCGCAATGTTGTGCAGTTTTCTACTCCCGTCATAGCCTTTCAGCGTTCCTGTCGCATAAAAGTCGCTGCTGCCCCACATATGTACATACATATTCTCATTCCACTCTGACGCCCCCGTCCAGTAATCCCGGCCGGGACACGGGTCCTGCCGGCACATATGTTTGCTGTAGAAAACTTCCTCAGCCGCCTTATAGTCAGGATGATCCTGTGTGCCTTCCGCAATATGTTTGCGCAGAGTATAGCTGACGTTTGGCGGCAACTGATCAATCCACACCTGATTATCAGCAATCCATTGTGCAGTGCTGATCAGGGGACTTGACAGGATTGCAGCTTTCAGACCATCGGGTCTGCGGGCGGCATATTCCGCCGCAAGCGTTCCGCCCCAGCTGTGTCCGGCAATAATCACGTCCTTCAGGTTAAGCGCCGCACGGATATGGTCAATTTCTGCGACAAAACGTTCTACGGTCCAGTTTTCCGGGTTGTTGGGGCGATCTGAATTTCCGGTTCCCAGCTGATCATAAAGAATAACCGGATAGGCATCGGCCAGGGCGACATAAGGCATATTGGTGCGATGAATGCCGCCGGGGCCACCGTGCATGACAATGATGGCTGGGGCTTTACCAATATGTTCGGCGCCATTCAGGCGATACCAGATGCGCCCCCCATCTACATTAATATACCCGGCTATTTCCGGGTCCTGATGCGCAACCGCCGGAGAAAGAGGGAGCAGAAAAAGTATTATCACAAGTAATTTTAAATGCCGCATGTCCAGTCGCCCCTTGTCATTGGTGGTGTTTTATTCTTATAAGATATTAACCTATAACTCACTTTATCGCGAAAGGCAAAAGGGCCGTTTTATCATGAGTAACGCCAATCTTTATGAGTTGTTTCTGTCCCGTTTTCCCACTGACAGGACGAAACCTTTTCTGCAACAGGAAGATGGACGTTCGATCAGCTACAGTGATATGGACTTGCTTTCGGCCAGAATGGTCACCGTACTGAAAGATAACGGCCTGTCAAAAGGAACCAGATTACTGGTGCAGGTTGAAAAATCAATGGAGGCCGTTTGCCTGTATCTTGCATGCCTGAGATTAGGGGCGGTTTATTTACCTCTGAACACGGCCTATGTGTCTGCGGAAGTGACCTATTTCGCCGAAGATGCCCGGCCGGCCCTTATGGTATTGCCGGAAGACAAGATTGCACCCTTTACAGCCCAGAGCCATCGGGCGATGACCATGAATGATTTTGTGCGAGCCGCGACCACAGCCACCCCCTGCCCGGAACTGGCCCAGGTCGAAAAGGATGATCTGGCCGCCATCCTCTACACTTCCGGCACAACCGGTCGGTCGAAGGGCGCCATGCTTAGTCATGACAATCTGGCCAGTAACGCCCTCACTCTACATAAGATATGGCATTGGCAGGCGGATGACGTCCTGCTGCATGCGTTGCCAATTTTTCATGTCCACGGCCTGTTTGTCGCTTTGCACTGCGCCCTGCTCGGGGGCTCTACGGTCTGGTTCCTGCCTTCTCTTGATATCGATGCCTTAATTCGACTGATCCCGCGCAGCACAGTTCTTATGGGGGTACCGACCTTTTATACCCGGCTCTTGCAGCATATGGATTTCAATCGCGACCTTTGCCGCTCCATGCGGGTTTTTATCTCAGGGTCCGCCCCTTTACTCAGTGAAACCTTCACCCGGTTTGAACAGGTCACCGGACACCGGATACTGGAACGTTACGGCATGAGCGAGGCAGGCATGATTACCTCCAACCCCTATGATGGAGACCGAGTTGCGGGAACTGTTGGTTTTGCCCTGCCTGATGTTCAGCTGCGCATATGTGATGATCAGGGCGAGATAGTCCCTTGCGGCGAAATCGGAACATTGGAATATAAAGGACCAAATCTGTTTCAAGGGTATTGGGAAATGCCGGAAAAAACGGCGGCGGAAATGCGGCCCGATGGCTATTTTATTTCCGGTGATCTGGCGGTGTCTGACACTGAAGGCCGTATATCCATCGTCGGGCGGGCCAAGGATCTGATTATTTCCGGGGGATATAACATCTACCCCAAAGAAATCGAAACGGCCCTGGACAAAATCCCAGGCATCCTGGAAAGCGCCGTCATCGGCGCCCCGCATCCTGATCTCGGGGAACAAGTCGTTGCCGTCGTCATCCGGCAGCCATCCAGTAAAATAGAAGCACAGGACATCCAGAACAAGCTGTCAGAACAGCTCGCCCGGTTTAAGCAGCCGCGCCACATCATTTTCCGGGATAGCCTTCCCCGGAACACCATGGGCAAAGTACAGAAGACCATACTGAGAGAAGAAATTGCGCTATAGAATATTATTTACAAATACAACCTATGAGGGCTCATAACTTTAAGGGTTATATTTATTTCAACAAGATATAATTATTAAATATCAATAATTTACATGTTGAAATATATGCAAAGTTAAATTAAAAATTGGATTGCTTTGCGGATTATTATCATATGAGATGTCGATTAATAAGTGTAAAATATTCTGACAAAGTGTCGGAAAACTTTACACTTTTACAGCGCTTACTTGCCGGAAGAATCACCCTAAATTAATATAAGCAGGCAAGATACTCCCCTTTTATAACTTTGGCACACTACATGCATATGCAGTTGATGTATGTACAAGTTATTGCATGCGTATAAGTAACAATAAACATAGGATTGGATAATGAAAAAGTTTTTAGTAAGCAGCTTTGCTGCCATAACAGCAATGATGTCATCTGCATCAGCGGCAGTCGTTCAGATTGATGCATTCAGCACAGGCTGGTATGATAGCGTATTGGGTTTCCACTATGCGTGGAGTAATACTACAGCGGGTCGTAACCCTGCATTTGGATCAGTGTTCCGCGACTACTTCGCCTTTGATCTTTCCAGCATTGCCGGCCTGCCCGGAAATGTTAGAAATGTTAAAATTACCTTCCGTGATATTGAAGGAAAGTATGACAGTATAGACCCGACAGAAACCTTTCAGTTAAGCTCTTTTGAAGGTGATATAGATGACCTGATCTCCGAGAATTTTACGGGAGGTGCCGATCCTTATGACCAGGCCGGTGGCCTCGCCTTATATAGCGACCTTGGGGATGGCGATGTTTATGGAACACGGGTTATTAAGAAGCCAGGCGCAACCGTCTTTCCAAACGGTTTTACCGTTCATATTATGGATGAATTCACCATGGCCCTGTCCAGCAGCGCCGTAGATAATATGAATGCGGCACTTGCTTCTCTGGATCAGCGCTTCGCTATTGGCGGACAACTGACGTCTTTGTCAGACAGAACGGATTTTGAAGCTATTTTTTCCGCCAGCCAGCCCTCGTTTGGTGGACCAGCCTTTATCACCGTTGAAGTTCCGGAACCAGCGCCTGTTGCGCTGCTTGGTCTTGGGTTGTTAGGTATTGCGGCCGTCCGCCGTCAAAGACTATCCCGAAAGGCATAAATATTACCTAAAAAAATGGCAGAGGTTTAAAAGCCTCTGCCATTTTTACATTTACAGCTCTTCCGGCTTATTCGTAGGAAGGACTGATTTTCGACTTGCCACGCTGGTTCAACAACCGTAACCGCAAGGCATTCAGTTTGATAAAGCCTTCCGCATCCCGCTGGTCGTATACTTCATCTTCTTCAAAGGTGACATGTTCCATGGAATAAAGCGATTCTGGAGATTTACGCCCAACCAGATGCACGCCGCCTTTATAGAGTTTCAGACGCACAGTACCACAGACATTTTCCTGAGACTTATCGATCAGGGCCTGCAGCATCTCCCGCTCTGGCGAGAACCAGAAGCCGTTATAAATCAGTTCGGCATATTTCGGCATCAGTTCGTCTTTCAGATGCATGGCTCCCCGATCCAGTGTGGTGCTTTCAATGCCCCGATGAGCCGTCAGAAGAATTGTGCCACCCGGTGTTTCATAAATACCGCGTGATTTCATCCCGACGAAGCGGTTTTCCAACAGATCAAGACGGCCGATGCCATTGGCTCCGCCGAGCTCATTGAGCTTTGTAAGCAATGTGGCCGGAGACATTTTTACGCCGTCAATCGCGACCGCATCACCTTTTTCAAACTCGACTTCAATATAGGTCGCCTTATCCGGTGCCTCTTCCGGAGAAACAATGCGGTTATAAACATATTCCGGGCTTTCTTCCCATGGATCTTCCAGCAATTTGCCTTCACTGGAGGTATGCAGGAGGTTGGCGTCTACGGAGAAAGGCGACTCGCCGCGTTTGTCTTTCGCGACCGGAATTTGATGTTTCTCGGCATAATCAATCAGCTTCGTACGACTGTTCAGATCCCATTCTCGCCATGGCGCGATCACAGTAATTTCCGGATCAAGGCCATAATAACCGAGTTCAAAGCGTACCTGATCGTTGCCCTTGCCAGTCGCCCCGTGACAGACGGCGTCGGCGCCTACGGCATGGGCAATTTCAATCTGGCGTTTGGCAATCAAAGGACGGGCGATGGCCGTACCAAGAAGGTAAACCCCTTCATAAAGCGCATTGGCCCGGAACATAGGGAAAACATAATCGCGGACAAAATCTTCGCGCAAATCTTCGATGAAAATTTCCTTGACCCCAAACATCTCTGCTTTTTTACGCGCCGGTTCCAGCTCCTCGCCCTGCCCCAGATCGGCAGTGAAAGTGACCACTTCGCAATTGTAGGTATCCTGAAGCCATTTCAAAATAATGGAGGTATCCAGGCCGCCAGAGTAGGCGAGAACGACTTTTTTAATCTCTTTGCTCATCATATATCCTTCACAATCCGGACAAAATGTTCCCGGGATTACTGTTATGCGGGCGCAGTATAGGTAAAAGCAAACCCGACGCAACCTTTTCCTACATAAACACTACTTAATTATTCTGATAAAAAATAATTATCAGAATAATATTCGATTTAATCAGCAATAAAAGAATATTATTTTGATTTAGTGAAAAAGCATGACCGCACTATACATATTATATTAGGTTACCATACTATAGAATACCCAAAAGGAGGAGAAATGCTGAATGTTTTTGCGTGCTTTAATGAGCTATCTTTTAATCTCCTGTCTGACCGTACCGTCAGGTTTCGCAAAAAGCAGCCTGACAGATAACATTCGCATCTCCAGCAAAAATCTGGGATATGATCTTCAGTATAGGGTGTACCTTCCAGATGGCATGACGCCTTCTCACAAATTACCGACAATCTATATTACCGATGGACAATGGTATCTGATCCAGGGAAAATTTAACGAAGTGCTTGACCGGGAAATCGCGGCGGGCGCCATTGGCCCCGTGATTGCCATCTTTATTGATAACCGGAATCCTGATGACCTGTCCGAGATAAGGCGGAACCGGGAATTTTTTTGCAAAAAAGAATATGTCGAATTCTATACCAAGGAACTGGTTCCGGAAATTGATGCACAGTACCCCACCCAGCCTGATCGTACAGAGAGAGTCATAATGGGGGTTTCATTTGGCGGAATAAATGCGGCATGTTTCGGTTTAATGGCATATCCCATATTTGAAGGTATCGCCATGCAGTCACCGGCCAATGACAAACATGTTGGGCTGATGACGACGTTATATAAAGAAGAGGAAAAAAGGCCACTTAAGATATTTATGTCTGTGGGCACGCTTAACGACAATACAGCGGCGGGACGGCGGTTTAAACGTACTCTCGTCGCCAAAGGTTATGATGTGACATACAAGGAAACCAGACAAGGCCACAACTGGAAAAACTGGCGTCCCCTGTTTGATGATCTTTTAAGGACTTTTTTTGGCCCCCAATAATTTAACCCGACCAAAACAGGGATCTTGTCTTATGCGTATTTCGATTTTTTTATTGTCCTTTTGGCTGTCACTCAGCGGCGCCTTTGCCCAGTCTATTGGCGATTTATGGCGCGAGGCCGGGACGGCCTATAACCAGAAAGACTATCCGCAGTTTATCACCAAAATGAAGAAGATTGAACAGATCCGCCCCTACCAGCTTGCTGCAAAAAAGAATATGATCAGAGGCTATAGTCTTTCCGGCCAGATTGAGAAAGCCTTCCACCACATTGATCTCGTGATCGGACAAGGTGGGTATATTGACGTGTCCGGAAAAGACTTTAAAGCACTTCATGGGTCTCCTGAATTTAAAAGAGTTACCAAAAAACTCGTCGAAAATAACTCTGCTGACGGGAAAACTGATATTGCATCTTCTGTCAGCGAGACGGGGCTATTGCCCGAATCTATTGCGATTCATGCACGGAACAAAACTCTGTACATCGGCTCCGTGCGTCGTGGAAAAATCCTGAAAGTGTCGCCTGATGGTAATGTGACCACATTTGCAGAGCCAACTGTTGAAAATGGTTTGTTAGGTGTGTTTGGACTTAAAATAGATTCTGTTCGTCGGCATCTCTGGGCCGCGAGCAACGATATAGAGCAACATATCGGAATCAATAAAGGTAATTCTGATAAAGCCGGCTTGTTTCAGTTCGACCTGGACACAGGACGCCTGATTAACAGCTATTTCATCGCGTCTGAGGCGCCAGCTCTGTTGGGCGACCTGGTAATTTCCCCCGAAGGAGATATCTATGCCACGGACAGTTACAATCCGGTTATTTATAAACTGGATAGAGAGTCTGGACAGTTGCTCCCTTTCCATACTTCTGATCGATTTATAAACCTTCAAGGGATATGTACCGACGGCGCGCAGTTATATGTCGCTGATTATCATGCCGGAATTTTTTCTTTGGACATGAACACAGGGAATCTCGCGAAGATTTCCCATGACAAGACGGTCAATATAGGAGGTATTGATGGACTCTATTGTGGGGATGGAAACCTTGTGGCGATTCAAAATGGTTTCACACCTTATCGTGTTATAAAACTTGACCTGAGCGAGGGCCATATCAAAAAACTACAGGTCCTGCAAAAGAACCTGCCCGTGTGGCGGGAACCAACATTGGGAGTTCTTCATGGCAACATTTTCCATTATGTCGCCACCAGCCAATGGGGCGCATATGATCAACAAGGTAAGGTCGCAGAAGGCAGTGTCCTTGCCCCCGTGATTGTTATGAAAATCCTGTTGGAATAAACTCTCCCTTCTTCCCGTCACAGTATCCTTTTAATCATTCTTTGCTACTTATCCTGCCGGAACATAATTTGGTCGCAAAATTAATACCGTTTATCAGACAAGGGTTGCATCACCTCCCCTGACCGCGCTATCTGTTTTGGTACAAAAATATAACAAATAATCAAAATATAAAAAAATCTTCGGAAGTTAGAGTTATGGTATTTAGCAAAGCCGCGTCGCGCGTCTGTTCAGGCGCCTCAATCCCTATTATACCCCCACTGCGTTATATCTTGCTAATGAGCGTCTCCCCTTTTCTATGTGCACCTTCTTCTGCATGGGCGGATGACATCAGCAACAGCGATACACCTTTTGAAATGTCAGACCGGGTCTCTTACGCGCCCACCTATTTTCAACAATACAATCCGTTAACAGCTGCCGATATGGTCAATCAGCTGCCCGGCTTCAATCTAATTGAGGAAAGCGGCGACCGCGGGTTCGGTCAGGGCCAAGGAAATTTGCTTATCAATGGCAAACGTCCCAGTACGAAATCAAACAAACCGGAAGAATTGCTCAAACGTATTGCAGCGGAAACTGTCGTCCGTATTGAAGTTCTACGCGAAGGATCTTCTGAGTTGTCCGGCCAGTCAGGGTTGATCGCCAATGTGATTACGGATAGCGAAAGCAGCCTGTCCGGGTCTTATTTGGCCGGCGTCTATTTTCATGAAGAAGGTATGGTGCGCCCGGAAGCCCGGCTATCCATCGGCGGGAATATAGATAATTTCAGCTACAATGTTGATTTAAGCCTTGATGTCTGGAAACACGAAGAATCCGGCAAGGAGAATGTCAGGGATGCCGACTTCAACCTGACCCAGATCCGTGCAGAACAACGCAATGTCCATAACAGAACACCGAAACTGAATATTAATCTGGGATGGAATGGCGATAATGGAGACGTCGCTAACCTAAGCTTACAGGCCTTTTATTTCAAACATAATTTTCATGAAACATCTGACCAGTTTATGGCCCAAGGCATGGTGACCAGTAATTTATTGCGTATGATAGAAACCCGGTCCGGTGAAGATGAGTATACGTATGAGATTGGCGGCGACTATACAACGGATTTCGCGGGCGGCTCTTTGAAATTCATTGGGCTGCGCCGTCGGGAAGACAGCCGTTTCTTCACCCATTATGACGATACCGCTGAAGACGGGAGTTTTTTCCGCTATAACAGCAGGCGCCAGCCGATTGAATCGGAAACCATTTTGCGTACCCTTTATACGACAGAGCCAACAACTGGCCATGTTCTGGAATGGGCTATTGAGGGGGCTTTTAATACACTTGATACAACTGCAACCTTTCAGGAAGACACCGGCAGCGGTTTTGAAGACGTTCTTCTTTCCGGCAGCAACACCCGTGTTGAAGAGCGTCGCGCAGAAAGCAGCCTGCTATATGTCCTGCCTTTAGGAAAAAAATTACGTTTCCAGACATCGGTTGCCGTTGAATATTCAGAATTATCCGTGTCGGGTAATAATAACAATACTCGCTCCTATGTTCGCCCCAAGGGTTTTGCCGCCCTGACCTTCGATGCCACTGCCGAAACACAGTTCCGGGGTCGCATCGATCGCAAAGTCGGCCAACTGAACTTCTTTGACTTTGCCAGCAGACGGGATATCTCACAGGGCCAGACCGACAGCGGCAATACGGAACTGGTTCCGGAACAGCTCTGGCGTTTTGAAATGACCGCGGAACATAGATTTAGCCCCAAAAATGTAACGACACTCACCGTCTATTACGAAACATTTGAAGATTACAACATGTTAGTGCCTCTCGCTGGAGGAGGACAGGGAATAGGTAATGTTGACGGCGCCAAAAACAAAGGCATTACCCTTACGTCTACATGGATGCTGGACAGTTTGGGCGTCAACGGTGGCAAACTGGATTTTGCCGGAACGTACCAGGACAGCGAGATCAAGGATCCTTTTACAGGGATTTTCCGTCATTTCGACTGGCAGGAGCAATGGCAGATTGAAATCACTTTCCGGCAGGATATCCAGGATACAAACTGGGCCTGGGGATTGAATTACTGGGACAATACAGAACTGCCCGGATACCGTAAAGACCGCGTAAATAAGGGACCTTTTGGTCCAACTTACTTTGCATATGTTGAACATAAAGACGTCTTGGGCATGACGTTAACTGCAAAATATTACAATGCCTTTGGTCGCACCATGCAGTATAACCGAGAGTTTTTCGCCCCAGACCGCCTCGGAAATTTTGACGGAGGGGAATTTCGCAGCTTAAGACGCGGCGGATATTTTAATATCCAGCTTGCCGGGAAATTCTAAATACAAAAAAAGGCCCGGTATTTTAGTCCCGGGCCTTGATGTTCTCTAATGCGTTCAGCTCTCGCCTTACAGACTATCGTTGGCTTTCTTGTTGGCATCAACCGTCTGGTAGAGTTCTGCGCCGGTTTCCTTGAATTTCTCGGCCATCTCCGCCATGCCATTGTCGGCAAACTGGCGCACTTCCTGCGAGATTTTCATGGAACAGAATTTCGGCCCGCACATGGAACAGAAATGCGCCACTTTATGGGCTTCCTTCGGCATAGTCTGATCGTGAAATTCACGGGCCTTTTCAGGGTCCAGTGCCAGATTAAACTGGTCTTCCCAGCGGAAATCGAAACGCGCCCGACTGAGGGCGTCATCGCGCAGTTGTGCGCCCGGATGGCCTTTGGCAAGGTCCGCGGCATGGGCCGCAATCTTGTAAGTAATGACTCCCACTTTCACATCTTCCCTGTCTGGTAGGCCCAGATGTTCCTTCGGGGTCACATAACACAGCATGGCGCAGCCGAACCAGCCAATCATCGCTGCCCCAATACCACTGGTGATATGATCATATCCCGGCGCGATATCGGTGGTGAGAGGCCCAAGCGTATAGAACGGCGCTTCGTGGCATTCCTTCAACTGTTTGTCCATATTGATCTTGATCTTGTTCATGGACACATGACCAGGACCTTCAATCATCACCTGAACATTATGTTTCCAGGCAATCTTGGTCAGCTCCCCGAGTGTTTCAAGCTCGCCGAACTGTGCCTCATCATTGGCGTCTGCAATAGACCCCGGACGTAAGCCGTCCCCGAGAGAGAAGGACACATCATAGGCCTTCATAATCTCGCAAATTTCTTCGAAATGGGTATAAAGGAAACTTTCCTTGTGGTGGAACAGGCACCATTTCGCCATGATCGACCCGCCGCGGCTGACGATGCCGGTGACGCGTTTGGCTGTCATCGGGACATAACGCAACAATACACCGGCATGGATGGTGAAATAATCAACCCCCTGCTCGGCCTGTTCGATCAGCGTATCGCGGAACACTTCCCATGTCAGGTCTTCGGCGACGCCGTTGACTTTTTCCAATGCCTGGTAGATGGGCACGGTGCCAATCGGCACGGCGGAATTACGGATGATCCACTCACGGGTATTATGGATGTTACGTCCGGTGGAAAGGTCCATCACGTTATCCGCCCCCCAGCGGGTGGCCCAAACCATCTTTTCAACTTCTTCCCCGACCGAAGACGCCACGGCGCTGTTGCCGATGTTGGCATTGATCTTGACCAGGAAATTGCGCCCGATAATCATCGGTTCCGCTTCCGGGTGGTTGATGTTGGCGGGAATAATGGCGCGGCCTTCGGCGACTTCCTGACGCACAAATTCAGGGGTGATTTCATCAGGGATATTGGCGCCAAAATCTTCGGCATATTCATCGCGTTTGTAATCTTCCCCCAGTTCCGCCCGGGACATATTTTCCCGGATGGCAATAAATTCCATTTCCGGAGTAATGATCCCCCGACGGGCATATTCCATCTGGGTTACATTTTGACCAGCTTTGGCGCGCAGCGGACGGTGTTTGACCGGAAACTCTTCCGCCAGATATTTACCGGAAGCGTTGCCATTGTCTTCGGCCTTGATTTCACGACCCTCATATTCTTCCACATCACCCCGGGCTTTAATCCAGGCCGTACGTTTGCGTTCAAGACCTTTATACATGTCAATTTTGGCCTGGGGATCTGTATAAGGACCAGAAGTGTCATAAACCCGAACCGGTTTTTCATTTGCCGAAGGGTGCAGGTCAATTTCCCGCATGGGAACTTTAATGTCAGGAAACTCTGTACCTGAAACATACACTTTGCGTGACGCAGGCAAAGGTCCTGTGCTGACCTCCATTTTTTCCGGCTTGCTTTCAATATTCATGACGTCCATCCTAATAAATCAGTGTTTTATCGCGCAGCATTGCACAACGCAGAGACTGCGGTAATCCGGATTCATGTGGGGGAAATCTAATCATATTCCATCCCTCCGCCAGAATAACCCGGATCAGGTTCAAAGGGTCCTCCACTTGTAAACTATAATGCATATATATCATCATGACGCTTACCGGTGGGGTCTCAGCTTCATACAAAGCTCCCCTTGGAATTGGGCACATGCTCGTCCTTTTTGCCCCAAACTTCAAGTAAAATATTTTAAAGCGTTTTTTATGGGTTTTTACCAAAGGTTTCGCTATAACACCTGCATGATAATTGAACTGGATCAAATCAAGAACACCATCACCACGGGGCAACGGCTTCTGGGGCTCGATCTCGGCAGCAAAACCATCGGTGTTGCCCTGTCAGATATCATGTGCAATATCGCCACCCCCATGGAGATTATCCGCCGCACCAAATTTACCAAGGATGCAGAGCGATTGCTGACCATTATCTCAGAACAGAATGTGGGTGGTCTGGTTCTCGGCTTACCCTTGAATATGGACGGCACGGAAGGTCCACGCTGCCAATCAACCCGCCAGTTCGCTGAAAATATGGCCGGCAAGATAGACATCCCGGTTGTTCTCTGGGATGAACGGCTGTCCACTGTCGCTGTTACCCGCACCTTGCTGGACGCGGATGCCAGCCGCAAACGCCGCAAGGAAGTGGTCGACAAAATGGCCGCCGCATATATTCTTCAGGGCGCTCTGGACAAAATGTCCTATTCCCGGTGACCCTGTTTACGGCAGCAGGTTCTTGAACCGGCACCCATCCGGCAGTTTCCCCAGCAGTTCCACCAGATGCGAGTTCCACCACTCATACAATGGCGCCAGATCGTCATAAGCATAAAGTTCATGACGCCATTTACGGTCACTGGCATAAGTGAGCAGGTCCAGGGGATACCCCACATCAACCGTACTGACCCGTGTCGAGTCAAAGGCGAGATAGGCAATCTTGATCACCATCCGCAACGGGGTATCATAATCCAGGGTCCGATCGAGAAACGTTTTCCCATAGGATGTTGCCCCGATGGACATATAACTGGCCCGTTCATTCATTTCAACCCAGTTGCCTTCCGGATAAACCAGATACATGCAAGGGGCTTCGTCTTCATCCAGTTGACCACCAATAAGGGCATGCAAATCAAACCGTAGATGCGACCGTTGCAAGGCGTCCCAATCTTCAGTTGCCACCTGCCGCAAGGCTTCTGTATAATAATGTAGAACATTGCGCAGCATAGGCTGCACAACCTTGCCATCCTTCCGGCAGGCATCATCGAAATAGGCGAGGGTTTTGTCGCGAATCGAACGCAATCCAGAGGTCATGATACATATTTTATGGGGCCCAATCTGATGTAAACTGACCTTACCGGCATTATGGGCTTGCATCCCGCTGGTAAGGCGCCCGTCAGCCAGACAGACCAAGCCTTCTTTTACGCGAATTCCAAGACAATAAGTCATCTTTTGCTCCTTTACGAGGTTCTTCCGCCTAGACAAAAGCCTGCGGAAAAAATAATTCACAATTTGAGCTGATATTCGACAAAAAAACACTGGCACCCATTGTATAATTCTTTGTCCTGAGATACAATTACCTTTGTGCGGTGTAGGCTCGCGGGCCATTATATACAGTACGCTTTCCCCCATAGTAAGATATGTTTTTTTCAAGTAAATGAACTCGCTTGTCCGTGAGTTTATATGGCATTTTTAACTGACCCTGAAACCAAGGAGACATTACCATGCCTGAAAGAAAGCAATCTGCTCAACGTATGAGCCATATTCAGACACCTGAATTGCGGCGGCAGGAGCTGAGCAGAGTTCAGCTTCAGCAAAACCAGGAAGCCTTTCAGTTGCAGCAGGCTCAACGTCAGGAACTGTTACAGGTTCAACAACAACAAGCCCAGGAGTTAAGGCAGCTGCAACAAAATCAAATGCAGCAACTGCAGCAACTGACCCAAAAGCAACAGCAGGAAGTAGAGGAATGCTGTCAAAATCTGCGTTATTCAGCCCAACACGAAGGTGAGCAAATCTAGTTTCCTTAGTATACTCTCCGCCCTGCCCTTGTGGGCGGGGCTTTTTTTTACTCTTTTTGCACCTAAGTCCGCCTGAAAAGGATAGTATCCTCAGGTTCGTGAAATTGACTTGCGTATAAGACCATATGTTCCTATAAAATATCTCTTCAGTAACCCATGGGATAAACATTAAGGACTGAAGCATGTCTCCAGCCGACAACACGGCAAATTTGAGCTTTCCCCACCAACATCTTCTCGGCATTGAAGGGCTCAAGGAACAGGATATCACCTGTATTCTCAACCGGGCTGACAGATATGCGGAACAGAACCGGAAAACCAATAAGAAAACTGACATTCTGACGGGCCTGACCCAGATCAATCTGTTTTTTGAAAATTCCACCCGGACTCGTATGTCATTTGAACTTGCCGGGAAACGTCTCGGTGCTGATGTCATCAACATGTCTGTGGCAGGGTCATCAATCAAAAAAGGTGAAACCCTTCTTGATACGGCCTCGACCCTGAATGCGCTTCAGCCGGATCTGCTGGTGGTCCGGCATGGCAGTTCGGGAGCGGTAAAACTTTTGTCCCGGAAAGTCAATTGCGCTGTACTCAATGCCGGTGACGGCACTCATGAGCATCCGACTCAGGCTTTGCTTGATGCCCAGACCATCCGGCGACGCAAGGGAAAACTGGCCCGCCTTACGGTGGCCATATGTGGCGATGTCCTGCACAGCCGGGTCGCGCGCTCCAACATTCATTTGCTGAATATTATGGGGGCCCGGGTTCGGGTCATTGGTCCCTCGACCCTGGTGCCGGCCAGTCTGGCCTCGCTCGGGGTGGAAATCTATCATGATATGAGAGAAGGCCTGAGAGACTGTGACATTGTCATGATGTTGCGCCTGCAGACCGAACGCATGCAGGGCGGATATTTCCCGTCGATCAGTGAATATTTCACCCTCTATGGCCTCGACTATGACAAATTGTCCGTGGCGAAAGAGGATGCCTTGATTATGCATCCCGGTCCTATGAACCGCGGCGTGGAAATTGACGCGGCTGTCGCCGATGATCTGACCCGCAGCGCTATTCAGGAACAGGTTGAAATGGGAGTTGCGGTGCGTATGGCTTGCCTTGATCTGCTGACCCAGCAAAAACGCGAACAGGAGATGGGCCGATGAGCGACTTTACTCTCTATAAAAACGCCCGTCTTCTAGACCCGGAAAGCGGCCTGGATCAGCCAGGAGATATCTTGATTGAGGGCAATTCAATCGCTCGGGTGGGCGGACAAATTGATGCCCCGAAAGATGCCAAAGTCGTTGACTGTGCGGGAAAATGTCTCTGTCCCGGATTGATCGATATGCGGGTTTTTGTCGGCATTCCCGGCGCAGATTATCGCGACACGATTGAAAATACCGGCGAATCCGCCGCCGCTGGCGGTGTAACTACCGTTTGCGTCCAGCCCGTCACCGACCCGATTATTGATGATCTTGGTCGGGTCGAGTTTCTCGCCAGCCGCACAACAAAAGCCAAAGTCAATTTTATCCCTTTCCCGGCAATTACCAAACAATTGTCCGGTAAGCAGATGACCGAAATCGGTCTGATGAGCAAAAACGGGATCAAGGCCTTTACCGACGGAAACAAAAGCGTTGCCAACCCCGCCCTGATGACACGGGTTCTTAAATATGCCTCCATGTTCGATGCTCTGATCATTCAGCATCTGGCGGTGCCGGAACTCTCTGAAAGCGGCTGTATGAATGCCGGAGCTCTCGCCACACGGCTTGGTTTGCCGGGCATTCCCACGGCGGCCGAGACCATCATGCTGGAGCGGGACATCCGCCTGTTGCGGTCCAACCCGTGCCGTTATCATGCGGCCCAAATCACCTGCCAGGACAGCATTGAAGTGGTTGCGGCGGCAAAACGCGATAAATTACCGGTAACCGCCGGTGTTGCGGTGCCGCATTTCTCGCTCAATGAATATGCCATTGAGGAATACCGCACCTTCACCAAACTATCGCCGCCGCTTCGATCCGAGGAAGACCGGGTTGCGGTTCTTAATGCTCTCAAGGATGGCACCATTGATGTCATTGTCAGTGGCCATGATCCTGAAGATCCGGAAAGCAAACGCGTCCCTTTCCAGGAAGCCGAGGCCGGGGTAGTTGGCCTGGAAACCATGTTGCCGGTTTCACTCGAACTTTATCATAACGGCAGTTTGCCCCTGCTGGACATTCTGGCGAAGATGACCTGTAATCCCGCACGCCTGATGGGGTTAGAAACCGGAGCCCTCAAGGAAGGCGCGCCTGCGGATCTTTGTCTATTCGATCTTGATACCCCAAACCGCGTTGACCCGGAAAAAATGGTATCTCTGACCAAAAACACCCCTTTCGACGGGCGCCCAATCCAGGGCCGGGTCCTGAGGACCATTGTCAGCGGCAAAACCGTATTTGAGTATTCTGTATGAATGTTTTAATCAACGAGCTGCCGCTCAGCTATTTCCTGTCCAGTCTCGTTGGCGGATATCTTCTGGGCTCCCTGCCCTTCGGAATAATCCTGACACGGCTCGCCGGACAGGGGGATCTGCGTAAAATCGGATCGGGAAATATCGGCGCGACAAACGTTTTGCGCACGGGAAACAAAGGTCTGGCGCTCGCCACCCTGCTGCTTGATAGTGGAAAAGGCGCTCTGGCGGTTCTCCTGGCCTATCTTATCTTTCCGAAAGACCCTCTCCTGCTTTATTGCGCCGGCGGAGGCGCGTTTTTCGGACATCTTTATCCGCTTTATCTCAAGTTTAAAGGCGGCAAAGGGGTTGCAACTTTTCTCGGCACCCTGCTGGCGATCAACTGGCCGTTGGGACTGGCCTGCTGCCTGACCTGGGCATTGTCAGCCGTTCTGTTTCGTATTTCTTCCTTGTCAGCTCTGATTGCGGCCGCCTTGTCACCGTTTTACAGCTATTTCCTTTTGCATAATTCTTCGCTTGCTATTTTTGCGTGCATATTGTGTAGTATGATCTTTATACGACACGCTGAAAACATAAAACGACTTTTAGCCGGTACTGAACCCAAGATCGGAAAAAAGTAATCTCCGTCTCTTTAGAGTAGTTGCGGTTAGGGACATAACCTTTGGGGAAACATATGTCCGACAAAGCACACCAAAAGGATCTTTCCGATGCAGAGAAGCTTGCCCGTCTGCGCCTGATCCGGACCGAGAATGTTGGCCCGGTCACCTTTCGTCATCTGATTGCGCGCTATGGCTCCGCAGCCGAAGCCCTTGACGCTCTTCCCGGTCTCGCCCGAAAAGGCGGTCGAAAGAAACCCCTGATCGCCGCGCGACAGGATATCATCCAACAAGAAATTGATCACCTGCACCAGATTGACGGGCATCTCATTATATATGGCGATACTCTTTATTCCAGACCGCTGATGGCGATTGAAGATGCCCCGCCTGTTTTGATGGGCCGGGGACATCCCCATCTTCTCGACCAGAAAGCCTTCGCAATCGTCGGCGCCCGCAACTGTTCGGCCATAGGCACTAAGCTCGCGGGTTCATTAGCACGAAAAATGGGCGCTGCCGGTTATGTGGTCTCTTCCGGCATGGCGCGGGGGATTGATGCCGCTGCTCATTTGGGGGCCCTTGACAGCGGCACCATTGCCGTTCTCGCCGGCGGCGTCGATGTCATCTACCCCCGGGAAAATACCGCACTTTATGAGGATATCGCAAACCGGGGACTTGTTCTGTCGGAGATGCCCCTTGGCACCCAGCCTCAGGCCCGACATTTTCCACCCCGCAACCGCATTATTTCAGGCCTGGCCGCCGGCGTACTGGTGATAGAGGCCACCCAAAGGTCAGGCACATTAATTACCGCCCGCCTCGCGCTCGAACAAGGTCGTGAGGTTTTCGCAGTACCCGGTTCGCCCCTTGATCCCCGTGCAAAAGGTCCCAACAGTCTACTGCGTCAGGGGGCTAATCTGGTCGAGGATGTGGAAGATATCCTGGATGTCCTGCGCATGAATGCGGATCGTAAAATTTCAGAACCCACATTGGATATCTTTACAGAGGAAACCCCCTTGGCGGCAAGTATCAAGGGCAGGGCAATTGATGAGGCCCGTCCGATAATCCGTGACAAACTGAGTGTCACACCAACGGCGATTGATGAATTGATCCGCCTATGCGATTTTCCCCCCGCAGTGGTGCAAACGGTGCTTTTAGAACTGGAACTGGCGGGAGAAATTGATCGTTATCCCGGAAACAGGGTAGCTTTTTCCGCCACAACACGTTAAAAGCCCTTAATTTGTATAAATCAGAGATCAGCGAAAACGCACATGAAAACTGTTGTTGTAGAATCACCGGCGAAAGCCAAGACAATTAATAAATACCTTGGCAAGGACTATAAGGTCTTGGCAAGCTTTGGCCATGTTCGCGATTTGCCGTCGAAAAATGGCTCTGTAGATCCGGACGAAGATTTTGCCATGATCTGGGAAGTCGACAGCGACAGCAAAAAACGCATCAAGGATATTGCCGATGCGACCAAGGAGTCTGACGAACTGATCCTCGCCACCGACCCCGACCGCGAAGGGGAAGCCATTTCCTGGCATGTGCTCGAACTCTTGAAAGCCAAGCGTGGCGTGATGAAAGACGTCAAAGTCAAACGGGTGGTTTTCAATGAGATTACCAAAAGCGCCATTCTACAGGCCATGGAACATCCCCGTGATATTGACTCGCCTCTGGTTGATGCCTATCTCGCCCGACGGGCGCTCGATTATCTCGTGGGCTTTAATCTGTCGCCTGTTCTGTGGCGCAAGCTGCCCGGTTCCCGCTCCGCCGGCCGGGTACAATCGGTGTCCCTGCGGCTGATCTGTGACCGTGAACTGGAAATTGAGCAGTTCAACTCAGAAGAATACTGGACTGTGGATGTTGATCTCGCCAATCAGGCCAAGGAAACCTTCACCGCCCAACTCGCCCTGCTGAACGGTGAAAAGCTGAAAAAATTTACCCTGACCACCGAGAAAGAAGCGGCAGCGGCGGAACAGGCGGTCAAAGGATCCAACTTCACCATTTCAACGGTGGAAAGCAAACCGGCCAAGAGATTTCCGGCCCCGCCCTTTACCACATCGACCCTGCAACAAGAAGCCTCGCGAAAACTCGGGTTTAATGCTCAGCGCACCATGCGCTGTGCCCAGAAGCTCTATGAAGGGATCGATATTGGCGGCGAAACGGTTGGTCTGATCACCTATATGCGTACCGATGGCGTTACCATCGCCAAAGAAGCTGTTGACGGCTGCCGCGATGTTATTGCGGCCGAATATGGCGGCAATTATGTGCCATCTGCGCTGCGGGTGTATAAATCCAAAGCCAAGAATGCCCAGGAGGCCCATGAGGCGGTACGTCCTACCGACATGGCCCGCTTGCCAAAAACAGTTGCGGACCGGCTCGATGAAGATCAACGCCGCCTGTATGAATTGATTTGGAAACGTACGGTCGCCAGCCAGATGGCGGAAGCCAAATTCGAACGCACCACTGCCGACATTCTGTCTGAAGACGGGAAAGTCGGCCTGCGTGCCAACGGCTCCGTACAGATTTTTGACGGCTTCCTGAAACTCTATCAGGAAGGCAAGGATGACGCTGATAACGATGAAAACGATAAGCGTCTGCCCAAACTGACCCAGGGCGAAAAAGTCTCCCAGGAAAAAATTATCCCGACGCAACATTTCACGGCTCCGCCGCCCCGCTTTACCGAGGCCTCTCTGGTCAAGAAGATGGAAGAACTCGGCATTGGCCGCCCGTCGACTTATGCGTCCGTGCTCACTGTGCTGCGGGATCGTAATTATGTGGTGATGGACAAAAACCGTTTTGTGCCCGAAGACAAGGGCCGTCTGGTCACCGCTTTCCTGCAGAATTATTTCAGCAAATATGTTGAATTTGACTTCACCGCCAATATGGAAGAACTGCTCGACAAGGTTTCTAATGGCGATATCCCATGGAAAAAAGTTCTGGCGGACTTCTGGCGTGAATTTCATACCGCCGTTGAAGGCACGAAGGAATTGCGCGTTTCAGACGTGTTGGAACGCCTTAACCAGTTCCTGGCGCCCTTTATTTTCCCGGAAAAGGAAGATGGTTCAAACCCCCGCGCCTGCCCAAAATGTGATGATGGCATTCTCAGCCTGAAGACCAGTCGTTACGGCGCCTTTATCGGCTGTTCGCATTACCCGGAATGTAATTATACCCGGAAAATGAACAATGGCGACGGTGACGAGGAAGACGGCAACCGCGTGGTCGGGACGGATCCCGAAACTGGTATGGAAGTTACCGTGCGCGCCGGACGCTTTGGTCCTTATGTTCAATTGGGTGAACCGGCTGACAAAACCGAAAAACCCAAACGCGGATCAATTCCCAAGGGCATGGATGCGGCCTCCGTCGATCTGGAAAAGGCCCTGAAACTTCTGTCCCTGCCCCGTACTGTGGGGTTACACCCGGAAGACGGTAAAGTCATCAAAACCGCCATTGGCCGTTTTGGGCCGTATGTGTCACACGCCGGTGTTTTCGCCAGCCTGAAAGACCCGGAAGATGTCTTTAACCTCGGTCTGAACCATGCCGTAGAGCTGGTCGCGGAAGCCAAGCGCAAAAAAGGCGCCGCCGCCACGCCGATCAAGGAACTGGGCAAGCATCCCGAAGACGACGAGCCGATCAATGTCTATGATGGCCGTTATGGCCCCTATGTCAAATACAAGCGCGTAAACGCCACAATTCCGAAGGACAAAGATCCGCAATCGGTGACACTGGAAGAAGCGCTTGAACTGATCAAGGCAAAGGCCTCTAAAGGCAAGAAAAAACCAGCCGCCAAAAAAGCACCGGCCAAGAAAAAGGCGCCGGCGAAGAAGGCAGCTGCCAAAAAGGCCCCCGCCAAGAAACCGGCAACCAAGAAAAAAACCGCGAAGGCTGACAATTAATTATGGCCCCTAAAAAGGATATTCCCTTCCCCACCCAGGATGACGTCCTGGCCTATGTTCGGGAAAATCCCAGTAAGATTTCCAAACGGGATATTGCACGCGCCTTTCATATTCGCGGCGATCAGCGGATCAAACTGAAAAAACTGCTTCGGGAAATGACCGAAGCCGGACAACTCGATAAGGGGCACAAGGGGCAAATCCATGTGAGCGGTGAACTACCGCCGGTCTGCGTTGTCGAGGTCACGGGCATTGACAAGATGGGCGACCTGACAGCACGGCCAACCAACTGGCCCCTCAAAGGTCAACCGGAAGATACGCCGCCGCCACTGGTGACCATTTTCGCAGATGACAAACGCGGCAATCTGGCCCGGGGCGATCAGGCTTTGGTCCGCCTGACCCAGAACCGCGATGTGAAAGAACTCAGCTATGTCGCGCGTGTGATCCGTAAGCTGGAACGCACTTCCAGTCTGGTAATGGGTATTTTCCGTGCCCAGGATGACAATGTCGCCATGGTCCAGCCCACCGACAAGAAAGATCGCAATCAATATCTGATTGCGCGTAAGGATTGGGGCAAGGCCCGCGACGGTGAACTGGTTTTGGTCGATGTGCGCGAAAAGAAAAGCACCCGACGTCATATGGGCCCCAAACGCGCTGTTGTAATGGAATGTCTGGGGACGCTGGATGATCCACGCTCCATCAGCCTGATCGCGATTCACACCCATGGTATCCTGACGGAATTTGCCGACCAGACAATTGAGGAAGCCCAACGCTCTGTCCCTCCTGTCCTCGGCAATCGCACAGACCTGCGTGATATCCCCCTGATTACAGTCGATCCGGCAGATGCCCGCGATCATGATGATGCCATCTGGGCCGAACGTGATCCCGACCCCAAAAACAAAGATGGCTGGCACATCATTGTCGCCATTGCCGATGTGGCCCACTATGTCACACCGGGGTCATCACTGGAAAGTGACGCCTGGAAACGCGGAAATTCGACATATTTTCCCGACCGGGTCGTTCCCATGCTGCCGGAAGCTCTGTCCAACGGACTGTGTTCGTTGCAGGAAGGCGAAGATCGTTATACGCTGGCTGTGCATATATGGTTTGATCAACGCGGGAAGAAAATCCGCCATAAATACGTCCGCGGTCTGATGCGATCCGCCGCCGGACTGTCTTATGAAGAATTTCAAAATGCCCATGACGGCAAGGTGAGCCAAAAGGCCCGTCCCCTGATGGACAGCGTTATTGAACCGCTCTACGGTGCTTTTGCCTGCATGCAAAAAGGCCGGGAGTATCGGGAGCCGCTCAATCTGGTGATGCCGGAACGCAAGATCTTGTTGGATGAGGCCGGTAATGTCACAGGCATTCACCCCCGTAAAGCTCTTGACGCCCATAAACTGGTGGAAGAATTCATGATCCAGGCCAATGTGGCCGCCGCAGAAGAACTCGAACTGAAAGGCTGGCCCTGTATTTACCGGGTTCATGAACAGCCAAGCGAGGAAAAGCTCAATAACCTGCGCGAATTCCTCGGCAGTCTGGGCTACAATTTTGCCAAGGGCATGGTTCAGCGTCCGAAACTGTTCAATAATATCCTGCGCAAAGTCGAAGATACACCGCAACGGGATGTGATTAACATCATTATCCTGCGCACCCAGTCCCAGGCGGTATACAGCACCGATAATCTGGGGCATTTTGGCCTGTCTCTGGCGCGCTATGCCCATTTCACCTCCCCCATACGCCGCTATGCCGACTTAATGGTCCACAGGGCCCTAATTGGCGCTCTAAAGCTCGGGAACGACGGACTCGACAAGCTTGATCGGGAGAAGCTCAGCGAAACGGCCGCACATATCAGTAAAACCGAACGTATTTCGATGGTCGCGGAACGGGAATGTACAGATCGTTTTGTTGCCGCCTATATGTCCCAACATGTCGGGGAAGAGTTTACCGCCACCATTGCCGGGGTCAGTCGCGCCGGTTTGTTCGTCACGTTTTCGGAATCAGGCGGAGACGGGTTTATTCCCGTGTCCTCAATGGTCGGCGATTACTTCCGCCATGATGCGGAACTGCATCTTCTGGAAGGGGAATACACGGGAATTGTTTACCAGTTGGGCGATTCTATCACCGTGCTCCTGAAAGAGGCCAATGGCGTCACCGGTGGCCTGCTTTGTCAGCTTATTGATCCGGATTTACTGGCCAAAGGCAAACCGAACAAAGCCAAAACACGGGGCCGGACACAAGGCCGCGAGGGGCGTTCAAATCGTCCGCGTCGGAAAAGATAGAAGATTGTATCTTTTCTGTCCGTTTTTCGTGTCTTTTACTTGACTTGGGCGGGATAAACTGTATTTTCCCTTCACGTATTTTGGAATTTAAGAATTGGAGCCAAGCACATGGCGAAACCTACAGTTGTAAAAATTAAACTCGTCAGCACGGCTGGTACTGGTTATTACTATGTAACCAAGAAAAACCCACGTAACATTACGGAAAAAATGACTTTCCGCAAGTACGATCCAGTTGTGCGCAAGCATGTCGAATTTAAAGAACATAAAATTAAATAATTTTCGTTCTTATCTCATACAAAAAACGGTCTGTGTCACAAGATACAGACCGTTTTTTTTATGGATTGTTTAAAGAGGCCAGCCTCTGTTTAGTCCTGGCTACAAACCTGATTACGGCCATTTTCCTTGGCCTTGTACAGCGCCTGATCTGCCGCCACCAGAAGCTTGCTGCTTGAGGTATTGTTATCGCCCGATATGGCCAGGCCAATACTGACCGTGATGTCAATCGGGGTTTCAGAGCCGGAAATTTCAAACGGCTCATCGGCGATGGAACGGCGCAAACGTTCCGCGACAAAATGAGCATATTCCAGGTTGGTTTCAGGCATCACCACAACAAACTCTTCCCCGCCAAATCGGGCGGCTAGATCAATATTGCGGATGTCATTGCTGATCCGACGGGCAAATTCATGCAGGACCTCATCACCGGACGCATGACCGTATGTGTCATTGACGATCTTGAACTTGTCCAGATCCATCATCAACAGTGACACTTTTTTGCGTTTGTCATTTTCCTTGGACATCATATTGTCCAGATGAGACGATAAAAAGTGACGGTTGTACAAACCGGTTACCGCATCTGTCATTGCCATTTCAATGGATTTCTGCATATTGCGCCGCAAGCGGTTGGCATATCTTTTCTGGCGAATTTGCGCCTTTGAACGGGCCACCAGTTCATTGCGATCGATAGGCCGGGCGATATAATCGGTTACACCCAGTTCCATGGCCCGCACGAGCTGTTGCGTATCGCCTTCATCGACAAGCACCAGAATCGGAATTTGCCGCGTTGCCTCAGCCGACCGCAAATGCGAACAGAGCCGTAGGCCGTCAATTTCCGAAAGACTAAGACTGATGATGATAAGATCAAATTTTTCAAGACTGGGGGTGGTAATTTCACCGCTTTCAACATTGTCCACCGTAACAGTGGCGATATCTTCCAAATAACTCTGAATACGTCCCGCCACCCGAATATAATCTTCCACCAACAGCACCTTGGCGTTGGACAGGCTGATATTCCGGCTGAGGTCCGGGCCTATTTTAATGCCCAGATCCTGCCCGGTTGCTTCGCGCATGCGGAGTTCGTCCATCAAGACTTTCAGGCGTACCAGTGAACGCACGCGGGCGAAGAGTGGCAAATCAAGTACAGGTTTGGTAAGAAAGTCATCGGCACCCGCTTCCAGTCCGGCAACCCGGTCCTTTGGCTGGTCCAGAGCGGTCACCATAATAACGGGGATATGAGCAGATTTTACATTTGCCCGAATACGGCGACATACTTCGAATCCGTCCATCCCCGGCATCATCACATCCAGCAGGACAATATCAGGGTTTTCTTGTTCTATGATCGCAAGCGCATCTTCGCCATTCATGGCCGTCAGCACATCGAAATATTCGCTGGTGAGCTTGGCTTCCAGGAGTTTTACATTTTGAATAACATCATCAACAACGAGTACGCGTGCTGTCATACCAGATCTCTAACCTGCAAACTTTTTAACGGTTTCGATAAATTGGCCCACTGATATGGGTTTGGCAATGTAAGCCTCGCATCCGCCGGCGCGAATTTTTTCTTCATCCCCCTTCATGGCAAACGCCGTTACGGCAATAATGGGTATGCTCCGTAGATCTTCGTCTTCCTTGATCCATTTGGTGACTTCAAGTCCGGACACTTCCGGCAACTGAATATCCATGAGGATAAGATCCGGTTTCTCCTCCCGGGCCAATGCCAGCGCCTTCATGCCTTCTTGGGTTTGGACGGTATCATAACCGTGCGCATTCAAAAGGTCGCAAAACAACTTCATATTCAATTCGTTGTCTTCTACTACTAATATTTTCTTCCGCATATTTTCTTCCTGGCTATTGCCTGTGCGAATTCCCCGTTCATCACAGTAACTCTTTTATCCTGTTAGACATTACTTTGCTACAAATTTAACCTGAGTATATGAAAAAGCTGTTAACAAGAGGAACCTTGTGTATAAAATACCTTCACAAGAAAGAGGCATTAGCGATTAAGATATGAACAAAGAACAAGCTGAAATCATAGCCCTGCAGGCCTTGACCTATATGGCGACCCACGAAGATATCCTGATTGCATATTTGCGTTTATCAGGTATTGCGCCCGAGGATCTTAAAAATTCCGCCGCTAATCCCGCCACATTAGGCAGCATTATAGATTATTTCCTGCAAGATGAAAAAAGACTAGTCGCGCTTTGTGATGCCGAGAATATTGCGCCGGACCATCTGATCAAAGCCAGACGTTGTCTGCCTGGTGGCGAAGATATACCCTATACGACATAATCCGGCCCATGTGCCCCATTCTTGAGTAAAAAATATGAAGCATGCCCTGGAGCAATTAAAGTCTCTGTCTCTTAATCCTCGTCGCCCGGTCATTGTTACCGACGCCGATGAGGTGATTCTTCATTTCGCTGATATTCTTTCCGAATATCTGGCGAGCCAGGATATGTATGTCAATTTTGTCAGTTATGCTCTTGAGGGAAATATTAAATACCGGGCCACGGATGAACCGGTGTCCAGCACTCTTTTTGGCCAGCTTATCGATGATTATTTTGAAAAATATGTCGAGAAACAACCCCTTGTCGATGGCGCTGTCCATCATTTGAACCGCCTGTCAGAACTGTGTAATATCGTCATTCTGACTAATATCCCTCATGACTTTGCCGACCGCAGACGCGAATTGTTCAGCCGAAAAGGGCTGCCCTACCCGATGATATCCAGCAGCGGTCCAAAGGGCCCGGCTCTGGACATGCTGTCGCGCATGACCGATCAACCTTTGTTTTTCATCGATGATATTGCCCATCATCACACATCCGTGGCAAAAATAACGCCTCAGGTTCAGCGTATCCAGTTTATCGCCAACCGGCATCTCCACAGTATTGAAACAAAAGCCAAAGACTGTCATCATAGATGCGAAGACTGGGCCGAGATCGAACGCGTGATCCGGGAAACACTGCTAACCTGAAATACCACATGATGTCTGCATTTTGCCGTGACTGCCTGAATGATATTGCACTTCATGATGACGCCATGACGGCGGATTTCCTATGCCCGAACTGCGGAAGCCCGCGCATTCTTGCCCACCGGGAACTTCATCAGCTCAGCCTTTGCCATATTGACTGCGATGCTTTTTACGCCAGCGTTGAAAAACGAGACAATCCGGAATTATTGTCAAAGCCGGTGATCATCGGGGGCGGCAAACGCGGAGTTGTCTCGACCTGTTGTTATATCGCCCGAACTTACGGCGTGCATTCCGCTATGCCGGTTTATCAGGCAAAGAAACTTTGCCCTCATGCCGTCTTTATTTCCGGCGATATGGCAAAATATAGAACCGCGAGCCAACAGATCCGGCAAATTTTTGACCAAATGTCCCCCAGCATTGAACCCTTGTCACTGGATGAAGCATTTATCGACCTGACCGGTACCGAAAAACTTCATGGTGATATTCCAGCCAAGATCATTGCCCTCGCGGTGGCGCGCATTGAACAGGATATCGGAATTACCGTATCGGTAGGCCTGAGCTATAATAAATTTCTTGCAAAACTGGCCTCCGATCTCAACAAACCCAGGGGCTTTTCACTGATTGGCAAAGCCGAAGCCCCTGCTCTACTTGCACCGATGTCGATCGCGAAAATCTGGGGAGTTGGCAAGGTGATGCAGAAAAAAATGAAAAGCGACGGCATCAGTCAGATCGGCCAATTACAACATCTCGATCTGAAGTATCTGATCACCAAATACGGTGTGATGGGAGACAGATTGTATCATTTCTCTCGGGGGGAAGACAGCCGTTTCGTCAAAAGTCAGCGTCCGACCAAAAGCATTTCCAATGAAATCACCCTACAGGAGGATTTATCAGATTATGCGGCACTAAAATCCCTGCTGTGGAAATTGTGTGAAAAAGTTTCCGGACGGTTGAAAGAAAAAAACTATGCCGGAATGACGGTGACTCTGAAACTGAAAACATCATCATTTCGCCAGATAACCCGTTCCAGCACCCTGGACAGCCCGACCCAGATGGCCGAAACCCTGTATAAAGTCGGGGCGCGATTACTGGAACCGGAATGCAACGGCCAATGCTATCGTCTGATCGGTATTGGCATGGCGGGGCTATGCGGCACCGAACAGGCGGATCAACCTGACCTGATTGAGGGCGGACGCGCCAAGGAAATCAAGACCGAGCGCTTAATGGATGACATTCGTCGTAAATATGGTAAGAATATAATAAAAAAAGGTCGTAATCTTTTATAGTCAAAAGCTTAAATAAGGGGACTTCATATGCTTAATTTCAAATCTTTGGTAAAATTCTCCCTCGCGACAGCCTTGAGTACCGCTCTGATGGCATCTGCGGCTGCTGCAGAGAAGCGGGAAGTCCCCGACCGGGCCGAGGGGGACGGCCAATATAAGCGTCTTATCCTGCGCGGCGGTTATGTGATTGACGGCACCGGGGCACCTCCTTTTGGGCCCGTGGATATCGTGGTCGAAAAGGACAGGATTGCCGAAATCAGAAATGTGGGCACCCCTGGTGTCGCCATTGATCCCAAAAACAGACCCCAGCCCGGTGACCGCGAAATTGACGTGCAGGGCAAATATATCATGCCCGGTTTTATTGACCTTCATTCCCATATTCACTCCCTTGACAGCGAACAGGGCGTCTCCCCCGAGTATATATTCAAGCTTCAGCTCGGTCACGGCATTACCACTATTCGTAGCCTCGGCTCCGGTGGCGACAAACGGGTTGTTGGCTTTAAACGTCGCAGCGCCATGAATGAAATTACCGCACCGCGTATTGTCGCCTTCCCTATGTTTTACGGGGTGACTTCCCCCGAAGCCGCCCGTAAACGGGTTCAGGAAATCAAGAAGAATGGCGCGGATGGCATAAAATTTTTTGGCGCTCCTGAAGAAATCCTCTGGGCGGCTCTGGATGAGGCCAAGAAACAAGGTCTGATGACAACCATGCACCACGCACAGCTTGATGTCACACACGCCAATGTACTGACCACCTCCGCACACGGACTGGGCAGTATGGAACATTGGTACGGCCTGCCCGAGGCACTTTTTGAAGATAAAGTCATCCAGAATTACCCTACCGATTATATCTATAATAATGAGCAAGATCGTTTCAGTCAGGCAGGGCGTCTTTGGAAACAGGCCGCCAAACCAGGCAGCAAAAAATGGAATGAGGTTATGGACACCCTGCTCGCGCGGGATTTTGCTCTTGATCCTACATTCACCATCTATCTCGCCAGCCGCGATCTGATGCGCATGAGCCGCGCCGTGTGGCATGATGAATATACGATGCCGAATCTATGGGAATTTTACCGCCCCAACCGTGAATCTCACGGCGCATTCTGGTTTTACTGGACGACCCAGGACGAAATCGAGTGGAAGAACAATTACAAACTGTGGATGCAGTTCATTAATGAATATAAAAACCGCGGCGGTAAGGTGGGGCTCGGCAGTGACACCGGCTATATTTACAGCCTCTATGGCTTTGGCTATATCCAGGAAATGGAACTGATGCAGGAAGCGGGCTTTCATCCGCTTGAAGTCATCCGGGCCGCAACACAGATCGGGGCACAGATCATCAAGAAAGATGATGAAATCGGCACCCTGCAAGTGGGCAAGAAAGCCGATATCGTGATTGTAGATGAAAACCCGGTTCACAATCTTAAAGTACTGTATGGCACCGGCGCCATCAAACTCAACGATAGTACCGGCAAGGTAGAGCGGGTCGGCGGTGTCCGCTGGACCATCAAAGACGGTATCGTTTATGATGCCTATGCCTTACGCGAAGACGTTAAGAAGATGGTTCGGGATGCAAAAAATAAAGCGGGTATCTCGCTTGACAAGCCCTTGTCCGTCGCAAATTAAGGAATCAGGCGTTATGATGAGCCGGGAAGAATTTGATGATTATTGTCGGAACCTGACATCGACCACCAATGTCATCCAGTGGGGCAATGCTTCGGTCTGGAAGGTTGGAGGCAAGATTTTTGCCATATGTTCACATTGGGGCGTAGGCGAGACGCAAAAAATAAGTTTCAAATGCTCTGACCTCAGTTACCAGGTTCTGTGCGAACTGCCTGGCATCACCCCGGCCCCCTACCTCGCCCGGGCAAAATGGGTGCAGATCGCCGACCCCGACGCCATGAGTGAGCAAGACGTAAAAGACTATATCAGAACCGCCCACAACATCATTGCCCAGAAACTGACCCAAAAAATGCGGGCGGAACTGGGTCTTGACCTCCTGAAAAAGTCCTGATTACTTTCCCTTATGGTTCTCGCTTGTTAACCATAAGGAAGCCTTCTTTTACCTATCAAGGGCGGTAAAAATTACCGCGCCTTACTTCAACCATTTTTGAAACATAGGTTACTTCAATGACTTAACTGTTTGGCACGATGCTTGCTGAGTATCCTGTAACAGTAACTGGCGTATAAGAGGTAAATTATGAATCAAATCACAATCCCGTTGAACAAACATCAGACGGCCCCGGCCAACGAAATCAACCGGCTTGCAGATCAATTACTGTCGGACTTTAAAGTTTCCGGCAAGCGTATCTCTCCCAAGAACTGGAATTTGCTGTCCGAAATTCTGAATTTTGTCGCCGAAGCAGAACAAACCATCGCCGCCCAGAATGAACGGATCGAGAAGCTGGAGGTTCTCTCCACAACAGACCCTTTAACAGGCCTGCTCAATCGTCGCGGCATGATGCAGGAACTTGACCATGCCATCGCCCTGGCCAACCGACATGGCGATTCAGCCATTCTGGCCTATATTGATCTTGATGGTTTCAAGCAGGTCAACGACACATATGGCCACGGAGTTGGTGATGCCCTGCTGACTCATTTCGCCAACGGTTTAAAGTCATCCATACGTCAAACAGATTTTGCCGCCCGCTTCGGCGGAGATGAATTCGCGTTGTTGCTCAATCATCTGGAACTGGAAGGTGGCCGCAACCGGACACATTTTATCCAGCAACAAATGAATTTCACCAAATTTAAGTGCGATACGGTTACCCTTCCTGTACGGGCAAGTTTCGGTCTTGCAGAAATCACCCCGGGCAAGTCCCTGGAGGACATCATTCAGGCCGCAGATCAGGAGATGTACCGCAATAAAACCCTGCGCAAAAGCAATTGACCGGAAAAGTTTGGAAGTCAGGTAAAATCCGGCTTTAATTTTAGCCGACCTCGGTGTAATCTTCCGGACAATGTAACAATTACCGGAAGAATGAATTTATGACGCAGCATCAGTTTGAGAAAAACCTCGAAAAACTTGGAATCACCTTGCCCGTTCCCGTGGCGCCGGTCGCCAATTATGTCACCTTCGTCCAAACTGGCAATCTGTTGTCTGTTTCCGGGCAGTTGCCGCTCGATCTGGACGGAAAGTTGCCTTATCAGGGGAAAGTTGGCGCGGATGTTACCCCGGAAGATGCGGCCAAAGCCGCCCGCCTTTGCGCCATCAATATTATCAGCCAAATTAATAAAGCCTGTGGCGGTGACCTCAGCCGAGTGGTGCGCATTGTCAAGCTTGGCGCTTTCGTCAATTGCGTTGATGGTTTTGCCGCCCAGCCCGCTGTGGTAAACGGCGCCTCTGACCTGATGGTTGAAGTTTTCGGTGATGTTGGCAAGCATTCCCGTTCTGCCGTTGGAACCAATGCTTTGCCTCTCAATGTTCCCGTTGAAATAGATGCTCTTGTGGAGATTTCTTAATTAATCACATGAATAAAAAATGGCTGACAGATTCTTCTTATGCCCCCTTGGCTTTTGCGCATCGCGGATTGCATGGCCCGGTGACCGGACATGTGGAAAACTCCCTGTCAGCCTTTCTTGCCGCCAATGATGCCAATGTCGGTATTGAACTTGATGTGTTGTTAAGTAAAGACAATCAGGCGATGGTTATCCATGAAGTGAATTTACATCGGCTGACCGGGCTTGATGCCGATATTGGGGATTTCACTGCCGAGGAACTGATGCAAATTAACCTCAGCGGCGTCCAGGATGTTATTCTGCCGCTGTCCCACGTTCTCGCCGCCGTTGAGCCAAAATTCCCGCTGTTGGTAGAAATCAAAGGCGATCAGCTCAAACCACAGGTTATTGCAGCGGCGAGCCATCAGGCCCTTAAAGATTACAAAGGACCGGTGGCGATCATGTCTTTCTACCCCGATATCATCACATGGTTCAAGGATCATGCTCCGGATATCGCCCGGGGGCTTGTCGCGACCAGTCGCAATGATGGTGACCTGCCCGACGCCTACTTTTCGGAAGACGGACAAATAAAGATTACCAAAAATTTGGACGTTGATTTTATCGCCTATGACATTCGCACGCTACCGAACAAGGTTTCTGCCTATTGCCGGGAAAAGTCCCTGCCCCTGTTTACCTGGACTGTAAGAACGCAAGCTGAAAAGGATCGCGCCAGGCAATATACCAATGGCCCGATCTTTGAAATTTTACCTGATGACTGACTATCATATTTCTCTCATCACCAGTCTTGACGAGATCTCGGCCGAGGAGTGGGACAGCTGTTGTTTTACACAAGAAACAGGTCACAACCCTTTTATATCCCATGCTTTCATGTTCGCGCTGGAAGACAGCGGCTGCGCAGTGGCGGACACAGGGTGGCAGGCGCAGCATATCATTGCCCGGACCGGCGACAAGGGCAATATTGTCGGTGTCATGCCGCTTTACCTGAAGTCTCATTCATACGGCGAATATGTTTTTGATCACGCCTGGGCCAACGCCTTTCAAAGTGCCGGAGGTCATTACTATCCCAAACTGCAAACCGCGGTTCCCTTTTCTCCGGTGACCACCCCGAAACTTCTGGTTCACCCCACGGCCCTGAAGGCGGAGGTTCAAACCATTTTGATTCAGGCCGCAGAGGCCGCCGCTCGTAAGCTCTCGGTTTCAAGCCTGCATGTAACTTTTGCTGAACGGCACGAATGGGACCTGATGGCCGAACAGGGATTTCTCAAGCGCCAGGACCAGCAGTTTCACTGGCTGAATGAATGCTATGGGGAATTTGAGGATTTTTTACAAAAGCTCTCTTCCCGTAAACGTAAAAATATACGCAAGGAACGTCGCCTTGCCGTACAAAATGATATCGAGATAGAACTGTTGAACGGTCATCAGATCACAGAAGATCATTGGGACGATTATTTCAGTTTTTATCTCGACACCGCCAACCGGAAATGGGGGCAGCCTTACCTGAACAGACGCTTTTTCAGCCTTCTGGGAAAAGGGTTACCGAATCGCACTCTGCTTGTCATGTGTAAACGCGGCGGACGTTATATCGCCGGCGCGCTCAATTTACTGAGTGATGACACGCTTTATGGCCGCTATTGGGGGGCAATCGAGGATCACAGATACCTGCATTTCGAAGTCTGTTACTATCAGGCGATTGAGTATGCCATTGCCCACGGCCTGAAGAAAGTCGAAGCCGGCGCCCAGGGCGAGCATAAACTCTCCCGAGGGTATCTGCCGACGTCCACCTATAGCGCCCACTGGATCAGAGATCCGGGTTTTCGCCAGGCGGTAGAAAATTATCTGGTGCAGGAAAGACAAGCCGTCTTGCATGAGCAGGAAATATTACGAGACTTTGCCCCCTTCAAAAAAACGTCTCCACTACCAAAAAGCTAGTCAGTTTTTTTCTGATACTCAATGAATTTACCCAGACCACAACTCGGTCCCTGGATCCCGCCCGTGGAATCAAATACGGTGATGATGTCAATCTTGCACAGCTGGCTGGTATGGACTTTATAGCTGAAGGATTTTTCAAATCCAAGACGGGCGCATCGGTGGGGCAGCTTATTCAAATAAGCTTTCTTGCCTTTCATCTTGAACAGAATATGAGAATCGTCAATCACCTGTGTTGAATCAATCCGGTTCAGGGAAACGCAATTCTCGACCTTCCCTGTTTTGGTATATTTCTCAAGGGCTTTAGCGACCTTATCTTCTTTATCATCTTTTGCAAAGCCTGAGCTTGTCATCACAGCAACTGCAATCACAGACGTCAAAATCTTTCCGAACATAAGCCTATCCTCTTGTTGAATAATCAATTGGACAAAGTATACAGGGATCAAGCTGAATTCCCAATGAACAAAACCATTCAGCTCAATTTGCGGGCCTTACTTGACGAATTCCTTCGGCTTTCCGGACGAACTGTCAGGCAGTTTGATGATCGGGTTCACCGGTCCCGGTTCGATATCAAACAGCAACTTGCCGTCCTTTACCCGTACCGTGACCTCACCCCCATTGACCAACTTGCCAAACAGAAGTTCATTGGCCAGCGGTTTTTTCACATGCTCCTGAATTGTCCGGCTTAAAGGCCGCGCGCCGTAAAGACGGTCATAGCCCTTTTCTGACAACCATGTTTTAGCGGCCGGTGTGAGCGTAATATGGACCTGACGTTCTTCCAACTGCATTTCCAGTTCAAGAACGAATTTCTCCACCACTTGCCCCATAACCTGCGGCGACAGATTCTTGAACGGCACAATGGCATCCAGCCGGTTGCGGAATTCAGGCGTGAACAGCTTCTTGATCGCCTCTTCGTCCTCGCCAACACGCACGCTGGATCCAAAGCCAATGGCTTCCTTGCTCATGTCCGACGCCCCGGCATTGGTGGTCATCACCAGAATGACATTCCGGAAATCAATCTTCTTGCCGTTGCTGTCTGTGAGTTTTCCGTGATCCATCACCTGCAACAGGATATTGTATATATCCGGGTGAGCTTTTTCGATCTCATCCAGCAGGATCACACAATGTGGCGCCTGATCCACGGCATCGGTCAACAGCCCCCCCTGATCATAGCCAACATAGCCGGGCGGCGCCCCGATCAACCGGGAAACCGAATGACGTTCCATATATTCGGACATATCAAACCGATGCAGTTCCAGCCCTAACAGGCTGGCCATTTGTTTGGTGACCTCTGTTTTACCAACCCCTGTCGGGCCACTGAACAGATAGCTGCCGATGGGTTTTTCGTCTTCGCGCAGGCCAGCACGGGCAAGACGAATGGCATCCGTCAGCACCTCGATGGCTTCATCCTGTCCGTAGATCACCCGTTTCAGGTCGGTATCGATACAGGCGAGCAAAGCCGTATCATCCTTGGACACCGATTTTGCCGGAATGCGGGCAATCTTAGAAACAACACGCTCCACATCTTCAACCGTGATCTCTTTCTTGCGTTTGTCAGCCGGGATCAGCATTTGAGACGCCCCGACCTCATCAATCACGTCAATGGATTTATCAGGCTGTTTGCGGTCGTTGATATAACGAGACGACAGATCGACTGCCGTATCAATTACTTCATCACTGAAGATCACATCATGATGCTCTTCAAAATACTTCTTCAGCCCTTTGATAATTTCCTTGGTTTCAGGAATGGTCGGTTCCTTGATATCAATTTTCTGGAAACGTCGCAGCAAAGCGCGATCTTTTTCGAAATGAGACCGATATTCTTTATAGGTGGTGGAGCCGATACAGCGAATGGTGCCGGCGGACAAGGCCGGTTTTAACATATTGGAAGCATCCATCGCCCCGCCACTGGTCGCACCAGCGCCAATAATGGTGTGAATTTCATCAATGAACAGAATTGCGCCGTCATTTTCCTCGACTTCGGCGATAACCGATTTCAGGCGTTCTTCAAAGTCGCCCCGGTAACGGGTACCGGCCAGAAGTGTTCCCATGTCAAGACTGAATATGGTCGCATTTTGAAGGACTACAGGGACTTTCTTCTCTACAATATGTAGCGCCAAACCTTCGGCAATCGCGGTTTTGCCAACGCCCGGATCTCCCACATACAGCGGGTTATTCTTTGATCTCCGGCACAGAATCTGAATAGTGCGCTCCACCTCATGTGACCGCCCGATCAGATTGTCAATTTTACCGGCTCGCGCTTTTTCATTAAGATCCACGCAATATTTATCGAGCGCGGTTTCTTCCTTCTCGGCCACGTCGCCCTCTTCGCCGAGATCATGGAATGTATCCTCTTCGCCCACCTTGCCGGCTGACTTCGCGACCCCGTGCGACATATAGCTGACCGCATCCAGACGGGTCATATCATATTGCTGCAGGTAATAGACCGCATGGCTTTCCCGTTCCGAAAAGAGCGCAATCAACACATTGGCGCCGGTCACTTCTTCCCGGCCCGAACTTTGAACATGCAGGATCGATCGTTGGATCACCCGCTGAAATCCGGCCGTGGGGCTCGCTTCGCCGCCCTGGTCGGAAATAATATTTTCCAGTTCCATATCCAGATAGGATTTCAGTTCCGCCCTCAACTGGCGCACATTGACATCACAGGCGCGCAGAACCGCGACCGCATCCTGGTCGTCCAGCAACCCGAAGAGCAGATGCTCCAACGTCGCGAATTCATGTTTACGAGAATTCGCCTCGCCAATAGCGCGATGGAGCGTATGCTCCAGATTGGGGGAAAATGTTGGCATAAACCCTATTCCTTTTCCAGTGTGCACTGCAGGGGATGTTCATTGCGACGCGCATGATCTATCACCTGCATGACTTTTGTTTCTGCGACCTCAAAACTGTATACGCCACACAATCCGACACCGGTTTGGTGGACATTAAGCATAATTTGCACGGCTTCTTCTTCGGACTTCTGAAAATAGGTCTTGAGCGCCAACACCACGAAATCCATCGGCGTATAGTCATCATTCAACATAAGGACCTTATACATTGATGGTTTTTTCGTCTTGGGGCGTGTCTGCGTTAAAACGCCAGATTTCTCAATGCCCTTGTTGTCGTTCTGGTCTTCACTCATTGGTCTGCCATATTGTTCAATTTCACTATATTTATAATAGGAATTCTGAGAGAAGATTTAAAGACATCATTGAGTTTTTACTGAAAAAAACCTGTTATTGTCTTTATGAAACAATAATATTACCGTTTCTTAATTTTATCCCCGGAATCCTAATGTAACGTTAAAATGCAGAAAGTTCACCTGAAGGTAACGTAACAGTCAAATTGGGGTTATTTAAGGCCATCCAACAGAAAAAGCCCGGCTATGACTAGCCGGGCTAATATTCAGGTGAGGTCTTCCCTCATGACGCAATATGCGAAAGTAGAATTTATTTTGCCTGTGGCAGGTTAAATTCTTCAGCAACGGCTTCGTAGCGGGCCTTGAGTGGCGCTACGACATCGTTGGTTGTCTTGGTCGCAGCTTCGTTGAATTTCGTAGCTTCAGCAACGAAATCATCATAGCGACCTTTAAGCATACTGGTCTGAAGTTCAAAAAACTCGGCCGGTGTTTTCGCCGCAAACAATGTTTTCACATCGGCCACGTTTTTCTCAACAGCCGCTTTTGTGGTTTCCACGAAATCGGCATTCACAGACTGGGCTGTTTCCGCTGCGATTTTGCTGGATGCCACCAGGGCTTCATAATTGGCTTTGTTAAAGGCTGTGACTTTTTCAAAACCTTTTGTGGCTTCCTGAGTAGCCTGTTTCACTGAATCCTGGGCCGCCTTAGTCGCGGTCTGAACAGTTTCCTGGGCTGTTTTAGCCGCCTGCTCAACAGTTTCCTGTGCAGCTTTAAAAGTAGCGTTTTCTGTAGTTTTGGCGTTAGCCGTTGTCTTTGATGCTGTAGCTTTGGTCATAATCATATTCCTCTGTAAATGATATTCACAATAAATTTGTGCAACGCAACATACTATAGTATTAGGAATACAGAGAATTAATTAGAAAGTCAACATATTTTGTGCATTGCAACATAAATGTCATCCTGAATGATCCCAGTGGCCATAAAATATGAAAAAATTCGTTAAATGCTATGCACAATGGGGGCTAAACCGGACAGGCCAAGATGATAATTCAGATGTGCAATGACAAGGTTCAGCTTATCAGGGCTTGCCGCTTCACAGCGGACAACAAGGGCGGCCTGGGTATTTGAAGGGCGCAGCAACCACCACCCCTGCTCCGATGTAACCCGCATTCCATCAATAGTGCTGACCTCATGGGTAGTTGAGTTGAGACGCGACAGCACCTCTTCAATGATGATGAATTTACGCTTCTCTTCACAAAACAGTCGAATTTCAGGGGTCGACACCTGATGGGGATAGGCCGCCAGAAGCACCTGCATGTTAGTTTTATGCCCGGCAAAAACATTCAACAACCGCAGTGCAACATAAATGGCGTCATCATAGCCATAGAACTGGTCTTTGATATAAATGTGACCACTGAGTTCTCCTCCCAGCAGGGCACCGGTTTCGCGCATTTTTTCTTTAATCAGAGAATGCCCGGTCTTCCACATCAGCGGCTTCCCGCCCAACTCAGCTATGCGGTTAAATGTCACCTGGCTTGATTTCACATCTGCGATAATGGTCGCCCCAGGAGTACGCTGGAGAATATCCTCGGCCAGAAGGCTGATGATGTGATCCCCCCAGATAATGCCGCCTTCCCGGTCAACCACCCCGATCCTGTCGCCATCGCCATCAAATGCAAACCCCAGGTCAAGCTTCTTTTCCTGCACCAATGTCTGAAGCTGCATCAGGTTTTCCGGAATTGTCGGGTCAGGATGGTGGGCGGGAAAAGTACCGTCTATCTCGCCATTAATGACATAATGCGTTCCCGGTAGCCGTTCTACCAAACGCGTCACCATTTCTGCGGCAGCCCCATGCCCGGGATCCCAGCCAATCTTAAATCCTTTTTCAGCCAGAAGTTTCAGGTCGACATCTTGCAAGAGGCGGTTCAAATAACGCCCCCGCAGATCAATATTCTGATACTTCCCCTGCCCGTGCCTGAAATCGCCATGGGCGGCCAGTTCCCCCAAGGCCGTGATCTGGGCCCCGTGTAAAGCATTCTTCCCCAGCAATAACTTAAACCCATTGTCCTCAATCGGATTATGGGACCCGGTCACCATGATACCGCCATCTGCTTCCAGACTGAACACTGAATAATACAGCAATGGTGTCGGGCCACAGCCAATATCGATAACATCAATGCCTGTACTGCGCAGACCGGCAATCAGGGCCTCCGTCAATTCCGGGGAACTCAGACGGCCATCCCGGCAAACCGTGACCTTCTGCCCCCCGGCCCGCAGCACTCGGGTTCCAAAACTTCGGCCAAGATAATCAGCATCCCGCACATTCAGTGTGTCGCCAAATCGCCCCCGGATATCATAGGCCCGCAAGATCGAAGGATCAAAGTGATGCTGTGTAATCTGACTCCTCCCCTGGTAATCGCGTTTTAGTCAATTTCTTCGAGTAAAATATCTCTTGCCTGATTCAGTTTGGTGGCGAAATAGTCCGATCCGCCCTGATCCGGATGCATTTTCATCATAAGTTTATGATGAGCTTCCTTAATTTCCGCCCGCGAGGGCCGTCCTGTCAGGTCAAGAATGCTCAAGGCTTCATCTTTCGTCATTCGGCCCAGTGCCTGCGTCGACGCCTTGGAAGGTCTGGATGAAACCATAAACCGCCATAAACCGCCCTGTGCAGAGAAAAAAGCCAAACCACCCAGAATGGCCGCGACGGCAACATTTCCCCGGATCAGGATCAAAAACGCCAATCCCCCGAGAACGACTGCGCCGCCATAGCGGAAAAGCAATGTCAGCTTAGGCGAGTTTGATTGCCTGATCAGCCGTGAAATCACGTAAACCAGAAAAACCAACCCGAGAATAATAAGGATATATGGCATCAAGGCCCCTATTCTGCTGCTGCGGCGGCTTTATGCCAGCCCGCCAATTTCAAATCATCCATCAGACGGCGAATTTCTTGTCGCGCCGCCACATGGGACATGGTCATCTTCTGATTACCGCTATCACGGAAATCAACCAACGTCAGACCTTTGGGGAAAAGCTCACGGTAGATGACGCGTTCGCCCAATCCCGGGACATACCGGAACGCCACCCGTTTTTGCAGCTGGTTCAGAACCTCATGAACCCGGCGCTTGTTTTTGGCATCCAGTGCCGATGTCCGATTGCGCATTACCACCCAATCAATGGTTCCCCGATCTTTCAGGGCGCGCTTCTTACGGGCTTCCCATACCATTTCGCTATACAGACTGAGTTTTTCCACCTGATAGGTATCCGGGTTGACCTTGGCCAACAAATCAACATCCACAAAACTGTCATTGACCGGAGTAATCAGGGTATCGGCGGACATATGGGCCACGCGGGACAAAAAGGTATCACTTCCCGGACAATCAATCAGAATATAGTCATACTCGTTTTGCAGGTTTCCAATAAGGGTCAAAAGGTTTTCTTCATCCTTCTGCTCCATTTCCGCGGCAGAGCCTTCTTCCGAACGGGGCAGAACATGCGCATCAGGCATGGTAAGCTTCAACCCGTGTTCAGCTGCGTAATCCTGACGGTTTTCAATATAACGGGCAAGAGACTTCTGGCGCGCATCGAGATCAATGATGGCAACCGTGAACCCCCGTTCCAGCAGGCTCACGACGATATGCATAGCGGAAGTGGACTTCCCTGATCCGCCTTTTTCATTCCCCACCACGATGATATGTGCACCGTTGTTTTTAGTTGTTTTCACCCCTTGGTTCATTATGACACCCTCACACTTTGAAACTTAATCTTAGGTCAGTTCCACTGAAATTTTAAGTCAATATTATTTAAAAGTCTGGCATTCCCACCCATACCTCATTATAAACTGACCGGTAACATATGGCCAGACGACTCTTAATCAGAATGACCGAAATGTATAAACACCATCAGCGTACCCCAATCAGAAACACTATTATAACCCTCTTTGCAATAGGGTTTTTTATTGTTGGACCTCTGTGGCTAGCCAACTGGCAGATTAAGCAGAGTTTCGTTCCTTATTCCCCTATCAAGCATGTTGATATAATCCATCTGCAAGAAGGAAAAAGCACTATAAAGCTTCTGGCGGCCTACGGGTTTGATCTGAGAAAGATTCGCCAGAAAAAATCCGGTGTTCCGGCCTTGTACTTTGCCAATCTGCCACGGGAATTAACGAAACTAAAGGACACCCGGGAAAAGAAGCGCCTGTTTCTATCCGCGCTGCTGCCCCCCATTCTCAAGGTCAACAACATTATTACGCAGGACAGACAGCGCCTGAAGAAAATCATCCTCAAGCTGACCTTGGGGGAGAATGCCACAGAGGCGGAATATTACTGGGTGACGCAAAAACTGGTATACTATAAAATCAAGGTCAATGATGTACAGGACTTCATGGATCGTATGGATGTGATTCTGGATGAGCTATTAAGCCGCATGAATGTAATTCCGCCACAACTGGCGTTGGCCCAGGCCGCTCAGGAAAGCGGATGGGGTACCTCGCGTTTTTCCCAGAAAGGTAATGCGCTATATGGTGAATGGATCTGGGGGAACGGCTGCGGCATGGTGCCCCGACAGCGGGAGCCGGGTAAAAAACATCGTATGAAGTGCTTCCCTACTATTATTGAAGCCGTCAGCAGCTATATCCACAACCTGAATACCCATCGGGCCTATCAGGAATTGAGGCAGGTCAGGCGTCGGTTTCGGGATGACCAATCCATGGATGTCAATGCGCTGGTGGAAACCATGACGCAATATTCACAGGAAAGGGATCATTATGTCACAAAAATCAAAAATATTATTCGTGTTAACAGGCTCAATGATTTCAGACGTGCTTACTTACAACCCGTGTGAAACAAAGATCGCTGATTAGGAAAAAGTATGATTTCATCATCTGTTCAGATTATCCGTATCAAAAGTGAACTGCGGGCGCAGATCAAGGCCTGGCGCATGGAAGGATTGACCATTGGAATGATCCCGACCATGGGCGCCCTGCACCATGGGCACCTTTCCCTGATCCGTCAAATTCAGCAACATGTGGACAAGGTCGTGGTCAGCATCTTTGTAAACCCAAAACAATTTGGCCCCAACGAAGATTTTGACAAATACCCGCGACAGGAAACAGCCGATGTCATGAAACTGGAAGAGGTCCAGGCGGATTTGCTATATGCCCCAAATCCGGAAGAAATGTATCCCGGCGGTTTTCTGACCAATGTTTCCGTGTCTGAAATCACCGAAGGACTATGCGCCGCAAAACGTCCCGGACATTTTGATGGCGTAACAACAGTGGTCACCAAACTGTTGCTTCAATGTCTGCCCGATATGGCGATTTTCGGTGAAAAAGATTTCCAGCAGTATGTGGTGTTGAAACGTCTGACCCTGGACCTTGATATTCCCACACAGGTGATTTGTGGAGACCTTATTCGCGACGATGATGGTCTCGCCACCTCTTCACGCAATGTCTACCTCAGCCCGGAAGAACGCCAAATCGCGCTCGAAATCCCCAAAACCCTCCAGCAAATCGTCAAAGATATCGAAAGTGGCGCCATAGAACAAGGCAAGCTTTCGTTGCAGGAAATACTCGACAAAGGAACCGAGCACCTGCTATCGGCCGGTTTTAAAGAAGTGCAATATCTGGAGATCAGGCGTTCCGAAGATCTGGCGCCAGTGGTCGACAGGCTAACGGCGCCGTCCCGGGTTCTGGTGGCGGCCGTTGTCGGCAAGACCCGCCTGATCGATAACATGCCAATCCGCGTATCCGATAAGGTGCATCCGCCTATTCTCGACTAGACCCCGCGATTACAACAGGCCAAGGTCCCTGAGTTTTTGCGACATGTCCTCCGGCAGGCTGTCGGACCGGGCGCCATCGGCGATGTCTTTTGGCGCATCCTTGGGGTCCAGATAACGCCACCCCTGATGCGGCCGCCGCGGTTGGCTTTCGGTCCGCACCAAATTTGTGTCCATGACAAATTTGCATTTTACGCCGGTATCCGTTTCCACCGGTTCAAGCCCGATGATGCGTTGCCGCACCTGGATAAATCCTTTGATTACCCAATAAATGGATCCCCCGTCCAGAACCTCCACGGCTCGTTTAGGACGCGCGCGGGTGATATGATAATTATACGGGGTGCCATCGGGAAGGAAATGTGACCTGGCCTGTCGAACCTCAATCAAATGTTCAATGCTATCAATGCCGACACAAAGTTTTAAAATATGTACTGTCATGGAACCTTACAAAAGCGTAATCGAAGCCAGACCGAGAAAGGCGTAAAAGCCGATAACATCGGTAATGGTGGTAACAAAAATACTGCTGGCAAGTGCGGGGTCAATGTTCATTTTATCAAGCCCCACCGGCACCAGAATGCCGGACAGGCCGGCACACACCATATTGATCACCATAGCCACGGCAATTACCCCGCCGAGGGCGACATTGGAAAAATACAGCGATGTCAGGACACCAATAATAACCGCCATCACCAGTCCGATCAGCAATGAAATGGAGAATTCTTTACCGATCACCCGGCGGACGTTGGAGGACGTCAGGTCCCTGGTCGCCAAAGCCCGCACCGCCACCGTCATGGTTTGTGTGCCGGCATTTCCTCCCATACTGGCAACGATTGGCATCAGAATAGCCAGCGCCACCATCTGCTGAATGGTGCCATCAAAAATCGCAATCACCATTGAGGCGAGGATCGCCGTCAACAGATTTACCAATAACCAGACAATACGGTTCCGGGAAGCTTCAAAAATGGTTTCGGTGATATCCGTTTCCTGGATACCGGCCATACGCATGATATCTTCCTGAGCCTCTTCATTGATCACGTCAACCACGTCATCGACCGTAATCATCCCCATCAGGCGGCCGCTTTCGTCAACAACCCCCATAGACGTCAGATCGTATTGCCGGAACATGTAAGCGACTTCTTCCTGGTCTTTCGAGGCAGGCACCACTTTCGGATCCGAATCCATAATTTCACTGACATGAGTTTTATCCTCGGCACGGATCAGGCGGCTCAATGAAACAGTACCAATGGGATGATGCAGCGGGTCAACCACAAAAATTTCATAGAATTCGGATGGCAGGTCTTCATCGGCGCGCAGAGTTTTGATCACATGTCCTACGGTCCAGGATCCTGGCACCGTGATGACATTTTTCTGCACCATACGTCCGGCGCTGTCTTCCGGATAGGAAAACGCTTCTTCGACCACCAGCCGTTCTTCACTCGGCATGGCGGCGATGATCCTGTCACGCTCCGCCTCGTCGATATCTTCCAGAATGCCGACGGCGTCATCACTTTCCATCTGGCTGATGGCGTCAACCACATGTTGATCATCCATTTTATGAATGACTTGATCCAGCGCGGAATCCTCAAGCTCCATCAGAACTTCAGGGTCCATTTCCGCGCCGTAATAATCAACAAGTTCCACCCGTTCATTACCGCTCAACTGTTCAAAAACATCGGCAACGTCGGCGGAATGCAACGGTTCAAGCAAGTAGTCTAGCTGCTCGGAGTCATTTTCCTGCAAGGCATGAGAAATCTCGTCAATCAACTGAGGTGTTACTTCGAACACATCCTGTTGCGGCGACGATTTGCTTTTCTGCTGCTCTGATGACGGGTCGTAATGTGCCATAACGACTTACCCTGCATTTTCATTGGCCCATCCGGTGGGCACAGTTTAAATTCTTCTTGTCTCTGGTATCGGATTTTTATGAATTAAGGTCAAGGATTTATCCACCCGACTTCTTGTAAATAGAAAGGAATCTTCAGGGGGCGTTCGAATGACTTGTAAATGGTTAACAAAAAGTTAATTTATAAGACAATTCCTTTGCTTATTCTTTTTATTCAGATAAAATAATATACAATCTACCGAGTCGACCAACGAAGTCGGCAGAATTAAATTTCATGTAAGTACATTTATTAAAACTTTTGTTCACTAAGGTAGTCAGGCAGAAATACACAAAAGAGACGGTTTATCCCGTCTCTTTTGTCGTTTCAGGCGTCTGCCTTAGCCGTGTTTTACAAGATAGTTTTCCATCACAGTCGCCAGTCTTGCCGGCGTTTCCAGCATAGGAAAATGGCCGCTGTTCTGTATCACATCAATCGTCGCTTTCGGAAACCACTCCAGAATAGTCTGGCTCATGGCTTCTGCGGTGATGCCCTGATCATACTCGCCAACCAATACCAGAATTGGCGTTTTCAGACCCTGAACCTTGTTCGAAAAGTCCGTTTCTGTCCACGCCAGCATATAATCATGAAACGCCTGTTTTTCCGTGGTTTCCCGTGATCGCCGGACAATATATTTATACCAGGACTCTGATAAACGGCTGCTTGTCAGATAGTTTAATATCTGGATACGGTTTTCATCCTGTTCTGCGGCCCGGTGAAACAGCGGCTTGCTGTCGTCTTCCAACGGAGATCCACACGCGGGAACCGGGGTAATGGCAACTGCCGAACTTACCCGGTTCGGGACCATTTGTATCACTTTCTGCACCGCCATGCCGCCCATGGAATGGCCCACCAGATGAAACATATTCCAGTCCAGATGATCCGCTAAAGCGATACAGTCCTTGGCAATTTGTTCAATAGTATGCTCCCCGGCCATGTTAAGCGATTTGCCATACCCGCGATAATCCGGAAAAGCATAGGTAAACCGGTTCGTATCCAGAAAAGGTATGATGCTGTCATACGCCGTATGGTCGCTCCACCATCCGTGAAGAATAATGACTTTTTGCGGCCCCTGCCCCAAGACAATATGGCCGATGATGTCGTTGTCACTCATGATGTTCCGTCTCCTGCTCTTGACCTATCTCTACTCAAGGATGATAATCTGCCCCTGCAGCGGAATTATACAATCGCCGCATTTCGGGACAATCTCGTCTTTGGTATGATGGTAAATGATTATTTTTTTCGCCGCGGGCAGCGCCTGATTCAATATTGCCTTGCGATAAAACCAGGGAGTAATGAACAAGGCCTCCAGTTCTGGCAGATTTTTCAACACCGCAAGCTGTTCCGTATCCCCGGTAAAAAACAGCTTCTTGTTTTGCCAGTTAACCAAATATGTATAATGCTCGACATTGGCATGGGCCGCCTTCACAGGGGTTATTTTAGCCGCGCCGAAGGTGATCCTGTCTGTAAAGGGGATCACTTTGCTCCGCGGCATCATCGCCGTAATCTCCGCCGGACCAATCAGAGACCACCCCCGTTCGATAAACAGCAAAGGCGCAAAATGATCCTCATGGCGGTGAGTGACCAAGGCTGCCACATTTTGGGTTTCCGCTGGAAGGCTATATTCATACTCCATATAGCCATAGGCCCCCGATTTATAGGGAAAATCCGTCATAATGGTGTGATCGCCATCGCTGATGCGGAAAGCTTCATTGCCGATAAATTCCACTTCCAGCGCTTGAGCATGACTGTTTTCAGCAGGAAACAGGACGCTGGCAAACAGCAGCCCCGTCAGCACAACATACTTCAGAGTATAGATCATATGTCTTCCCCATATTTTTGATGTCACAACAGTGTACAGTATGAAATAGTATTTTCAAATAGACCATACCAAATTTCACAACAGCTGCACCGGTCTTTTACCGAGGCTGTTTGACCACTAAACTCCTTTAGATATTAAATATTCTTCCATCAGAACAATATTTTTTTTCATTTCGTTTTTCTCTCCTTGGTTAACATTTTCTTCAGGATTGAGGCATAGGTATCAAGATATAAAATCGGTCTTTCAGAGTAGAAATTATGAAGAATATCCCTTTACGCCGCATCGGCGTCGCCGTCATCGTTTTGTTTTTAATGGCGGGCGCCCTGTTTATTTCCACCTCCTATAACATTTATGCCAATATTGCAGATGCACAGACCTTGTGGTTATCAGATAGCGCCGCAAGCGACAGCACCCTGGCCCGCGAATTGACCGCTAAACTGGACCGTGCCAACAGTTTTGCTACAGCCATGTTCTGGTCCGCCATCGCCAGTATGATTGTCATGATTATTTCTACTTACCAGGTGTTGTTCAAAACCATTTTGCAGCCCCTCACCCGCATCACCGACTCCCTCACCGAACTTGCCCAAGGGCATCTTAACATCACCATTCCCTGCGCCGACTACGGATCTGAATTTGGAGAAATGGCGGATGCAGCCCGCCAGTTTCAGGTCAGCAGTCAAGAACGTCTGAAGCTGGAAGAAGATAATATAAGGGCGCAAAAGGAAAAAATGCAGCTGGAAGATCAGAATCGTCAGCAACAGGACAAAGTGCGGCAGGAAAAACGTGACAAAGAACGCGAACAACTTCGCTTGCAGGAACAACGCACACAGGATTTGGAACAACGCATCAATCTGTTTGATCAGCAAATCAAGGGCAACATGCAGCAGGTCGAACTCGCCGTCCAGAAATTGAGTGATTCCTCCGGCGCCATGTCGGATACCGCTGTCGCCACCGAGAACCAGACCACCACGGCCGCCACCGGGGCAAACCAGAGTTCCCGCAACATGCAGATGGTTGTCAGTTCGACCGAAGAACTGGCCCGGTCCATTGCCCAGATCAGCAGTCAGATGGATCAGTCCCGCAAGATTACGCAGGATGCCATTGAGAAGGTGGATACGACCGCCACAACGGCAGGCCATCTGACGACGTCATCCCGGAGCATCGGCGACGTCATCAGCCTGATTGAAGAAATTGCCAATCAAACAAATCTTCTTGCGCTTAACGCCACCATTGAAGCCGCCCGTGCTGGTGAAGCCGGCAAAGGATTTGCCGTCGTGGCGTCAGAAGTCAAGGCGCTGGCTGGCCAAACAGCAAGCGCCACACAGGAAATCACCGGGCATATCAATGAAATTCAGAACATCAGTGAGAATATTGTCAAGGACATCAGTGACGTAAAGACGATTGTTGAAGAAAATTCGCGCATCATCAGCACTGTCAACAACGCCGCCGAAGAACAATCCTATGCCACGCGGGAAATCACTTCTCATATTCAGCAGGCCGCCAATGAAACCAATCAGGTGTCCAGTCAGATTAATCTGGTTCAAAAAGGTATAACCACAACCCTCAATGCATCCCATGCGGTACAGGGAATTTCAACTGACCTGTCCCGGAACGGGGTACAAATTCAAAGCGTGGTCGGGGAATTCCTTGGGGACATCCGCGCCATATAGGAAGAAATCGCAACATTGTAAAGGCGGCTTTAACTCAGGAAGTCGTCGGAAATAGTTTTTCTTGCCCTCTCAGCAGAAGAAATATAATATCTGACAGATACATATAAAGAGGAGCGTGACATGCTGACATTTGAAGATTTCACAATAGGTCAAATCACTGAATTTGGGGATTATCTGGTGACCGAGGAAGAAATCATCGAATTCGCCACCAAATATGATCCCCAGCCGTTCCATACTGATCCGGAATTCGCCGCCAAATCCTTTCATGGAAAACTGATCGGCAGCGGCTGGATGACTACCGCAATCATGATGAGAATGCTCTGTGATAATGCTCTGACCAACAGCAGCAGCATTGGGTCCCCGGGCGTTGATAATCTGCGCTGGGTAAAACCTGTCTATGCCGGGGATCGTCTGCGGGTACATTGCGAAATCCTGTCTGCACGGGAATCAAAAACCCGTCCTGGTGTCGGTATTGTTGTTCAGAAGGTCGCTGTTCTTAATCAAAACGATGAAGCCGTAATGACTTTGCAGCCGACAAGCATGTATCTCACCCGTATCGCCGCCGCCCAACAGCAGAAATAGAGGTCAAAGTTACTCCCCAAAGGACACCTTCGTTTTAAGGCGAGAGATCAACTTTAACTTTCTAAAGTTGATGAAGGACGTTAGTCTACACCTGTTTTTGAATAGAAACTGAAACATTGGAGTCCCATGTGAAACTGGCTGAACTGACACACAACAAATACCTAAAAACCCGCCTGGCGATTATCTTTATACTGAGTGGGTTGCTTATCCTATACCACTTGTCAAAAGTAGTTGACCTCTACATTGCTCCCGGCATCACTGAGGCATCTCCACTCTTACTGATCCAATCAGCCGTACGCATCGCGATTGCCAGCACTCTTCTTCTGGTCGTATTCGGCCAGAAAAGGGCATTATGGGGGATGTGGATCGCCATTACGGCGCTGACTGTGACCCGGTATATTCTTTTACTGCAAACTGAACCCTTAAGTGGCATTGAGTTTACAACTTATCTATCCTACCTCAGGGGCTTTATTTTTCCGACGATCATCACGCTATGTTATCCTACCGCACGGCGGGAGAATTTAACCCCCTGAAGCATGCTCTGTCAGAAGCGGCTAATTTTTACGGTTAACGGCCACCTCACCTGCTTTACCTTGGCGGGATCACCCCAGACCTGCTGCAGATCATCCCGTATCACATCCATGGGATCCTGTCCCTGTGCCGCCTTGTAGCGCGCCACAGCAGACCACGTATCAAGGTAGCCCGTCAACTCCGCCAAATTCCATTCAATACACATATCAAACTGAAGTGCATCCTCAACCGTAAACGGAAAGATGATATTTTTATAACCGGTGTCGACCAACTGACGTTCTGGGGGCCAATAATCACCCAACATATCATCACAATAATGGTTCACCACCCGGTCAATCTCGGGGGTCACTTTAAGGTAATTATAGGTCCAGGCGGCAAATATCCCGCCCGGCCTGATCACTCGTCTGACTTCTTCGAAAAAATCAGTTTCCGCAAACCAGTGCAGCGCCTGCGCCACTGTTATCAGGTTAACACTCTTGTCAGAAAGCCCGCTTTGTTCACCGCGCGCCACCCGGAAAAGGACATTATCCGGGCCGGACGCCTGCCCGACCTGGGCAGCACTTGCATCTGTCGCGATAACTTGCCTGAAGTAAGGGGCGAGCCCGCGGGCCGCTTGTCCGGTGCCCGTGGCGCAATCCCACATCAGATCATGGGCGGTAGAAATTTCCGCCAGATGCCTATAGAGCTCTACAGGATAAGTGGGCCGGTAAAGACCATACCCTTTTGACTGGGTCGAAAAATGATCCTTGAACTCCGCCATAATCCCTCCTGAGAATGTTCATAAAAAAGGGCCGCCCAAAAGGCAGCCCTTAAATCTAACATCAAAAGCAAGATTTCTTATACAAGGTCTTCGCCTTTTTTGACCCGTTTCCAGACCCGCTTGTTAACAAAATACAGCAGGATGGTCAGCAGTGTCATATAGATGATAACCTTCAGACCCATTTTCTTCCGCTCTTCCATTTTAGGCTCTGCAGCCCAATACATGAACGTTGCGACGTCTTTGGCCATCTGTTCTTTTGTTGCCTCGGTGCCGTCAGCATATTCGACCAGTTCGTCAAACAGTGGCGGCGCCATAGCAATCTGGTTACCAGAGAAGGCTTCATTGAAATACATCCCCTCGGCCATTTCAACCCCGTGCGGGGCCTCTTCGTGGTATGTCGTCAGGATGCCAACGATATAATCTTCACCGTAAATGCTGTTCCACGGCGTGAAGATGGATAGATGTTCACGAGATTTCCCCAGAAGGGAAAAGTCAGGTGGAAAAGCGCCATTGTTTGATTCCCGGGCTTCTTCCTCTGATCCAAAAGGAGAAGGGAAATAATCCTGAGGCAAACCTTTACGGTATTTGACTTCGCCTTCATCATCCAGTCCGGCAGGGAATTCATATTCAGCGGCGAAAGCTTTCACTTCATCCACGGAATAGCCCAGATCGGCCAGGTTGCGAAAGGCCACCATTTTAAGGGAGTGGCAAGAAGAACAAACTTCTTTATAAACCTGAAGCCCACGCTGCAATGCCGCTTTATCGAAGGTTCCGAAAGGCCCCGCATGAGGCCATTCGTTTTTCTTCAGATCGTAAGCGCTGTCGCCGGCAGCGGCGGAAACCGCCGTACCGCCAACGACCATTACGGTTGCTGTCACAGCCATCAGGCCAATTTTCTTGATAGTATACAACATATCTTTAGCCTTTCTGGTTTGCGTCAAGAACTGACTGGGCAATACTGGTCGGAACAGGTTTCGTACTTTCCATGCGACTGACCAGCGGTACAATCACAATGAAGTAGGCAAAGTAGAAAACAGACCCAATCTGACCCAGGGTCAACGCGGTAACACCGCCTGCCATATCAATCATTACTTCATCCGGCAGTTTTGTCCCGAGATAGCCAAGGAAGATCGCATTAACCAGGAACAACCAGAAGAAAAAGGCTGTTACCGGACGGAACTTCGCAGACCGGATTTTGGACCCGTCAAGCCATGGCAGAACAAAGAAAATCAGAATGGACGCAAACATAGCGATCACACCAAGAAGCTTGTCCGGTACGGCCTTCAGGATCGTATAGAAAGGCAGGTAATACCATTCCGGTACGATATGAGCCGGCGTTACCATTGGATTGGCTTCGATGTAGTTGTCCGGATGCCCCATGATATTCGGCATAAAGAAGATGAATACGGCAAAGATCACGATAAAGAAGGACAGCCCAAAGGCATCTTTCGCTGTGTAATAGGGGTGGAACGGGATTTTGTCACCCGGACCTTTCGCATCAATACCCAGAGGGTTGTTGGACCCTGGCAGATGCAATGCCCAAATATGCAAAATCACAACACCGACAATCACAAACGGCAGCAGATAATGCAGGCTGAAGAAGCGTTGCAGTGTCGGATTATCAACAGAGAAACCGCCCCACAGCAGATGCAAAATGCTTTCGCCCATACCGTCAACGAAGTCAAAGGCGCCAAACAGGTTGGTGATCACCGTTGCGCCCCAGAAGCTCATCTGGCCCCATGGCAGAACGTATCCCATAAAGCCGGTAGCCATCATCAGCAGATAAATGACCAGCCCCAGGAACCACAACACTTCGCGGGGAGACTGGTAAGAGCCAAAATACATACCGCGCAGGATATGAATATAAACCACGACAAAGAACATCGAGGCGCCATTGGCATGAATATAGCGAATCAACCAGCCATAATTCACGTCGCGCATGATATGTTCGACCGCAGCGAAGGCGAAATCCACATGCGGCGTGTAATGCATAACCAAGATAATACCGGTGATGATCTGCACAACCAGCATAAAGCCGGCCAGTGATCCAAAGTTCCACCAGTAGTTCAGGTTCCGGGGGGCGTTATAGCCGGCACCCAGGGTCCCATGAATAAGGCCCAGAATCGGCAGTCGATCCTCAAACCATTTTACAGCCTTGTTTTCAGGCGTATACGTACTAGATCCCATTTTTAGCTCCCTATCCGATCTTGACCGTTGTATCGTTCAAAAACGCATATGTTGGTACTTCCATATTCCGGGGCGCCGGGCCCTTACGGATACGACCGGAAATGTCATAATGCGATCCGTGACAAGGACAGAACCAGCCACCGAATTCTCCACGCTGATCAAGAGGCACACAGCCCAGATGTGTACAAACACCAACCATGATCAGCCATTCAGGCTTCTCGGTCCGTTGTTCGTCAGTCTGGGGGTCTCTCAGATCGGCTGTGTCGTCTGCAACCGCTTTTGCAATTTCTGCATCCGTTCTATGGCGAATGAAGACAGGCTTACCGCGCCACAGGATTTTTACGGTTTGTCCTCGTGGAATGGAGGACAGATCCACCTCAACAGAGGCAAGCGCCAAAACGTCAGCGGATGGATTCATTTGATCGACAAGGGGCCAGGCCGCGGATGCTACACCCACGGTGCCTACCGCACCTGCCGCAACATAAAGGAAATTACGCCGGGTAACGTCCTCGTCATGTTCAGAATGGTCAGTGGTGGTCATTAAAGAACCTCTTAAATGCTTTTATGCAGACTACTTAATTCAATTGGTCAAGAGGATAGAATAAACCGCCGCTTTCTTAAAACATGTTTAAGCAAACAACACACGCAAACCCCACCCTTCCATATACACCGTCCCTGATTTACTCAGTTTAAAGATAATTTGCAATCACTTATTGGCTCTTTCTTCCGGAAAGGCAGGTTGAAAGTGTTATTTACATTGATTTCACACTCAAATAAACTACCTTAAAATTCATACAATATGTTTATGCTTAACGACATCAGCTACAAAGCTCTTAAATTTATACATCTCTAAACTCGATATCATTAATCTTATGCATACCTTCATAAAAAAAACCGCCAAACTTATTTTTAGAGATTATCAAATCTATAAAATATATTTCATTGATATACAAAATTATGAGCTCAGTAATTTAGATATAAATTTACAAGAGTTATCAGGAGTTTTTAGACCTATTCAGCTATCTGATGACCATTCTGCGGGCTTTTCAGGGCCGGAAGCTTATGGGTATGAATATTTAAGCAGTTTATCTCATACAGAAGCATTGGCACAATGTTGGTATTGGTATGGGGAACGTTATAAAGTTCGTAATTTCTGGCCTTTAAATGAAAAAGAGGCCAAATTGGTTGACATCGAGACCACGCAAAAAGCAAGAGGCATGGGGATTGCTCCGGCCTTAATCGCCTATTCCTGTGCTCAAATGAAAGAAAATGGATTTAAAAAGCTATATGCTCGTATCTGGCATTCAAACAAACCCAGTATAAAAGCTTTTAGTAAAGCAGGCTGGCAACCTTTAAAAACTATTATTGAATTTTATTTTCTAGGCAGAAAGCTACGCCTTGAATTTATCTCCAGAAAAAGAAAAACGTTTTTTTTCTAATACCTTTAATCCTTTAGTAGCTTTTTTCGTGAATAAACTTCCGATCACTATGAAGCTCACATACAATAATAAGGTCGTACATAATACTGATGTCTAATGCATGGAAAACCAAAGATATTTCATTACCATACTGGATTGGGGAAATCTGCTTATTCCGCAAGCTATTTACGGTCTCAACCTTAAATATTGATTTTATAAATCATAAATCACAAAGTCTCAATACAATCATACCTGAACTTATTAAAGAACATGAGAATACTGGACCAGAAACTGATGCCAAAGAATTTGAATTTGGTTTTCTGTTATATTCCATCCCTCTTAAAGAAGGACATAAAGATTTTTGGATAGAAGACAATCAAATAAAATACATTGTCAAAACGTATAATCGCTATTATGTCAACATTAAAGGATCATTTGATGAATATATAAAAGGTTTTTCCTCGAAAACCAGATCTACGTTAAAAAGAAAGATAAATAAATTTGAAAAAATTTCTGGAGGTACCATAGACTGGAGAACTTATTCCACTCCGACAGAAATGGCTGAATTTCACAAAGTAGCCCGTAAAATTTCCAAAGAAACATATCAGGAAAAGCACCTCAATGTTGGATTACCTGATGATGAAGATTTTAAAGCTGACATGATTGAGCGAGCAAAATCTAATACGGTCAATGGTTATTTACTCTATTTAGACGGAAAAGCTATCAGTTACCTTTATTCACCGATAGACCAAGGCAGATTCATATATGCATACCTTGGATACCTTCCCGAAACCTCAAAACTCTCACCAGGAACCGTTTTATTCTTGAAAGCCTTAGAACAAATATTTGACTCGGGAAGCGGGAAAATTTTTGATTTTACAGAAGGTGAATCAGAGCAAAAAAAAATGTTTTCAACAAACCATGTCTATTGTGGAAACCTTATATGTTTAGAAAATACTCCCACAAACTATTTTTGGCTCATGCTCAATAAAGTAACCAATAGAATTTCGAAATATTTAGGGGATTTCTTTGATAAACTAGGTTTGAAGAAAACGATCAGAAAACTTCTTCGCCATTAAATTTTAATATAGCGGTTTTTAATACAGTGATATGCTGTCACTCAATTTATTGTGCATTTTACGCACCACAGCATAATGTGTCGGCACTTTCATAATAGGTCCGCAATCGCCTTCTTTACAGGTCCAATTACTCACAGAGTCTCCAAATGTAGCTGTAACAAAATCCTGATCATGCTCAGCAACAAACTGACATAATTTCTGCAGTCGCGTCTGATTTACCCGGTTACGACACAAACCATTAAACTGAAAATCATCTCTTTTAACAAATTCAAAGGGGTGGGTAAGAATCACGATATTTTCAACCCCCATCTTTCGCGCCTGCCAAAGAATATACTTCATTTCCGGCCAGGAACAGCTGGTAATCTGCAAAGATTTTTGATGAGTTTTGCCAAGAATATTCATATCCTGATAGGTGAATACAGGCAGCTCCATCACACCTTCAATCCGTTTCCGCCCACCCAAGATTTGCAACTCAGGCTCTTTTGGTTGAAATACACCGAGAGCAATATTGGAAGCCAACGGGATTCCAAGGTCCCTCATCACTTGATATAGGTTTCTGTCCGCCACCAGACTGCCAGTACGAATGGCATCGGGGCGTTTTCCGACCCACCGTTCAAAAACTTCTATACAGAGCGTAAAAATACGCGTCAATTCCTCAGCGGAGCGTCCCGCACAACTGTCATTTGTCGAAAACCCCCTGTATTCGGAATCTTTGTTGAAATTTAACCAGCAGGGGTGCACATGAAGTTGCACATCCTGTCCCGCCATAAGAATCCGTTTAACAAACCCCTGCATTGGCTCATCACCAAAGTAAAAATAGTTGGCGCACTCGACGAAGAAACTGGCAGAAATATTATATTTTTCAAATGTTTCTAGCAGAAACCCCAGCCCCTGTTCTTTACCATTAACCACACAAGCGACTGCGGGTGCCGCGACAGGTGTGTATTTTTCTGGATTTTCAAAAGCCCCAGCAATGCTGAATTCTGTATCAATCGTGATTGTTATTTCGGTAGGTTTTTGCATATCCCCAGCTCTTTTATTGATTGACGAGTAAATTACTTCTATATCTACTTCGGATTTATTATAAACGACTTTCGAAGTTATTAATACCATGCAAATTGCACTTTATCAGCCGGATATCCCGCCCAACACAGGTACCATCATTAGAATGGCCGCCTGTCTGGATGTCAGGGTGAATATTATTGAGCCCTGCGGTTTCCCCTTTGGCGAAAAATCCTTTCGTCGGGCCGGCATGGACTATATTGATCAATCCATGATCACACGCCATGCGTCATGGGATCATTTTCTGGATGCCGTGTCCCCGGCCCGGATTATTCTTCTGACCACCAAGGCTGATCATGTGTACACCGATGTCGCTTATCAGCCAGAAGACATCATCCTGCTTGGCCGCGAAAGCGCCGGGGTGCCTGATGACGTGCATCAGCGGGCCGATAAACGGGTTATCATTCCAATGACACCGGAAACAAGATCATTGAATGTGGCAATCTCGGCCTCTATGGTGCTTGGCGAAGCCCTGCGCCAAACGAATCTCTTTCCGGCCTATACCGGAAAATAAGACTTAAAAATGAAGACTTCAGGAAATACCGTTAGATGACAGCCCTATTGGATACCGACCGCACAAAGCAACAGCAAACCCAGGCCCAGGAATGGTTCAAGGAACTCCGCGATCAGATTTGTGCCGCCTTTGAAAAAATCGAAGACGAACTCACCGGCACCTACAGTGATCGTGCTCCGGGACGGTTCGAACGCACCGCATGGAATCGCAATGACGATCCGGCCTGCGGCGGCGGCGTCATGTCCGTAATGAAAGGCCGCGTCTTCGAGAAGGTCGGCGTGAATATTTCCACAGTTTACGGGGAATTCGCCCCGGAATTCGCCAAGTCAATGCCAGGCGCCGAAGAAGACCCTCGTTTTTGGGCCAGTGGTATTTCTCTTGTCGCTCATATGCATAATCCCCTGGTGCCTGCTGTTCACATGAATACCCGACACATCATCACCCGACAATCCTGGTTTGGCGGCGGTGGCGATCTCAATCCGGCCCTGCCAAACGAAAAAGACACGGCAGATTTCCATGCTCAGTTCAAGCAGGCCTGTGATCGCCATAACCCCGACTATTACGCCAAATATAAAGCCTGGTGTGATGAATATTTTTATAACAAACACCGGCAAAAGGCTCGCGGTGTCGGCGGCATATTCTACGACAAACTCAACAGTGGCGTCTGGGCCGACGATTTTGCCTTTACCCAGGACGTCGGCAAAGCATTCCGCGATATATACCCCAAGATTGTCCGCCGCCACATGAATGAAGAGTGGACCGATGAACAACGGGAAGAATTGCTCTATTACAGAGGGTTATATGCTGAATTTAATCTGGTTTATGACCGGGGAACAACCTTTGGCCTGAAAACAGGCGGCAATGTAGACGCCATATTGATGTCCCTGCCCCCCGAAGCGAAATGGCGTTAACCAATGAACTGGGATCTGCCAGAACATCCCGTCAATATGAAAGGGCCAACCCTGGGCGGTAAATATGTCTGGTCTGACATATATCTGCTTGGAGACTGGCATATTCAGAAAAACGTCCTCACCGGGCATCATCGCCTGCTTGATGGTCGTGATATCCGCCAGGCCTGGGGAAGTTATGACCATTGCCTGGCCGAACTTGCCAAGTTTAAGGATAAATTGGGTCTGACCTTTCCCAAACCACATATATTTTTATTGTTGCATGGTCTGGCGCGTCATAAGAAAACCATGACCAAGACGGCGGCTTATCTCCGCGAAAGAGGTCATGCCGCCTACTGTCTCAACTATCCCAGTACTTTCCAGTCCCTGGATGCCCATGCAGATGACCTTGAGAACCTGCTCAATAACCTCGCCGGAGTAACGTCGGTAAGTTTTATCGGTCACAGCCTTGGCGGATTGCTGGCCCGGGAACTGCTCAGGCGTAAAGACGGCTGGCGTTCCAAAGTTGACGCCCGGCATCTGATGATGCTCGGCACACCGAACAATGGGGCCCGGATTGCCGATATGCTTGGCGGGATCAGGCTGTTTCACACCATCGCGGGACCTTCCGGCCAGGATGTCATGCCGGTGAAGGCGCTCAAATTACCACCCCCCGATATACCGACACTGGTCATTGCCGGAGGCCGGAATACTCCAACAGGGTATAATCCGATATTGGGGGAAGATAATGATGGAATTGTCACGGTACGGGAAACCAGACTTGAGGGCATGACGGATTTCCGTTTGGTAAATGTGATACACACCACGATCATGGACCATCCGGAAACCTTGCACGCGATAGAGGAATTTATTGCGGCCTACTGAAGCAAATCCTGTTTCTTCAAAGTAAAGTCACTGGCGATCCAGTCAGCTTCACGCTGCTTCAACAAGTCGCCCAAAGCAGGCCCCGCCGCATATCCGGCCTGAATCAAATCCCGGCCCTGCACTGGAAAACTTGGCACCGGCCACGTATCGATGAGGTGCAACAATTCTGAAAGCTGGGTGGTCGGCGAGGCTTCAGAATTTCCATCCAGGAGCGCAAAGGCAACAACATCCCGCCCATGCAAATATATGGCCCGACGCAAAGTTTTGTCCGCAACCCCTGGTGAAATATTCAGATCATGCTGATCATAGGCCACCAGATATTTTGTCTGGCGATTGGACAGCTTTAAATGCCTGCTGACCTGGGCCCCTGCGCCTTCGCCTCGCCGCAGAAGGCTGCAAAGACGGGCCAGACGGTCACAGCGGCCCAAATTCTGTTCCTGCTGGACATAACGCCTGAAACGCGGCCAGTCCGGCGTAACACCAAGAATATGGGGCAGAAAATCATGTTTCGCCATCACCGTCATCACCGACAACAGATTTTGGGCCGCTAGAATCTTCAGCAGTTCCTGCGCCAACCGCTCCCCGGACAGATTATCTATTAAATTCTTATAGCGAATACAGGCGTCAAACCCTTGAGGGTCCATCAGCCCGTCGCCAATCTGGGCGGCAAACCGAAAGAAACGCAAAATACGCAAGGCGTCCTCGCAAATACGCTCATCAGCAGCACCAATGAACCGCACCCGGCGCGTTTCAAGATCCGCCAAGCCGCCGCAGGGGTCATACAGACTGCCATCCGCGTCAAGATAAAGCGCATTAAAGGTAAAATCCCGCCGGGCGGCATCGCCGATCCAGTCATCGGTAAAGGTTACTGTCGCGTGCCGACCATCGGTTTCCACATCATGACGCAACGTGGTGATCTCATAACCGACCTTGTCTAAAACAGCCGTGATAGTTCCATGCTTCAGGCCGGTCGGAACCACTTTGATCTTCGCCCGTTTCAACCGCAGCATAGTCTCTTCCGGCGGCAGGCTGCAGGCCAGATCAATATCAATAATTTTCCGCTGTAAAAGCAAATCCCTTACACAGCCGCCGACCATGCGCGCATTCAAACCATCCACATTCAATACGGACAAAAGTTTCTGCACCCCCGGGGCACATATCGGAGAACCCGCGGGCAAGTCCAGTTGGTGCACGGCTTTCATTTCACCCCCCTGTTTACCAGATGTGCGAAACGCACCAACATCGCCGCTGTCGCCCCCCACACATTATGTTGCTCATTAATCAGCGCGTAATAATACCTCTTGCGTTCCTTCCAGATACCGTCCCGAAGATCATGGTTCGCCTCATCAAGAATATAGTCAAGCGGCAGTTCAAAAGCTTCATCTACTTCTTCTTCGGCAACGATCAGTTTGAATTCCGGTGCAATAATACCCACAACAGGCGTAATCAGGAAACCGGTCATGGTTTCATAATCTTCCATGGCGCCGAGAACCTCGATATGAGCGCGGTCAATCCCCACTTCTTCCTGGGTTTCACGCAGGGCCGTATCCATGGCATGGGCATCTTCCTGATCACATCGTCCGCCGGGAAAGCTCACTTGGCCTGAATGGGTTTTGAGATGAGCCGCCCGTTTGGTCAGCAAAACAGTCAGCCCCTCTTCCCGATCCACCAACGGGATTAACACAGCCGCCGGCCGCAGGGGCTGCTCAGAACTTTTATAATCTGCCGCCGGACGATAAATATTCCAGTCGCCATCCCGGGGACGGTCACCGTCTCTCTTGTCTGCAACGGTTTGACGCGCCCGTTCGAGACCCGGATCATATTGCCGGAAAATATCTCGGATCCGTTGTTTCATGCTTCGGCTTTTCCCAGGGGGAAGAACTGTCCCTGGCTCCATACGCCATAGTCACCGTTCTTCTCTTCCATCATTTCCGCCAGTTGGTAGTATACCGGGCGCGCAATCAACGCCTGCAACCGGTCCCGCACCAGAATGTAAGGTGATGGTTCTCCGTCCGTCGCGTGGGTAACGGTTAATGGATGGTCGGCATCAAGGATCACCACATCATCCACATTGGTGCGAAAATGAAGAATTTGGTCTTTTCCCGGATTTTCTACCCGGAGCTCGACCGCAACAAAAGGGGCATCGTCAACGCGGATGCCAACTTTTTCCACCGGCGTCACCAAATAGTATTTACCATCCTCATCATGGCGCAAAATGGTCGAAAACAACCGCACCATGGCGGGACGGGCTATCGGGGTACCCATATAGTCCCAACTGCCGTCGCGCTTGATATGCATGTCAATATCACCGCAAAAATCGGGATTCCACAGATGTACCGGCGGCAGGCCTTTTTTACCTGTGGCTTTCTGCGCCTCCTGGGCGAACAGATCGGGCCGGAAACCGGCGGCGGATTTTGTTTTATCTGATGTGTCTGTCATATCCTTACTATAGGAACTTCAGACGACATTTTGAAGACATAGTGGATTTATTTTACAATATCCGTGCTTTTACAGATCATGCCCTGCACCCCGTCCATGCCGCCCGGAACCAAAGCATGCGCCAACAGGCGGTTTTTGTCCACCGGCCCCGGCATTTCAAGTCCTTCGGCCAGGGATCGGCTGAATCCGACTTTTTTATAATAATCTTCATCCCCCACCAGGATAACCCGCTGATGTCCCATTTCCCGGGCTTTATCCAATCCCTTCACCATCAGGGCCCGACCCGCACCCTTTCCGCGGCAGCTGTCACAAACTGCAATAGGCCCCAAGAGTAAGGCTTCCTGCCGGTCCGGCCCTTCCCCTACCACGATCGGCCAGAATTGCAATGTGGCCAGCAATCCCTCTTCACCGCGCACGACAAAGGCCAGATCCCATATCTGTTCCACTCCGTCACGCAGACGATAAGCTGTTTTTTCAAAACGATCCAAGCCAAAAGCTTCATCAAGAAGTTTTTCAACTAACGGAATATCATTCGTTTTTGCTGGCTCTATACAAAACATTATTTTGTTTACTCAAATATTATTTAACTAATATTCGCTTATCATAGTTATGAAGACAGAGCAAGTTTTTCTAATCAGCCGGGATATCTTTTTAAAAAACAGCCTCTGTCAGAAAATCGCAAGCCAATCTAAGTAGGTCTATTGCAACCGACTAGCTCACCAGATATTTCACCGGGTTAACCGCCTGGGCGCCTTTCCGCATTTCGAAATGCAATTGCGGCCGACTTACTCCACCGGTGCGCCCCACCCGGGCAATCGCCTGACCGCGCTTGACCTTCTGACCGACGGTGACCAGAATATTGGAACAATGCGCATAGGCCGTCACCCAGCCGTTGCTGTGACGGATCAGAATCAAATTGCCATAGCCTTTGATCTTGCGTCCCGCATGCACCACGACGCCACTTTCCGCCGACTGGATATAGCTGCCGCTATTGGCCGCAATGTTGATGCCATCATTATGATATCCTTTGGCCTTTGCCCCGAAAGAGGAAAGTAACCGTCCCTTTACAGGCCAGAGAAACCCCTTGCCACTGCGGGGGGGTGGAGGCGTCGAAGCATGTTTCTTCTGTGCTGAGGATTTTGGCCCCTGCTGTGTTCCGGTCCCCGGCACCTTCAAAGTCTGGCCGATGGCCAGCGTATAAGGCCGCTGCAACTGGTTTAACCGCGCCAATTGCGTCATATCCACCTGATATCGTCGTGACAGACTGTAAATGGTATCCCCTTTGATCACCTTGTGGCGTCCTTTGGCCGGGCTTTTCAGTTTTTGGCCGGGATAAAGCAGATAAGGTGGTTTCAGGGCATTGCCCTTAATGATCGCCCGGACCGTCACATTATGACGCCGGGCCAGCGCATAAATAGTATCCCCTTTGCGCACCGTAATAGCCCCACTCTGAACGGAAACAGGTGATTTTTCCGGCGGCGCAGCCCTAACCACCTTCCGCCGCGGTTTATCTCTCGGCACCGGCACAGGATAAGGCGAATTGGCGGCAGTTGACCCAACCGGCGCACCATAATGATAACGGGAACTGAAACTGTGACCTTCCTGACAGGCAGAAAGCAGGCTGGAAATCATCAATAAGGTCAATATCTTGCAAAAGATACTAACCATAGCAGAGGATGATTGTTGTTTTTTGGACCCTGTCATGGCGACAGTGTAAAAAGACCGATCCACAAGATCAACAGCTTTTAAGAATCATGCACAATACCGGCCAGAAGCGGAACAAATTTCACCGGCATCAGGTTTTCCTGAACGAAGTCATCGCCCTGTCGCGTAATCCTGATGATATGCTGGGTTTTACCTTGAGCACCAACGGGGATAACCATGATTCCTCCCTCTCGCAGCTGGGCCAGCAACTTGTCCGGAATTTCTTCCGAAGCCGCTGTAACCATAATCCTGTCGAACGGCGCCTGTTCCGGCCAGCCTTTCATACCGTTGCCAAATAAAGTGGTGATGTTGAAGATATGCAGCTTTTTAAACATCTCCTCGGCGCCCTTGAACAGAGGCAGATGCCGTTCAATGGTAAAAAGGCGCCGGCACAGTTTTGCCAGAACCACAGCCTGATAGCCCGATCCGGTTCCCACTTCCAACACCTTATGGGATTTATCCACATTTAGCACCTGGGTCATAAAGGCAACCACGAAAGGCTGACTGATGGTCTGGCCACTGTCGATCGGCAATGCCGCATTTTCATAGGCCTGTCCACGCAGAACCTTAGGGATAAAATCTTCCCGGGGGATTTCATTCAAAGCATCAAGCACAGCTTCATCTGTGATGCCATCAGCCCGTAATTCGTCAAAAAGCGCAGCCTTCTTATCCGTAAAACGACTCATCATCACGCATCTTTATCTATTTTTTTTGCAAGGCTTAGAAGAGTTTTTTCATGTGTCATATCAAGATGCAACGGTGTCACGGAAATATAACCGTCCTGGATTGCCGCCAGATCCGTGCCGACGACCGGATTGCCATACTGGCGCCGGAACCCGATCCAGAAATAACACCCGCCCCGTGGATCCTCTCGTTCGTCGATAAAAAGTTCTTCATCGTCCCGAAACCCCTGGCGGGTTGTCCGGATACCTTTGAGAGACTCCGAATCCTGAGGAAAATTGACGTTATACAGAATACCCGGTTCAATCGCATGGGAGATCAGTGTACGCAGCACATTTTCCCCCTGTTCCTTCGCCACCTGAAATGCATCCCCATTGTTCGTTCTGTCTATTTCCTGACTGAAGGCGATAGATGGAACCCCGCAAATAGTACCTTCCATGGCCGCCGATATGGTGCCGGAATAGGTCATGTCTTCCGCCAGGTTAACCCCCCGATTGATGCCCGACAACAGGATCGTCGGGCGGTTTGGCATAATGCTGTGCACGGCCATCATAACACAATCGGTCGGCGTTCCTTTTACCGCGTAGAATTTATCCGCCACCTTGCGGTACCGTACCGGCTCACTCAAGGACAAGGAATGGCCCTTGCCACTTTGTTCTTCCTCCGGCGCAACCACCCAGACGTCATCACTGACGGACTTGGCGATTTCAATCAGCGCCTTCAGTCCGGGCGCGTTATAGCCGTCATCATTGGTGACCAGAATACGGGCCGCTAAAGGATTATTCTTCATGGGCGGGAAATAACCTCTTTACCGTTCATATAAGGCCGCAGAACCTCTGGGATCACGATTGATCCATCGGCTTGCTGATAATTTTCAAGGACAGCCACCAAAGTGCGGCCAACCGCCAGACCCGACCCGTTCAGAGTATGAACAAAGCGGGTTCTCTTCTCGCCTGCCGGACGACAACGGGTGTTCATGCGCCGGGCCTGAAAGTCTCCGGTATTCGAGCAACTGGAAATTTCACGATAGGCGTCCTGCCCCGGCAACCAGACCTCCAGGTCATAGGTTTTCCGGGCGGCAAAGCCCATATCACCAGTGCATAAGGTCAAGACACGATAAGCGAGCCCCAAACGCTGCAGAATCTGTTCCGCCGCCCCCGTCATCCGTTCCAGTTCATCCCAGCTCTGTTCCGGCGTGGTAATGCTCACCATCTCCACCTTATTGAACTGATGCAGACGGATCATGCCGCGGGTATCCCGCCCGGCTGACCCGGCTTCTGAACGAAAACACTGACTAAGCGCCGTGAAGCGCAGCGGCAGTTTTTCTTCCTCGAGAATATCTTCGCGCACGATATTGGTGAGCGGCACTTCCCCAGTCGGGATCATATAATGACCCGTAGTGGCTTCGAACAGATCTTCCTTGAATTTCGGCAACTGACTGGTGCCATAGAGCGCCTGTTCCCGCACCAGCAGGGGTACGCTGGCCTCTTCATAACCAAAGTCGGTCGTATGGACATCCAGCATAAAGGCTGACAGCGCGCGCTCCAGTTTGGCCAGATCACCACGCAGAATAACAAACCGCGCCCCAGACATGCGGGCCGCGCCTTCGAAATCCATCTGCCCAAGGTCTTCCCCCAGGTCAAAATGCTGTTTCGGCGCGAAATCAAAAGCGGGGATATCACCCCATTTGCGGACTTCCAGGTTATCGTCTTCACTCTCCCCGTCCGGCACATCTTCAGCCGGGATATTATCCAGCCGTCCAAGCTTCTGGGTCAATTCTTCTTCTATGGAGCGCACGTCTTCTTCAAGCGTCGCCATACGCGCCTTCAGATCAGCCACTTCCCGGATCAGATCATCTGCATCTTCGCCTTTGGCTTTTGCCTGACCGATCGATTTGGATGCGACGTTTCGCCGTGACTGGCATTCCTGCAATTCGGTCTTCTTTTCGCGCAGGCTACTGTCCAAGGCGATCAGGGCTTCTGATTGCGCTGCAATTCCACGGCGTTTCCAGCCCAGATCAAAGGTTTCCGGGTTTTCCCGAATGGCTTTGATGTCAAACATCACTTCTGTCCTTAATGGTTAGTCGTATAAATAAAATTGAAATTTCGTACAGGATCAACACCGCGCCACCAAGGCCAATCTGACTGATGGGATCCGGTGGTGTCATAACCGCAGCAAAAGCAAAAGCCGCAACCACCATATATTTCCGTTTGGCCGCCAACCCTTCAGCAGTGACAATCCCCACCCGCGCCAATAAAATCAAAAGGATCGGCAGCTGGAAGCTGATGCCAAAAGCCAAAATCAGCAACATGACCAAGGACCAGTATTCCTTGACCGTGGGCAGAAGTTCAATTGACAGAACTCCGGCCAGATGTTCCTTGCTCATCGCCGCCGCATCGGTGCCGTTGATAACGTCCTGGGTGCCGATCTGGAAAGACATGAAGAAATTCCAGGCATTTGGAATAACCCAGTAATACGCCAGCGCGGCCCCGGCGATAAAGAGTACCGGCGTCCCGATCAGAAAGGGCAGAAAAGCCCGCTTCTCATTATTGTATAGCCCCGGAGCGACAAACTTCCAGATCTGGATCGAGATCAACGGAAAGGAAATACAAAAGGCCGCAAAGAAGGATACTTTCAGATAAACAAAAAATGCCTCATGCATGCCCGTATAGATCATCTTGGCATCTTGGCCATAGCGCAGGGACACATCAACAAAAGGCTGGGCCAGAAAACGGTAGATTTCTTCCTGAAAATAAAAACAGAAAATAAAGGCCACGAACAGATAGCCCGCGCTCCAGATCAGCCGGGTGCGCAGTTCAATCAAATGCTCCAAAAGCGGTGCGGCGCTCTGGTTTATATCTTCGGGGTTTTCCGTCGTCATGAGCGGTCCGTTTCCGGATCAGAGGCTTTGGGGGCCGGTTTGCTTTCCGGTTTAATGTCCGGGCTCGTATCATCGTCTTTCAGCGGGATATTTCCTGCTTCATTAAACTTACGGGTGACTTCTTCCAGTTCGACCTCGTCCGCCATCTGCTTGACACTGGTTTGAAATTCCTGACCCATGGCACGCATCTTGGCAACAAACTGTCCAATGGAACGCAGAAGTTTCGGTAGATCTTTTGGACCGACCACTATTACGGCCAGAACGACAATCACGAACATTTCAATCATGCCAACGTCAAACATGGGGCTTTACTTACCGTTCAAATTTAATGAGTGGTTTTCTCAGAGTTCTTATCCTCAACCACGGTCTCGGATTTCTGTTCAATCACTTTGGGATCTTCTGCCGGCTTCTCGTCGGTCACGTCTTCAGACATGCCTTTTTTGAAGCTTTTAATACCTTTTGCGACATCGCCCATCAAATCGGAAATTTTACCGCGCCCAAACAACAAGACGAAGAGCAATACAACGATCGCGATCTGCCAAAAACTGATACCCATTTACATTCTCCTTTGTAGAGCGTTATTCACCTAAAACCGAATGCAGTCTACGCATTGGAGGTGGGATTGACTTGACGAAAATCAACGAAAACCATTCTTAAATCAACATAAAAAAAATTTAATCTGAAAGGGGCTGGTTTTCCGTCTGGTCACCATCCTCGTAACCGGGCAATTCATGTTGTTCTTCGCTGGGTTTTTCATCATCCATAAGGTTGAGACGCGATGTATTAACATTCTCCAAAAAACCGGCGGCCTTAAGTTCGGCAAGTCCCGGCAGGTCTTTAATCGTATTCAGGCCAAAATGGACCAGAAAATGATCCGTCGTCCCGTAACTCATCGGCCGTCCCGGTGTCCGGCGACGTCCCATAGGGCGCACCCACTGCGCCGCCATTAAAACATCCAGAATGCCCTTGCTTAACGAAACGCCCCGAACTTCTTCGATTTCTGCCCGGGTGACCGGCTGGTGATAGGAAATAATCGCCAAGGTTTCAACCGCCGCACGGGACAGACGTTTTTCCTCTTCGACCTCTTTCCGCAACAGGAAGGCGAGATCCGGGGCGGTCTGGAACATCCATTTACCCGCGACCTCTACCAGATTAACGCCGCGTTTTTCATATTGCGCCTGTAAATCGGTGAGCAGATCATCAATCCGCGCCCCTTCCGGCAAACAATCCGCCAGAGCGATGGAAGACAACGGTTTGTCGGAAGCAAAGATCAACGCCTCAACAATACGGATCTGTTCAACTGTTTCCATGACTTTTTCCTCCTCCCAAAGAGATATTATACATCATCCTGGCGGTCCCTTTTCCGGATAAACAGTGGTCCAAAGGTTTGTTTCTGCACAATTTCAGCCTTGCCCTGGCGCGCCATTTCAAGAGACGCGGTAAAAAGGCTGGCCTTGGCGGACCGTACCATATCCTCACTGCCGTCAATATCAGGCAAAAATTGTGACAAATCCGTCCAGTCCAATGCCAGACCAACCAGTTTTTTTAACCGCATCAAGGCCTGATCAAGAGTGTAGACGTCTCGTTTATGCATCCTGATATCGGCAACGGCATGGCGGGTTTTATGGTCAGCATAAGCCCGCAGGAGATCATAGAGACTAAGCTCAAATGTGGAGCTTTTGGTCACCAGCACCTTTTCCGGCATGCCGCGGGCAAAAACATCACGTTTCAACTGATTACGCGCCATCAGTTTGGCCGCAGACTGACGAATGGCATTCAACCGTTGCAGCTGGTAGGTCAGCCGGGCCGCCATTTCCTCCGCCGAGAGCTCATCTTCGTTTTTCTCTTCCGGCAGCAACAGGCGGGATTTCAAATAAGCAAGCCAGGCGGCCATCACCAGATAATCAGCCGCCTTTTCCAGTTTTTGAACCTTGGCTTCTGCGATAAATTTGAGAAACTGTTCCACCAGTTCAAGAATTGAAATCTGCTTCAGGTCAACTTTTTGGGTACGGGCAAGGGCAAGCAATACGTCCAAAGGTCCTTCAAAGCCATGAATATCGAGAACCAGACGTTCTTCATCTTCCGGCGCTGCGGGCGCCGGAATTTTATCATGGAATGTCGTCTGCGGATCATACTCGTCCAAATTTACTGCCCTTTACATTACCCTTTCATATCCGATCTTTCATACCTTAAGACGGCGCGATCGCGATCGCAAGAGACTGGACAAAATCAATGACCGGTCCTAAAACAGCCCAGAGAATATTCAAGTCCATACCGAACTGCCGTCCGAAAACCGGTAATAGAAACAGACCAATAATAATCAGCATACCATAAGGTTCCAGCCGTGACAAAGGCCGCGCCAGCACATCCGGCAACAAACCGACAGCCACCCTGCCCCCGTCAAGCGGCGGAATGGGAAGCATGTTAAAAGCAGCAAGGATCGCATTGATCATAATGGCGAACTGAATGTTCTGCAGCAACCAGTCCCCGGCAACAGGTGGCAGATAGCCCACCACATACAAAAGCAAGGACGCAATCACCACCAACAGGATATTCGCAAGCGGGCCTGCCAGCGCAACATAGACCATATCCCGCCGTGGATTTCTCAGGTTGTTGTAATTCACCGGCACTGGCTTGGCGTAGCCAAATAAAAATGGCGTTCCACTCAACAGCAGTATCAATGGCAATATAATCGTGCCAAAAGGGTCGATATGTACAATGGGATTGAAACTCACCCGACCCAACTGCTTGGCGGTATTATCCCCGAGTTTATGCGCCACCCAGGCATGACCTGCCTCATGCAAGGTAATCGCCAGCAATAAGGGGATTACAATAACAGGCAAAACCTGCAAAAAACTCATATCCATAAATTACCCAGACCATTGTTAAGCCGTAAGCCGTCTCATATATAAATCGACGGCCTCTCATTCTAATATAAGAACAAATCTTTTATAATACAGGGGCCAGTTTATCATTAAGCCACCTGGTGATTTCTTTTCGATCAATGGGCAAGACTTCACTGCGGTGCTGGAACAACTGATCAATCCAGCTTTTGTTCACAACGTTAAAATCATAGAGAGATTCCAGCACGTCACGTCGTTCCTGCAGCGGCGCATTGCAATGCAAAACCACATCGCAGCCCGCGCGAAGAGCCTGCTTCGCGAGATCACCCGGATCGCCTTTTAATGCCTTCATGGTGATATCATCAGAGATCAGAACCCCGGTAAAGCCGATTTCCTCCCGGATTACCCGGCGGATCACCTGTTCCGACAATGTCGCCGGCAGCTGGGCGTCAATCGCATCATAGGTAATATGAGCCGTCATGGCCAATGGCATATCTTTCAGAGCCTTGAAAGGTGCAAAGTCCGTGGCCCTCATGACCTCAAGAGAGGTGTCGACCGTCGGCAAATCCAGATGACTATCCACCGTTGCGCGCCCATGTCCCGGGATGTGTTTGATCACCGGAATAACGCCCCCTGCCATAAGCCCTTCGCACGCCGCCGCCGCCAGCAGACTGACAATGTCAGGCTCCGCCCCAAATGACCGGTCGCCAATGATGGCATCCGCACCAGGCAAGCGCAGATCAAGCGGTGGATAGCAATCTACTGTAATGCCCATTTCCCGGAGATCTTCAGCCATCAAACGGGCGTTGACTTTTATGGCTTCCAGGCCCGTTTCAGCATCCAGATCATATAACGCGCGCAACGTTCCCGCGCTTGGTGGCCTGCGCCAGTGACTGTCTGGCAGTCGGCAGACCCGGCCACCTTCCTGATCAATCAGAATAGGGACATCTTCGCGGCCAACGGCATTTTTCATCGCGTCGGTGAGTTTCCGAAGCTGATCCGGATTTTCACAGTTTCGGGCAAAAAGAATAAACCCGAAAGGATCGAGATCGCGAAACACAGCCGCCTCGTCAGAGGTCATCGCCGTGCCCGTACAATCCAGAATGACCGGGCGCGCCATTAATTGCTCACCACGATGCAGGCTTGTTTGCGGGATTTCAGTACCGTACAGACTTTCTCTGCCGCCGCTCTATCCACCAGCATGCCACCACGCAAGCGGTATAAGACGCCTTTTTTCCCGAGGTCAACCATCACAATATCAGAAGCGAGTCCGGCAAGAACTGAGGCGTTTTCCTTTTGCAGACGCGTCCACAGGCCTTCTGCAGTGCTTTTCTTGCTGAAAGCGCCCAACTGTACCAGGAAATTCCCCGCCGCCCCCCTGGAGCTTGGCGCGATGGCGGCGGCTTTCTGGGTCGTTTTGACATCAGGAACATCCGGTTCCTGTATCTTTTGCTTCTGGGCAGCTTCCTGACCTGGTTCAGACGTTTGCGGTTCAGCGACCGGCGACGTTTTGGGGATATCCATCTCGTCGGTCTTTGTCGTATCTTCCTTCTTCATCGGACGGTTCACAGGCACTTCCGCACTGGGCGCCAGCTCTTCCGCATAACTAGGCTCTTCGGAATCCACCCGAACAAATACACGCTTATCCTGATCCGGCACATTCAGGCCACCAGGATTGTCAGGCTTTTCCTTAACAACGGAATTATCGGCCCGGACGATGGGAACGGGTCCTGTATGGGCCCCATCCACATAACTGTACCAGACGATACCGCCAAAAATAGCCAGAACAACCACGGTCAATGCAGCTACCAGCATACGTCGCCCGGTCATATCGCCATCGGCGGTATATTCTTCCGGCAAAGGTTCAAGCCATGATGACTTTCCACTCTCATCCGACATATTTCATTCCTCCAATAACAGTTCAGGACTCTTACATTTCCTCAACAGGTTCGACACCCAGAATATCCAGCCCGGTTGCAATCAGGCTTGCCACAGCAGAAATCAACGCCAGGCGGGATACCGTTTTTTGAGTATCATCTTCTATAATGAAGCGAAGATCAACATTATCATTGCCTTTGTTCCACAGCGCGTGGAATTCAGATGCCAGTTCATACAAATAATACGCAATCCGATGTGGTTCCCGCGCCAGCGCGGCGCTTTCGACCAGACGCGGCCAGTTGAGCATATTCTTGATCAAGGTCTGTTCGCTCGGGTCGGTGAACACAGACATATCTGCTCTCGCCAGGGCTTCACGGGAAATATCAAGATCAGGGAAAGCCGTCTGGGCCTTGCGCAGGACAGAATGAACCCGCGCATGGGCATATTGCACGTAAAACACGGGATTATCTTTTGACTGCTCGGTCACTTTGGTAAAATCAAATTCCAGCGAAGCGTCGTTCTTACGGGTCAACATGATGAAACGCACCACATCCTTGCCCACTTCTTCGACAATATCCCGCATGGTAATGAAATTACCGGAACGCTTCGACATTTTCACCGGTTCGCCGCCGCGCAGCAGCTTAACCATCTGGCACAACCGCACATCAAAATCGATTTTATCGCCGCCTAAAGCCTTGATCACAGATTCAACCCGTTTGACATACCCGCCGTGATCAGCGCCCCAGACATCAATCAATGTGGTGAACCCACGTTGTATCTTGTCATAATGGTAGGCCACATCGGCGGCAAAATAAGTCCAGCTGCCATCTGATTTCATCACGGCCCGGTCAACATCATCACCAAATTCAGTGGCCTTAAACAGGGTTTGAGGGCGCTCTTCCCAGTCATCCGGCTTGGTGCCTTTCGGCGCCTCCAGAACACCGGTATAAATCAAGCCTTTTTCTTCCAGCTGGTCCAAGGCCGGCTGAATACGGTTTTCATTATGCAGAGTCAATTCAGAGAAAAAGACATCATGACGAATGCCGAGCGTATCCAGATCCGCCCGGATCAGGTCCATCATGGCATTGGTTGCAAACGTCCGGATATCTCCAAGCCATTCACTTTCCGGGGCATCCCGCCATTTATCGCCAAACTCTTTCGCCAGCGCCTGCCCCACCGGGATCAGATACGCGCCCGGGTATAACCCCTCGGGGATTTCCTCGATCTCAATACCCAGGGCTTCCTGATAGCGCACATAGGCGGAACGGGCGAGAACATCAATCTGTCCCCCTGCATCATTTATGTAATATTCCCGGCTGACATCATAGCCGGTGAAATCAAGCAAAGATGCCAGCGCGTCACCAAAAATCGCTCCACGGCAATGACCAACATGCAAGGGCCCGGTCGGATTGACCGAAACATATTCCACATTCACTCTTTCCCGCTTCCCAAGCGCGGAACGACCATAGCTGCCGGCCGCCTTCAGAATGGTTGATACTTGTTGCTGTATCACATGAGGCTTCAGGGTGATATTGATAAATCCCGGGCCGGCGACGTCAACTTTTTCCACATCCTCAAGCGCATTCAGGCCTTCCGCGACCAGTTCGGCGATATCGCGGGGCTTCATGCGGGCCTGTTTGGTCAGAACCATCGCCACATTGGTCGAGATATCACCGTGAGAGGCATCCCTCGGTGGTTCAATGGTGACATTTTTCAGGTTAAGATCCCGGGGCAGCTTATCCGCCGCGCCCAAATCAGATATAATGGTGCCCAGGGCGCCGAGGTAGCTTTCAAAAATATTCATAATTCAAACAACGATGTATCAAATAATCTTTTATGTTCCAAGATGGCATAACTGTCGGTCATACCGGCGATAAAATCAGCAACATGCCGGGCACGTTCCTGATCACTTTCCCATATTTCCGGTTTCTGCCATTCGGTCGGCAAGCATTCGGGTTCGCTATGGAACAGCTCAAATAAATCAGTCATGATCCGCTTTGCCTTGCTGGACATGCGGTTCACTTTATAGTGACGATACATATTCTGCATCAGGAAAGATTTCAATCTTTTATCGAACTCTTTCATCTCGTCAGAAAATGAAATCACACTCCGGGATGCATTGCGGATATCATCGACGGTTTCCGGCTGCAAGGCGCACAGCCTTTTCCGGCTTTCATCAAGAATATCATTGACCATGCGATTGATCAGACGGCGCACCACTTCATGGGTTTCCCGCCCCTCGTCCATCTTGCCATAAGCGCCCCTGACCTCGTCCACGATTTCACCGATAAGTGGCAGTTCCGCCAACTTATCCATCTGAAGCAATCCGGCCCGCAGGCCATCGGCAATATCATGATTGTTATAGGCCACATCGTCCGCCACAGCGGCGATCTGGGCTTCGGCACTGGCAAATGTATGTAATTCCAGATCATGTTGATCATTATAGGTGCGGAGATTAATGCTCAGATCGTCGAACTCTCCCTTGCTGCAGAGCGGGCCATTGTGTTTGGCGAGCCCTTCCAGAGTTTCCCAGGTCAAATTCAGGCCTTCGAAGTCGGCATAGCGCTGTTCCAGCTTAGTCACTACCCGCAACGACTGGGCATTATGATCAAACCCCTTGAAATGGGTCATCGCCGCATCCAGCGCCTCTTCCCCCGCATGACCAAAAGGCGTATGCCCGAAATCATGAACCAGCGCCAGCGACTCCGCGATTTCATTATCAAGACCGAGCACCATGGACAAGCTGCGGGCGATTTGCGCCACTTCGATGGAATGGGTTAGCCGGGTGCGATAATAATCGCCTTCGTGATGGACAAAGACCTGGGTTTTATGAATCAGCCGACGAAACGCCCCGGAGTGGATGATCCGATCCCGGTCCCGCTGAAAAGGTGATCGGGTTTTGGTGTCTGTCTCCGGGTACAAACGTCCCCGGCTTTTGGCCGCCAGACAGGCGTATGGGGCATAATGCGATGTCGGTTCGAAAAGCGTAAAAGCTGAAGTCATAAACTGCGCATGTCCTTGTGTTTTTCTTTGAGGAAACTTACCCTATTTTTTTGAGGAATTGAAAATATTTATTCAGTCCCTATATATAACATGGTAAAATACAGAAAAACATCAGGGTATAAGAGACTTATGACTATGAGCACAACACCGGTAACATTATCTGGCAGCGCGGCGAAACGTATCGCCGCCTTATGCGCCAAGGAAGGCAACCCGGATTTAAAATTCAGGGTTTCCGTTGACGGCGGCGGCTGTTCGGGATTCCAGTATGATTTTAATCTCGTCACGGAAAAGAAAGACGATGATCTTGTGGTTGAACGTGACGGCGTCACCATGCTGGTTGACGGTTTGTCCCTGCTCTATCTCAGCGGATCTGAAGTCGACTTCGTCGAAGAACTTGCAGGATCTATGTTTGTGGTGAAAAACCCCAATGCGACCGCCTCCTGCGGCTGTGGCTCCTCCTTCGCCGTCTAAAGACCAAATTGCGCCCCTATCCTGTGTGTGGTATAGTGGCCTTGTGATCGAAGACCTAACCAAACAGGAAAAGCAGGATGCATACCGTAAAAAAATGGGACAATGTTGAAAGTGTCGTGGACAGTTCGTTCACGGAAGCCATGGAATATATGGCCCAGCCTATTTTGGATATCCTGAAATCTTACAAAACGGAACCTGTCGAGATCGAAACCATCGCAGACGCTACGGACTATACCAAAGACGACATTATCGGCATTACAAAATATTTATGCGAACAACATAAACTTGAAATCATTCAACCGGCTGGCGCAGATCACGGCATTCAGGTGAAACTAACCCCGAAAGGGTTGAAGTCACTGTAAAATAAACGACAAAAGGGGAGTTTATTTGCTGAGCTATTTTATAGCATTCTCTGTCGGTGCCCTGGCGGGCATATTCGAGATTGGCTCCCGTTATAAGGATGAGCAGATCAAAATTGCTTTTTCTTATTTTTATGCCTACCTCTATTGGATAATCAATGGTCTGCTTGGCGCCTTTGCCTTGTTTCTGATGCAATCGTTTCCCGAAAAAATTCCCCAGACAGATTACCCTGTTATGAACGCCATTATCGCAGGTCTTGGCGCCCTTGCCATCCTGCGTCTGAACTTTCTCAACGTTAAAAATGCAAAAGGTGAAGAAACCGGCCTTGGTCTGGGAACCCTGATTACGGCGGCGTTAAGCTTTATCAACAGCAAAATTGACAAAGATAGGGCCGCAGATCGCCGGAAACTCTGCGATGAACTGCTAAAGGGCATTCAGGATTACAGCGCCCTGATCCAACAGATGATCGCGTCACTCGACTCCTTTCAGGATTTATCCGATGAAGACCGCCAAACCGTGCAGGACAAGTTCACCGAAGTCCGCAACAACTCCAGCCTGACACCCCGCATCAGGGCGACGTCAATTTTTTACACAATCCTGAATTTAACTGGTGAGAAACATATCAAAGGTGTTATAAATGCCTATAAATCTCATGAGAATGGCGGCGATTAAACGCCCCGACATCTCCGTAATCAGTTAGCAACAAGAAGTTCACTTTATGAAAATCGCCTCCTGGAACGTTAATTCAATCAAGGCGCGGCTGCCGCGTGTCACCGAATGGTTACAGGAATTCTCCCCTGACGTAGTGATGTTGCAGGAACTGAAATGCATCGACGAGAATTTCCCTTTTATGGAGATTGAAGACCTCGGTTATAATCTGTCTGTGCATGGACAAAAATCCTATAATGGTGTGGCCATTCTGTCTAAACATCCCATCGAAGATGTTATGATCGGTCTGCCCGGCGATGAAAATGACGAACAGGCCCGTTACATCGAAGCCACCATCAAGACCGTACGTATCGGGGGGCTATATCTGCCCAACGGCAACCCCCTGCCTGGCCCGAAATTCGACTATAAACTGGCCTGGATGGACCGTCTGATCGTGCGTGCGAAAGAACTTCTGGCGCAGGAAGAAATGTTTATTCTCGGGGGGGATTACAACTGTTGTCCCAAAGATGAGGATTGCTACGACCCGATCCGCCTCGCCGGGGATGCTCTCATGCAACCGGAAACCCGGGACCGTTATTTCACCCTGTTAAACCTTGGTCTGACCGATGCCTTAAGACAATTCTATCCGTCGGGACATAATTATACCTATTGGGATTATCAGGGGGGTGCCTGGCAGAAAGACAACGGTTTGCGTATTGACCACCTGTTGCTCTCGCCACAGGCCGCGGACAGGCTGGTCAAATGTGGTATCGACCGGGTCCCGCGCGGCAAGGAACGCGCCTCTGATCATACGCCGATATGGTGTGAACTGGATATTGATTGAAAACAAGCCGATGGACCGCCGTTGTGGCGCCTCTACTTCCGGCTCAGATGGGAGCTCTAGCTCAGATTGGTTTCAGGTGTTGACGCACTTTAATCAGGCGCGCCCGCAAGGATTTCAATGTCGCCAGCGTATCTTCATCTTCACGAAACTTCTGTTCCCCTTTTTGAGCCATCGTCAGTATTTGGGAGTTATAGTCGATTTCCGGCTCTATTTTTGTCTGGGTATTTTCGTTTTCCGCCTTGGCGTGAAAGGCCTGAATGACATTCTTCACACCCTGTTCGCGCAAATATTTTTGGGCACCCTTGATCGTATAGCCGTCTTCGTGAAGGAGGTCGCGGATTACTTCTATGATTTCGACATCTTCCGGCCGGTAGTACCGACGCCCGCCGCCACGTTTCATCGGTGAAATCTGACTGAACTTGGTTTCCCAGAAGCGCAAAACATGCTGGGGCACACCCATAGCCTCCGAAACCTCGCTGATGGTTCGGAAAGCGCTTTCTGATTTTTCCGCTTTTGCTGACATTATCTCTTCTATCTGAATCTTTTCGATCCGGAGCTTCCCCCAGATTTCTGACACTATTTAAAGAGAATCCAAAGGCCGCCCGTTCACGGACCATTGCCGTTTATTACACGACGACGGCGTGCTGCGCATATACGCTATGCTTTATTCAGCCCGCTTACGCGATCTTTTAGAACCTGTGAAGGTCTGAAAACCAGGACACGACGCGGCTCGATCGGCACTTCCTCGCCCGTTTTCGGATTTCTGCCAATGCGGCCGTCTTTGGACCGAACGATAAAGCTCCCAAATGAGGAGATTTTTACATTATCGCCTTCGACAAGATTATTAGAAATCTCGTCCAACACAGACTCAACCAATTCTGCAGATTCGTTCCGAGACAATCCAACTTCCTGATAAACAGCTTCGCTTAAATCGGCTCTTGTTATCGTTTTACTGCTCATTATTTTTATCCTTTGATGTCAGCACAGTCTACTTCACGGCGTTTTACCCGTCAATATCAAAGGGATGTCATACATTCCTCAGAGACAAGGTAATATACCTTTTAAGTATATTTAAACGATTTTTAGTAAAAAAACCTTTAATTTACCACCGGATAAGGCAAGCGCCCCATGTAAAACCACCTCCCATGGCTTCCAGAACCACAATATCTCCTTTGGCGATTCGATTCGCTTTGACCACTTCATCCAACGCCAAAGGAATTGAGGCGGCCGATGTGTTGGCATGTTTCTGAACCGTGACAGCAACTTTTTCAGGGGAAATTTTCAGTTTTCGAATTGTTGCATCCAGAATACGCTTGTTGGCCTGATGCGGGATTACCATATTGACATCATCGGCAGTGAAGTTATTAAAGCTCAAGGCTTCTTTTACCACATTGGCGAGGTTGACAACCGCATGACGGAAAACTTCCTTGCCTTTCATGCGAAGATAGCCGGCCGATTTTGTCGACGAAACACCACCATCAACATAAAGCATATCATTATAGCGTCCGTCGGAATGCAGATGCGAAGACAATACACCGCGATCCTGATTGGTGCCCTCGCCGACTTCTGCAGAAAGAACAATGGCCCCGGCGCCGTCGCCGAACAAAACACATGTGGTGCGGTCTTCCCAGTCAAGAATGCGGGAAAAGGTTTCCGCCCCGATAACCAGCGCATTTTTCGCCTGACCTGCCCGGATAAAATTATCTGCCGTGGCCAGCGCATAGATAAATCCGGAACATACGGCCTGCACATCAAACGCCGCTCCTGTTTCCATCCCCAGAGCCGCCTGTACACGGGTTGCCGTGGACGGAAAGGTTTGATCCGGGGTTGATGTGGCCAGAACGATAAGATCAATGTCTTTAGCGCTTATTTTGGCATCTTCGAGGGCGCGCTGCGCCGCCTTGATCGCCAGATCAGACGTCAACTCATCATCAGCCGCAATATGACGCTGGCGTATTCCGGTTCGCTCGATAATCCATTCGTCGGTCGTATCGACGATGTCTTCCATTTGCTTGTTGGTGATAACCTTCTCAGGTAGGTACGAACCACAACCGGAAACCACAGAACGAAACATGGTCATATAACTTTATCCTTAATCTCTTCCCCGGCCACGCTGAGTACGGCGGCATCTGCCTTCTCTTCATCACTCTCATCTTCCGGGTGACTTTCAAAAAGCTTGAGATCTTCGGAGATTTTACCCAAAAGGTCATGCGCGGCCATATCAGCCGCTACTCCGATTGCACTGGCAAATCCGGGCGCCGACGCGCTGCCGTGACTTTTAATCACCAACCCATTCAATCCCATGAATACGGCGCCATTATGGTTATTGGGATCCAAATGGTTCTTCAGGCCCATCAAGGCCGGCTTTGCGAACAGGTAGCCGATTTTGGAAAAAATGGAATCTTCCAATGCATCCTTCAGCATCCCGGCGATCATCCGGGCGGTTCCTTCTGCCGTTTTCAAGGCGACGTTACCGGTAAAACCGTCCGTCACCACCACATCGACGTAACCATTGGCCAAGCCATGACCTTCTGTGAAACCGGTATAATTCATGGGCAGATTAGCGTCGCGTAACATCCTGTCAGCGTTCTTGATAACCTCATTTCCCTTGAGTTCCTCTACCCCCACATTAAGTAACGCCACAGAAGGTTTCGACAATCCAAGAACCGTGCGGGCAAAAGCCGCGCCCATAATCGCGAATTGCACCAGGTTTTCCTCGCTGCACTCGACATTGGCCCCCAAGTCCAGCATGATGCTTTCCCCCCGTGATGTCGGCAGCAAGGACGTCATCGCCGGACGGTCAATACCCGGCATGGTCTTCAACATGAATTTCCCCATTGCCATCAGGGCCCCGGTATTACCCGCAGATACGGCGGCGATCGCCTCCCCGTCTTTCACCGACTGGATCGCCAGCCCCATGCTGGAGGTCCGCCCCCGACGCAAGGCCTGACCCGGTTTGGCTTCTGCGGAAACCGTCTTGTCCGTATGGCGGATTTCGCAGTTTTCTTTTAATAAGGGGTATTTCGTCACCAAAGGCGCAATTTTTGTTTCATCACCGAAAATGATGAATTTGACATCCAGCAACCGTTCGCGGGCGATGCTCGCCCCTTCAATAACGATCTGGGGAGCGTAATCCCCGCCCATGGCATCCAAAGAAATTATAATTTCACGCGTCAAAACAATTCTTCAATCTGATATTACCGCACCAGGTGCGTAATCTATTTATATTTATAAGGATTCAGCTTGTTGTATGCCGTGTCAGTGGCAGGCTGAAACACAGCTATATCATATTTCCGACAATACTGATTAATATTTTATCTTCAAGTCTTATGTTTCAAACTTTTAAGCACATCAAAAGGATTTTTCTTCTCTTCCATTGCGGTCAACTGATCCTCTTTGATAATTTTGTACCCCAACTCCTCTCCGGTGGCGTCCGGCTTACGAGGGTATGGGTTAATTTCCAGAGACAAATGTTGGGTAATCAGCTCTCCCAAATCGACTTCCTGCGAGCTCAGCAGCTCAAAATCCTCTTCCTCCGCATCGAACTCCACCTCGATCGCCTCCTGGTCTACACGACGAGGGGCCTGACGAAAAGTGACCTGCAGGTTACCAGCGACGTCTTCTGTTACCGGGTCCAGAGAAATGCTACAGGCCTGCGTTATCGTTGCGGTAAACGAAGCCTTTAATTTATACTCTCCCTTACGGCCGGGGATCAGGTCACATTCTGCTTGCAATGCCATAACCGACTCCACACCATATCGGGTCGCCAACGCGGCATGCTCCGCCTCACTGGCGTCATACTTGTAATGACGCCCCTTCGAGGGAACCGTGGTCACATCGACAATCCGGGAAAACTCCACAGCGATCTCGGGAAGATCATCAAGCGTATTCTTGTCATTTGACATATCAGGCCCCTTCCGGCTTTACGGGAACGAAATCAAGCTTCCCAGACAGCAACGCCGTCAAATCCTGCTGTTCAAAACTTGCCATCTGGCGCAAAATATAAGAAACAACCGCTGTCAGGACATCATCGCCCGGGTTTTCTTCCCTGTATATATTCGTCAGCACAGCCTTTTTCAAGGCGTCGCTTTTGTCTTCCGCCTGCAGAGCTGTTTTATACGCCAGTTTGCGGCCATAGAATGCTTCCGCCATGACCTTGACCTTTTTGCCAACGCTCATATCACCGACGCCGATCTCGCGCAGGGACATATCCATATTGTCAAACAGAACTTCCTGAATATAGCGAATAAGCAACCCGGCTTCCCTTTTCTTGGGAAATTGTTCTAACCGGTCAATGACCAGCGCCACATGCAGGATAATCAGATCAAAACGCCCGTCGAGCGTATCGGCAACCTTGTAATCCGCATAAAATGCCGGTTGCCGCGCCTGAGTCACAATGTGGGTGAAGACCTCATGGGAGAGGTTTCGTATTTTTCTGTTTCGCTTAAATAAGTTCAGCATTTATGTTCCAAACCACCATATAATGGCCATATTTTCATCTAAAAACCATATTCATATCTTAAACATTGACTAGCGCGCAGACTGGTGCCATTTTGTGCTATATTTTCCGTGTGGTATCATGCATATGCGGAAACTGCAATCAAAAGCGACCTTAACGATAAAGTATAGACGGGCAAGAAATTTTGACTATGAGAAACGTGACAAAATATATCATCCTCCTGACCATGACTGTTACCGTGCTTGGCGGCTGTACGTCGCGGAAATTTACACGGGGATACATGGCCGATGAAAAAGTCGTCAGCACCATCCGTCCACAGGTCGATAATCAGGAATCCGTTCAGGAAATGTTGGGCAGCCCATCGTCCAAGGCTCTGTTCGATAATGAGAACTGGTATTATTTCTCCAAAAAATCAAAACAGTTTGCCTTTCTAAAAGAAGATATCACGGCTATTGATATTATCGCCGTGCGCTTTGACAGCGATGGTTATGTTACCGCCGTCAACCGCTATAATATTGACAACCATAATGATATCGATCCTGTTGGCGACAAAACCCCGACTCACGGACGCGAACTCAGCTTCATTCAGGAACTGTTTGGCAATATCGGTCGCGTGGGCGCCGGCGGACCATCCAACGTTCAACCTGGCAACTGATGTCTTTTCCTGGCTAAAAGTAGCGGGCCTGAACAATCATAACCCGCTTGACCATGTCGTTTTTAAGCACATCGTTACTGAGCTTTTTCACGGTTTCTTTCAGCCCTGCATAATCAATATTGCGCGGGTTGCCTTCTTTCCCGATCGGCGTAACACTATAATGGCGCAGTAAGGAATCCCGAATTTCCGGCAGGTCTCGGATCAGCGCCATTTTACTGTCATTATCCTCTACCTCCAGAGAAAAATCGATCTGGGCATTCCCCAGGATACGGTTCTTATGAATCACGGGTAATGTCACTCTTTCTACCTTGACAAAATGCGGGTCTTTTTTCGGCTCTTCCTTAACCGGCGGAACAGGTTCCGGCGGATGTTCCCCGCCCCCCATCATGATAAGCGCACCAGCGGCACCGCCGCCACCAATAATTAACCCCGCCAACAGACCAATGATCAGAAGTTTCTTGCCGCCCCCGCTTTTTGGAACATCTTCGCCTTTATCTTCGTCCACCATAATCTCACTCTTTAACTTCATTTGTTAAAAGTGGCGAAATCCCTGATCGTCGGATAACAGGTTATCACCCGTCTCATTCCATATTGCAATTTCCGGTGCCGCCGTCATCTGACCAATGCGTGTCAGGGGGAGCGACATATCCCGGGCCAAAGATTGTATCTGGTCTCTGTCTTGCACCGGGGCGGTAAAAAGCAGTTCATAATCATCGCCGCCATTCCATATCAGCTTTTTATAACGCGGGAAGCTTTCTAAAATCTTACCAGCCTCAGAGGAAACCGGTAATAATTCAGCTTTCATTGACGCCCCCAGACCGGACAGCTGGCAAATATGACGAATATCACCCGCAAGGCCATCAGAAATATCCATGGTTGCCGAGACCAGACCAAATAATTTCTGACCCAGTTCCAGCCGCGGCTGCGGCAGATGATACCGATTAATCAAGTAATCATTATCCGGTGTAATTTCATGGCGCAGAAACTTCAGCCCCAAAGCGCTATCGCCAAGGGTGCCCGAAACATATATGTCGTCTCCGGCCTTAGCCCCGTTTCGACGCAGAGCCCGACCCGGCGTCACGGCCCCCACGGCGGTGATGGACAAAGTCAGGGGCCCCGTCGTTGATACGGTGTCTCCCCCAAGCAACCGGCAGCCAAAGAGCGCCTGATCTTCCGCCAGACCACGAACGAACTGTTTCACCCACGCTTCCCGGGCCGTCATCTGTTGAGGTAGTGCCAGCGCCAGAAGATAACCAATAGGAGACGCGCCCATTGCCGCCAGATCCGAAAGATTGACCCGCAGAGCTTTTTGAGCGATCAGATGCGCAGGATCATGGGAGAGAAAATGCACGTCCGCCACTAGGGCATCCTTGGTGAAAACCAAGGCCTGTCCCTCGGGCGGCGTCAATACAGCAGCATCATCGGTCAGCCCGAAAGCCGGGCTGTGCTTTTCCGCCAAAGGCGCAAAATAATGAGCTATGAGGTCAAATTCGCTCTCGTGAATTGTCTTCCTCCTTATCAAGGGTTAGCGGCGGATAATTTTCGCCAGCTTGTCGAGTACGCCGTTCACAAATCCCGGCTTGCTGTCATCGAAAAAGGCTTTCGCCACATCAACATATTCATTAATGATCACTGATGTTGGGACATCAGGTCGGGCCATCAATTCATAAACACCGGCCCGCAGAATGCCGCGCGCCACGGGTTCAACCCGTTCCAGAGTCCAGTTTTCGGACAGGGAACTGACGATATGAGCATCAATCTCTTCCAGACGGGCTTCAACACCTTTAACCAGATCAGCAAAAAAAGCTGTGTCGGCAGAAGCATATTCGTCGCCTTCTATGACCATACCCAGGCGGTGATCCATAAACTCCTCAATCACACTGCGGGCGAAAACGTCATTCATTTCCATCTGGTACAATGCCTGTACCGCGCCAAGACGCGACGCACTGCGGGTGCCTGCTGTTTTTTTAGAGGCGGATTTTTGTGAAGACGGGGCCTTGTCGGTCATTATGTGGTCAGTCCAAATTTCTGTTTTAATTCGATCATCCGAAGTGCGACTTCTGCAACAAAGCCCCCTTTGTTTCCTTTGTCTACCGATGCCCGCGCCCATGCCTGATCACGATTCTCCACGGTCAATACACCGTAACCTATGGCGAGTCTATCTTTGATTGCCAATTCCTGCAAACCGCGGGCACTTTCACCACACACATAATCATAATGTGACGTTTCACCACGGATCACACATCCCAGTCCAATATAGCCGTCAAACACCTGATCGGAATCTTCTGCAAAGCGTATTGCGGCGGGAATCTCAAATGCGCCCGGGACATCCAGACGTTCATATGTCGCGCCCGCCTCTTCCAGAACCGCAACAGCTCCCTTAATCAATTCTTCGGTGATATCCTTGTAGTAAGGCGATTCCACAATCAAAATATGCAGAGGTTTAGGCATGAATTTATCCTAACTGTTAGCGTTATTATTTTTTAATCAGGCCGATTTCAATACTGTCATCAAACTTGCGGTGTTCGACAATATTCAGGCCGTAACCTTCTATTCCCACCACATGTTGCTCTGTATTGGACAGCAGGATCAAATCCGTAACCCCGAGATCAACCAAAATCTGGGCCCCGATTCCATAGTTGCGCAGGAACGTTTCCTGCGACACATTCTTCTTCCCGGTGCGACGGGCAATACTGTCGGAGACAATGGTTTTCGAGGTTTCACGCAAATACACCAGAACCGCGCATTCTTCATCCCGGAATTCTTCCATCGCCCGATGCAACTGATTGCGCCGCGGCCCCGTAACACAGAGCAGATCATCAAACAGGTTAAACGGGTGCATCCGCACAGGCACCGGTTGGCCCTGCTTTGGTGTGCCTTTCACCAGGGCAAAATGCTGGGTATGGTCGTCTTTGACTTCATAAACCTTAAGTTTGAATTCCCCGCCAAACTCAGATTCAATCTCCATCTCATCAATGCAGCCCACCAGATTATCAACCCGCCGGCGATAGGCAATCAGGTCGGCGATGGTCGCGACTTTCAGGCCATGTTCCTTGGCGAATTCCACCAGATCCGGCAGGCGCGCCATCGTGCCATCGTCATTCATGATTTCACAGATCACCCCGGCCGGAATAAGCCCCGCCAGTTGTGCAATGTCCACGGCGGCTTCCGTATGTCCGGCCCGCACCAGAACCCCGCCCGGACGCGCGACCAAGGGAAACACATGCCCGGGTGTAACGATATCTTTCTTGCTTTTGGTTGGATCCACGGCAACCGACACCGTATGAGACCGGTCTGCCGCTGAAATGCCGGTGGTTACCCCTTCCCGCGCCTCAATAGAAGTCGTGAAGGCTGTTTCATGACGGGTACGGTTATTCTGTGACATCATGCCGATGTCCAGCTCCTCGATACGTTCCTGCGTCATGGCCAGACAAATCAAACCACGCCCATATTTGGCCATGAAATTGATCGCATCCGGTGTCGCCATCTGCGCCGGAATAATCAGATCCCCCTCATTTTCCCGATCCTCGTCATCGACCAAGATGAACATCCGGCCATTCTTGGCGTCTTCCAGAATATCTTCAATGGGGGACAGGAAGCTTTGGGGCATAGCTGGTCTCTTTCGATTAGATTACGCGTTACTAAATTTATTCATCCGGGCCACATAACGGGCCAGAACATCAATTTCCAGGTTCACTTTATCACCGATTTTCACAACGGAAAATGTTGTTTTTTCCTGGGTATGCGGAATGACATTAATCCCGAATTGTGTGGCGCCATCCTTGTCATCAATCACTTCATTGACGGTAAGGGAAATTCCGTTAATGGTGACAGACCCCTTTTCCGCGATATAACGGGCAATGGAGGCCGGGACGGAAAACCGCATGCGCAGGCTGTCGCCTTCTGGTGTGATATCAGTGATCTCGCCGAGACCATCCACATGCCCCGTCACGATATGCCCACCAAGTTCTTCCCCGATTTTCAGGGCCCGCTCAAGGTTGACTTTCGTGCCGGCTGTCCAGTCCTGAAGATTGGTGCAGGAGAGTGTCTCGGCAGAGGCGTCAACGGCAAACCAGTCTTCGCCCTTATCCACCACCGTGAGGCAAACCCCGGAACAGGCAATGGACGCCCCAATATCAATGGTCGCGGTATCAAAGGCGGTTTTCAGTATAATACGGCAATCGCCTTGTTGCTCTATGCTGTCGACAGCGCCGACATCCGTGATAATTCCGGTAAACATTTCAATGCCCTATCTCAAATTCCTGCCAAGTATCTTTTCCTACCCGGCCCTCTCGAACCAGAGTAAACTCCGGCATTTCCGTTAACATTTTCAGTCCGATGGACGGCAGCGCAGGCAGCCCGTCGCCGCCTATTATGCCACAAGATCTGAACCAATACAGTCGGTCTACCAGACTTGCCCGGATCAGGGAAGCATTTAGTTGCGCGCCCCCCTCCACCAAAAGCCGGGTTATGCCGACCGTGGATAATTTCTGCATCATTTGCATCACATCAACGCGGCCACCCTGATCCGCCTTGCAACCAATAACCCGGACACCGCGTTTCTCAAGTATTGCTGACTTGGCATCCGCCGGTCGGGTTGTTATCACCCATGTGGGGATGACCGCCGCCGTTTCAACCAGATGACATTCTGGTGGCAGACGGAGTCCGCTATCAACGATGATTCTTACGGGTGATCTTTGCCCTAATCCCGGCAGACGACAGTCCAGTCCGGGGTCATCCGAGAGAACCGTACCAATGCCCACCATAATGGCATCATTCTGTCCCCGCAGAAGATGCCCCCGCGCACGCGCCTCCGGTCCGGTGATCCACTTACTTTCCCCTTCTTTTGTCGCAATCCGTCCATCCAGGGATGTCGCGACCTTTAAGGTGACCAGTGGCTTTTGTTTCATGATGCGGTTGAAGAAGCCCTGGTTAAGACGATTGGCCTCGACCTGGCAGATGCCAAAATCAACCTGAAGGCCGGCTTCTTCAAGAATTTTAATACCCTGGCCTGCCACCCGTGTGTCGGGGTCCCCCGTCGCGATCACCACCCGGGAGAGGCGCGCCGCGACCAGTCTGTCGGCGCAGGGCGGCGTTTGCCCATGATGAGCACAGGGTTCTAGACTGACATAGGCCGTTGCCCCAATGGCAGCGTCCCCTGCCTGATTCAGAGCCTGTGTTTCCCCATGCGGACGGCCACCTTCCCCCGTATGGCCACGCCCCACCACATGACCCTCAGGACTGACAATCACGCATCCTACAGAAGGATTTGGCCAACAGCGCCCCAAACCGCGCCGGGCAAGTCCCAGCGCCATCTGCATAAAGTGTCTGTCGGCTTTTTCTGTCACATTTTATTCCGGACTAATCATCATCAATATCAGACAGCTTTCCGACAAAAGCTTCAAAATCCTTGGCTTCCCGGAAATCCTTATAAACGGAGGCATAGCGCACATAGGCGACCGGATCCATATTCTCCAGCCCTTCCATAATCAACTTGCCGATCAGTTCGCTCTGGATTTCGGAATCGCCCATACTTTCCAGTTGCCGAACAATGCCGTTGATCAGCAGTTCGATGCGCCCCTCTTCCACATTACGCTTGCGCAGGGCAAGATTAATCGAACGTTCCAGCTTTTCCCGCTCGAAAGGCACCTTCTTGCCGCTTTTCTTGGCAACCGTCAGTTCACGTAACTGCACCCGTTCGAAGGTGGTAAAGCGGGCCCCGCAGCCGTTGCAGGAGCGTCTGCGCCGAATGGCAGCATTGTCTTCCGTTGGACGACTGTCTTTAACTTGCGTATCATCATTTCCACAAAATGGGCACCGCATTACTCTATCCCTCCAAAAGGTTAAGCTTAATAGATGGGAAAGTCTTTACACAAGGCAATGACTTTTTCCCGCACGGAAGCTTCCGCCGCGCTGTTGTCTTCCGGGTTGGCTTTCAGGCCATTGAGGATTTCGATAATGAAGTCCCCGACCAGTTCAAATTCCTTGACCCCGAAGCCGCGGGTTGTGCCCGCCGGGGTTCCGAGGCGGATACCGGATGTCACCATCGGTTTTTCCGGATCAAACGGAATGCCGTTCTTGTTACAGGTAATGTTGGCGCGACCAAGACTGTTGTCTGCATCACGGCCTGTCAGACCAAGAGGACGAAGGTCCACCAACATCAAGTGAGTGTCTGTGCCGCCAGAGACAATATCACAGCCGCCTTCAACAAGGCGAGCCGCCAACGCACGGGCGTTTTCCACTACACGAGCGGCATAGTCGTTAAATTCAGGCTGCAACGCTTCTCCAAAAGCAACCGCTTTTGCTGCAATTACATGCATCAGCGGTCCACCCTGAAGACCAGGAAAAACAGCAGAATTGAATTTCTTGCCCAGCTCCAGATCATTGGTCAGGATCATCCCGCCCCGTGGGCCCCGCAAGGTTTTATGAGTTGTTGTGGTTACAACATGAGCATGTTCCAGCGGGTTGGGATGAGCACCGCCAGCGACGAGGCCCGCGAAATGCGCCATATCAACCCAGAAGTATGCCCCAACTGAATCGGCGATTTCCCGGAAACGTTTAAAATCAATGAAGCGAGGGTAAGCGGAACCGCCGGCAATGATGACTTTGGGCTGATGCTCTTTGGCCAGACGCTCAACTTCGTCAAAGTCGACCATGGCGTCTTCCCGGCTCACGCCATATTGGATGGCGTTGAACCATTTGCCGCTCTGGGCGGGTGGAGCCCCATGTGTCAAGTGACCGCCGGCCGCCAGAGACATGCCCAAAATGGTATCCCCCGGCTGCAACAGCGCCAGATTAACGGCGCCATTGGCCTGCGCGCCGGAATGAGGCTGCACATTGACATAGGCTGCGTTAAACAGTTTTTTAGCGCGCTCTATCGCCAGGTTTTCAGCGATATCGACATACTCACAGCCGCCATAATAGCGACGTCCAGGATAGCCTTCCGCATATTTGTTGGTCAGGACAGACCCCTGCGCTTCCATCACGGCGCGACTGACAATATTTTCAGAAGCGATGAGTTCGATATGTTCCTGCTGACGCCCCATTTCCAATGTGATGCTGTTCATCAGATCCGCATCGGTTTCCGCAAGAGGCGCATTAAAAAATTTGTTCATATCAGTCATAAAAGGGTAATCCTTAATTCAACAATAAATGGCTAAAAATCAAGACATCTTGTCTACGCGACGTTGATGCCTTCCTCCTTCAAATTCAGTGGTGAGAAATGCTTTAAGACAATCAAGGGCCACATCAGGTCCCGTGGTGCGCCCCCCCAGTACAACAACATTGGCATTGTTATGCTGGCGACAGAGTTCGGCGGTCAGGCGGTCATGGACAAGGGCGGCGCGGATATGTGCGTGACGGTTGGCGGCAATGCTGATGCCAATTCCTGATCCACAAACCAGAACGCCGCGTTTGGCCTTTCCATGACCAATTGCATCAGCCATCGCATGGGCAAAATCCGGATAATCCACCGACTCACGACTATGACATCCCAGGTCAAGCACCTCAAACCCCTGCTCTTCGAGATATTCTTTCAGGCTGACCTTCAGGTCATATCCTCCATGGTCGCCTGCTAACGCTATGACTTCTCTAGACATAATCAACACCCTATCCTCATGGCCCGGATCGAAACCGGCAGGTTAAAATCTTTCTGCCGTTTAATATCATAGGCGACAGGTTTTTCCTACCATATGTATTGGGAAAAAGTGCTTTTTTGTACTTATCTTGTGGATAGGGGACGAAAAACCGAAAATTCAACTCTGATCTTTGGCCAGCAAATACTTCAGCTTGCGCACAGCCACCTGGGTCAGATGAGAGCGCGCGGCGTTGGATGGCCCGACAATCGTGGCTTCCCGTCCGGTCGCTGGATCAACGGCCGTAACCTTCGTGGACGCCCCCACCTGGATAAATTCGATGATATAACCTTCTGAAGTGCCGCTCATTTTCGCGTGTCTCTTTCACTCACCCTTTCAGGCGGCGTTGGCAAACTTCTTCACGTCGAGTTGCGCCCAGACCGCTGACAGAGATGTGATCAGGTGATCAACCATCTCATCAGTGTGCAAAGGACTTGGGGTAAAGCGTAAACGCTCCAATCCCCGGGGAACAGTCGGGAAATTGATCGGCTGAACATAGATGTTGAACTCATCCAGCAAGATATCCGAAGCCTGCTTACAAATCACAGGATCGCCAACCAATACAGGTACGATATGACTGACCGATGGCATAACCGGTAAGTCCGCCGCCCGCATTTTTTCTTTCAATACGGCCGCACGTTCCTGGTGTATCTGACGTTCAATCTGGCTTTCTTTTAAATGCCGCACACTGGCCAGCGCACCCGCTGTTACAACGGGTGACAGGGATGTTGTAAAAATAAACCCGGACGCAAAAGTACGTACCGCATCAACGATGTCCGCTGTAGAAGTAATATACCCTCCCATCAGACCGAAAGCCTTACCCAGCGTTCCTTCAATAACAGTTAACCGATCCATCAGGTTTTCCCGATCTGCAAGACCGCCGCCACGAAGGCCATACATGCCAACCGCATGTACTTCATCCAGATAGGTCAGGGCATTATACTTGTCCGCCAGATCACAGAATTCCCTGATGGGCGCGAAATCGCCGTCCATTGAATAAACGGATTCAAAGGCAATCAGTTTCGGAACATTGGGATCGCAGGCCTTCAGCAGGCTTTCGAGATGTTCAACATCGTTATGGCGGAAAATATGTTTCTCACAACCGCTGTGGCGAATGCCTTCAATCATAGAGGCATGATTAAGCGCATCGGAGAAAATCACACATCCCGGCATCAATTTCGCCATGGTGCTGATGGTGGCTTCGTTGGAGATGTAACCAGACGTGAACAGCAGCCCCGCTTCCTTACCATGCAGGTCGGCGAGCTCCTGTTCCAACAGGACATGATAATGATTGTTTCCGCTGATGTTACGGGTACCGCCGGCACCGGCGCCGGTATTGCGCAGAGCATCTTCCATCGCGCTGATGACTTTGGGATGTTGCCCCATGCCAAGATAATCATTACTACACCAGACGGTAATGTCTTTTACGCCGTCCTCGGTATACCACGTTGCATTAGGAAAACTGCCTCGCTGGCGTTCAATATCAGTAAAGACACGATAACGCCCCTCATTCTTCACCGACTTGATAGCGTCAGAAAAAATCCGATCATAATCCATATGCGTGGCCTAACTTAAAAATATAATCACCGGGACGTCGCAAGGTTCCGCCCAAAAACAAAAACTTAGCAAGTTTACTTTTTAACGGCTCCGCTTTATCACAATCCTGTCATAAAACACAGTGTTAAATGCATAAACTACGTTATTATAGTATCCGGCGTCTTATATCGTGTCAAACGCCAGATGGACTATAATTGTGATTATTTATACTTATTTGACGCAAATCAATCTGGATTAATATGCTTGGAAACGCAGCTGATCTGTCCAGAAGCTTTCCAGTTTGCGTAAGGAATTACGCATTTCAGAAACGTCCGCGTCAGCAAATACATTTTTTTCCTGAACGGTTTTGAGATTCTCATCAAACAAATCACCAACGAGATCGCAAACTTTTTTGCCTTCATCACTCAACCAAATGCGTAATGCGCGTCTATCATGCTCTGCCCGTTCCTGCTTGATGTAACCGGCCTCAACAAGTTTCTTCAGGTTATAGGAAACATTGGACCCAAGATAATACCCCCGATTACGCAAATCACCGGCCGTCATTTCATGATCGCCGATATTATACAGTAACAAGGCTTGTACACTGTTCACATCATTCATGCCAACACCGTCCAGACGATTTTTTACAATGTCCAGCATCCTGCGATGAAGTCTTTCGATCAACCGAAGGCACTCTAGAAAGTCCAGCTTTGTTCTGGCTTCCGGTGTCTCATGTCCCCCGATTAAACTGCTGCTGTGGCCTGCCACTGTCATTATTATTATCCCTGTAATATGGTAATTCTCGATATTTCAACCCGGTATTTATAGTATGAAAACTCCTAATAAGGTCTTAACCGCCGCAAAAATATTTTCCCCACCTGCCCTGAAAAAACGGCGCTTTCAGGTAAATTAGAGACAAGATTTAGATAAAATTTGGCATTATCCGGGCAATGTATTATGGTGCAGAAATTCTCATATAATCAGGTTGATAACGCATGAACACCCCCTCCCTTCCCGGAAAATATCCTTATTCCCGTCCCCGCAGAAACCGGAAAAGTGGCTGGTCACGCCGCTTGGTGCGGGAAAATGAACTGACCGTCAATGACCTGATCTGGCCGGTTTTTGTCCAGGAAGGTCAAGCTCAATCAACGGAAATCGGGTCAATGCCGGGCGTATCGCGTCTGTCCATTGATCTCCTGTTGCCGGAAATCGAAAAAGCCGCCGCTCTTGGCATTCCCGCAGTCGCCCTTTTCCCCCAGACCCCGCAAAACCTGAAAACAGAAGATGGGCAGGAAGCCTTTAACCCGGACAATCTGATCTGCCGCACCGTGCGCGCCATTAAGGATACCGTACCGGATATCGGCGTAATTTGTGATGTAGCGCTTGACCCCTATACCAGCCATGGACAGGACGGGATATTGGTCGACGGTTATGTCGCCAACGACCTTACCCTCGAAACATTACAACAACAGGCTCTGGTTCAGGCTGAAGCCGGATGTGATATTCTCGCCCCGTCAGACATGATGGATGGCCGCGTCGCCGCCATTCGTGAGGTTCTGGAAGAAGAGCAATTTGTCAATGTTCAGATCATGGCATACGCGGCGAAATATGCATCGGCGTTTTATGGACCGTTCCGTGATGCTGTGGGCTCCAGCGCCAATATAAAATCGGGCGGCAAGCACAGTTATCAGATGGACCCCGGCAATACAGATGAGGCCCTGCGCGAAGTCATGATGGATATAGAGGAAGGCGCCGATATGCTGATCGTCAAGCCCGGCATGCCATATCTCGACATCATACAGCGTGTAACGTCCGAAACCAGCTTCCCGACCTTCGCCTATCAAGTGAGTGGGGAATATGCCATGCTACACGCGGCGGCTCAAAACGGCTGGCTGGATCTGGATCAGGTGATGATGGAAAGTCTGCTCGCGTTTAAACGCGCTGGCGCCTCTGGTATCTTGACGTATTTCGCCCCCACAGTTGCCCAACTTTTGGCAGATCGTTAAGTCAGCAGGTCATTGGGCAGCTCATTTACTGCTTCATCAAGTTCATAGAAACTTGGCTGCATCTCGCTTGGGACGCTTTTCCGGCCAATCTCGACCGAAATTTGTGGCGCATTGCCATGCAGATGCGACACGATGATATCCTTGATCACATTGAAGAAATGACCTTCTTCGTCAACGACCTGTTGTAATTTCACCGCAACAGGGCTCGCGACCGTGTAAGAAATCAGAATACCGAGAAAGGTTCCCACAAGGGCTCCCCCGATCATGGCACCAAGAACCTCAACGGGCTGATCAATACTGCCCATTGTCTTCACAATCCCCAGAACCGCAGCAACAATACCGAGCGCCGGAAAGGATTCCCCTAAAACGCTCAAGGCATGGGCGCCTTCACTTTCTTCATGATGATGTTTTTCCAGATCTTTCAACAACACATCTTCGACCTGGTGAGGATCGTCGAAATTCATTGTCGTCATCCGTAAATAATCACAAATGAAGTCGGTCACATGGTGATCCGCGCTAACTTTCGGGAAATTGTTGAAAATCTTGCTGTCATGCGGCTCTTCAATGTGTGGTTCCAGGGCGATAACACCTTTGGACTTTATCAGTTTCGTCAAAAGAAACATCAGGCACAACAAGTCTTTATAATCTTCTGCTTTCCATTTCGACCCTTTGAAAGCATGGCCGAGCCCCTTCATCCCCTTTTTTGCAACGCTGCTATTGTTACTTACCAGATAAGACCCAATACCCGCCCCGCCAATGATCATACCTTCAATAGGCAGCGCTTTAAGGATAGGCGCCATTTTCCCGCCGGCGATGACATAGCCGCCAAACACCATTCCCATTGTAAAAAGTATACCAACAATTATAAGCATATTAATCAGAGCCTCATTTCCACGCAAAATACACTTTGCGGAGTCTATAATTTTGTCATTATTTGAAACAGTTATAGGAAATGGGGGTTAAAGAAGTGTTGCAACAAGAAGAAAAAATATAAAATTTTAGTATTTAAACTTCTGCCCGGTAAATTACATATATGTCCCGATCAAACTGATTGGCGTTCCACCGAAGCCAAGCTTGAAACGGGCGATATCTGCGCCATCCTCAGTATTGATGCCGCCCAAATCTATCATGACAACACCTTCCGACTTTAATTTCAGAATTGTTTTCCAGAGCAGGAAATGAAGCGCATTGCGGTTACGTCCTTCCGGTCCGTTCCAGCCAATATGATACGTGGCACACCGCCCATGCCGTAGAAACAAGGCTCCTGCAAGCGGTTCCCGCATCCCTTCATCCAAGGCAAAGGCTGTAAAGACCCCGGCCCCAGCAGCGCTGTTCCGCCCGTAACTCTTAACCAGTTTTGTCGGCAGACCCTGATATTTTTTATCTTTTTGCTGTTTCTTTTCATGTTTCAGCAACCAGTCGATATGGTAATGGTGATGATCGCCATATTGTATGTCCATATGGCTTTTTTCCGCCTTGCGGATGCTTGTCCGGGTTTTGCCATACAGTTTCTGCCACAGATCCTCTTCAGTCCGGTTGATATCCAACAAAACCGTCGAATATCCTGTAATAACACGACGAAACCCCATGTCTTTATAACTTTGATGACTTTCTGTTTCATCCGGGCTGAAAGCAAAGAGGTTGAATGATTTTAGAGGAAAATGTAGCCGTATTTTTTCCAGAACCTCCTTTTTGATATCAGCGGAAACAGGTCTCAACCACAAAGGAGCTCTTAAAAGCAATGCGACCTTCAGAAAACCGAAGAAACGGCGAGTCACGACCTGCCCCATGCCGATGGGGTCAAGTCCGTCATATACCACAAAGCGGTTCACATTGACTTTATTCCGGTTAAAAATGGTGCCATAGGCCCACGCCTGTTGAAAGGAACAGTGTTCAGCCTGGCTTAAATGCCGATCCCATTCCTTTTGGGTCATGTGGTTCCAGTCGATGATTAACTCTGTCATAATATAATTATAGTATTAAAGGTCCCAATCAGATAATTTATGTTAGCATGCGAATTACGCTAAAGTTCGAATAACACAGTCAATCTAAACGGTTTTAAAATGTTTGGTAGGAAAAAATTTAGACAAAATATCATGGGGCATGAAATTAGCGCCCCAAGACCCACCAAATGGGCCTATTATTATATTCTCAAATATATTGGCCTGCCTCTGTGCATGATACTGACCGGTATGGATATCATTCTGTTTTTCGTCTTTAAATACGGTTTCGACAGCTGTTACGGCGTCTTTTGCCTGATCAATTAGTTTTTCCTGCTGTTTTATGTAAGATTATTTTGGACTTTCCCCCATTTTCGCCATATATCTTGCTCTACAACGCCATTTATTATAATTATATTCGGATCCAAGATGACACAGTCCCCAGTTTCGGTAACTTTCCAGGATGTTCAAAAAGCAGCACTGGCGATTGATGGCGCCATTGCCAAGACGCCATTGAACAAATCAATTACCTTGTCAAAGCTCACCGGAGCCGAAATTTACATTAAATTCGAAAACCTGCAATTCACCGCCTCGTTCAAAGAACGCGGGGCCCTGAATAAACTTATGAATCTTACTGAAGTGCAGAAAAAGAATGGCGTTATCGCGGCTTCTGCGGGCAATCATGCCCAGGGCGTCGCCTATCATGGTAGCCGCCTGGGCATTCCGACCACCATTGTCATGCCCGTCAACACACCTTTTGTTAAAGTGCGACAGACAGAAGAACATGGCGCCACGGTAGTCATGCACGGTGAGCGTTTCGATGATACCGCCGAATACGCCTTGCAACTTGCCGAAGAACGCAACCTGACTCTGGTCCATCCTTTTAATGATGAAGATGTCATCGCCGGTCAGGGTACTCTGGGCATCGAAATGCTCGAAGCCTGTCCTGATCTCGACGTTATACTGGTTCCTGTCGGCGGCGGCGGCTTGATTTCAGGCATCGCAATAGCTGCTAAGCATATCAACCCTGACATAGAGGTCATTGGCGTACAGGCGGAGCGCTTCCCTTCCCTGCACAGAGCCATCAATAATAACGAATATATCGCCCAGGGCTCTACCCTGGCCGAGGGCATTGCCGTCAAAACCATTGGCGAGAAAACCGGCGCCATCTGTAAAGAACTTGTCGACGATATTCTTCTGGTGACAGAAGATGAGTTGGAAAAGGCGCTTTGCATGCTGTTAACCATTGAAAAAACCGTGCCGGAAGGGGCTGGCGCAGCTCCCCTGGCCGCTGTTAATACCTACCCGGAACGTTTCAAAGGTAAAAAAGTCGGCATGGTTCTGAGTGGTGGCAACATTGATCCACGCCTGCTCGCCTCCCTGTTGATGCGTGGCCTGGTGCGAGAAGGCCGCATTACCCGCCTGCGTATTGTTCTGATGGATGTACCGGGGGCTCTGGCGCAAATATCACGGATAATCGGCGACCTGGGCGGTAACATCATTGATGTCTCTCATCACCGCCTGTTCACGGAACTACCGGCGAAAGAAACCTATTCCAATGTTACTCTGGAAACCCGGGACAGCGAGAATCTGCAGGATATTTTAAATGGATTACGGGCTGCCGGCTTTACGGTACATGTAAACCGTGCATCCGACCTGTAACCGGGGAAAATTATCTTATAAGCGGCTGTTTCAACACTGGAACTAACATTATTTTAACCTTACCGCCCCATGATGTGCCTGTAACTGATTTTATAAGTACAGAATGGCGGTAAAATAATGGCGGATGAAGCACGCCCAATCATTATTAAACGGGTAAAAAAAGTATCAGGCGGGTCCCATGGGGGGGCCTGGAAGGTGGCTTATGCGGACTTTGTTACCGCCATGATGGCGTTCTTTCTGATGTTATGGTTGTTGAATGCGACATCAAAAGACCAAAAAAAGGGGCTGGCGGATTATTTTACGCCGACAACAGCTTCGACCGAATCTTCCTCTGGCTCCGGCGATATTCTTGGCGGCGTTTCACTAAATACTGACGGGGCGCAGGATAGTGCGGTAACCGTTTCAATTCCCAATACCGCGGCCGAGGCAACTCCACCAAAAGACGCCGAAGAAGAGGCAAAATCGAAAGAAGAAGAATTTGAAGAAATGGTCGCCAAAAAGGAACAGACCTATTTCGAAGAAATGACCGATGACCTCAAAACCGCCATACAACAAAATCCGGAACTGGCGCAGCTTAAAAATCAGGTATTAATTGACATTACCGAAGATGGCATGCGCATCCAGTTGGTCGACAAAGACAACCGTCCCATGTTCCGCCCCGCAAAGGCCGATCTTTATAATTATGCTGAAAAAATGTTGAAGCAGATCGCCAAGGTGGTCATCAAAATGCCCAATCGTATTTCCATATCAGGTCATACCGATGCCACGCCGTTTTCAGGCCGGAGCAATTACTCAAACTGGGAACTGAGCGCAGACAGAGCCAACGCCAGCCGTCGGGTTCTGAGCGAATCCGGCGTCCACAGTGGCCGCCTGGCCGAAGTTATGGGCAAAGCATCCACAGAACCGCTTTTGCCAGATCAGCCGAAGCGCTCAGAAAATCGCAGAATTACCATTCTTCTGCTGCGGGAATCTCCGACTTTACCGGCTGGTTTTATGTAAAATACTCCCGGAACCGCCCCTGCTTCACGGCTTGCTGGCGATTTAAGGCTTTTTTGAGCGACATCCCCATTGTACCTTGCTATGATGTGATAAAAGTTTAATATACAGCGCTATATTGTATATTAAACAAGGATTTAGCACAGGAATTACGTGTATGGAATTAGTGCAGTCATCCGTCCAGATGTGGGCGACTTTTGCGGTTATTCTCGTTGCGATTGTATTCTACGCTTGGGACAGGATCTCCATGGAGGTCACTTCCCTCGGCACCATATCACTCTTGCTGTTGATCTTTCACTTTATACCGGTATATGACGCTCAAGGCACCAACATTCTGGACCTGACCGTCCTGTTAGCCGGATTCGCCGATCCCGCCCTGATCACCATTCTGGCTTTACTGGTGATTGGTCAGGGCATGGTGCAAACCGGCGCACTTGAGACACCGGCACAAATCATTGTCAAACACGGCATTGCCTATCCGCGCCGGGTGATCCTTGCCTGTCTGATTACCGTTATGGTGATCAGTGCCCTGTTGAACAATACCCCTGTTGTGGTGATTTTCATTCCCATCATGATTACGTTGATGGATAAAATGGATAAATCCGCAGGGCTCGTGCTGATGCCTCTGAGTTTTGTTGCTATTCTTGGCGGCATGACCACCCTGATTGGGTCGAGCACCAACCTTCTGGTGGCCGGAAGCTACAAGAGCCAGACCGGCATTGATATCGGATTCTTCGACTTTACCATTCCAGGTTTGTTTCTCGCTGGGCTGGGCCTTATCTATGTGATGTTTATTGCCCCGCTTATATTACCGAAAAAACTATCCTCGACCGAGGAAACTCAAGTCATCACCGGCAAGCAATTTATCGTTCAGCTTGACCTGGTGGAAGGTAATTCCCTGATTGGTAAGAAATCAGTAGCCGGCATGTTTCCCGATCTTACCCGAATGACGGTGCGTCTGGTGCAACGGGGCCGGAAATCCTTTCTGCCCCCGTTTGACGACATCACCTTTCAGGAAGGCGATTCCATTATCCTTGCCACGACCCGGGCAATTTTAACCGAAAAACTGTCCAAAAACCCGGACCTGCTGAAAGGCATACTGACCGATCCCGAATCCAGTGATGAGAATACCGTAACTGAAGTTTCCCGTGGGCAGAAAATCGCCGAGGTAATCATTGCCCCCGCCTCACGTCTGGATGGTCGCACCCTGGAACAGGTTGGCTACCATCTGCAAGGCGGCTGCAAGGTGCTTGGCATACAACGGCGGTCCCGCATGATTCGATCTTCCATGAATGACATTCGTCTGGAGGCCGGGGATATTCTTCTCGTGGTGGGAACATCCGCCCAAATCAACGCCCTGCGCATGAACAAAGATGTCATGCTGATGGAGTGGTCGACCCGCGAAGTCCCCATCCTGTCTGACAGTTGGAAAGCGCTAGGCATTTTCAGTGGCGTCGTCGCCTTTGCCTCGACAGGTATTGTTCCCATCCCCATCACCGCCACCTGTGGCGCTTTTCTGATGATTGCCCTGGGATGTCTCAATATTCGACAAGCCAGTCGGGCCGTAGACCGGCGTATTTTCCTGCTGATCGGGGCGGCGCTTGCCATGGGCGCATCCCTGCAAGCCACAGGCGGCGCCAATTATCTTGCCGACAGAATGGTGCATCTTCTGGATGGTGCCAGCGTCGCCGTAACCTTGTCCGCCTTTTTCCTTCTGGTCGCGCTGCTGACCAATATGCTCAGCAATAATGCCACTGCGGTGCTTTTCACACCCATCGCCATCAATATGGCCACCAAACTGGGGGTCGATCCGATGATATTCGTGACAGCTGTTATTTTCGCCGCCAACTGCTCATTCGCGACCCCTATGGGCTATCAGACCAATCTTCTCGTGATGGGGCCCGGTAACTACAAATTTAATGATTTCCTGAAAGTCGGGGTGCCCCTGATCCTTATTCTGTGGATCGGCTACAGCTTTTTCGCACCGTGGTATTATGGATTCTAACCCTCAAAACAGAGGGATAAAGAACAGTGGAGATCCGGCCAAAGCAGGCGTATAATTATCCAGGACTTTAAGTTTTATTTACTTTTCCCACATAAACTGAAAGAAATAACCTCTTATTGATCAAGGCAAACTACGGTGACTAACCAATCTTCCCAATTCCCGCGCTTTTATGTGACAGCGCCGCATCCCTGCCCTTATCTGGAAGACAGACTGGAAAGGAAGATTTTCACCGAAATCAACGAACAAAACCCCGAAGGTTTGCACGAATCCCTCGCCAAGGTAGGGTTTCGCCGCAGCCAGGATATCGCCTACAGACCCAATTGCGAAAATTGTGCGGAATGCAAATCCGTGCGCATCCCCGTCAATGCCTTTACCCCGAGCCGGACTCAACGACGCCTGATCAATCTCAATGCAGATCTTGTGTCTGACATTCTGCCCAACAAGGCTACCCAGGAACATTATGATCTGCTCAGCCGCTATCTCGCGGTGCGCCACGCCGAAGGCGGCATGGTAAACATGAGCTATGACGAGTATGAGGCCATGGTTGAATGCAGCCCCATATCCACCAACTTGATCGAATATCGCCTGCCCGCAACTTCCGACGCCCCCGGCAAGCTTATAGCCGTGTGCCTGACCGATTCCATGAGTGACAGCATATCGATGGTGTACAGCTTTTTTGACGTCAGTCCTGATAACAAAAAACGCAGCATCGGCACCTATCTGGTGCTTGATCATGTGGCCAGGGCACAGGTAACGCAACTGTCCCATGTTTATCTGGGCTATTGGGTCAAGGAGAGTCCTAAGATGGCCTATAAGATGAAATTCAAACCCCTTGAAGTTCTCAGCACCGAAGGCTGGCACCGCGCCACAGCGTGATCCACTGAATGATCCTGAAAATTACGTCCCCTGACCGCTTGTCAAGGGCGGCTCAGCTATCTATACTCCCTGAAAACAAACAAATAATCACGTCAAAATATGAGGGACTGCTTTATGAAGCGTCGTACTTTTCTCACCACTTCCGCCGCTGCACTAGGTGGCGCTGCCGCGAGTGCTGAACTCTCTGCACCACTATATGCCAAGGGCAAGCGACGTCTTAAAATGGTCACAACCTGGCCCAAACGTTTTCCGGGGCTCGGCACCCGCGCCGAACAACTGGCTGAAGACATTGAAACAGCCACCGATGGCCGCATCAAGATCAAGGTCTATGCCGCCAACGAACTGGTTCCCGCGCTCGGCGTATTCGATGCCGTCAGTGCCGGAAAGGCCGATATCTATCATGGCGCCGATTATTACTGGCAAGGAAAGCATCAGGCCTTCGCCTTTTTCGCGGCGGTGCCTTTCGGCCTGAATGCCATGGAAATGTCCCAATGGATTAATTTTGGCGGCGGTCAGGAATTATGGGATGAGCTCGCCGGAGGATTCAATCTCAAATCCCTGATCTGCTGCACCACTGGTGTCCAGATGGGTGGATGGTATAAAAAAGAAATCAACAGCCTCGCCGACTTCAAAGGCCTGCGCATCCGCATCCCAGGACTGGGGGGTGAAGTACTCAAACGTCTGGGCGCAACCCCCGTCACCAAGGCCGGTGGCGAGATATTCCTTGCGCTAAGTCAGGGAAACATTGATGCGTCAGAATGGGTAGGGCCCTGGAATGACATGGCGTTCGGTTTCCAGAACATCACTAAGCATTATTACACGTCGGCTTTTCATGAACCGGGCCCCGCAATTGCGGCCGGCTTTAACCTGGAGGTCTGGAACAGTTTCAGTAAAGCCGATCAGGCATTGATCAGCGCAATTGCCGGGGACAATTACCAAAAATCCCTTGCCGAATATAACGCCCGCAACGCCCAGTCCATGCAGGTTCTGGTGGAAAAACACGGGGTCGAGCTTAAAACATTTTCTGAAGAAATCATGTTAGCTTTGATCAAAACTTCTGATGAGGTCATGCAGGAACTCGCCCAGACAGATGATATGACCCGCCATATTTACAACAGTTATATGGATACCCGCCGCGCCGCGATGGCCTGGAGCAAGGTTGCTGACGAACCTTATCTCATATCACGCCGCCTGTATGAAAACTTTGGTAAGAGACTGTGATATCTTGTGATCATCTCCTTTCTTCAAAAACTTGCCAGAGCCCTCGACAGTTTTAGTGAGGCAACCGGCCGGATTATCAGTTGGCTCACCTTGTGTCTTGTTGTCATGCAATTTGCAATCGTTATCGGCCATTACATCTTTCATGTCGGGGAAATTTTCCTGCAGGAAAGCCTGCTATATATGCACAGCATGATTTTTCTTGGCGCCGCCGCCTATACACTGCGCCATAACGGTCATGTGAGGGTCGATGTTTTCTACTGCCACTTTGGTGAAAAGACCAAAGCCTGGGTCAATCTACTCGGCACGCTTTTCTTTCTGTTGCCGGTGGCCGGCTTTATCGGCTGGATGGCCTGGCCGTATGTCATGGATTCATGGCAAAGCCTGGAAGGGTCCATCGAAAGCAGCGGCATTCAGGCTGTCTATCTGCTGAAAAGCATGATCCTGTTCTTTGCCGTCACAGTTCTGCTTCAGGGGTTCTCGCTGTTACTGCATTCGGTGCTGACCTTATGCGACGCCGAACATCTCAGTGAAGAAAAGCCGGAGACTCTATGATGGATCTTAATATTGTCCTGTGCCTGTTGATGTTTGTTTCTGTTGTTGTCTTTCTGATGAGCGGCTTTCCCGTCGCTTTTACCCTGGGCGGCGTGGCGTTAGTTTATGTCTCTGTCGGGGTTTACTTCGACGAGATCGACGCCGATTTTATTGGCCTGATCCCGGAACGTATTTTCGGCACAATGACCAACGATGTGCTGCTTGCCGTTCCTCTGTTCGTCTTTATGGGGGTAATGCTGGAACGCTCAAGAATAGCCGAAGACCTTCTTGACAGTATGGGTAAACTGATGGGCCGCATGCCGGGCGGCCTCGGCATATCGGTTACGATTGTCGGCGCATTGCTCGCCGCCTCAACTGGCATCGTCGGCGCAACCGTCGTCACCATGGGGCTGCTCAGCCTGCCCACAATGCTCAAGCGCGGCTACAATCCCGCTCTGGCGTGCGGCGCCATTGCGGCCTCCGGCACTCTGGGACAGATCATTCCGCCATCGATCGTCTTGGTATTACTCGGTGATCAGCTATCTTCCGCCTGGCAGACGGCGCAACTTGAAATGGGTAATTATGCCCCTGATCCCCTGTCGGTCGGCGACCTGTTCGCAGGCGCACTGCTGCCGGGCCTTGGTCTGGTTCTGCTCTATATACTGTATCAGGTCGGTGTCGCTTTCTTCAAACCTCACTACGCCCCTCCCTTGCCTCATCAGGCGGCAGAAGACAGGGTATCAACCGTAAAACTTCTCGCGGCGTTTCTGCCGCCCATTCTCCTGATCATCGCCGTTCTCGGTTCCATCATCAGCGGCATTGCCACCCCGACCGAGGCCGCCGCTGTCGGCGCCGTCGGGGCAATACTGATGGCCGGTTACAAACTTGATCCGGAAAATGCAACAGCGATCATCTGCAGCAGCTTGGCTCTGGCCGGACTGATCATCATCACCAATCTGTTTGATCTGCGGATGGGACGGGCGGACATAAATCCTCTGGATTATATCGGCATGGGGGCGGCGGTATTACTGACGGGGGCTGTTGTCTGGGGCGTATTTACCGGAATCCGGCGGGCCTATGGCCATGAAGTTTTACCTCTGGTGATGCAATCCACCACCCGGATTTCAGCCATGATCTTTATGATCCTGATTGGCGCCGCTATGTTTTCTCTGGTGTTTAAAGGATTCGAAGGGGATGAATATATCCATGAGTTCCTTACCAATCTGCCCGGCGGCAAGCTCAGCGCCCTTATACTGGTCATGCTTGTTATGTTTGTGCTTGGTTTCTTCCTCGACTTTATCGAGATCACCTTCGTGGTGGTGCCGATCGTCGCCCCTGTTTTACTGTTGATGGATATTCATCCAATCTGGCTGGGCATTATGATGGCGATGAATCTGCAGACCAGCTTTCTTACCCCGCCGTTCGGCTTTGCTCTCTTTTACCTGCGGGGCGTGGCCCCCGAAGAAGTCAGTACGATGCAGATTTACAAAGGCGCGCTGCCTTATGTGATGATCCAAGTGATCATGCTGGTCATTCTGTGGCATATTCCGGAAATGACCACCTGGCTGCCACAGGTAATTTTTGGATAAAGGCCTCTAACCTCAATCGTCTTCCAATACGCCATATTGAAAGACCTCATTCAGCGGCACGTCAAATGCCGCGGCGATTTTGAAGGCGAGCTCCAGGGACGGTGAATATTTATGCGCTTCCAACGCCAGAATGGTCTGACGCGTGACGCCCACCCGTTTGGCGAGCTCCGCCTGACTGATGCCGCCAGCTTCAAAGCGCAAGATTTTGATATTATTGAAAATTTTAGGCTCCGCCATAGATCAATATCCCCGGCGATAATAAAATAGTCGCGTCACATCCTTGGCAATCGCCGCCCCCACCAGGGTCAGCATCAGGTAGGTCGCCATCCGCAGTCGGGTCAGGGATTCATACTGGAAACTGAAGATGCTGGTGGTGATGTCATTCAGGATCATATGGCCGATCAGAAAAACAATCCCGCCACAAACCACCAGATAGCCGACCTGATATCCCATCGCAGCAAAATGCCGGTCTCTCTCGTCCTGTTTTTCTTCTTTTCCGATGTCCAGCAGCCAGTGAATGGCGATACTGCCCAAAATCGACATCACTATAATTGCCCCCACGATCAGCCCCAATGCTTCGGTATTTTCCGCAAGGCTGCCTTCTAGTCTGAGCAATTTCGGGAAAAAATTAATGGCTATCGCCCCATCGAGAATGAGGTTCGCCCAGATATGTTTTTCACGGCTGGATACGTCCGTTAAAAATGACATGACCTGCTCCTTTTGTTTGTTCAAAAGGAAATGTAATATATATTTTACATAATGTATAGTATTTTATACATTTAGTATGAAATACTATACACTCTATATTTAGCGTACCAGTTTCAGCTTGGCACCCTGATGGTAATAAATCCGTTTCAGGCTAATGCTGCCATCGGGCTGATTATCAAATTTGTCGGTCATCACCTGACGCACCACCAGAATAATATCCCCCGTAACATCCGGCAGTTTAACCTTGGTTTTCAGGACATTATCTTTAACCCGCCGGGGTTTGCAATTGCCTTCCGGACACGGGGATGCAATTTTCATCAGTATGTTTTTATGAGGGATCGGCGTGTTATAATCGGGAATGCTTCGGATCGGCATCACATCCTGCCCATAAAGGTCGGTGGTATAGGACACCACGATATAGCCCGGATGGGTGACATAACCGTCGATCACCAACTCAAGCTCTGACCCCGCCTTGACGGTCAGGGCGTCGGCTTCTTCCACATCCACCCCCGGCGCGCCAAAGGGCGCCACTTTCAACGTGGTGTCGTCCATCCCATGTCCGCCCATCAGCGGCTTTGGAGACACCAGATCAATATGAGCCTGGGCCGTCGCCGTAAATGTAAAAATCAATGCCACTGTCCATAATATTTTATTCAACATTTTCATTCGTTCTGTCTCCATTGTAAAATCTCTTCATCCAGAATAGCCCAGCGTTCGTGATCGCGCCATTTACCGCCGATCTGGAGGTATTTCGGGCTGAAGCCCTCCTTGCGAAATCCTAGTTTTTCCACCAGTTTGATTGATGGAATGTTGTCTGGCTGGATATTGGCTTCAAACCGGTGCAGCCCGAGCTGTTCAACGGCATAGTCCAGCACAAGCTGCATACCTTCCCGCATGTAACCCTGCCCGGCATAGGCTTCGTCTGCATAATAGCCAAGACTTGCCGAGCGGATCACCCCGAGCATGATATTATTGAGGTTCACCACCCCGATCAGGTGGCCTGTGTTGCGGTCAAAGATGAGACACCCCTGGGTCACGCCGCGTTTGATACGGGCAAGGTAATGATCGAAATACTGCGGATCGGCGGAATGATATACCCAAGGCTGATGATAATCCACGTTGCGCTTTAAGAAGTCGAGAAAAACAGCCTGCATCGCCCGCGAAGGCGCCATCACTTTAACCCGTTCCCCCAACCGCAATGATTTAGGCGGGGCGATGATGTTTATCATGGTTCACCCCGCTTACATCTCAGGAAAATCGGTTTGTCGTTGGGAAACCATGCGGCGGCATACGACCCACAGACCCGCGACGTCCAAGCCAGGCGGTCAGGTCGGTTTCCGTCCGCGTTTTTCCACCCTTCATAGGCCAGGACAATCCCTCTTCCGCCTTGAAGGAAATAATGTCCCCCAGCTGCGCTTCATTATACTTCTGCAGAATTGGCCCGCGGCCCCGGTTCATTTGCGGCATCTGATCAATCGGGAAGATCAGCATCTTACGGCTAGTGCCGATGATGGCCACATGATCGTCTTCATCCTCAATGATACGACAGACGGCAACTTTATTTTTACCATCCTCCACATTCATCACCTGTTTGCCATTCTTGGTGCTGGCGATGACGTTGTCGGCGTCGAGCATAAAGCCGCGCCCGCGTTCGGATACCACCATGATCTTCTTGCCCGGCTGATGGACAAACAGACCAATGATTTCTTCTTCATTAGGCAAATCAATCATCAGACGCACCGGTTCACCATGGCCGCGTCCGCCCGGCAATTTGTCACAGCCAAGGGTATAAAAACGGCCATTGCTGGCGACGAGAATCATTTTGTCGGTGGTATAGGCGGTAAAGCCAAATTTCGGTTTATCCCCATCTTTATATTTGATCTTGTCGTCGATCGCCACATGCCCCTTCATCCCCCGGACCCAGCCTTTATGAGAACAGATCACCGTAATGGGTTCTTTCTCGATCATGGCCTCTACCGGGATCATATCAACCACCGGTGCATCGGCGAAGAGCGTTCGGCGCGCTCCAAGTTCTGTCTTGGCGCCAAATTTTTTGCGAATGTCTTTGATCTCGTCCGAAATATGGGTCCAGCGCAGGTCCTCGCTGGCGAGCAGCTCCAGAAGTCCCGCCTTTTCAGCCTCAAGAGCCTCATACTCAGTCTTGATTTCCATCTCTTCCAGTTTACGTAAAGACCGCAAGCGCATGTTGAGAATGGACTCCGCCTGAACTTCGGTCAGCGAGAAAGTATCCATCAGGCATTTCTTGACCGCATCCTCTTCGCGGATGATGCGAATAACCTCGTCCAGATTAAGATAGGCGATCAGATAGCCGCCCAATACTTCCAAACGATGTTCAATCTTGCCCAGACGATATTTAGAGCGCCGCACCAACACGTCCTGCCGATGATCTAGGAATGCCTGCAAAACCTCGCGCAGGCTCATCACCCTGGGGAGTTTGCCGCCTTCCAGCACATTCATGTTCAGTGATGCGCGGGTTTCCAGGTCAGTAAGCCGGAACAGACTTTCCATCAGGACTTCCGGTTCCACGGTACGCGATTTCGGCTCAACGACAATGCGGATATCTTCACTGGATTCATCCAGGATATCGGCAAGAAGCGGCAGTTTTTTCTGATACATCAGATCGGCAATGCGTTCGATCAGTTTCGATTTCTGCACCTGATAGGGGATTTCAGTAATCACGATCTGATACATGCCGCGACCGGTGTCTTCCACTTCCCATTTGGCGCGCAGACGGAAACTGCCACGACCCGTTTCATAAGAACGGATAATGCTTTCCCGCGGTTCGACAATGGTGCCGCCGGTGGGAAAATCTGGTCCGTTAATAAAGGTGACAATCTTTTCAATCGTCGCATTGGGGAACTTAATCAGATGCAATAGCGCATTACAGATTTCCCCGACGTTATGGGGGGGAATGCTGGTCGCCATGCCAACCGCAATCCCGGTGGCGCCATTGGCCAACAAATTGGGGAAATTGGCCGGCATCACGATCGGTTCTTCTTCTTCCCCGTCATAAGTTTCTCGGAAGTCGACCGCGTCCTGATCCAGCCCTTCCATCAGCGCCGTGGCGATGGCTGTCATCCGCGCTTCGGTATAGCGCATGGCCGCCGCATTATCGCCGTCGATGTTGCCGAAGTTGCCCTGACCATCCACAAGGGGATAACGCACGGCAAATTCCTGAGCCAGACGCACCATCGCGTCATAGACCGACTGGTCGCCGTGGGGGTGATATTTACCGATCACATCGCCAACCACGCGGGCGCATTTTTTAAAGCCCGTCTCGGGGTTAAGCTTCAGATGGCGCATGGCAAACAGCAATCGCCGATGCACCGGTTTCAAGCCGTCGCGCACATCCGGCAGCGACCGGGACATGATGGTGGATAAAGCATAGGAAAGGTAACGGTCCCCAAGAGTATCACTCAGGGCCACGTCTAGGACGTTATCGTCATTTACTGAAATATCACTCATGAAAAGACTATAGCAAAAAAAATCTCGGACACCACAAGATATGCTGCTAAAGTATATTTTTTTTATCTCCCCCAATCGCGCAGGAAGTCCCCGTACGCTGCAGCGGGGTATACAAGGAACAGACATGCCGACACACCCTTCCCATGCGCTGCCGATCCTGTTTTACCAGGACGTGAGAAACGCCCTTACGTGGCTGGAAGAAACCTATGGTTTTAACCCTATTGTCGTCTTTGAAGATGATGCCGGGGCTATCGTTCACGCAGAAATGATGCTGGGTAGCGCTCATATCATGCTGGGCCCGGCCGGAATGGTCGAATGGGCGGTCAGTCCGCAAAAACAACATGGCTGGAACACCCAGCAGACATATATTTACGTTGATGATGTCGACGCCCATCATGTCGGCGTCGAAATGATGCGCGGGGTCACCGCCACGGTGCCTGAAAAACAGTTTTACGGGGATAAAACATACCGGACCACTGATATCGAAGGCCATCGCTGGATCTTTGCCGAACGCATAAAAACCGCCAGCAAGGAAGAGATGGCGAAAGCCACGGGCTTAACCGTCAGATAAAGCCCCCGTTGCACCTTCAGTCAGGCCGCGGGCATTTCTGGCCAGCATTTCACCCTGCTTCTTTTCCGCCATCAGGCTTCTCGCTTTTGCGTAGGCCGGGTCTTGCCAGAAAATAAGGCACCCGTTACAGCCCCGGCCACAACATCCTTCGACGCCAAGGCGTGGTGTTTTGAACTTGCGGCTACTGTTGGCCTCCGCCTGACTTTCCACAAGCGCATCCCGGCGCTGCAGATACCGGTCCTCCGTACCTTGTCCCTGCTCGCGCTTCTGGGCTTCCCGGTCGAGTTTTAACCGGTCCCATTGTTCCTGGGTCAGGGGGCGTTCTTTACGGATCATGGTTAGTTCGGGATAATCCGCTCGTAATCGCGCCTGATCTTCCTGATCAAACCACGCAAAAGGCAGCCGTATAATCGGTTTCTGTCCGGCATTTACCGCGTCCCGCGCCTGCCCCGTTTCGGCATCAATAAATTCATAGATGCGCAGGAAAATTGTCTGTCGACTACGGGGCGGCACCAGTTCAAGCACATCACCAGCCACAATCCGGTTCTTCACTTCCATCAAAAAGCCGTCTTGTTCCACCTTGTGAATCAGACCGGCAAATTCCCATTCCGCCAGTGTCGCCGTATCCTCGTAATTATGGGCATGATTGGTCAGGCGGCCTTCATGAAACGCCAGGGTATATCCCCGACTCTGTACCGTTTCCAACTCTTTCAAATAAGGTTCCGGCGACCAGCCGTCCGGGTTGGCATACCAGTCATCAATCGCCATGCGGTATGCCCGCGCCACCAGCGCCACATAATACTGGCTCTTGTTACGGCCTTCCACTTTCAGGCTGTCGATCCCGATCTTCAGATATTCATCCAGTTTCGGCATCAGGCACAGATCTTTGGAATTAAGGATATAGGAGCCGCGTTCATCTTCTTCGATCGGCATCAACTCCCCTTCCCGCGCGCCTTCTTCCAGCAGAAACTCATACATGTCGCGGGTATGCTCATTCAGTTCAATTTCTTTAATGGTGCCGTCCTTCAGCCGCATGTGCACCTTGTAATGCCAGCGGCAGCTGTTGGCGCAGTTGCCCTGGTTTGCGCCGCGTTCCGACATAAAATTACTCAACAGGCATCGCCCGCTATAGGTCATGCACATGGCCCCATGCACAAAAGCCTCCAGTTTGATATCTGGGCATTTCTCACGAATTTCCACCAGTTCAGCATAAGAAACTTCGCGCGCCAAAACCGCCAATGACGCCCCCTGTTCGGCCCAGAATTTAACGCTCAGCCAACTACAGATATTGGCCTGGGTCGAGACATGCAGCTCCAGATCCGGCGCCATCTCTTTTACATATTGAAACACACCGGGATCGGCTATAATCACGCCATCAGGATTCACCTTGCGCACCGTCTCGACATATTGCTCTAGCTTCGGGATATCCTTGTTGTGAGAAAACAGATTAAGGGTCAGATAAACCCGCTTGCCATGAGAATGGGCGAATTTTACGCCCTCTACCACGTCTTCCAGCGAGAAGGCTGACTTTGTGCGCAACGACATATCCGGCGTACCGAGATAAATGGCATCGGCCCCGTAAAGCACGGCCATTTTCAATTTCTGTAAATCGCCCGCCGGCATCAGAAGCTCTGATCGTTCGGGGCGCGGGGATATTTTCACCATGGGACAGTCCTTAAAACATAATATATATGCAGGGGAGCTATCCTGTCCGGCGGCAAAAATCAACCAGGATTGGTTAATATGTTAAATAGTCCAGCAGCATTCGACGGGCCTGGGGAATCTTTTTATTGTTAGGCTGCAACACGTACTGTTCAAGAAAAAACTCGCTGAGATGCAGACCATCGCGGATGTCACTTTCATTGATCTCGCCGCCGCCGCAGAGAAATTTAGGCAGGTTCAGCATTTTGTCATGATAGGGCGCGCCCGCCTCCCGGCTCACCGCACGCCCCGATTTCGGCGAAATATAAACCAGATCCTCTGTAACGCCCGTCGCGGCGCAGCAGCTGAAATCAAGGCCAAATCCTAATTCCGCAAGTAGACCAATTTCCCACTGCACCAACAGGGCGCCCCAATTTTCCGGCCTGTCATCGACTCGCTCCAGCGTATCGAGCAAAATCTGTAACGCTTTATAAAGCGCCGGGTGGGCCTCCCGCTCCATCAAGGTGACGGACAGAATGGCGCAGGCACTGTTAAGCACACCGAGCTTGGACGGGTAATTGAGAAAAGACGCCGAACGGGCATTGCGCAGCTCAACGGCATAAGTACCGAGTTGATTTTCCAGCCGGCCGCGCCAGGAAACCATGACTTCATTGCCGGGTTGTAATGTGCCGCGTTGTCGACGTCCCATACCGCCTTTGACCAGGCCCGCATGCCGTCCATGCTCCGCAGTCATCAGATCAATCACCGCGTCATACTCTCCGTATTTACGCAGACTTATGATGATACCCTGGTCATGAAATTCCATAATTGTCCTCCCACATCACGGGGCATCCTTTTCCGCCTTAAGAGGGCTTACGTCAATTTCCGCCAGATAAACCCGTACCTTGCCCCAGCCAATGGCAAATTCCGCATAAACAGGAATTTTGGGCTGTAGCCCTTCAATCTCGGCAAACCAAATTTCCACAGGTTTTGGCGCCTTCTCTTTCTTTTTCTTTTTGCGCTTTTTCTTTTTCTTCTTATCCGTGGCGATAAAATTCCCGTCCACGACTTTATCAGTGAATTCACAGGAGATCACCGGCCCCGTGTAAGTCGCCCGACCGCTGTCCAGCGTCTTTCTCTCCGGGCACTTATGGGCCATATTGAGCAAAAAAAACCCACCAAATACAGTCGCTTCTCTCAGATCCTGGCTGACCGTCAGGGCATGTGGATTGAGCATTAAATCAAGATAATAGCTCATCATATCCGGGCCCTTGCGCTGCGCTTCGGCGATCGGAATGTATTTTGCCTCTTTCTTGAATTTGAAGTCGATATCATGCGCGACAATCTGGCTACTCTCCGGATCAAACCGGGTCTTCGTGGTAAAGTGGCTCTTGCCCCAACTACCGTCATTATCAAATTCAAGCGGCTTCAGGGCACCATCGGACAGGATATTTCCCCGGACAGAAGATTTACTCTTCATATTACTGAAAATCGAGGCAAGCCCCGTCACGTCATAAGCCACATCCACCTGATAGGATTCGTTACTCAGACGGGCGCTGGAATATACCTTGGAGATAACAAAGCCGCCCCAGTAGGCTTTATAGGTCAGCTTTATGCTTTGGGATGATTGAGCATTGACCGGGGAGCTCAATAACGCCATCAGGGACAGGAAAATAAAAAGTCGAAGCATCTCTGTCTGGTCTTTCAAGATTTATTACCCCCTCACCCCTGCTCTTAATCTAAGCGATTAACGACCCCATAGCCAACAAAAAAGGCCGGGCAAGCCCGGCCTTTTCATCTTCGTGCAAAACCTTTTAGTCCATAGCCGCAAGACGCGCGAGGCCTTCCTTGATTTTTTCGGCTTTTTGCTCTGCCTCAACCAAATTCTTTCGGTTTTCAGCGACCACATTATCCGGCGCCTTGGCCATAAAGGCATCGTTATTCAGCCGTCCGGAAATGCCGCCAATCTCTTTAGCGAGTTTATCCAGGTTTTTCTGAAGCCGCGCCTGTTCCGCCGCAATATCAATCACCCCGGCCAGTGGCATAAAGTAAGTTGCTTCACCGACCACGACCTGAACCGCGCCTTTCGGCGCATCTCCTGTATGCAGATCAATCGTCTCCAGCCGCGCCAGGCGTTTGATCACATCGTCCTGAGCCACGAGAGAAGCAGCGGTCTGTTCAGACGCCCCCTGCACCAGCATTGTAAGTTTAGCCCCCGCCGGAACATTCATTTCCGCCCGTGCCGTGCGAATGTCCGAAATCAATTGAATGACCCAATCCATTTCCGCCCCTGCACCAGCATCAATCAGGGTTTCATTATAGCCAGGCCAGTCTGAAACGATCAGACTTGAAGTTCGGTTTTCCTGCAACGCGCCCCAGATTTCTTCCGTGATAAACGGCATGAAGGGATGCAGGGTTTTCAAAATCTGATCCATCACCCAGGCGGCGCAATTGCGGGTTTCCACTTTCGCCGCCTCATCTTCGCCAAAGAATTGCGGTTTGATCAGTTCGAGATACCAGTCGCAGAATTTACCCCAGGTGAAATGGTAAATCGCGCCTGCTGCGTCATTATAGCGGAAGGCTTCCAGAGATTTCGTCACCTCGGCCGTCGCCTTGATCACCTCACCGACGATCCATTTGTTGACCGCGAGGGTTGCCGTCGCGGGATCATAATTCGGGGTAACATTGTCGAAACAGCCGTTCATGTCGCAGAAACGGGCCGCATTCCACAGTTTGGTTCCGAAGTTGCGATAGCCTTCGACCCGCTTTTCAGACATTTTAATGTCCCGGCCCTGGGCTTCCATCGCGGCCAGGGTAAAGCGCAAGGCATCAGCTCCAAACTTGTCGGCAAGCTCAAGAGGGTCAATGACATTGCCTTTTGATTTAGACATTTTAGCGCCCTGCTCATCGCGCACCAGCGCATGGACATAAACCGTGTCAAACGGCACTTCTTCCATGAAATGCAGGCCGTCCATCATCATGCGCGCCACCCAGAAGAAGATGATATCAAAACCGGTGACCAAAACATCTGTCTTGTAATATTTATTCAGCTCCGGTGTATCATCCGGCCAGCCCAGGGTGCCAAACGGCCATAGCGCCGAGGAGAACCAGGTGTCAAGCACGTCTTCATCACGGATGATGGTTTTTGTCTCTCCATAATGGGCATCAGCCAACGTCTGAGCGTCTTCTTCTGTATTGGCGACAAAGATTTCACCATCCGGGCCATACCAGGCCGGGATCTGATGGCCCCACCACAGCTGACGCGAGACGCACCAGGGTTCAATATTGCGCATCCATTCGAAATAAGTCTTCTCCCAGTTTTTCGGGACAAATTTCGTGCGCCCATCTTCCACGGCGGCCAGGGCGTTCTTGGCCATGACCTCTACATCAACATACCATTGATCGGTAAGATAGGGCTCGATCACAACACCTGAACGGTCACCATAAGGCACCATATGCACTGTGTCCTCGACCTTATCCAGCAGACCCAGCGCGTCCATATCCGCGACAATGGCTTTACGGGCCGCAAAACGTTCCATGCCGCGATACTTCTCAGGCACACTATCGTTAAGATGGGCGTCATCGGTCAGAATATTGATCATTTCCAGATCATGGCGTTTGCCGACCATGTTATCGTCAAAATCATGCGCCGGGGTGATTTTTACCGCACCAGACCCCTTTTCCGGATCGGCATGCAAGTCCGCAACCACAATCAATTTGCGCCCGACAAGCGGCAGGGTCAGGGTCTTGCCGATCAGATCCTGATAACGTTCGTCATCAGGGTGAACCGCAACCGCGACATCGCCGAGCATGGTTTCCGGCCGGGTGGTGGCAACCGTCAGAAAGCGCCCCTCTTCCCCGTCTACCGGATATTTGAAATGCCAGTAATGGCCGTTGACCTCTTTCTGCTCGACTTCGAGATCGGAAATGGCGGTCAGCAATTTCGGATCCCAGTTGACCAGGCGCTTCGCTTTATAAATCAGGCCAACCTTATGCAGTTCAACGAATTTTTTTGTAACGGCCGCGACAAAGCCATCATCCATGGTAAAGCGGCTGCGGCTCCAGTCGCAGCTTTGACCCAGCCGGCGCATCTGGTTGAAGATCATCCCGCCGGATTCCTCTTTCCACTCCCAGACTTTTTCAATGAATTTTTCCCGCCCCAGATCATGACGGGAAATGCCATTGGCGTCCAGCTGACGTTCCACCACCATCTGAGTGGCGATACCGGCATGGTCCATACCCGGCTGCCACAGCGCATCCCGGCCCCGCATACGTTCGAAACGGATCAAAATATCCTGCAAGGTATGATTAAGCGCATGACCGATATGAAGGCTGCCCGTCACATTCGGGGGCGGCAACACAATGGTATAAGGATCTGCATCAACCCGGCCCGCCTTGAAAGCGCCCTGCTCCTCCCATGCCTCATAAATCCGCTTTTCAGCCGACTGATAGTCAAAGGATTTATCCAGTTTTGCTTCAATTTCTTGGTCTTCAGACATTCGGTATTCTTTCCGCTGCACTAAGTGTATATGTGATGCGACATGGCGCTTTAAAAAAAAGAAGAGCCCAACAGGCCCTTCCCAAATTACATGATGTTAAAATAAGCGGGAGAGGTAAAAAAATCCAGTTTCTTTAGCCGCCTGCGCTATTTTTATGGTTTTTTGGTTCGGGACAGACGGGCGATTTCCTTCGCCACCATCCGTTCCACCAGCGGCGGCAAATTCTCATCCAGCCAGCCGCGCAACATAGGTTTCAGCATTTCCCGCACCAGATCTTCCAAAGTATTACCGGATCCCTGATAACCGGATGTCAGCAGATCCGACAGAATTCCGAATTGATCCATCGCCAGACCAGAAGAATTGGCAGACATCAGTACCTCGTCACCGACAGCAGGATCGACATCATCAATATCACCTTCAAAGCCCATTTCCATTACCGGTTCAGGTTCTGGTTCAGGTTCTTCTTCCGGTTCCGGTTCTGGCTCATCAGGCAGAGAATCGAAGACATCTTCTTCTTCGGCCATTTCGGTCAGTTCAAGAACATCGTCCTCTTCGGGCTCTTCTTCAAGCTCTAGATCAACTTCGGGTTCTGGTTCAGGTTCAGGTTCAGGCTCTGGTTCGGGCACAACTTCAGGGGCAGGAGTTTCTTGTTCCCCAGCGTCCTCGTCATCCTCGGAAATAATTTTCCGAATAGATGCGAGAATTTCTTCCATCGTTGGCTCTTCTTGGCCTTCCGTTTCGCTCATTATCCAATTACCTCGCCCTAAAAAGCGCTATCCCTTATGAATCTACTCTATCTAAATACTACACTATCCTATGTAACATTAAAGGTTTAGTGTTTTTTGGGTGTTTATCAATATTATTCTCCTGTTTACAAAAAAAAACGACCTATGGGAATAAAAAAACCCCATAAGTCGTTGTGAAATGGATTAAAAAATTTGTTCAGCGGATCAATCTTTATCGATTCCCCACCCAAAAAACTTATTTTCAACCTTATCTGTATGATCTTCAGGATTATAAGTGGCAATATTCAGGTCCAGATTATCCGCCGTCAGCTTACCCATGCTGGACAGCAAAACATAAGCCGCGATGAACTGATCGCGTCTCGCCCGCACCAGGCTCACTTGAGAATCGAGCAGCTCCTGTTCCGCATCAAGGACATTCAATGTGGTCCGTGATCCGACTTCCGCTTCCTGACGCACACCTTCAAGGGCAATATCATTGGCGGTTACCTGGTCTTCGGACGCCGAGATCCGCGCTGTGGCCTCGCGATAACCTTCCCATGAATTCCGGATCAACTCGGCCACAATGCGCTCCGCAGACAGAGCCTGAAGACGGCGTTGGTTTTCAATCTGGCGGGATTGGCGAATTTGGGAAGACACCGCCCCGCTTTGATACAGCGGCATGGTCATCTGGGCGAGAACTTCTTTTGTAGTGGAAGTATCGGTGGTGCTGAAATTTTCCCAGCTTTTACTGTAACGGGCCACAATATCAACCGAAGGCCCCAAGCCGCCATATTGTTTTTTCACGTTATAACGCGCTGCTTTTTCCGTGTAACGTGCCCCCAGCAACTGTGGATTATTTTCCATGGCAAAGGCCAAGGCCGCCTCTTCAGAAGCAGGCATAGCCGGAAGCCCTTCCGGAATTCTCAGATTGGCCGGCATGCCGCCCACTGTTTTACGATAAGCTGCACGGCTGGCTGACAGCGCCGCCTCTGCGCGGATTTCTTCGGACACGGCCCGGGACAGACGCGCTTTTGACTGCGCCACATCGGTGCGGGTAATTTCCCCCACCCGGAACCGGTCTTCGCTGGCTTCCAGTTGCCGCTGCAACACGGCAACGTTGTTCTGGGTCAGCTGCAACACAGACATATCCGTCAGCACATTCATATATGCCGTAACGGAATCCAGCAACACCTGCTGTTCAACAGAGGTCAGTTGTTCCCGCGCAGCCCTGACCTGATTCCTGGCTTCACTAGTGCCATTCACCGTTTTCATGCTACTGAAGACAGACTGACGAACTTCCAGTCCCAGACTTCTGGGGTTGGTGTCACCACTTGTCGAAAATGTCTGCTGGCTTTTCGTATTGCGATAACCATAGTTGCCTGTGGCCGCGACCGAAGGCCGCCATCCGGCCTTGGCCTGGTTAATTGTCTCATCGACCGCTCTTAAAGAAGCTCTTTCAGCCAAAAGTGTTGGGTTGTTTAAATAAGCCTTGGCCATGGCTTCTTTCAGTGTCTCCCCTTGGGCGCCCCCCGGGAGGGCCAACGACGTAACAATAGGCAACAGTGACAAATATAATTTAGTTTTCATAGTTCCAACCCGATTGATTATAAATCCTGACGCTTCTTTGCAGCAACGTCCTTCTATACAATTTTTAAATTAACAAACCGTATGCGAGATAAAATACGCCGCCCCGCAGATATAATCCGTTATTGTTAGCACTGTCAACATTAAGCCGGGAATATTTCTAGAAAACAAATTTCTCCGGCTTCTTAAAGGCAGCAAGCTTCGTCACGGCAGCATCAAATAAAGTGCGTTTCGCCACGACCCCGTTTTCGCTGGTGACATAGACAGCCTTGCCAACACCATTTTGATTCAAAACACAAATCAACCGGCCGCCATCGGCAATCTGGTCCGTCAAACTGGCCGGTATTTCATCGACCATACCGTTGATGAAGATCACATCATATGGGCCTTGCTCTGCCAGACCGTCCCGTAAGGCACCGGTCACCACGGCCACATTGTCACAGGCCTCAGTCGAAAGAACCGTGGTTGCGATTTCCGCCAGCGTTTCATCTTCTTCCAGAGCAACAACAGCCTCCGCGAGGCGGCCCAATACAGCGCTGGAATAGCCCGTTGCGCAAGCCACATCGAGCACAACATCCGTTTTCTTTATATGCGCCGCATCGACAAGACGGGCAAAAATCATCGGTTCCATCAAACTCCGACCAGGAGCCACCTGAATATCTTCATCCAGATACGCCACGCCGCTCAAGCTTTTTGGCACGAATTTTTCCCGGTTAACCGATTCAATGGCACCGATAATCCGTTCATCATTCACTTCATTAGGCCGCAGTTGACCATCAATCATATGTTGCCGCGCACTGTTTAAATCCGACATATAGAGACACTCCTGAAATATGTGACTTTTCGTTGCGCCCTTTTATAAGGGCTCTGTGTAACCATTACAACATAGGAAATGCCACTACTTTGAGACTATATGCCAATCTTTTGCGATGATTGGCAAATAAATTCGTTTTACGTCTAAGCTATTTGCCGCGCCCTGGCAGTAAAGCCGTTTCATCTCACTCATCAGGTTTATGAAATTCTGTTCCCAAGGCGCAAATAATTATTTGACTTCCCTCCCAATTACGCTAAAAGACGGATACTGTTTTTGGCAGTATTTAGGCGCGGTGGCGGAATGGCTACGCAGCGGATTGCAAATCCGTCTATACCGGTTCGATTCCGGTCCGCGCCTCCACTTCCCCACCCTGACATGCCTCATAAAAAAAATGCACCGATCAAAATTTGACCGGTGCACACAAAATTTATATTTCAGTCTTAGCCCTTTAAAGCACCTCGAACAGGCCGGCCGCCCCCATGCCGCCGCCGACACACATGGTGACCACAACATATTTCACCCCGCGTCGCTTGCCCTCGATCAGGGCATGGCCAACCATACGCGACCCGCTCATCCCGTAGGGATGACCGATTGAAATCGCCCCACCATTCACATTCAAGCGTTCCTGGGGAATTCCAAGTTTATCGCGACAATAAATAACCTGCACCGCAAAGGCTTCATTTAATTCCCACAAGCCGATATCATCCATTTTTAATCCGGTTTGCCGCAGCAGTTTGGGAATCGCCAGAACCGGACCAATCCCCATTTCATCGGGCTCGCAGCCGCACACCGCCATACCGCGATAAGCCCCGAGGGGCGCCAGGCCGCGACGTTCGGCCTCCGCCCGCTCCATCAGAAGATTTGCCGATGCTGCATCAGATAATTGACTTGCATTACCAGCGGTTATCGAACCACCTTCAACCACTGGATTAAGTCCAGCCAGACTTTCCGCAGACGTCGACGGACGGTTGCCTTCGTCTTTTTCCAGCACGACATCCTCATAGGAAATTTCGCCGCTTTCCCTGTCTTTGACGACTTTCGTTGAGGGCAGAGCAACAATTTCATCATCAAACAGGCCTGCAGCCTGAGCAGCGGCGGTGCGCCGTTGGCTTTCCAGCGCATATTCATCCTGCGCCTCGCGACTGATCTGATAACGATTGGCCACCACTTCCGCTGTTTGCAGCATTGGCATATATGCATCCGGCCGCAATTTAATCAGGTTCTTGTCGGCCTGCTTCATGAGAAGCTCAAAGGCGGGCGCCTGCACAATAGAAATATTATCCACGCCGCCCCCAATGGCAATTTCAATACCATCACAGATAATCTGTTTCGCCGCCGTCGCAACCGCCATCAGACCGGAGGCGCATTGACGATCTATGCTCATGCCGGACACCGAGACCGGAAGCCCTGCCGCCATGGCACTTGTCCGACCAATATTCCAGCCTGTGGACCCGGCTGGCAAAGCCGTACCCATGATAACGTCTTCGATATCACTACCCTCAACACCGGCACGGCGCACCACCTCGGCAATCACATGCCCCCCCATGGTCGGGGCCATGGTGGCGTTAAATGCCCCTTTATAGGCGCGCCCTATCGGTGTTCTGGCTGTCGCGACGATAACTGCTTCTCTCATGATTGTTCCCTCATCTGTTGATTTCCGGAGCATGATAGATCATCTCCGGACAGAAACAAAGCACAAATTAAAACAGTCGTTTTAAAAAGTATTCGCCATTAAAGATCATATGATTGACTAACCGCAGGCCAGCCCCGTCAGGACCTCTGCCTGCGGTTAGTTTCTGTATCCATTGATCGTTAAAGCCCCGGCCCTCAGTTCTTTGATTTAACATACACAGACGACAAGTCCTGCCAAACCTTATCCGTCATTAAAATCCTGCCTTTGTGCATAATCCATCTGTCAGGTAACTTGTCAGGATCAACAAAAGTAACTGTCAGGGAAGTCATATAGCCAGCCGGCGTCCCTGCCCCCATGCGAACACCATTGTATGTTGAATATCGCGTCCGCGTGTAATTTGTAATATCGCTGATAATGAAGCCGGTTTTTTTTGACTGACGCGCCAAATCAGCCGCCCGCAACAAGCTCAGCTCCTCCACAACAGTTCGTGAGGATACGTCACCAACAAATTTAATTTCATAGCGGTCTTTCCCCAGCTCTTTCTCGCTGAATCCGCTTCCCTTGAAGAACCAGACTTTACCGGAATAGCTGTTCATCTGTGATTTCTTTTCAAGACTTGGTAATCTTTCGAACAGGCTTGTGACGAAATTTTTACCGGTCTTGTTGGAAAATGCCTTGGTGTTTCTCAGCTTAAACCAAGCTGCTTCAACATCTACCTTCATGAGCCCTAAGCGATTTTCTTCCGGAATGATGCGCTGCAGTTTCTCAAGCAAATCCAGCAAAGCCGGCCAAACCGGGAATTTTTTAGATGACGACACCAGAGTATCACGCGCGCCGACCAGATCACGGTTGTAATATTGCCCATAAGCCTTCACCAGTACGTCCTGCATGCCCACCAAGTCTTCGGCATTATCAGTACTCAGACGGCGTAGGCGGCGAATAATGTCCTCACGATCATTTTGCTTTTCCGGGGCGCCCACAAGAGTGGTTTTAGCCTGCTCCATGAATGCCTCCGCCTGAGCCATTTGCCCGACCCGCGCAGCGGCAATCGCCGCCATTCCGATGGTTACCGGATCAGATGTAGTGATAATCTGAATATCCTTAGCAGACACAAGTCCGCTAAAGCTTTCCTGCATTTCAGCCGTTTTATAAGAGGCTTTTTTTCTGAAACCGCCCGCCACAAGGTGAGCCCAATTCTCTGCGGCCTTCACCTCCTGCCCGTCCTGAATATCCAGCAAAGTTGCGTGCAAGTATAAATAGTCCGAATCCAGTCTCACCATGCGTTCAATAACAGCCAACCGATCGTCGGTCATATATTTCAGGCCGAGGGATTGAAGATTTTTACTATACGGGCGCATATCAGAAAATGCTTTAAAGGCGCCCCGTGCCGCATCAGCATTATCGTTCATGATCAGCGCCACACCCTCCAGATATTTCACCGACAGCCCCAAGCTGCGCTGATAAAAGATATCATCTGCATGGGAACCGGCTACTTCATCAATTTTCTGCAAATCAGCCAAGGCTGCATCGCCATTTTTGACTTCAAGATAATGTATTGCCCGGGCCCTCAAAATATTTACATGTCGCTCCCAACTCCCGCCATCATCAAAATATCCTGATGCCAAAACAGTTGTACAGGCCGCAATGCCAGCCTCCCCAACTTCACGGTAATGGGCTTTTGAGCCGGATTCCGCGATACTGCCCAGCAGGCCCAAAGTCCCCGCCATCAAAAGCGCGTTCCCCAGATCTTTAGTATGGGACGCCCGGGACGCCAACCCGTCACACTTCACCCATTCGTCAGGCACGTATGGTGGCCGAGAACTACACCCGGCTAGAATAATGATAAGTGAAAATGCTAGAATTTTTTTTGACATTTGCTATCCCCTCAAGTTGTTTATTTTTAGTTAGCCGCTAAACTCTAGCCACATAGAACTCATTCAGCAATACATAAAAATCCTGTCCCTAGGTCCAAGAAGAACCATAAGGGCACAACAGATATACACATAATAAAAGGAAAGCGCTTTTCAGGGGCCGTAATACATTGATTTATGGAGATATTTATTGGTGCGCCCGGCAGGATTCGAACCTGCGACCTACGGATTAGAAGTCCGTTGCTCTATCCAGCTGAGCTACGGGCGCCCTGTTATCACAAACTTGATGAAAAACCTATCCACGATAGGCGAAGACATCGGCATATGCCTTGATTCTTCGTTTTGGCATCTTGGGCTCCACCACTTCATATGCAAGCCCGTTACGCTTGGCATATGCAATGGCGTCTTCCTTGGTGGCGAACTTCAGTTTGACCTGACTTTCCATATCCGACGAACCTGTCCAGCCCATAAGAGGGTCCAGGCTTTTGCCTTCTTCTGAAATATATTCCAAAATCCACTGCCGGGTATTCTTCATACCTGACTGCATGGCATTTTTTGTCGGTTTATATATACGGGCTGTCATAGGTTCCACCTAACTGTCGACGACATCATCAATCACAGTCTTGTATCCCAAAGCAGAATTAAGGGAAAGTGAAAAAACAACTCCGGGCATTTTATTTCATATCAGCAGGTCATAAACGTGCCCATCGTAATATAATATATCGCCATATATGTGCTTACCGTCAGAGCATTAACCAAGGAAGAAAAGTATCAACTTTTCAGCAGCTGGGCTATCCGCGTCAAACAACCCTATAAGGCCTGACAGCTGAGGTATATTTACTTTCGGGACTTAAAGAGGGTACAAAAAAAGCCGCCGACATTAACGTCAGCGGCCTTTTTGTCTCTTAATTTAATGGTCGGGGAGACAAGATTTGAACTTGCGACCCCCTGTACCCAAAACAGGTGCGCTACCAGGCTGCGCCACTCCCCGACTAGGATTAAATTAAGTGTGAGGGCTTAATACAAGAAGCTCTCAGGAAGGGCAAGTGCTTTATGCACAAACTTCATCTTTTTTCTGACTTTATCATATTCCGCCGCACAAATCCGCCAAAAGCTATTTCAGCACCGGAAAGATTTCATGCTGTATCATGTCGCCAACGGCAATTCCCAGTCGCTGAGTCAAGCCGGCATTTACTTCCAGAGCCGAAATCACCGGTGACTGCGAAGAAACAATATCGAGTGTTTCCGGGACCGTATTGCGCGCAATATGTACAATCCTGCCGCTCCGGTCGATAAAAATAATATCCAGAGGAAGATAGGTATTCTTCATCCACATATTGACCACTCTTGATCTATCAAACAGGAACAGCATTCCCCTCGTATCCGTCATATGACGCCGAAACATCAAGCCTTGCGCTCTCAAGTCAGGCCGGTCGGCCAGTTCCACCTCGAACTGGTGAATTTTATGCGCCTGGTTCATGATGGACAGCCGTGAAAACGCTGAAATTGGCCCCGGGGTTTCCTGTAGCTGTTTCTGTTGCGCCGCACTGGCGCCTGGTCCGAAACAGGCCAGGACAAGACCCGCGATAATAAACCGCAGTATGATGTGGCGGGAAAATTTCATAGATACAAACTCACAGTCAAAAGAAACCAAGAAGGGCGCCAGAACATTTTGTCCCGCGCCCTGACTTTTAACATTATTTTTCTGGAAAGGACATACCCTTCTCCGGCCAGAGGATCACAGCCGAATGGCTTTCACCACCAGTCCCCTTTCACCATCGCCAACGGCAACCGCAACGGTTTGACCGGGCACCAGATGATCAATGCCGAATTTTCGTAGAAGTTCCATATGAACAAAAACGTCCTGACCGCCATCCCCGCGATTGACGAATCCATATCCGCGAACCCGGTTAAACCATTTCACGGTTGCCTCGACAAATTCAAGGTCGGAGATATCCATATCCACCATTTCCGGCGTCATGGTCTCAACGTCGGTACCAACCGCCGTTGACAGGTCAAAATCAATGATCTTTACCGCCTGACGTCCTTTCGGACGATCCGCCGATAAACAGGTCACATCGGTGCCTTCCGGCAACATGCGACGACCAATATCTTTGAGAATGGAAAAATGGACCAGTATGTCACCTTCACCATCTTCAGGTGAGATAAAACCATACCCTTTGACAGAATCAAACCATTTGATTGAGCCACGGACTTCATCAAAATGATTTATGTTACCATCCATTGAGGTCACCTTACTTCCTCGGTCTTTGCTTTCCTCATCCCGGACTGCCATTTCCAGCCCTTCATGAGCTGTCGTTAATGAATTAGACTCCATATCACTTCACTTTTCTTAAATCTAAGTGCACCCCAAACAAGCAAACTCTACCTTTTATTGCCTTACATACTACCATAAAAACCACTATGGTCCAACCTCTTGTCAGATAATGGCATTTAAAAGTATAGCGCAGGTCTGCTTGGGGCATTGCCCCGTCTTTCCTTGTTTATTAAATTCTTCACTTGTTCAACCAGCCGTTCACTTGTCACGCGAAACATTTTCTGAACAGTTTTGTATCGATATATTCGAATCTTTTTATATATTATAGTTAACAACGCAGTATATCATTAAACCATTAGTTGCCAAGTGTAAAACATATATCCTTTTAGAAAGACGCCTCGTCTTGAAAAACATCATATCCATTAGGTTTTACAACTAGTTGATTGAAATCATAACCTCTCTTTTTTTTATGAAAAAGGCGGGGGCACCGTAAATACCTCCGCCTTTTAAACATCACTGTAGAATTATCTAATGCGAGGATTTCTCCAGGGTCCCGTGAGACTCCTGTGGCGGGACATGATGATTAATCAATCCCTTGTCATACATGATATCCGTCGCAGGCTCCAACAGCATTACTACGGCCAAAAACCCGGTCAAAGACATCACAATGGTGTACGGCAGCGCCATAGTCACCATTCGCATATATGACAACCGGATCAACGGTGCAATCGCAGATGTCAGAAGGAACAGGAAGGCAGCCTGGCCATTAGGTGTTGCAACAGACGGGATGTTTGTTCCTGTGTTAATTGCCACAGCCATCAGATCAAACACATCCCGGCTAATAGTGCCGGCGACAAGTGCCTTCTGAATCTCTGAGATATAAACGGTACCGACAAAGACATTATCACTGATCGCCGACAATATCCCGTTGGCAATATAGAAACCGGCAATCTGTTCAGAACCTTCCAGTGACAGAACATAACGAATCACGCCACCAAACAGGTCCTGTTCGGCGATAACCGCAACAATCGCGAAAAACACCACCAACAACGCGGTAAAGGGCAAAGCTTCCTCAAAAGCCTTTCCGATCTGGTGTTCTTCAGAAACACCGGTCAAGGCAGTGAGCAGTACGATCACAGACAAACCGATAATCCCGACAGGCGCCAGATGGAACATCAGGCCAATAACCAGCCAGATAGCAACAACGACCTGAGCAATCAGGGAAGCACGGTCGCGGTTGGTGCGCTGAGCTGTTTCTTTTTGGTCGAAGTCTTCCAGGATGCCCCGAACCACATCGGGTAATTTCGCGCCATAACCGAATACACTGGTTTTTTCAAGAACAACACAGGTCGTCAGGCCAACAACCAACACAGGCATCGTGATCGGAGACATGCGGAAGAAGAATTCAATAAAATCCCAGCCGGCGCGCTCGCCAATAATCAGATTCTGTGGTTCCCCCACCAGGGTACAAACCCCGCCAAGGGCGGTGCCAACCAAGGCATGCATCATCAAGCTGCGCAGAAAAGCACGGAACTGATCCAGGTCCTCGCGGTGCAATTCCTGTACATCGTCATCGGCAGAATGATCGTGGTCATGGCTGGCTTGTTTGCCGGATGCCGCCTTATGATAAATCGCATAAAAACCGACAGCGACGGTAATCACCACCGCCGTAACAGTCAACGCATCCAAAAAGGCTGATAATACTGCCGCAATCAAACAAAACAGAAAAGACAACAGGGTTTTGGACCGCACATTCAGAAGAACCTTGGTGAAGACAAACAACAGCAGTTTTTGCATAAAATAAATGCCGGCCACCATAAAGACCAGAAGCAGAATAACCTCCAGTCCACTCTCAATTTCATGCTTGACCATACTCGGCGTTGTCATCTGCATAAAGAGCGCTTCAATCGCCAGCAAGCCTCCTGGTAACAAAGGATAACACTTAAGCGCCATCGCAAGCGTGAAGATGAATTCAACAACAAGCATCCAACCCACAATATAACCACCATGTTCAGCCCCAAGCGTCAGGAGAACCAATGGATTGAGAATCAAAAAACCGATGATGGTTAGCTTGTACCATTCCGGTGAATGACCAAGGAAATTCTTGGTCATTCCCGATGCAATAGAATTTGCCATTTGTGTGCTTTGCCTTCCTAAGAAAATTTACTGTGACGATTTTGGGGTCGTCGTTATTTATAACCCTGTCTTTTATTACATTTTCCCGGCTTGTCAAATCAAGAAAAACCGAAAAAAACCTGTGAAAAGCCTTTTCTTCACTGTCCTGTCTTCCAGAATCCGACTGGACAGGACCGCCTGAATAGAATAATCACTAAATCCATATGTTAAACAAGAGCCGCTCATGATTGATCAACTTTACCAAAAAGCCATTTTAAAACATGCCGCTGCTGCGATTGGCCATGGTGCTGTTGATCCTGCCGACAGACACTTAACGGTTCACAATCCTTTATGTGGTGACAGAATAACCGTGTCTCTGACCCTTGAGGGAGAAAAAATATCCAGCTTTGCTCATAAGACAAAGGCCTGTGTCTTATGCCAGGCCAGCGCATCGATTCTTGCAGAGAGTATTGTCAATGAAACGCATGAAAGTCTTGAGATTGTCTATCAAAACCTGAAAAGCGGCCTGTCCGATAAACAGCTTACAGAATGGCCGGAAGATAAATGGCGGGCGCTGCATATCTTCCAGCCTGTTTCAGATCATAAAAATAGGTTTACCTGTGTCACCCTTCCCTTTGAGGCCACGCTAAAGGCTTTAAACGGGGATAAATCCTGATCCCTTTACAGGCATTTCTTACAAATCAGCCGGTCCAGGGACAGTTTCCCGCCGCCCTTGGCCATAATGACCAGCAATGCAATCGCCCATAGGCCATGAACGGTCCAGAGATTGGGATAAACGAAAATCTGGATCACAGCCGTCATCGCCAACATCGCCAAGGCAGCATAACGAGTGAACAGGCCGAAGATCAGCGCCATTGGCAACAGGATTTCCGCTGCAAGCGCCATATGGGCCGCCAGTTCCGGGGACAACAATGGCAAATCATACTCATATTCAAACAATGTGTATGTCCCCGATGCCACAGTCCAATCCAAAGTCACCACATTCCAGATCTGGGCGAGAGAAAACTCTCCCAGTCCTGCTTCATTAAATGCAATTTTGGTCATGGCCGATTTCCAGAAAATAGCTGCCATGATAATACGACCCGCCATCGCCAGATAACAAATCTCAATTTTGCCCATCAGGCCACTCAGCCACATCACCAGCTTTTTTAATGTCATCATTTGCCTTCTCCTTGCCCGTTATTACTTAATCATAAAACCGTCTATCAGATCAGCCTGCAGAATGGCCTGCAAAGCCACCTCCAGTGAAAAGTCCGTATAAAGATCCATAACCTGCGTACCGGCCTGCCCCAGTGTCTCGCCCGCTGCCAACCGTTTCACCAATTCATATCCCGCCTCATCCAGCCGCATCACTTCAACCTCCAGCTCCCGACGAAACACAACAAGGTATGATTCTCCCTGATCCAGATTAATTTCGACTCCCAAAGGGCTGTCTTCCTGATTTGCTAGCCAGATATCCAGAATGGGATAGACGCTGTGGAGCATCCCCATATTAGGTAAAAAACGGAAGACCAGATCGTTAAATTTTTCTGGGGCGATCTCGTTAAGCCGGGCAACCCCAAATCCGCTGGCGTCTGGCCCATTAAACGTAGAATTCCATTGATGTTCGAACCGGGCCACGTCAGACAAATACGGCAAGCCTTCTACCTCCGGTACACTGCACAGAAAATTCGCCATTTCCGCCCCATAGGTCATCAAAATCGGGCTTTTTGGTGGACAGACGCGAATGTAACGCCGGGCGAGCTGATCAAAAAAAACCTGACCAACCAACCGATACAGGACCGGGAAATTCTGTGCCAAGGCTGCCCCGAGTGTAATAAAACTGTTATTGCAGTATATATTCAGACGATCTTCCACCGGTAACCCGGCCGGGACAATCGCGTCACTAACAAGTCCGGTATCCCCTTCCAGAATAGACCGGGTGAAACGATGTTGAAAATTACCCACAGACATAATCTTGCTCTTCCTGAAGGTTTTGACAGCCATGTGTTTTAAGAAAAATGTCGGCCCGATGTGCTTCCTGTTGCAAGGTCATCAGGGAAGGAATATTGCTGTCCCATTCGATCAGACTTGGTTTGGGGCCCATCAGTTTCAGAGTATAATCATATAACGCCCAGACATCCCGCGAAACATTGGTGCCATGGTCGTCAATGCGCAACGTCTTCCCCCGCCAAGTTTTAAGTGAATGACCGGCAAGGTGGATTTCCTGAACAGTATCAGGCTTCAGAGCCGCGAGGTAGGTTTGTGCATCCCAACCATGGTTCTCGCAACTGACGTAAACATTGTTCACATCCAACAACAAGCCACAGCCGGTCCGCGCCAAAATCTGATTGAGGAACTCCGGCTCCTCCATAACACTGGCATGCAGCAAAAGATACGTGGACGGGTTTTCCACCAGAATCTGGCGGCCGAGAAAATCCTGCACCTGCTCAATATGATCACAGGTCAATTGCAGGGTTTCAGGTGTATAGGGCAAAGGGATCAAATCATTAAGATAAACCCCGTTGGCGACACTCCAGGAAATATGCTCCGACACCAGGGCCGGTTGATACCGGTCCACCGCTTTCTTTACGGCCTTCAGGTGATCCAGAGACACCCCGTCTGCACTGCCCAATGACAGGCCGACGCCATGCATGGACAAGGGATATTTTTCGCGGATTTTTTCCAGAAAGAAGTGTGGCGCGCCGCCGGCCCCCATATAATTCTCTGTGTGGACTTCAAACCAGCCGACATCAGGGTTTGTCTCCAGAACGTCCTGATAATGTTGCGGCTTAAGCCCGATCCCGGCACGCACCGGAATCGGGTCAGAATTCAGGGCCCGCCTATCCTTCTTGAAGGGAGACATGCGCTAACGCCTATTTGTCAGACTTGAGGCTGCCACCGACGATTTTCTCGCATGTCCCTTTGGGAACATAGATCCAGGCGTCTTTCTGTCCATCTGTTGTCGAGGTTCCAGCACAGGAAGAATTGGCCGTCGCACAATCATTGTGTCCTGATTTTACAATGCCATAGCATTTTTCAACAGCCTTGTCTTTTGCCTGAACAACAGGTGCAGAAGCCATGGTCAAGGCCGCCGCCATTGCAGATGCGACAACGATTGATTTGGTGGGTGAAACTTTAGTCATTTTATAGTCCTCTCGGTTAATATTAATTATTCAAACTCATCACTACTCTACCCCGAAGAAAGTCAGATTCGATGAACAGCAACACGATCTCACAGTCGCTCTTCAAAGGAAAGTAACAGATGATCACACTATTCGTGAACGTCCGTGACCTAAAGCGGTAGTTTCGCATGATCTAGTCGGGATATTAATCCCTCAACCACCCAGCCTTTCAGGAAATTCGCGGCCTTGGCAGGTGCATCATCCCCGTAGAATTTCGCCAAGGCCTCACATACCTCTGGAAACGCTCTGTATTCGGAAACCACCTTCAAGGCGGCGGCTTCCTCCCGTGGCAGTGTCCTGAAATAACTACGCAAATCATACCGCCATTGTATCACATCGGCCGGTTCAGGCATTTTTTCTGGCAAAGTTGGTTCTTCATACTGTTCCTTCACCGACGCCCATACCCCCGCTACATTCCATTCATAAGCCTGCATATAAAAAGAGGGATGAAACCTGAACCGTAAAGTCGTCCACACCATCGGCGATAAGGCCGCCACATCGGAAAGCGTTACATAAGGAGCATCAGGTGCGTCGAATACATCATGAAATTTCCATTCGAAATGCGCCATTTCCTGAACAACCGGATTGTCACAATAAGGAGGCTCCTCCCCGACCAGTTTCTCAAGGTAACGCCCAAACAGCCTTAAGGAAGGATGACCGGAAGGATAGAGGTCTATATAAAGCTGACACAATGTATAAAAAGCCTCATCCCCCAGCATGGTATGCAGAACAGGATAATCTTCCTGTAAAATATCCCGTAGCCGTGCCCGATAGGCATGTTGGTAAATCCCTAAGCGGCGTTCGGGACTGATCTTACCCCCCTTTTCAATACAAGAAAGGAAATCTGTTTTTTGACCAATCACAGCGCCATGAAACAACGCCTGCATTTTTTCAAGGTCGGACATTGCGGTCTCTCCTTTCAGTATCCGTGATCCCCCATGCTTTTTCCCCGATTTCACGCGCCTGATCAAGTTCCGCCAACAAAACCGGGAGCGCCGGAATGTTGTCATCCCGTTCAATCATAGTCGATACCGGACCAAATATTTCACATGCTTTTGCATAGAGATCCCATACTTCTGAGCGTACCGGATGATCATGGGTGTCAATCAAAACATCGCCATTATCTTCATGTCCTGCCAGGTGAAACTGCCAAACCCGGTCTTTCGGAATCGCTTGCATATAGGCTAGCGGATCAAAGTCGTGATTAAACCCGCTCACATAGATATTATTGATGTCCAAAAGCAGCAGACAATCCGCCCCCTCGGCCACCTCAGCAATAAACTCCCATTCGGTCATGTCGGAATTGGTAAACCCCAGGTAACTGGACGCATTTTCCAGCAAAATTTGCCGACCAAGATAATCCTGAACCTGTTTCACTCTGTCAATAACATGACGGGCCGTATCCTGATTATATGGCAGCGGCATCAGATCATGTAAATTATGTCCGCCAAGGCCTGTCCAGCACATATGGTCGGAAACCCAGGAGGGATTAACCCTGTCGGCCAGCTTTTTAAGATCGGCCAGATATTCCATATTCAAGGGATCGGTTGCCCCGATGGAAAGCGATACCCCATGCATGACAACGGGATAACGCTCTATAATCTGATCAAGATAGTAAAGTGGCTTGCCCCCAGGCACCATGTAGTTCTCTGAAATAATCTCAAACCAGTCAACAGACGGGTTTTCAGTCAGAACAGACTCATAATGGTCAGGACGTAGACCCAAGCCAAAACCGAGATAAGGGCGCGGTGATTGTGTCATAAGTTATGGTCTCATAAAAAACGGCGGCACCTTCCTGTAAAAGATACCGCCGTTTTCGTGTGTTTTCAAAGGCTTATTTGTCTTTTTTAACTTTGCCGCCTTTTTTGGCGCATTCTTCAGCAGACATGCTCAAAAAGCCCTGTCCCTTACAGGACCCCTGCCCCTTACAGGCATTCGTTTCTGTTTTACAGTCATTATGTCCTTTACAGGCATTCACACCATAACAATGTACTTTAGCTTCTTTTCCTTTAGCATGGCCGTCACCAGCAGCAGCAACACCTGAGGCAGCAAAAATGCCAGCCGCAGAAACGGCCATTGCAAGTCCGAGTGTTTTCATTGGAGTTGTCATATCTTAAAGTCTCTCTATATTTTGAGTCAATGTTAGCGGGCTAATTGTTACATTTGAATTTCTTATTTTCCCAGTCACACCATATCACATATTTGTGTATCCTATAGCGGTGTTGCTAAATCTCTGAATAGTATACACGAATTCATTAATAAGTAAAATTATTGCCCCTGCCTGTACGCGGTCCACCGGGATGAAACAGAAAATATCTTAAGAATATCAATCTTTTTAAATTTAATAACGATTATTACTTGCATTATTAATCCGCATCGATATAGTGATCCCTACTGACGCGATAAAGACAACAGGGTTGCTCCCTCCCTATCCACATTGGGCAACCTATCTGACAGTTGTCATTGTGCGTTATGTTGATACCCTGGCCTGATATGCATCCTATCCACCCATCCACCCAAAATGCATATCAGGCCCTCCTCTCCCTTGCAGATTTACCTTGATCACTATTGCTTTCATTTTTCATTAGAAATATATTAACCATCAGGATTAATACCTCTATTCACAAATAAAAAAGGGTAACTAGATGGAAAATGAAGTCGCACACTATTCAGAACTGGCGATGAACCTTGTCATGCTGCATGGCATGAATGTGCTCGGCGCGTTGCTGACATTAATTATTGGTTGGATGATCGCAGGTTGGGCACGTAAAGCCGTTTCCAGAATGCTGGGACGAAGCTCACGGATAGATGTAACCCTGACATCTTTCCTCTCCAGCGCCGTTCGTTACATCATTATAATATTCACTCTTATCGCCGTATTGGGAAAATTCGGCGTCGAGACAACCAGCCTGGTTGCCATTCTTGGTGCGGCTTCTCTGGCGATTGGTCTCGCATTACAGGGTACTCTCGGCAATGTGGCCGCAGGTGTTATGCTCCTGATCTTTCGTCCTTTTAAAATCGGTGATTTCATTGATGCAGCCGGACAGTCAGGCACCGTTAAAGATCTCGGTCTTTTTGTAACCGAACTGGCAACGCCGGATAATGTCCAGATTATAGTCCCTAATGGCATGGTCTGGGGCGCCTCAATTAAAAACTTCTCGGCCCATGCCATCCGGCGTGTCGATCTGTTAATCGGCATCGGGTATAATGATAATATTGATCATGCGATACAGCAGATTGGCTCGGTAATTGATGCGGATGAGCGGGCATTGAAATCACCTGAGGCGTCAATTTTCGTCGGTGAACTTGCCGACAGCTCGGTTAACATTGTGGTTCGTGTTTGGACGGAAAGCGCAAATTACTGGCCTCTCAAAGCCGCATTGACCAAAAACATCAAACATAAATTCGATGAAAAAAACATATCGATCCCTTACCCGCAACAGGATCTTCATGTCATCACAATGACCAAATAAAACTTTCCAGTCTGCAATATTTGCAGACTGAAAGCCGGATTTTCCCCACTTATCCTATTGATAAGCCGTTTCATCGCAAACGGCTTATTTTTTTGAAAACGGCCTGTTACCGTGAAACTGGAAGATATCAGAGTGTAACAGGATAAAAAAATGACCTGGACCAAAAAGAGCCTAAAAAACCCGGCAGCAGTGGCGGTAATCGTCGCCGTTATATTCCTCTTCGGAGGTTATAGCGTCACACAATTGCCTGTACAGCTATTCCCCAATATTGAATATCCGCAGCTCGGCATATTCACCTCCTGGCGATCCGCGTCGCCGGTGGAAATTGAATCGGAAATTACCGAACCCCTGGAAGAAGTATTGCAAGGCATTCCCGGTCTGAAGGAAATGAGCGTCAATTCAAATCAGGGCGCGGCCTTTATCAATCTTCAGTTCACCATGGAAGCCGACATGGACAAGGTCGTGCTCGACGTTATCAGTCGACTGAACCGCCTACGGCCCCTGCCGGTGGATGCGGACAAGCCTGTTCTTTTTCTAGGCGGCGGTGGAGGGTCCAATGACACCCTGATCTATTATTTCATGCAAAAACTGCCAGACAATCCGCGCGCCATTGATGAATATATGACCTTTACCCAGGATCGTATAATCCCCCTGTTCGAGGCCATTCCCGGCGTCGCCCAGGTCAATAATCAAACCAACCTTCCCGAAGAAGAACTGCAAATTACCTTCGATCCTTACCGGGCCGCGGAACTTGGGATTGATGTTGCCGACATGGCGGCGGCCGTGGGCCGGTCCCGTGATCTATCCGGGGGCTTTATCGAAAACGGCCGTCGGCGGTATACGGTGCGTTTTATGGGGCGTTATACTCCGGAGGATCTGAAAAATCTGGTCCTTGAATGGCGGGACAGCGGCCCAATCAAACTGGGCGACATCGCAGAAATCACTGTCAGCCGGGGAAAACAAACAGACATCGGCATCCAGAATGGTAATCCCGCCCTCTCGCTGCAAATCACCCGGGAAAATGGCGCCAATGTTCTGGAAACGATTCAAAAAGTTAACGCTCTTGCCGATGAACTCAACCAGGGCATTTTGAAAAATAACGGCCTGTTCATGCAGAAATCCTTTGACCCGTCTGTGTTCATCAAACGCGCCACCGGACTCCTGTCGGGGAATCTTGTTCTGGGGGTCTTTTTTGCCATCGGCATTCTGTGGTGGTTCCTACGTCAGTCACGCGCCACCCTGATTATCGCCATTACCATTCCGGTCTGCCTGCTCGCGACCTTTATCGTTCTTTATATGGCGGGGCGTTCAGTGAATGTTATTTCCCTGGCTGGTCTGGCTTTCGCCACCGGTATGGTGCTTGACGCCGCCATTGTCGTAATGGAAAATATCTGCCGTCTGAGAGAGAACGGCACAAAGACCGATGCGGCCTGTACGATAGGTGCAAAACAGGTCTGGGGGGCGTTGGTGGCCTCGACAGCAACAACCGTCGCCATATTTTTACCGGTCATGCTTTTAAAGGACGTTGAGGGCCAGCTATTTTCCGATCTGGCGTTAACCATCGCCATCGCGGTCAGTGTATCACTGTTTGTCGCAGTCACGGTATTGCCCGTTGCCAATAAACATTTTATGAAAGGTAATCTTCCCAAAGATAAAAATTATAAAACCTGGCAAAAGATGTCCGGCAGGATCATGTCCCTGACCCGCACGACAAAACACCGCATGGCCTGGATCACCAGCCTGATTGCAGTGTCCATTGTCGGAACCTATCTGATGTTTCCCAAACTGGACTATCTGCCGCCGGTCAAACGCGATGCGGTGGATGTATTTTTCAGATTTCCTGCCGGCATGTCCTCAGATGTCCTGCTGAAAGAAATTGTTCCGGTCCTGACAAAACGTATGGAACCATATGTTACAGGCGCCAAGGAACCGGCCCTGAAGAATTATTATCTGATCACCTTTACCAATTTCAATGGAGGCACCATGGGAATCCGGGCAAAGGATCAGTCTCGGGTCAAGGAACTTGAACGCATCGTACGCGAAGAAATTATCGCCGACCTGCCGGATGTACAGACTTTTGCCTCACAAGGGAATCTCTTTGGCGGCTTTGGCGGTAGCGGCAATATTGCCATACATTTACAATCCACCGACAGTGCGGCATTGGCGAATGCCTCCCTGAAAACATCTGAGTATGTCACTGATGCCCTGCCGACAGCACAGGTCAATCCGGCGCAGAATCCGGAACAGGCCCAACCCCTGCTTTCCATCGTGCCGGACGACAGACGCATTCAGGAAGCCGGATGGAGCCGCAGTCAACTTGGTCGCGTCATTCAGACCACAGGAAATGGCTTGTTTGTTGGGGAATTTTTTGATGGAGAAAAACGGATGAATATCATCCTGAAAACTCCTGAAAATACCAGTCCGGAAGAAATCGCCGCTGTCCCCCTCGCCACCCCGAACGGCGGCATTATGCAGCTGGGAGAATTGGCGCGTCTGGACCAAACCGTGGGACCGCAGCAAATCCGGCGCGTGAATGGTCGTCGCACCATGACATTCAATGTTTCTCCGCCGGAAGGTATGCCATTGCAGGAAGCCATGGAGATTATTCGTCGCGATGTTGAACCGAAGATACTGGCAGATCTTGGCGATGGGGGCAGCGTGATTTACGGGGGCAGCGCCGATTCCCTTAAAAACGCCATCGCCAGTCTTGGCAGTAATTTTCTTCTGGCCTTTGGCTTGTTGTTCATGATCCTTGCTGCGTTATTTAGATCCCTGAAGGACGCCTCTCTGGTGGTGATCAGCATTCCTCTTGCCGCTGTAGGGGGCATCGCCGCCATCCGCATTCTCGGGCTTTTCACCACCCAATCTCTGGATCTTCTGACCATGATCGGTTTTATCATCCTCCTGGGGTTGGTGGTCAACAACGCCATCTTGCTGGTCATGCAGACCCGGGCGGGCGAAGCCGAAGGACTGGGCCGTCAGGCATCCGTGCAACAGGCCCTTGAGCTGCGGTTACGCCCAATCTTCATGAGCACCCTGACCAGTATTTTCGGTATGCTGCCCCTCTTGCTGTTCCCGGGGGAAGGCAGCGCCATCTATCGTGGTCTTGCCGCCAGCATTGTCGGTGGTATGGCGGTCAGTACGGTCTTTACCCTGATCCTGTTGCCGAGCCTGCTACAACTTGGCAAGGCGCAAAAGGTGCCCAAACTCATTATTGATAACAAGACAGACAGCCCGTCTCTGGAAGACAGACTAGTCGGTGTCGGAGAATAACCATGACAAGACCCCCTGTAAAATTTCTGGTTTCAGCCCTAGCTCTTGTTCTGATCACCCATAGCGCCGAGGCCCAACAGCCGCCGAACCAGCCCAAGGCGAAAGTTCGGGTCGCAACTGCGGAAATGACCGAAATCGCCCCGACCCTGAATGTGCCGGGCACCGTGGTCAGCCTGCAAAACTCGCGCCTTGCGGCTGAAACCTCCGCTGCAGTCGACTGGGTTGCAGAGGTCGGTACCCAGGTAAAAAAAGGGGCCACCGTGGCCCAGTTGAATAAACGCCTGCTGCAACTGGAACTGGTCAACAGCGCGGCAGATATCAAACGCATCAAAGCTCAACTGGATTTTCGCACGAAAGATGTCACCCGCCTTAAAAAGCTTCTGACCAACCAAACTATTGCCGAAAGTCGCTATGACGAGGCCATCTCGCAGGAAAGCGTCCTCGAACAGGAACTGGCCCAGGCCGGCGCCCGCCACGACAGAATAAAATACCTTCTGGAAAAATCAGAAATCAAGGCGCCTGCTGATGGATGGGTTGTCGAACGTTATATTTCTGCAGGAGAATATGTTACCGCCGGGGCACCGGTGGTTCGCTTTGTCGATACCGTAAATTCAGAGATTACCGTTCAGGCGCCTCTGGACCTGTTGCCCAACATCACGGCCGGCATGGAAATCACAGTCGCCAATGGTAACCAACTGGTCACAACCCGGATCAGAGCCATCATTCCTGTCGGGGATAATGCCAGCCGCATGGCTGAGATAAGACTGGAAAATCCGGGCAGAAAATGGGCCATCGGCACAGCCGTGCGCGTTAGTCTGCCCAATGCTGAAACGCGAAAAGTCCTTGCCGTACCAAGAGATGCCTTGATTATTCGCGCCGGACAAAGCTATATTTACAAAATTGCGCAGGACGGCAAAGCCGAACGGATTAACATTCGCTCTGGCGTGACCAGCGCAACACGTATAGAAGTAACAGGACACCTCACCCAAGGAGACCAGGTGGTCACTCGGGGTGGGGAAACATTACGGCCAGGACAGGAAGTTGAAGTCCTGCCGTTAAGTTAAGTCCGGACAGGTGTATATTGGATAAACGATTAAAAACATTGATTGAGCATAAAGAACGCCTGTTCTGGAGCTTGCAGATTCTCGGCTGGATCGCCTATTGCGCCGCCCGGACATTGAATGCCTATGCCCTCGGAGAAAAACCGGAATTTATTTATGCGGTAATGATGGGGGTTATCGGCGGGTTCTGGATTACCATCGGGCTGCGACATATCTATCAGTTCCTGCGCCAGGCCAACATGCCTCCGCTGCTGATGTTGCTGTCAATCATTGTGTGCATTCTCCTGAGCTCCATGCTTTTTTCCGTAATTGAAGTCTGGTCAAAAAACCAACTCTATGATCCCGACTGGACCATGGAAGGCATGGGATTCCTCTATCGGTCACTCTATGACACTTTTGTCCTGATGGCCTGGACAGGGCTCTATTTCGTGATCAATTACCATTTCCAGCTCCAGCAGCAGAAAGAAATGTATCTTGCCGCCTCGGCGCAGGCCCATCAGGCCCAGTTGCAGATGCTGCGCTATCAGTTAAACCCGCATTTCCTGTTTAACACCCTGAACGCCATTTCCACCCTGGTTCTGGAAAATCAGATTAAGGAAGCCAACGGCATGTTGAACAAGCTGAGTGCGTTTCTACGCTTCAGCCTGGTCAGCCAACCAACACAAAAAACAACTCTGGAAGAAGAACTCTACGCCCTGTCGCTCTATCTTGATATTGAACGGGTAAGATTCCAGGAACGGCTCAAGGTTGAAATCGACGTCACAGATGAGGCAAAGGCCGCACTGATCCCCGGTCTCTTGCTTCAGCCTATTGTCGAGAACGCCATTAAATATGCGGTCAGCCCTCAGGAAGATGGCGGCACCATATCCATTACAGGAAAAATTGAGGATAAAAAACTCAAAATCACTCTGCAAGACGATGGCCCCGGTTTTTCCAAGGAGAAGCCAAAGGATTATCACCAGAAATCGAGTGGGGTAGGCATTGCCAATACGCGGGAGCGTCTCAAAAAGCTTTACCCTAATTCCAGTACGTTTGAAGTCATAAGCCAGGATAAAAAAGGTGTTACCATACACATCACACTGCCTTGTGAGTTTTCCAATGAGCCTTATGCGGAGGTTGCTCAATGATGCAAAAGAAAATCAGGACACTGTTGGTTGACGACGAACCCCTCGCCTTGCGTGGGCTACAAATTCGTTTGAAGGAATTTGAAGATGTCGAAATCATTGGGACCTGTTCCAATGGCCGCGAAGCCATCAAAAAAATTCGTGCCGAACGTCCGGCGCTTGTCTTTCTCGATATTCAGATGCCTGGCTTCGATGGCTTCGCCGTGATCAAGGCCCTGGCCAAGGAAGAAATTCCCTTGATTGTATTTGCCACGGCTTTTGATCAATATGCCATCAAAGCCTTCGAATCACATGCTCAGGATTATCTTCTGAAACCGATTGATACAGACCGACTGCATGAAACCATGAACCGCGTCCGCGAAGCCATCAAGGAGCGGATCACGGTCGAACAGAATGCCAAGCTTATTGAATTGATCCGGTCTATGGACAATCCACCGACCCTTGAGTTGTCCGAAATCATCAATACCCAGGAACTGGTCAACGAAAATAACTATGAAACTCATCTCAATATCAAGGATCGCGGACAAATCACCCGGGTCGATATTACAACGATTGAGTGGATTGATGCGGCCGGGGATTATATGTGTCTGCATGCCGACGGCAAGACTCATATCCTGCGGGAAACCATGAAAAATATGGAAAAGCGCCTCGATCCGGAAATATTCCAGCGCGTCCATCGGTCCACCATCATTAACATCAACAAGGTTAAGGAGCTGCAACCCACCACTGGCGGAAAGTATCAAATTACCCTGGAAAGCGGTGCCGACCTTCAGGTCAGCCGTAATTACCGTGATGTATTGGGGCGGTTCCTGTAAAGGAGCCCCCCCTATTCCATATCAGGAAGTTCGCGGGTTCTTTCGCTGTTTGATTGACGTAAATTCAGCAAGGCGTCTTTAAGTTTATTGTTTTTGGCCGCGCCATTCCGTGAAACCGGGCCTTTTTCCTGAATGGTTCTCAGAATAGTATCCATTTCAGTGGTCAGTTGATTGAATTTATCAAGCAATTTACCTGATGCATTCGAAATTGTCCCCAAATCGCGCGCGGTATTATGCAGGTCTGACAATATATTATCCTTATCCTGTACTGATGCCTCAAAAGCATCCTGCTTTTCCTGCAGGGTTTTCAGATTGCTTTCAACAAATTCGGCCATATTCTGATAAGTTTTTTCCACTTCTGTGGTCAGGCCTGTGATCAGTTTTTCTGTCCCGGCATGGGTAGTCTTCTCACTGGCTTTCAAATTTTTCTGCATTTCCAGAAGGTGCTTGGCGATGGTTGCCGCCTGTTTATCCATTTGCTTGGTGAATTGCATCGCCCCGTCAAGCTGCTGCTTTTTCATTTTATCTGCGGCGAGCGTTGCATCTTTCAAGGCCTTGTTCAGATTGTCTGCGTCCACGCCGACCTGCTTCGTCATGGTTTTTGAGAAATCAGCCAGAGATTTCACCATCAATCCATCCAGTTTTTCTTCCTGCGCGCTGGACAGTTCTTTCACCGCTTTGGAAATTTCCGTCATAGGCTTATCCAGGCTCTTGTGCAAGACTGCCTCCAACTGATCGGCGATATTGACCTCTGCCAGGCTTTCCACCAATCGGTTCATATCACCCTGCCATTCATTCTGATCAAAGAGACCATCAATCGTCCGGGCGAGAAGTTTTGCGCCCTGATCCAGGATCTGTTCGACAAAATGCGCCGCACCAAAGATAATAATCGCCGCGGTGAGACAGTAAAGCAAAGCCACCAGCCCCGGCTGCAACGCCGTCATTACATGCATTTCAGCAGGATCAAGGCTATACGACACCAGAGAGAAACCGACACAAACCAACCCCGCACCAATCAAAAGACGGGCAAATACAGGAAAGAAACCGAGCAACAGGGTTTCCCCGACAAGGCTGTCCCTGTTGAACAGGACTTTGGCCGGCGCGGTGGCCCGCACCGGAGCGATCAAGACATCCTTACCGTCTCCTGACTTTACGGCCCTTTTAGACAGACGCACAGATTTGACCACTTCCGGATCTACTTTACGTTCAGCTTCCTGAACAAGATAGCCACTGTAAGCCTCCGCCAATTTGCCAATAAAGCCCATTTCCTTCATTTGCGAAAGGAAGTCTTTCAATGTGGTACGACGGGCCGGTGCGCTGGCCAGCGGCAATCGCGTCATGGCGGAATGGGCCGCGCTAATATGATACCAAACGTACGTCACGGGAAAGACAAGATACAAAAGGAAAAAGACCAGACCAAACAGACTGAGATAACCGCCAAAGGCCACAAGGCTGCTTTGACTGACCATGCGCAGAAAGTCCCGCGGCAAAGTGGCCGTCGAGACCATTTCCACCAACACCACAAGCGCAGGATTAAAAATATATGCGACCACGGCAGCCGTAAGGCCTAAAATAAAAAATGTCAGATTTTTCGACACGTCCATCACCCTTGATTTTTATCTGTTTGTTCCCCGAATTTCTCTTGAGTATGGGGAGTAACCCAGTTTGGTAAAAAAAGCCTTAGTTTTAGTAAAATTAAAAACATTTGCGGAAATTTGCCAAAGACAAGGCCATTTTTTTCCCTTAGATTACCGCTTACCATATTTTAGCAAATTTTACATATTATGCCACCCGATAGCATAACTCAGACAAAAGAAAAACAACCTTGGTTCAGAAAAACAAAATTCCCCATATCTTTCATGTCATTCCATCCTTTGCACATGGTGGCGTTCCGATCCGGATTTCATACCTGATGAACCATTTTGGTGGCAGGGCGCGTCATAGTCTGCTGTCAACAGACCATGTCTACAGCTGCCGGTCCCGCCTGTCTGCAGACATTGACCTGACCATACCCGATATCGCGCACGCCGATCAGGGCAATATTCTTCAGCGTATTCTGGCCTACCGCAAGATTATCAAAGACCTGAAACCTGATCTGATGCTGACCTATAACTGGGGATCTACGGAATGGGCCCTGGCCAACCGCCTGCGGCCCCTTTGCCGTCACTATCACCTGGAAAGCGGTTTCGGACCGGAAGAGGCGCTATTCACCCTGCCCAAGCGCAATTATTTCCGTCGTCTGGCCCTGGGACGTATCGAGGGTATTGTTGTCCCGTCCCAGACACTCGTCAAAATTTGTCAGGACGACTGGCATATCCCGCCCGGTAAAATTCATTATATCCCCAATGGGGTTGATTGTGAGAAATATGCCGCCGCACCAAGCCCGGATGCACTCCCCGGTTTCAAGAAAAAACCGGGCAACATCACCATTGGTACCATGACGCCATTACGTCCGGAGAAAAATTTATCCCGCCTGATTACTGCATTTAAACACCTGAAAACCACCTGTCCGAACAAGGATCTGGATCTGGTGATCATGGGCGAAGGCAATGAAAGGGCCGCCCTTGAGCAGATGATCCGGGAATATGGTCTTGAAGCCCATGTCTATATGCCCGGACATGTGGACGACCCGGCAAAAGCACTTGGCTGGTTGGACATTTACGCGATCTCTTCCGATACGGAACAGATGCCTAATTCAGTTAATCAGGCCATGGCGGCCGGCTTGCCCATTGTCGGCATGGATGTAGGCGACGTCAAATTTATGATGAATGACCTCAACCGCCCCTTTATTGCGCCAGCCAGGAATGACCGCGCCTTCGCTGAATGCCTGATCGCACTCACAACAGACGACTCCCTGCGCCAGGAGATTGGACAGGCCAACAAGATACACGTCAAGCAGACCTTCGACCAGCACCGCATGTATGAGTCCTATGCCAGCATATGGGGCGTTTAAAGGCTACTTTATGGTTTCTTTGGCAGGTTTATTCTGCGTGATACGGTCAAATACAGCAGGGTAATTGGCGATGCTGTTCTTCCAGTTCCGCACTTCTTCCACATAATGCCGCCCGGCCGCAATAATATCCGGCCATTTATCTCTATTTTCCAAAGTATTGATAATGGTCTGCGCCAAATCTTTAGGACTGTCGGGGGCGAAAAGAACGCCAGTCTTACCGTCCTCAATCAGTTCATTGTGGCCACCGATATCAGAAGCGGCGACCAGTTTATGCTGGGCCATGGCTTCCAGCGGCTTTAACGGTGTCACCAAATCGGTAAGTCGCATTTTCTTACGAGGATAAACGAAGATATCCACCTGGTTATAATAATCCTGAACCTTGTCATGGGGCACACGCCCGGTAAACATTACATGTTTTTCAATATTATAAGCCTCAACCAGCTGTTTAAGATTATCTTCTTCCGGACCGCCCCCGACCAGAAGAATTTTCACTTCTGGAAAATTTCGCCGAATACGCGGCAAGGCCTGCAGCAGAATTTCAATCCCTTCATAATCATAAAAGGACCCAATAAAACCAAGCACAACAGCACCATCAAGTCCAAGCCGGCTCCGTAATTCCTTATCCGGTTCATGAGAGCCGGAAAATTTAGCAATATCGACTGCGTTGGGAATAAGGGTTATTTTCTCGGCCGGAATGCCGCGAGACACCAAATCCTGTTTCAGCCCGTTACAAATAACAGTTACCGCGTCCGCTTCCCGAGCGACCTTGGTTTCCATATCCCGGGTCATGCGATACCGTAGGTCTCCTTCTTTACAGGACCCGTGGCTCACCGCCGCGTCTTCCCAGAAAGCTCTAATTTCATAGAGCACCGGAATATTGAATTCCTTACCAACCGCGACCGCCGCCATGCCGTTCAACATCGGGGAATGTGCCTGAATGACGTCCACTTTTTCATTCTTAAGGATTTCACGCAGGCGTTTTTTTAGGCTGCGCACTACTTCATACTGATTGATCACCGGTAATTTGGCGAAAATCTTGTTGTACCGCGTCGTTCGGAAAAAATGCAAATCCTCAACAGTTTCCTCCGCCCCCTCCGGATTGAGATGTTTGATGCTTGTCACATGACGGGTCTCATAGCCCAACGCTCTCTGTTCCCGTAAAATCTGGTAACTGCGGAAAGTATAACCGCTATGCAGCGGAATGGAATGGTCAAAAACATGCAGAATACGCATCAGTTAAACTCTTTAGTTTTATGTTTCTCAGTAAATGCCGTCAGGGTCCGGGTAATACAGTCATCAAACAGCGTCATCGCCCGGGGCCAGTTATGATGCGACATCACCCTCTCCCGCCCGGCAATTGCCAGACGTTTTCTGGCCGTGCTGTCCTCAAACAGATGTGAAATATGGGCAACATACTCTTCCGGTGTTGTCGCCGCCAGGATATGCTCCCCCACTACCGCGTCAACACCACGGGCCGCAGTTCGGCTACTGACCACGGGCACCCCCATGGCCATGCCTTCCAGAATTTTATTCTGGGTACCGCGGGCGATTTCCAGTGGGGTTACCATTACCGCTGATTTCCGCACATATGTTCTGATATCATCAACCGTTCCCGTAACCGTTATCCCTGGCCTGTTATTCAAGGCCAGAATGTTTGCCGGCGGTTCGGCGCCAATAACCGTAAGATTGGCCTCCGGGTATTTTTCTCTCAGTTTTGGCAATACCGTGTCACAAAAAGACAGGACGCATTCCTCATTCGGATAATAATCCATACGCCCAACAAAACTGATGCCGTAAGGATCATAATCAGCATCTCCCGCCTGACCATCCGGGGTAAAGAAATCAAAATCAACCCCGTTCGGGAAGAAACCGGATGCTACTCCGGTTTGATAACTGTCCAGGGTGTCCACTTCAAAATCTGTAGCGCAACTGCACAGGTCAAATTCACCGCAAAGTTTTTTTTCTTCCCGTTCCAGCTTCCGCCCTTCAAGCCGATAACCAAAGCTCACCGGCCAGGGTTTAAAATTGGCGAAGGCCAGCCATTTCTGGCTGTCCATATCGCAAAAATCGAGAAGTTTGGGAATGGTCGTAACATGAGACACATATTGAGCCGCCGTCGAGCTAAACACCACGATGAGATCAAAGGCGGTTTTATCCAACAGACGATTAACTTCTGTCTGCAAGGCCCGCGAATAGAAGAACCCCATGGAAGAAGGTTCCGATGTCAAAAGACGCGCCCCCATCCGCAAGGCCTGAACCGGATTTCTGACCTCACACAGGACAAATTCTTCACAGTAATCGGCAATGCCCTGACACTCTGCTGCTTCCCCTGACGATCTGGCGAGAGAGGCAACCGTTACCTTATGACCCGCACCTTGCAGATGCTTGACCATATTAAAGGATCGAATTTTATCCCCCCGGGTTGGTGGATAGGGAAACCGATGACTTAAAAACAGAATATTCACACATTATACTCAATTGGGAGAGTGAATGACCTGCGGTTCTTCCAGAAGAGCACAGGTCATTCAGCTTAATTGGACAGTTCGTTGAGAAGTTTGCGGGCGTCTTTCACACCTGTGAAGTTCTCACCAGAAGCTACGACCACTTCGAGTTCGCGCCGAGCCGCAGATTTCCGGCCAGCCTTATTCAAGGCGAACGCATAATGATAGCGAATTTCCGCCATTTTCGGCGCCTTGCTGACCGCCTTCTGAAGTAAATTCAACCCTTTCTGATTCTGGCCCTGCTGAACCAATATCCAGGCATATGTATCAATAAAACTTGCCTCTTCAGGATAAAGATTGAAGGCCCGCTCTGCCGCACCGAGAGCCTTCGGCCCTTGGCCAACCTGACTATAAAGCCAGGCGATATTGTTTAGCGCAACGGCATTACCGCTATCCTGTTCCAGAATAACTTCATAATGGGAAATCGCATCGGGGTAATTCTCCTGTTGCAAATATTGGCTTGCCAAGACATGCCGAACCATCAAATCATTGCGATTTGTGGTCAGCCATTTATTCATGATGCCCACACCCTTTTCACCCTGGCCATTGCGAATATAGCTGCTGGCTATATCGACGGTAAACCGGCTACCTTTTGCCCCGAGTTCCGCCGCTTTCTCGAAACTCTCCAGAGCTTTTGCGGGTTCACCCTGCGAACCATAAAGCCGGCCTTCGACAACATATCCAAGAGGACTTTCCGGGTTCAGTTCCTTGACTTCCTTAATATAATCATGGGCCTTTTCGAATTTTCCATCTCTCGATTCCAGGCTCACCATTTCGACCAGAATCCCGTCTTTCTTGTCTGACAGAGACAATGCTTTTAACAAGGATTCCCGCGCTGCGGAAATTTCGTTATTGCGCAACTGAGAACGCCCTAATAATTGATAGGCCCCTGCACTATTCCCCAGGATCGCAGCCATGCGTTCAAAGTTCGCAACAGCGCCGGAGGTATCCTGCATCATCAAATTGATATTGCCCGTGGCTTCATAACCTGCCGCCTGATCCGGGAAATCCGTGATAATTTGCTGGGCAATGGCTTTCGCCCGTTCCAGCTTCTTCTGTCTGATGAGAAATTCGGAAAACTCAATCCGGGTTCTTAAATTATCGGGAGAGGCTGAAATAGCCTGCTGGTAGTAATTTTCCGCCTCTTCCAGATCATTGTTCTTGGCCGAATATTGCGCCATGGCTTGCAATGCACCGGCATGTTTGGCATCAGCATCCAAAATATCTTTGTAAATCTGCAGTCCAGCGGCATCATTACCTTCCTTGAACTCTAAACGCGCCAAATTCATAGAAGCAGAATGATACGTTGGCGCCACGTCCAGTGCTTTCCTGAATTGCGTCCGCGCCTTTTCCGTCTGCTTCAGCCCCACATAGGCTGCACCTTTCAGGTTGTAGCCTACTGGATTCTTGCCATCCTGCTTGATCAGACGATCTGCACCTTCAATTGCCTGGTCATATTTCTGTTCCCGTAAAGAGATCAGGGTAAGAAAAACCGCCGCCTGTTTCGAATTCGGGTCTTCCTGAAGGATTGCCGCCAGTCCTTCCTGGGCCGCTTCTGAATCACCCGAGGCCAGGCGGCTCAACGCCAATTGCGTCTTGAGTGTATTCTCGCCCGGTTTTTTCTCGACTGATTTTTCAAAATAGGCCGTGCCTTCTTCAAATTTGCCAAGCTTCATGCTAGCGCTGCCCAAAAGCGCATAAATTACAGAATCCGCTTTGTTATCTTCCACCAAAGGCATCAGTGTCGTAATGGCCTGTTCCGCTTCCCCCTGCCGCAGCAAAGAGGCCCCCAGAAGGCGACGGGCGACAATATTATCGGGCGCAATTTTAATCAGTTTATCCAGATGATAGATCGCCTGCGCATAATTGGCTTTGGAATAATTCATCACTCCCCGCAACACTAACGCTCCGGGGAAGTTATCCAGAACCTGACCGGATGCGTTCAGATATTCTTCCGCCTTGTCCAATTGGTTCTTCCGCGCATAAATCACCGCCGCCAGATAGTTGGCCAGGGGATGTTTTGGCGCCATGGAGAAAACAACATCGAGACGCTCCAGGGCCTCATCAGAACGTTGCAGATCGAAAAGTACGGCCGCAGATTTAAACAACGCCAACAGGTTTTTCGGTTGGTATTCCAACGCCTGTTCAAAATACCCCTGAGATTTTTCCGGACCGCTGTGCAAATTGACCATATCCCCTTTCAGGATAAGCCCGTCCACATTTTTCGGGTTCAGAACCAGAGCTTCATCAACCTTCTCTTCAGCCTTTTTCAAATCCTTCTGCAGGTAATAAACCTGGGCGATAGCAACACTGAGAGCATCACTCTGACCCGAAATTTCCTCGCCTTTCGTATAAAAAGACAGAGCTTCATCCAGATGTTTCAGGCCCTGATGCGCCTTGCCAATAATCAGATAAACCTTGCCTTTTTCCTCTTCTTTGACAGCATCAACACTCAAGCGATCAAGAATTTGCTGATAGTCCTGACGCAGCAACCGAGATTCACTCATTTTCACGATGACATCTGATTCCGGCAACCCAAGCTTGATAGCCCGGTTATATTCCTTCTCCGCCGAGATTGGATTCATGGTCTTTAAATAAAGATCCCCCAACATCACCCTGTATTGCGGATTTTTTGGATCGGCAACAATGGCGTTCTTCATTTGTATGATTGCGGCTTTCATATCCCCCTTTTTAAGGTAGGTTTCCGCATCCTGAATATATGGCGCACTCTTGTCATTGCCTACCGCAGATAAAGCCGGTGCTGTTGTTGCCATCAGCAATGCAATACTTAATGTTGTTAGATTTCTCATATTTTAGTCCCCTGTCCTTATTTTTTATAGGGCCTCTTCTGCATCGTTGGACCAGAAGTAGTGCGTATTTATAAAACTATATCATATTGTTTCACCAAACCATAGAAGGTCGGGCGGCTTACCCCCAAAATCTTGGCGGCGCGGCTGACATTGCCACTGGCTTGCGCCATAGCTTTGTTGATTGCGCGGATATCGGCATTCTCTCTTACGACTTTCAGGTTCAGGACCTCGACCTGGTCTTCCTTAATATTCAACTCAAGGTCATCTGCGGTAATTTTCTTACCGTTACACATAATGACCGATCGTTTGATCCGGTTTTCCAGTTCCCGGACATTTCCGGGCCAGTTATAAGACGCAATCGCAACCAGAGCGTCTTGCGAAAATCCCATAATCTGCTTTTTAAGATCATCATTGAACTTCGACAGAAAAGCTTTTGAAAGCAATATTGCATCCCCTTCCCTGTCAGCCAGGGTCGGGATATTGATGATAATCTCACTAAGCCGGTAAAAAAGATCTTCCCGGAAATTACCGTTGGCGATATCCCCTTCAAGATCCTGATGCGTGGCACATACAACACGCACATCTACCGGAATTTCCCGGCGGCCACCAATGCGCTCAATCACCCGTTCCTGCAAGAACCGCAGCAATTTCACCTGGAGCGGGAATTGCAGGTCGCCAATCTCGTCAAGAAACAAGGTTCCCCCCTGGGCCATTTCAATTTTACCAATGGTCTGCTTGACGGCCCCGGTAAACGCCCCTTTTTCATAGCCGAACAGCTCGCTTTCCAGCAAATTTTCCGGAATGGCCGCGCAGTTGATCGCGACGAATCTCCCGTCCTTACGATCGCTCAGGTTATGCACCGCCCGGGCCAGAAGCTCTTTCCCTGTCCCGCTGGCCCCCAACAACATGACAGATACATTGGCCGGCGCAACCCGTTCGACCATATCACACACTTTATACATGCTGTCACAGCCGGTAATCAGGCCCTGAAAACGTGTTGCACCAGCGGCTTCTGCCAAACGCCGGTTTTCTGCTTCCAGGTCATAAAGACGGAATGCCCTGTCCACGATCAATCCCAATTGGTCAGGGTCAACCGGCTTTTCATAGAAATCATATGCTCCCATATTGATGGCCTTGAGCGCACTTTCATGGGCGCCGTGTCCGCTGGCTACGATGACTTTAGTATGAGGCGCCACTTTGAGAATTTCTTCCAGTGTTGCAAAGCCCTCTGTTGTGCCGTCCGGGTCGGGCGGCAGGCCCAGGTCCAAGGTCACCACAGCCGGTTTCTTCTCCGCCAGAATGGCCAGGGCTTCCGTCCGGTCGCCGGCAATCGTCGCTGAATAAGCTTCGAAATTCCATTTATACTGCCGTTGAAGACCTGGGTCATCCTCCACCACCATTAAATTTCTTTTTTCTTCCGTCATATTCCGATTCTTACCCTATAATACCAATTCGTTATTATCTAAAGCCATCCGAAGATAAACTTTCATTGTTGTTCCTTCACCAGGGGTGCTGCTAACATTCAAACGTCCCCCCAGGCTTTTAATCATTTCACGACTTTCATAAGCGCCTATGCCATATCCGTTCTTTTTGGTGGAACGGAACGGTCGGAAGAGTTCATTCTTAATAAAGTCCTGATCCATGCCATGACCATTATCGCTAACCTTGATGATCGCGAATTCCCCTTCCCGGGAAAGCTGGACACCGATTTTCATATCTTCTTCTGCGCACGCTTCCCGGGCATTTTCGATCAAATGCATCATAACCGTTTCCACAGTTTCTGCGTCCGCCAGTACATCCAGATCACAATCATAGCCATCAAAGTTAACTGCAAGCACCCCGTTATTATATCGTCCTATAATATCGCCGATCAATTGACAAAGGTCCAGACTATCGTCCGTTTTTTCTTTGGCCGGTTCCTGCACAATGGTAATGCGTGACAAAAGGCTGTTCATCTTGGCCACAGAGTCCTGTACCGTCAGCACCATGTCTTTTTGGAATTCAGGGTTGGTGGCATGCTTCTCTGCATTTTTGACCATCAGGGACAGTTGGCTGGTAAGGTTCTTGATGTCGTGCACCACAAACGCAAATTTCCGGTTAAAGGAGTCAAATTCCCGCGTTTCCGCCAACGCCATCTCCGATACCTGCTCCGCCAGATAACTCGCTACCTGACGGCCGATGGTTTTTACCAAATCCGTGCTTTCCCAATTCAGACTGCTTTTGACCCGCGGTTGCAGAAGAACCACGAAACCAATCAGTTTTCCCAGGTGCACCAGAGGCAAAACCAGCCAATAGCGAGAATTTGCCGCAATCCATTCTGGAAGAGCAATATCATGTTGCGCAACTTTACCATTTTCGGCCTGCTCATTCAGGTCAATAACCCATTCCTTACGCGCCAGAAAGTCAATAAATGTATCTTTCGAAGACAGCTCCCCCTCTTCGTCATAAGGGAAATTCCATTTGGCCGCCAATTGATAGACATCCGGTTGATCACACAGCCATAAGGCGCCGCCCGGACTATCCATGACGTCGGCAAGAGATTTAATCGACCTTTCCCGCAGGTTATAATGCTCCCCCGTATCAGACATGGTCTTAATAAACTTCAGCCATTCTTCCCGATAGTCATAGCGGTATTTGAAAAAATGTTTGGTGAGGAACACCTGGGTGATGGCCCTGAAACGACCGGACGTGATAAAAATCACCAACCCGACCAGCGCGATCAGTATAAACGTCGCCTGCAGGAGATTTCCCCACTTACCACCATAATTTTGTAAGAAATAGCCTGCAGATGCCATACCGATAAGATAAGCCCCCGTCCCGATCAAGGTTACGGTGTGAAACACCACCTTACGGGAAAACCCGATGTTCATTTTCCAGGTCGGATTACGCGAAACCGACAGAGCCAGAAGAGGAACGATAATGAAATTAACCAGACCTCTGGCCTCATACAGTTTTACGCCAATTGCGCTGAACAGAAGAGTGTCTGCAAACAGCAGAAAATCATATATGTATAAGGATCCGACACTCAGCAACAGCAACCGAATGCCCCACCGGCTTCCGACAGAAGAATTGCGATACAGATTTTCCACAAGCAGAAAGATTATGATGCATAGTATCAGAATACTGTACACCTTAAGATCATTTGGATACTCAAAGCCTAGAATGCCGAAATCGGCACCCAGTTCCACCATATTCAAGGTAAAGATGACGCCCAAACCCGTGAATAGATAGCGATACAGCTTTCGGCCCAGTTCTGGATTACCTTGCATGTGCCACATGCGTGTCAGCAACGCGGCAAAGAAAAATATCCAGGCGATCCCCCGCAAAGTTTCAAGGACAGGCAGAAAAAGTGATAAAACAAGAACCCCAGAGAAAGTCAACGCGGTCACTAACGACCATAATGCGCTTACCAGAATGGCTACATTGAGCCAGAGATTATCCCCCGTATTTTGCTTTCTCACCACCAAGTAGAGAGATAAGAGAAAATAAGCCCCCCCCGAGAGGACGAAGGTTATGAAACCTATGTCACCGAATTCTTTTTCCATTGTGTCGTTTTACCTCACCCCGTCTGGCCATAATACTACGCGCACAGTCTGAATAAGTATAAGGAAATCAAGGAACAATGAATAGTTCTTAATATAATAAAGGTCGTATTCCAGTTTACGCTTGGTATCCTCTTCGGAGGCGCCATAGGGATAATTCAACTGAGCCCACCCGGTAATACCCGGCTTGACCCAGTGCCGTTCACCGTAAAAGGGGATTTTTTCCTCTAGCTGTTCAACAAAGAAAGGGCGTTCCGGGCGTGGCCCAACAAAGCTCATGGCCCCACCCAAGACATTAAAAATTTGTGGAATTTCATCAATTCGCGTGGCCCGTATAATCCGACCAACAGCCGTAACCCGCACATCGTTTTTCGCCGCCCATTTCGGGACACCGTCTGCTTCCGCATCAACGGTCATACTGCGGAACTTCAAAACATTAAAAGGTTTGCCGTTCAGACCTACCCTTTCCTGACGGTACAGCACGGAGCCCTTGCTAGTCGCCTTAACGGCAATCGCCGCCAAAATTAGAATAGGCATACTTGCAATCAGAAGAAGTAAACTGGCCGACACATCAAACATACGCTTCAGGACCAAATCTATTTCCCGCACACCACCAAAGCCGTCGGAAAAAATCATCCAGCTCGGGCTTAGATTATGCAGGCTCACCGTGCCCGACTGACGTTCAATGAAGGTCGTCGCATCACAAATGCTGCAGCCCTCCATTTTACAATCAAGCAACTCCCTGATCGGCAGCGCCTTGCGTCTTTCTTCAATCGCAACGACGATTTCCTGAACCGCGTGTTCCGTCACATAATCCTTAAGGGGCTGCGCATCCTTGAAAGGCACCGCATCCGAAATCACATCTTCACTTTTATTGATCCGCAGAAAATCAATAAACTCGACGGTACCACCATTATTCTGGCCACAGGTGCGGACCATTGCAGCGCGCTCTCCGGCTCCAAGAACCAGAACACGCCTTTTCAGACCTTTTAAATCAACGATATGGGTGAATATATACCGACTAAACAGCAACCCCGGATAGGTCAGAACAAGCGCATAAACAATCACACTCCGCCAGAGGTCAATCTCTGGCAACATATACAAGACAACCGACAGAATTAAAAAGGATAAGCCCAGGCTGGTGATCAGGCGAATTCCCGTTACCTTCAGTTCACGACAGGCATCCAGTTGATACAACCCTGTGGCAAGCAATACAATATAAACTACAAATACATACGCCATGACTTCAACGGCATAGGTGGAAATGGCCGGCATATCCAGGTCCGCTTGATAAAAACGAAAGCTAAGCCCGGCCCAGATCGCGGCAAGTAAGATAAGACACTCCAGAATTCCAAGATAAAACAAGGATTTAGGAATATAGTGTTTAAATATTCTGATCATATTAAATAATGCAGCCTTTACGCCATTCTTTTTCGAAATTTTATTTTGAACGGTCCCTATATACCCCGGGACCCTGCCTTGATTCATACAGACCATAGTAACAATTTATGAAGAAATGATTTCTAAAGCCTTATAAAGACGTTAAAAAAAGTTTTTTCTTCACGAACAGGCGCTCTACCATATGTTTCAGATCAATCGCTGAAACAATTAAAGACGAGGCACCTTCTTACTCGGGAACATAACAAGTATTGCTGGCAGCAGCAACACGTCATAAATTAATGCAATGGTGATCATCACCGCAGATATAAGACCAAGCGCCCATGTGGGCTGAAATGTTGAAAAACATAATACCCCAAAGCCCAAAACCAGAATAAAGGTTGTCATCATCAATGCGCCTCCAACTTCCGAGAAAGTGCTCACCAGCGCCTTTTCACTGCCCTGCCCTGGTTCGTTAAGAGATTTCTGAAATTTAGTGATGAAGTGAATAGAATCATCCACCACAATCCCGAAGGCAATGGCCGCCACCACAGTTAACGACAAGCCGACATATTGATACGCCCAACCCCATACGCCAAACCCCATTAAAATAGGCAGGATATTGACGACAAAACTGATTATACCCAATTTGACACTGCGAAAGACGACCATAATTATGAGTGATACCAGCCCAATAGCAAACCCAATACCCGTCAGCATGGAACGAATATTTCTTTCCGACAAATTGGCGAACAACAATGGTACTCCCGTTCCGGTCACCCCGTCGCCAACCAAGTTCATGGTTTGTAACTTTTGACTTACTTTGTGATCCAGGCGCCGCATCTGTTGAGATGTCATATCAGTTCCAGTGATGGTAACCCGGGTAGATTCTTTTGATATATCAATGCGGTCATTAAGATCCAGTCCCATCGGTAAAGACATTTCATACAACAACAAATACTGAGCATTCAGATCACGGTTTTCTGCGATCTCACTCTTCCCCGGGCTTGCGCTATTCATATGACGGTTCATTTTTTTGAAAATCGACACAATAGACGTTACGTGAACGATTTCAGATTGCTGTAACGCCCATTTTTCAAACGCATCTAGCTTCGCCAGAAAATCGGCATTCACCACACCGCCGTCATAATCAGAAACAACATGATAATCGATCGTATCCACCCCAGTCAGGTGTCCCGCCACAAATTCCGTATCCTGACGGAAATTATTCGTTTCATCAAAATACTTCACCCAATCATCATCAAGCTCAACAAGCCAGATTCCACGACAAACAAATATTGCAACAAGCACAGTAACCACCATTACTGCACTCCGCCACTGACATATAAATCGCGCAAGATATTCCGCATAACGGCTATTTTGGGATACTGTTTTCATGTTTTTGGGGAAAACCCGGTCAGGTTTCATTCCTAAAAGAACGGCGGGAAAAAAGGTAAATGTTAGAAAGAAACTGAGTACAATACCGACCGCCACCAGGTTGCCCATATCCTGAAAAGGCGGCGCATCATTGAAATTCAGGCTGATAAACCCGATGAATGTTGTAAAGCTGGTGAGTGTTATTGGCAGAAAATTGTGACGAATCGCCTCATACACAGCATCCTTACCTACATGACCAAGCGTTATTCTTCGCCGCAAGGAAGACAGGATATGAATAAAGTCCGCCAAGGATATCGTCATCAAAATAATGGGGACGCCACTGGTGCCTGCGGTTAGTTCTATACCGCTATAACCGGCAATTCCCATCGTTGCACTTACCACCAGCGCCATCAAGAGCAATATCAGTCCCGCAACCCTGAGCGATCTGAAAAAATAAAAACTTACTGCAAAAACCATCACAATAAAGAAGGGGAATACCACTTCTAGATCATGAGCATAAGACTCACTGAAAGCGGCATCAAGCGGCGCATCTCCCGTAATATAAAATTTTAACTGGTCATCGTCTTGCGCCGCTTCATTTTTCAAATTCTTCACAGCAGCCATGATTTCCGCCAAAACCGCGCTGTCCCCTCTTGGGGCCGCAACATTCAATGCAATCGCAGCCGTTTTTCCATCTTCAGAAATTATCTGCCCCAAAAGGTCCTGATCTGACAGCGCATAGACGCGGGCTTCATCAATTTGTGCAGGAGATGCCAGCATTTCTTGCGTAATCAGAGAAGTAATGACGATTTCATCCTCCTCGGAGGAAACTCTCTGAAAATTGGTTAAGGAATTCACCCGCGTCACATAGGGGATCTGCCAGGCCTGCTCGGTAAGCCGGAGAAGAATTTCCAACGCCCGAGGCTCAAACAGGTCTGCACCATCGGTGTTAACCACCAACAAAAGGCTGTTGCTTTCGGTAAAATTTTGTTCCAGGGATAACAGTGTCTGACGTTCATCACTTTCGGGCGCAAAGAATATACGCCCATCGCTATTCTCCCGAAGGGACAGCCCCCCCCAAGCGAAGAGAAAACACAGGATAAGAGGAACTGTAAGACAAAGAAAGCGATAGCGGTTTAATAGATCAAACCACTTTTTAAAAACCGAAGAAGAAAGAGAGCTTGCTTGCGCCTGCATTATGTTATCCGTGTCATTTTGCTAAATACATCATGACCATAGTCCCGGAATCTTAATAAAAGACTAGGAGACCGGATGACGGATGAGTTCGGGAGGCAAACCTTTAACAAAAGAGGCGTAGAAAGGTTTCGAACTTTTATAAACCTGGTCTTCAACATTATTCAAGGAAACCATATAAGGTCGCACGGGTCCATAATAATCCACCTCTGGCCCGATCGCTTCGAAATTAAAATAAAACCGTCTTAACAGTTTCAACAAACTGGGTTCCATCGCTGCTATCCAGTGGGTAATACCGCTGCGCTTTGATTCCTGATACAAACTTTTATAGAGCCCCACGACAATATCAGGACGATGCCGCCTGCGGTTATCTTTGGGGGCTCCAAGAGGCGCATCTATCGGCGCATTGGCAACAGCCATCCCGTAATCACCGTCATCTTGCCTTTTGCGGATCATTTTGCTGACTGCTAATCTGGATATTTCACCAGCCGTTTCAGGAATGTGATCAGGGTCATCAATTTTGCAATGCCCCAACATAGGAAAACCCAGCTCTGAATTACGTACCAGCCGTAATGTGCCCAAAGCATTTCCCAGGTCGTCAAAGGCACCGAAATGCAATGAATGCCGGTCAAAATCATCTATTTCGCAATTATCAGGATAATGTTCAGGATTGAGAAAACCCTTTTGCAGGCAGTATACATCATACCGTAATTGATAAAGTTTTTGCAATTCTCGCATGTTTTCCACTAAACGACTGGGGAAAGCGACGTCTTTATCCCAGAACCTTTTTTTAACTGTGTCTGGCGTCACCCCACTCTTCATCCTCGCCTCAACACTTTCACTTTTTCTGTAACTTTCTGCTTTTGCAGCTATCTGAGGCATATTATCTAACTCAATTGGAAAGAAAATGTTTTTCTTTGGAGCTCACCCATTATTAGGTCTATAAAGTTCTGCTAAATCTAATATAAATTTACGCCATAGACATTAACAGTCTCTTAAAATATTCACTTTAATGTAAGGATGAAAAACCCTTCTTTAATCGCATATAAAAAAAAGAGAACAACTCTCGGCACATAGGATCATGGCACAACAATTCATCAAAAAAATACAGCGGAAAATACAGCTCAAAATGCTGGAAAAATCCACTCCTGAAGGCTTGAAAAAGCTGGGAGAAAAAAAACTTGTGCAACGCTTCAAATCGGCGAAAAAATCCTCTCCTGCCCTTAAAAAGTTACTCGATGAAGCCCGAATCGATTCAGAGGCTGTCTCATCTAGTGAAGACTACAGTCAGCTGTCCTTTAAAATGGCGAAAGAAAATACCTTCAATCGATTTGAACTTGAAGATTTATGTCGCCCTGGTGCGCTTGATGCGCTCAGCGGCGTTCTGACCAGTTCCGGGCATAGTGGTAACTTTGCTTATGGCCTGACCACCCGTAAACAACGTAAATCCACACCAGATATGATTGACCTTGCCTTACAAGGTGTTTTCAACATAGATGAGAAAAAAACATTACTCGTTAATTGTCTGCCCATGGGCGTACGGTTTCCCTCAAATGTAGTCACTCAGGCAGAAGTCAGTGTGCGGGAAGATATGGCCCTGGCTCTTATTCGAAAATTTTCCCCCTATCATGATCAGATTATCATTACCTGCGACCCTTTGTTCCTGAAGGTCCTGCTTGATGAGGCCGAGCATTGGCACGTCGACTGGAAGAAAATACATAAACATCTGATCATTGGCGAAGAAACCTTTGGCGAAAAATTTCGCGACTATGTTGGCTCAAAGCTTCATATAAATCCCGACAACCCGGCTACGGGTATCATCGGGTCCTCCATGGGTGTTGGTGAATTGGGCTTAAATCTTTGTTTTGAGACACTGGAAACCATTGCTCTGAGACGGGCCATCAACAACAATCCCGTTCTTTTGAGAACCTTATTCGGATGTAATAGTCCTAAAGACCCTCTTCCCATGCTGTTTGCCTATAATCCACTCGCTCATTATATGGAAACCCCAGACCGTGACAGCGACGGCTTTGGCGAGTTGCTGGTAAGCCTGTTGGATAAAGACACACCTGTTCCCTTGTTCCGCTACCAAACCGGAGACGAGGCCCGCTTATTGGAAACGGGTGAAATAAAGGCCCCCTTTCAAGCCCTTGGTTTACCCATACCTCAGTTGCCTAACATGCCATTAATTTGTATCCGCGGGCGTCATAAGGACAGGTTAAAAACAGGACTGCATATTGGCGCTGTAAAAGACAGCCTTTATCAGAACCATGATTTTGCTGACAAGATTACCGGTGCTTTCCGGGTTGAAGCAGACAGCCCCGGTTTAGTGCATGTTCAGCTTCGACGAAAAATTAAGAGCACCGATGTCATTTGCCCGGATCTGATCAATCAAGATGAAACCTTGTTTGCCTCAACAGATATCAAGCTTTGGTCATATGAGGACTTCCCTTACGGTCAGACCCTAGATTATGAGCGCAAGTTCAGTTATCTTTCCTGACACTTTTTTCAATCTTCACACAAAAAAAAGGGACGGTAAAAACCGTCCCTTTCTTCATTCTGTGTCGTCCCGATATTTATAATATCAGGATCAGACTTATTAGGCTTTCCGACGACGACCCGCCAGACCCATGCCAACCAGGCCAAGACCCAGAAGACCAAGTGCACCTGGTGCAGGAAGTGCAGTAGTTGTTGCAGAACCACTACGAACGACCAGGTTAAAGGAAGTGCCGTTACAGTTAACATTCAAACCACAAGGCTCAATTGACTGTTCGAATTCAAAGATTTCAGGGTATTTTGCCATCGCAGTACCATCGGTTGCTACTGCAGAACCACTTGATACGCCGTTCAGAGTATCGAAATCAAAGTTACCGCACAATGTTGCCGCAGGGGCTACGATGCTGCTACAACCAGGAATGAAGCTCAATTCCAGATATTTTGTCAGCGCTGCAAGGTCGGCTTCGATTGAAGCCTGGTCAGTCAGATCAATCCCGGCCAATGTCGCTGCATCGATACGGTAAATATCAACCATACCACCGACAGAATAGATGTCTGTTGAAGTCGGGCTGTTTACGAAAACTTTTTTGTCTTCAAAACCGTGGAAATATGTAAACAGGATGTCGCCATCTTCACCTTCTGTCCAGAGTGCTGGATCAAATGGTCCTGCATTCAGAGGCTCGATAGCAGAAATGGTTGTTACACCCCATGTATCGTTGGATGAATTTGAACCAGGTGCGGAAGGTGTAGTGCTCGCCAAGTCACACTCTGCAACAGTTTCACACAGAAAACCTGGTGTTGATGTATCGTAACCAGCCTGTGCAGAAGCAATACCCATTGTTGCTACAGCGGCGCCAGCCAACAGTGTTTTCAAAATCTTATTTTTCATTTTATTCTCTCCATTTAACTCTAATTAAAGAATACTTTAAAATTAGTTTTAATCCAAAACAGTTCGTTCTCAATGTTACAACGAGAACCCTGTTTCTAATTCTCATCCCAACCTATGCAACCCCCGTGCCAAAAAACATAAGTCATTGTATTAAAATAATTATTACAAAAAAAAACCTTATTTAAAATTCTTGGACACAGGTTTTAACTCAAATATGTAAAGAATTCCGACACTTTTAGCCCGCTCGTCCTTTCAAATACCTATCCGATGACCAAAATACAACCTAAGTATTTGTTATAAATACAATATTATCAAAAAATAAAAACTGTAAAAAAATCTGACACCCTGTTTTCCCCCTACTCTTGATTTTCAGACCATAATCTGTCCTAATGATAAACAGTTTAGCTGTTTCTTCATATTTTAAGACTAGAACCAAGAAAACGGATTAGATTAATCCAGAGTTTGCACATAAATATATTGGGTAGAATAGATACTATGGGACAACATATAATTTTCCTGGCGCGTAATAAAATCGCTTCACATACAATAAAGGCCGCACTGTACAGTGGGTGGCGTACCATTAAGGCATCACATAAGATACTGGCACTCATTGTTGCTTTGTGTCTGACCGCCTGTTCTGAGGAAGAAATTAAAACAGAAAATGCCTATCTGGATGGCGCCTATGAAGCCCATACCACAGGAAACAGTCGCCGGGCGCTCTTCGAATTGGCGACCGCGATCCGATACTATCCCAAGAATGCAGAACTTCAGGTCACCCGGGGAAACATCTTCCTTGATCTGGAAGACGGCGCCGCAGCGGAGATTGCCTACAACAAGGCCGTGTCTCTGGGCTATAATAAAGAGTTCCTAAAACATAAGCTGGCTGAATCTTGGCTCTATCAGAGAAAACCCGGCAAGGTTATTTCTGAATTTGAAAGCGAACTCCTCCAGGGCTCAGAAAATGCCCTCATGTTTGAAGTTGTGGGTCGGGCCTATATTGCCACTCGTGATCGCACTAACCCTGCACTGTTTATCAAAAACATGGATAACGCGGAGAACTACATTAATGAAGCCCTCCGTCTCAGCCCGCAAAACACACGCGTCCTTATCACCAAAGCCTGGCTTACGGCCCTTTCAGGAAAACTGGAAGTGGCACTTGATTGGCTTTCTCAGGCAGATGAAATCGTTAAGGACCAACGCCAGAACTTATCCGTAAAAGGTGAACTGCTTATCCGCCAGGATAAACTGGACGAGGCCAATAAAGTCTATAGCCGTCTTGTCGAGAAGTTTCCGCAATACCCACAATATAAGATGGAACTCGGCTATACGCATCTTTTAAAGGGAGAGCTAGAAATAGCCCGCAAATGGATTTCACCAATTACCCAACAATATCCAGACCATCTCCGGGCCAAGACTTTGCTGGCAAATATTTCCCTGATGGAAAAAAAATATGATGAGGCAAAAACATTAAGCGACGCCGTACTGGCCAAATCTTCTGAAAATCTGGACGCTATCCTTGTGAATGGCGCCAGCTCCTATTTCCTCGATGATCTGGAAAACGCTCACCAGAAACTTAGTAACTTCTATAGCAAAACCGGATCTATACCGTCTCTTAAATTATTGGCTGCAACAAAATTAAAACTTGGGGAAGCTGAAAGCGCCGCCCAATTACTTGCTGATGCCGGACAGACCAGCACTTCACAAACCGATAGTGAAATGCTTAACCTCGTCGCACTTGCATCGGCAAAAATTGGTAAAGTTGATGTCGCTTTGGAAGCTTACCAAAAACTGGCTGCAGAACGGCCAAACAGTTCATCTTTCCTGAAAAACACCGCTCTTCTGCAAATTGCCCAGGGAAATTACGAGGAAGGGTTCAAAAACCTGGAAGAAGCCCTTAGTAAGGAAACAGAAGAAAAAGAACCGGGACAAGACTTATATTATCTGGTCAGCAAAGCGTTGCAAGTGCGGCAACTTGATCGCGCCGCATCATATATAGAACAATATAAAGCGACCACACCTGATAGTTACAAGCCATGGACCATGTCTGCAGTATTAAATAGCATATTGAAAAAAACTGACGCAGTGCATGCTGACTTTGCTCGCGCGATCGAAGTCGCGCCCAATGTGGCAGAAGTCCGGGCGCGCTATGCGATTTTCCAGAAAATGCGTGGAAATAATGAAAAAGCAGAGGCACTGGCGCGTCAGGCCCTGGAACTTGATCCAAGTGATATTGGGGCCGGAAAACTTATTTTGGAAGACCTGATTAAAGAAAAGAAATATAGCGAGGTCAAAACAATCGTCGACAATGCCATTAACGCACCAGACGCCGCACCGGAGAACAAACTCCTGTTTTCAGATTATTACAATACTCTTGGCAGACCTCAGGACACCTTGAAAGTTCTTGATGACATGCCAAGAAACCTGAAGTCCACAGGTATCTATCAACTGATCGCCAGCAAGGCATACCTGCGGAGTGGTCAAGCCCAGAGGGCTGTTGAAACTCTTGAGCGCGTTACGATAAAAGCACCAAACAACATCCCTGCGATGAAATATTTGCTGCGAGGCTATCTGCTCACCAAGGACCAGGTTAAATACCAGGCGACACTAGAAAAACTGGACCGCCTGCTGCCAAATGATTATGAAAACCAACTTGAACTGGCCAAATTATATATTTCTACTGGGCGGTACAAACAAGCTGAAAAAACACTCAATATTATTCGCCCCGGATCCGAAGAAGATGCGGTCAAGGTCAGTATTCTGAAAGCCGGTTTAAAAACCAATTTGGGCGACCCCAAATCCGCTATTGATATTCTGAAGCCTATTTATCGGCAATATCCGGATAATGGCATGATTAATATGCTGTATGCCCGTAATCTGGCCCAGAATAATCAGGTAGACCTGGCCATATCTGTCACCAAAAACTGGGCGGACCAGCACGAAGACAATGCGGAATCCAAACAGTTCCTCGGCGATCTTTATCTTCATAAAAAAGATATGGCCAATGCCAAGGCACAGTATGACTTGCTGATCACCGTGACAGAAAAACCGAAACTTTTACTGCATGCCCATAACAACCTTGCCAATATCTATCTCGGTGAAGGTGAAAATGATCAGGCATTGACACATGCTCAAAAAGCTTTTGATATGGCTCCCAACATACCGGAGGTCGTGGATACGTTCGCTCAGGTCCTGATGAAACAGGGACAAGCGGCCAGAGCGATTGATCATTTCAATCAGGCCTTGGCCCTGTTGCCGACAAATGACCAGAAGAACAGATCCCTCTTCACTATCGGAAAAGCCAAAGCCTTGCTGGAAACCGGCCAGGATGAAGAGGCCCGTAAAATTCTGACCCGCTTGCTGAAAGAAGACCCTGACTTCGAAAAAATCGACGAAGCCAAAGAAATGCTTTCCAAGCTATAGACAGTCAAATGCCGTGAACAGCGCAATGCGCATCGTCATCATCTATAACCCCCAGGCGGGTCAGAAAAAGACCCGCCTATTGGATCAGGTAAAAAATGCACTGGAAACAGCCGGCCACGTAATAGATATTATAACCACGACAGCGCCGGGTCACGCCACTGCACTTGCCCGACACTATAAAGAAGGCGCATATGATGTCATATGTGCCGCCGGTGGAGATGGCACCATACGCGAAGTCCTTGCCGGCCTGTACCCCTCTCCCATTCCTTTTGGCATTATACCACTGGGCACTGCAAATGTACTGGCCAAAGAAATATTACCGAATGAAAAACCGGCCACCATCGCCCGGCCCATCCTGCAGAATCATTATAAGCGTAGCCATCTTGGAATTGTTCAGAGAAAGGATGGCGCCGACGATGCTTACTTTGGCCTGATGGCCAGCGTCGGACCAGATGCAGAAAGCGTTCATAACGTCAATCTGCGCCTCAAAAACCATCTCGGCAAAGCCGCTTATGCAGTGTCATTCCTCAAACAAGTCCTGTGTCGCTCCCCTGTGACCTATCGCCTTACGATAGAGGGAGTGACCTATAAGGTCGGCGCAGCGATCCTGTCCAAGGGAAAATATTATGGCGGTCGTTTTCTCTGCGCCCCCCAAGCAGACCTGTCACACCCCGAATTTCAAGTGGTCATGATGCCCGAAATCGGTCGTCGCGCCGCCCTTGTTTATGCCTGGAAAATGTTGCGTAATCAAATTCCGTCCACCCCCTCGGTCACGACAGTTACCGCAACCGCAGTATATATAGAATCCGACCGTCCCGCGTGTCTCCAGATTGACGGCGACCCCGGCGGCCCCCTTCCCGCCAGCTTCTGCTTAAGTGAGGACAGCCTGACTTTGTTACACGGCATGTCATGAAATTACACCAGAAAATAACCTTGCAAATAAGCCTTAAAGATCTACATTGTCCTCCCGTAGTGCAATATCAAACGACAGGATAAAAAGTGGAATATTTTTCAGTCATAGGAGGCCTTATCCTCTTGGTGATAGCGGGAGATAAGCTGGTTGACGGCGCCGTCGCTATCGCGGAGCGCCTGCATGTCAGTAAACTTGTGATTGGAATCACCGTGGTTTCCTTTGGTACATCCGCCCCGGAGCTCGTTGTTGGTGTCGATGCCGCTCTGTCCGGTGCAGCCGATCTGGCCCTTGGTAATGTCGTCGGCAGTAACATTGCCAATGTTCTTATGGTCCTTGGGGTACCGGCACTGCTCTATCCTTTCGTCTGTGATGACGATGAAATACGGCATAATCTGATTTTCATGCTCCTGGCGACAGTCTTGCTGATTGGCTTGAGCTTTTTTGCCCCGCTGCACATTTGGCAAGGTCTCCTCATGGTCAGTTTGCTGGCCGCCTTTTTGCTGTATGCTGTACGCCGGGCCAAAAGCAACGCCGCCATTATGAGGAAAGAAACTCAATTCGCCGCCCATGCATTACAGGACCTGGAACAAACCCCGATCAAGAAAGCACCTTTGTTTTATTCCATTTTCACCATTATTCTTGGTCTGGCGGGGTTAATTTTTGGCGCCCATATTCTGGTGAACGGCGCAATCACTATTGCCCGGACAGTCGGTGTGTCAGAAGCGGTCATCGGCCTGACGATCGTCGCCATTGGTACATCTCTGCCTGAACTTGTCACTTCGATTTCGGCAGCCCGCAACAAACATGGCGATGTCGCCATGGGAAATATTATTGGCAGCAACCTGTTTAATATACTCGCCATCATGGGGATTACGTCCCTGGTCGCCCCGATTAATATTCCAGACGAGTTCATGCAGGTTGATTTCTGGATATTCCTTGCCTCTTCCCTGCTTCTCGTGCCCTATGCCATGGGAAAATGGAAAATAAACCGTATGACGGGCGTATTATTTATAGGGCTTTATGTCGGTTATTTGCTTTATCTGGCATCACAAACAAACCTTGTCAGCTAAGAAATCCGTAAAAGGTAATTGCGCATTTGAGCCATTCATACTAACTAAGGGATGCGCAGCCAGAAAAGTGGCCGTTGTTCTTAAGCATTGATTGACCGGTGATCGGATAAAAACACATGACAGTAAGTAACCTGGCCCCACTTCCCCGCTACGCGGATGCTGCTCGTGCGACCCGGCACGTTTTTATTCGTGACCTTATGCTGGACAGCTATATCGGTATCTATGATCATGAAAAACAATCCCCCCAAAAAATACGCGTCAATATCGACTTGTCCGTCATAGAGGGCCCCACAGGTTTACAGGATAATATTGACAATGTGGTTTGCTATGAAAAGATCGCCAAGGATATTGAAGCGATTGTCGCCGCAGGACATGTCCATCTCGTGGAAACCCTGGCCGAAAATATTGCTTCGATGAGTTTACAAGATGATCGTATTTCTTGTGTTCGGGTGCGCGTTGAAAAACTCGAAGCCATTAAAAACACCACCAGTGTAGGGATTGAAATCGAGCGTTCACGGGCCCAATAAACATTAATATATTCTTATATTATGTATTATGTATTATGTATCAGCTTTTGTAATACATTGTTATATCAGTATTAAAGCGCAATACCGCCTATACTTGTGCACAGCAGCAAAACATTAATAAATGCAATCTTTTCGTTCCGAAACATTCCTCGGTTTTTTCTTTCCAAATGCCTGTTGACTTTATTTTTGTCTATATAAATCAATAACTTGTAAATTTTGCACAAAAATTAGGCAATAAGGTCTAACCCCAATGTTCCTGCCCTCATCACTGTGTAACACCAATGTTATACACGGACTTATCCACAGCTTTCGTGGATAGTTTTTTTTGCGCCAGAAGCGAAAAAGATTAGTCTTTGATTCTGAAGGATATTTACCATTTGTTTACTATACCGTTACGGCAGCGTGACATATGCAAAGATAAATAGTTTGCGTCGCGGTGGTGATGTTCGCTATTTATACAAGAAGCAGTTTCACAACCCATTACCTGATATTACATCTATGAACGACGGCGTTGAAATCATCAAAACATATGTCAAGAACCTCCCGGGGAAACCGGGAGTTTACAGGATGATGGATGACGCTGGTAATGTCCTGTATGTCGGCAAGGCAAAGAGCCTGAAAAACCGGGTTGCCAATTACACCAATCTCAGCGGCCTGTCATACCGTATCGCCCGTATGGTTCACCTGACCCGCAGTATGGAATTCATTACAACACATACGGAAGTAGAAGCTCTGCTTCTTGAAGCCAACATGATCAAACGGCTGAAACCGCCGTATAATATCCTGCTGCGCGACGACAAAAGCTTTCCCTATATTATGATCGATACGTCCCATCCGGCGCCACAGGTCAAGAAACATCGCGGCGCGAAGACAAAGGAAGGTCTTTATTATGGCCCCTTTGCCTCGGCTCAGGCGGTAAACCACAGCCTGCACATTTTACAACGGGCATTCCTGTTGCGCACCTGCTCTGACAGTGTCTATAAAAGCCGCACGCGGCCTTGTATGCTGTATCAGATCAAACGGTGCGCCGGGCCTTGTGTTGACAAGATATCACTCCCTGAATATGGCAATCTGGTCCACTCCGCCGACGATTTCCTCAGCGGACGCAGTCAGGCCATCAAAGATGACCTCACTCACAAAATGGAACAGGCCAGCGCCGAACAGTCCTATGAACTGGCGGCGTTGCTTCGGGACCGCCTGAAAGCTCTGGCCGCGGTACAATCCCGACAGGATGGCAATCAGGGGCATGTGGACGAAGCGGATATAATCGCCGGCGTTCAACAGGGCGGACAGACCTGTATTCAAGTATTTTTCTTCCGCGCCGGACAGAACTGGGGCAACAAGGCCTATTTCCCCCGCCATCATAAAGACCAAAGCATTTCTGATGTGCTGCCGGCTTTCATATCGCAGTTTTATGACAACAAACCCCCGCCCCGGCTTATCCTGATCAACAGCCACATATCACAGCGCTCCCTGTTGGAAGAAGCCCTGAGCCTCAAAGCCGAGCGCAAAGTTAAAATATCTTTTCCCCAGCGTGGCGATAAACTGAGCCTGCTCCATATGGTGGAAAAGAACGCCAAGGAGGCTCTGCAACGACGGTTGGCGGAGACATCCTCTCAGAAGAAGCTTCTCGCTGGCGTTGCAGAATTGTTTGACCTTGATGGCATTCCCAACCGGATTGAAATCTACGATAACAGTCATATATCCGGCACCAATGCCCTCGGCGCCATGGTGGTTGCGGGTCCGGAAGGTTTTGACAAGAACAGCTACCGCAAATTCAATATCAAATCTACGGACCTTACGCCCGGAGATGATTTCGCCATGATGCGCGAAGTCATGACCCGGCGCTTTAAACGCCAGCTTAAAGAAGACCCGGATCGCAACAGCCCCACATGGCCGGACCTGCTGCTCATTGACGGCGGTAAAGGGCAGCTCTCCGCCGTGCAGGAAATCATGGCAGAACTGGGCCTGGAAGGTATTCCTCTCGTCGCAATCGCCAAGGGGCCGGACCGCAATGCCGGGCGCGAAGATTTTTATCTGCCGGGCAAGGCCCCGTTCAAACTTCCCCCAACGGACCCAACCTTGTATTTCCTGCAAAGATTACGGGATGAGTCCCACCGTTTTGTCATTGGCAGTCATCGTCAGCAACGGGGCAAAAATATGCAAAAATCCATTCTTGACGGCCTGCCTGGCATTGGCCCCAGCCGTAAGAAAGCCCTGTTGCTGCATTTCGGTTCCGCCAAGGCCGTCGAAGGAGCTGCCCTGGAGGATTTGCAAAAAGTAACCGGCATCAGCCGGTCCCTGGCCCAAACCATTTACAACTATTTCCATGAAGATGCGTAAATACCCCGGCTGGTCTGACTTCTCTATTGTTCGAGCCGCCCTGATCCCGTATAAGTGTTTTCAGGTTTTCTTTGCCAAACATATATTGGGTACTCATGTATAATTTCGCCAACCTGCTGACCTTTTCCCGTATCCTGATGATCCCTTTGATCGTCGGTTCTTTTTATCTGGACGGCACTAAATCCAACTGGATCGGCTTTGCCATTTTCACCATTGCCGGCGTCACCGATTTTTTTGATGGATATCTGGCGCGAAAATATGAAATGTCGTCCGCACTGGGTAAATTTATGGACCCGATCGCTGACAAGCTGCTGATCGCGGCAGCTCTTCTGATGATGGTTGCCTTCAAGCGGATCGAAGACCTTGCCGTGATTGCCGCTGTGATCATCCTGTGTCGCGAATTCGCCGTCTCAGGCCTGCGGGAATTCCTCGCCGATCTGAAGGTCAGCGTTCCTGTATCCTATCTTGCCAAATGGAAAACCACCCTGCAAATGCTGGCGCTCGGCTTCCTGCTGGTCGGCGAAGCCTCTCCAGACATTATTCCTTCTGTTATGATTGGCAATATTTGTCTATGGGTGGCGGCCTTGATAACACTTTACACCGGATATGATTACCTCAGAACCGGCTTGCGGCATATGATGGAGTAAGAACATGGAAATTCTTTATTTCGCGCGTCTTCGGGAAACCATCGGACACAGTTGTGAAACCCGTGACCTGCCCGCGGATATCATCAGCGTCGCTGACCTGATCGACCACCTGACGACACAGGGTCCCCAGTATGTTGCTGCGTTTGAGAATATGGACGTTATCCGCGTCGCCGTTGATCAGGCTTATGTCGGGCTGGACCATTCCCTTGAAGGATGCCGGGAAGTCGCCTTCTTTCCGCCCATGACCGGAGGATAACCATGAAAGTCCTCGTGCAATCAGATGATTTTGATATTGCAGCAGAAATCAATGAGTTGACGCAAGGCCGCACCGATGTCGGGGCCGTTGTCAGCTTTACCGGACTGGTGCGTGATTTTCATGGTGACCAGAAAATCAACCAAATGACCCTGGAACATTTCCCCGGCATGGCGGAGAAACAACTTAAGACAATTTGCGTCCAGGCCGGGAAACGATGGCCATTGCAGGGCGGCACGGTCATTCACCGCTATGGCCCGCTGTATCCCGGCGACCAGATTGTATTGGTGGTCATTCTTTCCGCTCATCGGGAAGCCGCGTTTGAGGCTGCCGAATTTATCATGGACTGGCTCAAAACAGACGCCCCTTTCTGGAAAAAAGAACAGACTTCGACAGGCGCGAGATGGGTAAATGCCAAAGAAAGCGACACGGAAAAGTCTGAAAAATGGCTTAAATAGCCTAAATAGTGCCAAATGTAATAAACCACCAGTCTTTTCTGGCTGGTTGCCTTGGCCTTTATCCGAAAAAATACCTCCGTACAACCATGACTTTTCCCTTTGAACTACAGCTGTTTTTCTGCAACACTCTGATTTCAAAAATAATCAAAAAATCGGGATCAAAAATGACATTAAAACTCAAAACTCTTCTCACCGCTGTATCAGCAACCGCCCTGATGGCGCTCTCCGGCTGCGGCGACAGCGGCACAGACAAGCCCGTGGCAACCTCGGAGAACCCTTGGATATCAGAAGCCGCCGAAAAACGCGCAGATATTTACACCGACTTTACCCTGACCAGTGACCTGAGCCATTTAAGTGACAATCAACGCCAAATGGTCAGCCTGCTCATAGACGCGGCAAAAATCATGGATGAGCTGTTCTGGCAACAAACTTACGGCGATAAGGAAGCCCTGCTCAATAGTATTTCTGATCCAAAAGCCAAGGCCTTTGTTTTGAAAAATTACGGCCCATGGGACCGCCTTGATGGCGACAAGCCGTTTTTAAAAGGGGTTGGTGAAAAGCCACTTGGAGCCAATTTCTACCCTGCCGACATCACCAAAGAGGAATTCGAAGCCTTCGATCACCCAGATAAAGTTGGACTCTATAGTGTACTGCGCCGAGATGAGGCGGGCAAACTCACTGTTGTTCCTTATCACGTGATTTATAAAGCCCAGCTCACCAAAGCCGCAGACATCTTGCGCCAGGCCGCCACCCTCGCTGATAATCCAGAATTCAAGAATTATCTGATGCTGCGCGCCGACGCCATTGAGACGGACAATTATCAACCCAGCGACTTTGCCTGGATGGATATGAAGACCAACCCGGTCGAACTGGTGATCGGCGCCATTGAAACCTACGAAGACATGCTCTATGGCTATCGCGCCGCATATGAAACTTACATCCTGATCAAGGACCCGGTATGGAGCGAGAAACTGGCGAAATTCACCGCCGTTTTGCCGGAATTGCAGAAAGGTCTACCGGTATCAGACGCATACAAGGCGGAAACGCCGGGGACCGACTCCGACCTCAATGCCTATGATGCGGTTTATTACAGCGGCCTTACCAATGCCGGGTCGAAAACCATCGCCATCAATTTGCCCAATGATGAAGAAGTTCAACTCAAGAAAGGCACCCGGCGACTGCAACTCAAAAACGCCATGCGGGCAAAATTTGACAAAATCCTGCTGCCAATTTCAGAACAGCTGATCGCGCCGGAACAGCGCAAACACGTAACCTTTAACGCTTTCTTCTCCAACACCATGTTTCATGAGGTTTCTCACGGACTGGGCATCAAACAGACCCTGACCGGAAAAGGACCGGTACGTCTGGCCCTGAAGGACGCGGCCTCCTCTTATGAAGAAGGCAAGGCTGATCTGCTCGGTCTTTATATGATCAAAAAACTGTATGAAAAAGGCGAGATTACGGAAGGAGTGATGATGGATTATTACGTCACCTTTGTCGCCAGCATCTTCCGCTCCAGCCGCTTCGGCGCCTCTTCTGCCCACGGCAAGGCCAATATGATCCGGTTTAACTATTTCCTCGAGAAAGGTGCCTTTGCCAAAAATGCAGACGGTTACTATGTTGTTGATCAGGAAAAATTCGTCGAGGCAATGAACAGCCTTGGCAATATCCTGCTGACCATTCAAGGCGACGGCGATTATGACCGGGCTATGGAACTTCTCCACACCAAAGGCATCATGAGCCCGACTCTGAAAGCCGACCTGGGTCGCCTGAAAGCCGCCGATATTCCAGTGGACGTGAATTTCATTCAGGGTAAAGAAGTCCTGGGCCTGAAATAAGGTAAACCAAAAAAGATACACTCCAGCCAATAAAAAAGGGAGCCTGTAGGCTCCCTTTTCTCACATTCAATAGAGGCCTGGCCTAGTCAATATCATCGACCTCATCGGAACTGCCATGCACCCGGGCGGCAAGCGCCGCATTAAGAAACTCATCCAGATCGCCATCCAGAACCTTGTCTGGCTGACCGGATTCAACGCCGGTGCGCAAGTCCTTGACCATCTGATAAGGCTGCAATACGTAAGAACGAATCTGGTGACCCCAGCCAATATCCGACTTGCTGCTATGGGTCGCGTTGGCCTCATCTTCCCGCCGTTGCAACTCAGCCTCATAAAGCCGCGCTTTCAGCATGTTCATCGCGGTTGCGCGGTTTTTATGCTGAGACCGATCATTCTGACACTGTACAACGATGTTGGTCGGGACGTGAGTGATCCGCACCGCACTGTCGGTGGTGTTGACATGTTGCCCCCCGGCCCCCGATGCGCGATAAGTATCAATACGCAGGTCACTCTCGTTGACTTCCACCTCGAAGTTATCGTCGATCACAGGGTAGACCCAGACACTGGCGAAGCTGGTGTGGCGACGGGCGGCGGAATCATAAGGTGAAATCCGCACCAATCTGTGAACACCACTTTCCGTTTTTAACCAGCCATAGGCATTGTCGCCTTTGATCTGAATGGTCGCCGATTTAATCCCGGCTTCTTCGCCGTTATGCTGCTCCATCAGTTCAACTTTACAGCCATGCGCGCCCGCCCAGCGCGTATACATACGCAGCAGGATATTGGCCCAGTCCTGACTTTCCGTGCCGCCAGCGCCGGAATGTATCTCAAGATAGGTGTCATTCGGGTCCGCTTCCCCGGACAACAGGGTCTGGAATTCCATTTCTCCGGCCCGTGCCGTCAGGGCTTCAATGGCGGCTTCTGCTTCGGCAACCACCTCGTCGTCACCTTCCATCTCACCCATCTCGATCAGCTCAAGATTATCCTTAAGCTCCTGATTAACCGACTTGCACAGATTAATCGACTGTTCCAGCCGGTTCTTTTCCTGCATCAGTTTCTGGGCGTTGGTGGGGTTGGACCAAAGATCGGGGTCTTCGGAAAGGGCGGTCAGTTCGTCTAGTCTATCAAGGGCGATATCCCAGTCAAAGATGCCTCCTCAGCAGTTCGAGCGACTGCTTGATTTTATCGACAAATGTCTGCGTTTCAGCTTTCATAAAATACGTCCAAATATATCAGATTAATAAATGCCACCGGTACCGGTGCGAAGTTTGGTCTTTGTTTGCACCAGAGAATTAATCCCGTCAAGAACTTCACCATTTTTTGTCGGGAAAGTTCCTTGACGGAAGGCTTCGAGAATGGTGTTTTTCTCGCCAACGGCCGCCAGTTGTCCGGTTTTCGGATTGACCCGCACCAGGCGGACCCCTTCAGGAATCCGGAAGGGAATAACTGGCGCGCCTTTTGTTGCATATTTCATAAAGTCCCGGAAAATTGGTACTGCAACTGACGAGCCTTCCTCATATTTTCCCAAAGAACGTGGCTTGTCGAAGCCGACAAACACCCCCACCACCAGATCCGGTGAAAAGCCGATAAACCAAGTATCGAAGCTGTCATCCGACGTCCCGGTTTTTCCCGCCAAAGGTTTCTTCAGGGCGCGAATGCGTATCCCTGTGCCGCGTTGTACAACGCCTTCCATCATGGACACCATCTGATATGCCGTTACCGGGTCCATGACTTCCTTGCGCGGATCAGGAATTTGGGGTTCGCTCTGATCGTTCCAGGCTTCAACCTGACAGGACGGACAGTCGCGCCTGTCATTTCGGAAGATGGTTTTGCCATAGCGGTCCTGAATACGATCAACGAAAGTTGGTGTGATTTCCTTGCCACCATTCACCACCATACCGTAGGCCGTGGTCATTTTTAGCAGAGTAGATTCCCCCGCCCCCAATGACATGGACAAAAGTTTAGGCATATCATCCATGATATTCATGCGTTCCGCCATCTCGACAATGCTGTCCATCTTAAGATATTGCGCCAGGCGTACGGTCATCAGGTTACGGGATTTTTCAATACCCAGCCGCAGCGTACTGGCGCCGTAAAACTTATTGCTTGAATTCTGCGGTTTCCATTTCCCCATACCATAGCCTTGTTCAATAACGAAAGGCGCATCAAGGATCAGGCTTGACGGGGTAAACCCCTGTTCCAGGGCCGCCGCATACACAAACGGCTTAAAGGCCGATCCCGGTTGACGTTCGGCCTGGGTTGCCCGGTTATATTCGCTGCGTTGGTAATCAAACCCTCCAACCATGGCAAGGACCCGACCTGTATGTGGGTCCATGGCGACCAAGGAACCGTTGATTTCCGGTATTTGCCGCAATCCAAAATGACGTGCAGGCGCCTGTAGATCAAGATCAATGGTTTCAAGACCATCCACGCCAGAGGTTTCATCCGCCGCAGTGGCTTCGGGTTTTGCCGGATCATCAGCACGCTCTATTTCCTCAACCACCACCACATCACCGACATTAAGGACGTCACTGACTTTTTCAACCTTGGGACCAAGGTATTCTTTCGGTAACCAGGGCCGTGCCCAGGTCATTTCGTCGAGCGGGATTACAGCCCCCGCCCCTTCCGACAACATAATCGTCGCCTGATCATCGGCAACATCCGTAACCAGCGCCAGTTGCCAGCTTTTGATGCCCAGAGGAATATCCTGGTCTATGATGGCCTGCAATTTTTCGCGTTTACTCTCTTCAGACATCATATTCGCCAAGGGAATTTGACTTACAGGACCACGCCAGCCATGACGTCGATCATACACGATCAGGCCCTTCTTCAATTCCCGCTCGGCAATCACCTGATAGTCCGGTTGCAATGACGTCCGGACAAAAAGCCCTCCTTCGTAAAGCTCTTCATCACCAAACATACGTTTCAGGTCCCGACGCACTTCTTCGGTGAAATATTCCGCCTTGAAGGTGCGGGTACGATCCCGGCTGGCCGTCACCAAAGGCTTGTTCTGGGCTGTGACCATTTCCTGTTCGGTAATATAGCCTTCTTCAGCCATGCGCTTCAGCACCCAGTTCCTACGCCCAACAGCCTTGTCGTATTTGCGGATCGGGTGGTAATTATTCGGGGCCTTCGGCACAGCTGCCAGATAGGCCATTTCTTCCAGTTCCAGCTCATCAATCGGTTTGTTGAAATAACTCAAGGCCGCCGCCGCAACACCGTAAGAGCCGTAGCCGAGGTAATTCTCATTAAGATATAATTCGAGGATCTGGTCTTTGGTGAATGCCTTTTCAATCCGGTAGGCCAGGATGGCCTCCTTGATTTTACGCTCATAGGTCTGAATGCCCGTCAGCAGGAAATTTTTCGCCACCTGCTGGGTGATGGTCGAGGCCCCGACCTTCCGTCGCCCGGTAAAAACATTCTTGATATTAACGAATACAGCCCGCATCAGCCCCATATAGGAAATGCCGCCGTGTTCGTAAAAATTCTTGTCTTCCGCCGATAAATAGGCCTGAATCAATTTCGGGGGCACGGCAGAAATGGGAATGAACAATCTTTTCTGCTTGGCATATTCCGACAACAGGCTGCCGTCCCCGGCGTAAATCCGACTAACGATCGGGGGCTCATAATTTTCCAGCTGTGAATAATCCGGCAGATCCTTGCCATAATGATTCAATACATAGACAATACCGACGCCGAGCGTGACAGCGCCAATCAGCAGCAATGCGATCCCGCCACCCAACAGGTTTACCCATAATTTGCGTCGTTTCATTACCATAATTCGATGAACTTTATCCCAGCCAACTTGTCATACTTTCCTTTTGATAACGCATAAATATGGCAGTCCCATGTCCTAAGCAAGCAAAACCCGCCATATTCCAATCACGCGGCGTATCGGGTTTGATCTTCATTCTGCATAGGTGGCATATTGTCTGGCGAAGAAGCGATCCGCCGCCTTGACTATAGAGCGGCCGATATTGCGTTGAGTTTCTTTCTGCATCAGCATTTTCGCGTCCTGGCTGTTGGTCAGATACCCCAGTTCCAGTAAAACAGACGGCACATCCAGCCCCTTCAAAACTATCAGGTTAGCGGTTCGATGCGGGTTTGTGCGCACCAACACCACCTTCTTTAATTGTGGCACCAGTTCATTGGCGAACGAGCTGGACAAATTCATGGTTTCCCGTTTTACCAGATCAATCAGGATTGACTGAACTATGTCGATCTCTTCCTCAAGATCCATCCCGGCGATAATATCGGATTTATTTTCACGCCGCGCCAGCGCCGCCGCTTCACGGTCAGAGGCACGCTCCGATAGGGTATAAACCGTCGCCCCCCTTACTTTCGCGCTTTTGAAACTGTCTGCATGGACAGAGATAAACAGATCGGCCTGCAGATTATGGGCAATCCGGGTACGGTTGTGGAATTTGACATAGACATCTGTATCGCGGGTCATGACAACCTGATAACGCCCTGTCTTCTCAAGTTCCTCTTTTATGGTATGAGCTGCGGACAGAACCACTGTTTTTTCCGGGAACCCCCGGTATTTCGTACTGCCAAGGTTCCCTGGGTCATGCCCCCCATGTCCCGGATCAAGTACAATCAGCTTTTTCGTACGCAGGCTTCTGATGTCAGCCGGTTGTGGTTTTTTCGGGGCGGACGCCACCCGGCGTTTGACCGGTCGCTTCGAGGCTTCCTGAAACGCTTTGTTACTTACTTCTTTAAGATCAAGAACAAAACGATAGGGTTTGCCTTTCCGGGCCTTGATCATGAAAGAATTCGCCACATTCACCGGTTTATTTACATCCAGAACAATACGAGACGTCCCGGGTTTAAACAACCCGTACCGATATTGGTCGATAAAGCCGCGCCCCTTAGCCCCGCCTGTGTTATTTTTCCAGGTCACTTCGGTAATATCAATCACCACCCGGTTAGGGTTTGCGAGCGTGAAGACGTTATACTTAATGTTTTGATTAATATCGAGGACAAATCGGGTTTTGTTTTTACTTTGACCGATACGAATATCGGCCACTTGCGGGGCGGCTACAGCATGTGTGGCGATCACATCAACAGACAGGCAACCCGCCAAAGTCAAAAGTGCACATATAATCCCGATGCAGCTGCTTTTAAATTTCCTCGCCATAAAATTCTATCTATCTTAATTAACCTTGCCCGTGGATCATTTTTCGCATGACCGAACATAATTTTTACCTGAAAGTCGTCACTTTAGCAATTTTCCATTAATCAAATATAAAAATAAATGCTTTAGCTATTGTAGATAGCCACCACTATGGTTATGTTATAAACGTTATCAAAAAAAGAGATAATAAAGAAACGACCCCGGGTTTAGAACACCCTGCGTGTCAAAAATGTGCTTTTTAATGCTGATTTTTGAGACCAAAAAAACGGGTCAAAATAATAACTTGAGAATCCCGTATACGGGTTCCACACAAATTGATTAAGAAAATGAATTCTTGCGCCCATAGCATGAAAGCACCTCAACAGTTTATACAGGTCGACCTTCTGTCACACCTATTTGGACTGATTTTTGCTTTCCATAAGTCTCGGGACGCAGCTGAAATAACCCCCACCCTATTAAACAGCCAGAAACCAGCTCGCCATCAAAATGCATTCCGCATTAGAGGTTTGAGCGGTCACGGTTGTGGAGAAAACTTAAATGACATTAAAAATGTTAATCGATGCGACACACGAGGAAGAAACTCGTGTCGCGATCGTCGACGGCAACAGAGTCGAGGAATTTGATTACGAATCTTCTGCAAAGAAACAAATCAAAGGCAATATCTATCTCGCCAAAATCACCCGCGTAGAGCCTTCACTTCAGGCGGCCTTCGTGGAATATGGAGGTAACCGTCATGGCTTCCTCGCCTTTAGCGAAATCCATCCCGATTATTATCAGATTCCGGTTTCCGACCGGGAAGCACTGATCGCGGAAGAAACAGCAGCTTATGAATCTCTTCTGGAAAAAGAAGAGATCGAAGAAGAAGAAATTGTCGAGAAGAAACCGAAAAAACGTGCCCCACGACGCGCCAGAAAACCCGCCCGGGCAAAAACAGACGACACAGAAGTGACGCCAAAAACCCCTGCTGAAGAGGCCGCTGAAACTGAGGACCCGTCTGCCAACACAGAAACTCCCGAAGGGATTGTTCCTGCGGAATCAGTAGCTGAAACTGCATCTGCAGCAGAAGCCCCAGAAGCTGATCACGCAGGAGCGTCTGAAAATGACGCCGCTGGGTCCGATGACAAACCGACGACAAAGGCGGAAAGCGTATCTGATCCGGACACCATCACGGAAGAGGTCACCTCTGACGATCATGACAGTGATGATGAGCCAATTATAGTGGCAGACACGGCCCCATCCAACGTCAAGGAAGTCAACGGCGACGATGACCATGACGAAGACGATGACGATGATACCGAAATCGCCGGCTCTCAAGTTCTTGACGACGAAGAAGCCGAAGAAAAACTGCGTATTAAAATCGCCAAAGGCCTGCGTCGTAAATATAAAATTCAGGAAGTCATCAAGAAAAACCAGATCGTTCTGGTTCAGGTGGTAAAAGAAGAACGCGGCAACAAAGGCGCGGCCTTGACCACTTATCTATCTCTGCCAGGACGCTACTGTGTTCTGATGCCAAATACCCTGCATGGCGGTGGCGTCAGCCGCAAGATCGCCAGCGCCAGCGAACGCAAATCCCTGAAAAAAATCTTGTCCGATCTGGATATGCCAACCGGCATCGCCTGTATTATCAGGACGGCTGGCCACAACCGGACCAAGACGGAAATCAAGCGTGACTTCGATTATCTGATCCGCACATGGGAAGGAATTCGGGAACGCACGTTGAAATCCGTTGCCCCTGTCCTTATCAATGAGGAAGGCGACCTGATCAAACGCAGCATCCGCGACCTTTATACCAGGGACATCGAGGAAATCCTGGTCGAAGGTGAAGGAGGGTATAAAACCGCCCGAAATTTCATGAAATTGCTGATGCCAAGCCATGCCCGCAAGATCAAACATTACACGGACCCGATCCCGCTGCTGCATCGTTATCAGGTGGAAAGCCAGCTCGATTCCATGTATTCCCCGATCGTACAGCTGAAATCCGGGGGCTATATCGTCATCAACCCGACGGAAGCCCTGGTCTCGATCGATGTCAACTCTGGCAAGGCGACCAAAGAACATAATATCGAAGAAACCGCCCGCAAAACCAACCTGGAAGCCGCAGAAGAAGTCGCCCGTCAGCTACGTCTTCGCGACATGGCCGGACTGATTGTGATTGATTTCATCGATATGGAAGTCCGCGGCAACAACAGGGCCGTTGAACAGAAGATGAAAGATTGCCTGAAATCCGACCGGGCCCGTATTCAGGTTGGCCGGATCAGCAGCTTTGGACTGATGGAAATGTCCCGCCAGCGTCTACGCGCCGGGGTTCTGGAATCCAGCACAACCGCTTGCCCTCATTGTGAAGGCGCGGGTGTCATTCGTTCTGTTGAATCACAGGTCCTGCATATCCTGCGGGCACTGGAAGAAGAAGGTATTAAAGGCCGTAATAAAAACGCCACCATCTATCTACCGGAAAAAACGGCAATCTATCTGTTGAATAACAAAAAAGCCAAGCTGGTCAGCCTGGAAGAACAATATGATTTCGCCATCGAGGTCGCCATTGACAGCAGCCTGACCGAAGCCGGTTACCGGCTTGAGCTTCCCGTATCCGACAGCAAGAAAAATGATCGTCGGCCTGTGGCACAGCCGAAGAAATCTTCCGGTCGCGATCATCGCGAACCCCACCAGGGACGGCAGGATCGCGAACAATCCGCCAATGAACGGCGTAACCGTCAACGCAATGAGAACCGCAAAAATCGTGACCGTGGTCCACAAGGTGAAACCGATCAGGAAGATAATGAGTCACCCGACACTGCATCTGACAACCGCCCGGAAAATGCCGCTCCTGAAAAACAGGAAAACAAACCACGTCGCCGGCGTCGCCGTTCCCGTCGCGGCGGGAATTCGGATGCACAGGATACGACCACCGAAACACCAGAGAACGTAGCTGCAGAGGCGACCGTCACTCCTGACAGCGGTTCCGACAACGAGCCGACTAGCGAAGCCAAACCTGCGGATGCAACGACAGAGGAAAAACCCAAACGGCGCAGACGCACCCGCAGCCGTCGCAAGCCGGACTCCGAAGGCGCGACGGAAACGGATTCAGCAGATGCTGGTGCGAAATCTTCTGATGAAAAAACAGAGCCTGATAGCAAGGTAGACACAGACGCGGCGGAGAAAAAACCCGTTCGACGCCCTTATCCGCCACAGGCCCGCAGCCGTAGAAAAGCCGCGGAACCTGCTGAAAAGTCAGCTGAAAAACCTTCTGACAAGGCGCCTGAAAAGGAACCAAAGAAAGCGGTCGAAAAACCTGTCCCTGCCCCCGCGGCTAAGGAAGCGGCACCGAAGCCAGCTCCTGCCAAGGATGTCAGCGACAAACCCGCAGAGCCCAAGAAAAGCGGCTGGTGGCAGCGTACTTTCGGCTGAGCTCAGCGACACCTGCTAAATTAGAAAAGGCCCGGCTAACGTCGGGCCTTTTTTGATGATAACCACGTCTCGTTTCCGGCCTTAACTTCACCACAATGTGACAGCATGCTGTCCTTATTGAATTGACGGAACCTGCAACACAATTTAACGTAGACGCTATGTATATAAATTTGAGAAAATCATTTGCCCATCGGCTGTTATGCCTCACCACCATTGTGACATTAGGCTTCAGCAATTTCAGCTATGCCCGCAGCGGCGGCGGCCTTTCAATTCTGCGTGATGCCGAGATCGAGCATACCATCCGCATGATGTCCGAACCAATTTTCGATGCGGCAGAGCTCGACAAAAACGCGGTCAGCACTTACCTGATCAATGACGACAGCCTGAATGCTTTTGTCGCCGGAGGACAGAATATTTTTCTCCACTCCGGATTGTTAATCACGGCAAAGGACGCCAATCAGGTCATCGGCGTGATCGCCCATGAAACCGGTCATATCACGGGCGGCCATTTGTCCCGCTTTTCTGACGGCGTCAAAAGCGCAACCGTCATGAGTTTGATTGGCGCAGTCCTGGGCGCCGCCGCCATTGCCGCCGGCGCCGGTGATGCAGGTATGGCGCTGATCCTCGGCGGACAGCAGGTTGGCACCCGCACTTTCCTGAAATACAGTCGTACGCAGGAATCCGCCGCAGACCAGGCGGGCCTCACATTTCTTGAAAAATCCGGCCAGTCCGGCGTCGGTCTGATCGACTTCCTGGATTATCTGGGTGATCAGGAACTGATGTCTTCCCGCTACCGCGATCCCTACGCCGGTACCCATCCGGTCAGCAGTGAACGGATTTCTAAATTACGTGACCGGGTCGAAACATCTCCTTATTTCAAAAAACCTACCCCGGCCGCGATTGAACATGAATTCAAACGTCTGCAAGCCAAGCTTTATGGATACCTCAAGCCCCCTTATGCTACTCTGAATAAATATCCACTGAAAGACCAGAGCCTGTACGGCAAATACGCCCGGGCTTTTGCCTATCATCAGAAACATGAACCCGCGAAAGCCTTAAAAGAACTGGAGGATTTGTTGGGCGAATATCCGAATGACCCCTTTTTCTGGGAAACCAAAGGCCAGATTCTCTATGAGAATGGCAAAGTGCGGGAATCGATTCTCCCTTATCAGAATGCTGTGAAAAACCTGCCCGACGAATCCCTGATCCGGGTATCCCTGGCCCAGTCTCTGATCGCCACGGAAGATGACCAGTTCCTGAAGGAAGCAGTACAACATCTTGAATACGCCATATCCCGGGATCGTCAAAATGCCTTTGCCTGGCATCAAATGTCCGTGGCACAGCATCGACTGAATCACGAGGCCATGACATACTATGCCACAGCGGAAAGATTTCTTCTGATTGGCAATCTCCGCGGCGCGATGATCAATGCCCGCCACGCCGTGGACAGTCTACCCAAGAATACCCCCAACTGGTACCGCGCGCAGGATATTCTGGTTGTCACAGAATCCAACATGTCCGACAAACAGCGCAAGAAAAATGATACCGAACAACGCGAAGAAAATCGTAAATCAGATAAAAAACTGGAAAGTACCTCGTAATTTATGCCTAACCTTATTAAAAAAATATCCGCCGGTTTTATCGGATTTAGCCTAATGACTTCTGCCGCTTTCGCAGAAGAACCTGAGCCTTCCCTGTCCCCGCAGCAAAAAGCGGAAATTAATAAAATGATCCGGGATTACATTCTCCAGCATCCGGAAATTCTGCCCGAAGCCATTCAAATTCTGCAGAGCCGCACCAAACGCGCCATGCTGGAAAGCAATTACACCAGACTATATGAAGATGGCTTTAGCTACGTTGGAGGAAATCCGAAGGGCGACGTAGCCATTATCGAATTTTTTGACTACAACTGTGGTTATTGCAAGAAATCCCTGAAAACAGTGGAACGCCTGAAACGCATGGATGGCAACTTGAAAGTCATTTATAAAGAACTCCCCATCCTGAGCGAAACCTCCTATACCGCCGCCAAAGCCGCCATGGCGTCCATGATGCAGGGTAAATACGAGCCATTTCATCAGGCATTGATGCGCAATAGCGGTACACTGACCGAAGAGCGAATCTTTCAGATCGCCACCCAGGTCGGCCTTGATGAGCAGCAACTGGCCAAAGATATGACCAACCCTGTTCTGGAACGCAATATCAGCATCAACCACAGCATTGCAGAGGCCCTACAGATCACGGGCACCCCTGGATTCGTCATTGGAGAAACCATTGTTCCCGGCGCCCTGCCCTATGAAGAACTGGTCAAGGCTGTTGAGCGCACCCGCAGTCTGCAGGAACAGCGGCGCGCCGCCCAGGCTGACTAGGAAAATCTGGCCCTAATATTGGCACGTGGACCTGTTTAAATCAGTCCGGCAAGAGGGGAAGACGGGTCGGCATACATTTTTTTCGGCATCCGGCCGGAGAAATAAGCCGCCCGGCCCGCCTCAACCGCGAGCTTCATCGCCCGGGCCATGAGAATGGGGTTCTTGGCGTCGGCAATCGCGGTATTCATCAATACGCCGTCACAGCCAATTTCCATGGCAACCGCTGCATCAGATGCGGTTCCCACTCCGGCGTCCACAAGGACAGGTACCTTGGCTTGTTCGACAATAAGACGAATTTGTACCGGATTCTGAATGCCAAGACCGGAACCAATCGGCGCCCCCAGCGGCATGATCGCACAGCAGCCCATATCTTCCAGCCGTTGAGCCATAATCGGATCGTCGCTGCAATAAACCATGACCTCAAAGCCTTCTTTCAGAAGAACTTCCGCCGCCTGCAAAGTTTCCACCATATTGGGATACAGGGTTTTCTGATCACCGAGAACTTCCAGTTTCACCAAGTTCCAGCCACCGGCTTCCCGGGCCAGACGAAGCGTGCGCACGGCATCATCAGCCGTGAAACAACCTGCTGTATTCGGCAGATAGGTATATTTCTTCGGATCAAGGTAATCCACCAACATGGGCTGATTAGGGTCGGTAACATTGACACGCCGCACCGCAACCGTGACAATTTCCGCGCCGGAAGCTTCCACAGCCAGTTTGGTTTCCTCGAAATCCTTATATTTTCCGGTGCCGACAATCAAGCGCGAGTTATACTCTTTTCCGGCAATATTAAAGGTATCATTTAAAGATTTCGTCATATTATTTCCCACCACCTATGAAATGTACAATTTCGAGTCTGTCGCCATTCTCGACGGTGACATTTTGATAAGTTGTTTTAGGTACGATTTCAAGATTTCTTTCAACTGCGACCTTAAGCGGGTCGAGCTGCAACCCTTCGAGAAGTTGCGCCAGATTCTGGCCAGCCTCGGTCTTATGAATATCTCCGTTTATGGTAACCTCAATCACACTCTTCATTCCCGGTTTTAACTATGCAGATTTAATTCAATCCTTTATAGTCCGCAAATATAGCAGGTCAAATGTATATTCTGGTTTTCAAACTGTCTGTAAAACATTATACAGGTCAATCATTATACATTCGACCGGAAAAGAATAAACACGGGTTGGCATGACAAACGTCGTACAAAAAAACATTTTGGTTCTCAATGGCCCTAATCTCAATATGCTGGGCAGTCGAGAGCCTGAGATATATGGCACGGAAACCCTGGCCGATATCAAGGATATCCTGGTAAACCGGGCCAGCGACTATGACTGCGTGATTGACTTTCGCCAGAGCAACAGCGAAGGCGAACTGGTTAGCTGGATACAGGAAGCCCGCGGAACAGCATCCGCCATCATCCTAAATGCCGGCGCCTATACTCATACGTCTATTGCGTTGCTGGACGCTCTGCAAACCGCGGAGCTTCCCGTGATAGAAGTGCATCTTTCCAATGTGTTTAAAAGGGAAAAATTTCGTCACACCTCCTATATCTCCCCGGCGGCTGTCGGTGTGATTTGCGGGTTTGGCGCAAAAAGTTATTGTTTGGCGCTCGACGCGCTGCAGGACATATTAAGTTAAAAAGTAAAAGGACTGTTATAAATGTCAAAAATGTTTGTGGATCGGGATATTATTAAGGATTTGGCGACATTGCTCAATGATACGGATCTCAGCGAAATCGAGGTTCAGGATGGCGAACGCAAAATCCGGGTAGCCCGCAATGTAACGGTTACCGCCGTGGCTCCCGTGGCCGCAGCCGCCCCTGTTGCTCCCGTGGCCGCCGCGGAAGCCGTGGCCCCCGTTGCCGCAGCTGACAAAGATCACCCCGGAGCCGTGACATCCCCGATGGTGGGCACCGCCTATACCGCACCTGACCCCGACAGTCCTGATTTTATCAAGGTTGGCGACAAGGTTACCGCCGGTCAGACGCTTCTCATTGTAGAAGCCATGAAAGTCATGAACCAGATTCACGCCCCTAAAGGCGGCATTGTCACAAAACTGCTGGTTGAAAATTCCCAACCGGTTGAGTTCGGCGAAGTTCTGGTCATTATCGAGTAACGGATGTCTGTATATGTTTGACAAAGTATTAATAGCGAACCGGGGCGAAATTGCCCTCCGTATTCACCGGGCCTGTCAGGAAATGGGGATCGCCACCGTGGCGGTTCATTCCACAGCCGATGAAGACGCCATGCATGTGCGGCTCGCCAACGAAAGCGTCTGTATCGGACCACCAGCGTCCAAAGACAGCTATCTGAACATCCCGGCAATCATTGCCGCCGCCGAAATTACCGGCGCCGATGCGATCCATCCGGGATATGGCTTTTTGTCTGAAAATGATAAATTTTCCGAGATTATCGCCGAACATAATATCGAATTTATCGGCCCGTCCGCCGATCATATTCGTCTGATGGGCGACAAGATTTCAGCAAAAGAGACCGTCAAAAAACTCGGCATCCCCGTGGTTCCCGGTTCAGACGGCGAAGTCCATGAAATCAAGGAAGCCATAAAGATTGCCAAAAGCATCGGTTTCCCCGTGATCGTCAAGGCGGCCTCTGGCGGCGGCGGACGCGGCATGAAGGTCGTGCACAGTCAGAATGAACTGGAAAACGCCATCATGTCCTGTAAGAAGGAAGCAGGCGTTTCCTTCGGTGACGATGCGGTTTATCTGGAAAAATACCTTACCTTGCCACGCCATATCGAATTTCAGATCATTGCCGACAAACACGGTAATGTCTGTCATCTTGGCGAACGCGACTGTTCCCTGCAACGGCGTCACCAAAAGGTGCTTGAAGAAGCCCCTTCTCCGGCGCTCAATGAAGAAGAACAGGCAAGAATGGGCGAAGTGGTGCGTAAAGCCATTCAGGGCCTTGGGTATGTCGGCGCGGGTACAATCGAATTTCTCTATGAAAACGGGGAATTCTTTTTCATTGAAATGAATACCCGTCTTCAGGTCGAACATCCCATCACCGAAATGATCACCGGCATTGATCTGGTGCGTGAACAAATTCGTGTTGCCGCCGGAATGCCGCTGTCTTTCAGTCAGGAAGATGTCAAATTCTCCGGCCATGCCATTGAATGCCGCATCAATGCGGAAGACCCGTTCACCTTTATGCCAAGCCCCGGTCGAATTGGCGACTACCATACCCCGGGCGGGCTCGGGGTACGGGTGGATTCAGGCATCTATTCCGGTTATAATATTCCCCCTTATTACGACAGCATGATCGCCAAGCTGATCGTACATGGTAAAACCCGCAATGAATGTCTGATGCGGTTACGCCGGGCGCTGGGTGAATATGTCATTGATGGCATTAAAACCACTATTCCCCTGCATCAGGCCCTGATCCGCGAGACGGATTTCATCAACGGCGCCTATGATATTCACTGGTTGGAAAACTATTTGAATAACCTGGACTAACCAGATCGACAGATCAACGAAAAATGCTGCGCGTGGACATGACACATGAGCTCAGAGACTGAAATTTCAGCCGAACTTTTGCTTCATGCCTACGCGCAGGGCATTTTTCCCATGGCGGAGACCGCCCTGTCCAAGGACATTTACTGGGTTGACCCTGAATTACGCGGCGTCATCCCGCTCGATGATTTCCATATCCCCCGTAAGCTGGCCCGCAAAATTCGCCAGCAGCCCTTCGACGTTAAGGTCGATACCGCTTTTGATCAGGTGATCGCCGCCTGTGCCACGTCCAACGCCGCCCAAAACCGCGCAGAAACCTGGATTAATGAACAGATCACCGCGCTTTATAGTGAATTATTTGAGGCCGGTTGGGTCCATACGGTGGAATGTTGGCAGGAAGACAAGCTTGTCGGCGGCCTTTACGGCGTTTCCATCGGTGGCGCCTTTTGCGGTGAAAGCATGTTCCATACTGTGACAGACGCCAGCAAAATCGCCCTGGTTTATCTGGTGGGGCGCCTGAAAGCCGGGGGCTATCGCTTGCTCGACACCCAATTCATTACCCCTCATCTGGCCCAGTTTGGCGCACAGGAAATCCCGCGGGCGATCTATAAAGAATTACTGGAAAAGGCTTTGGAAGTGGAAGGCGACTATTATTCGTTATCCGGCCGGGCAGGACCGGAAACCATTTTACAGTCTTTCACCCAAACATCATAAACCGGGTGTTCCAGGGGTGACAGGGCTGGACTGGAAGCAAACATCCAGCCGGAAAAGACTTTTCTGGTTTGCTTGTTATGTCCCACATCAATGATTTCGAGAAACGCCACACTCTCCGGGGCTTCTTCCGGCGGGTTGGAACGACAGGTCCGCAAGGTAATGTCCAATGTGCCAAAATGCACAGTTTGATCCTGCCGGATTTCGATGGTGGTCAGTTGAGTTGTGATTTTATCCAGGGCCGCCAGCACCACGGTTGGCACCTCTTGCGTGCTGCTATAGGTTTCCTGCGCCAACAGTCCGGGGGGCAGAGACAAACTCCCCAGAAGCATTATTGCATATGCTATAGGACTGCAGCGTTTCATGATTACTCTTTGCCTTTGTCGGACCCGGCGAACTTGTCCAGAAGATTCAGCAGGTCCACAGACCCTTGAGTGTTAGGAATTTCATCACCCTCTTCCAGCATGATATCATCTTCCGATCCTGGATCAAGAACCAGATAATTGCCGCCAAGCAGCCCCTCAGAGGTAATTTTGGCGAACGTGCTTTCGGTCAATTTAATCTTGGGGTCAATGCTGATCTGCACCACGGCATAAAAAGTTTCTGTATCCAGATACTGATCCACGATTGTACCAACTTTGATGCCACTGATTTTGACATCACTGCCCACAGACAGGCCATCAATTTTATCAAACTTGGCGATATAGACCTTGCCGCCATTTGTTGACACGCCGGAATGACTGAAGGCGAAATAAAGAAAACTGCTGGCAATAACCAATACAATCGCCCCCATCAAGGTTTCTACCAGATTATTCCTCATAACACTCCGCCTCTTTTATTATATCGCATGCACCAGATTATACGGTCCCTCAGGACCCTGGTGTCCAGGCTTCATAGTCGCCTGTCGTTTTTTTACGCTTACCGCCTTCATTAAGGCTGCCGGTGGGGTAGTAAGCATGTACCGTGCCTGTCATATTAGGCTCCAGTTCCTTTTCCCATTCTTTCCGCACCGGCTTTTTCTCAGCCGGGGTATAATCTACCGTATGATGCAACCACATATGCCACTCCGGTGGAATTTTAGAGGCTTCGACATCCGTTTTGAAAATCACCCAACGTTTGGAGCCCTTTTTTTCCTTATAATAGACATTCCCCTGAACATCTTCGCCGACTTTCTCACCGTTGAAGAAAGTGTGAACCAATGTTCCGATCGTGGCCCCGTACCACCATCCACAAATGCGTCTGATTAAAGCAATCATCGTTATTTCCCGACTAAAATAAACATATTTATCCTGCCTTCTATACCTTGTGGGTTCCCTGACCACAACCCTAAAAGATTTTCGGGCGATATTAAGGCTGTTAAGAAATATTTATAAGAAAAATCGGTTAATTTATTAACAATAGCCCGAGCACAGGCAATCCCTCACCCGACTCATCCAGCGGCACCACATATAGCTAAAGTCAACCTTGATGAGCACAATATATGTGAAAAAAAGCCTATTTTTAAACAAACTTTTATATTACTCTTTTTTCAATCAAAAAAATCAAAATGGATATGTCGAGGACCCAAAATGAAGATCAACCGCCGTTTTACTTCTGCCGACCAATCACCCTACCACGGAATCGATTTCAGAACCGCGGACAGCGAGATTCGAAATCCTGACGGGACGACGGTTTTTGAGTTAAAGGGCTTTGAAGTTCCGGCTGACTGGAGCCAGGTGGCGGCCGATATCCTGGCACAGAAATACTTCCGCAAGTCCGGCGTGCCTCAGTGCCTGAAAAAGGTTGAAGAAAATGACGTGCCAAGCTGGCTGTGGCGTCACAAGACAGACGAAACGGCAATGAAGAAAGTTGCCACCGAGGACCGCTATGGCCCGGAAAAAAGCGCCAAACAGATTTTCGACAGATTGGCCGGCACCTGGACCTATTGGGGCTGGAAAGGTGGCTATTTCACCGCAGAAGAAGATGCCCGCACCTATTTCGACGAACTGCGCTACATGCTGGCCCGTCAGATGTGCGCGCCTAATTCGCCGCAATGGTTCAATACCGGTCTGCATTGGGCGTATGGCATCGATGGCCCGGCGCAAGGACATTATTATGTTGACCATGAAACCGGCAAGCTGACCAAATCCAAGACAGCCTACGAACACCCGCAACCCCATGCCTGCTTTATTCAGGGCGTCAGCGACGATCTGGTCAATGAGGGAGGCATCATGGATCTCTGGACCCGCGAAGCCCGCCTGTTTAAATATGGTTCCGGCACCGGCAGCAACTTTTCCAACATCCGCGGCACCGGCGAACCTCTGTCAGGCGGCGGCAGTTCTTCCGGCCTGATGAGTTTCCTGAAAATTGGTGACCGGGCGGCCGGCGCGATCAAGTCCGGCGGCACCACACGACGGGCCGCCAAGATGGTGATCGTTGATGTGGATCACCCTGATGTATCAGAATTCGTCAAATGGAAAGTGACCGAGGAACAAAAGGTTGCTTCCCTCGTCGTCGGATCCAAGATCACCAAACAACATATGAAAGATATCCTGAAGGCCTGCCATTCAAAAGAGGTCGATGAAGAGGATCGCCTGAGCCCGAAAACCAATCCGGCGCTGAAAACCGCCCTGATTGCAGCCCGCAACTCTCTTGTCCCCGATGCCGTCAGTCAGCGGGTTATTCAATTCGCCCAGCAGGGTTTCACCCAGATCGAATTCGACACCTATGATACAGATTGGGATTCAGAGGCCTATGTCACCGTTTCCGGGCAAAATTCCAACAACACCGTACGGGTAACCGACGATTTCATGGAAGCTGTTCTGAATGACAGCGACTGGAACCTGATCAGTCGTCGCGACGGCAGCACCACCAAAACCCTCGCCGCCCGTGAACTCTGGGATGATATCGCCCTTGCCGCCTGGCAGTGCGCCGACCCCGGCCTGCAATATCACACCACCATCAATGACTGGCATACCTGTCCGGAATCCGGTGAAATCCGTGCGTCTAACCCCTGTTCGGAATATATGTTCCTGGATGACACCGCCTGCAATCTCGCCTCCCTCAATCTGATGAAATTCCGCTCACAGGACGGCGAATTCATGATTGATGACTTTGAACATGCTGTGCGTCTATGGACCGTGGTGCTCGAAGTGTCCGTGATGATGGCCCAGTTTCCGTCAAAAGAAATCGCCCAACTGAGTTACGACTATCGCACCCTGGGTCTCGGATTCGCCAATATCGGCAGCTTTATCATGGCGTCCAGCCTGTCCTATGACAGCGACGAAGGCCGGGCGCTCTGTGGTGCCATATCCGCCCTGATGACCGGTGTTTGTTACGCCACATCTGCGGAAATGGCGTCTGAACTCGGCGCTTTTGCCGGATATGAGAAAAACAAAGACCATATGCTGCGGGTTATCCGTAATCACCGTACGGCCGCACTCGGCGAGACGCAGGGCTATGAACAGCTTTCCACCCTGCCCCTGCCTCTGAATATTGTCAATTGTCCACAGCCAAAGCTTTCTGTTGCCGCCGGGATGGCCTGGGACCGGGCGCTGGAACTTGGCAACTTGCATGGCTATCGCAACGCCCAGACAACCGTAATTGCCCCCACCGGCACCATCGGCCTGGTGATGGATTGCGACACCACCGGCATCGAGCCTGACTTCGCGCTGGTGAAATTCAAAAAACTTGCCGGCGGCGGCTATTTCAAGATCATCAACCGCATGGTGCCGGAAGCCCTGAAAAATCTTGGCTATACCCCTAAACAGATCGATGAAATTGCAAAATATGCCGTGGGGCATGGCACTTTGGAAGATGCTCCAGGCATCAACCACGATATCCTGCGCAACAAAGGTTTTGGTCGGGTACAACTTGATACGCTCGAACAATCGCTCGAAAGCGCCTATGACATCACTTTCGTTTTCAACCAATGGACATTGGGCAAGGAATTTTGCATTGATGTCCTCGGCTGTACGGAAGAACAGCTTGCCGACATGAACTTCAATATGCTGACCCATATGGGATTCAACAAATCGGCGATTGATGAAGCCAATGAATATTGTACCGGAACCATGACCTTGGAAGGCGCACCTCATCTAAAGGATGAGCATCTCGCCATCTTCGATTGTGCGAACCCCTGTGGCAAGAAAGGCACCCGTTTCCTCTCTGTCGACAGCCACATCATGATGATGGCCGCCGCACAGCCGTTTATTTCCGGCGCCATTTCCAAGACCATCAATATGCCGGCCTCGGCCACGACGGAAGATTGCAAGGAAGCCTATCTCAAGTCATGGAAACTGGGTCTGAAAGCCAATGCATTATACCGTGACGGCTCTAAACTCAGCCAGCCGCTAAGTTCTGCCCTGCTGGATGTGGAAGATCTGGAAGAAGATCTGCCGTTGCCAGAAAAAGTTCAGGTTTATGCCGAGAAAATTGTCGAAAAGATCGTTATGCAGTCCGACCGCCGCAAGATGCCGGGCCGCCGCAAGGGCTATACCCAAAAGGCCTCCGTTGGCGGGCATAAGATCTACCTGCGCACCGGCGAGTATGACGACGGCACATTGGGTGAAATATTCCTCGACATGCATAAAGAAGGCGCCGCTTTCCGCAGTTTGATGAATAATTTTGCAATTGCCCTCTCTATCGGGCTGCAATATGGCGTGCCGCTAGAAGAATTTGTCGACGCCTTCACCTTCACCAAGTTTGAGCCGTCAGGCCAGGTGGTCGGTAACGACGCCATTAAAATGGCGACGTCTGTCCTTGATTATATCTTCCGGGAACTGGCGGTCTCTTATCTGGGGCGTCGGGATCTGGCTCACGTCAACACGGACGACCTTACACCGGACACCATTGGCCGCGGTGATCAGAGCCTCGGGAGTGATCCGGCGACTAATGAGGCGCTTGATCGGGTGATCTCCTACGCCAGCACCGGCTATGTGCGGCGGAATAATCTTTATGTCCTGAATACCGCCGGAGAGGATAAAACCCAGGTGGAAGCCCGCGATGTAAACCAGGAACAGGTTTATGAAACCAAGAAAATGGCTTCTGGCAGTACCGGCGGCAACATCAGCAGTAAAGCAGATATTCGGGCGTCCCGCGCCATGGAAGCCCGCATCAAGGGATATGAAGGCGACGCCTGCACCGAATGTGGGAATTTCACCATGGTGCGCAATGGTACCTGTTTGAAATGTGACACTTGTGGCACCACCAGTGGCTGTTCTTAACAGGAATTAAACATTTATTTTATATATACGAATATAAACCAGAATGTGAACATCATAAACGTCAATGCCGGGGATACATCCCGGCGCTGACAGGTTGGATATTTTCAAGTTATGCCGCGCATTAAACCTGCCCCTTTTTTATTCCGGGACTCAACCCCTAGATTCCTGCCGGAAAGTTTTAATATCCGTCACCACCACGGGGTCGCAAATTTTACGATTTGCCCGGAACAAAAAATTACCCTCACCAGCATAAGCGCCGAGTTTATCAAACTCGCCGGCATGAAGGCCCCTTTGCCCATCGGGGAAACCATACAGAATATTTCCTGCTGGAACGATAAAGGTCAACTCGAAGCCGCCGTTCTGGAATGTTTCAACGACCAGTCGACACAAAGCCTGACCTGGGTACTTGATCAGGAGAACGGGGAACCCGCTCTGACCATGCACTGCAGTGTGGTCCCCGCGTTTGGTCATTCAGGCACCCTGGATACCATCATCGTTATTGTCAATAGCAATGCCGCCGATGAGGCCTTCGCCAATCATCTCAAGGGGCTTAATTTTTATGATGAGCTGACCGGCCTGCCGAACAAAAATTATCTGCTCAAAGTCTTGAACGAAGAACACAGCCAAAGCAGTTTCAGCGATCAAGTCGCTATTCTTCTGATCAACATTCTCCAGTTCCAGCGGGTAAATGAAAGCTTTGGTTATGAATTCGGCGATAAGATTCTCAAGAAAATCGCCATGAAGCTGGAAACCTGTCTACCCCAACTGGCGTTTCTATCCCGGTTCGATGCCGATAAATTTTCCATTCTGGTTCGGGATGAAGACATTAGCGCGGTCCTGACGGATGCAGAGGCACTGGCCCAATTTATCCACCATGAAATGAAACAGCCCATTCTGGTCGACGGTCAGCATATCCACCTAGAGCTTTCCATTGGCATTGCCGTCGGGTTATCGGCACAAAAAGACGCCAATCTTCTGCTGCAACAGGCCCATATCGCCATGCGACGCCAGAAAAGAACCAGTCAGAACCGAACCCTCGTCTATCAACCGGATCTACAAACCCGCGCCAGTTCCCGGTTATTGCTCGAAAACGAGTTACGCGACGCCCTGAAGAACAAAGAACTCAGCCTGCATTATCAACCCATTATCAGCATGCAGAATGGCAGCCTGCTGGGTTTTGAAGCGCTCTGTCGGTGGGAACATAAAGAACGGGGTCAGATTTCTCCCATTGAATTTATCCCCTTGGCAGAAGAATCCGGGCTGATCGTCCCTCTTGGCCACTGGGCCCTGCGGGAAGCCTGCACCAGCCTTAAGAACTGGATTGAAAAATACCCGCATTTTTCCAATTTGATTATGAACGTCAATGTATCAAGTTTGCAGCTTCTACAGGATAATTTCGCCACATCGGTAAATGAAATTCTGCTCAATGCCGGTATCAAAGGTTCTCAGCTCAAACTTGAAATCACCGAAACCACATTGATCGAAAATGCCGAACTGGTGCGCGATGTATTGCTGGACCTTAAAACACTCGACATTTCCCTGGCGATCGACGATTTCGGAACAGGCTATTCCTCATTGAGTTACCTCAACCAGTTTCCAATCGACACACTGAAAATTGACAAGAGTTTCGTCAACCATATGAATTCCAGTGAAGACAGTTATAAGATTATCCATGTGATCTCGACCCTGGCCCATACCCTGGGTATGACACTTGTGGCGGAAGGTATCGAAGAAGAAGAACAAATGACGGCTTTGCAGAAGCTCGGCTGCCATACCGGACAAGGCTATCTTTTCTCCAAACCCTTGGCCAATGACGCCGCAGAAGAATATATTCGAAAAGAAGGCCCTCCACTTGTTTAACAGGCTGAAGCCATGCTATAGTCCTATTTAAACTTATTGTGGGATTTAAAGACAGCCCCACCCTTACTTTTACCTATAGCGGAGTTCCCTGTGGATTATAACCGGTATTACATTCAACTGCGGCAAAAGCTGGATCATCTTATCCGGTCAAGTTCCCATGACGATTACGCTTCCGTCTCCGCTCTGATCGGCCGCAATCATGCCTATATGCAACAATTCATCAAACGCGGCGTACCCAAATGCCTCCGTGATGAAGATATGCAAAGAATCACGGATCATTTCGGAATCCGTCCGGATTATTTCGGCGCGCCAGAAGATTTCCCGACCCCGGGCCAGCAAACAAACAGCGCGCCAGACAGTTCTTTTGAACAGGATTATATTCAGGTCAATGTCTATGATATCGAAGCCGCCGCCGGCGCAGGCTCTCTGGTTGACAGCAACGAAGTATCCAATAAACTGGCCTTCAAGAAAAGCTGGATTCGAAACAGTTCCAATGCAACTGCCGACGATTTGGCTGTTATTACAGTATCCGGTGATTCCATGACCCCTACATTGAATAATGGGGATCGAATTCTGGTTGATATGGCCCAGAAAACCATTCGCAATGACGGTATCTATGTCCTGCGCAATGACAATATGATTCTCGTCAAGCGCATTTCACTCAACCCGATCACCAAGCTATGCACCATTAAAAGCGACAACCATTTCTATCAAAGCTGGGATGATTGCGAACCGGATAAACTTGATATTCTCGGGCGCGTGATCTGGATGGGACGCAATATTTAACCTTCTTCCACTGATACAACCATATATGAAGCGAAATAATTATGAATACTCTTGTTGAAAAATGCGGCCGCCAACCGTCCATCAGAACGGTCCCTATGCCGTCAGATCTAAATGCCAATGGTCATATCTTTGGCGGATGGATTTTATCACAAATGGATCTCGCCGCGGGGGGAGAAGCCATCAGCTACTGTAACGGCCCCGTCGCCACCGTCGCCATCACTGGCATGCAGTTCCATCAACCGGTTCTCCCCGGCGACCTTCTTAGTGTGTACACCGATGTCGTCAAGGTGGGTACGACGTCCATCACCATACATATCGAGGTAATGGTGCTACGGCGCGGCAATGATAAGGAGATCAAAGTGACCGAAGGAGATTTCGTCTTTGTTTCCCTGGATGAAGCCCATCGTCCCAAGAAAATTGATAAAGAGGCATAATCTCATTAGTTTAGCCTTTCTAATGACGGCCTGTCCTGACATTCACCTGTTTTTTGAATAAGAACTTATAAGTTACTGAAAATAAATAAAATACGCTGTGAGCTATCTACAAAAGACACTCTCTTCCCGGCTCACAGCGCATTCCCTTAAAAACATAATTAAGAGCCGCTATTATCGTTCACCCAATCCTGCTCCTGAGTGATAACAGCGACAACGCCCCGTCGAGAAAACAGAATCACGCGGTAATTTCTTTTGGATCAATACTGGTGAGCCCGACAGGGATCGAACCTGTGACAAGCTGATTAAGAGTCAGCTGCTCTACCAACTGAGCTACGGGCCCTATAAGATAGGATGCGTAACCATATCGCGCTGCCCTATGGGGGTCAACAAAATTTACCAATCAAGAAGTCTTCTCCAAAACAAGAAAAACCGCCTTGCCCAAAGGACAAAACGGTTTTTTCTTCACAGTTTCCTGTTATCTTTTTGGTGAGCCCGACGGGGTTCGAACCTGTGACCTACTGATTAAAAGTCAGTTGCTCTACCAGCTGAGCTACGGGCCCTCCCGAAAAGATGAGCGGAACATAGTGTGCTATTTGCTGTGGGTCAACAGGAAAAACACACTATTCTGAAAAAAAATTATCCGATCGGTTCAACGTCACCATTTGCGCGCTTTTCATGAAAATCTTTTATAAAGATTTGCAATTTTTCCGCCGCAATAGCCCCTCTTAATCCCGCCATAAGATCTTGATAATACGTCAGATTATGTTCAGTGAGTAACATCAACCCCAGAACCTCTCCACAGCGGAATAAATGTGAAATATAAGCCCGACTATAATTCGTACAGGCGGAGCAACCACAGTCCTCGTCAATGGGACGCGGATCATCCACATGCCGCGCATTTTTCATATTCAATGTCCCGCGCCGGGTGAAGGCCTGACCCGTGCGACCCGACCGCGACGGCATCACACAATCAAACATGTCGATCCCCCGCTCAACCGCGCCGACAATATCATCCGGTTTTCCGACGCCCATAAGATAACGCGGTTTGTTTTTCAGCATCATCGGCATGGTATAGTCAAGCACCTCGAACATCACCTCCTGGCCCTCACCAACCGCGAGACCGCCAACCGCGTAGCCTTCACAATCGATCTCTTTCAGGGCCTCGACCGAATGACGCCGCAGATGCTCATAGACCCCGCCCTGCACAATCCCGAACAAGGCGTTTTTCTCGGCATGTTCCGAGCCATCATGAAAGGCATCATAGGATCGTTTTGCCCAGCGCATCGACATCATCATCGATTTCTCGGTTTCCTTCTCGGTCGCCGGGAAAGGCGTGCATTCGTCAAAGGCCATCACAATGTTGGAGCCCAGCAGGCGTTGAATCTCCATACTGCGTTCCGGCGTCAACATGTGCTTCTTGCCGTCGATATGGGATTGGAAAGCGACGCCCTCTTCCGTGATCTTGCGCAGTTTCGCCAGCGACATTACCTGAAAGCCACCCGAATCTGTCAGAATCGGACGCTGCCAGTTCATAAATTTATGCAAACCGCCCAATCGGTTGATTCGTTCCGCCGTCGGCCGCAACATCAAATGATACGTATTGCCCAACAGGATATCCGCCCCCGTCTCGCGCACAGTTTCGGGCTTCAGGGTTTTCACCGTCGCCGCTGTCCCCACCGGCATAAAGGCCGGAGTTCTGATCTCGCCACGACAGGTCTGGATGACCCCGGTACGGGCGTTGCCGTCGGTGGCGGTGATGGTCATCCCGAAAGGGGTATTTGTTTCTGTCATAACTTATCTTCTCGAAAGAGCAAACTGCTGTCACCGTAGGAATAAAAGCGGTAACCCGATGCGATGGCATGGGCGTAGGCCGCTTTCATGGGCGCATAGCCCGCAAAGGCGCTGACCAGCATAAAAAGGGTTGATTTGGGCAGATGAAAATTGGTCATCAGCATATCCACGGCGCGAAATTGATAGCCGGGCGTGATAAAAATATCGGTGGCCGCGGCAAAGGGGTGTACGATCCCCGACTCATCCGCCGCCGATTCCAGCAGTCTTAAAGAGGTCGTCCCGACCGCCACCACATTGCGCCCTGCCAGATGCGCGGCATTAATGATTTCAGCAGTCTCTGCATCGATTTCGCCCCATTCCGAATGCATTTTATGATCCTCAGTGTCCTCGACCTTGACCGGCAGGAACGTCCCCGCCCCCACATGCAGGGTGACATGCACGATCTTGACGCCCAGAGACGCAATCTCTTCGATCAAACGGTCCGTGAAATGCAGGCCCGCTGTCGGGGCCGCTACAGCGCCGTCCTTGCGGCTGTAAACTGTCTGGTAGTCCACCAGATCCTGATCATCCACCGGCCGCTGAGACGCAATATAGGGGGGCAACGGCATAACACCAGCCCGATCCAGAGCCTCGCGCAACGCATCCCCTGCATAGTTGAATTGCAAGCTCACTTCCCCGGCATCGCCCTTTTCAAGGACGGTGGCTTCAAGCCCGCCCTCAAACAGGATCACGTCGTCGGTTTTCAGTTTTTTCGCCGGTTTGGCAAAGGCGCGCCACAGCCCCTCGCCCTCATTCATATGCAGGGTGATCTGAATCTTCGCCAGGCCACGTTTACCGGTGAGACGCGCCGGAATTACCCGTGTGTCATTAAACACAAGCACATCTCCGGCCTGCAGATAGTCCGGCAGATCAGTGACGGCTTTGTCGCTACGTTCATTCCCTTTGACCACAAGAAACCGCGCCCCGTCGCGGGTGGCAACGGGGCGGAGGGCAATGGACTCTCTCGGGAGTTCAAAATCGAACAGATCTACTTTCATGAGACCATATTATCACATAACCTAACTATTTTACATGGTTAGGCCGCGTCGACCGCGACCTGCATTTTAATGATCTGGTCCGGGTTGGCGCCGCCTTCCCCCGGGTTCAATGCATCGATATGTTCCATGCCTTCTGTCACCTGACCCCAGACGGAATATTGACCGTTCAGATGAGGCGCTGCGTCAAAGCAGATAAAGAACTGACTGTCCGCACTGTCCGGCATGGCGGAACGGGCCATGGAGGCCGTGCCGCGCACATGAGGCTTGTCGGAAAATTCAGCTGGGATATTTTGACCAGATCCGCCGGTGCCGTTGCCCTTTGGATCGCCGCCCTGAGCCATAAAACCGGGGATTACCCGGTGAAAGTTAAGGCCATCATAAAAGCCGTCACGGGAAAGCTCCTTGATGCGGGCCACATGCTTGGGCGCCACGTCCGGGTACAATTCAATTGTCACCCGTCCGCCTTTGACATCGAGGTAAAGTGTGTTTTCCAAATCCATAGTGATTTCCTTAAGAGTTCGCGTCTGCAGCAACCTGCATCTTGATAATTTTATCCGGGTCCTGCAGCTCAGGTACAACACCTTCCTTGATGTGGTCAACATATTTCATGCCACCGATCACCCGACCCCAGATGGTATAGGCTCCGTCCAGATGCGGCGCCACCCCGAGACAGATAAAAAACTGACTGTCCGCGCTGTCCGGTTCATCGGATCGCGCCATAGACAATGTGCCTTTCAAATGGCGCATCTCCGAAAATTCAGCCGGGATATTCTGCCCCGATCCTCCGGCACCCGTCCCGTCCGGATCACCACCCTGAGCCATAAAGCCCGGGATAACCCGATGAAAGGTCAGGCCATCATAGAACCCCTGGCGCACCAGTTCCTTGATCCGTGTTACCGTTTTTGGCGCCAGATCAGGATACATTTCGATCGTTACCCGACCATCTTTCAGATCAAGATAAAGGGTATTTTCCAAATCCAGATCCTGGGCAAAGGCGTTCATTGCCCCGACCATCATCACTAAAGCAAAGCATGCCTTGATCAACTGTTTCATAATGTAGTCCATGTCGTTAATTTTATTTACCGAGTTTCCGCAACACTTCGGTTGTCACTTGTGCCGGCACGAAGGCTGAAATGTCGCCATCAAAACGGGCGATTTCCTTGACCAGGCGTGATGCAATCGGCTGCAGCGCCGGATCCGCCATGAGAAACAGCGTCTCGATATCCGGGTTGAGCTTGTAATTCATGGCTGTCATTTGAAATTCATATTCAAAGTCTGACACCGCACGAAGCCCCCGAATAATAGCTGTCGCCCCCACTTCTTCCGCATAAGTCATCAGCAGCGTACTGAAGGATTGAACCTCAATCGTGACACCAGTATCTTTCTCAATAAAGGCGGTTTCACGGCGCACCATTTCCACACGCTCATCAAGATCAAACATCGCCGATTTGGACGGGTTGGTGGAAATCCCCAGAATGAGATGGTCCACCAGTTTCGCGCCGCGTTTGATGATATCAATATGCCCCAGAGTAATCGGATCAAAAGTGCCCGGATATAACCCGATACGGTTTTTCATAGCCATACCCTTTACTCCTCGGTAGGGATTTCTGTATCTGCGTTCTCGTCTACTTCGGGAGTTGATGCATCTGAAGACGTCTCGGCGGTTACGCCATCTTCTATCTCTTCATCATCGTCAGCGTCACTTTCCTCAACCCGTTCAACGGAAACAATTTTTTCTTCGTCACCGACTTTGAACAGGGTCACACCCTGTGTATTACGCCCGGCAATACGAACCCCGTCAACCGGCACCCGGATAAGCCGTCCCTGATCGGTGACCATCATCAACTGGTCCATTTCATTGATCGGGAAAGCCGCAATGACGTCGCCATTACGGTCAGAGGTTTCAATATTGATGATCCCCTGCCCGCCGCGATTGGTGACGCGATATTCATAGGCCGATGTGCGTTTCCCGAAACCATTAACCGTTACGCTTAAGACAAACTGTTCGTTTTCTTCGAGCTCGGCAAGACGTTCAGCCGTCATACCTTCCGGCACGTCCGGTGTCTCCTCACGCCGTTTGGCGGCGGCATATTTCAGGTAAGCTGTACGCTCTTCGGTCTCTGCGGCAACATTTCCCAGAATTGACATGGAAACGACTTCATCGCCTTCCGCCAGTCGAATGCCCCGCACGCCGTCAGAATTGCGGCCCTTGAACAACCGAACTGCCGTCGCGGCAAAACGGATACATTTGCCCCCCTTCGCCGCCATCAGAACGTCATCTTCTTCAGCACAGGACGCCACCCCGATCAGACTATCGCCTTCCGACAGACGAATAGCGATCTTGCCGTTAGCTCTCACGTTGGAGAAATCCGACAACAGGTTACGGCGAATATTGCCCATCTTCGTGGCGAAGATCGCATGCAAATCGCCCCAGCTATCCTCATCTTCCGGCAAGGGGAGAATAGTCGATATGGTCTCGCCCTGCGCCAATGGCAGGATATTGATCAGGGCCTTGCCTTTAGATTGCGGAGAACCCAGCGGCAGTTTCCATACTTTCAATTTATAAACCTGACCCAGATTACTGAAAAACAGGATCGGGGTATGGGTATTGGCGACAAACACATTCTGGAGGAAATCCTCGTCTTTCGTGCTCATGCCTGACCGGCCTTTACCGCCACGCCGTTGCGCCCGATATGTGGTCAGAGGCACCCGTTTGATATAACCGGTATTGGTTACGGTAACCACCATGTCTTCCCGTTGGATCAGGTCTTCATCTTCAAACCCGAAGGCGTCCATGGCGAATTCACTGCGCCGCGGCGTCGCATAAGTATCGCGATATTCAATGAATTCTTCCCGCATGATGCCATACAGGCGTTCACGGCTGCGCAGGATATCAATATAATCTTCGATTTCGACCGCCAGTTCCTTCAATTCAGTTCCAATGTCGTCCCGGCCCAGTGCCGTCAGGCGATGCAGGCGCAGTTCAAGAATGGCGCGGACCTGTTTTTCTGACAGTTTATATTTACCGTCGACCACTTCACGACCAGGTTCGCTGATCAGTTCAATATACCCCTGAACATCTACTGCATCCCAGGCTTCCGCCATCAAACGCACACGCGCCTCAGTCGGGTTCGGAGCGCTGCGGATCATGGCGACGATCTTGTCAAGGTTATTTACCGCGATCACCAGACCTACCAGGATATGGGCCCGGTCACGGGCCTTGCTCAGTTTATATTTGGTCCGGCGCGTAATAACCTCTTCACGGAACTTGATAAAACATTCGATAATCCGGCGCAGATTAAGCACCTCCGGACGTCCGCCATTAAGAGCCAGGATATTAGCGCCAAAACTGGTCTGCAGAGGAGAATAACGGAACAGTTGATTGAGAATGACATCCCCGACACCGTCACGTTTCAATTCCACCACAACCCGAACGCCGGTCCGGTCAGATTCGTCACGAATATCGGAAATGCCCTCGATCTTCTTGCTGCGCACCAGATCGGCAATCTGCTCAACCATCCGGGCTTTATTGACCTGGAAAGGAACTTCCGTGATAACAATAGCTTCACGCCCCTGCCGCACTTCTTCAAAATGCGTTTTCCCGCGCATAATGATTGAGCCACGACCGGTGCTCAGAGCGGATTTCGCCCCCGCAGATCCCATGATCAGACCGCCGGTGGGAAAGTCAGGCCCTGGTACGATCTCGATCAGTTCTTCCATGGTAATTTCCGGATTATCCACGAAAGCGCAACAGGCGGTTAATACTTCGCCCAGATTATGGGGCGGAATATTGGTTGCCATACCGACCGCAATCCCGCCAGCCCCGTTGATCAATAGGTTGGGAAAACGGGCCGGAAGAACGGTTGGCTCGGATTCAGATTCGTCATAGTTGGGCTGAAAATTGACTGTATCCTTGTCAATATCTTCCAACAGGCCACTCGCCGCCTTGTCCATACGGGCTTCCGTATAGCGCATGGCCGCCGCCTTGTCCCCGTCCATCGACCCAAAGTTCCCCTGACCATCGATCAAGGGCAGGCGCAGTGAGAAATTCTGCGACATCCGCACCATGGATTCATAAATGGCGCTATCCCCATGCGGGTGATACTTACCCATGACATCCCCGACGATACGCGCAGATTTGCGGTATGGCTTGGTCCAGTCATAGTTGTTTTCATACATGGAATAAAGAATGCGGCGATGAACCGGTTTCAGACCATCCCGCACATCAGGTAAGGCGCGCGACACGATCACGCTCATGGCGTAATCGAGATAAGAGGTTTTCATTTCCTCTTCAATGGTGATGGATGAAATCGTTGGGTCTAGAACATCAGAAAGACTGTTATCGGTCAAAGAATTGGCCCTTTTTTATATACGCGACATAATAATTTTGTCCAGTTTTCCACTCCCCGAAAGACCTGACAAAAATCAAAGGATTTTTATACTAAATCCCGCCCTCCTTAGCAAGGAAAACGGGATTTATTTATGTCTTTTAGAACCAATCAAAACGGCATCGCCGCCAAGCCGCCAAAAGCCCTTATATACCCTGACCTAGGCAAGCTTGACTGCTGTGCCATACGCCAGGATTTCCGACGCATTCGTGGCGATTGTTGATGTGGTAAACCGCAAGTTGACAACCGCATCGGCGCCAACGGCCCGGGCATTATCCTCCAGACGCCGCAAGGCCGTCTCCCGGGCGTCTTCCAGTAACTCCGTGTACCCCCGCAATTCGCCGCCCACAATTGTTTTCAAACCGGCCATAATATCACGGCCAATATGTTTGGATTGTACCGTACTCCCCCTCACCAGCCCCAGACTTTCCACAATCTCCTGCGCCGCAATTTCTTCTGTGGTAACCATCAACATAATCTGTCCCTTTCCTAGGTTATTTTCTCCATCTTCGACAATAGAATATAACTTACCCGAACCAGTACCATTTGTCTTGCGGATCGCCTCTTCGCCAATCCACCCGCCCATCATAACACTTAGCCATTGGCACTACGCCATGATCTGCCCAGATGGTCAGGCCTATTGGGGATACACCGAATATCTCACTATCACCCCCATTGATCATTACACCGCCCTGGACGGCTTCTCTGACGAAACCGGCGCGATCAATCAGGCACTGCCCAGAGCAAACTGGGACGTTACATTCAAGGATGTATCCGAGAAGACCTCCGTGGAGACCATCATCGCCTATCAATCGTCAGAAGACCTCGATACGGTTATTCAGATGGGCATGAAAGAGGGAATGACCTCTACTCTTGAACGGCTGGATGAATTTCTTCTCACACTGAATAAATAGGCTTCAGCGCCTTTTCACAGCACATCACAAAAAAGCCGGACCACAAGGCCCGGCTTTTTTTGGTAATGGTAGAGAGGAAGGGATTCGAACCCTCGATACCCGTGAAGGTATACTCCCTTAGCAGGGGAGCGCTTTCGACCACTCAGCCACCTCTCCGCCGCCGTTTTTAGTTACAGACGCCGGATAAGTCAAAGGGTTTTTCAATTAAATTTTTAAAACTGACAAATCCCCGTGTACAACACCAAAAATCATAAAGAAAACATATAATTCCCACATAAGCCTTCCATCAAATCACAATGAGAACAAAAAAAGAACATTGACTATTTCAAAAGATGCTTCATTATAAAGAAATGACACAGCATATAGACAGTATTTCTCCACCCCCGGGGCATCATCACGTCCCAGATTTCAGTACGCCGGACACAACCAGCGTCCACTTGGCGGCTCTGCGTAAGATTTGCGCACAATGTCAGGTGAGAGACGTCTATCCAGAGGAAATCCTACCTCACCTTACCGCTTTAAGCGCCCATAAGACAGACGTCAGGACTTTAAGCGACTCTCTTTTACGTCACCTTCGGGTTAAAAATCCAACATTGCGCCACGATTCTGTTATGGGCTGCCTGGAGGCCATCTGTATGCACTTTGGCCAGCGATAATTGTATCCGGGCGTAAACCGCCCCCACCAGGAGGACACATTTTATGTCAAAAAAATATGAAACCGACCGCCTCACCTATGCGATGATGACTGCTGAAGACGGGGACTTGATGCTGGATCTCGACAGTGACCCCGAAGTCATGCGCTATATCACTAATGGCAAATGCACCACGCCGGAGGACATGCGGGACGTGTATATCCCCCGCATGTTAAGTTATACGAATAAAACATGCGGCTGGGGTCTATGGAAGACTTTTCGTAAGGAAGACGGTGACTTTATCGGCTGGTTTCTACTGCGCCCCAACAAGGACGCCCCCCGTGAAGTGGAAATCGGCTGGCGGTTCAAACAAAAATACTGGGGTATGGGATACGGCACCGAAGGCGCAACCCTGTTCCGTGATCACAGCTTCGCCCAAGCCAATGTCGAGAAGCTCTACGCCATCGCCCTGCCGGGAAATATTGGCTCAATCGGTATCATGAAAAAGATTGGCATGACATTTATCAAAAGATACATCCATGAAGATACCATATTTGATCCAGAAGAAGTCGTGCATTATGAAATGAAAGCGCCCACAACCAGATAGGCTGTCGGCGCGTTTAAAAATTGATAAAGAAGGGACAGAGACCTTAGTGGGTCGCCAACCATTCACGGGCCATGCGCTGCGCACGGGCAATGTCACTGTTGGTCATATCTTCAGCAACTTCGGCCCGGTCAATCTGTGCACTCTTCATGCCACGGATCGCCGCCAGGTTGAACCATTTATGCGCCTCGATAAAATCCTGGTCGACACCCTGGCCAATAGAATAAAGCAACCCGAGGTCATAAAAAGCTTCTGCCGTACCGATTTCCGCTTGCGCCATACGCTCTGCTACATATGAATAATCTACTTGTCCCATTCCTAAACTCCACATCCCATTCTAATAAATTTAGCTGGCCCCATCGGCCTCTGATTTCTTTTGTTAGAAACAGGTTGCCTTTATTCTGGTAAAGATTTAGTTAAAGACATTTAAAATATGATAAGTATTTGATTTAAAAAGATTATAAAAATAAAAAAAGCGAACCTTAACAAGGCTCGCTTTTTAAAATTAACCATTCAAGACCGTTATTCCGGCTTATCTTCCTTAGGCTTGTCCGCGTCTCCAACCTTCTTTTTCATCGCGTCCATGGCGTCAGTGGCCTCTTCCTTGACATCTTTCATAACTTCTTTGGCCTCTTCAGTACCTTCTTCCACCATGGTATCCGCTTTTTCCTCAGCCTCATCCATCATGGTTCCTGCTTTTTGTTTAGCATCTTCCATCATATCGTCAGCTTTTTTCTGGGCGTCATCCAACGTGGATGAAGAGGCGTCCTCTGCCGCTTCTGTTTTTGCTGCAGACGTCTTGTCTTTGTTGTCATCACCACAGGCTGACAGCCCCAACGTTGCAATCACGGCAACAGAGGAGACAAGCAGTATTTTCTTTAATTCAGTTAGTGTCATGATATTCCCCTACCATAAAATTTCAATAGATGCCTCGTGCATCCACTTCAGGAACTTACAGTATATGGTTAATTGTGGCAACTCTGTGAAAAAGGCCGCACAAAAGGCGGCCTTTTTACAAAGAATATCAAAGCGATATCAACCATCGAGTTTCGGCCGCAGCAGTTCATTCACCACCTGCGGGTTGGCCTTGCCCTGGGTCTTTTTCATCACCTGGCCGACGAAGAAACCAAATAATTTATCTTTCCCGCCACGGTATTGTTCGACCTTATCCTGATTGGCGCTGAGCACCTCATCAATCATCGCCTCAATCGCGCCGGTGTCGGATACCTGTTTCAGCCCCTTCTCTTCCACGATTGCTTCCGGGCTCTTGCCGCTTTCCAGCATAATTTCGAAAACATCCTTGGCGATACGACCTGAAATGGTGCCATCAACCTGCAACGCCAGCAGCTCTGCCCCATCCTTAGTGCCGACCGGGCTGTCTGTGATGGATTTTCCGGCTTTCTTCAGCGCGCCGAACAGATCAACAATCACCCAGTTGGCCGCCTGACTAGCAAGCTCTGCCTTGTCTTTCCCTGTTTTCTGGGAAAAAGCCTCGAGCAAATCTTCGAAATAGTCAGCATTCTCTTTTTCCGCCACCAGAACCGCGGCATTATATTCGGAAATACCCAGATCCTTCACCAGACGCAAACGCTTGGCGTCGGGTAATTCGGGCAAGCCCCGCGCCAGATCATCAACAAATTCCTGACTGAATTCCAACGGCAGTAAATCGGGATCCGGGAAATAACGATAATCATGTGCTTCTTCCTTGGACCTCAGGCCGCTTGTGGTGCCGGTGGCCGGATCGAATTGACGGGTTTCCTGATCAATTGTCCCGCCCTCTTCCAGAATATCAATCTGACGTTGGACTTCATAGTTGATCACCTGAATCATAAAGCGGATCGAGTTGACGTTCTTGGTTTCTGTCCGGGTGCCAAATTCTTCTCCCGGACGACGTACAGATACATTGACATCGGCACGCATGGACCCCTGATCCATATTGCCATCACAGGTGCCTGCATAGCGAACGATGGTGCGGATCTTGCGGAAATAGGCCGCAGCCTCTTCCGCACTGCGCATATCAGGCTTGGATACGATTTCCATCAGGGCGACGCCGGACCGGTTCAGGTCAACATAGGTCTCTGACGGATGCTGGTCATGCATGGACTTTCCCGCATCCTGTTCCAGATGCAGGCGCTCCACACCGATGGTTTTGGTGGAGCCGTCTTCCAGATCAACCACCAACTCACCTTCGCCGACAATCGGATCCTTGAACTGGGAAATCTGATAGCCCTGCGGCAAATCGGCGTAGAAATAATTCTTACGGTCAAAGACCGAGCGCAGATTGATCTGGCACCCCATGGCAAGACCGGTGCGCACGGCCTGACGTACGCATTCTTCGTTGATCACCGGCAGCATGCCGGGCATGGCGCTACAGACGAAACTTACATGAGTATTCGGCTCGCCACCAAATTTGGTGGACGCGCCGGAAAACAGCTTTGATTCAGACAGAACCTGTGCATGAATTTCCAGACCGATCACGACTTCCCAATCCCCGGTGGCGCCCTGTACATATTTATTCATGAGTTTTCTCCCCACCAGATTTTCGGTTTCGCCGTAAAGCCTGCAGCATGTTCAAGAACATGTCCCGCGCGGAGCACGGTTTCCTCGTCAAAGGCCTGACCAATAATTTGCAGACCGAGCGGCATCGCTTCCTTGCTTAAACCCGCCGGAACCGAAATCGCCGGCAGCCCGGCAAGGCTCGCCGGAACCGTGAAAACATCATTGAGATACATGGCAATCGGATCATCCATTTTCTCGCCCAAGGGGAACGCCGCACTCGGGGCCGTCGGGGTAAGGATGACATCAACTTTTTCATAAGCCTTGACGAAGTCCTGAACAATCAGCGTACGGATTTTCTGGGCTTTAAGGTAATATGCATCGTAATAACCGGCGGACAACACATAGGTTCCAATCATGATACGGCGCTGCACTTCCGGGCCAAAGCCTTCGGCGCGGGTATTTTTATACATCCCGTCCAGACTGTCACCGTCAACCCGCAGGCCGTATTTCACGCCGTCATAGCGGGCCAGATTGGACGATGCCTCGGCGGGCGCGACGATATAATAGGTCGGCAACGCATATTTGGTGTGCGGCAGGCTGATATCGACGATTTCGGCCCCGGCCGCCTTCATCCAGGCAATGCCTTGCTGCCAGAGTTTCTCGATTTCCTCCCCCATGCCGTCCATGCGATATTCTTTTGGAATACCGATTTTCATGCCACGAATATCACCAGTCAACGCATGTTCGTAATTAGGTACGGTGCGTTCGACAGACGTACTGTCCTTAATGTCATAGCTTGCCATGCTTTCCATCATAATGGCGGCGTCCTGCACCGTCTTCGTGATCGGCCCCGCCTGGTCCAGAGAGGATGCAAACGCAATCATGCCCCAACGGGAACAACGTCCATAGGTCGGTTTCAGGCCGACAAGGCCAGTAAAGGCCGCCGGCTGGCGAATGGAGCCACCGGTATCTGTTCCGGTCGCCGCAATTGCCATGTGACCGGCAACGGCCGCCACGGAACCCCCGGATGATCCTCCGGGAACATAGTCCTTCGTCTCCCCTTCAGCCCGCCACGGGTTCTTCACCGGGCCGTAATAACTGGTTTCATTGGACGACCCCATGGCGAACTCATCCATATTGGTTTTGCCCAGCATCACTGCGCCATCCTGCCACAAATTGCCAGATACGGTGGATTCATACTCTGGTTTGAAACCATTAAGGATATGGCTGGCAGAACAACTGTGAACTCCCTTGGTGCAGAACAGGTCTTTCATGGCAATCGGAATACCGGTCATGCCGGTGGCATTACCCGCCTTGATGCGCTCATCGGCCTTATCAGCCATATCCAGCGCCAGATCCGGTGTCTCCACAATATAACTGTTCAGCTCTTTCCCTGCTTCCATGGCGGACAGATGTTGCTCGGTCAGTTCCCGGGAGGTAAAATCACCTTTGGCAAGACCATCCCGCGCCGCGGCCAGGGTCAGTTTTGTAAAATCACTCATATCCTGGTCCTATTCAATCACTTTGGGCACACTGAAAAAGCCGTGGGCGGCTTTGGGCGCATTGGCGAGAATTTTGTCGCGATAGCCGCCATCGGTGACCTTGTCGGTCCGCCAGGGCAGAGACATATCAACCGCACTTGTCATGGGTTGGACGCCGTCCGTATTCACTTCCGATAATTGCTCAATCCAGTCGAGGATATTGTTCAACTCCCCCGCCAGGGGTTCCAGCTCGTCTTCCTTGACCGCAATCCGGGCCAAATTCGCGATTTTCGCGACGGTTGCTTTATCTACAGACATATCATTCCGCTCTTTCCTGCTCTGTTCTTTCAAGAGATAATAATTCAGAGAAACTTTACGGCGGAAATTAACACCGCACCCCGCCTTCTGCAAGTGTTATGACAGTCTGTTTTAAAGGAAATACGGAAAAGTCATAAAGTGCTGCAAACAGGACCTTCCATGCAAATCATCCTGAATGTGCTACTTAACCCCATATACAAACAGGCGGCCGAATTATCTCCGGTCGCCTGAAAATCGAATAGATATTTGATATGAAGCATGCGTCCTAGGCAAAATGCTTTCTACGCCGTGCCATCACCCCTGCTAAAACAAGCCCAAATCCGAGAAGACCAAGCGTCCCTGGCTCAGGGACCCTTCTAATCTCACGCTCCAGTTTATTCTGAATAGCGGCGGCAAAGGTGCTAAAACCAGTTGCATGCAAATGAAAGGCGTTTGTCCCCCCAACAACATTAGCCTGATACCAAGCCTGCAAGCCAGCTACATTCCCAATCGTCAAACCGTTAATCGCATCGATCCCACTGGCAAGCGCCGCATCTCTGGCATTACTTGTGTTGGCGCCATCATTTTGTATACCGTCACCAGAAACATCAATCACTAACCGGGTGCCCTCAAAACCATTATTGGCAAACAGGGGAGCGCCGAAATTAATTGCAGAACCCGGAGCCGTACTCCCCCCAAAAGCCCGTACGGTACCCGCAATTGCATTCCCGAAAGCATTCATTTCCGCAGCCGTCGTTAATTGCGTCCAGCCCAGTGAAATTGCCTGTTGTGCTGCTCCGGACCATTGTATCAATTGCACAGCGATTGACCCCAAGGCCCCCGAAGCAACAGCGCTTTGAACCGCCGCACTCTGGAATGCATCCCGGTAGCCGTTCATTTGAAGCGTATATTCACCGGCATCAACAGAACCAGACACGTCGATCAGAAGCTGAAGTTCCAGATCGACGGGGACGGCCATTGAAGAATTTGAACTAAACCCCAAAAAGAACACACTGACGACAGTCATCATTAGTTTCTTTAACATGTTTTATTCCTCGTTTTGTTTTATCCTATATAAGTAATCGCAAACTTTACAAAAACTCATCAAGCAAAACTCAACAAACAACATGCTTTTCCTTGCATAAATCATGCCAAAACAACCCCGTGCCGTAAGCGATTGTATTTACATGAATTTATTAAAAACGACTATATTCCGGCAAGAAACCTGATTATAAACTGTAAAGAATCTTGACACTTTAGCCGTACAAAAAGCCTGAATTTTACATTTAATATTATTCTTATATTCTTATTAAGCGCCTGCAAAAATTATAGAACCGGCCAGAAGATTTCTGACCGGTTCTGTTTCTGTCCAGACAATCGTACTATGGCAATTGCCGGCGCCGTCGGGTCGCCGCCATCCCCATCATGACCAGGCCGATTCCCATCAAACCCAGTGCGCCAGGTGCCGGCACACCAGTAATATCACGCTCCAATTTGGTTTTCACCGCACCGGCAAATGTAGCAAAGTCAGTTGCATGCATTTGGAAAGCACCGGCCCCGCCCACGACATTAGCCTGATACCAGGCTTGCAGCCCCGGCACATCACCAATGGTCAGGCCATTAATCTGATCAATACCGTTGGCAAGGGCATTGTCCCTGGCGATCATGGTATCCGTGCCTGAATTCTGGATGCCGTCACCTGAAACATCCATTACTTTCTTTGTTCCTTCGAACCCATTGCCAAAGAACTCCGGCAAGCCAAAGGTAATCGCCGACCCTGGTGCGGTTGAACCGGCAAATATGCGGGCCGTCGCCGCGATGGCGTTACCAAAGGCGTTCATTTCCGCAGCTGTCGTCAATTGCGTCCAGCCCAGTGAAACAAACTGCTCCGCAGCACCGGACCATTGGATTAATTGCACCGCAATGGTCCCAAGAACACCATTGGCAACTGCGTTTTGAACCGCCGCACTCTGAAATGCATCCCGATAGCCATTCATTTGCAGGGTAAATTCGCTGGCGTCAATGGAACCGGACACATCAACAAGTAGCTGAAGCTCCACATCAACCGGCACCGCCAGGGCGGTATTTGAACCAAATCCCATCATCAGCACCCCAACCAGGGTCATAAGTTTTTTCTTAAACATCTTTCATTCCTCATATCATTTGTTGATCGCAAAAATATTGCTCTATATACAACTTATACGCGAAACTATCAATTTACACTAAAGCAATAATCGTGCCAGATTCAAAAAGACGAGATTTAACAATTATTTTCAATTGCTTGGGAAAAAAGTCGGGAATACCGGGAAAAGATCAGACAAGAAACTGTAAAAAATACTGACACTTTTAGCATGTTTTTATGTATTTTTTTACACTTTTTAGGATACTTAAAAAATTATAAGTAACGGCAGAAATTAAAAAAGCCGGCCCAGTGGCCAGCCTTTTAGATGCATTCTTAAAAATGTAGGGGGAGATTTTACTTCTAATTCAATCCACAAGTTTATCCAGGGCGTAACCCTTAAAACTCTTACTGGTTGCCAGCGCCACGTGACTGCTGATATTGGCAACGCCTTCCATACTTTCAATAAGCTTGTCATTCAGTTCCAGATACCGGTCCATATCCGGACAAACGATGCGTAGAAAATAATCAAAATTGCCGCTCACTGTAAAGCACTCCACAATTTCAGGGAATTCATTGATCACCTTCTCAAATGTCTTGAAATTGGCATTGGTATGATCATGTAAGCTTACCGTCAAAAGCACCGTTACCGTACGACATATTTTATTGAGATTGATCACTGCCATGTAGGATTCAAGGTATCCTTCATCTTCGAGTCGCCTGACCCGCTGCAGACAGGAGCTTGGTGAAAGATTCACCTTGCTTGATAATTCATGATTGGTAATTCGCGCATCATTTTGTAAAATCGAAAGAATATTCAAATCAATACGATCTATGGCACGTTTTTTCGTCATTTACACTTCCTCCGAGATAGTAGCCTTGTCAAAACACATTGTTTTCTAACAATTTAAAACATTCTATCACATTACTTCAGCTTCCCGAATAATATTCGGCGCATATGAAAAAATTGATATTTCATTTTCCGCTTTCCATGTCAAACTAATAGAATAGTACCCATTTTAGGCGATAGAAGGTTTTTTATTTCATGAGCAAGAATATTTCTCTTATTGGTGTCCCCAGTGACATTGGCGCAAGTGACCGCGGTGCATGCATGGGCCCCGAGGCGTTACGGGTCGCGGGCCTTGCCGAGGAACTTATGGACCTTGGATTCGCGGTCAAGGACACCGGCAACCTCTATGGCCCAAAAAATCCGGAAAATCCGCCTGAAAACGGTTACCGCCACCTGAAAGAAAATGTCATCTGGAGCAAGAATATTCAGGAAGCCGTCTTTAGCGAAATACATGACGGCAACCTGCCCATCACGCTTGGCGGGGATCATGCCATGTCGATCGGCTCCATTGCCGCCATCGCCCGTCATTGCGCCGATCAAAAGAAAAAACTGTGTGTGATCTGGATTGACGCCCATGCAGATTTCAACACCTGTGACACCAGCCCGTCCGGCAACATCCACGGCATGCCCGTTGCGGTCGCCGCCGGGTATGGACCGAAAGAACTGCTGGCCATCGGGCACAAGGTTCCCATGGTGGACGCCCCTGATATCTATCAGGTCGGTATTCGTTCCGTTGACAAGCATGAAAAAGAACTGGTGGTGGAAGCTGGTGTGGTTGTGTATGACATGCGCTGCATCGACGAAATCGGCATGCGCGAAACCATGCACCAGATCCTGAAAGAAGTAGAAGAAAAAGACGCCTGCCTGCATGTCAGTTTTGACGTGGACAGCCTCGACCCCACAATTGCCCCCGGCGTTGCCACCACAATTCCCGGTGGCCTGACGTATCGTGAAGCCCAGTTGTGCATGGAAATGATTCACGATTCAGGTCGCATGATCTCTCTCGATATTATGGAAATCAACCCGGCGCTTGATAAACAAAATGGAACGGCAAAACTCGCCGTAGACCTGACCACCAGTCTGTTTGGTCGCCAGATCTTCCAGCCCAACCGCCATAACCGGAAAAAATAATCCCCATGCCAACACAACAGCAGATCATTGATCAGACGGATCGCCGCAGCGCCCATAATTATCATCCGTTGCCGCTTGTGTTGGAAAAAGGTGAAGGCGTTTGGGTCTGGGACACGGAGGGCACGAGATATATGGATTGTCTCAGCGCCTATTCCGCCGTGAACCAGGGCCATCGCCACCCAAAGATCATCGCCGCCATGATCGCGCAGGCGCAAAAAATAACCCTGACGTCCCGGGCCTTCCATAACGACAAAATGGGCCCCTTCCTCGACAAATTGTGTCAGATGACCCATATGGACCGGGCTTTGCCCATGAACACCGGAGCCGAGGCCGTTGAAACCGCAGTCAAGGCGGTTCGCAAATGGGGCTATGAAGTCAAAGGCGTCCCGGAAAACCAGGCCGAGGTCATTGTCGTTCGTGACAATTTTCATGGCCGCACCATCACCACTGTCAGCATGTCGTCCGAAGAAGAATACCGCCATCATTTCGGCCCCTTTACCCCGGGCTTCACGCTCATTGATTATAATGACATTGATGCCCTCAAAGCCGCGATTACCCCAAACACGGTAGCTCTAATTCTGGAACCAATACAGGGGGAGGCCGGCATTATTATTCCGGATCAGGGCTACCTCAGTAAAGCCCGCGCCATCTGCAAACGTCATAATGTATTATTTGTTCTGGATGAAATTCAGACGGGGCTAGGCCGTACCGGCAAACTGTTTTGTTTCCAGCATGAAGAGAATGCCACCCCGGATGTGCTGATTGTCGGAAAGGCCCTGAGCGGCGGGGTCTACCCCGTATCCGCCATCTTGGCCTCCAATGAGGTAATGGATGTCTTCACCCCTGGCATCCACGGAAGTACATTTGGCGGCAACCCGCTTGGCGCCGCGATTGGCCTGGCGGCGCTTGAGGTGATCGAAGAGGAGAAACTGCCGGAACGTTCCCGGATGCTTGGCGATTATCTGGTGCGGAAACTGCAAACCATTCAAAGCAATAAAATCGTCGACATTCGCGGTAAAGGTCTTTTTGTCGGACTGGAACTCGATCACACCCTCGGCGGAGCCCGGTCTTATTGCGAAGCTCTCATGAAAAAGGGCCTCCTCTGCAAGGAGACCCATGATCATGTTATCCGCCTCGCCCCGCCATTGATCATTGAAAAAGACCAGATCGACTGGATGGTCGAACGTATTGCCGACGTACTAAGGGACTAACGGATTACTCGACCCAGTCCAGCCCCATATTCTCGTACCGTTCCTTATCATCTGACCAGTTGCGGCGCACCTTCACAAAAATGAACAGATGGACACGGCGGTCCAGCATTTCTTCCAGCTCTTCCCGCGCCTGCTTGCCGATTTCTTTCAGACTGGCTCCGCCCTTGCCAATCACGATGGCTTTCTGCGTATCCCGTTCCACATAGATAATCTGTTCGATGCGAACGCTGCCATCTTTCTTTTCCTGCCAGCTCTCGGTCTCCACCGTCGCCGCATAGGGCAGTTCTTCATGCAGCCGCAGGAAAAACTTCTCCCGCGTCACTTCCGCCGCCAACATACGTTCGGTAATGTCAGTCATCTGATCTTCAGGATAGAGCCAAGGCCCCTTAGGCAAGCGCGTGGCAATCACCTCCATCAGATCGTCAAGACCATCCCCCTTCAGGGCGGAAATCATCATGGTGTCTGTGAAATCGCCCATCTCGTTCAGTTCCTGTGTCAATCCCAGCAACTTATCCCGACGCAGACCATCAATTTTATTAAGCGCCAGAATGGCCTTCTGTCCAGCCTCTTTCAGGCTCGCAATAATGCGCTTGGTATTTTCATCTATCTTGCGGGCGGCATCCACCAGCAGCACGACGGCATCGGCATCACTGGCGCCGGCCCAGGCCGCAGAAACCATGGCCCGCTCCAAACGTTTCTTGGGCTCGAAGATTCCCGGCGTATCGACAAAAATCATCTGACTTTCCTTATGCAGGGCAATGCCGACAAATCGCGTCCGCGTTGTCTGCACTTTATGCGTCACAATGGAAATTTTGCTGCCGACCAGGGAATTAATCAGGGTCGATTTTCCGGCATTTGGGGCACCAATCAAGGCGACAAAACCGCAACGGCTTTTACTCTCATTCATGTGTAAATCACTTCACTCTTGGGTGGCTCAGCTTTCCAGCCGGCGTAATAATTTAGCAGCTGCATCCTGCTCTGCTTCGCGTTTCGATGTGCCCTTGCCGACTTCCGGCTCCCAGTCCTTTACCCTGACTTCGATGGTAAAGAAGGGCGCATGGGCGGGACCGGTTCGGTCAGTCATTACATATTTAGGCGTCTGCATCTGACGTCCCTGCACCCATTCCTGAAGCCGGGTCTTGGCGTCTCTCTGGGCGATGGCGTCCTGATCAATATAACGTGTCCAGAATTTCCGGACAAGCTTTTGCGCGTTAAGATAACCGCCATCCTGATTCACGGCCCCGATCACCGCCTCACAGACGTCTGCCAAAATAGAGGATTTTTTCAACCCACCATTATCTTCGGCGCTTTTCGCCATATGAATGAAATCGGGCAATTTCATATCGCGCGCGACTTCGGCCAGCGCTTCTTTTCGCACCATGTTGGTATGACGACTGGCCAGCCCCCCCTCATCAAGGGACGGATAATAATCATGCAGCCACTCGGCAATCACCAATCCCAGAACCCGATCACCAACAAATTCCAGTCGCTGGTAATGCTTGCCGCCTTCCAGGCTTGGGTGGGTCAGTGCCTCACGCAGTAACGCATCATTCGTGAATTCATACTCCAGGATGTCATATAGCCGTCCGTATTGGCCGGTCTTGCGAGGCTTCTGGTGCGATGACATTATTTGATACCCGTAAAGATACGCTCACGGCGCTGTTCTGGGAACCATTTCCAGAATTCCCACAATTTGGCATTGTCATCAAAGGAAATCCAGATTACCTCGGCTCGCCCCACAATGTTTTCCTCCGGGACATAGCCCACACCTTCACTACGTTTCCAGCGGCTGTCCTGAGAATTGTCCCGGTTATCGCCCATGGCGAAATAATGCCCTTCCGGCACTTTGAATACCGGCGTATCATCGCCGTAGCCGCCAACATTCCAGCGCTCGTCCAACGTCATGTAAGACCGGCCACTGGGCAGCGTTTCCTTATATTTCGGATAAGTTTCTTCCCGGCCCATTTCATTGATAACCTTAAAGTCGCCTACCCGTTCCCGCGGCACAATTTTGCCGTTGAGGTAAAGACGGCTTTTCTTCATCTGAATGGTATCCCCGGGCAGGCCCACTATACGTTTGATATAATAAATATCCGGGTCGCGCGGCAGACGAAAAACCACCACATCACCGCGTTCGACCGGACTTGAAAATATCCGGCCGGAAAAAATCTCTGGACTCCAGGGTAAAGAATGGTGGCTATAGCCATAGGACATTTTAGACACCAGCAGGTAATCGCCCACCAGCAGGTTATCCATCATTGACTTGGATGGAATCTTAAACGGCTGAAAAAAGAAGCTCCTGAAGATCATGGCAATTACCAACGCCCAGATCAGAACACTGAGCCAGCCTTCTTCTTTCTTTTCCTTTTCAACCGCCTTGCTGACGACGTCTTCGCTTTTGATATCAGACATATATTCCGTTCGCTATTCCATAAACCAAAAATGGTATTTGATGTTCGTTCCCATAAATAGGGCAATTTGTATATATTCGCAACCTAGAGCGCGCTTTTATGCGCCGGCAGTGCTGTAATCAGGACAACCGCCTGGGCCCAGGGGTGGTCATCGGTCATGGTCAGGTCAAGTTGCGCCACCATACCGTCGGGGGTCATGTCCTGTAATCTCTTCAGGGCTCCGCCGGTTAATCGCAAAGAAGGCTTGCCATGTTCATCCCGCACTACCCCGACATCTGTCCAGAATACCCCTTGAGCAAATCCCGTGCCCAATGCCTTGGCGCAGGCCTCTTTCGCGGCGAACCGCTTGGCATAATTAGACGTCCGAACGGCCTTGCCATCACAATAGGCCTGTTCAACTTCAGTGAATATCCGGTTGACAAAACGGTCGCCATAACGGTTGAGAGAACGCTCGATACGTTCAATATTAACCAGATCGTTGCCAAGCCCAATCACCTGCATGCTATTGTCCCGCCCGGGCCCGGCCCTGATCCATCAAGCGCTTCATTTCCGCAATACTCCGGGGCAACCCGATAAAAATCGCCTCCCCGATCAGGAAATGACCAATGTTGAATTCAGTAAAAGGCGTAATCGTGGAGATGTCCTCGATGGTATCATAATTCAACCCGTGTCCGGCATGCACTTCAAGCGCCAGACTTTCACAGAGCGCTGCACAGCGCCGCAATCGGTCAAGTTCCGCCGCCCGCGCCGCGCCAGTATGTTCAGCATAAAGACCGGTATGAAGTTCGACCTTATCGGCGCCAATTTTCTTCGATGCCATAATTTGTGCCTCATCCGGATCGATAAACAGGCTGACGCTAATATCAGCCGTCCGCAACTGCTCCACAAATGGGGCCAGATGGTCATACCCGCCAACCACATCCAGACCGCCTTCGGTCGTCAGTTCCTGACGCTTTTCCGGTACAATACAGGCCGAAGCCGGCTTATGTTTCACGGCTATCGCCAACATTTCATCCGTTGCAGCCATTTCAAGATTAAGCGGGACTTCCAGTTTGGCCATCAGCATATCAATATCCCGATCGGAAATATGACGCCGGTCTTCACGCAAATGCGCCGTAATGCCGTCCGCCCCGGCCTCAACGGCAATCAATGCCGCCTTCACCGGATCTGGATGAATGCCCCCCCGGGCATTGCGGATGGTCGCCACATGATCGATATTAACGCCTAACCGAATTTTATTCTGCGCCATCTTGATTACTTCCTTTTTTTATCTCCCGCCTCATCAGCGCGGCGGCGGACCGTTTGAGATACCGGTTATGTTTATATTCCCGGACAATTTTTTCTAAAACCCAGTAAAACACAATCCACACCATAGAGCCAATAATAAGCCCCCCGACAAACATCGGCAAAATGATACTCTGCAGGAAAGGCCCCAGGGTCATCATGGGTGCCGAGAGAATTTCCATCAGACTGTAATCATCCAAAGTCTGATAAATCTGCCCCAGCAAATCGTCAGTTGTCGGCATGCCGAGCAACCAGCAGCCAACATGATATATGGCGATCCAGATAAAGGGAAATGTCCAGGGGTTTCCAACGACAGTTCCCATGGCGGAGGTTAAAATATTACCCCCGATAATCCAGGCCAGCAGCGCCGCCAGCAAAAAGTGAAGCCCAATGAAAGGCGTAAAGGATACCGCCGCCCCACAGGCAAACCCCGCGGCAATGGCGTAAGGTGTTCCCGGTATCCTCGCCAGCCGATGTCGCAAGTAACTAAAGACCCGTGACCAGCCGGCGGCTGGCCAGATATATTCACGCCCGACGGCCAGAATATGTTTCTTCTTGCGACGCTTAAACAGCTTTCTCTTCCTTACATAACCACATTCTGGCGCATTATTTCAATCCACGGCTTCCCGGTTTAATCGCCGGTGTACTGGCCAGTTCCGGGGGCAAATTATCGGCGTCATATGCCGGAATTTCCAGGCCCGCCAACGATACCAGTGGCACGCCAACGTCCGCTGTCCCGTTGCTGCGATCAATCAGGCAACTTGCCGCCACGACGTCACCGCCATATTCTGTAATAACCTTGATGCACTCCCGGGAGGACAAGCCCGTCGTGACGATATCCTCCGCCATCAACACCTTGGCGCCTTTCGGGATTTCAAAACCCCGCCGCAGGGTCAATTCGCCCTCTACCCGTTCCGTGAAAACAGCTTTCACACCCAGCTGCCGCCCCATTTCATAGCCGACAACCACACCGCCCATGGCAGGGGATACAACCATGTCTATTGTGACATCCAATGTTGTTTTAATTTTGTCCGCCAGAGCCCGACACAAGGTTCCGCCGACAACAGGGTCCATCATGACGCGGGCGCATTGTAAGTAACGGGCCGCGTGCAACCCTGAAGACAGAACGAAGTGTCCCTCCAATAAAGCATCTGCATCTCTAAAATACTGGAGAACTTCTTCCCGATCCATCATGTTACTCATTCCTGTCTCATATTATCTAAAGGACCGCTCGACCGAACTCACCCGGTCACTCACCCGCAGGGCGGCCACTATGCTGGTGAGATGTTTAACATCTCTTACTTCAATATCAAGACTAATCCGGAACAATTCAGTTGCTCTTTCAATAAACTTGATGTTGCTGATATTACCCTTTTCCTGTGCCACCACAGACAACACCGCCGCCAACGCACCGGGCACATGCTCGAGCAGAACCTCGATGCGACTGACGAAAACAGTATTTTCTTCCTCCACCGCCGTCCAGGACAGATCAAGCCAGGCTTCCGGCGCATCGCTGTAAGCATCCAGAGCCTCGCAGTCTATGGTATGAACCATAATACCTTTTCCGGTCGCGACGATCCCAACGATGCGGTCGCCGAGAATAGGATGGCAACATTCCGACATATGCACTGACAGACCAGGTGTTAACCCCCGAATAGGAATCGAGTTGTCGCCGCCTTTCAAATCTTTATAGGTATCCAGCATCTTGGTGGGCACCAGAGAATGAGCGCTGTTGACCTTGATGCCCGGGAAAATTGTTTCCAGAACTTTACGGTCCGCCAGTTCACCCTTCCCCACCAATTCATAAATATCGGCTATGTTGTGCAATTTCAGTTTATCGGCGCAAATCTGTATCGCCTTGTCGTTAAAGTCACGTTCTTCAAGTTTAAAGGCCCGTTCCAGCAATTTTTTACCCAAGGCCTGATATTCATCTTTTTTCTTGTGGCTGATAAAACGCCGGATAGCCGCTTTGGCCTTCCCCGTCACCACAAAGCTTAACCAGTTCGGTGAAGGCTGCTGGGCTTTTGACCGTAAAATTTCTACCTGGTCGCCATTGACCAGACGAGTGCGCAACTGAACCGGATTGCCATTAACCTTGCCCCCGACACAGCTGTCGCCCACATCCGTATGCACCGCATAAGCGAAGTCAACGACTGTTGATCCCTGCGGCAGATTGACCAGCTTACCTTTCGGTGTAAAACAAAAGACCTGATTCTGATACATGGCGAGCTTGGTATGTTCGAGAAATTCATCAGGGCTTTCCGCATGCTCCATGATTTCCAGAAGATCTTTCAACCATTTATATTGCTCGCCCTCTTTATCAGAGGACTGCTGCTTATACTGCCAGTGGGCCGCCACGCCCTGTTCCGCCACGGCGTCCATTTTGGAAGACCGTATCTGAATTTCGATGCGTTTCTTCTGTGGTCCCAAAACCGCGGTATGAATCGACCGATAACCGTTCGGCTTCGGCATGGAAATATAATCCTTGATCAACCCCGGCAGGGCCTGCCACTTACGGTGCACGACACCAAGTGCCCGGTAACAGGTTGCCGTATCATCAACGATAATCCGGAACGCGACAATATCCGCCTGATCATCCAGCGCCACATGGCGATAAGTCATTTTGCGCCAGATGGAATAGAGCTGCTTTTCCCGGCCAAAGACCTCGGCCTCAATACCCGCCTCACTCAGCAGGCGTTCCAGTTCAGAAATGACCTTATCCTTGATGTCCGCCGTATTGGCGTGCAACTGGTCCATGCGCTTCGTAATGGATTCATAAGCCTCTGGGTAAACATGGGGAAAAGCCAGGCTTTCCAGTTCTTCCTTAATCGCCTGCATGCCAATCCGTTCGGCGAGCGGGGCATAAATATCCAGCGTCTCCCTCGAAATACGGGCTCTCTTTTCCGGCTTGCCGATATGATGCAAGGTCCGCATGTTGTGCAACCGGTCGGCCAGCTTGACCAGCAACACCCGGATATCATGGGACATGGCGAGCAGGAATTTACGAAAATTATCCGCCTGCTTGGCGCTTTCAGAGGAATAGGTCAACTTGGACAGTTTGGTCACGCCATCGACCATTTTTGCAACATTGGTGCCGAACAGTTCTTCGATCTGTTCATGGGTGGCAATGGTGTCCTCGATCGTATCATGCAGCAGCGCCGTGATGATCGTATCGCTGTCCATTTTCATACCCGTCAGGATACCTGCGACTTCCAAAGGATGGGAGAAATAGGGATCGCCGCTGGCCCGCATCTGCTTGCCATGCATTTTCATGGAGAAAACATAGGCCCTGTTGAGCAGATTTTCATCCGCATCTGGGGCATATTCCCTCACCCGTTCCACCAATTCATATTGTCTGATCAAGGTAACTCATCCGCTTTTGAACAGAAAACCAATTCGTTCCCTGTTTACTCCCTCATATATAACCGGAAATGAATAAAAAAAAAGACCTACAATGGTCACATTGCAGGTCTTTTTGTTTTTTTCGCGATGACCGGTCGGATTATTCCGATTTATCACCTTCTGTAGACTGTGACGTCGCCGCGGCGAACATGGCTTCCGCTTTCATTTCAGCTGAAACCTTGGCCAGGCTCTCGGTCGTGACTTCTTGCTCGTTTTCTTCCAGTTTCTTACCGGCCAGAAGCAGAGAGATATCATCTTCTTCAGGTTCGTCGACTTCGACATTTTTTTGCAGGCCGTGAACTAGGGATTCACGCAGCGTCTCTGCTGACAATTCTTCTTCCGCAAGTTCCCGCAAGGCAACTACAGGGTTTTTGTCGTTATCCCGCTCCACCAAAGTTGGTGCACCGGAAGAAATCTGCCGCGCCCTCTGGGCCGCCAGAAGAACCAGTTCGAACCGGTTCGGGACTTTATCTACGCAATCTTCAACGGTAACGCGTGCCATGCCGCTCATTCTCCAATACAATAGCGTCCGCAAATGCAGACATAATTCCAAACCCGGCTTATACAACTCAAATGACCGGCTGTCAAAGACTTCAAGCGGTAATTTTATCGCTTTTCCGGATTTGGCACATCAAGTTTTCGAATAGCCCCGGGACTTCCCTGTGCTTCAATTGTTGCAATATAGCAATCCACGGTATCGCCGAAGACCGGATGCCGCCACATCGGCGCAAGATCAGAAAGCGGTTTCAGGACAAATAATCTTTCATGCAGACGCGGATGAGGAATGATAATGTCATCTGGCAAAAGGGCTTCGGCTTTTTCACTCCAGACATCCTCCGACGGCAGGATTTTGTCATCATAGGCCAGAATATCCAGATCAATGATCCGCGCTTCCCAACGAATGCGCCGCGACCGCCCCAGGTTTTCCTCAATATCATGCAGAGTTTTCAACAGTGACCGGGGGGCAAGGTCTGTCGTTACTGCCGCGACCGCATTGACAAACCACGGCTGATCCGACTTTGGCACCGGCTCGGTTTCATAAAACGGCGACAGCTTCTCCACATGAATTCCCCTGTCAGCCATCTGCGCCAGGGCCGCCATAAGGACAGCCTGCGGACTGTCATAGACACCGCCAGTTAAATTACTGCCCAATCCTAGTAAAATCATATGTTTTTCTACCTAAACTGTGGTTTTTATCGTTATATGCTCAAAATTCCAAAGATAAAGCTGTTTTTGACGTCATTTTATTAAGCCTTTGAATAGATTGATGTTTTACCTAAACAATAATTATGCTATAATATTCTTATATTTAATTTATTTATGGACAATTCTTATGTATTTTCACCCCAATGAAAAGCTGGCTCTGTTTATTGATGGCTCCAATCTCTTTGCCACGGCAAAAGCCCTGAATTTTGACATTGACTATAAACGTCTGCGTAATTTCTTTGCTGAAAAAGGCATCCTTCTGCGGGCCAATTATTATACCGCCCTTCTTGAGGATCAGGAATATTCCCCCCTTCGCCCGTTAGTCGATTGGCTGGATTACAATGGCTACACCTTGGTCACCAAACCAACAAAAGAATTCACCGATGCCAAAGGCGAGCGCAAGATCAAGGGCAATATGGATATGGAACTTGCCATTGACATGATGGGCATGGCCGAGCATGTCGACCATATGGTATTATTTTCAGGCGATGGTGATTTTCGCCGCCTGGTCGAAGCCGTACAGCGCCGGGGAGTCCGGGTTACTGTTGTCAGCAGCACCAAAACCAACCCGCCCATGATCGCAGACGAGTTGCGCCGCCAGGCTGATAACTTCATTGAAATATCGACCATGCACGCCGATTTTGGCCGCTGCTCAACAACCCCTGACTTCCTCAAAGACAATGATGTGGATTCCACATTTCATGACGGTCATCATGAACACGAACCGACCCAAGGAAAATAAGAGGTAACATCTGATGACACCAGCCCCCGTCAAGGCGTCTTTTTCGCCTGTCGACGTCCCGGAGAACTGCGCCCTATGTCCCCGTCTCGTCGCTTTTCGCCATCAGAATCAGGAAAAATATCCTACGTTTTTCAATAAACCCGTACCATCCTTTGGCGATCCTGACCCTGAACTGTTGATTGTCGGCCTTGCACCAGGCTTGCAGGGCGCCAATAAAACCGGGCGGCCTTTTACCGGGGATGCATCAGGGGACCTGCTGTTCGCCACGCTGGAAAAATACGGGTATATGGAAGGCACGTTTCTATCCCGCGCAGATGATAACGTGAAACTGCATAATGCCCTGATCACCAATGCGGTCCGCTGTGTCCCGCCACAAAATAAAACCACCGCCGCAGAGGAAGCCAACTGCCGCCCCTTCCTGATCAACCAGATCAGCCGCCCAGAAAAACTGAAAATCATTCTCGCCCTGGGTCTGGTCGCCCATAATTCGGTACTCAGCACTTTCGGCAAGACCCGCGCACCGTATAAATTCGCCCATGGCGCCCTGCATGATATGGGGGATTGCGTCAGCGGCACCCCCATTACCCTCATCGACAGCTATCACTGTTCACGGTATAATACCAACACAGGCCGCCTGACGGAACAGATGTTTGAGCAGGTATTTCAAACAATTGGCGACTTGCTTGCGACGCGCTAGCTAAAAAGTAACGGGACTTACGCCGCTTGCTTGTGATAATATCCAACGAAACCTAATTTGGAGGAACTTTTCTATGCTACGCAAACTTACTCTGACCGCTCTTGCGGTAGCTGCCATAACTGGCATCACCCCATCCGCCGCACTGGCCCAGGACAATCAATATGACACAGTCAATATCACTACCACAAAGGTCGGTGATGGAGTCTATATGCTGCAAGGTGCGGGCGGAAATATTGGCGTTTCAGCAGGTGAAGACGGCGTCTTTATGATCGACGATCAATACAGTCCCCTGACCCCTAAAATCCTGGCGGCCATTTCTGCCATTTCCAAAAAACCGGTCAAATTCATGATTAATACCCATTGGCATTATGATCATACAGGCGGGAATGAAAATCTTGGCAAGCAAGGGGTTGTAATCGTCGCCCATGACAATGTGTACAAGCGTATGAGTACTGATCAGATGATGGAAGCTTTCAACAAGGAAATTCCAGCCTCCCCAAAAGCCGCCCTGCCCGTGGTGTCATTTAATGACGAGGTAACCTTTCACCTGAACGATCTGCATATCAAGGCCCGCCATTTTAGTCACGCCCATACCGACGGCGACAGCGTGATACTATTTCAGGACCGCAACATCATTCATATGGGCGACCTGTTCTTTAACGGCATGTATCCTTTTGTCGATCGCAGTTCCGGGGGATCTCTGGCTGGCGTCATTGCCGCGGTGGGAAAAATTATCGAACTCTGTGATGAAAATACAAAGATTATTCCCGGACATGGCCCCCTGGCCACGACGCAGGATCTCAAAGATTATCATGCCATGATGCAGAAAGCGGTAAGCATTCTCACCCCTCTGGCTCAAAAAGGCCTTTCAACGGAAGAGGTCATTAAACTGAACCCCTTAAAGGAACTCAATGATAAATGGGGCGGCGGCTTTATGAAACCTGAAGTATTTATCACCATTAACTACCCCGGTATTGCTGACGTTTCTTAGAAAATCAGATCATACACCTGTTAAAAAGCCCTCTTGCGAGGGCTTCTTTTATGAAAACAATGCTGCGGCGCTATTCCTGTCCCTCATCAGGGGAGGGTTCTTCCGGTTTGTATTTTTCAAACCATGCCAAGACATTCCCGATCTTCTGGATCAGGTTGCTCGGCTTTGCCGCAATGCCATGATTTGCGCCCTGAATACGGACCATGGCGGCATCAATTTTTTGCAGTTTCAACGCCTGATAATATTGTTCTGTTTCACTCATGGGGGTACGGTAATCCACCTCCCCGGTCAGCAACATGGTCGGCGTCTTGACATTTCCCACCAATGACAGCGGCGAATGTTTCCACAGGTGATCTACATTTTCCCAAGGCATCCCCGGCATCCAGTACTGGCTGGCATAAACCGACATGTCGGCTGTCAGGGCAAAGCTCAGCCAGTTAATCACCGGCTTGGCCACCACCGCCGCCCGGAAGCGGTCAGTCTTGCCAACGATCCAGGCGGTCAGCACACCGCCACCAGACCCACCAGTGACGAACAGCTGATCGGGGTCAACATACCCTTTGGCAATCACACCATCGACCACATCCATCAGGTCGTCATAATCGTGAGACGGGTAATCATGATGGATCAAGTTGGCAAATTCCTCACCATAAGACGTGCTGCCCCGTGGGTTGGCCCATACGACAACATAGCCGTTGGCGGCATACATCTGTATCTCCGTACTGTACGCAGCGCTATAGGCAGCATGGGGGCCACCGTGAATTTCCAGAATCAAGGGATATTTTTTCGACTGATCGAACCCCGGCGGTGTCGCGATCCAGGCTTCGACCTCCCGCTGGTCAACAGAAGACTTCACCGTCATACGCGAAACAGCTGCCAAATTCTTATGCTCCAACAGATCCTCATTCAATGCCGTGAGCTGCCTGACCGCACCTTTGCCATCGACCAGCGCCAGATCAGCCGGGCGGTCAGTCTTGCCAAGCGTAAAGACCACCTGCTCTTTTCCGGCAACCGTATAATCGCCAGAGGTGTAAGGCCGTCCAAGCGATTGCCCGCCCACGTCATCTGTCAGAACTTTCATTTTTCCCTTCAGATTGACATAACCAACTTTCGTATGGCTGTGATCATCATAAAGGAAATAAACCCCCTTGCCGTCTTTGGCCCATTGAATATTGCTGATGGAACGATCAAGGTCCGGCGTTAAATTGCGTGGGTTACCACCATCACGGTCCATCACGAACAAATCGGCATTCTGACTTGCCAGTTTGCGATCATCAAACCGGGCATAAGCAATATACTTGCCGGTCGGGCTGACCACCGGCTGACTGTCCGGTCCCGGCCGGTTTGTCAGATTACTGATTTCTCCATCCGCCAGTCTGATCTGATAAATATCGGATTCCAGGGGGCGATATTCCCAATCGTCATGCCTGTCTGCAGAAACATACAAATTCTGGCTATCATTTGACCAGCTGATTGAACCACCATGATTATAATTGCCTGTCGTGATTTGACGCGCTGTGCCCCCATCGGCCGGCACAACAAAAATATGCCGGTAACCGTGAGGCAGGAAACCCGCACCGTTGGAGCGATATTGCACCCGATCAATATATTTCGCGGGTTCCGCCCAGGTTGCCCCTTCTGGTTTCGCAGGCATATCCTTGAACAGGCTGCTGCCCTTGTCTTTGACCAGCATGGAAAAAGCGATCCATTTCCCATCCGGCGACCAGCTTATATTTCCGAAACCAGTCTGCAGATCCGTCAGACGCGCAGTCTGCCCCGTGTCCATCCATCGCACATAAAGCTGCTGACTGCCTTCGACAGAGGATACATAAGCCAGACGTTTGCCATCTCTGGAAAAGCGGGGCATTGAAAAATTAGCTTTACCCGACAACAGGGGACGATGGTCTTTACCGTCCAGTCCCACCTGCCAGATGTTTGATCGCGAGCTGTCTTTCATAATATCGGCAGAGCGGCGCACATAAACAATCGATGCGCCATCCGGCGCCAATTGTGGCGATGCGGCATACTCGAGCTCGAAAATATCATTATAATCAAATGTATTCAGCTTATCTTCTGCACGGACAACAGGTGAAACCGCGAAAGCCCCCCCAACGGCAGCCATCATCAGCCATGATTTTATTTGTTTCGACATATATTATCCTCTCTTTTTGGAAACAGACTAACAGATACGGGAAAAAATGAACAGTATCTCCCGCAATTGTGCCAGGATGCATAACCATCACTGTGATAAAGTCATAAACTCCCAAAGAATATCTATCTTAACTATTTGTTTTTATGAGATTTCTTTACCTGAAGACCCTGTTCATTTCTCATTCAGTTCTGCTGATATATTATAAAAATCAGATTGTAGGTGAGGCTACACAACAGAAGGAACAGTATGATGAACAGATTTGTTAAAGTTAGCGTATGTGCCCTTAGTATGGCCGCCTTTGGCTTAGCTCCCATATCACAGGCTTTTGCCGATAACCGGGATCGTGGCCATCAGAAGAATTATGTTGGTCATCACAAAAATTATAAAAATAATGGAAGACACCATAACAAGTCTTATCGCAAACACCATAAGAAGAACCACTATAGAAATAATCGCCACTACAGCAGCCGGCATTACTACGGAGGTCACAATTACCGGCATGGCTATCGTCATCACCGGAGCCACGGCGGCGAAGTCGCCCTGGGTGTATTGACAGGTGGCCTGTTGTTCTATGCCCTGACCGCCAACGACAGAAGAAATGACCGTGAAACGGTTTATGTACAGCAGCAGCCTGTCTATGTGCAGCCACCGGAACAAAAGTGGGTAAACCAACGCCCTGCCCAGCCAAAAGATTACAGCTGCCTGCAGGTTCGGGAATACCAGACCACCATCACAGTTGGTGGACAATCCGTTCCCGCTTATGGCCAATCCTGTCTACAAGAAGACGGCTCATGGAAATTAGGGCCCGCCACGCCGGAACCGACTTTTGACTAAACACTGCAATCCCCCCCCTCTGGGGCTTTTGCCCCGGCCCCCTCAATGGGGGCTTTTTTTTTGCAGAAAACCCGTTATACAAGAAGATACAAAACAATAAATCCAGGACACTTTATGTCTGCCCACGCATCCAAAAAAGTTATTTTCGCGGCCCTGGCCGGCAACTTTCTCATTGCGGTTACAAAATTTTTTGGCGCCGCCTATACCAATTCCTCCGCCATGCTGTCAGAAGCCATCCACAGTATGGTCGATTGCGGCAATCAGGGTTTATTGCTTTATGGAATAAAAAAGGCCAAAAAGCCTGCCGACAAGGCCCACCCTTTTGGCTATGGTATGGAACTCTACTTCTGGACTTTCGTTGTCGCCATCCTGATTTTTGCCGTCGGCGCCGGGGTATCCCTTTATGAAGGCATCATCAAGGTCATTAGCCCCCACCCCGTCACCGACGTTTACATCAACTACATTATTCTCAGCGTTGCCATTGTGTTCGAAGGCGCCGCCTGGATTGTCGCCTATCGGGAATTCAAACGCAGCCAGACCCACCCAAGCCTGCTCACCTCTATTCTGAAAAGCAAAGATCCCACCATATTCACCGTTCTGTTTGAGGATACGGCAGCTATGCTCGGCCTTATCGTCGCCATGGGAGGGTTGTTTATCGGACAATGGCTCGGCATCCCGGAAATGGACGGCGTCGCGTCTATCCTGATCGGGGTTATTCTCGCCGGGACCGCTGTTTTACTGGCCTATGAATCAAAAGGACTCCTGATCGGTGAAGCCGCCAGCAAAGCAGTCGTTACCGCCATTGAAGAAATCGTTACCGCACAGCCAGACATCGTCGCCGTCAACGAAATTCTCACCATGCACATGGGGCCTCACGATATCCTGTTGAATCTATCGCTGGATTTTGATGACGCCATAACGTCTGCTGATGTGGAACGTGCGGTAACCAGAATGGAACAGGATATCAAGGCGCGCCTGCCTGCCATCAAACGAATATTCATTGAAGCCCAGAGTTTGTTAGACAATCCGCCCAGGAGAGACGATTTCGGCCAGGAACCCGCTTAACGGCTGTCTTTCAGCAGACGGCCCTTTTCCCGGTTCCAGTCCCGTTCCTTTTCCGTGGCGCGTTTGTCATGGGCCTTTTTCCCCGAAGCCAGACCGATTTTGACCTTAACCCGGTTCTTGTCATTGAAATAAAGTGACAACGGCACCAGTGTTTTGCCTTTGCGCTGAATAGCGGCAGCAATACGATTAACTTCCCGGCGGTGCATCAGCAATTTACGCGGGCGGCGCGCTTCATGATTGAAGCGGTTCCCCATTTCGTATTCCTTGATATAACCGTTCACCAAGAACAGCTCGCCCATTTTCGCCTCGGCATAGGATTCACTGATGTTAGCCTCACCGGCGCGCAGGGATTTGACTTCCGTTCCCGTCAGAACAATCCCGGCTTCAAAATCTTCTTCGATATGATAATTGTACCGCGCCTTGCGATTCTGCGCAATTGTGCGGCTGCCGCCCTTGGATTTATCTTTGGATTTTGCTTTCGCTTTAGCCATAAATCAATCCAGAAGCTCCGCTTTCACCAAAGCCGCCTCAATCAGCACCTTGGCTTCATCCGTAATCGGCGTCATAGGAAGACGCATATCTGCAGAACATATGCCGAGCAATTCCATCGCATATTTCACAGGCCCCGGATTAGGTTCGACAAACAGCGCATGATGCAAGTCGGTAAATTTATCCTGAATGGCAAGAGCGGCGATAAAATCACCTGCCAGGCAGAGATTCTGGAACTCGGACATCATCTTCGGCGCCACGTTTGACGCCACAGAAATACACCCAACCCCGCCATGCACATTAAAGCCCAAGGCTGTCTGGTCTTCACCTGATAATTGAATGAAGTCAGGCCCCATGGCCATGCGTTGCAACGGAACACGCGCCACATTGCCCGTGGCATCCTTCACACCAATGACGTTTTTCAACTCATCAAAACAACGGCTCATGGTGGACACCGACATATCAACCACGGAACGTCCCGGAATATTGTAAATCACCAGCGGCAGATCCACCGCATCGTTCAACGCCTTGAAATGCTGAAACAACCCTTCCTGGCTCGGTTTGTTATAATAAGGCATCGCGATCAGAGCGGCATCCGCACCGGCTTCTTTCGCATGGGACAAAAGACTGATGGCTTCGCGGGTGGAGTTCGATCCACATCCCGCGACAACAGGTACCCGACCCGCCGCTTCTTCGATACAAATCTCGGTCACCCGATTATGTTCCGCATGGGTCAGGGTCGGCGATTCACCGGTTGTACCACAGGGCACCAGGCCGTGAATACCTTCTTCGATTTGCCAGTTTACCAGCTTTCGGAACGCCTTCTCATCAACCTGTCCATTCAAGAACGGGGTCACAAGCGCGGTAATCGATCCTCTCAGCATAGGAAAACTCCTTAAAATTACATTGTTGAGCAGGCAAAATAGTCTGCCTTTGCCCGGACTGCAAGCGATATATAACGGTTTAACAGAGATATATGAGGATGTGGTATAATCGGGGTTTGTGACGAAAAAAGGGTGGAGAAAAACCTCCACCCTTTTGCCCCGTCATTCAGTTGTCGGCAGATGTTGAGAGAAATCAGGACGGCACGACAAAATTTCTCTCCCTTTCCGGGAACCAAAGACTATTTATGACTATTTATCGTCCTTGCTGTCCTTGTTTTTTTTCTTGTTTTTTCTTTTGCGGTCCCCCTCATTCAGAACCCCGTCATCATTGCGGTCCATACGGCTGAATTTCTTGTCGCCCATGGCGTCAAATTCCTGTTTGCTGATGACACCGTCGCCATTCGCATCCATCTTGCTGTATGATTTCTCCATTCTTTTTTTCCGGGATTCTTGCCGGGCCCTCTCCCGCTTTTCCATCATCATCTTCTGATGGGCGGTAAATTCCTCCATGGACATCTTTCCATCGCCGTTTGTATCCGCTTCAGAAAAATGCATGTCGTGCATTGCCTTGAATTCTTCCTTGCTGACTTTTCCGTCCTTGTTCGTATCAGCCATCTCATGCATATGATTCATCTTCTGCATTTTGTGATGTTTACCTTCCCAGTTCTTTTTATCCTGCTTGTCACCCGCATAAACCGGTGATGTCAGACAAAAAGCTGCGATAGACGTTAACGTGATTATGGATAGTTTTCTCATTTCATTCTCCAAAAATTTCTTAATCACAAGCCCCTCTCCAGGCATGCTCAAAAGGTAATACGGAAAATATCACATAAACCCTGCGCCTAATTTGATTCTGACCCGTCTTTTGCGACACGACGTACAAATCTTGCGATGAACAGCACAGAAAGGCAGAAAAAAGCCATCACATAATAGCCCTGCCCTTCGAAGCGCGCGTATAAAGGCCCCGCCAAAAGCATCACTGATCCTTGCGCCAATCCCAACGGGACAGAACTATACAAGGACTGCGCTGTGGTGAAATATCGATCTGGAACCCGGCTGGAGAGATAATACATCGCCACAAGATGCGCCGCTCCATACGTCAAGCCATGCATGGTCTGCGCCAACGCCAGCAGCGGCACCGACGCCGTCATAGCCAGGACACCCCAGCGCACCGCCCCCAACACCCCAATGGTGGCCAGCACATACATCGGACGGAAACGCCGTATAAAACTGCCACAAAAAATAAAAACCACAATCTCCGCCACCACCCCCAGGCTCCATAACAGACCAATTGTCTGGTTATTAATGCCCTGGCGTTCCCAATGGAGACTCCCCATGACATAGACCAGACCATGGCTCATCTGGATCAAACTGAGCACCACTAGAAACATGATAAATTCACGACTGGTCAACAGGAAACGCAACGCCGGTTCGTGATCGGCATCCTCTTCTTCTGTTGCTGTGACCTTGGGCTTCTGTTCTTTCGGCAGCAGGACTACAGCAAAGAAAGTCGTAACCAGTGCGCCCAGGCAAAAATACAGAAAATGATCATATCCAAAATAATCAAGATAATAGCCAAACGCCACGGATGTCAGAACAAATACAATCGAGCCCACCGCGCGCAGACGTCCATATTGCAAATCATACCTGTCTGCCGCCCGCACGGCGAAACTTTCCAGCAACGGCAGAAAACCGGTAAAGGCGGCAGCAAAAATAATCGTCACCACCGCATAAGCCCAAAAGCTTGAAAAAACAAAATATCCACAAAAACTCAGGGCGGCAATCGCCATTAAAGCCAGCATAGGGCGGCGTACCATCCCCCATTTATCACAGAGCTGAGCAATAAACGGCGATGACATGACCTTAAGAAAAGACGGAAACCCGATCAAAAAACTGATCTCGCCAGGTGTCATTCCCACCTTTGCCAGCCACAAGGCCCAGAAAGGCATGATAATGCCGATATAAAGAAACACACCACCATAGACTCCCCCCACCTGATAGGCGATCGGTTTGCGAAATCCATTAATGTGATTATCTGTCGGCATATAAAGCACTTACCCTGAACTTTTAAATTCAAATACTAAGCACCTTTTCCAACCGGTTCGTCAAGTCTTTCTTAGTTGCCCCACCAGCCCGCCGATTTCTCTCTCGGACGGGGATGAAATCGGTCATCCAGCCATAAGGCGAACCGACGAAACCGGCTCCCCGCCAACTTCTGCCATACCCGGTTAACCCATTTCGTATAATCACGGTTATAAGGGCAGACACGGATACAAATCGAACAATCTGTATTCTGGTTAACCCAGAACCTGAAGCATTTTTCGGCATCTGTCGTCCATTTAACCACCCCTTTCAGGTTCGACCGGTTAAAAATCTTGTCCGATGGAGGATCAAAACTGATCGCCTTGGGCGGGCAGCCCTTGGCACACCTGTTGCAAACATCACAGAACTCTTTAACGCCAAAGCTTTTAGGTGCGTCATGCACAAGAGACATATCAGTAAAAATCTTACCCAGCCGCAACCGCGCGCCATATTCTTCAGTGATTAACAGACTGTGACGACCTCCCTCCCCAAGCCCCGCCTGCACCGCCAGAGGCACCGCCAGCGCAGAATCATTCATCGTCGCATAAGCGCGATAGCCAAGATTACGGATATACTGAGTTATGGTTAGCAATGTGACACAATCGTTTGTGTAGCCCATACCCGTCGCCGACCCCGCAAGCGCCGACGGTACCGTAGAGGTCAATTCCTTGTCCATTGACTCCCCGGTGACAATCACATGTGGCAAATCATCCGGAATGCCCGAGGGTTTGGACTTGCCCTCCCCGTCATAAACGCCTTCATACATCCATCTGGCATCATAAGCACAAATTCCCACCAAATCAGCCCCGGCAAAAGCCGATACCTTCCGGATATCATCACTCGCCTGCTGAGCAGATTCAAAAGCATAAGGTTCCGGCCAGCCTTCTTCATGGGAGGTAAAATGATCGTGAAAGCCTTCCCGTCGACCTTCCTTCTGCTCCCGCAGCACATTACAGACATGCCAGGCCGCATTGCGCAATGCATAGTCACGTTGACTGAAACCATCTGACTTGCGCGCCTTGGCATGGGGCATATAATACCCCTGATAAAAGTCGATAACCTTCTGACTGCTCACCCCTTCATCCCATAGGGCCCGGCAGAACACGTCGTCGCGCTGGTTAAATTTTTCGAAGGTCTCTAACACCTCTACTCCGGTAAGCTCATCTATCTCTCTACGATGATCAAAATAATTCTGGCGTTGTGTATTCTCTGTTTTTGAAGAGGACATTCTGTTATCTCAATTGTCAGGTGGGTTAATATCCCAAGCCTATCACATTATTGTTTGATATCAAACAATAATGTGCAACACTATATATAATAACAATATTATCGATATTTTGGAAATAAATATGACGAACACAGATTTTGATTATGGGATATTGCATCATATGGTTGGCTTGGAACTGCGCAAAGCCCAGGCTCTGGCCAACCAGACCTTTCTCTCCGCCCTCGAAGGCCAGCTCCTGCCCGGACATTATACAGTTCTGGTTCTCATCGCTAAAAACCCGAACCAGTCCCAAAGCCGCATCGCCGAGGCCGCGGGCCTCGATCGTTCATCCCTGGTTCCCATCTTAAAACAATTTGAGAAAGATGATTTAATCAAACGTTACCCTGCACGTCATGACCGGCGCGCCAAAATCATGACCATCACACCCAAGGGGACGGGCCTCATCACAAAATATGAAAAACAGATCAAGGCGCTCGAGCAAACCGTATTATCCGGTCTCGGGCCAGAGAACCATGCCAAACTGGTGGAACTTCTGCTGGCTTTTCAAGAGGTCCTCAAGACCCGGCTTGATACATAACCTCTTCCAGTTCGTCACGAGGCATCTTCAGAACCTTGAGCGCCATCTGATAGGAAAAGCCCGCACGGCACAGGCTCGCCAGCTCCTTTTCTATAATATCAACCCCGTCATGACGTAAACTGAACGCGCCGAAACGTCGCTTGCGCAAATATTTCACAGCCGCCATATAATCCAGGTCCAGATCATCCATTTCTTCCGCCAGATCATGAAGCACTTCATCAACCACATTCGGCGCCACCCCTTTGGCCTGAAGTTTCTGGCTAATCGTACGCCGTGAATTGCCGTTTCTGTTCAGGGACGCTGATTTCGCGGCAGCAAAAGACCGATCATTGACAAGATTTTGTTCCATGGCACGGGTGACAATTTCCTCAATCCACGTCTGCGCCTCTTCGTACAGGCTATCCGCATTCTCTTCTTCCCCCGACAGCATAAGACGCCGCCTGACTTTACGGTCCAGCACATCACGTAGATTTTTTTCTGTCGTTGCAAAGCGCTGCAGGTAACTATAAGTTGCTCTTATCAGGTAATCCCTGGTCAACCGCTTCTTTTTATGTGGTTTCTTATCCATAATATGAATAGTATCAGACGCTCATGACCGATAACAGATCCCCTTTGCATTTTTTTTACCTCTTCCTGCTCGCCCTGTTCTGGGGCAGCGCCTTTATGTTTAATAAGGTCGCGGTGGATAGCATTCCTCCCCTGACCATAGCCGCCGGGCGCATATTTATCGGGGCGCTGATCGTCACGGGGCTCGCCCTGAAGATGGGAGCAAAACTTCCCCGTGGCCGCGATCAATGGGTTCAGTGTCTGGTTATCGGCATCTTAGGGAACGTCATTCCCTTCTTTCTCGTCAGTTGGGCTGTCCAACATGTCCAGAGCGCACTGGCCGCCATCTGTATGTCCTTGATGCCTCTGTTTACGCTGGCCCTGGCCCATGTCATGACCCATGATGAAAAATTCAGCGTCCAGAAACTGATTGGCGTGATATTTGGTGTTCTCGGCATTGTCAGCCTGTTTTATGGCACCATACGGGAAGTAACCCCAAGCCTAACCCTCTATCTCGCGCTATTCGGATTGCTCGCCACCTCCTTTTTCTATGCCTTGTGTGGTGTCCTGATCAAGAATTTGAAGAACAAAAACCCCTTAAGCACATCCGCCGCCATGCTGATCATGGCCTCGGTGGTGATTATTCCTTTGGCTCTGATGCTCGAGCGGCCCTGGACAGCCACACCGACGGTGGATGCGCTGGTCGCTACTGTGATGCTGGGAGTATTTTCAACAGGTCTTGCCGCCTACGTCTTATTCCACCTGACCCATATTACGGGCGCTGTTTTTGTGTCCTACAATACCTATCTTATTCCTCTGGTCGGCATGGCGGCGGGTTATATCTGGCTCGACGAGGCGCTCAAATCGACCTATTTTATTTCGATCTGTTTTATTTTTACCGGCATTTATCTTGCGGAACGACGAAAATCAGTACCGCACCCCGTTTCTTGATTTAAGCTAACCAAAAAGCAACAAAGAAGAATTTGTTTGGAAACTTATCGAACAAGGGATAAAATACTCTGTACTAAAAATAAAATCCTTGCGATACATGTCGACAAAATGTATCGAAGGTAAAAGAAATATGACAGCCGGCCCTATAATTGAGATGCCCTGTTATGACAGAAGTGGATTTTTCCACAGGAAAATGTGAGTGAATTTAGACATAAATGCTTGAACCTACACCTACACAAGATCCGAGCCTTTCCCGCCGGTTAGCTGACTTTGGCACGCTCCAGGAAGCTATTGAATATGCCGCCGAAGGTGCCCGTGGTTTGAATTTCTATTCGCCACGCGGTGAGCTGGAAAACACCGTGACTTTCGCAGAAATCAGAGACAAAGCGCAGGAGGTGGGCCGGCGCTTTATTCAGTTTGGCGTGAAAAAAGGCTCTCGTGTCGCCTTGATCGCAGAAACCAGCGATGAATTCGTCTGTTATTTCCTTGGCTGTCAATATGCCGGTCTGTTGCCTGTACCGCTGCCCCTCCCGACCTCTTTCGGTGGGCGTGAAGGCTATACCAGCCAGCTTAATCAACAAATGAGCAGTTGTGGCGCCATCGTCGCCATCTCGGCTTCTTACATGTTGCCCCTGCTGGATGAAGCCACATCAAATCTGAAAATGAAATTCGTCGGTACATCAACAACGTTTGAAGCCCAGGCCTCCATGAAAGACCTGAAAAACGTCGAACTTCCCACATCCAAGCCGGAAGACCTGGCCTATTTGCAATATTCATCCGGAAGCACCCGCTTTCCTCATGGTGTTGCCGTGACCCACAGGTCATTGATGGCCAATTGCCGGGGTATTGGCAATGAGGGCATGGACCTCAACGAAGATGACCGATGCATTTCCTGGTTACCCTTCTATCACGACATGGGGCTGGTTGGCACGCTTCTCGCCCCGATCGCAAATCAGGTTTCCACCGATTATCTCGCGACAGAGGCCTTTGCCCGTCGTCCGCTCCAATGGCTGAAACTGATTTCAAAGAACAAAGGCACTCTGGCATACAGCCCGACCTTCGGCTATGACATCTGTGCCCGTCGCGCCAGTCCGAACAAAATAGCGGACCTCGACCTGTCCAGTTGGCGCATTGCCGGAATCGGCGGCGACATGATCCGTGCCGATGTCCTGACAAATTTCCAGGAAACTTTCGCCCATGTCGGTTTCCGCTCCACCACTTTTGTACCGAGCTATGGCCTGGCGGAATGTACGCTGGCGGTAAGTTTCGCCCGGAAGAATACCGGTTTTGAAATTGACCTGGTTGACGAACGGGTTCTGTCCGGCGAAGAAAACTGCCTGAAGGAATTTAAAGTCAACGGCAATGGCGCCAATTACCGCGGCGTTGTCAATTGCGGCATCCCCATCAACGAATATGAGCTTGAAATTCGTGACGACGACAACAATGATCTTGGCGAATATAAAATTGGCCGGGTTTGCGTACGCGGCGAAAGCGTTATGGTGGGATACTTTCAGGATCAGGAAGCTACAGACGCCTGCCTTTCTGCCGATGGCTGGCTCGACACCGGTGATATCGGTTACATGAAAGAAGGCTCGCTCTATATTATTGGCCGGATCAAGGATCTGATCATCATCAATGGTAAAAACCACTGGCCCCAGGATATCGAATGGGCTGTGGAACAACTGGGCGATTTACGGTCCGGCGACACAGCCGCCGTATCAATTCCTGGTGAACGGGATGAAGAAATCCCCGCCATTCTGGTTCAGTGCCGCACCCGTGATGAAGAAGAACGGCTGGCCATGGAAAATACCATCAAGGACAAGGTTCATTCCCTGATCGGCATTTCCCCCGTTGTCGCCCTTATTCCGCCGCGCTCCCTGCCGCGCACCTCTTCCGGCAAATTAAGCCGGGTGAAGGCGCGTAAACAGTATCTTGCCGGCGAACTGATGATTTAGATTTTAATCTATAGAATTTATTGACCCCAAAGACATTATGGCGGTAATCTCTGACGAAAAGGGATTACCGTTTTTCATTATGACCACAGCTCCTCAAATTGCCGCTGTCACAGGCGCAACAGGTTTCGTCGGCAAGCATCTCGTCCGGGAACTCGTCGCCCAAGGCATTCAGGTCAGGGCATTGACCCGACGACCTCAGGAAGATAACGACAACGTCACCTGGGTCAACGGAGACCTGGACAATATCGCGGCCCTTGAAAGTCTTATTTCCGGCGCCGACATTGTCTATCATCTGGCTGGCCTGGTCAAAGCCAGGACAAAACAGGATTTTTTCAGGGTCAACAGCGAGAGCGTCACGACATTGGCGACCTTGGCCGAAAAATCCGGAAAAAAACCTCATTTTATCCTGTTGTCCTCGCTCGCCGCCCGGGAACGCCATCTTTCCAGTTATGCCGAAAGCAAACGTCAGGGGGAGGAAAACCTGCAGCAATCTGCCGGGGAAATGCCCTGGACCATATTACGCCCTCCCGGCATTTACGGACCTGAAGACACTGAAACATTGAAAATTTTCAAAGCCGTGGCGTCGCGTTTTGCCCCGATCCCAGGCGACCCTTTTAACCGGGCATCCTGGGTTTATGCCCCAGATCTTGTCCAGGCGATGATTGCCGTTGCCGACAATGTGAAATGCCAGGGTAAAATACTGGATGTCGATGATGGCAAGGATTCCGGCTATTCTTTGCGTGACCTGTATGAAACAGCGGCTCAAGAGCTGCGCGTCAGGCCCCTGCGCGTCACAGTCCCTAAAATTATTTTAAAAACCATCGCTTACGGCAACGTCTTATTTTCAACACTATTCAGATATACGCCCATGGTCACGCCTGAAAAAGTCAATGAATTATATCATCCTGACTGGATATGTCATGGCACTCATGTTATGAAGCTGACCAATTGGAACCCGGAAACAAATCTTGAAAAAGGCTTTAAAGCAACCCTGAAATGGTACAAGGATAATAACCTGATTTAACTACACCAACATATGAGTTTGATTTTCCCCCATATATGTGTAGGTTAGCCCTCTTATTTCTGGTCCGACAAGCGACCAAACTCTGGATGAAATAATATGACCCAAAACAATGATGAAATCTTTGAGCAGATCTGTGCGCTGATCAAACCTTTTAACAAAAAAAATGTCACCTTGACCAAAGACACCGTATTCAGTGTTGATCTGGAACTGGATTCCCTCACTGTCATGGACCTTCTGTCCGAAATCGAAGACGAATTTGACATCACTGTCCCGCTCAACATGCTGCCGGACCTGGAAACTGTTGGTCAATTCACCGATGCCGTCGAAAAATTAGTAAGCGAATAAATAAATGACTCTGGACCTTTTTGATAAGTTTGATTCAATTCTCAATGATTTCAACAGCTTGCCAGATGGAGGAGCCAATCCCTTCACTGTTAGTATGGAGAAAGTACTTTCTCCCACTACTGCCATCATCAATGGCCAGGAGACCATTCTCGCCGGCACCAACAACTATATGGGCATGACATTCAATGAAGAATGCATGACTGCCGCGAAAAATGCCGTGACGGAACTCGGTACGGGTACCACAGGATCGCGTGTCCTCAACGGCACCTACAACACTCATAAGCAGCTCGAAGATACCCTGAAAGATTTTTACGGCTGTGCGCATGCCATCGTATTTTCCACCGGGTATCAGGCCAACCTTGGCGTCATCGCCACCGTGGCCGGCTCGAAAGACTATGTGGTGATTGATGCCGATAGCCACGCCAGTATTTATGACGGTTGCGCCATGGGCAATGCGACCGTGGTGCGGTTCAAACATAACGATCCGGAAAACCTTGATAAACGACTGGCCCGCATTCGCCGTACTGACCCGGAAGCCGGTATTCTTGTTGTACTCGAAGGCGTGTACAGCATGCTGGGCGATCAGGCCCCCCTGAAAGAACTCACCAAAATTTCCAAAGATCATAAGGCCTATGTACTCGTTGACGAAGCCCATTCTATTGGGGTATTCGGCGAAACAGGCCGCGGTGTCGCCCAGGCGCAAGGTGTCGAAGACGAAGTTGACTTTATCGTCGGTACCTTCAGCAAGAGCGTCGGAACCATTGGCGGTTATTGCGTTTCCAACCATCCTAAATTTGAAGCCCTGAGACTGGTGTGTAGGCCATATATGTTTACAGCATCCCTGCCCCCTTCTGTTGTCGCATCCGCCACAAAGGCCCTGGAACTTATCGCCAACAGCAACCTGCGCAGCAAGTTGCTTGATAACTCCATGAAATTGAACAAGGGTCTGGCCGACGCCGGATTTGATATGGGCACAACCGGGGAAAGCCCCATTGCCGCCATCAAAGTACCGGCACAGGATCTCGCCATCGCTTTTTGGGGGGAAATGATCAAGGAAGGCGTCTATGTCAATCTGGCCCTGCCACCGGCAACACCGAATGGCCTGAACCTGATGCGCTGCAGCTTGTCAGCAGCCCATAGCTTTGCCCAGATTGATTTTATGCTGGAAAAATTCATTCTTGTCGGGAAACGGCTGGGGTTAATATAACTCCGACCTCAATTTCATTATTCAATCAAGGCGGACCAGCTTCAGATGGTCCGTCACAGTGACAAAGAGTTCCCCGGAATCATCCACTTCATAGTAGCTGCCATCAAGTACAAAAGGCGTTTGCAGCACAATGCGGGCATGCTGTATATCTGTCGCCACATGGCCGGCCACTTCGGCCCGCTCATATTTACCACGCAACATCTGTTTAGCCGTCTGTATCACCGCATTCTTGGTGTTTTCGACGCTGACAAAATGTGCCGCGCCTGGTTTTATATTCTGCTTCAACGCCACTCCAAGCAGGGATTTTTCCAACGTTGTGATCAACAACATAAAAAAGTGCCCCACCACGGCCCCGCGCTGGTTCCGGTTAATACGGATCGCATTTCGCAAGTCAGCCTTGCCGCCCGCGCCCCCATAGGCCGACAGGATCAGCCGAAGAATGTCCCACCAGGTGCGGAATTTCTGTATCACCCCCCGGCCCGATACGGCCCGATGAAAAATATGGCGTTGTTTGGTAATTTCACCGGCGCAGAGAAACAGGCCGTATAGATACCCGACGCCCCGGACCCCTTCAACTTTCAATAAAGAAGAACCAACGACCCCGTTCAACAAACGCCCTGTCTGATGACGGTGAAGGATATCTTCCAAAGCCCGATGCGGTTCGGAATGGGCGGCCCCCAGGTTTTCCGCGACGATATTGTTGTCACCCGCCGGCAGCACAGCCAAGGGAATATCCATATCCTTGAAACGTTCATTCTCTACGATATGTTCAAAGGTTGCCGAGCTCAGGGCCCGATCCCCCAAAATGACAATCGCATCGACATGGGCTTGCTTGAACCGCGTCAGGGCCTCGGAAATATCTTTGTGCTTTTCCACCTCATAGTGAAAAATACCCGACCCCTGAGCAATGACCGCACGGATCTTATCCATTGCGCCCGTCTCGGTAAAAGAGGACGGGCTGCTCAAAATTGCGATTAATCCCAAACCTGATCCCACTCGTTTTCTGTATTCAAATCTTCTTTTGCCGTAAATAAACCACAAATTATTGTGATTTAGCAGAAAATTATGTTCCTTTTGACTATATTCTTCTATACCAAAAGCTATAGGGGGGAAACTAGGCGAAATCCAGACCAAAAGCGACCGAATACTAAAAAAGTATGTTAAAAAAGATCGATAAATATATCCTGCGCGAGACAATCGTTCCTCTGCTCGTCACCCTGGGGATCTCGGCTCTCCTGCTTTTGCTCGAAAAAATGCTCAGCCTGTTTGATTTTGTCATCAATCAGGGCGGTCCGATTGATATTGTCTGGCGCATGCTCGGTAATCTGATGCCGCAATATCTCACTCTGGTTCTTCCGCTGTCCATGTTTCTCGGTGTATTACTCGCCGTGCGCAAACTGGCCCTGAACAGTGAACTGGACGCCTTGCTCGCCACTGGCTTCAGTCTTAACCGGCTGGTGCAACCAACTTTGTATATCGCCCTGTTTCTGCTGGTGGTCAATGTGATCGTTGTTGGTTTCGTGCAGCCGTACAGCCGCTACACCTATCAGGAACTGGTCTTTGATATCCGCAGTGGCGCCCTGGGAGCCAGTATTAAAGCCGGAGAATTTAATGACCTTGGCGACGGTTTAACCTTGCGGATCGAAGAATCCCGGGAGTCAGGCCGCGAGTTGATCGACATTTTCGCCCAGAAGGAATCCGACGACGGCCGAATTCAGTCGATCAGTGCTGAAAAAGGCAATTTCTTTATCTCGCCCGACAAACGTTTCATGATCCTGCGCCTGCACAATGGCACTCTGATTGACCTGGATATGGTTCAGGGCCGGCCCAATATCGTCCTTTTCGAGCTTCACGACCTGCCTCTGGATGTGCCCAATTTCGCCCAGTTCCGCGACCGGGGCGAAGAAGCCAAGGAAATGACCATCACAGAACTGTGGAACGCCCGGAACAGCGACGACCCAGCCGTGATTGCAACTATTCATTCCCGAACCGCCCGCGCCCTGTCCATTTTGATCGTACCTTTTCTGGCTATCCCTTTGGGACTTGTCGCCAAACGTTCCGGACGAGCGCTAGGTATTACGGTCGGGGTTGTTATCCTGCTGGTTTATCATAAAGTTCTCGAATTTGGGCTTAATTTTTCCTCTATGGGAGACGTGTCTTCCTGGCTGGTTATCTGGCTGCCCACGCTATTGTTTATGCTGCTGACGGCGCGGCTCTATTACATCGGCGCTTATAAAGTTGGCGGAATGCCGCTCAGACGCATTGAAATCATCTATGATGTCACCGTCAGCGCCCTCAAAAGCATGATCACCCGTCTCAAAGCGGTAAGTTAGGAAAGGCATATGGAAAGATTTATCAAATATTCCAATCGCCTCGGCGGCATGCTTAACCCGGGCAGTCTGGATCTTTACCTGGCGAAATCTTTTGCCAGCCGCTACATCATTATTTTGCTCGGGCTTGTCGCCACCTTGCAGATGCTGGACCTGTTGTCTGAATCCGACAACATACTCGCCGGCGAAGGCGCCGTCACAGGCGATCTATGGCATTATGTGACTTTACGAGTCCCGACACTTCTGTCTCTGTTTTCCCCTTTTGTCGCCCTGCTCGCGGCCATAATGTGTCTTGCCGGCCTGAACGTTCATAGTGAAATCGTCATTATGAAGGCCGCCGGCTGGTCCGCCTTTCGCATCATCACCCCCCTGATTTTGATGTCATTGCTGATTGCCAGCCTGCATTTCGTCTTTACCGAAACCATATCGGTCAAAGCGCGGGCGGAATTGCGCAACTGGAAAGAAAATAATTACGCCGCAGACCTTCCCCCGGCCCCGGACACGGTCTATGACGCCTGGGTCAATGACGGCAATAATCTGATCAAGGCCGAAAGCGCCAGCCGCAACGGCAGTATTTTGTTGCTCGACAAGGTCACCCAGTATATCCGCGACAAAGATCTGCGAATTACCTCTTTGATCCGGGCCGACTTTGCTGTTTATCGTGATGGAAAATGGAAAATGTTCGAGGTCAAGGAATTCGATATGCGGACCTCAAAAGTGACCCCGATGGAAAACCTGGTTTGGGAAACCGACATCCCGCCGGAAAGGTTCATCGCCCTGGCCCTTAAACCGGACCAGGTCAACCTGCAACGTCTGCGCAGCGCCATCGCCCAGTTAAAAACCGAAGGGCACGACACCGCCAGCTTTGAGACCATGCTGCATCAGAAATTTGTTGGCCCGCTCAGCACCCTGCTGATGCCCCTTCTTGCCGGTCTTGCCGCTTTTGGTCTGCACCGGGGAGGTGGCCTGTTTGGTCGTATCGCCCTTACCGGTGCTCTGGGATTTGGCTATTTCGTCATCAACAACCTCTTTGCTGCCCTCGGGCAATACGGCGCGGTGCCGCCCGCTGTTTCCGCCTGGCTGCCTTTCACATTATTTTTTCTGATCGGGATAAGTTTCATCCTGGTCACCGAAGAATAACCGCATCATCGTCACACTGCCTGTGACCACATATAAAAAATGGGTGAGAAACGTAAATGACCACGACTGTACTCGTCAAAGAAGTATCCACGAAGCAGGAGCTGAAAACTTTTGTTGCCTTGCCGGCGCAGCTTTTCAAGGACGATCCCAACTGGGTCGCACCGCTAACCATGGAACGTATGGAAATCCTGGACCCTAAAAAAAATCCATACTTTGAACACGCCCGCGCCAAATTATGGATCGCCTATGAAAACGGTGTGCCCGTAGGGCGCATCACGGCCCAGGTTGATGATCTGGTGGAAAAAAAATATGGCGAGAAGATCGGCCATTTTGGCTTTTTCGACTGCGTCAATGATCAGGTGGTTGCCAATGCCCTGCTGGATCAGGCGGTTGAATGGTTAAAATCAGAAGGCCGGGAAAAACTCATCGGCCCGTTTAGCCTGTCCATCAACGAAGAAACCGGCCTGTTGATCGAAGGGTTTGATACGCCCCCCAGTTTAATGATGAATCATGCCCTGCCCTATTATCAGGAATTGCTTGATACCTATGGTTTGGAAAAAATTAAGGACCTCTGGGCTTTCTATCTGAAATTTGATCAGGAAGTTTTGCCGCCAACCATCCAGAAACTGATCACCCGCAGCATGAGAGACGGCAAGGTTAGACTGCGCAAGATCAATATGAAAAATTATGAGGAAGACCTGAAAACCATTCTCGACATCTATAATGATGCTTGGGCGGACAACTGGATGGCCCTGCCCTTCACAAAAACCGAGCTAAATAAGGCCGTCAAGGATATGAAGCTTCTGATCCGTGAGGATTTCACCTATATCGCTGAATATGACGGCACACCCATGGCCATGATGGTCACTCTGCCCAATCTCAATGAAATTATCGCCGATATGAAAGGAAAACTCTTCCCCTTTGGCATTTTCAAGTTGCTGTGGCGGCTTAAGTTGAACCCCCGCTACAAGACCGTGCGCGTGCCCCTGATGGGCGTGCGCAAGGAATTTCAGAACACCGCCGTTGGCGGCGCCATGGCCTTTGCCCTGATTGAAGAATGCCGGGTTAGCGCCGCTGCCGCCGGCTGCACCCATGCGGAGCTTTCCTGGGTGCTGGATGAAAATACCCGGCTGTCTAAAATGCTGGAAACCATTGGCTGTTGGCGATATAAAAAATATCGGATGTTTACGAAAGATCTATAACGCGACATACTCTTGCCACAGGTCACCTTTACAAAAGAACGACATTTAAAATTCAGATAAATCGGACAAGAATAAATGACTGATCAACCACCTCTCATTGCTGACAAGACTTTTCTCCAGCGGGTGAGAACCTATTTCATCACTGGGCTCGTCGTTGCATCCCCAGTGGGGATTACCATTTATATTGCGTTGGCCTTCATAGATCTGATTGACCGAAACATCAAACCTTTGATCCCCGCGGTTTATAACCCCGATACCTATCTGCCCTTCCCCTTGCCGGGCATTGGCCTGGTGTTTCTTTTCCTGTTGCTCACCCTTTTGGGATTCCTGGCCGCCAACTTTATGGGCCGGACACTGATCCGCATCGGAGAAAAAATACTGAACCGCATGCCGGTCGTCCGCAGTGTTTATAATACCCTGAAACAAATCTTTGAAACGGTAATATCCGAAAACAAGGGCAGCTTTCAGGAAGTTGTTCTGGTCGAATATCCCCGTAAAGGCCTTTGGGCTATCGCCTTTATTTCCGGCGACAACACCGGAGAAATTCAAAGCAAACTGCCTGAAGATGTGATTAATGTCTTCCTGCCGACCACGCCGAATCCAACCTCTGGTTTTCTGCTGTTTGTGCCGAAGAAAGATATCATCATCTTAAACATGACCCCCGATCAAGGCGCGAAATATGTCATATCCGCCGGATTGGTTGACCCCAGCAGTCTGCCAATAAAGGATATTTAAGTCATCACCCTGAGGTCAGATATTTAACACCTTCATCGCGTTCAAACAGATAAAGCAGAACCCTGAGCGCCTGTCCCCGCCCGGATTTCAGTTCGGGGTCTTTCTCCAGTATCATGCGCGCATCGTCGCGGGCCATGGCGATCAGGCTTCCCTGTTCCTCAAGACTGGCCACCCGGAAGTTTGGCAGACCGCTCTGACGCGTCCCCAGAAGTTCCCCCGCACCGCGCAGGCGCAAATCTTCCTCTGCAATCAGAAATCCGTCTTCGGTTTCGCGCATGATCTTCAGGCGCGCCTTCGCCGTCTCGCCACCAAGCGTACCATAGAGCAACAGGCAGGTCGATTTATCAGCCCCACGTCCTACCCGGCCACGAAGCTGATGTAATTGCGACAGGCCAAAACGTTCGGCATGTTCAATCACCATGATCGTCGCTTCCGGTACATTGACTCCGACTTCCACCACGGTGGTCGCCACAAGGATATCAAGATCACCGCCGGCGAACTTCGCCATCACCTGATCTTTTTCCTTTGGTTTCATCTTGCCATGCACCAGCCCGACCCGGGTCCCGAAAACCTGTTCCAGGTGGCGAAAGCGTTCTTTCGCCGCCGCCAGATCCAGAACTTCGGATTCCTCGACCAGAGGACAGATCCAGAACACCCGGGTGCCAGTCGTGATCGCCCGGCGAATGCCCTGAACCACCTCATCAAGTCGGTTTAAAGGAATAGTTCGCGTATCAATGGGTTTGCGACCCGGTGGTTTTTCATCCAAGCGCGAGGCGTCCATATCTCCATAAGCGGTCAAGGTCAGAGTGCGCGGAATCGGAGTCGCTGTCATCGCCAGAACATCCATTGCCGCCCCGGCGCGCCCCTTTGCCGACAGGGCCATACGCTGTTCCACCCCGAAACGATGCTGCTCATCAATCACCACAAAGGCGAGGTCATGATAGATCACATCCTTCTGGAACAACGCATGAGTGCCCACCAGAATATCAATCTCCCCGGCGGCAAGGTCGGTGAGCAAAGCGGCCCGCGTCTTACCCTTGTCACGCCCGGTGAGCACGGCAACCCGCACATTCAGATTTTCCGTCATTTCCAAAAGACTGTCATAATGCTGCCGAGCGAGAATTTCCGTCGGCGCAATCATCGCCCCCTGTGCGCCATTCTCGACCGCCGTCAACAGGGCCGCCAGCGCAACTACCGTCTTGCCGCTGCCTACATCCCCCTGCAGCAGGCGCATCATGGCATAAGGCGCCGCCAGATCCTGCTCAATCTCTGCCAGACTACGCTGCTGCGCCCCAGTCAGTTGATACGGCAAATGCGCGACCAGTTGATCTTTAAGCTTGCCAGTGGGTGTGAGCGACCGTCCTTTTTTCTTTTTTACCTGACGGCGCATGATTTCCAGCGCCAGTTGATTGGCAAGAAACTCATCATAGGCCAGTCGCATGCGCGCCGGGGATGAGGTCAACAGGTCACCCTGGCTTTCCGGGCGGTGGGCGGCTTCGACGGCTGCCCGCCAGCTCGGCCACTTCTCCCGTGCGAGCAAACTTGTGTCCTGCCATTCCGGTAGGTCAACCAGGCGTTCCAGCGCTCCGCCAATGATCTTCGCCATCACTTTGCCGCTGATGCCGGCTGTCAGGGGATAGATCGGTTCGACTTTTGGAATTTGATCCCGCTGATCCTGGCGCAGCATATAATCCGGATGGGTCATCTGCAGTTGCCCATTGAAAATTTCGACCTTGCCGCTGATCAGCCGCAGCTCACCCTCCGGCAATTGCCGTTGAATATAGTCTCCCTTGGCGTGGAAAAAGATGATCTGCATCTGACCCGTGGCGTCATGACACCATACCCGGTAGGGCCGACGGCTGCCCCGCAGCGGCGCATCATGTTTGTCGATCGTCACTTCACAGGTCACCACGTGATCATATGTGATCTCGCCCAGTTTCGGCATCGCCCCGCGATCGATCATATCCACCGGCAAATGCCAGAACATATCCAGCACCTTGCGTCCGACAATTTTTCCAAGCAACGTGGCGATACGTCCCCCTACCCCCGGCAGACTGACAGTATCGGCGAAAAATGGATATAATATTTCAGGGCGCATGCGTTTATAATTGATTCACGTTGGTAATTTTCCTATCACTAGGGTACTAGCATATTACACAAAAAACCCACAGTGGATAATCGCGATTATGCCTTCATATGATTCCCCCGGATTTATTGAACCTGCCTTTGACAGACAAGACTCTCTGGAAATCCGCCGCAAGCGACTTAAATTCAGAAGCGCTCACCGGGGCATCAAGGAAGCTGACATTCTGCTCGGCCATTTTGCCGATATGCATCTTGATCAGTTAAGCCACGATGAACTGGATCGTTATGAAACGCTGCTCCGGGAGCCGGACCTGAAAATTGTCGCCTGGATCACCGGAGACACACCGGCGCCGGATCATCTACAGAATGATATTATGGACCGCCTGAAAGCCCTGGATTACCTTAAAGTCATCAAGTGAATAAATTCGACCAGTTCATAAAGGCGGAAGTACCGCTGCAGATCGCCCAGACGCCTGAAGGCATGGATGCGCTTTATCTCACACAGCTGCTGTGCGAGGCTGAAGGTGGTCCGGAGACCATCCTGCATATCGCCCGCGATGATCACCGCATGAGTAATATCGCTGAGCTGGTTCATTTTTACGCACCAGACGTCGAAGTATTAAGCTTTCCCGCCTGGGATTGCCTGCCTTACGACCGGGTTTCTCCTAATCCCGATATCAGCGCCCAGCGTATGACCACCCTGCATCAATTGACCAAAGAATCTCGTGGCCGCAAGCGACTGGTAATCACCACCGTCAATGGCGCCAGCCAGAAGATCCCTGAACGCGACACGCTGCGCGGCCTGTCCTTTTCCGCCAAAACCGGCGACCGGATCGATCTGGAACAACTGACGGCTTTTCTCAGTCGCAACGGTTACAGCCGATCCAGCACCGTGATGGAGCATGGCGATTTCGCCATTCGCGGCGGCCTGATCGATATTTTCCCGTCGGGCCAGGAAGATCCGGTTCGAATTGATCTCTGGGGCGACACCATTGAAAGCATCCGCGCTTTCGACGCCATCAGTCAGCGAACCGCCGATGATGTGGACGTCCTCTCTTTGGTGCCGATGAGCGAAGTGATCCTTGACGAAGACAGCATCCGGCGTTTTCGCGGCTCTTATGTGCGTGAATTCGGCACGGTCCGTGGTGATGACCCTCTCTATGACGCCGTAAAAGAGGGCCGCAAACATCAGGGCATGGAACATTGGCTGCCCTATTTCCATTTTAAACTCGAAACCATATTCGATTATCTGCCCAACTGCCCGGTGACCCTGGACAGTCTGACGACGGAAGCCTTTCAGGACCGGCAAACCGCGGTTAAAGACTATTACCAGGCCCGCCTTGAGGCCTTTCAGGCCAGCAAGAAAAGTGGTGGTAACAGCCTTAGTCCCTATAAACCTCTGCCGCCGGAACTTCTGTATCTTCCAGGATCCCAGTGGCGAACCACTCTCGAAGAGCGCCGCGCCCACCAGTTCGCCCCCTTCAACGCCCCGCCCGACAGCAACCATATGGTCCTTGACGGTCGGGTGGGCCGTGACTTCGCCCCGGAACGCAACGATCCCAAGGTCAATGTCTATGACGCCCTGCGCCAGCATATCGTAAAGCGCCACCTTGACGGCCAGAAGGTCCTCATCGCCTCTTACAGCGCCGGATCCCAAAACCGTCTGACCGCCGTGCTAAAAGAACATGGCATGGCCAATCATCAGCTGCTCGGCAGTTGGGCCGCGCAGTCGGCCCTGCCGAAAGACGTGATCGGCCTGATGATCCTGCCGCTGGAACATGGCTTTGAAACAGAAACGCTGACTGTGATCGCCGAGCAGGACATTCTCGGCGACCGGCTGGTGCGCAAGGTGCGCAAATCCCGCAAGGCCGAGAATTTCATAAGCGAAGCTTCTGCGCTGACCCCCGGTGATCTGGTGGTTCATATGGATCACGGCATCGGGCGTTATGAAAATCTGATCACCATTGACGTAAATGGTGCTGCCCATGACTGCGTGCATCTCACCTATCAGGGCGGTGACAAGCTTTATGTGCCGGTGGAGAATATCGAAATCCTCAGCCGCTATGGCTCCGAAGGCTCTGATGGCCAACTTGACAAGCTCGGCGGCGTTGCCTGGCAGGGGCGCAAGGCCAAACTGAAACAGCGTATCCGTGACATGGCCGATGAACTGATCAAGGTCGCGGCCCAGCGGGCATTGCGTAAAGGCACGGTAATACAGCCGCCGGAAGGGTTGTATGATGAATTCTGCGCCCGGTTCCCCTACTCCGAAACCGATGACCAGTTGCGCGCCATTGCCGATGTTATTGACGACCTGAACAGTGGCAAGCCCATGGACCGTCTGGTCTGCGGCGATGTGGGCTTTGGCAAGACCGAAGTGGCGCTCCGCACCGCCTTCCTTGCCGTCATGGGTGGGTTTCAGGTGGCGATCATTGCGCCAACCACCCTGCTCGCCCGCCAGCATTACAAGACCTTTGTCGATCGCTTCAAAGATCTGCCGGTACGTATTGGTCATCTATCGCGTCTGGTGACGGCAAAGGATCAAAAGGCGACCCGGGAAGAATTGGCCCAGGGCACCTGCGAGATCGTTATTGGCACCCACGCCTTGCTCGGCAAATCAGTGCATTTCAAGAACCTTGGCATGATCATCATTGATGAAGAACAGCATTTCGGCGTGGTCCACAAGGAACGCCTGAAAAAGATGAAGCATGACGTGCACGTGCTGACCCTGACCGCGACACCGATTCCGCGCACCCTGCAGCTCGCCATGAGCGGTATGCGCGGCCTGAGCCTGATCGCCACCCCGCCGGTGGATCGTCTGGCCGTGCGTACCTTCGTCCTTCCTATGGATGCTCTGGTCATCCGCGAAGCCCTGATGCGGGAACATTATCGCGGTGGCCAGAGTTTCTATGTTTGTCCCCGCGTGTCTGACCTGAAAGAAATAGAAGACCTTCTGAAAGAACATGTGCCAGAGGTCAAAACCGTGACTGCCCATGGTCAGATGGCCCCGACCCAGATCGAAGACATCATGAACGCCTTCTATGACGGCAAATATGATGTGCTAATCTCGACCACCATTGTCGAATCCGGTCTCGACATCCCGACCGCCAACACCATGATCATTCACCGGGCCGATATGTTCGGCCTGGCGCAGCTTTATCAGTTGCGGGGGCGTGTCGGACGGTCGAAAATCCGCGCCTATGCCTATATGACCTTGCCACCAAAGCGCCTGCCCACGGCCCAGGCCGAAAAACGTCTGCAGGTGCTCCAGACGCTCGACACGCTCGGTGCGGGCTTCACTTTGGCCAGTCATGATCTTGACATTCGCGGGGCGGGTAATCTTCTTGGCGAAGAACAGTCCGGCCACATCAAGGAAGTCGGCATGGAGCTCTACCAGCAAATGCTGGAGGAAGCCGTCGCCAGCGCCCGCGCCGGCATCACAGATGATGAAATCAGCGGAGTCTGGTCGCCACAAATCAATGTGGGCGCGGCGGTATTGATTCCGGAAAGCTATGTACCGGACCTGAACCTGCGCATGTCACTCTATCGTCGTTTGGCCGATCTGGGCGGGCGTCAGGAAATCGATGCTTTCGGCGCTGAACTGATCGACCGTTTTGGTGACCTGCCGGAAGAAGTCGAACATCTTCTAAAAATCATTCTGATCAAGCATTTCTGCCGCCTGGCGGGAATAGAAAAGATCGAAACCGGACCGAAGGGCGCAATTGTTTCCTTCCGCAATTCCAGTTTCGCCAATCCGGCAGGGTTGATTGATTTTATCAGCCAACAGTCCACGATCACAAAACTGCGCCCTGATCACCGGCTGGTCTATGTCCGTAAATGGTCAAAAATAGAAAGTCGCCTGCAAGGTTCCCTCAATCTCGCCCAGGCGCTGGCCAAGGCCGCCCGCTTGCCAGGCCAATAGATTGCATCTTTAACAATTCTTAATAAAATATTAGAAGACCCGGCGTATCCTTTTAAGAAGAATCGGGAGAAGAATATTCTTACGCAGCTTTTTGGCGCCGGAATAGGATTCTTGTAATGGAAAGGGTGATATGTTTAAAGCCATACAGACCAGCGTATCAGGATTACTTGCCTCGACCGCCCGCGCAAATACGGCGGCCAGTAACATTGTTAATTCACAGGTTACATCAACGCCCTTCTCCCCCAATACAGGCACGACACAGTCTCCCGGGTTTACACCGCAACGACTTCAACAAACAACTACTGCCTACGGAGGTGTCCGGACAACCAATGTGCCTGTCTCTCCGGCCAGCCTGTCTGTCTATAATCCCTCGTCACCACTGTCCAATGAACAGGGCCTGGTCGATGTCCCCAATGTATCCTTCCCGGTTGAGATAGCCGAATTGCAAAGAGCCAAGCATGCCTATGCCGCCAATGCCAAAATGATCAAGGCCCTGGATGAGACGGCTCAAGTTCTTCTGAAAAGTTAAAATCATCTTCTTAAGGTTTTATAAACCCTATTATATTAACGTTATAGAATATATAGAACCGGTATCATGATAGCGGCACAAGAAGGGTGAACATCAAATTTTCATAATGAAAATAATAGCTTACATTAATATTATATTTATAATTACTGTTGCAAACTTGCATATCAATGTTTAAGTTTTCTTGATAGTAATATTGAGTAGAATATAAAGAATTTTTTATGGCGACAAGCGAACCCAAAATAGATCAGGAAGTATCAAACCTTCTTAAACTCGCCCACGGGAAAGAAGCTGGTGGTCGTACTGTACTCTTCAGCACCATTACAGACCTCCTGGAACGCCGCCACAACGACCTGTCAAAAACTGAACTCGCTTTAATGTCGGAAATCCTCTCCAAGCTGATCTCCGATGTCGAAATGAATATCCGCACCAAGCTGGCGCATAAATTATCCTCGCAAGAAGATGCACCTCTTGATCTGGTTATACTGCTGGCCAATGATCAGATTGAAGTGGCCAAACCTATTCTCGACCTGAGCACCCTTCTTTCGGACGACGATCTGATCCGCATTATCCGTCACAAAACGGCTCAACACCAATTGAGTATCGCGAGTCGCAAGCACCTGTCCTCCGGTGTCTGCCGTGAACTGATTTCAATCGGGAACACCAAAACGCTGGTGACCCTTCTGACCAATCATGATGCGCAGATTGATAACACATCCCTTGCTGCTCTGGTGGAAAGATCCAAGGAAAGTGTTCCCATTCAGCCGCCGCTTATTGAACGCCCTGACCTGCCGAAAGAAATGGCGGCAAAAATGTATCAATGGGTCTCGAACAGCCTTCGCGAATCCATTCTGACCAATCTTAACCTGAGTGAAGATGAGCTGTCCAAGCTTCTCGATTCAGCCATTTCAGACGTCAGCAATGAAGAAGTAGACACGATTACGCGGGAAAAATCGGAAATCCTTCTGGTCAATAAACTTCACAAGGCCGGTAAACTGCAGCCTTCCTTCCTGATGAAAAGTCTCAATCAGGGACAATCTTCATTGTTTGAAATTGCCTTCTCGAAACTGATTTCCGTTCCCCGTAAAATCATGCGGTCGTTTCTTTATGACCGGGGACCGGATGCGCTCGCGGTTTCCTGCTGTGCAGCAGGTATTGATCAGAGCGTTTTTCTGACGATTTATAAACTGACCCGGGAAGCCAAAGACATGAATACCACGCTTTCCGACCATGAAACAGCGACCGCTTTCAGCTATTTCCAGAAAATGGATAAAAAACGCGCCCAGCTAACCATTCAAAAATGGGTTGCAGAAGCCACCGGCGCCCCTATATTCTAGTCATAACAAAATTCACTCTTTTACCGCAGGGCCAAACCGCCTAACATGCATCTTACGCAAAGGTGATTATGATGGAAGATAATGATGATAGAAAATGTCCGGAAGATCGCCCTCGCCGCCTCTGATACAGACAGCGCCCAGGAAGCCGCAGACGCGTTAAAAGAATGCTATGACTTTGTTCCCCTGGAGGAAGCCGACGTCATCGTTGCCTTGGGCGGGGATGGGTATGTTCTTCATCTTATTCATGAAATTATCCCTCATAAAGCCTCTATCTTCGGCATGAACAAGGGAACTGTCGGTTTTCTTCTCAATGATTTCAAGGTCGAAAACCTGCTGGAGCGCATCAATGCCTCGACCTCCGTCACCTTGCATCCTCTGCGCATGACGGCTTACACAGAAGACGATAGCAAGGTCGAAGCCCTGGCAATGAATGAAGTCTCTCTGCTGCGGCAAACCCGGCAAACCGCTAAAATCAGAGTTTCCATTGACGGAAAGGTCCGTATGGAGGAACTGGTCTGCGACGGTATTCTGCTGGCCACTCCAGCCGGCAGCACCGCCTACAACCTGTCCGCTCATGGACCTATCATTCCCATGCGGGCTGAAATCATGGCCATGACGCCGATCAGCGCATTTCGACCGCGTCGCTGGAAAGGCGCCCTGCTGCCACAGAATGCGAAGGTTACCTTTGAAGTGCTCAATCCGGAAAAACGTCCTGTCAGCGCCGTGGCGGATACAAAAGAAGTCCGCCATATCAAAAGAGTGGATATCGAGCAGGATCGCACCATCAAGATAAACATGCTGTTCGATCGGCACCATACGCTTGAAGAACGAATCCTCAACGAACAATTCATTTATTAGGAAATTAGGTGGCGTTAACTACATAAGTTAAAGGTTACGGTAAATTCCGACCCCTCATTGACCACGCTTCTCAGTTCAATATCTCCGCCCATTTGGCGGGCCAGATGTTGCGATATGTGCAACCCGAGGCCCGTGCCTTCTTCTGTACGGGAATATATATTATCCGTTGCCTGATGGAATTTTTCAAACACCAGTTCCTGCTGACTTTCCGGAATGCCAATGCCTGTGTCCCAAACCGTTACATTGACCATATCGGTCCCTGCTCTGGTAACGCGCACGCCGATTTTGCCGTGTTCCGGTGTAAATTTGACCGCATTGCTCAACAGATTGACAAAGATCTGTACCGCGCGACGTTCATCGGCATAAATATAGCAATTCTCGTCAACACGGACATCGGAAATGTCCAGATGTTTGCGGTTCGCCCGCAGAACGATCAGGTTTTGTGCTTTTTCAACGATTTCCCGCAATGACACTTTATCGCAATCCAGCTTGATTTTTCCGCTTTCCAAAACAGCAACATCAAGCACATCATTGATCAGGTCCAGCAAATGCCGCCCTGCAGACATGATGTCATCACTATAAGAAACATATTGGGCATTCAGGTCGCCGAAGACCTTCATTTTCATGGCCTCGGCAAAACCGATAATCGCATTCAGCGGGGTGCGCAGTTCATGGCTCATGGCCGCCAGAAATTCACTCTTGGCCCCAAGGGCAGCTTCTGACGCTGCAGATGCCATATCAAGCTGAATATTCTTATTGGTCAACTCTTCCAGAGTATTTTCCAATGATTTTTGAACCGCTAGGGTTTCCAGGCGCGCCTTGTAATTAACCGTGACATCCATGCCAGCCCCACGATAGCCCTGGAACTCACCGGTTTTTGTGTCAAATATCGGAACCCCGCTCAGATGAATATAAACCGGCTCTTCATCGGCACCTTCAATCAGAAATAACCTGTCGCGAAAGGGACGCATAGCATCAAGAAAATGTTCGCAGGTTACAATTTTTCCGGTTTCACAGGATTTTAATTCCCCGAAATTTTCAAACCGTTTCCCTTTCATCAGAACCGCTGGCTTGCCGGTGATTGCTGTCAGGCGATCTGACACGAAAGTAATTTTATAGTCCCGGTCAATTTCCCAATACCAATCGGATGTCGCCCTGGCAAAGTCCCGGAAACGTTGCTGCATCAGGCTTTCATGGCCCAAAGACTGCATCTTTTCTGTACAGTCAACGTAAGTTGCCCCCACTGCAATCACAATTCCATTGTCATCACATACCGGAAAATGCCGAGATCGGTACTGGCGTAATGCGCCGTTAAGTTTAATGGTTTCTTCGACAGAGACACTTTGCCGGGTCAGTTGGACTTCATTCAGAATCGCCAACAGGCTTTGCGGAAGTTTATTGTCTTCCCCCTGCTGCGGCGTGACTGATTCCGTATATTCACAGTGGCTGACCAGATCACGATAGCTTTGATTAACATAAACCAGCTGGCCCGATATCGTGGAAATATAAAGCGGCACCGACTCGTCAAAACTCATATGCGCAATGAGAGACAGGATTTTGTCCTCAATGGTGACCGGTTGTTTCTTGGATTTCTTGGCGGCCGTATGCGGCAAGCTTTGCACCAGCTGAAGCGGAATGATCGTCTGCTGCTTCAACTTTGGTACCAATCTTTTACCAACAGACTTTACATCTGCTGCATTTTGGTCCGATCTGCCAAACATTTTATGTCGTATCCTTTATATCTGACATGGCATTTTGGTACCTAAAATCGCGTTGCCAATGTCTTACGGCTACTTTTGCATTTTTAACTTTAATGTCATCATACAGCGATACAATCGATTTGACCAGACTAGTCGCACGCGCCCGTCCCCCGGAACGTGACTGCGCGATCAAAAGAAACAGGGAAGCAAACCGATCACGGTCCACATCCAGTGACTTCATAATAATAGCCAGACTTTCGCCCGTTCTCTCGCGCATGGATCGCCAGATTATTTTAACATCAAGTCCACACATCTCGGACAGGGAGGCGACAAAGAGGTTTACCTTCTCCTGTCGCAAACAGTTTTGCAGGAAAAAGGCGTCCAGTTCATCTGCGGCGGCCATTTCCCGGGCAAGCTTGAGAGCAGCCAGCATCACACTGTCCGTCACCTCATGCTGGCGTAAGGCTGTTTTTGTCGCCATTTCAAGCAGGTCATCAATAACCACATCATCAACGTTATAGTCCAACACGATTTTCCGGCGCAAGGCAGCGGAAACCCACCAATACATACGGTGGGCTAATTCAATCGGTAAATCCTGACGGTTCAGAAGAGGTTCTTGAAAACGATCCACGTTTTTGGATTCGGCAACAAGATATTTCATGGAAAGCTCTGAAATTTCAGCATTTTCGTTACGGATCAAGGCTTCGACAACATCCTCGCTACCATGATCAATCAGTTCACTACTGACCTCATCACTAACGTAACTGCGAATCGCAATCGCCATGCGATGAGCATCCGACCGGTTGCGGATTATCTCAATCAGGTCTTCATCCTTCAGGACGCTGCTTTTACGCAACATTGGCCCGGCGATGTCAATTGAATCACTGGCCAGTTGTTTCGCAAGATCAGAAGAAACCTGATCGGCGTTAGCCAAACGGCTGCTCAGTTCTTTTTTTACGGATTTTTCGACAGAATTAATCAACTTTGCCAAAATATCATTCATCAAAGCCCGTTCATGTTCCGTCAAGCGCCCTTCAGGGGAGAGAAACATGTCTGAAATATTCTCAACCAGTTCATTTCTAGCTGAAATGGACTTCTGCTGAGCCAACAGGATAAGATCTGTGGAAGCTATATTAGAATCAAGCATCCCCATAATTGTCAAATCCACCTTATTTTTATTATCGTTTTTCATTATGTCGAGCCTCTATAAGCTCTAAAATATGTAATTCTTATATCTACAGTTTGTTAACAAAGCTTAAAAATTGCTGCTAAAAGCCATTTTATTGTCAGACAAAGCCAGAACCCTCTGCTCCGTCTCTTGACGCCTTCATGTACAGCTTTTCTCGTCGCCAGCCCCTTCGAAAGTAATGGTCAGATGTTGCGGGAATGGTGTCCCTGCATTATCCATTTGTCCCGCCGGCCCTGACGCCCGTTTTAAATTGGGTAGTTTTAGAATTTCTTTCAGAAAAACCGGCATTACGGTACGGGAAATTTGTTCCCCAAAGCACTTGTGAATTCCTCCTCCCCAGAGGATATACTGGTCAGGCGAACGGGAAAGATCAAAGCGCCCCGGCGACGGAATAACCCAAGGATCAAACATCGCCGACAAATTTGCGGCAAAGACAAAACATCCTTTAGGGATTTCGCGTTGCCGTAGTGTACCTGCCGCAAGAGTATGATCTTCCGCCGCCCGCCGGAAGATAACCGGATTCATCGGATTAAAGCGGAAAGCTTCCACAATATAACGGCTGAGCAGTTCATCATCCCCTGACCGTGCCGCCGCCTGTGCCCCGGCCAAGACCTCTGGCCGCGCCAGTAGCTGATCCAGAACCCGTGTGGTGGCATTGGAGATCGTAGGCAACATCGCCGTTATCATACCAAGAAAGTTATTTCGAATGCCAAGATTATCCATACCTGGCATTTCCGCTGTTTGCAGCTTGAGGCACCGACCCAGGACATCATCGCGCATCTCCCCGTTTTTCTGACGTGCGGCGATCGCCTGGTCTAGATATACCCGGCACCCGGCAGAAGCCGTCTGCGCCGCCGCAACGATCTCCGCTTCGTCAGAAAAATCAAAAAAGATATAGTGAAACATGGTATGGGTCCAGTCGATCAGAACGTCTTCCGACGGACCCGGCGTACCGAAATAATGTCCCACCAACCGCGCCAGAACCGGTTTCGTCAACGTCCTGGGCACATCAAGTTTACCTTGTGCCGCGACGAGAACAGATGCAATCTCTGCGGATATAAAAGGCGTGATAATCTCATCAATATCATTGCGATTTGCCGCCAGACGCATATTGGAAACATTATTGATATAATCGGGCCCCTCCTGCATCCCCAGAAAGAAGTTGTTTCCTTCTGTCAGCAAAGCCATTTTAGGGGCATAAGTGGTCTGAAAAACCTGATCCAGATTCATGACTTCCAAGACATCCTCATAAGCCGTGACAAACGCCGTGGCTGAATTATCATAGGCCGTGACAAATCTCTTGTTCACCACAATGGTTGGTATGAAGGTGCGCAATACTGCCAAAATCGCCCGCATGTGTTCCGGCCGTGCCAATGTGGCAATCAGCCGGTCCTTGAGCATTCCACGCCCAAATAATGCCTTGCCCCCCGCCCACAGCAGAGTGAGAAAATTCCACACTCCCCATAAAATTACATACACCGACATCACGAGTTGCCGTGCGATATTAAGTATTCCGCCAAAGATCGCCCCAAACAGTCCCGCCAGTTCAGACATTCTGTCGCCTTTTCTAAATCGTAGAAACCGCCTTTTCACTCAAGAGTTTCAAAGCCGTCATACTTGGAATAAAAAAATACTCGCCCCCCCTGACCGTGACAAAACGCGGGATGTTACGGCAAATAAAGGGAGGCTTCTCACCTTCTGGATCATTTTGGATAACGGCCTGATCTGTACCGTCATTAGCGCCTGTTAGAATATCCTTGTCATTGCTCTGATAGAAATCATTGCCATAGTTAATCCAGAGCTGCTGAACAAACTCAAACTGTCGCTCAATACTGGCGTTAATCGCCATAAATATGATGCCATGTTCATCTTGGGTCCCGCCCAAGCTTGTCAAACGGGGTCGGCGTCCCATACGGCAGACCGCGCCTTAATATCCGACGTCGGCTGGTCAATTTCCCATCGAAACCAAGACTGCCTCGCGGGTTCGTACGCCGGACATGAGCCCCGAAAGGACAGGTAGCGGCGTCTTTGTCTCCGGTATAGTTAAAGTCATTATTGCGCGCGGAATCAGCGCGTATCGACGGGTCTTGTCCATATGGGGATAGCTCCACCGGTGTTCCGTCAAGCCAACGCCCCGCCATTTTGGCCGCCAGAATTTCCCATCCCTTCGCAGCCGTACCATCGGCATGTCTGTATTTCGACATATCCAGCGTTTTTGCATATTCCTTACCGGTATCGACCAGATACTTCCGGAAAGACGCCACATTCTGATGCAGCTTGCGATACACCATATAGGTGCCATTATCCGTCAACAAGCGTGGCCGCGGGGCTTCTGGTATTGCCTGGGATTCATCCGCATGGCCTAGAATAAACTCGCCCGCGGCAAGGGGTACCCAGGACCCGTCGGCCAGTTGCTTACCTTTCCCGGGAATTTTCATGGTCGCAAGGTCTGTCCCACTGAAGGACGGATTGCCAATACCATCATCAAAACCGAAATGTTCCTTGGCGCAGGGCTTACCATTATAGAATAAAACGTTGGCATCCTGCTGCCCGAGAACTTTAATGCCCCCCGTACTGTCACACAGGGATTTTAACGCCTCATGAAAATCATTGAGATGCGCCTTTTCGCTTTCGGTGATTTCTGTAAGAGAGCTCAGATCATTTACGGTGCGCGCGTTGATGGTCAGTAAAATATCCACATGTTCCTGCCAGCATTCATCCCATTGATGCGGGCCGCTTTCCCCTTCATCACCCAAAAGGTGAGCCCGGGCCTTCATGCCTTCCGCAAAAGCCAGAGGGAACTGACGCAGGCTACTTTCATTCAGACCGATGGCTTTTAATCCCTGATAAGAAAAGGCTATATTCGTCGTAACCTCGGGCTTGCCGCCCTTTTCCCACATTTCCCCCGTGGTAATATGAGGAATTATTTTCTTGATAAACTCCCGCGCTTTACCTTCCTCCGTGACCTGGAACATGATATACCGCGCCAAAGGAAACCGATAGGCCTGTACGATATTGCCTTGTATGTCAGCAAGCTTTAACATCTTACCCATTCAGACTTCCCCATTTTCAAACTGATATGTAACACTCCCCCGCGCCGGGGTCGGTGCCGCCTTATAGGTCTCCATGAACGCCAGAAATTCTTTTTGTATTTCTGCCGCATCCTTCCCCTGATGTTCCGCGACAAAGGCGCTGAACTCCTGCTTCAGCATCAGCCCCCGCAGCATATTTTCCACGGTCATGTCATTAATGGCGGCAAAGAAAAAGGTCGTTTTTATCTGACATTTATAAATATATTGCTTCCACTTTTCCCGCCCGGATTCAATACCGGGAAAGCCTGTGCAATGGCGCCATATTGCTTCTATTTCTTGCGGAATATGATCGAACATGCTGTCAAGATAGTCGCAGAGATCACCATCGAAGTTACTGTTGAACCACAAATAGCGGGATTTCAGGTTATCTTCCCGCGCCACGGTGCCCTCAAAAAACACATCATCCATAATTGACAGCCGCGCCAAATGGGTTTCCGGCACCGAACCAAACAAAGACTTCCTGCCCTGCGGCAATGCCCTGAGATGATCCCGCAGCAGATCGACTCCACAATGCCCCTGAACCATATTATTCCGGATCGGGCATAGCACGGTCAGTCCATATGTTATCCCGTTTTTATTGGCCATAATTTTCCCCTTTTTAATCCGTAGAAGGTTCCGGCGACACACCCAACCGCCCCAGATCTTTCTGAACGGTCAGCAACATTTTATGATAGGCCTTCAGGAAATCATCAGGCAGCATGTCGGCCGCCTCATCCGCAAGCTTGCCTGTCTGCGCCATAATATTTTTCGCCGCCTTGATGTCATTCACCGCCGCCCCGGGATAAGCGTTATAAAAATACTCCACATCAAGCTGATTGTGGCGAATGTAATCAATAAAGGGGGCTTCCGGCCGCGATCCCGGGAATTTGACGCTCCAATTCCAGATACTGTTCAACCCATCCGGCAAGACATCTGAAAAGGCGTCAATATATTGCACCCAGGTGCCATTAAAGTTTGAATTGAACAGCAGGTAATCGTAATTCAGCTCTTCCCGGGGCTGATCTTCACCAAGGTGAGGAAACTCGCCTTTGCGGATGATGACCCATCTGGCAAAATGAATAAAAGAAAGATTGACCAGGCGTTCTGTCGCCTTCGGCCAGATACCAACAAACCAAAACAAAGCTTTCTGGACAAATGTTGTCCACGGTTTTATCGGTGTTATTACGTTAATGGCATAGGTTTTGCCATTAATATTCACAACCCTGTCTCGCATATGCCTCCACCCTATAATTTACCGGCTTTTTACCCCGATCCTGATTAGGTATTTAAGAAATAGGCTCCATTAATAATCAGACACACCAGGCCGACAAGGAACGCCTTGACGAATAACGACCTGTCATCCGACATGTTGAATTGCACGCTGAAAATAAAGATATAAGCCAATACCACAAACAAAATGATGGCTGTAATTAACCCAAAAAACAGTAACGGCATATGGTTCCCCAACCTGTTCCTCTGTTATATACTTCCCCAAGTATCAAAATCTTTTCCCAAGACTAATATTAGAATACACTGTTTTAGATATTTCTCAAATGGTTTTACCACTATGACATTATATCTGCCATTCTTCTCCACGAACCAGATATGTCACCATACTTCTCAATTTAGCCGGTTGTACAGGTTTTTGTAAAACAGACAATCCCTTTGTACGTAGTTGCTCCACGACCCGGTCGTCTCCATCCCCTGTCATCACGATACCCGGCAGGGAATGACCATGTAATTCCTCAATGGCGGCAACGGCCTCTATACCGGACCCGTCCCGTAATATGATATCCGAAATAACAAGGTCTGGATCGAAACCGTCAGTCTTCAGAAAGGCCAGAGCATCCTCAATTGTCGTGAAATCCGCAACCTGATGGCCCCAGTGCCGCATGATGCCGCTGATGCTTTCCCGTGACGTATCCTCATTTGTAAGAACAATCGTGCGTGCACAGGTATCTCCCGACCAGATGTTCAACTCCGGCGTTTCAGACACCACTTTAGACAAATTTCCTTGCGGAACCCTGATGCTAAAGACCGACCCGATCCCGACATCAGAATGCATCATCAGGGGATGATCCAGCAACCGGCTTAGGCCGTCCACAATCGACAAGCCAAGCCCCAGGCCGCGGCCGTTTTTCTGATGATCACCTTTGACCTGGAAAAACTCCCGGAAAATATCCTGCCTGTCGGCTTCCGATATCCCGGCGCCGCTGTCTGCGATATGGATCATTACATACGCGCTTTCGACTTCCCACGAAACATTCACATAACCTTTATCCGTATAGCGCACCGCATTACTGATCAGATTACGAATAATCCGGCCCAACATGTCCTTGTCGCTATAAACCGTTTGTGAGCACGGTTTGAAGTTAAGCCGCAAGCCTTTCTCTTTGGCCTGCTCACTGAATTCCTGCATGATTTCGACTAAAATTTCATTGAGAATAAAATGCGTCCGATGCGGTTCAATCCCCCCGGACTCAATTTTAGAGATATCAAGTAGAGACCCAAGAAGATTGCGCAGCGCTTCTGATGTTTGCGCCACTTTTTTGACCAAGTCCTGAATTTTGACCGGATTTTTTTCGTGCATCATGGCCTCAACAAAGAATCCCATTGCATGCAGGGGCTGCCTCAAATCGTGGCTTGCCGCCGCCAAAAACCGTGACTTGGCTTCGTTATTGTCATCGGCGAGACTGCGGGCCATATCCGCCTTGCTTTTTTCGTGCCTCAAGCGTTCAATAAGTTCCTTGTTTTCCAGAACCAGATTAATCCCTTTCAGGACATTGACCTGGGCCATGCGACTGTTGAACAGATTGACCCCCAGGAACAGAAACAATAAAATACCAATGGCAACCAGCATCTCATTCCCGTCGAATAAACAGCGTATTGCAAGCGGCGCAACACAGGGAATGGCATACGCATAATAGGCGGGCTTATATATCGACAGATAGGACACGGATCCTGCCACCATGCCACACAACAAGGTCGCGGATAAAATCAGGACGAAGGGATTGTCCGAAATCGGCAGAACTATACCGATAAATCCCCAAATCACCCCAGAAACAAAAGAAAACCCAACGAAAAATCGCGCGTGACTGACCACATTATCAACGGTTATCTTTTCACGTTTTACACTGGAATAGTGCCAAAATCGCACGCCGGAATAAAGCGCCACCCCGGCAAACCATAACAACGGAATTTGATTGGGAACATCCCCGAGAAGGATTACCGCGATAATGCCCGCCGTGACGAAGTTCAACCCTGTCATTGCGGGGATTTGTTTCACAAGCATCGAGACCTGTTCCACAAAAATATACTTATCTTTTATTCCACCGCCCATACAAGACCCGTTATCTAAAAACACTTCTCCTCAGGCACCAGCAACCTGACATGACGCACTGTTAATATGGTGAAACCAGTCCGTCCTGAAGGGCGGCAAAGGCCGCCTCAGTCCTATTATTCACTTTTAGTATTTGAAAAATAGCTGAAATATGCACCCGCACCGTATTATCGGCAATGCCAAGGTTCTGGGCGATTTCCTTGTTGGATTTACCTTGTGAAATTAATCGCAGGATTTCGCTTTGACGTGTTGTGAGGACAACCTTGGACCGGCTATGATGGTCCGCCCCATACAGTACATTATCCGGCACATATCGTCCTCCTTTCAGGATCAGTTGCAACGCCTGAATCATAATTTCACTGCTCAGGGTTTTAGGAATATACCCCATCACACCGAGTTCCAACGCCCTTTTGATCAGGTTATAATCATCGGATCCGGATAAAAACACGATCGGGGCACTAGGGTCCAGTCGGCGAAACCCCTGCAGTCCATCCATTCCGGAAATACCGGGCAGATCAACATCCAGCAAAATAAGATCGAAACCGTCATCTGTTTCCATCAACTTATAGGCATCTTCACAGGATCCACATTCGCGGATGTCCACCACGTCCGCCAGCTGGCGTAGAACGAACTTCAGGCCGTCTCGGAACAGAACATGGTCATCAACCAGCAAAATCTTCATTACCGAATCCCTTATCGTCCTGTATTAAACGGAGCGAATAGCGTTTTTTATATCCTAAAACAAGAATAATAATATGCCTCTTGAACGTTACAGGCGCAATCTTATTTTGTACATTCGGTCAAAAATGTAGCTATCGCCCCTATTTTACAGCCCATGCGCGAAGCTTATAGTACAAAAAGACTAGAAATCAATTACATTTGTCGTATTTACGCCCTTGCAGAGAGATCATATACTGTCACAGCATTTGGCAACCGCCTTTGCTTCAGGTCCGTTAAATCGGAAAGGCACTCTGGGGGATACTATATTGGGGAATATGGGCAGTTTTGGGGAAAACGATGAAGGGATGTTACACAAAAATCTGTTGGGGGTCAGATTGAGTGGAACATCCCTTAGCTCGCTCAAGCCTAAGCTCGCTCGAACACCTATTTATATAATCCATTTTCTTAACTAATCAAGCCTTCATGTTACAAAAATGTAATATGGGCCATTTTACATCTTTTGCTTGATTAGACTTACCTAAACTTCCACCCTATGAATCAGGAACTTAGCCTTTACGCTTATTAAGAGAGCCCCTTGCCGGATTATAAGACATCACTTTCATGCCTGAGAATTCATATAAAGGAATCGCACATTTAGATCCGAATCCAAAAATTCAGCAAACGGTCAGGATAACAGGAAAAGGAGTTTTTAAAGGAAGAGTGGTGCGTCTGGCCGGACTTGAACCGGCAAGACCTTGCGGTCGGCAGATTTTAAGTCTGCTGTGTTTACCAATTTCACCACAGACGCATAACTCTAGCTGCTCTTTTAATTCTTTTTCAGGGACTGTCAATCTTTATCTGTAATGACTTATCTGCCCCTAAACCGCTATTTTGGTCCTAGAGTTCTGCTTCCCCGTCAAAGCACTCCTTACCGGTTTCCGCGATTTTACCTTTCAGCATTTCCAGTGCCTGATCCAGGCTTTTTTCCACTTGGGACCGCAGGACAAAGCTCGCGCCGAAACGTTTATGGCGGTAAAAGGGATAGCTGCCCAGCGCCACATCAGGATAAGCCGCCTCAACCTCGCGCAGTATAGTCGCGAAAGTGCTTTCACCTTCAAAAACATGGATGGCTTTGGAAACCATTTTATCACCACCGAATATCCGGTGTTCAAGGTCCAGCAGCATGCTTTGCATCACCACCGGAATACCGGCAAGGACAAAAACATTACCCATTTGAAAACCCGGCGCCGTACTGACCGGATTTTTGATTAAGGTCGCCCCTTCCGGGATCATCGTCATGCGCAGGCGCGCCTCTGATATATTGTCCGTCCCATAATGCTGATGCAGAAGCCTGACAGCTTCCTCACTTTGCACGAATGGCACGTCAAAGGCCGCCGCGACATTTTCCGCCGTAATATCATCATGGGTTGGCCCGATTCCGCCAGTGGTAAAGACATAATCGAAGCCACCGCGCAATTCATTGACCGTATTTTGAATCACTTGTGCAACATCGGGGATCACCCGAACTTCAAGCAATTGAACCCCCATGCGATTAAGCCAGAGCGCCAGATGGTTAAGATTCGCATCCTTGGTGCGTCCTGAAAGAATCTCGTCGCCGATAATGATCATGGCGGCGGTGACTGTTTTAACCTGTGACATTCGTGCTGGCTTCTTATTCAATTTGTTGAAGTTTATTTGATTCTAAATCGCATTATGACTATACCCTGTCTTTATGAAATTTGAACATAAACTTACATCCGGTCGACTGATAAAACGTTATAAACGATTCTTGGCCGATATCCAATTGGACAATGGCGAGATCATCACCGCCCATTGTGCAAATTCAGGTTCCATGATGGGGCTAAAGGAAGAAGGCAGTCCCGTCTGGGTCGCCCCACAAACCAATCCCAAAGCAAAATTACGCTATAAATGGGAACTGGTGGAAGCAGACGGCGCCCTCGTCGGTATTAATACGGCCCTGCCCAATGGTCTGGTTGAACAGGCGATAATTGACGGTACGATCACAGAATTGCAGGATTATCAAAATCTGCGCCGGGAAATGAAATATGGCGAGAACAGCCGTATTGATATCTTCCTCTCAGGATCGACCACCGGCGACCAGGACTGTTATGTCGAGGTGAAAAGTGTCACCCTGTCCCGCAGCCCCGGCATAGCGGAATTCCCCGATGCCGTCACCGCCCGCGGTACAAAACATTTACAGGAACTCCGGCAAATGGTCGCCGATGGCCACCGCGCCATGATGGTCTACCTGACCCAACGCAGTGACTGTCATGAATTCAGGATTGCCGCAGATATCGACCCGGCCTACGCCAAAGCTCTGGAAGACGCCCTCCAGGACGGGGTTGAGGCCACTTGTTACAGTTGTAATCTCACCCCGAAAGAGATTATAGTAGAAAGCAGAATTCCCATTCGTCTGTAAAAGAACTACAGACCGTAAAACAGGACGGTACCGCAAATACTATGAAATATGTCAAGGCAAGCGAATCTGAAGCCCGCGCCATCAACGCCATAAAACTCTATGCCCCCGAGGATTTCGAAGGCATGCGTAAAGCAGGACGGCTTGCGGCCGAAACCCTCGATATGATCACGGAACATGTCCAACCCGGTGTCACCACCGAGGAACTGGACAGGATCTGCGCCGAGTTTGTCGCCGAACGCGGGGCCATCAGCGCCCCCCTGAATTATCGCGGATTCCCAAAATCCATTTGCACCTCCATCAACCACGTGGTTTGTCACGGCATTCCCGGTCCAAAAGTCCTGAAAAAAGGCGATATCATCAATATTGACGTCACCGTCATTCTTGATGGGTGGTATGGCGACACCAGCCGGATGTTCTATGCCGGCCCACCATCAGTCAAGGCCAAGCGCCTCGTCGACATTACCTATGAATGCCTGATGCGCGGCATTGCCCAGGTTAAGCCGGGCGCCACCGTCGGCGATATTGGGTACGCCATTCAGACCTACGCGGAAGCCGAACGTTGCGGTGTGGTTGAGGTATTTTGCGGCCATGGTCTGGGGCTGGTGTTTCATGACGCCCCCAACATCATGCATTACGGCAATCCTGGCGAAGGCCCGGAACTGAAAGAAGGCATGTTCTTCACCATCGAACCCATGATCAATCTCGGACGCCCAGATGTGAAGGTGCTTAATGATGGCTGGACAGCGGTCACCCGGGATAAATCCCTGTCGGCCCAGTTCGAACACAGCATGGGAGTCACCAAAGACGGTGTCGAAATATTCACCCTGTCACCAAAGGGCTTTAGCTGCCCGCCTTATGGCGACTGATCAGGTAGAAGGTTGGGGTTATTTTGGAGGTAGAAAAGAAAAAAGAGCCACCGCATTTCACCGGGCATCGTCAACGCCTGAAGGATCGCTTTCGCAAAGGCGGACCCGAAGCGGTTGCCGATTACGAACTTCTCGAACTCCTGCTTTATAGCGCCATTCCCCGCCGCGACGTCAAACCGCTCGCCAAACAAATGATCGCCCATTTCGGCAGTTTCGCCGAAACGCTCTCCGCCTCTGAAAACCGCCTTAAGGAAGTTCCCGGTGTCGGTGACACCGTGGTCACCGCCCTGAAACTGGTCGAGGCCGCCGCGCAGAAACTAGCCCTCGGCGCCATTCTCGACAAGCCGGTCCTCTCCAACTGGAAAGCCCTGACCGATTATTGCCATATCCAGATGGCGCACCAGAAGAATGAACAATTCCGCATTCTGTTTCTGGACCGCAAGAACCGTCTGATCGCCGATGAAAAGCAACAGAGCGGCACCGTCGATCATACCCCGGTTTACCCCCGTGAGGTGATCAAGCGCGCCCTCGAACTGCATGCCACCGCCATTATTCTGGTGCATAACCACCCCAGTGGCGACCCGACGCCAAGTCGAGACGATATTGATATGACCAAGCGTATCGAGGAAGCCGGCAAACAACTGGGCGTCATCCTGCATGACCATTTGATCATTTCAAAGAGCGGTCAGACAAGTTTTAAAACCATGGGTCTGATTTCCTGACCTCTGTGGTCAGGTGATATGGCGCGCCTCTCCACTTACCCGAATGGAACTGCCCGGCACTTCCGTGAAGCTCACCCGCAATGAGGAAGGGCTGCCCATATCCTCTCCTTGCAGAATGTCAAACGAATAGCCGTTATCAGGATCAGCTTCCGGCCAGTTGATATCGCGCAGATATCCGGCCAGCGCCGCCGCCGCCGCGCCCGTTGCAGGATCTTCATAAACTCCGCCCGAGGCAAAAGCATTGCGGGAATGGAACAGCCCCTCTGCATCGCGATACAAAAGACTAATCGTGGCAAAACTATTTTCCAACATCAACGCCTTCACCGGTCCAAACTCATACGCCATATTCTCAAGTGTTGGCTTGTCTTTCAGCATCAGGATCAAATGACGCGCCCCGCCAGAGGCGATCCGCACCGGAAACGCGGGGTCGAGGGCCTCTTTCCCGAAATTAAAATGTTGAAGAAAACTATCCACAAACGCTTCAGAGACATCTTCCGAAGAAGTTTTCGGCGACTGAAGAGCGACGAGAAATCCGCCGTTGTCATTCTGCTCGACATCAACCGTGATGTTTCCGTCATTAAGAGTGAGACTGTAGCGCCCTTCCCCGAATTTTTCCCCGAGCAAGGCCCCCGTGGCAATGGTCGCGTGACCGCAAAAAGGCACTTCTATTTCCGGCGCAAAGTAACGCGTACGCCATCCCCCTTCTTGCGGATAAAGAAATGCTGTTTCCGAATAGCCGACCTCATGGGCAATGGCCAACATCTGCTGATCCGGCAGCATCGCCTCACTGATCATCACGCCCGCCGGGTTACCGCCTTTATTTCCCTGGGCGAAAGCTGCAATTCTGTAAACATCACTCATCATTTTATTCCTTTGCTTGGGTATGGAACAATAGTAGGGAAAAGTGCCCGCGCTGACAAACACCAATAAATAGGCCTGTGGATTAGAGATACTTATTTATACAGAGGAATTAAAGTGAACCATTCACTGCGAATTTAAAACAATCGTTTTAAAACTGTTGCATTTTTGGTAGACTTGAAAAGCAGGCAACGACGTCACGACGTCAAAGGTCCGCAGGATGTGATCAGCAGGAGACACTCTATGAAGGCCTATAGACCCAGAAGCAATCTCACCACCCATGAAGTTCATAATCAGCCGGAACCACTGTGCGACTATAACCTGTATCTCACCGACCAACCTGTGCAGGACGCCTTCACCCGCTTCGGAAAAGCCTCTGCAGGCGCACGGCTAACGGCCTTCGGCGCCCTGCTCGGCAGTGATGACATCCTAGCCCAGGGGGACCTGGCCAACAAACACCTTCCTGAGCTGAAAAGCTTTGACCAGTTTGGCAACCGCATTGACGAAGTCGAGTTTCATCCCGCCTATCACAAAATGATGCAGATCGGCAGCAATGCCGGCATTTCATCCATCGCCTGGCAGGACGACGAAGCGGATCAGGGTCATGTCACTCATGCCGCCCTCGAATACCTCCAGTATCAGGTCGAAGGCGGCACCTGTTGCCCGCTGACCATGACCTATGCCTCTGTGGCGGCGTTACGGCATCAGCCTGATATTCTGAGCCAATGGCTGCCGGGCATTCTCTCCTGCGAATACGATCCCCGCTCCCTGCCCGCCGATCAGAAAACCGGTCTGACCATCGGTATGGCTATGACCGAAAAGCAGGGCGGGTCCGATGTCCGGACCAACAGCACCACGGCAACCGCCATTGGCGACAATATGTATGAACTGCTGGGTCATAAATGGTTCTGCTCCGCCCCCATGTGCGACGCCTTCCTCACCCTTGCCAACACGGATCAGGGTTTGAGCTGTTTTCTCGTGCCGCGCTGGCGTGAAGATGGTGATCGCAACAGCCTCCAGATCATGCGCCTGAAGGACAAGCTCGGCAATAAATCCAATGCATCAAGCGAGATCGAATATCACCATGCCCAGGCGCGAATGATCGGAGCCGAGGGCCGCGGTGTCGCCACCATCATAGACATGGTGCATCACACGCGGCTCGATTGCTGCCTCGCGCCCATCGCCCTGATGCGGCAGGCCCTCAGTCAGGCGGTACATCATTGCCGCCAACGCACCGCATTTCAGAAGAAACTCATTGATCAACCCGTGATGCAGGCGGTGCTCGCGGACCTTGCGGTTGAGGTCGAAGCGGGGGTTCTGACATTTATGCATATCGCCCGCAAATTTGATGACAGCGCGGAGAATTCCGACGCCAGAACCTACGCCCGACTGGCGGTGGCGGTGGCCAAATACTGGCACAACAAACGCTGCCCCAACTTTGTCTATGAGGCGATGGAATGCCTTGGTGGCGCGGGCTATGTGGAAGAAAGCATCCTTCCCCGCCTTTACCGCGAAGCGCCCCTCAACAGCATCTGGGAGGGAGCGGGCAATGTGATCTGTCTTGATATCTTGCGTACGCTGCAGAAGGAACCCCGGGCCCTCGAACTCTATTTCGCGGAGCTCACCCCGGCGCGTGGCACGAACAAGCATCTGGATCGCGCGGTTTCCCGTCTGAAAGACCTGCTGAAATCCGGTGACAATCATGAGCCACAGGCGCGCCGTCTGGTGGAACAGATGGCGCTCTGCCTGCAAGGCGCACTGGTCGTCCAATTCGCGCCCACGCCTGTCAGCGATCTTTTCTGCGCCACGCGGCTGGGACAGGACTGGGGCCATGCGTATGGGACAATCCCGCCACGCCACGCCGTGGATCAGGTTCTTTCCCGCGTCTGGCAGGATTAACCCCCTTTAGCGCCAAAACATCTTGTATTAGGAGAGGAAACCATATAAAAAGAACATAACAGGAACATATCACTAGAGAAGGTCAAATGAGTTTACTAGCTTATCTTGAAAAAAATTTCTTTACCAGGCAGGAAATGTTGCAGAAAACCGGCCTGACGGCGGGTGAATTTGACCATTTGCAGAAGGCGCAACTGATCCCCCGGCCGTCCTACGTTACGGAAACCAGTGTATCCTGCAGTTCTTTTTTTGGTCCCTTTTCGGAAAGCCAGATCATTGAATATTATGCTAGAGACTCTGTGTCCTGGGTAAAACTCGCCAATAAACTCGCAACCGGCCCCGTTGCATTCCGTCTTTTCAAGCAACGCTATCAAGCTAAAATATCCCGCCTGAATGACTTGGGGTACCTTTCTGACCATCCCAAGGTCACAAGCGGGTTGGATCAGCATATTGTCGAAGAATGGCAGCATTTCCTCGACGGCATTTATGGTCTTTGCACCACCACCGGCCTGCCGGAAGAAATCGCCGCCAAGGAACTGGCCATCACCATCATCAAGGCTTTCCTTGAAAAGGAACCCTTGACGGAAGACGACCGGCGGCAGCTTAAAAACGCCGTGGATTTACTCGATGATGTCAGCGCTCCCTTCGCCCCCCATGAGATCGCCAAAAGCTCTCGCCAGCGTCTGATTAATGACGTACACGAGACTTATGCCTTGGCTTAAGTCAGTGATTTGACCAATTGATCAAAAGATTATCCCCCTCCGCACCGGGAAAGCCTTGTTCCCGGCGACATTTCCTGTTAAATCCTGCCCCATACAGTAATCCAAAGACAGGTGAGACAGATGATTCCACGTTATTCCCGCGAAGTCATGACTTCCATTTGGGAGCCACAATCCAAATTCCAGATCTGGTTTGAAATCGAAGCCCACGCATGTGATGCACTGGCCGAACTGGGTGTTATCCCGAAGGAAAGCGCCAAAATCATCTGGGAAAAAGGTAACTTCGATATTGATCGTATTGATGAGATCGAACGGGAAGTCAAACATGACGTCATCGCCTTTCTCACCTCTCTCGCCGAATATATCGGCCCGGAAGCCCGCTTTGTCCATCAGGGCATGACTTCTTCTGACGTGCTCGACACTTGCTTTAATGTGCAGCTGGTCAAAGCTTCCGACATTCTGATTGATGATATGGAAAAGCTTCTTGAAGTCATCAAACGGCGCGCCTTTGAACATAAAATGACCGTCTGCATTGGCCGCAGTCATGGTATCCATGCCGAACCCGTCACTTTTGGCCTGAAAATGGCCGAATGTTACGCTGAAATGGACCGTAACCTTGAACGCCTGAAAAACGCCCGCAAGGAAATCGCCACCTGCGCCATTTCCGGCGCCGTCGGCACTTTTGCCAATATCGATCCACGGGTCGAAGAACATGTAGCGAAAGCCTTAGGCCTTGAAGCAGAGCCGGTTTCCACCCAGGTAATCCCGCGTGACCGTCACGCCATGTTCTTCGCCACGCTCGGAGTTGTGGCAAGCTCCATCGAGCGCATCGCCACTGAAGTTCGCCACCTGCAGCGCACAGAAGTTCTGGAAGCCGAGGAGTTTTTCTCCAAAGGCCAGAAGGGGTCCTCCGCCATGCCCCACAAACGTAACCCGATCCTGACCGAAAATCTGACCGGTCTGGCCCGTCTGGTGCGCGGTATGGCCCTGCCGGCGATGGAAAATGTCGCCCTCTGGCACGAACGGGATATCTCCCACAGCTCGGTGGAACGCATGATTGGCCCGGACGCCACCGTGACCCTTGATTTCGCCCTGGCGCGCCTGACCAATGTCTTGGACAAGCTGGTGGTCTATCCGGAAAACATGCAGGCCAATATGGACAAACTCGGCGGACTGCATAATTCGCAACGCGTTCTCCTCGCCCTCACCCAGGCGGGTGTCAGCCGCGAAGACAGTTATCGTCTGGTGCAGCGCAACGCCATGAAGGTTTGGGAAGAAGGCGCCGACTTTGCCACGGAACTGAAAGCCGATCCGGAAGTCTCCTCCCGTTTGTCCGACGCGGAAATCGACGACAAATTTGACATGGGCTATCACACCAAGCATGTGGACACCATTTTCACACGGGTGTTTGGCGAAGCCTGATCTCCTTTCAAACATACCCCCGGAGAAGTTTATTTCCGGGGGTATGCCCCTTAATCGCAAAAACCTGCCTCTCTGCAGCAATTTACTCCCCCTCACTACTCTGCGCCGCTAAATTTAAGTCATCACCTTAATCAGCGGAGCCCTCTCATGACCCGACGTCCCAAACACTCGCTTAGCCTCGTAACCCTTGGCATGTTCGCCACCGTCTGCAACCCTGCCGCTGCAAGCAATAAATATGATTCCCTTCTGACGCAGAATAGTTATCAGATCGAACAGGAACGCGCCCAGGCCGAACAAGACAGAACCACAGCCCAGGCAGCGGAGGCCCATGCAACGCGCAACAGTTACCATGACGAACAGGCCCGGGATATTGCAAAAATGGCTATTCTGGCCGCACAGGACGCATTAAGGCAAGCGCAGGAGACCCTGCATGCGCTGGAAAAAGAAGAACAGGAAATCATTGATTCATCCAAATCAGGTGTCAAAGCATCCCTGAAGGAAGCCGAAAGAGAGTTGCAGGAAGTTGAAACAGAATTGCGGCGCTTTAACACCACCGAATTTGAACGAGACTTTAAAGACCTTAAACGCCGCCTTCAACAAGCTGTCGAGGAAAACAAGATATCTCAGGAAGAAGTTGATCAGATGATCAGCCATATGCAGGAAATACATAAAACCGCCCTGGCCGATGCGCGTAACGCCTTGCTTGAGGTCCGCCTCTCTTTAGAACAACTGCGTGAGGAACACAAACATTAGGCCGTTCCTATTTCTACGCCGACGTGTCGTCAAAAACAGGACCACTTGACCGGATAGCTGTCACACGACTGGCCAAAGGATACATCCTATGGTACCTTGAAAAACACGAGGTCTGATGCACCTTCATTGAAGGCCATATCAGCCAAGCTGTTATTTAACAATGTTTTTAGCGGTACATGAATGGAAAATAAAAGGGGCTTCTGGATATATATTTTCTTTTTTATCCTACTTGTTACGTCCTCTTCCCACGGTGCGGAAGACCAGAAAGACCTTGTTGTGTATCATACCAACAACCCACCTTGGGGTTCTCAGGATAGAAATAACGGTTTTATTTTTGATATTGTAGAGCAAGCCTTTACCCGTGCTGATCTACCGCACCGATCGCCCTTTCTTCCCTGGAAACGCGCCCAAATGGACGTTATCAATAAAGGCGGTCATTTTATGGCCCCCCTTACCCGCCTTAAGCAGCGCGAAAATAATTATATCTGGGTAGCGCCAATTAATATTTCAAAACTGCATTTGGTCACCAATGACAAAACCCTGCACCAGAAAAAATGGCCGGAGCTTCTTGATATTCCCGTTGTCGCCCGCCGCGGTTCTCCCGCAGAATACAAGCTGCAAGCTTTGGGATTTAAATATATAACCACCGTTGAGAATGAAACCGTCGCCGCCCGAATGTTCACCGGAAAACATCTGCCGCTCTGGATGCAACGTGGTCTGCCCGGTAGCTGGGCCTATCATGTTATAGGGGGGGATAGTGGAAGTTTATACACCGTCGCAGAATGGAGTACCCCTCTACAATATTTGGCAACCTCTAAAAAAACACCACCGGACGTCGTGGAAAAACTGCGCAAGGTTCTGGTGCAAATGCGAGAAGAAGGCGAAATGGACAGGATCAAACGCGCCTATTTCCCCTTCCCCCTCGCCTGTGATCTTTTGCTCGGATGCACAGAAGGTCATCCTCCCTCTTTCAGAGGACCGTTCTCGATACCAAAAGATTTCAGGATCCGCTGAAAAGGACCGCTTTCCCTAGCTTGTCATTTCCTGCCGCACCGCCGACAGAAAGACGGAAGTCACATTTTTCATCTTGTCGGTTGCCTGTGTGATCGTCGCTGCAGTTTCCGAGACCTCTGCAGAAGAATTCAGGGTATTTTTCACACCTGTCGCAACCCCGGTCACATTTTCACTCACATCCTGGGTCCCGACAGCGGCTTCCTGCACGTTACGGGAAATCTCATCCGTTGCCGCCCGTTGCTCATCAACGGCAGAGGCTACACTGGAAACGGTTTGCGCCGAAGAATCGATGCTTTGACGGATCCGTTGCATGGCCTCACTGGCTTGGGCGGTTTGTTGCTGTACCGTGCCGATCTGTAACCCAATCTGGTCAGTCGCCTGGGCAGTCTGGGTCGCCAGACCCTTGACTTCAGACGCAACAACCGCAAATCCTCGTCCGGCCTCACCGGCCCGGGCCGCTTCGATCGTCGCATTCAGGGCCAGAAGATTGGTTTGCTTGGCAATATCATTGATCAACTCAACAATCTTGCCGATTTCACCAGAGGATATTGTCAGATCATTCATGATCGTTTCAGACATCGTCGCGATTTCAACCGCTTCCTTGGAATGGTTGGCGGACAGCCCCATCTGACGACCAATCTCGGCAATACTATTGCCCAGTTCCTCTGTCGCCGCAGCAACCGTTTCCACATTGGCACTTGATTCTTCAGCGGCTGCCGACACCGCTGCCGAACGTTCCTGGGTTGAGTTTGCCGTTTCAACCAGCATCTTCGCTGTACGGGACAGGCTCTCGTCGGCATTCGCCACAATAGCAAGCGCTTCCTGAACTCCGGAATCAAAACTGGCAATCAGGGCTTCAATGGTCGCAACTTTTTTCTCCTTGACGGCTGCTTCCCGTTTTTGGCGTTCAAGTTCCGCCTGCTGCGCAGCGCGATCCTGTTCGACCTTATCTTTCTCCGCCGCTTCCGCCCTGTGGCGTGCTTCCTCGGTTTCCTTTTCCAGACGCAGTCTCTCTATGGCGTTTTCCTTAAAGGTATTCACCGCGCCCGCCATATGGCCAATTTCGTCTTCATATGTCATGCCGGGAATTGCAACACTGTTGTCACCATCCGCCAGTTTCAACATGGCACTGGTCATATCCCGGATAGGAAATGCCATGAACCGGATAAATAACAGCCCGGCGCACAGGGAGAGGCCGATCACCAGAATATTGGAGATAATTGATATAATATTCACGGAAGAAATCGCTGTTTCCAAAGTTTCACGCGCCTCTTCCGACAGTATTTCACTTTTTTTCTCAAAAGCCCGCTGCTGCTCTACGATATCATGAAATAAGATTCCGGGCCTTTCCGTTGCTTCGATCGCCCGGGCTTCATTAACCGTCATATAGCTGGCGGTTAATCGAACCTGCCGGTCCGCATATGTTTCTTGCCATGTCCGGGACAGGACAACAATTTCTTGCATCGCTTTTTCGAGTTCAGGGTAAACCGTCAACAAAGGTTGTAACCTTTGCACCGACGTCGCAAAAATTTCTTTCTGCGCTTGATATTCAGTTACAGATCCACGGTCACTCGCCACCAGAAGGTAAAGGATGGCCTGACGTTGCTTGTTAAGACTGTCCATCGCCTCTGTCGAGACAGAGCGAATATGCATAATATGTTCCGTGTTAAGATGGGCCTGCTCCGCTGAGCGGGTATTCATAAATGTAACTAAAGATGCGATCAAAGTGATCGAAATAAGAACCGCAAAAATAGCAATTACTTTGCCTGGAATACTCCAGCGTTTGACAATAGTGAGCATCCTGCTACCTCTTCGTTGTTCTGCGACGATCAAGCTCTGTTAAGTTTATTTCGACGGTAGCAGCCCCTATGGACTTGCCCTTAGCATTGACCAACGTCAGATTAAGTTGTGCACGCCAGGTTTGTGTTGCTTCGTGAAGTTCCGGCTCGTCAATAAAGATCGCCTTCGGGCCCACATCATATGTTTTCTGGAATTTCGCTTCATCACCTTGCCAGTAATCCGAGGTAATAGAACTCTGCCCTGCATTCAGGCCTTTTTTATTAACCACAAATATTTCCGTGAACAGGCCACCGGAAATTGCCTGAATTTGCGTCAGGTAAATCGACAGCGGATTATTCAGGGTGGAGGCAATCAAGGGCTGTTGATTGTCATTACGTTCGGCCCGCCATTGCTTATCCAGCTTCAGGATATCTGCCTGGCCAATCTCTTCATAGCGTTGGTTTTGGGAATCCAGAGTGATCCCGACCACTGGGGCGCTCAGCCAGCTTTTGACCTGTTCAATCACGGTCGCATCTATTAATAATTTGTCTGGTTTTGCGTGTGCAGAACTGGCCGCCCCTAATAAAAGCGCTCCAAAACCAATAACCCGCAATATCTGTAACATGTTGCCCAACTTTCTCTGTAAATCAGCATTTGATTATACAAGAATAGATTAAGCAAATATTAAATTTTCACTATATAAGATATTATTAAAATATTGTTTTTGACAAAACCTTAATGACGGCAAAAGCATCTTGCCGCCCTGAGGTACTTCAGATCAAAGAAGATGAATTCTGAGTACTACCCTGATGAGCAGAAGAGAAAGACACCCACATGTGACCTGCATAGCCTTCATTATACCCGGCGATACTGAGGGAAAGCATAATCATAATTTTAATAGTATTATGTGTCATCGGACAACTCTTGAAAATTCTGCATGGTCTTTAATGTGTTTAAGATAAAAGCTGATACCCGAAAGAACAAACATGACTTTTACCTAACAGCCATGCATATAGAGCATAGCTCAGCACCAAGACATACGATTAACGCTCAATTATTAGCTTATCGGGTGACGGGGAAATTTCATTCTCGGGAACGCCGTGAGAGAGGGATCATTGACCCGTCAATTATGGAATTCCGCAGCACATCATTGGCGGGAAAAATAAATGTCATTTTTTTTAATTTTTAGGTTGGCAGGATAAAAAACTGAATGTATAAGGGCCCTCGTCGGAACGATAAACTGTTTCGACGATCAGGTGACTGATCCCCGATAGCTCAGTTGGTAGAGCAGTAGACTGTTAATCTATTTGTCGCAGGTTCGAGTCCTGCTCGGGGAGCCACTTCTCAAAACGGTCGGAATTTTGGATTCCGGCCTTTTTACTTTGGATGTCGTTAGCTACTGTTTCTGCTAATAAATCAAAGGGTTGTTTGAATTCAGCATACAGTTTTCCGTTCTTCCAAGAACAGTTCGATAATATGAAATCGAGCATCTTTGACTTCTCCTCTGGAGGCTGTTTTTCGAACAAAACATGCGCATCCTTGGCCAAACGGAGTAATTCTATGCCGTCTTCCATGTAACTTTCATCAGCCTCATTATAAAGCTCCATATCCCTGAAACAGCGCTCCTTTTCTTCACTCCATTTAATATGCATTCTGTTATAGAATTTTTCTGTAACTTTTCCATCAAGCTTGTCGATATACATCTCATCAAGACGCCTTTGGAGGCGCCCACGCTCTTTTTCCAGATTTTTATATGATTCTGTTTGTGCTCGTACTTTATCTGAGCAACTGTCTTTCAAGGCCTTTCTAATCCATTCAAAAACTTCATCGTCAAACCGGAGTTGTTTCAGAAGTGCTGTAAAATGTTCCTCCAAAACTTCTTCTCTTGTATAGGGTTCATCGCATTTTCCCTTATATCCACTACAGTGATAATAGATATATTTCTTCTTTTTAATCTCAGCTACCATGGCACAGCCACAATGTCCACATGTCACAAGACCTGTAAAAGCAAAGTTATAGGATGACCCCCTTATTTTAGACGCATTCCGCCCATCAAGAACGCCCTGCACCCTCTCCCAAAGGACAAATGGGATCAAAAGCTCATGACTGCCCTTGTAGAGCTTCCCCCGCCATTCGAACACCCCCGTATAGAGGCGGTTACGGAGGATCTTGTGGATAGAACTCGTTGGAACCGGTTTTCCACTCTTGCGAAATATTAAACCTGCCTGCCGCGCCTTTTCACTAACCTGACGAAGAGAATAGCGGCCCGTACAATACCATTCAAATAAACAGGTGATCATAGGCCCAAGTACGGGGTCAGTCTCAATGATCCTCTTGCCATTTTCTCCTGCAACATTCAAATAACCAAGGGGCGCGAATGAAGGCCAAACCCCTTGTTCCGCCTTTTCTATCATGCCCTTCCGGGTTTCTTCCGAAAGATTGTCGATATAGTTTTTCGCCATCAGAACCTTGATGCCATGCATGAACTTTTCAGAGGAACGAGAGTCCTGTGCAAGGACGGTTCCCTCTTTGGCAAAATGAATTTCAATATCTAACTCATCAATGGTTACCCAGTCTTTGAGGTTTCTGTATAGCCTGTCCGTTTTTTCAACAAGCAAGGCTTTAACCCTTTTGTGACGCCGCAGATAATGGACCATTTTCTCAAAGTTAACCCGGCCGCTCCGTTTAGCGGTTTCAATGTCCACATATTCTTCGGTAATCTTAATATTTTCCTTTGCCGCATATTCTCTGAGTAATTTGAGCTGCGATGGAATTGAATACCCCTCCCTCTCCTGCTCTTTTGATGACACACGTGCATATAGTACTGCACTAACGGTATCATAATCCGGGAGTTTATTTTTCATGTATCTGCTTGAATTTCTATTCATTCCAATAACTCCTTGAATGTGGCTAATTCTAATAGATAAAATGACCTCTCAAATTTTGAAATTTTAGTATTGAGACAGGTCCGGCGATAACTTCCATCACTCACAAACTTTTCAGAAGATACTATGCATCTGATACTTGCCACCCATGGTAACTATAATATTAAAAACATCAACCCTGGCTAACAATATGAAATCCATCATTTTGCCTTAATATGTCTTTCAAGAACAAATTTTACGCCCCAAATATGTCCAAAATATAGCAAAGGTTTTCGCTTTTATACCGTAAAATTTCTCCAAATTGGCTCTATTTTTAATATTTCTATTAAGTTCGATTTGCATCTCATTTGGGGTTTTTCCAATTTTGCGTCAAAAAAGAGGGTTATTGTATGAAATTACCTCCCAATTCTCCTAAAAAAAATCATTTGACCTTCTACAGAGTTTGTAATGCCATAAACTTTTCTGGCCATGCTGATGGGAATGGATCAGGTTTTGATGTGTCGCTCATGGTTTTCTCCTATGTTTGAGTTGGTGCAATATTTTCAAGAATGCATAGGAGAGGAAGTTCAAGGTCTATTTTGGCACGCGAGGAAGTCGCTTGCGGCGGGGAAAAAAGACCTTGAAATTGTTCAGGCATCCTTAACTTTGGCACCGGTAACGAGAACAGGGGAAAACTCTGAGAAAGGTCATCAAAGGCCAATTCAAGATACGCTCATCTAGCCTCTGATCCTGTGAAAGAGGCCGCCACTTTAGTGGCACAGAGCATTTCTCAGTCTACTTCTGCACCCTCCGCCCCTAATTATATAACTTTTTTGATGTATTCTCCCGCCATTTATGTTATATGATGATTATGCATCATTTAATGCCAAGGAGGATATTCATTTGACGGCTCTAACTATTGAAGAAACCAACGATGAACTTGTTCTGGCAAAGGCTGTTTTAAAAACAGCCAAAGCATTGGGTTTAACGCAGGAAGAACTCGGTCAAATATTAGGTCGGGACCGTACGTCTATTGCACGCGGTCTAAACCCTTCCAGTAAGGCGGGAGAACTGGCCCTCTATCTTATTCGCTGTTACCGCTCTTTATTTGTTGTCGTCGGCGGAGAAGCGGAGAATATCAAACATTGGTTTACCACCATGAACCACCATACAAATGGTGTCCCCAAAGAACAGGTGAAGAATATTCAAGGTCTTGTCCATATTCTTGAATATCTGGATGCCATTCGTGGAAAAATTTAATCTTCCCTCAATAGACCTGATTAAAACGGCAATTGTTTCCAAAATTAGGGGTATCGCTTGGCGTGTTGTGGAAAGTCAGGAAGAAATTGCCACACTGGAACTTGTTGATACGCTGGAAGAACAAGCAATTTTAGAAGGGCTTCTTGAGAAATCCAAGCCTCCTCTCCCTGAGAACTGTCGTGATCTGGACTATTTATTAGCAACCCCCTTTCGTTATCCCCCCTTAAAATGGGGTTCCCGATTTGGGCGCAAACATGAGCCTAGTCTTTTTTATGGCTCAGAAAATATTCCAACGGCCCTCGCAGAAACAGCCTATTACCGGGTTTTATTCTGGACAGGGATGGCGGAACCTCCCCCGTCTGGCACACTTAAAACACAACATACGATTTATTCTACAAAATATGACTGTTCGGCTGGATTATATTTAAACAAGCCTCCTTTTGAAGAATATCAGGACTTGCTCCAGCATCCTCAGGATTATAGTGGATCACAGAAACTTGGCACGATCATGAGAGAATTGGGTGTAGACGGCTTTCAATTCATCTCCGCACGCTGCCCTAACAAGGGTTTGAATATTGCACTTTTTACCCCTTATGCACTCGCCGCAAAACGACCAGATGAAAAGCAGAACTGGATATGTGAAACTTCTGAACAGCATATTATGTTTAGCGGACAAGGGGTTTTATTTAAATTTAACGTCGAAGGTTTCCAAATTGACGGGAAAGCCCCCCTACCCGCCAGCTAACAGACTGCACAGGGCGATCTTCTGAATTACCCAACGGCTTCACTGGTCAGAATATGAAAGATCCTTAACTGTACCCGTTCATGATCTTCATCGAATTCTTCCCGGTTACCCTCTTCAAAATTGGTTCTCAGATCAGCCATATAGTCATCAATAGCAGCTTGTGCCTCCGTGATGGTTGTAAAAGTTTCCAGTTCGTCACCCTCATGCCAGCAATTGACCCAGCCTTCACATAAAGTATCTGTTCTAATGTCATAGGAGTTTGTCATGATATTTCCTTTCAGGAAAGGGCCACAGAATTGATCTGCAGCCCTGTTGGGATTATTTATCATCATCGCTTTTGGGCGTTCTGAGGGTGATCTTTCCAGAAACCGGTACGGCATAAAGGACTATATTGATGCCTTTGTTGTCACTATGGCTCCAAGCGGCACCGACAGCGTTCCAGATGGACTTTTCATCTTTACCTTCAGAAACGTCGTAGGCAATGTAATTAGGTTTTGTTGAGTTAGGCATTGGTTTTCTCCTATGTTTGAGTTGGTGCTAGACCTTCAAGGATGCGAACGGGGGGAATTGCAAAATCTATTTTGGGGCGCGAGGAGCCGCTTGCGGCGGGGAAAATTGACCTTGAAATTCCTCAAGCATCCTTACTTTGGCACCTGTAACGAATACAGGGATAAAACCTGAGGAATTTCATCAAGGCCTTGAATTTGAAACGATGATTTTAGGAAAATTATAATAGTCTGAGGGTCTGAAAGTCTTCCGGTGTTGAGTGGCACGAGCGGCTGTTCGGCAAAACTGAGTTTTACAAACAAGCCCCACAATCAAACGAGACTGATTAACCCAGGCGACTGAGATAGGACCTATTTAGGCTCAAGATTACTCGCACAACTTTAATTCAGATTTATAAAGGGCTCTAACCCATTTAGGTATATTATCACTGGTCTTTACAATTTTGCCCTGGTCAAAACCTACGGATACTTCCAAAGATTTATTCCATCTTGAATTATCATAAATAAATACTTTGTCGGCCTCAAGAACCGCACGACGGATTAATTCCTGATTTCGTTCATATCTTTGCCGAATTTTTTCTTCCGGCACATTATGACCGCCCTCTTCAACCCGGCTCTTAACACGTGCTACGGATAAATTTGGACTGTGAACATTAATATGAACAACGACAATCTGAAATCCGCTCGCCTTGGCCTCAGTAATTAATTTCAATTTTGAAGAATGAGAAAAAGTGGTCTCGGTAATAAAACTTTTTTTGTTGGCAAGTAATTCCTGACGCCTCTGTTCTGCAATTTCTGCAGCTTTATAAGCCGCCACCATGGAATTATCTTTCAACTCGCTGCGCTGGATAATGTCCGCATTGATAAAGGGCGTGCTTATCAGCATCGGCTTCATCTTTATTTCATAGAAGGTTGATTTCCCAGCACCATTGGGACCAGCGATCACATATAGGGTGGGTTTTCTCTTATTGGCCATATTGGTTCTTATTTATAAATAAGATTACCTTCTTCATCCTCACCTACCCCCAAGCCAGCTTTTTGACGCTTTTCAAAAAATACTCTTTCTGCGTCACTGGTTTCTTCCAGTGCACTGAAGATTTTTTCATCAAAAATAACACCCTCTTCAATCGAAAGATTATCTGCATCAAACTTACCAGCCAGTGCTGCTTTTATTCGGGTATAATCAAATGAAGGGGATTGTTCAATGGCTTGGCCAATACGCAGCCAATGTTCGGCTTGTTTTGCAACAGACCGTCTTAATAATTTTGCTTCAAAGCGCACATCTTTTACAATATCGTCCGCAAGCTTGATCGATTGACCCATTAAAAACTCCAAAATCATTCATGGTGGCATTATGCCACCTCTTGAGAGTATGAAAATGAAAACAGAAAGTCAACTGAAATATGGCTATTACGCCTCATACTCAAGAGAACAGATGCTCAAGTGTCGATATCACAAACCATCGTTGGGTTTCCAGGCCGGTTGTGCGTCAAAGGTTGGAACCGCTTCATCCATAATGTCCCAGGGCTTGCGGTTTCGGGCAAAAACAGTCACATCTGGCTCAAACCGTGAAGAATCGTCCAATGTACCAAGTGTGATCGTTAAATATTCTTCTGCGCCGCTATTCCGTCCGTAAAGAGAGCTGCTGCAGGCGGTGGAGTGTCTACTGACAAGCCCCTAGAATTTTAAGACACCTTGCGCTACACAATGAAGCAAGTCCACTTAAAAGGTGGATCACTTAATGGGGGCATGTCAGGGCATTTGCCTCAGTGGTTTTCCACTCATCTGTCGCCGATGCAAAATCGAGCCATTCTTTCACAAAATCAACAGGACTAACATAATCATCAAGATTGCCCTTTGGCGTAAAATGTGAACGGTATCCAGTTTCATTTCAGATAGAGTACGGCCTACTATAATCAGGCTCATACCTTCGTTACCCCAGCAGTAACCTCTAACTCAGCTACTTCCGCATCCTTCCATGCTTTGAAATCATAATGGATCGCATGCAGCGCAGGAATCAACAACAGCACTACAAAGGAAGAAACAACGGTACCAAAGCTGAGCGCAATTGCGAACGGCACAAGGAACAGCGCTTGTTGGGATGTTTCAAACAGCATCGGCAATAGGCCAACCGTCGTCGTAAGCGATGTAATCAGAATTGGCCTGAACCTGCTGATCGACCCCTCAATAATGGCCTCTCTATATTCAATACCAGTTCTGATCAAGTCATTCATTCTGCTGGTTAACACCAAGGATCCATTCACCACCATGCCCGCAAGCGCAATCATGCCAAACATGCTATTCGACGTCAAACCATAACCCATGATAATATGCCCTGCTACTGCTGCCGCCATACAGTAAGGAATGGTCATAATTACAATGAACCCCTGTAAATAACTGCGGAACAAGGACGCCATAAGTGCAAACACCACCACACTGACAATGCCAAGCCCCATACCAATCATGCTCATTGTCGAATAACCGCTTCTACTGCTAAAGCTCCCTCTTAGCCCAGCCTGCAATCCAGGGTATTTCGCTTTCAATGCAGGAAGAATATTCTCAGTAAGTTCGCGCTTCGCCAGACTCTCACTGCCCGCAGCCATATCCATTACACCACCAACATATATATTTCTACGGCCATCTTCACGTCTGATATCTGTAAACGTCCGAGAGTATTCAATATCAGTTGCTTGAGATAATGGAAGTTCTACACCAGAAGGTGATCTCACCACGAAATTTTCAAGATCATTTAAGGAGTTGCGCTCTTGCACAGGCAACCGTACCCAAACTTTTACCTGATGACTATCTCTAAGCATGCGTACGGCTTCAGCACCAAAGAAAGCTGCACGTAATTGACGTCCAAGTTCATTCTCCGTAAAACCAAGGGACGTGGCTTCATCCGTAAGCGTGTATCGCAGTTGTTTTTTACCTTGCGCCAAACCGTCTGTAACATCGACAAGACCTTCAATCGTTTTCATAGTTGCGGCAAGTTCCTTAGCGGCGGTTTCCAAAACAACATTTGAGGAATGCCTCATATCCACATAGACGCCGGAGCCGCCGCCAAAGCTTGCCAAAAAGTCAAAGACAAGCGAATGCGCCTCAGGCACATCCCCGGCCTTCTCACGCCACAAGCGAACGAAATCATTTTGGTCAAATTCGCGATGACTTTCGCTCACAAGTTCAAAAGTCACGCTGGAATAAACTGAGTTATATAGGCCTGCTGAAACGGACCGGCTCTCAACATCATCAAGTGATCCGAGTTCCTGAATCGCGGAAACTCCTGCGGCTTCGATATTTTCTGAGATAGTAATAAGGTCTTCAAAGGACGCATCGGCAGGCATCGTCAGTTTAGCACTCACCCGGTCTGATGGTATTTGCGGGTACCAGTGAAAGTCTATCCGATTGGATTCGAACCACGCGGCGATAAGTATCAGGCCACCCGTAAACAACACAACAGTGATATAACGGTGATCAATGGCCCAGGTCAGCGCCTTCCTGAATTTAATGTCGCGAAAACGATCAAGACCATTGGCAACATGCTCACGGAATAATAGCGTACGCTGAAGTGGCTTGAGAAAATTTGGCCATTTCCGCTTTTTATCTTTTGCGTTCAGGTGTGCTGGCAAAATAAACAGGGCCTCAATCAGCGAAACCGTGAACACCACAACTGCGACAATAGGCAAGGACTTCATATACTGCCCCATATCACCCGGGAGCATTATCAGAGGAATGAAGGCAATGATATTGGTGCCAACAGCAAATATTACCGGCAAGATCATGTCATTGGCGCCCTCGACGACAGCGTCTCGAACGGATAGCCCCTGCTGTCTCTTTGCATGGATACTCTCGCCGACAATTATCGCGTCATCTACCACGATACCAAGGGTCATAATAAAGGCAAACATCGAGATCATATTGATCGAAACATCAAGGTAATACAATATCGAAAAAGAACTAATAAACACCACCGGAATGGATACCCCCACCCAAAATGCAAGCCTTGGATTTAAGAAAAGTCCGAGAGTTAAAACTACGAGAAGTAAGCCGACCATACCATTATCAATAAGCATGTCCATGCGTTCACTATATTTCTCGGTACGTTTGCTGGGCAGGTCCAACTTTAGTGTATCAGGCAACGTCGAACTCAGGTCTTCGACATATTGATGAACCCGGTTCGCCAATTCCATTGCGCGAGAATTTTTCGATTGATAGACATATACTATCATGCCAGGGGCACCATTGTAGCTAAAAAACGACGTATTTTCTTCAAAGCCACTACGAATGGTGCTTACATCACCAAGTGTCACTTGAGAGCCATCACTGTCAGTCTTTAGCGGTATATTCTTGAACTCCATTCCGTACTCACGACGGCCTTCAGTGCGCAGGATATATTGTCCGTCAGTGGTTTCCACATCCCCGCTGGGAACATCCTTTGCAGCGTCGCCAACACGCTGTGCCACCTCGGGCAACGTTACATTCAGTGATCTCAGTACAGACTGCGGAATTTCAATGCTAATCTCAGGATCCTTGTTGATCTGCGGTAGTACCTGGATCACCCCCTCCATATGTAAAAGATCACTTTTAATCCTGTTTACCAAGTCATGAAGCACCTTCTCAGGGACATCGCCTGATATACCAATAGTAGTGAGCCATCGAGCATCATCATCGAGGCGTATGTTTGGTCGTTCAGCATCCGTTGGGAAGGAAGTAATAATGTCCACCGCATTACGGACATTCTGCAACACCCGATCAAGATTCTCACCACCCTCTATATCTACATATACATTTGCAAATCCTTCACTAGCCGTTGATCTGATACGATCGAGGCCCTCCACAGATTGTAAGCTTGCTTCGATCGCAAGAATGATATTTTCCTCAACTTCTTCTGGACTTGCCCCGGGGTAGGACATGGAAACAATGACCGTAGCGAAGGTATAATTGGGCTGGATCTCCTGTCTGATCTTCTGCATGAAGAAGATCCCGCCAATAAGCATCAACAGCATAAGAAGATTTGCGGCCACATGGTTCTGCGCCATCCAGTTAACAGGGTTGAATTTATTATAAATCTTTTTTTTCACGATGTTGTTCCAATTTAGGGCGACATCCAACTATTGGGGTGCCTCATTTACGGCTTAGTTTATTGATTACGCAACACGTCTTACTGCACAGAATCTGATCTTGAGCCTGTATTTTTCTACATGCGTGGTCCGCGCATAAACCGGTCATTTCGGTAACGGGTATTCACTTTGGTACCCGGTGCCACACCTGCAACCCGGCTCACAATCATTCGATCATTATTCTCAAGATTTGGTAAAATGATAATACTATCAGGCATTTCCCAAAGGACCGTTGCGGCCCGCACTTGCAGCTTGTCCTCGACATCCACAACATAGAGCCTGTCATTATCAAGAAGCGCTCTTCTCGGAATTTCAAAAGCACCATTAACCGCACCAGCATCTAGGGTCGCTTCTACGTGGCTGCCAATCAATAAGGAGGGTTTTCCTGTTCTATTAGCAGAATAAAGTGGATTTAACACCTCAACTATGGCCCCTCCCATACGTGTTGTTGAAACCAAATTAGCCCTGAGACCCACAATTTCGCCCTGATATTCATGGCCATTTGATTTGATTGTGACAGACGCGCCAACTTTTTTGCTTGTTTTGCTGTGTAGTCGCCCCATGTGCTTTTGCTGTACCCGTAGTTCCACCCAAAACTTATCCGCCCGTGCAAGCTTGCCAGTCACAGTACCTGACAGGAGAACCTCACCTATTGCAGAAGAGGTTTCAAGAACTAGCGCGTTATACGGTAACCTTAGCTTTGTGCGAGCCAGCGCAAGCGCCGCCCGGTCATAGGCATTTTGCGCAATCGCTTGCTCTGCCTCAAATTGCCTTAACTGCGGTTTCCTGAGCGCAAGGGCCTTTGACGTTTCATCAAAGGAAAAATCTCCCTCAAGCAGATTAAACTCCTCTTTCGCAATCTGCTGCTGCCCTTTTTCAAGTGCTACTGATGCCATAGCTCTAGCAAGCTTTGCCTCGGCTTCCCTCAGTGCAAGTTCATAGTCAGTCGCCTCAATCTGAATGATAGGTTCACCGGCAGGGATCATGCCGCCCGGCCTAAAACTTGGATGGATAGCGATAACTTTGCCACCTACTTGCGGTCGAAGTATCACTTCCTGTTGTGCAGGCCCCACAAGACCCTGCGCTTGTACGGTCACGTCATAAGAACCTGTTGTCAGGTCCATAATCTCAACCATAGGTGCGATATATTCTGCCGGCTTACGCTTACTTTCTGGCGCAGTCGTAATGAGCGCGTAAGAAACAACAACGAAACTAGCCGCCAACGCTACCGGCAAGACAGCCCGTGTTTTTAGCCATTTTTTTACCATTATAAATTCCTAATCTGTAGAAGTCACAAGCTATGAGCTTTCTGCAATAATCTGTCCGCCCATGGCGGTATGAAGTTTAATCTGAGCGCGCAACAAGCTGGATTGCAAAGTCAGCAAAGACCGCTCTTGTTGTTGAATGGTGCGCATTGCGGTCAATACCAGGAGGTAATCACTGGCACCGAACCGATAGCGGCGTTCTGCAGCAGCGTGTAAGTTACGAGCATTTTCCAGCCTTGCTTTCGCTAACGCATATTCTGTTATCCGACGTTTTTCTTCAGCGAGTAATCCATTCACTTCGACCACAGCGTTAAGCCATGCCTCGATGTAGATCGTTCCCGCGCGTTCCCGCGACGCGCGCCGCGCTTTGATAGCGGCACGCTTAACACCGCCATCAAAGAAAGTAAAAGCAGCAGAAAGTGTGCTGGAAATAATAGAGGAAATATCACCAGACTTAAGCGTGGCAATCGCTGAACTGGAAAATTCAAAGGAGGGCAAGCGATCCTTAATAGCACTGGATAGTTGACTATCCGCAGCATCAACGCCTGCTTTTAACGCTCTCATATTCGGGCGGCTCCCCAGTAGCCCTATCGGCGTTACCACCACTTCTATTTCAGGAAGAACTGGCAGTTTTTGAAATCCATTTGTCGCAACATTTCCAGGCAAGGCACCCATAAGCAGCGAAAGACGATCAAGGGCACCTTGTCTTTCCGCGACGAGACGAGGGGTTTCCTGTTCCAACGATGCAACAAGGTCGCGCTGCTGCAACACGTCCACGATGTTTGCTTGGCCTTTGGTATACCTATAGGCCGTAAGCTTATATGATGTCCTGCTTGTTTCAAGCTGTGCTTTATTAAGAGACTGTAACTGGCTCTGCTCTGCGGCATCAACTACAGCAACAACCACATCCCGCATGACCTCTATGCGGGTATTTTCCAGTTCCTCTCTGGTCTGTTCTACCTCGTAGGCTGCGGCACGCCTACGGACTTTTATTTTGCCAAACAGATCAATCGGAATACGTAGATCAACCGAACCACTTGAAGACTGACTGGTGCTGGCCGCGACACCACTGTTTTCATTTCCCGCACGCGTTCTTGTCGTTTTAACACCAATATCCACTTTGGGCATAATCCCGGCGTCAATACTCTTCATATTAGCTATTGCCTCGCTGTACCGTGCTTCGGCCACTTTAATTGCCGTATTATTTTTAAGTGCAATTTTGGTTAACTGACCGATTTCTGATGTGACCGTAAGCGCGGTTAGCCCATCTTCGATATATCCATCTACATGCTGGACGGGATAAACCTCATTCCCCTCAGAAATTCTGGATGGCATTACCCAAGGTTTGTTCTCCCCAACACTGCCCGCACAGCCCGTGAGAACAAATATGGAAATAAAAATAATAGGCCCTATTTTTACCTGTCGTTTAATCACACAGCTCCATCACAATTTATTTTAATCTTTTGGCCACACTTGCTTGACGCACAAAATTTTTCACTCACATTCAAACAATGTCAGCGGATCATACAAACTGAGACCGTAAAAAGTATGTCACCCGTCGCACAAAAATGTATCAAACTGTCCCGAAGTGCCTACCTGACACAGTTTGATACAAATTACTGACAATGGGGAGGCGACAAAACCCGCCAAGCGTTCTATATATAAGGTGCGTCCATAAAATCTACGTGCAGAAAAAGATGACAAACAACCAAGCCCATATACTTGTTATTGATGATGAAAAAGACATCAGAGACCCACTTGCCAAATATTTGAGCAAGCATGGTTTTCGGACAACTGTTGCGGCAGACGGCAAAGAAATGGATCAGGTGCTGGCGACATCAAGTGTCGATCTTGTCGTTCTGGATATTATGATGCCTGGCGAAGATGGGCTTAGTATTTGCCAGCGGTTGCAAGAAACATTACAAATACCGGTTATTCTTTTAACGGCCCTGACTGAAGATACCGACCAAATTGTCGGGCTAGAGCTTGGTGCTGATGACTATGTAAACAAACCTTTTAATCCGCGGGAGCTGCTCGCACGGATTAAATCCGTTTTGCGCCGCAGCCAGATGCTACCTCGAAGAACGCGGCAATCAAAAGGATTAGTCAAATTTGACAGGTGGCGTTTTGATTTCTCATGCAGGGAAATATTGGGGCCGGACGATGTCGCCATTCGGTTAAGTTCCGGCGAGCACCTGCTGTTGATCTCCCTCCTTGAGCACGCGGGCATCACTCTCAGCCGAGATCAACTGCTAGACCTGACAAAAGGCCGGGAAGCTCAGCTTTTTGACCGGAGCATTGATAATCAAATCAGCCGTTTACGGCGCAAGCTAGAAACAGACCCCAGGAACCCACTGATCATTCTGACCCAGTGGGGTGGCGGTTATGTGTTTGCAGCCGAACTGGAGTGGGTATCATGAAGTTATTCTCTCGCCTTATACCTAAAAGCATGACTGGACAGATGATCGCCATTCTTACTCTAGCACTTACATTATTGCTCGCGACCTTTACAATTCTTGAGTTCTTAAAGAACGACACTGCAATAGAAACGGCACAAAAATCGGATACCTTAGACAGGCTCAAGAGAATCAAACCTATACTTGAAAATATAGAAGCGGAGCAGCTTGAAAATTTTTTTACTTTCACATCATCCTGTCATGAAGGTTATACACTGACTGATAAACCATTTGACTTTCACGGTACTACTGAAGAAACCAATCAGCTCGAGATGCGGATCGCTCAGGAACTGCCTCTTGATGAAAGTCTGATATTGGTCGGCCAAGCTCGTCTCACTCAAGACAATTTTTCCTATAAACTATGTAGCCCGTCTGAAATCGACCTGCCAATGGATGGTATCGTTATTAGTATAAAACTCCGTTCGGGCAAATGGTTTAACACTGAGGTTCACCCACATGAGTGGCATGTACAGTATATAATCGACTGGATTATGTGGTCCGGCAGTGCCTTTTTTATCATCGGAGGTACCGCAATTTTCTTTATGCGTCGCTTAAGTAAACCGCTCAACAATTTGACCAACGCAACACAAAGCTTTGGTCGAGGCCTGAATGTTTCTGAAGTAGAAGAAAGCGGACCTCCGGACGTAAAACGGGCGATAGAATCCTTCAACGCAATGCAAAAACAGGTAGCGGATGAAATTACAAAACGCACGAACACACTCGCGGCCATAAGCCATGATGTACGTACCCCGCTCACGGCGCTCCGTATTAAAGCTGAGTTGATTGATGATTTAGACATCCGGGAAGACTTGATTTCAAGCATTAATAAGATGGAAAAAATCACCACCTCCGCGTTAGAATTCCTCAGAGGGGAAAGTCGCACTGAACCCATGCGGAATGTGGACCTAAGCGCATTAGTGGAAAGCGAATGCCTCGATTTTTCAGAATTAGGCCAGAAGGCCACCTTCATTGGCAAACAAAATATCCACTATACATGCCGCCCAGACGCCCTTGCCCGAGCCATACGTAACCTGATAGAAAATGCCCTCAAGTATGCGGGTAGTGCTCGTGTTGACCTGCAGCTCGGGACTGACTTTGTGAGCATATCCATTTCAGATGATGGCCCGGGTATCCCCCACGATAAGATTATATGTGCTCTTGAACCTTTTGAACGCCTTTCAAAAGCGCGGGAAAGTAATCAAGGTGGGTTTGGCCTAGGCCTCACTGTTGCCAAAGCAATTTCTGAGGGTCATGACGGCGAACTTATTTTAACAGCAAACAAACCAACAGGGTTGATTGCAACTATCCAACTACCAAAGGTGGGGCAATTTTAAATGCTTATTGACACTACAAAACAGGAAGGGTCCGGTATTGGCCTAAGTCTATCCCGGCAAATTATGCTCGCTCATCACGGTAGCATTAGTTGCCACAATAACGATATGGGCGGCGCCTCATTTCGACTAATTTTTAAAAGCTAATTCTAAGATTTATAATTTATTTCTTTGGGTCGATGGGGCCAGTCATATATGACCATACATGACAGAGCCCTTAATACTATTCATGCATGATAGTTGATCGATTGACACCAACTGATTGTAGTCTTGTGGTTGGCATGTTTAAACTATTCCAGCTCAACCCACGTTGCAATTTTATTAGCGATACGCCATTTACCTTCAACCTTTAGGATAAGCATATAGTCTGTATAAAGACGATCATTCCATTCTATTTCTACTTTTACCATTGCGGAACGGTCTGTAGAATCAATTTTTATAATCCGTCCATAACGGGGGACGACCTTTCCTTCTTCAATTCGAGAGATGTAATCTGGTCCTTTACGGCGCAATAACTCCCCACTACTTCCCAGCCATTGAATTTCCAAACTTGGTAGAAATGCCTCCTCTACAAGCTGTGGCTTACCTTGAGACGTCCCATCAAGATATTTTTGAACAACAACGCTTATATCATCTAATTCTGTATTTTTTTGCCCGCAAGATACTAGGCTAAGTCCAAATACTATGATGATAATAATTCTAAATACTTTCATTTTTATCTCCTTTATTCATTTCGGCATGGATGTTTTACTGTGCGTGGTAGCCAATAAAATTCGTATAATTTATGCACTGCTTTTAACACTTAGAAATATTACGATTGACACAGTGTTTGCAGAGCAATGATCTATCGGCACCGTATATTGTATACAACATTGCCTCTGGCGTGCTCCCATAGAGTGGTCCACTACTTAAGTTAGGCTTTTAGCGCTTGCCGTCCTGCTGTGGCGGCGGCAATGTAGTGTAGGGCTAAACAGTAGAACAAGTCATCCCATTATTTGAATTGCCCCGTGTTTGATAATACCATTGGTATTCATCCAACGGCTGCGGAGGAGTTTGTTATCATGCGTGAGTCCGTAACTTGATGTTAGGAAATAGATTCATTGTCGCGACAATCCTCGTCTTCGAGTTATAAATGGGTGCGAGAGAGAAGCTTTGGTGGCTTTTTGGCTAAAGTTTTTACAAAAAGCAAGCGATTCTTTTACAAGGCCCTTAAAGGTTTCATTATCGCAGTCTAAACCGCCTATCATTCACCATCCCTCCATGGGTTTCCCGGCAAAATCCATCACCCTCAATCGCCATATTTTTTGCTTAAAAGCTCAAATTTATCGACACCAAGCCGCACAATTAGGTCGCATTGATTGATGCCCGCACGCATATTTCCATGGAGTGAATAGCTAAATCCACCGAACATGCGGGTTTCTTCTGTACTGGGTATATTTGCCATAATAGGCATCAATCGGTCGGCGACATCCTGATTAAAAGCCACAACTCCACTTCCTCATTGTTGTGTGTATAATTCTAAATAAAGTAGTATGAAGCCCCAGACTTCCTAAACACCTTTGAGCTTTAATTCTCTTAAAAAGAACATAACACGTGACTTAGAAGTTAATATAGCACCCATAAAATAGCGTCAAGTGAATATTGATACGATTTTCGTATTGATTTTTGAAATAATCGATGATATGGTTTTCGTATCAGATAGATTTGTTTATTTTGAAAGTCAGGCTATGATACAACACACAAAAAAGAACCGTTTATGTCATTTAAATCCTCCCTACACTCAGGAAATATCCTCGGCACTTCAATTCATAAAGCCCAAAAACAATGACATTGATACCCTCAAATTGTTTCGTACTTTTGTAAAGAATTTACCCTTAACAACAGTTATGGGAGAATTGGGTAAATTTTTCTTATCAGCAGGTCAGAACGAGGGCGCATCCTTTGATTTACGTTCCCGTGAAATTGTTATCGTTAGGGTAACAGCACGCTGCCATTGTGAATATGAATGGGGGGTACATATCGCAATGTTCACAAAGAAAGCGAAACTCACGACTGATCAAACATATTCCCTTGTTCATGGAGATAGCGGCGATACATGCTGGTCATCTCTGGATGCCGCCCTAATTAATATGGTGGATGACTTTCATGATACCGGCACCCTGCGTGACGAAACATTTACTTTATTAAGTAATCATTTCACAGAAACGCAATTGATGGAATTTTTCATCCTTGCCGGCTGGTATCATGCCATTTCATATTTTGCCAATGGCGCAAAAACCGAACTGGAAGACTGGGCAACGCGTTTCCCCAAAAAGGTCAAATAATGGCTATTGTAACTTCACATAAATCGCCGCTTGATGGTGTGCGCATCATTGACCTTGGGGGTCATTTGGCTGGACCGTTAGCTGCGATGTTATTGACTGATCAGGGAGCCGAAACCCTCCGGATTATCTCTCCGAAAAACTCGAATGTTGATCATCCTATTAACGCTATTTTGAATCGAGGAAAATTCGAAATTCCTCTTGATCTGAGAATTGATACTGATCGCATGATACTTGATTCTTTCATGCAAGAAGCAGATATTTTTATTGAAAATTACGCCCCCGGTGCCATGAGCCGTTTGGGACTGGATATCTCCTACTTAAAAGAACGTTTCCCCAAATTGATTATCATCTCCTTACCTGGCTTTACATCAGATGAAGAAGATAAAAAAGATCTAAAAGCCTATGAAGGAATCATCGCGGCCATGACAGGTCAATATACGGATATTCACGCGGTACGAAATTTATTTGGACTGGATCCTGTTTATACTTCTCTTCCTATAGCCTCAGTCTACGCTTCAATACATGCCGCAACAGCCGCAGTTCTAGCACTCAACAATAGAGCAGCTAGACAAGGAGCAGGGCTTCATATTGAAGTCCCTTTGGCAAGTGCCGCGCTTACCGCCATGTCTAGTATTTATATGGATATTGAGCAGGCTCCAGCACGATATGATGCACCACGACTACCCTTTTTCTTAAAGAAAATTATTCTTCCGTTAAATCGAAAATTTGTCGCCAGAGGGGGCGATAACCGTCAACAAAAATTCCTAAATATTGCCCGAAAATCATATCCAGCTTTAATGACCAGTTATACCTGTATGGATGGTGAAGTTTTATATCTTTTTGCTATTGATAACTCAAAGATTGTAAAAGCGCTGTTTACTGAGTTGAAAATTACTGACGAGTTAAAGAATGCTGGTCTAGTCTTTTCCAATCCGTATCAAAAGGATTTAAGCAATAACCTTTCAGAGACAAGCAATCTTTCAAAAAAATGGCAAAAAAATATTAAAGCCCTTGTCACCAAAGAGCTCTCCAAAAAAACAGCTCAAAAGTGGGAAGAACGATTAAATAAAATCGGAATACCTTGTGTGCGTCAACGGACAACACAAGAATGGATTAATAGTCCAGAATTAAAAAAAGCTGGCCTTGCTATTGAAATCAATGACATTGAATTGGGCAAGATCATTCAACCTGGACTGCAAGTATGGCTCACCAATTTTTCTAACACATATAAACAACCGATATCACGGTCAAAAAAATATCAGAAGCTTAATTGGAACCCAAAAAAATATCACGGTGCATACCATTATCGTCCCTCAGTGGATCAGTCAGACCATACAAAAATCAATGCATCAAACTGGCTAAAAGGTGTAACTGTTATTGATTTATGCTCTATGGTAGCTGGCCCTGTGGCCGGACGCACAATGGCAGAATATGGGGCTCGTGTAATCAAGGTAGAAACACCTATGCCTAACCATGGTCCACGTATGACATGCTGGTATGGAATTGATGGCAATCAGGGAAAAGAAAGTATTCTCCTCGACCTCAAAACATCAGAGGGACAGGATGCCCTGAAAAAAGTTCTCCGTACAGCAGATATCCTTCTGACCAATCATCTACCTGATGCAATGAGCCGTATGGGCTTATCAGAGGCCGAAATATACAAGATTAATCCGAAAATTCTGTATGCCCGCGTGAATGCTTATAACGGCCCACAGAAAGGTCCATGGGATACCCGGGTAGGTTATGATCCTGTTTTACAAGCTGCGTCAGGAATCATGAAACGTTACGGTGATCCAAATCAACCTGAATTACATGCAATAGCCTCCTGCGTTGATGCGTTAACGGGTTATTCTGCCGCTTTCGGCATGGCCTTGGGACTATATTGCAAATCTAAAGGAGAGAATCTTTTCTCGATTGGGACTTCACTTGCCGCTTCCGCAAGCCTTATCCAGCTCCCTTTTGCTTTTTTCCCTTCCGAACGAAAAAGGCCGGAAGCTTCAGGCCAGCTATCAAAAGGAGAAAATGCATTCTACAGGCTTTATCAAGCAATTGATGGGTGGGTTTTTCTGGCCGCCCCCAATGCGACCTTATTCCAGATCCTGTCTCTACTGCAAAAAACACACAAACATCAAAATACAATATCCGATAATGAGGCAGCCAAGATAATTTCAAATACGCTCAAGAAAATGAAGAGGCAGAAAATATTAGCTATGTTTAAGAAAGCCGGCTTATCCGCAGCGCCAGTAGACAAAATTCAGGATATGAAAAATATACTTTTGACAGCTCCGCAAACAGATAGTTTACAACTTATTGAGCGCATCATTCCCGGACTTGGCAAAGTACAATCAATACCGGCCCTTCAAACCCGAGTGGAAGGGCAAATGTTGGGAATTCTTCCTCCTGCTGAGAAGCCCGGTTCTTCAACGACACGAATATTGAATGAATATGGCATGGATGCAGATGAGTTGATCAAAAGAAACATTGCCGCAAATGAAATTTGTAATGAATATTTACCGGGTAAAGTCTAATATGATGCTACGAAAAATTAAGAGAAAAAAACACAATGAAGAAAATAACGACTCCCTTGCCGGGAAGGTCAGTCAAGGGATCACAAAGTGGTCGACCAATTATGGCGGCTCTCAACCTATTAAGCCGACGATGGGTTCTGCGTATAATATGGGAATTGCGAGATGGGTCTTGCGGTTTTCGGGAAATACAAAAAAAATGCGACAGAATGTCCCCGGATACGCTTTCAACACGTTTGTCAGAACTGAAAGAAGCTGGGATCGTTTTTTCAAACGAGGAAAACGCTCTTGCCCTAACTCCATTGGGCAAAAAGCTTGGCCCAGCTCTTTTGGAACTGGACAGTTGGTCTCAAGATTGGGCAGAAATTATAGGGCAGGAAAAGGCCTAGAGTTCAACAAACCTGAAAACCATGTGACGGTTTCGGCAACATTACGCGCTAATGGGGAGTCCTCCCATGCCACTTGAAGATAACCAACTCACAGCACTACACGCCCGGTACCCTTTAAAGCGGGCCGCTATAACAGGGGCCGCCAGTGGCTTAGGCCAAGCATTAGCACTCGAGTTATCTCGTCACGGCTGGGGGCTTTTTTTAAATGATGTGGATGAAACTGGCCTTATTAAAATTACCAAAAAATGTCAGGAAAATGGCAGTACTGTATATTCCTACCCCTTTAATGTTTCCCATTATTCTGATTTCTCAAAAGCCGTCGACGATTTCCTAAAACAAACAGGGGGAATAGACCTTGTCTTCACCTGCGCCGGAATTGGGGTGGGTGGTCCGTTTCTAGACACGAAACCTGAACATCTGGCTGAAGTAATTGATGTTAATCTGATGGGAACAATTTGGGCCGGAAAATTATTTTTGCCTGCAATGACACAAGTAAAACGTGGACATTTTATCACAATCGCAAGCGCTGCTGCTTATCATGCCATGCCCTCTCTATCGGGATATTCAGCATCGAAGTCAGCCGTGGTTCAATTAAGTGAAACACTCCGCTCGGAAATGAAATCCAGCGGTGTCGATATCACTGTCAAAATGACAACATTTTATACTTCATCTATTGCGGAACATACCAGAGGTACAGAAGAAGACCGAGAAAAGGCACGCTCCCTCGTGCAAATGGCACCATGGAGTTCAGAAGAAGTGGCTGAAGCTCTACTTTTGCATATTCAGAAAAGAAAATTTTATATGGTGGCTCCACTACAAGCTCGGATCTTATGGCGCTTTAAACGCCTTTTTCCAGAATTATATCTCAGGCTGATGCCTAATCTGTTTGCCAAACTAGAAAATAAATTATTGGCAACAGCCAAAGAAAGAAATCAGAGGACATAATGGTTAAAGGTATTTCAACATTTCAGGATATTCAAAAGCTTGAAACCCGCCCTCTGGAGAGCCTTGAATTACCTCATTCAATTTTGGATGGAATTAGACACGGATCGACAATCTGTCAAAACCGCGATGCTTTAACTTTTTTACCTAACCCATATCATACTTTAGATATATTTAAATGGAGCTATACTGACCTAATTGAAGAGATTACCCAGGCGGCAAAAGGGTTTTTAGCTATATCAGAAGATAAAAATCCAGTTATTTCCATGCTCTTGCCAAATCTACCAGAAACCTATTTCTCCTTGTATGGTGCACAATCTGTTGGGCAGGCAAACCCAATAAACCCGCTATTGGAGCCAGAACAAATTAAAGATATTATGCAAGCTGCCCACACGAATATACTCGTTACTCTTGCATCCCTCCCAGGGACTGATTTATTCGAAAAAGCTGTTAAAGCTTGTGAAAATTTACCAAATGTCAAAACAATCATCACAGTTGATCCAACTAAATATGCCAGAGGCATTAATTCGATTGCTGGATCATTGATTTCTAAAATAAAAACCCGTGCCAAAGACATCAAAATTGTTCCTTTTTCCAAACTTGCCAAAATTGGTCTTCATTTAACACTTCCCATAAGAAAATGGGATGATAGGGGGGCACTATTTCATACCGGCGGGACTACGGGTGCGCCTAAAATAGCTCAGTTAACCCATGGAAATCAGATTTTTATCAGTTGGGCAGCCGCCACCAATCGTTTTATGGAAGAAAATAAATCCATCTTTTGTGGCTTGCCCTTGTTCCACGTTAACGGAGCTTTGATTACCGGGCTAGTTTCATGGATGAATGGTGCAACAGTATTTTTAGGGCCAGCGCAGGGTTTTCGCACACCAGGTCTTATTGAAAACTTCTGGTCAATCATTGAAAGTCACAAGATCGGTGCCTTCAGTGCTGTGCCGGCAATCTTTCAAAAATTGTCGGAAATACCTGCTGACAAATATGATATTTCTTCAATTGAATTTGCCATATGTGGCGCCGCGCCTATTTCAAAAACTACTTTTAAAAATTTTCAATCCAATACATCTATTCTCCTATTGGAAGGATATGGGTTTACAGAGGGAGCCTGCATATCGAGTATAAGTCCAGGATATGGGGAGCAACGGGTGGGTTCTGTAGGTTTAAAAATACCCTATCAAGACATTACAGTTTTTAAGGAACTGAAGAATACGGGGGCTTTTCATCCCGTTGAAACAAACCAAATTGGCATCATCGGTGTTACGGGCCCAAACGTCTTTCAAGGATATCTGAGTTCTGACGATAATCAGAATATATGGATCGAATGGGATGGTAAGAAATGGTATAATACTGGTGATATGGGACGGCTGGATCAGGAAGGTTACCTCTGGTTAACTGGAAGGAAGAAGGACCTGATCATTAGAGGTGGGCATAATATTGATCCGATGATTATTGAGAATGGGTTAATTTGTCATCCCTTGATCGAATCTGTTGCAGCAATCGGATCGCCTGATCCTGAAGTCGGTGAGATTCCGGTTGCCTATGTCATAGTGAAAGAAGGGAAAAGTTTGTCTGTAAGAGACATGCTTGACTTTGCTCAGACCGTCATTCCAGAAAGAGCTGCCATACCCAAACATATAGTGATAATTGATCAAATGCCACTAACAACAATAGGTAAAATTTTTAAACCTGCTCTTATAGAAAAGGAATTAAAAAGAGTGTTAAGTGGTCTATTGGCAAAAAATTTAAAAAACGACAATCATAAAATATTAATCAGCAAAGACAAAAAGCTTGGCCACCAAATTTATATAAGGCCCTCTCATACTGCATGGTCGAATGAAACTTATTTAAGGATCAAGAAAATATTGGACCAATATGCCTTAAATATTAACTTGCAAAAAAATATTTAAGATATTGATCCAGCTTTTTATATTTCTAAAGAGCGTCACAAACGCATTATCCTGATCGTCTTGTTATTAATAGAGTCATGAATATCTAAAAGGAGAAAATAATGTCGGATAGTGAATATGAAATTAAATATGAAATTGAAATCCCAGATGTACTACAGGCCCTTGGTGCAGTTGAGGGGGCCATAGCCGAACATAGTGTCGACAGAAAGCTACTACATCTTGTAAAATTACGTGCGTCCCAGATTAACCAATGTGGCTATTGTATCAAACTACATACCAAAGAAGCCCGGCAGGACGGCGAAAGTAATGAAAGACTGGACCGGGTTATCGCCTGGCGCCATGTGGATGACTTCAGCGATAGTGAAAAAACCGCATTTGAATGGACGGAAGCCCTGACCCAACTTGATAAGAATACAGACTATGAGACCTTGAGACGCACACTTAAAATGTATTTTACCGATTCTGAAATCAGTATTTTGACCGCGATCATAACCATGATAAATTTATGGAACAGGTTTCAGATATCAAAACACTAATGATGAATGATCAGAATTCTTTAGATATATTTAATAATTCCAGCCCCACACTTATGGGGCTAGCTTACCGGATCTTAGGGTCAACTTGCGATGCGGAAGATGCCGTTCAGGATACTTATCTCAAATGGCAAAAAGCCGATAGGGGGGAAATAGAAAACCCCACCGCATGGCTAACAACGGTATGTACGCGTCGTTGCATAGATATACTAAGGGCCTCCCATAAATCACGCGTAAATTATATCGGTACCTGGTTACCGGAACCTCTCCAGACTACAACAGGTCAATCAGCCGAAGACAAACTAGAATTAGGGTCAACCTTAACGACTGCATTTCTGCTGCTTCTCGAGAGACTAACCCCGAAAGAAAGAGCGGCCTATTTATTACATGAGGTGTTTGATACAAGCTATACTGATATTGCGAATACGCTTGAGATCAAGGAGGCGAGTTGCCGTAAATTGGTCTCCAGAGCCCGAGGCCATATCAATCAATCTAAAGCGAGATTTAAAACGCCAATTGACAAACAGAAAGAGCTTTTAACCGCATTCCAGCAGGCTCTCCATAATGGAGACACGGCTAATTTAAGTATGTTATTATCCAATGATATTGAACTCAGCGCGGACAGTGGCGGTAAAGTCATTGCGATCCGGGGCATCATACAGGGCAGTAATAATATCCTTAATTTCATCTCGGAAGTTTTGAGCCCAGCCTGGCAAGAATATAAATTAATTACATCCGAAATAAACAACAATCTTGGCCTGATGCTTTATCACAATGGTGTGTTAACCGGCACGGTGTCTTTCACTTATAATATAGATTGTAATGTTAAGGATATATACATCATGCGAAACCCTGATAAATTAAAAACTTTACGGAATCCAGAATTAGAAAAGCACGCCAGAAAGGGCATGAGGTGACGCGCAAGGACCCTATTAGATACCATCAATTATCAATGGAATTTCAATAGTTACATTGCAGCCTAAAGAATTTGTTTGGTTAGTTATGGATAGGCGGCCCTTGTGCGCCTCTATAATCTGCCTGCAAAGAACCAAGCCAATGCCCGAGCCATGTTTTTTGGTGCTATAAAAAGGGATGAATAAATTGTCCGAATTATTTATTCCACAACCTACGTCACAAATTACAAGTTTAAAGAAATACTCTGTATTGTACCACTCAACTCTTATAACGCCCTTAGGGTTTGTTTGTGACATAGCCTCATTAGCGTTCTTGAATATGTTAATCAACACTTGCTCAAACTGGACTGGGTCAATAAACAATTGAACATCCACTTCTGTTTCTATAACAATTGATTGATCTTTAAACAGAACACAAATTTTCTCGAGCAACTCAAGAATTGAAACCATTTGTTTTTTAGGTTCAGGTAATTTGGCTAATTTCCTATAGCTATCGACAAATTGTCTTAGGCCATTGGCACGCTCTGATATAATTGTTAAACCTTCGATTAAGTCTTTATTATTTTCAGTACTGTGTCCTTGGCGCTTAATCAATCGGTTCAGAGTCTGGCTAATTGATGCAATGGGGGATAAAGAATTGTTGATCTCATGACTGATTACTCTGACCAGATTTTGCCACGCTTTTCTTTCTTCATCACGCAAAAGAGTTCGCACATCGGTAATAAAAAGTAACTTATGCTGTATGCCGCCGTCACGAAATTCTTCAACATGTATATTGAAACGCCCTTGTTGATGTCCCAATGATAATTCAACGGCTTCGTGCCTGCCACTTGAAAAGTTATGCACAAAAGTAAGTTGTTCCATCAACTTGTCATTTAAATCAGCTTGATCAAGCCATAATAGTTTTTTTGCTGCGGGATTAGAAAAATTAATTTTATTTTCTTCATTCAATGCAATGATAGCCACATCGATATGTTCAATGACCGTATGTAGCAGATGTTGGCTTTCAACTGACTCCCACCGTTGCTGGTTCAAGCGAGCTGCTAGCCCATTAATAGAGACGATCAATTCACCCAATGCGCCATCACTCTGATCGGAGCGAGCCCTTAAGCTATATTCGCCCTGTATCATGGCATCTAATAAATTACTTAAGCTTCTAAATTGATATGTCGATTTTTGATATATTCTATGATTGGTATAAATAACCAATATGCCGCCTATGAATGCCGTCAGCAGGATTAACCAAATAGAGATATCCGCATAAATCATCACCCACAACAAAAGCAACAACAGCGGAACTGATGCAATAAGTGATAATAGGGTCAATTGTGCTTCAAAGGGCCTTTTTTTTTGCATACCGCTTCTGTGGGCTCATATGGCTCATTTCTTTATTATGGATGACAACAGATAATTAATTTTTTGATTTTTGTAATTTACGATAAAAAGCACTTCTACTCAACCCTAATGATTTTGCAGCTTCTGATGCCTCACCTGCAAAATAAGTCAATCTCTTACCGATAATATCCTCTTCAATTTCACTAATTGTCCTGAGATCAGTCTTCACATCAGAAAAGGTATCTGTTTGCCCCCCATCAATTAATGTGATGAAATTTAATCCAAGATCTTGGACTTGGATGCTCGATTTTTGACATAAAATTTGCGCTCTTTCCATTACATGATTTAGCTCTCTTACGTTGCCCGGCCATGGGTAGGATTTAAGCGCTGATTCAGCGGAACTATCAATAGATAAGGTGGGTTTAGAATATTTTTGGGCGACTTTTTTTAAAAATGAATTGGCTAATGGAATGATATCTTGGCTTCGGTGCCGCAAGGGCGGTATTTCAATTTCAATAGTATTAATGCGATATAATAAATCTTTACGAAACTTTCCCTCCTTAACGGCCGCGTTTAAATCTGAGTTGGTTGCTGTTATCAATCTAATATTAACGGTTTGGGTCTTACTTGAGCCGACCTTTTCAAACTGACTGTCTTCTAAGACGCGCAAGAGCTTTCCTTGCTGTGAATAGGGTGTATTGGCGATTTCATCAAGAAGTAACGTACCTTCATCCGCTAATTCAAAACGGCCAATTCTGGTCGATTTAGCATCGGTAAAAGAACCTTTCACATGTCCAAACATTTCGCTTTCAAAGAGCGATTCTGTGACTGCCCCCATATTGACAGATATTAGCTGCGCATTCCTTCTGCTTGACAAGTCATGGAGGTAGCGCGCAAACATGCTTTTCCCCGTCCCATTTTCGCCAGTGAATAAAACGCTCACATCACTATGTGCCACTTGCTTTAAGGTTTCTAACACTGGTCTGATAGCTTCCGACCTGGCAATAATATCACCATTTGAACTCACTTCTTCTCGCAACAATTGATTTTGCCGGAATAATTTTTGAGACTGTTTCTGACTATTTGCTAATTGAGTTTGGTTTTTGATAATGGCAAGAAGTCTATCATTTTCCCATGGTTTTTGGATGAAATCATTAGCACCATTTTTCATGATACTGACTGCCACTTCGATCGTGCCCCAACCCGTCATTACGACGATAGGAACCAATTCATCCATTTCCCGAATAGAGCTGATTAATTTTAATCCTTCATTGCCTGAAGTTGTATCCAGAGAATAATTTAAATCCATTAAAATTAATTCGAAATCCTCCCTCCGAAGAGCCTGCAAAGCTTGTTCAGGAGAATTAACAATTACAGGTGTATAGCCTTCTGATTTAAGCAACATGCTTAAAGCAGAGAGTACATCTGTATCATCATCAGCGATAAGAATATTTTGGTTCATTGTTTGACCATACCCATAAGAAGAAGAAACTTCAAATCAAGAAGCAAAGATGATATTTTGCCAAATTCATCATTTTATCATTTTCCAAACATCTTTAGGATCAATATTATGAATTAGGGTTCTAAATTCTTGGTATCCACATAGCCATGCTGGCTGCAAAAATTCCTATTCCCATCATGATTGTGAACAGGAAAATGATTATTGAAACAAACCATTTTGCTATCGAGATACTACTGTCTTGCGCGCGAAAATACAGTTCTAGCACTGCTAGGGGTAAAAAAGTTTGCGCTAGTCCCAAGAAAGTTAGAAAGGGCCCTTGAAAGCTCTGCATGTCAAAACCAACTGGTCCTTTGTTTACTGCAAGCCAAAACATTAACCCAATACGGAAAAACCAAACACCCGCTACCACGAGAAACAATCGTATAGCCCAGCGACGATGTGCTTTAAAATTATAGGCACGAGCATAGCGATATGCCATTGCAGCACATACCATGATTGCGATGGCATTAATGGTAATATTAATACGGTCCCCACCAAAGGGTACTTTCGTCCAAGTTAAATATAGGCCAGCTAAACTAATTATAAATGCTGTCGCAATATAAATGCGGCCATTCCAGCGATGAAAGGTTGGGGCATATGACCGCAATTGTGGAATGAGCTGCAATGGCCCGAAGAAATGCATGGTAAATGCAAGTGATAAATGTGTGGCTAATGCGAGATTATATATTGGGTCGCCATCCACATAACCATTAGGAAGAACTTTGTTCCATTTTTCAAAGTTGCCTCCAACCGCAGCACTACCGTAAAATGCTGCGATATATATAACGAAAATCCATTGCCCCAGAACAGCCACTAAGAACCAAAATGTGGCTGCAGCATTCAAGGTTTTATCAGCGTTAAAATTTATCATGTATCTTTCTCCATGAGGATATTGCTATTCATAATGAAGCGCTTCGCCGGGTTCCATTCGCAATACACGCTTTGTCGGCAAATAGGTCGCAAGCATTACGACAAGTCCAATTATGGCCAGCATAATTATAGCCACGATAAATAAAATATGATTATCTGATCCGAACACTTGGGACAAGGCAAAGCCTATTCCGCACCCCGCAAATAGCCCCGGCACACCACCCCATAACAGTAGTATAAATCCTGTCTTTAAAAACTCCTTAGTGATGCGCTGTTCATTTGCCCCCAATGCACGTTTAACACCGATTTCCTGAATTCTTTGATTGACCGTATTTGACATTACACCATAAATACCACTGGCTGCCAAAACAGCTGCAGCAATTCCAAACAACAGAAATACTTTGCTTATAAATCGAATAGGCCCACTAAATCGTCCAATTTTATCTTCGTAATTTTCAATTCTAAACGCGGGCAATTCCGGGTCAATTGATTGAAGCGTTTCACGTAATGTTCGAATTACTGCGGCTTGATTTGATTTCATTTGCATGGCGATTGTCATTTGAAGGCGCGGTTCTTGTGAGAACGGCCTATAGACAGTCGGAAATTTATCTTTTGCATTATCACCAGGGTTGCCTTGAAGAGTATTTTCTACAACACCCGCGATCGTTAACCAATCAGGCTCATCGCCGTCATGCTCCGCGATACGTATGCGTTTGCCGATCGCAGATACATTTGGAAAATGGCGCGAGGTAAAACTTTCCGTGACAATTGCGGATTTTTTTTCCAATCCATCATCGCCATTATTAAAGTAACGCCCTTCTTTTAATTCAATTCCAAGCTTTGCCAATGAACCTGGCGTTACGAGAATATAATTTGCCCTAGGGTATCCTCTATCATTGTTATATTCCATGCCCTCGAAGGCTATCATAGGCGTAGGGGCTACCACACTGGGTAATGCAGTAGTAACGATAACATTACCAATAGTAGAACTATTCTCCAGGCGAGATTGCAATTTTTTAACAAATTGAACTTGGCTCAAGGGGGTTTCATAACTTGCTTCTGTTAAAAGAACTTCTGCTGTTAATATATTCTTAATATCAGCTCCATTGTCTTGATGGGTTTGGGTATAAGCTGCGATAATCATGACGCCGGCAGCAATCAAAACTGTCATTGACACAAAAATCTCACTGATCACCAGAAATCGATTAAGCCGGCCCGCTCTTTTTCCTAGAGCACCTCTTGTACCATCACGCAGCACGCTGTTAAAGTCAGCCCCAGAATTTTTCCAAGCCGGAAGTAATCCTGTAACAATAATGGTGCTAAGAACAAAAGAGATAAATAGTTTTATCGTGAAAGCATCAATACCAAATTTGAACCAAAATACTTGTTTACCAGCACTAAAAGCTGCTGTGATTTCTTCTGTAACTTCTAACCCCCAAGCCATAATAAATAACCCAATGAGCCCACCGACGCTGCAAATAATAATGCTTTCCCAAAGCATTTGACTGATCAAACGTGAACGCGGCGCTCCTAATGCCATTCGTATTGCGGTCTCTTTGCCGCGCTCGACGGCCCGTGATAGCAATAGATTACCGACATTGATTGACGCCAATATCAAAATCAAAATAGCGACTATCTGCATTGAATAAACAACGGCAATGCCATCCTCGGCTACTGTTAAGGGAATAGGTGAAACATAAGCGCCTATTCCGTTATTGGTTTTAGGGTATTTTTCTGCAATCCGCTGCATAATAACGGCTAACTGAAGATTTATGTCTTTAATTGAAATGTCGCCGTTTAGATGCGCAAGGCCATACAAGTTTTCAGAATTTTCGCGTGTTGAACTTGCGACATCTTTTCGCAAAGGCAACCACATCTCAGCAACATTAGGAAAGAAGTAGCCTTCCGGCATAATACCTATTACACGATGGCTTTCACCATTAATTCGCATAGCTTGACCTACTGCCTTATCGTCACCACCAAATTGATTTTGCCAGACATCATATCCTATGACGACAACATATTCTGCACCTTGCCTATTTTCTGCATCTGTAAATTCGCGTCCTAATATGGGTTTTGTGCGCGTCAACTGAAATATATTGGGTTCCGCAAGTATCGCATGATATCGCCTAGCGCCGTCTCTTGCTGAAACATTAACGCTTGCATTCTTATAGGCCCCAAATTCCACCATTCCCTTAAGGCTCATCCTAATCTCATGATAATCATGAAGATTTACTTGGCCTATATTTTTCACACCATTCTGTGATGAACTTATTTGTACCAGAGTATCGCCATTTTCAAAGGGCAAATCCTTGAAAAGCATGGTATTCATAAAAGAGAATAGATAAACACTTAGCCCAATACCTGAAGCCATTACCAGTGTGGTTAATATGGCAAAGCCAGGTCTTTTTAAGAGCACTCTTATGGCATATGTTAAATCATTTATAACTATCATATTTTTAACTCCGATGCCGATGACATCTTGATAGTCTTTTTATCGGCTACAATGCGGCCATCTAATACATCAATGTTGCGGCCTGCCCTTAGCGCTGACCGGGGGTCATGAGTTACCATACAAATGGTTGCGCCTTCTGCATGTAGTTTATCCAACAACATCATAACGGCACTAGCATTTTTTGAATCAAGATTTCCTGTAGGCTCATCAGCAAGCAAAATAGATGGATTGCCTGCAATTGCGCGGGCAACGGCAACGCGTTGTTGCTGCCCCCCAGATAATTGTGATGGAAAATGTTTTGACCTATGCGCCATGTCAACTTTATCAAGTGCATCTTTAACCATCTGTTTGCGCTGATTTTTCTTGAGGTCAGGACGGTATGTCAATGGTAACTCAACATTTTCCTCTACATCTAAGTCGCTGATAAGGTTGAAAGACTGGAATATAAAACCAATTTCTTGGTTCCGAATTCTTGCCCGTTCCCTTTTAGAAATATCAGATACATCGCGATTGGATAATGTATATTGACCTTGCGTACTTGTATCTAACAAACCAAGTAATGATAGCAAACTTGATTTACCACATCCTGACGGCCCCGAAATTGAAAGATATTCACCTTTGTTTATGGTCAAGGTGATGTCGCTCAGGGCATGAGTTTCAACTTCTTCAGAATAAAATATTTTTTTAATATTCTCTAATTTAATTATGGCGTTGCTCATGATATTTGCCTCTCTTCTGTAAATTGATTTTTTCTTAATAGCTTTAATTGATGCGGATTTTATTGTAACTTTCCATACGGGTAGGATCTGAAGTAATAATTTTATCACCAGCCTGTAAGCCGTCAATAATTTGGATTTGGTTCACGGAACCATAACCCGATGTCACCTCAACTCTTTGCGCAAATTGACCATCCTGGATTAACTTGTAAAACGCAGATTTGCTTTTACTTTGTGCAAAAAGTGGCCGATCTACATATAAAGCATCCGTAATTTCAGTTATAATGATTTCACCATCAACGCTTAGGTCTGCACGGGCATCATCAGGTAAATTTTCTGAAAAAATAACATCTATTTGAACGTTACCATTAATAACAGATGGATCAATTCTCGCCACCCGGCCTTCCATCTTATTATTACGCGTATCTATAATGACCCGCTGTCCAACAGCGACATCACGTATTTGAATTTCTGGAACCTGTAGTTCTGCAATCAAAGAATCTTCTTGTGCAAGTTTCGCAATATTTGCGCCCATCTTAATACTTTGTCCAGCCTCTAAAGGCATCTCGAGTACAACGCTATCCATCGTAGCTTTGACGTGCAAATTGTCGACTTGTTGTTGAAAGCGCTCGAGAATTTTCTTAGTCTGGTTTAATCGTGCAGCACGTGCATTATTTTGCGCAAATAAATTTTCTTCCATTTTAACGCGCTGCTCTTGACTGATAAGCCAACGTTGCTTGAGTTGATCCGTTTCTAGGCGCGTTATCTCAAAGGTTATTTTAGATACAGCACCAGCAGATTGGTTATTAAAAAGCTCCCCTTGTGCGTTATAAGTAAGCAAGCTGCTTTCATAGTCCATCTTGGCGTTTAACACATTCGCTTTTTGCTCTAATAATGCTGATTCTTGAGCCGTTTTAGCCGCTTTTAACTCTGCCTCTCGCGCTTCTAATTCCCATTGAGCTTCGGCAAATTGCTGAATAAGCTGAGGATTGCTCAACTCTAAAATGAGGTCACCTTTTTTTACGAAATTTCCAGCTTTTACTTCAAGCTTAACAACTTTTGCATCAACATTGGCTGAAAGCCATTCAATATTATCCGGAACCAACACGCCTGTACCACGAACAGAGACTGTAAATTTTCCGCGCTTTACTTCGCTTAACACCACGGTATCTCTATCGATGCTGAAATCTGCCTGACCAAGAAACCAAAGATACTTGGCAGTAAAAAACAACGATAAGGCTAGCAAAAACAATAATATATACCGTTTAATATTGGGTATTTTCTTTTTTGTTATGGCAATATCCATCAATACTCCAGAATAATTATCATCTTACGCAAATATAAATTAAGAGCTTTAAAGAGCCCTCCACATTCATAAGCAATTACTATGCCAAAATTTAAATCGTTGATATTTAAAGAAAATAATAATATTTTTACCCGGCGGTTCCTATATTGGGAAAGAAACCATACTAACAATCCCATTATCGGGACTACTAATTCGTAATGTATAAAAATATGAGGTACGTGATTATACTATATTCGGCCATATCACTGAGATTAAAACTTTGAAGGTAATTTATGCGTTATGGGTTACAGCCGATGTAAAGCAAGAGTAAGGGCCGAGTTAAACTATGGGTGTTTGGGCCATTATTTGGCGCGTACCCGCGTATAATTCCCACCCTTACAAAGAGTTCTAAGCGGATTCTGTATTTGGCCACTGGCAATAATTGTATCCACACCGACTAAGGCCATAGCCTTGGCAGCTTTCAGCTTTGTCAGCATACCGCCAGTCCCTATGCCTGATGCCGCATTCCCGCCGAATTTTATGATCGCTTCATCAATATCATTGATTTCAGGGATCAAGGCTGCATCAGGATTAGTCGCTGGGTTATCAGAATAAACACCGTCCACATCGGATAACAATATTAGCATGTCGCAATTTAAATCGCCTGCGACCAATGCTGCTAATCCATCATTATCATATTCCCCCATAACTGGAATATTTTCATTTATGTAAGGCACCATGCCATACTCAAACATATGTAAAATTGTGTTTTTGACCGTCACGCTAGATACCTGATCTGGAACCAAAAGCAACTGACCAATCGCGGCTTCTTTCTTTTGAAAGGCCTCTGCCCAGCCCGCTGCTATGCCAATCTGTCCGCATGCCCCAGAAACTTGTTGATTATCCATACATTCTTTTGGCGTATTAACAAGAGACATACAGATGCGCCCCCAAGCTAGCGCACCCGAGCTCATCAAAATAACCTCTTTGTTACATTCTCGGGACAACCATAAAATATCATCCGCAATAGAATGCATACGTTCTAAAAATAGGCCATTTGTGTCCGTATCCACGAGGGAAGAAGACCCGATTTTAACTAATACCCGCGTCATATTATCTAAATACATGGCTTTCCTTCATGAAATAATGTGTTTATGTCATCTCTATCATCTGAGAAACGCGTATCTTTCCACCATTTTCTAAAAACGGGTCTGATTTCGCAATTTCAATGGCAGCTTCAATACTTTCTGCTCTAACAACTGCAAATCCCTTCATCGCATTTGGATCATTATCAACTTCAACACTAGTCGATGTTACAATTTTCGAAATCGGCAACGGTGTTCCTGGATTTACTATAATTTTGCCAAGACCTTCTACCCAGGTTTTCCATTTCCCCATCTGAGCCATAGCTTCCTCTTTTGAACTCGGCTGGTTTCCACCGTAATACGCAATCATAAAATTTTCCATATTTTTTCCTTGTTATTATCTGTTAATGTTTTAAGAGCCGCAGGCCGCTTAGGGCCGGAAAAATGAAAATCAAGTTAGGCTGACACATTACTACCTCTATTGATTTACAAAACTACATCAGGTCAAATCTCAAGCATGAAAAGAATGCCTGGACTAACCTTATTTATAAACAAACCATTTTAATGAACGCTCCCCATTTGTGGAAAAAATAGTTACCCACTCATTTTCACGCAATTCAACCGACGGCGGCGTTGTTATTGGTTTTTGTCCTTTAATGGGATGAATTTGTCCAAAAACTTCTCCCCCCAAAATTGTCAAAAACGGCACATTTGTTACATGTTCTACAGGACCTCCAGCCCAATAAATCCTTACGGGATACCCCAAACGTATCGCCTCTATCAAAGTTTCTTTCGATCCCTCTATCCCCAGGCCTGCTGTATCATGTTCATAGGCAATCTGCCACTTCGCCGGCGCCATATCCTTTTGCCAAAATAATCCTCCAAACATTAATGAGACTAACAAAAATAACCAGAATATATATATCCCTGAATTTTTCAAAATATTCGCTCCTTATTGATCATTAAATACGATAAATTATTTTTTAAGCTCAAAATTCCCCGGTCTTAAGAACCCCTCTACTATCTGTTCTACTTCCCGGGAAATTAGTATTTTATAATGCCCCAATTCTTGTGTTTTAACCAGTTTTGCTGTCGGCCAAGTTCTTTGTATCTCATCGCCGTCCGTATGTGCCACGTAAGTATCGCTCTCATCATATATCAACAGCAGCTTTTCCTGATTATTATCAGCATAGGCGTGCCCTTTTTCAAGCGATTCCCAAGAAGAACGAAACTGTTCTGAATAATATTTTTTACAACGCACAATCATTTTATCTGAAATCCCCAGTAGTTTCCGAATAATCTGTATTGGAGGATAGGGATAACGGGGAGACGAAATACATACATAATGATCGGCCTTTATGCCTTCTAGTTCTCTGGCCGCCATCATACATAGACCGCCCGCTGAATGGCCAATGAATGCATAAATTTCTCTGTTTAAATATTTGGTCAGATCCCCAATATCAGAGATAAAATTTCTAAAACTCGCTTGTCGACCAGATGAGGCACCATGGCCCGTCACGTCAAATACAACAGATTGAAACCCTCTTTCTGCCATATGTAAGGCCAGAGGCGCCATTTGACTCCCTCGTCCGCCCCAACCATGAACGAATACGACTATAGGCCCCTTTCCCCATGTCCAAGCCACCAACTTATCCCCCCGCCCAAAAAACATACACTGTGCCTGAGCTAACGCCTCACGGTCGCGTTTTCTGATGCCTGGTCTTGGTGGCTTGTTTGCCAGAAATTTAATAACAGAAAAACCCAACCCTTCGGGCAGAATATTAATTATAAATTTCATGAAGTTCATCTTGCTGATCTCTTTATTAAGTCTGTTGAACCATTTTCTTTGCCTAACCCCTTAATAATTGATCATTCTCACAGCCAAAAAGGATCAACATCAAGGGGCCAAGCAAAGTAACCGCAAACTCGAACTTTGACCATACTTCAAGAACACACCGACGTTAGTGCATTTTCGTGACATAGCCCTTCAGCCCACATTTAGTTACTTTGATAGGATGTCATAATAATATCTGCCGCTTCTTCACGTAAGGGAATAAGGCTTTGATATCCAACACTGTTAAAAAGCATGTCAATGGCCTCAATATCTGGGAACTGCACAATTAGGGTTTGCGCGTGGGTACTGTCTCCTCCTGTAATGTTTCGTATCATTTTTCCTTTTGTGAGAACTTCTGCGTTATATAGTGAGGCTAATTTTTGAACTGCCCCTAAATATTGTCCAAATTTTTCGGGTTTTTTGACGGTAATTGTTGCAATCATAAAAGCACTCATGACGTGGTCCTATCTGTTGAATATATCGTTTATTTTTGATTTAAAAAGGGTAAAATGTTAAGTTGATGGGTATCGGCACTCTTGACCCATTCATCATTTTGATGAGCGAGATGATGAGACTTTGTTGCAGGATGATCGCGTTCATTCTCCCATTCCTGAGCATTAAAGCTTTTTGTAAACATCATCTTTGCGACAAATATTAGAGAGGATATTTTAGTTCCGGTTTGTAGTCTTGGGTCTATGAGAGCTGGATTGTTAAAGTATCTTCTTGCGGTTTCTTTAAAGGGTTCTGGTTTGCTTCCGGTCACGCGTTCAACATGATCAGTGACACCGCCAACAGCAAAAGCACCCTGCCTAAGTTCTTCTGTAAAATGATTAACTTGAGATATTTCAAACTTTGAAAAGCCTAAAGCCTGAGCAGCTTTTGTGAAGGTTTTGAAGGGAACATCTTTATAAGTGACTTTGCGGCCTAAAACAGTCGTGAAAATATTCGCAATATCATTTGGGCCTAGCAGTTCAGGGCCTGTAGGATGGTAGCTTTGGTCAATATGATCCTTTGGATCCGCAATAGCGTAAGCGGCAACACGCCCAATATCCTCGTTAGAAGGTGGCGCGGTATAACCATTGCCCAATGGCGCCATAAACATGCCCAAATTCACAATGGCTGGAAGCCCTAAAAAATAGGTAAAAGCAAATAGGCCAGGATTAATATGGATCACATCAATATTTGGCATAAGGCGGTAAATATGATTGGCAATCCAGTGACTTCGTGAATGAATTGATTTATGTTGCGCTATTGTGTTCCAGCCACTCATCAAGGCCACCACTTCCAACTTCGCCTCTTCTGCAGCCAAGGCGAATAGCATGAGGTTCTCAAGTAAATTTGGTGTAAAAGGGGGACAATGATAAGCACGCGCCACCCCTTTCATTGCCTGACGCAGATCTTCAAAAACGAGCTGGTCGCCAACAATAATTTCGGCACCCGCTTTTCGTAACTTCTCGGATCTCACATCAATACGGCGTACCATTGCTCTAACGGGGAAGCCAAGTTTAAGTAATTGTAGAATTGTTTCAGTACTGGTTCTACCAGCAGCACTGGTTACGAGTATCTTGGGTTTTATCATTATATTATCCTTATATTAAAACAGTTGATATATACAACCATTATTCTATGTAAGGCCAATTGTTGTATTTGTCAACTAAACTATTTGATGTTTTGGGAAATCTTATTCAGGGTAGTTCGTGTGGTTTCCATATCTTCGACACTAATACCTTGTGTGGTTCGCTTAATCATTTGTTGCATGAGAGGTAAGGCGGTCGTTCGAACCTCCTCCCCTTTTGTGGTTAGAAAGACGATTTGTTGACGATTATTCTCTGTATGGGTTTGCCTGATAATCAGAGATTTCGTTTCCATGCGTGTAAGAAGCCGCGTTATGTTTGTTTTATCTTTAAGGGACTTTGTGACGAGCGTACCTTGATCAGAGCCTTCTTCTTTGATCAGAAACAGAATGATCATTTCTTCGGGTGTGATATCCAATCCATTTTTTAAAAATATATTCTTCATTCCCGTCTTAAATAAGTAACTGGAATGATGTAGGGCAAAGCCAATGGTTTTTTCTATGTCTGGTCGTAGTGTCATAAAAATATAAATATAGGTATTTTAGGCTTGTGTCATTTTAAATAAGTTAAGCAAACTTATATTGATGTTTGTTACATACATAGCTTTGACGAAGAGAGACTTATCAGCCATGAAGTCAGAAATGAGATATAAGGCTCATAAGCTTGTGGAAGAGAAATACTAAAAAAATCATGAACAAACAGGAAATAAAGTACTCCGGTTAAAATATGCTGGCTAGATATATAGAGCGGCTTGGGGATATTGATAAAAAGGCACGGCCCCACATCATTAAATTTCCCCAAGATATAATAGATAAACTGCAAGAACTTATGACTGAATTTCCCTACCAATCATCTGTATAAGCTTCAATAATTTTCTTAGCTAGGGCTGACTTTACCTTAGCAGGAGCAAAACTAGCGGCGAGTGCATTTAGGTTTGCCGTGCGAAAATCTTTAATATTCCAGCCAAAATTTTGTTCTAATACGGCATATTCAGTCGACATCGTAGTACCGATTAAGGTGCCTCCATCTGTGTTAATCCCAATTGAAACCCCAAGTTCTTTAAGCTGGTTAATAGTGTGATCGGCTAAATTTGGAAAAACATTTGTTTTAATGTTGGAGGTTACACATATTTCCAAATGGATTTTTCTTTCTTTGATTAACTCAACAACAGACATATCTTCAACGCTACGTACGCCATGCCCAATTCGTGTCACATTGAGATTTTCAATGGAATCGCGAACACTCCCAGCTCCTTTTCCTTCACCGGAATGAGCGATTGCATTCAGGCCAGAAGTGCGTATTTTTTCGAACGCAGAGATGTGATTATCAAGAGGGAAACCCGCTTCATCGGCAGCAAGATCTAAAGCGACAACACCATCCTTTGCAAACCGCTCTACCAAACGTGCGGTTCTAATGCTTTGTTCTTCAGAGAAATGTCTCAACGTACACAAAATAAGACCACAGTGAACATTATAATATTTGGCAGCATCATGCATAGCCTTCAGAGTGACCTCGACTATTGCTTCAGGCTTTAACCCACCATTTGTATGAAGGAGCGGAGCAAAACGAATTTCTCCATATAGGATATTTTCTGCGGCAAACTGATCAACCATATCATCTACTGCAATAGTAAGTGCTTCTTCAGTTTGCATTAAAACAAGGGCGTGATCAATGCATTTCAAGCATTCAGAAAGGTCTTTAGTATAGGGAGAAATGAACTTTTCACGGTATTCTTTTAATCTTAGTGATGGTGAAAGGCGGCGTAATGCATTGTAACTTATTGCCGTATCCAAATGATTGTGCAGTTCAATCTTTGGATATGGGAGCCATTTTTGAATAGATTTTATCATTTTAAAGCGTCTCTTAATAGTTTGATGAAATAATTCCGGTCTGCTTCTAATATTACTTCGGTATTTTTTTTGTGTTCAGAGTAATTACGATCACCTATGATTGTCATTCCACAAGTGGGACCATCATTCATGACAACTGACACCGCAGCCATTTTTGACCTTGTAATTGCCTGAGGAGCCAATGCGATTGCCATCGCAACGGGATCAGGAAAATCAAAGCCATTAACCTTTGAAACCTCCGAGCACCATTGATGTAATGTAATTTGGGAGTCGATCGCCACTTTTGCTTTTTCCGTACCAATGCACCGAAGTTCTTCTGCTTCCAAGGCTGTAAAAGATGCATATTTTCGAGAAATATCCCAGCCAACCATTATTTTAGACATATCTGAAGCAAAAACGATTTCAGCCGCTTCAGGATCTGCCCAAATGTTATATTCAGACACGGCCGTCAAATTACCATAATAGTCACTTGTTCCACCCATTATGGTACAATGCTTGATTTTATTTGCGATTTCAGGCGCAAGACTTAGGGCCAGGGCAATATTGGTCAGAGGACCCAACGTCACAAGTTCAAGTTCGCCTTCGTATATGTTCGCAGCATTGATCAGTGCCTGCACGGCATGACCATCATCCGGCGTTCGTCCGGATAATGCAAGTCCAATATTCCCCATGCCATCATTACCGTGAATATGTTGGGCGGTTTTTAACGGCCTTACCAATGGTCGATGTGCACCAGCATATACTGATACACTGGCTCCGCATAGTTCTCTGACGAAAAGTGCATTTTGTACAGCTTGAGAAAGGGGTACATTACCCGCGACAACGCCGATGCCAGTTATTATAAAAGATTCCTGATTTTGAAAGGCCATCATAAGAGCGACAGCATCGTCAGATGCGGTGTCAGTATCAATATATATAGGGCGGGTCATAATTAATCATCTTTTGTTAAATTTTCATTTTCTATTTGCTCAATTTAAAACACTGAAATATGTTATACTCAATCGATTATTAATCTATTAAGTTGAGGTTTTGGCAAGTGAACATTCTTCATCATCTTAATGCCTTACGATGTTTCGAGGCCGCCGCCCGATTGGGAAGTATCCGCGCCGCCGCTGAAGAACTAAATGTTACTGATGGGGCTGTAAGCAGACAAGTCCGTCAACTGGAAATATATCTTGGATTATCTTTGTTCGAGAGAGGACATCGCCGGATCTCATTAACCGATTCAGGAACACGTTTAGCGCAAGATGTAACTGCTTCATTTAACTTGTTACGACGCGCGAATCAGTATTTAGAATTTGATCAAGCTAAAAAACCAATTGTTTTGGCCGCGCCGGCAAGTTTTCTTCTTCGCTGGCTTATTCCGAGGATTAATAGGTTGCAAAAGGCACTTGGCGAAACCCCTTTGCAATTGGTTACTTGGGATCAACAGGGTTGCAATATTGATTCTTCGATTTCAGTTTCTATTCGGATCGGTTCTCCAGATTCCTCTGCAGACGTGATTAATACAGCATTTATGCAAGAAGAATTTGGTTTGGTTGTAAATCCAAAATTACTAGGTATACCGCCATCTAACATAGAAGAAAAGATTCTGAAAATACCGCGTTTAATTCCAAAAACACGACCAAACATATGGGATCAATGGATTGAAGAATCCGCTGTTGACACGTTTGATACTCCCACAATCGGATTTGAACGTATGTTTTTTACATTGGAAGCTGCGGAAGCAGGACACGGAATTGCAATAGCTCCACGACTACTTGTAACAGATTCTATTACGTCCGGGCGGCTTGTGGCACCTTTCGGGTTTATCAGCAGAAAGGGTAAATATTATGCTGTTACGGCTAAATGGAATGAAGAAAATCAATCAGTAAAAAAGGTAATTAACTGGTTTGAAAAAGTAGGGAAAGAAGAAAAAAATTATATTCAATAAATAGTTCACCAGAAATGCTGGCACAGATTGGGATTCAAGTTCGATAATTTAAAATAAAAATGACACAACGGCAGCTTCCATCGCTGAAAAAATATATGATCATATCTATTATGGGGGCCATTTTACTTTGTAAATATATTAGAATCTAATCCGACGGACATAAGCAATAGGGTCAGGTAACTCTCATCATTCCTAAACCCTTTTATTAATTGGTGACATGCGGCGTTCCACGGGAGAAGATTGAATAATTGATGTATTGGTCATGGCATAGGGGATTATTTCATCTATAATTCTTTCCAAATCTTCCACAGAACGGACATAAGCTTTTACCATAAAACAATCCTCTCCAGTAATCCGGTCACATTCAATGATCAGGTAAAACGCAGGCAAGCTTATCTTGTAGGGCAGGGGTTTGCCCGTGAAACGGCTGGTGGTATAACTTATCAGCGCGGCTTATTGAAGAACCTTGGAACAGCGTGAAGTCAATAAGGTGGTGGCGACTATTTCCAGTGAGACGGGCAAGAAGTTTCGCCAAGTTCGAAAGGACGATAAAGTTGAGGACGTTTATTCCAAACCTGTTGAACTTGCCAGCTGCAGATATGCCGTGGTCGAAAATGCCAAAGAGTTTTCTCATGTGCCGTGGTGTTCCGTGTTGGAACACTCAAAGGGAAAATTTGTGTCGGGTGTTGTTGGGGGAGCGGCATATCCTGAGATATTGGTAAAAAACGGAAGAGGGAGATTTCTTAGAAAACAATAAGTTCTTTTTGTTGGAAATAGGTTCTTTTTTAATATTGAATTTAAATATGGGTTCAATATACTTTTCATCATGTGGAAACCAAATGTAAATATTCATACGGCTCATAAAGCGACTACCCTCATGGATATCCTTAAAAAGGATATTCAGTCAGGGCGTCTTGTGTTGGGCGAACGTCTCCCGACCCAACAAAATCTTGCAGAATCTACTGGTATTGCCAAAAGTACAGTCGCCCGTGTTTATCAAGAAGCTCACGCAGAAAGTTTAATCAAAACCATCGTTGGACGAGGATCTTTTGTCGCGGGTAAAAGTGACCCTTTCTTTCAGGCCGTTGATCTGCAAGCAGATGAAACATTGGACCTTCGTCTTGATTATCCTATTGCCGAGCTTGGCATATCACTCTCAGAGACTTTAATCCAAATCGCAGAGGAAGATTGTTGCCACCTTCTAACCTATCAAGAACATGCTGGACGACTAGAGTGCCGAGAAGCAGGAGTAAGATGGCTTGCATTGAATGATGTCACATGCTCTGCTGAGGATATTGTTATGACAAGTGGGGCACAACATGCCTTAACCGTCTGCCTGTCGTCTGTCGCCAAGAGCGGAGATAGTGTGGTAGTGGAAGAACTCACTTACCCTGGCATAAGAGAAACCGCAGAAATGCTTGGTATCAACCTTATACCCGTTACGATGGACGATAACGGCATTAATCCTGACAGCCTGACGGAAATTTTGTTTGCTCATCGAAACATCAAAGCACTGTACAGCAGTCCTACCATTCAAAATCCGACAACCATATTCACACCAGAATATCGACGCATAGAAATTGGAGACATTTGCCATAAACATGGTATTTTTATTATTGAAGATGATATTCATAGGCTCTTTTCTGATGAACGTCCCGCGCCTTATGTGAATTTACTTCCTGAACTCACATTTTTCATTGCAGGTTTATCAAAAGCAGTTTGCGGGGGGTTAAGAGTTGCTTATGTTGTTCCCCCAGCGGCATTGTTCAAAACTGTAAAACGCAGAATCCTTGCCACCCATTGGACATTGCCACCGTTGATGGCAGAAATTGCCACACGCTGGATTAATGATGGCACGGCGATGACAACATTAAGCACTAAGAAAACAGAAGCCGAAATTCGGCATCGCTTGGCTTATAAAATAATTGGCGCCCCATTTATCAAAGAAAAAGCCGCAAGTTCTTATGTCTGGATTGATCTTCCATCAGAATGGACTGCTGAAATATTCATTAATGAAGCCTTTGAAAATAGGGTCGCAGTTTTGGGAGATGGGAGTTTCCGCGTAACACCTGAAGCTTTAAAACCGGGTATTCGTTTGTGTCTGGGCGCCGCACCTGACAGACAAAGACTGGAAACTGGTTTGATAAAAATAGCGGCAATGCTGAAAGATGGCCCTGGGGGAAGCTTCGGCATTATTTAATAAATAACAAGATGAAATTCCATTGCAAAATTCACTAATTGAGTTTTGCTTAACGGGCGACCTACGCCTTCTGAACAAAAGGATGTTAAATTATGACAGAAATAAATGATATAAACCAATATACGGCTTCTACAAGGTTGCTTTATGCAGATGAAGGTTTTTCAGATGAATGGAGCAGTTCTCCCCCCATTCACCAATCTGTAAGCGGGATTGCAAAAGACGCCGAAGAATTCGCGAAAATTTCATCTGCCCCTTTGGAAGAGCGCTTTTATGCGCGTCACGGCAACCCGACCAGCTCGAGGTTAGCAAAAGTCATTACTAATCTGGAAGGGGGAGAATGCGGCATTGCTTTTGCGGCTGGACAAGGGGCGACAACAACGGCCCTTATGACTTTTCTGAAAGCTGGGGATCATGTTATTGCCCAAAAAAATCATTATATGGGAACCTCTAAAATGGTCACTCAAATATTGCCAAAATACGGTGTTGAGGCAACAGTGGTTGATCAAAGGTCGGTACAAAATTTTGAAGAAGCCGTTAGGCCAAATACCAAACTTATTCTTCTGGAAACACCTGTTAATCCTTTAATGTATATTACGGATATCAAGGGAGTTTGTGATATTGCGCGGTCAAAGAATATCCTGACATTTTGTGATAATACTTTTGCGACCCCAATTAATCAGAGACCCATAGAACAGGGTGTCGATATTGTCATGCACAGTACGACCAAATATATCGGGGGGCATCATGATCTTTTGGGCGGTAGTCTCACCGCATCAAGGGAACTTTGCGAGCGCATCTGGGATATGAGTATGAATATAGGCGCTATTCCTGCCCCATTTAATTCATGGCTTGCTCTACGGGGCATTCGAACTTTGGGCTTACGTGTCAGGCAACAAAATGCTAATGCTCAAGCCATTTCAGAATTTATGGAAAATCATATAGCTGTGGGGCAAGTTTTTTATCCCGGTTTAAAATCTCACCTCCAACATCAATTGGCAAAAAGCCAAATGTCGGGCTTTGGAGGGGTACTCACATTTGATTTAAAGGGGGGATACGATGCGGGACGTAAATTTATTGAAAGAGTAAAATTAGCCCATAATGCTCCAAGTCTTGGTGGTGTTCATTCTGTTGTTGCTCAGCCTGCTGTGATGTTTGGTGGACGTTTAACCAGTGAGCTAGTCGAAGAGCAGGGCATAACACCAGGAATGGTGCGCATTGCTGTAGGTATTGAAGACACGACTGATTTACTGAATGACATTGAACAGGCCATCAAGTAAATAACGACACCATACAAAGGATACAATTACGTACATAAGCTTCGTTCCCCGTCGATATCCAGTTGACCTGCACCCAAAAAGTGGTCATACGTTTGGAGAGTAATCCTGCCTCCAGTCCACAATTGGTAGCTGACCTTAGCAGGAGAGCTCGATCATTAAAAGATTCAAACGGAGAAACCTTCTTTTGTTAGTGGGAGTGTCCGTACACGATAACCTGAAGCAGCATATATAGCATTACATATTGCGGGCGCCAACGGCGGCAAGGCAGGTTCGCCTGCCCCCGTAGGAGGATTGTCACTTTGAATAAAATGGACATCAACAGTTGGCGCATCAGGCATGCGCAGGAGGGGGTAAGTATCAAAATTTGACTGTTGTATCCGTCCGTTTTCTATGGTTATCTCCTGTCCTAACATCGTGCTAAAACCATCGATGACAGCGCCTTGGCACTGATTTTCAGCACCGCTTAAATTAACAACAGGACCCATATCAGCAGCAACAGTGACATTGTGAACCGTGATTTTCTTTGTCGCACTGACGCTGACCTCAGCTATTTCCGCCATATAACTCGCGTGGCTAAAGTGAAAGGCCAGCCCCAGCGCTCTTCCTGCGGGCAGCTGTTTACCCCAACCGGCTTTTTCAGCGGCCAGCTTGATGACAGCAGCGGCCCGACCAGTATTCAGTCCATACAGGCCTTTAGGCGGCAACCATTGAGGTTCCCCCATAATCTCAAGCAAGAACTCAAGATGATCCCTTCCCGCAGCAACCGCCATTTCATGGAGGAAGCTTTGAACAGCCCAGGCTGCCGTACATGACCATGGCGCACGCAATAGACCGCAGCGTGCCTTCAATGGTAACATTGACTGGTCTAGGCGAAAATTATTCAGAAGCTGCGCGGGGAATAGTTGGGAAGGCTGGCGCGGCGCACCAGCAATAACCGGTTTTTCTCCGTTGTTACTGAAGGTAATGAGGTGGTCTTGCAAGAAAGCAATCTTGCCTTCTTGATCAATCCCGCCTTTGAATGAATGAAAACCGCCTACGCGATAGAAATCATGCGCCATATCATCTTCACGGGTCCACTGCAGCTTAACCGGCGCATTGATATACTTGGAAATTGCCGCCGCTTCACAGGCCGGATCATTAACCAGCCGGCGGCCAAAACCACCGCCAGCCCGTGTCTGATGTATGGTTACCTTATCTTCTGTTATGCCAAGTGTATTGGCGACACTAATGAGGCCTCTGCTGGGTGATTGCGTGGGGGCCCAGACTTCAATTGCGCCATTATCGTACCATGCGGTGCAGTTTTGTGGCTCAAGGGTGGCGTGGGCCGCGAACTGAAAACTGTATAGTGCGTCAATGGATTTTGCCGAATCCGCCATTGCGGCATCGACATCGCCTTTTTCATATAATGTTTTTTCCGCAGGCTGGGTTTTTATAAGCTGCGCCTGTTTTATCAAACTACTCAAGCTATCCTTTGAGGCATTGCTTTCGTTCCATTTGACCTTTAGCTGTTTTTTTGCCTGGAATGCGGCCCAAGTGGTTGTTGCAACAATCGCAACGCCGGGCTTTAATTCCATCACATTGCCGTTTCCCGCCAATATAAAGGCATATTTCACACCAGGCAGTTTACGAACTTCATCCAGATTAGCACTGTCAACGCCCCCGCCCACAGCTGGACATTTTTCATAAACGGCATACAGCATACCAGGTAAGACCTGATCGATGCCAAACAGCGGTTGGCCCGTTACCATCGCGTGATTATCAACACCCACAATCCGTTTGCCGAGTATTTTGTAATCTTGCCTGTCTTTAAATTTTACTGCATTTTCCGGCGGAACAGCCAAGGCGGCAGCCTTGGTCGCAAGGTTACCATAAGATATTTTCTGACCCGTCTTGGCATGAAGGACATGACTATTTTCTGTCGTACATTCCTCTGCGGGCACACGCCATTCAATAGCCGCCGCTTCTATCAGCATATGGCGGGCCGTTGCACCTGCTGTTCGCATGGTGTTCCAGTTGGAAGCAACAGATCTGGAGCCACCAGCATTTTGCCGGCCAAATAGCATTTTATCAATGGGAGACTGCTCAACGGTCACATCGTCCCAGTCAGCATCCAGTTCTTCGGCAATAATCATCGGCAGGGCGGTTTTAATGCCCTGACCAATTTCCGGATTTTTAGAATAAATGAAAATTGAACCATCGGGCGCGATTCGAATATAGGTATTTAATTCTGGACGACCTTCTGAAGAGGCCGCTTTAGCCTTTCCATTCAGCCCGAATGCCAACACTAAACCCGCGCCAACCATGCCGGATACTTTAAGAAAAAATCGGCGATCCATTTTTATATTAACGGCTAACGACATATCTCCATTGGGGTCAAGTTTTTCGGAAAGAGGTTCAAGAGCGGAAGATACAGGGCTTGGGGATGATTTTTTCATGACTTGCCCCCCTTAGTTGATAGGCTGACTGCTGCGATATGTATGGCGGTTTTTATTCGGTTGTAGGTACCGCAGCGGCAATAGTTCCCCTCCATAGCGGCATCAATATCGGAATCACTGGGATTGGGGTTTTCGTCGAGTAAGGCCGCCGCAGACATGATTTGCCCGGCCTGACAATAACCACATTGGCCCACATCGGACGCAATCCATGCCTGTTGAAGGGCATGTAATGTTCCGTCTTTATTCGCCAAGCCTTCGATTGTAAGAATTTTTTCGCCTTCGACTTCCGAGACAGGAAAAGAGCATGAACGGACTGGTATTCCATCAAGATGAACGGTACAAGCACCGCACGCCGCGATACCGCATCCGTATTTTGTGCCAACTAAACCCAGCGTATCTCGCAAAATCCACAGAAGAGGTGTCGTGCCATCTACATCCTTCACAGCATGAGATTTTCCATTAATGTTAAGATTATAATCAGGCATTATCACTCTCCCTCACGTGTCCCGTTTAATCATCATCCTATAACTACGGGTAATATTTCATACACGTAATGAAATATCATTATGACATATCATTCAATTAATTTTCTGTAAAGGACACGTAAGTGCCTAGTGCCGAAATATTTTTATATATACTGACACAAATTTTTGAATTAACGGCCAATAGCGGATAATATAAATTTAATGGACGCGTCATGTTTCAATTCCGCCACCTGTTCTCACTTAAGCAGCTTCTCTTTCATAAATCAAGGGGCTTTCCCATTCCTACGCCGAATGTTTTCGGCGCAGATTATAGAAACCGTTTGTATATTCAAAGTTTGTCACTTCTGCCTGACGCCTTGTTTTTCAAAAGCCGCTAAATCGATTCTGCTTTGATCGTTTTAAAATATGTTTCAGCAGCCGCATTCATGCTTAGATTCATGTCAGTCCTTAACCGTTAGATGGATGATGGAAGTGCCTTCGCACGGCTTGTTGCGAAAGGATGATGTATTATCCGTCGGCCTCACCGGTTGAGGGATTAAATATTCTTAATTGTTCCGGTTCATGATCTTCATCAAATTCTTCCCTGTCCCCCTCTTCAAAACTTGCTCTTAAGTCGATCATATAGTCATCGATCGCCGCTTGGGAATCCTCTATGGATTAAAAGTTTCCAGTTCGTCACCTTCATGCCAGCAATTGATCCAGCCTTGACAGATAGTATCTGTTCTCACGTCATAGGGGTTTGTCATGATAGTTCCTTTCAAGGGAAAGGCCCCAGATAATATTAAGCTTTATCTGTGGCCCTAGGGGAGTTATTTATCTTCATCGCTTTTAGGGGCTCTGATGGTGATTTTTCCAAAAACCGGTACGGCATAAAGGACGATATTAATGCCGTACCGGTTTCTGGCAGCCGGCCTTATCAATGACATCACAATAACCATCATTCCCGTCATCCTAGGCAGTGGCATCCCCTTGTTTGCAAATCTTGGATCTGATATTCCGCTCAAGCATATCGAGACGAAGAATTACGACTTTGGGTTCGTTCAAGTGACATACGAAGTAGAAAAACCCATAATCCCATCATAGTCTAAAAGGCCACCTTATGAGGGTGACCTTTTAGACTTTTAACCAGCCCAGCGGAGACCATCTCCACTGGGTGAGCCATGGTTATGGAATTAGTGACATATGTCAAGAGCACAGATAAATTACCCTATTCTTCGGTTTTCAAAGAATTTGATAAATATGATGTTTTGCTGGAAGGAACTGTTGCTATTCTTTAGGAGCCGGAATGACTTCATCATTCTAATAATATTCAGAAGATTATTGGAATGATGAAGTCATAGTTCAGTCTTTCTCTTTGTCAATTTTGTTTTCCAAGGTTTCAGCCCTTTTCCATTTATGAAGAAGTTTGAAAAATCCAGTGGTGTTTTCAATGATTTCTCTGGCATCCTCTTCACTAAGAGGACGTTTTGATCTTGGCTGCCAAACTTCCAATGCCTCCTTAACCATAGCAGGTTTAAGGCTGTCATCAGCAGTAACTGACTCTACAGCCCTGCCATTTGCGGTTTTTCTATTCGGGGGTATTGGGTATATTTGTGACATGTCAATTCACATGGAGGTTACCGGCCAAACTCAGTGGCTGGGCTTTCCCCGACCTCAAGTTCCCGACGTGCCTTTTTGAAAGCGTGATCGCCTTCCAGAAAGGCGGCCACAATGAAAGGAATAAGCTCTTCTATAGGTTCTTTCATGCCGTAAGTGCTCTCATAAATTCGAGCATAGTCGCTCAGCATTTCATGGACATCCGCCTGTAACTGGCATGTAATTTTGACAGGCGTGCGTTTAGGTAGTTTGGCGAGTTTCAAAGGCATTAGTGTCTCTCCTTAATGGCTGTTAAAATAATGTCCTTATGAACAATGACCCGCAGAGGATATCCGGGCCGGATGGTAATGGTCGGCTGAATATTGATATTGCGTTCCACAATTCGTTGACCTGCACGGTTAATGGAATCCTGTGAACCTTGTTGTATGGCGCGGACCAGATCACTGTCGCCATCGAAGGCCAACTCAGAACCTATACTGAACAGGGTGGACAGGCCAATGCCCTTGATAAGCCGCCATGTGTGAAAATCCACCTGATCCTCAAGCCCGGCATATCCGGCGCGATCTGTAGCGGACAGATTATCGATCACAATGGAAGAGCCATCCGGAAAGATCAGTCGCTGCCAGACAACCAATGCCCGTTGTTGACCAAAGGCCACCACGGAATCATAACTTCCCATCAATCGCGCGCCTTGTGGGATAAGGAGATGATTGCCCGTCACCGTGTCATAAACCGGCTGCGTCACCTGTGCGATCACCTGGCCCGGCAAGTCAGAGTTGAGGCCCGTAATCAGACTTGCAGCAATAACGGTTCCCGCCATGACCTGATAGGGTGATAGGGGCGTTTGCATCTTGTAAGGGTTATAAATGGATGCATCCGGACCACGGGCTATAAAATCATTCTTTCTGGTTTGATCATTATCATTCTGAGGGGGTGATAGAGGGTCTTCGACTATGCCTGAAACATCCACAGTTTCCGGTAATATGGGTTCTGCATTACCGCCTGCCTCTTTTTGCGATAGCTGGAAAAACACGGATGATTCCCTTCCCTGCTGCGCACGCTGAGCGATACGAATGCGTTCCGCCCGTTCCATGTCGGTCACATGATCTGTCTGAAACGGTAACCTGCTGGAAATTGGGGCAACAGGCTCTAACCCGGCTCTCTGCTCCGCATCCAGCACCGCTGCCCCGAGCTCGCCAGGCAGCGGCGCTCCGAGAACAGGCGGCGTATAATCCCGGTAGCTATCCGGAAGGCTGACAAGCTCCTCCGGGGTTTGTTTGTGTTTGATATTATAAAGTTCCTTATCCGCGACAACCGTTGAGGATGGGGATTTAAGCGCATAGAATGTGGCAGCAAAGATCAGAATGATCCCTGTGGCTGACAGACCAATGAGAACACGGCGGTTTATGCGGGTGACAGGACGGGGGTTTGCCCGCAGGTTCAGCGTTTCCGGCACGATCTTCTCTTCAATAGCTTCTGTATCACCACTCATTTTCCGGACACTCCGGTACGACTGATACGGACCACCTGCTGCGGTCCTTCCCCGAGACGCAGTTCCGCAGCGGCAAATAACTGATCAACAATGTAATATCGCCCTTTCATACGGTAATTGACCAGCTCACTTTCGCCCGACGGCCCGACGACAAATAGAGGCGGTGCTTCGCCCTGGGCGATCCCCTGGGGAAATTCGATGTAGACTTTGCGGCCATCATCAAAAGCCCGTGCGGGACGCCATGGTGGCATATCACCAGTGATTTCATAGCGGAAGCGCAGACGATCAAGATTTATGCCCGTATCTATAGTCTGATTTTCAGAAACATTGGCTTCTCTGTTGCGACGGTTGAGAGAGGTCAACTCATCATGGGGATAACGCCAGGACAGTGAGGCCATATAGGTATTTTCAAAACTCTCCATTTCCAGATGATACGTACGGCGGTCCGTGGTGATGACCAGATTGGTTTTAAGGTTGGGGGCGACCGGCTTAACCAGAATATGAATCTGTGCTAAAGCCCCCTTCCCGCTTTTGGTATCGCCCAATACCCAGCTCACGGTATCCCCCGCTGAAACGGAGATCAGTTTCTCACCTTTCTGCAAGGTGATATCGCTGACCTGTTCCGGCGCGGCATACAACCGATACAATGCCCCCTCCGCAAAGGGATAACGCTGGATAGCATTGATATATCCATTTTTCTCCGGCTCAAGTCTTGCGGCCATGTTGGCTCTGTCAACCCGCTCAAGAGGATCAATAAGTTCCGGGGTCCGTTCGGCATGTTTCTCTACCGGCTTCAACTGACCGGGAAGCGGGAGTGGTTCGGCAACTGTAATGACTTCAGTCGACAAAGAAGGTTTAGCTTCAATAACCGCAGGCATAAAATCATCCGCGTCATAGAGAATAGACGGCTGTTCTTGCTTCGCTGCACAGCCGGATACAAATGCCATTATTACGATAAACAAACAGAGGGTTATTTTTGTCATTTTGCATTTCCTTTTACGTCAAGATCACGGGACCAGTTAAGGCCGTGAACATATAATCCCAGAGGGTTTTTGGTGATGGTGTCGACAGTGGCCGGTTTCTGAAAAATGATCGTCAATATGGCGGTATAGTTTTCAAGTTTCAGAAACGTCCCGTCCCGATAATGGCGCTCACGCCATTTGATCTGAAAGCTGTCGTCGGAAGCCCGGACAATGCTGGTTATTTCCACAGAGATTGACCGATGTCCCACATCGGCAAAAGGATCATTTTCCCGGGCAAATTCATTAAGCACCTGCACTGCGCGATCCGTGACATAATCGTAAGCCGACAGCCACTGTTCGCGCAGAACGACGGGATCAATGGAGACGGACCGAACCCGTTTGATAAATTCCGCCAGATGATAGGACAACTGGGCATCACTCGGCTGATAACTATCAGTGGCCGGGCCTATGGCACGCACTTCGCCCTGCTTATCGACCTCAATGATATAGGGGATGATATGGCTTTGCAGACTTTGCCATATGAGGGCTGTCGATAATATTCCCACCAAAGATAAACATGCAAAGGCCATTAACCGCCATCCCCGCGCCTGAACCCGCGCCGATCCGATGCGCTCATCCCAAACCTGAGCCGCTTTTTGATAGGGTGTTACGGCAACCGGCGTTTCGCCATATTTATTGATGGTGCGTTTAAACATTATTCGTCATCCTCCTTTAAGGTTGGGGTGTCTCCGGAAGCGGGCCGGTCGCCGTCACGTACCGTGTGAGCCGCCATAGCAGCGCCTTCCCGAATATGCTGATTGCGACGGATTTGCTCCGCCCATTTTGGCGCGCCATCTGATGTAGTTTCAGATCCTGGACTTGTTTCTGATGAAGATACATTGGATACCGCCTTTTTGAGGCTGTCCTGAACAGCCCCGGCTCCTGCTTTGACAACACCTGCCATACCGGCGGTAACGCCAGCCGCACCTTTGGCCCCCGACGCCGTGCGCGCCATATTATAAGAAGAGCTGGCACCCCCTGCCATGGCAGACCCGGCTTTAACCGCACTTGAAGCCGCCCCACCTGCCATCTTGGCGGCAGCGCCGCCTACCCCGACAGCGGCGGCAGCGCCGACACCTAATCCCAGGGCTGTCCCTGCGACGGCCCCGGCTCCCAGTTGAGGCGCACCGGAGATTAATCCCGCCGCAATGCCCGGACCAAATATCCCCAGCATAAATAACGCCATGGCCGCCAGTACTGTTGAAAGCGCCTGTTCCAAAGTGATGTGAGGTCCAGTAAAGGAGGCTGAGAATGACCCAAAGATGGTGGATCCTATGCCTACAATGATGGCAAGCACCATCAGTTTAATGCCTGCGGAAACCACATTGCCCAAAACTTTCTCTGCCAAAAAAGAGGTTTTATTCCACAAGGCAAATGGGACCAGAATAAATCCCGCCAATGCTGTTAGCTTGAATTCCAATATGGTAATGAACAGCTGAATGGCCAGAATGAAAAAGGCCAGTAAAACGACAATCCAGGCAAAAACCAAAACAAAGATCGTGACAAAGTTGGTAAAGAAGGCGACTGGCCCCACCAGCTTACCCATTTCAATCAATATCGGCATGGCGGCATCAAAGCCTGTGGCGGCAACAAAACCGGGCCGCATTAAATCCGATATGGTCAGAGTGGTGCTGGTGGCCTGCAGGCCTAATCCGGCAAAGCTGCTAAAAATCACATTGGAGAGAAAAGAGAAGTTATTTATGATATAGGCGAAGGTTCCAATATAGAGAACCTTTTTGATCAGGGCGGGAATGACCGACTTGTCTTCCGCCAAAGCCCAGAAAAGGCCCGCCAGCGTGATATCAATCCCGATCAGGATCGTTGTCAGGAAGGCCACATCCGGGGAAAGCAGGCCAAAGCCACTGTCGATGAAGGTGACAAATGTTAAGGTGAACTGGTCGATGATATTCAGATCATTCATGGTATTTCCTTTTTGCTCACGCCAGCACGGTCTGCGCCCGTAGGCTCCGCAGGGGCGCCAAATTATTGGCGGCGCACATATTTTAAATCTCTGGTCGGCTTGACTCGCTCTGCTCTGTTTTTCCTAGCGGGTATAAGCCGAACCATCGCCAAGAAAATGCTGAAACCGCGCCCGCGCCTGTTCTGTGAGGGCCAAAACACGCGCCTTCTCCAAGGCATCGGCACGGGCCGACGCCGCCATCAGGCTTTGAAGCTGCATGGTTTGTTTGGCGGCCAGGGCGGTGAGTTGATTACCGGCTTGGGCCACCTGCAAATTACCTCCTGCGCTCTGGCTTTCCATAATCAGGCGATCAAGGACAATTCTGTCGCTACGCACCTGCCCCATGACTTCTGCCTGCACATGGAGGGAATGCTGAAAACCTGATCGCGCTGCCTTCCAGGCATCCTGACCATCCTGCAAAATCCGTGTGCTTGTTGTGGCCGCCGCATATCTTTCCGGAAAGTAAGTTCGGTAATGGGCATCAATGGCAGTAATCTGATAGGCAAGACCATTAGCACTACGGATCAGAACATCCATCTGCAACAAAGACCTCTGTAAGTCGCCACCAATAGACATGGGCAGGCGGGTCAAATTCTGCGACTGGTTGAGCAGCATCTGCGCTTCATTGCGAAGCTGCCGGATCTGATTATTTACCTGCTGTAATGTCCGGGCGGCAGTCAAAAGATTTCTGCCGTAGTTTGTCGGATCAAAGACAATATCGCCAAATCCGAAAATGGCGTTTGCCGTATGGATCGGTGTCAGGCCAAGAATAAGGGCCATAAAGGCTGACAGAAGTTTATGTTTCATGAGATTGTTCCTTATGTGTGATGAGATCTGCCGCCCACGCGAGGCCTTTGGCTTTAAGATATCGGGCGGCAAAGCCTTGTCCTTCGCGGGAGAGATGATCCAGTATTTGCTGGTTTTCTTTTGGGGAAGCTGCGGCAAAGGCCAGTGCAACCGGCCCCAGTGCCAGATCAAACAGGCGGTTTCCCTGACGGCTTTGAAAATAATAATCCCGGGTCGGCTGAGCCTGGGCAATAATATCTATTTGCCGGGCGTTTAGGCCAAAAGCATCATAGACCTTGCGCTGTTGCGGTTCCTGCGCCCGCGCGTTAGGCAGGAATATGCGGCTGGGACAGCTTTCAATAATAGCGGGCGCAATGCTGCTGTTTGCGATATCGGACAGGGACTGGGTGGCAAAAATAACACTGACATTGCATTTGCGGAGAGTCTTCAGCCATTCCCGGATACGCCCAGAGAAATCCGGATCATCCAGAAACACCCAGGCTTCATCCAGAATAAGAAGGGTTGGCCTGCCATCAAACCTCTCATCCAGCCGGTGAAACAAATAGGTGAGCACCGGCAGCACCATGGCTTTGACATGCATCAGTTCTTCCATCTCAAAACACTGCACATCACTTAAAGACAGCTTGTCATCATCCGCATCGAGCAATCGGCCATGGGGACCGTTCAGGGTATAGGGCTGCAAAGCCTGACGTAGCGTATTTCTTTGCAGAAGAGCCACAAGTCCGGTTAATGTGCGCTCAAGAACAGGGGCCAGTGCCAGATTGCACAGTGCCGACCAGACGGCATCTTTCACCTCGGGCGTCACCTCTGTTTTTTCATGAGCCATCAGCCCGCAAACCCATTCCTGTGCCCATGACCTGTTGCCGGCATCATCTATTCGAGCCAGAGGCTGAAAAGCCAGATCACTTTCTCCCCCAAGATCAAACCATGTCCCGCCCATGCCGAGGGTTGCCGCCCGCGCCGATCCGCCTTTATCAAAAATATAAATCTGCGAACCTTTGTACCGGCGAAACTGCAAAGCAATCATGGCAAGCAGAACCGATTTTCCGGCACCTGTGGGACCAACGACGATTGTATGTCCCACGTCACCCTGATGCAGGTTGAGACGGAAGGGCGTCGCGCCGCCGGTTTCTGCCATCAGTAATGAAGGGCCGTTCAGATGTTTATTATAGTCCGGCCCGGCCCAGACAGCAGAAAGCGGCATCATATGGGCCAGATTTAAGGTGGAAATAATTGGCTGCCGGACATTGGCATAAAGATGGCCCGGCAAGCTGCCGAGCCAGGCATCAACCGCACCCACCGTCTCGCCAATGACGGCAAAACCCGCACTGCTGATGGTGCGCTCAACAATCCGCAGTTTTTCCTCAACGAGGGCTCTGTCTTCATCCCACAGGGTAATGGTTGCGGTAAAATATCCGTACGCCACATGATCGCCGCCCAGCTCCTGCAGGGCTTCATCGGCATCGGCGGCTTTATTGTCTGCGTCCGTATCCACCAGAGCCGACTGTTCATTGGTCATGACTTCTTTCAGAATGGCCGTGACGCTTTTACGCTTGGCAAACCACTGACGGCGGTATTTAGCAAGCGCGCGATTGGCCTCAGCTTTATCCATGGCAATGAAGCGCGTGGACCAGCGATAATCAAGCCCGAGGCCATTGAGCGCATCCAGAATGCCCGGTGTGGTGGAACCGGGAAACGAGAGAATGGTCAGTACTCGCAAATGGGCCTCGCCCAACATGGGCTCAAGTCCCCCTGTCAGGGCACAGTCGGCCAACACAGCATCCAGATACATCGGGGTTTCAGGCGGAATGATTGGATGTCTTTTAGTTGAAACCGTATCATGCAGGTAGGTCAGTGTCTCAGCATCATCCAATAGTTCAAATTCGGGCAGTGCGCTGGCAAATAGATCAAAAGCCCGGTCTGTCTGGGCGATGAATGCCTGCAGATGATCACGGGCATCAAAGGCACGTTTGTGACCGGGGGTTTCCAAAAACATATTTTCTGCATGGCTGGTACGATCCTCCGGCGGCAAATAGCACAGGGTCACATAAAATGACGTCTCATAATGAAGGCTCTCGGCTTCAAAAGCCCCGCGCCTCTCTTCATCAACCAGCCAGGAAGCCGCATCTGGAAAATCAGATTTTGGATAATCATTGATTTGATGACGGTCTGCTTCAAAGAACAAAGCCCATCCCGAGCCAAAACGCTTCAAGGCATCATTGACCCTGGCACTAATGATAAGCAACTCAGCCTGTGTCGCACTATCCAGATCAGGTCCGCGATAGCGGGCCGTTCGCTGGAAACTACCATCCTTATTGAGAATTACGCCGGGGGCGATAAGGGCAGCCCACGGCAGATAATCTGCAAGGCGTGACGGACGCTTTTGATATTCGCTTAGATTAAACATTACACCTCCAGATAATTTTTATGGCGAATATGACGCATCATGACGTCCATAAACTGGGGGTCTTTTTTGGCGGCAAGAACGGCGGCACTATGACCTGCCAGCCAGATCGCACCCCCTGCCAGCCAGAGCTGAAGACCAAGACCTATGGCGGCAGCGAGGGTGCCGTTAACAATGGCCACATTACGCGGCGCTCCGCCAAGCATGATCCGCTCCGTGAGCGAACGATGCAGTGGTATGATAAATCCCTGCTCCATTACACAACCGCTCCGCCGGAAAAGCTGAAGAAACTCAGGAAAAAGCTGGCGGCAGCAAAGGCGATGGACAGGCCGAAAACAATCTGGATGAGTTTACGAACCCCGCCGCTGCTCTCCCCAAAAGCCAAAGTAAGACCGGTTAAGGTAATCACCATGACCGCAATGATCCGGGCCACAGGACCTGTGATGGAATCCAATATGCTTTGCAAGGGGGCTTCCCACGGCAGGCCAGAACCTGCACCATGTACGGTGACAACACCAAGCATCAGGACAGTCATAATGGCCAGTGATTGTGTTACTGGTCTATTGAATGATGGGGTTAGTTTCTTCATATTTTGAGTTCCTTTTATGTGATCTATGATTTTGGTTCAGGGGGTAATTCTTCCGGTCTCCGAAGCCTGTAATCGCCGCCCGTGTCAAGGCCAGTAACCTCACGGATCTGATCCACCCGGCGGGCATCACCGCGACCTTTGATAAACAGAATGACATCCACCGCATCTGCAATCAGCCGTTTTGGAACGGAAATCACCGCCTCCTGAATAAGCTGTTCCAATCGGTAAAGTGCGGAGCTGGTGCCGTTGGCATGCAAGGTGGCAATGCCGCCGGGATGACCTGTGTTCCAGGCCTTCAGCATATCCAGCGCTTCCGGCCCCCGCACTTCACCGATGATAATCCGGTCGGGACGCAGCCGCATGGTTGACCGCACCAGATCTGACAGGCTGGCCACATCCGGCTTGGTGCGCAGCGACACCAGATCAGCCACCGGGCAATGGAGTTCACGGGTATCTTCAATGATGACGATCCGCTCCTCAAGGTCGGCAAGTTCTGCCAGTAACGCATTGGTGAGGGTGGTTTTACCGCTGGACGTCCCACCAACCACAAGAATGTTTTTCTTGTCCTCAACGGCGGATTTAAGATATCTGGCCTGCAGCGGGGTCATGATTTGTGCTTTGACATAATCGGCGAGCCTAAAGACAACCCCTGCCGGTTTACGGATGGCAAAACAGGGCGACGCCACCACAGGCGGCAACAGCCCCTCAAACCGCTCCCCGGTTTCTGGAAGTTCCGCCGATACGACCGGGAACATCTCATTACATTCAAGGTGGATATGACTTGCTACAAGGCGGATAATACGTTCAGCGTCAGCGGCCAGAATACCCCCTGCCCTGACCCGGCCTTCTCCGTGTTTGTCGAGCCAAAGCGCACCATCTGGATTGGCCATGACTTCGATGACAGACTTATCCGCCAGTGCATGACCTATGTTTGGTCCCATAGCCGTTTGCAACATAGCTCTTTGACGGCTGAGGGTGACTTTATGACGGCTCATCATCTGCCTCCAGATCCAACTTGAAGAAATCTTCTTCGCGCGGGGAAATCTCTTCTATGATGTCGTGAATGGTATTTTTGCCCTGTGCCATACGGCGGGCAACCCGGGTGATAAACTGGGCAAAACGCTCCCGCGCCTGCGCTTTGGCCGCCGCCTGATCGCTGACAGGCACCGGCGGCGTGATGGCCAATTGATAGTGAATGTACAGGGCGAGCGTTTCTGTCATAACCGACAGGTCCCGGTCAATCTTTCCCATCTGACGTGACAGGCGGTCAAAACGACGCAATACCAATGCTTCCCGTTTATCCTTATCGGCATCCAGAAAAGCCATCAGGGCAGCATGGCTCAGGTGGGAGACGGAAACCCCGCGCCGTTTGGCTTCCTGCCGAATGCGACTGTGATCATCGCCTAAATAAATATGAATGCGTTTATGTGTCATATTACATTCCAATTTCACGATCCGCATCGCGGGTCACTTCATGGGCGCGCTGTACGGGCGTAAGCTGTTTAAGAGGATCAGCGTCTTTAACGATAAGCTGATTATCCATGTCATCATCAAGCAGGCTGAAGACATCCTCTTCCAGATCCTGACCAAGGGACACCACCGTCTCATCAAGGTTTGGATGGCGGTTAAGGCCACCTTCCTCCATCTGATCAATAGTTTTATGATCTTCAATATTGCTGGGCCGCACATCAGATGGACAGATACGTCCAGACCAGTCATCCCCTCTCCGGGCCGGACAGTCCGCGTAACGACCGTCTGCGCGTAATTCCGGTGGGGACAGGACGCGGTCCGTAAAGTTGACATCCTCGTAATATTTGATTTTGTTGGCTTTGATAGGCGGATGCCCCGACAGCATGATAACCTCTTGCGTACTGGGAAGCTGCATCACTTCACCGGGTGTTAACAGCTGACGCATGGTTTCCTGCCGGGAGACCATCACATGGGACAGCCAAGGGGCAAGTCTGTGACCCGCATAGTTTTTCTGGGCACGGAGTTCCGTAGCATTGCCAAGACCGTCTGACACCCGCTTAGCTGTCCGTTCGTCATTGGTGGCAAACACCACCCGCACATGACAATTATCAAGAATGCTATTATGTTCGGAATAGGCTTTATCGATCTGGTTCAGCGACTGGGCAATGAGGAAAGCCCGAATGCCATACCCCGCCATAAAGGCCAGAGCACTTTCAAAGAAATCCAGCCGTCCCAGAGCCGGAAACTCATCAAGCATCATAAGGAGTTTATGCTTGCGGCCTGCATCGCCGTCCAAATTTACGGCAAGTTTTTCTGTCAGACTTCGGCCAATCTGATTAAGGATCAGCCGCACAAGTGGTTTGGTTCGGGAAATATCTGATGGTGGCACCACCAGATAGAGTGATACGGGGTTTTCACCTTCCATCAGGTCCGCTATCCGCCAATCACAGGCTGATGTCACCGTTGCCACTGTCGGGTCGCGGTAAAGCCCCAGAAACGACATGGCAGTAGACAAGACGCCGGAACGTTCATTTTCTGATTTATTGAGAAGTTCACGGGCGGCAGACGCGATGACCGGGTGAACCTTATGCCCATGATATTTTGGTCCACCGCCCAGATGATTGGTGGCCATCATATCTTTCAAGGTCCGCTCAAAGGGCTTGTCCGGGTCGCTCAAGAAACTGGCCACCCGCGCCAGAGTTTTTTCTTGTTCCGCATAGAGCACATGCAGGATCACCCCGACTAGCAAGGCATGGGAGGTTTTTTCCCAATGGTTGCGTTTTTCCAGAGAGCCTTCGGGGTCAACCAGAATGTCTGCGATATTCTGCACGTCGCGCACTTCATGGGTTCCCTTTCGCACTTCCAGCAGAGGATTGAATTTGGCAGATTGAGGGTCTGTGGGATTGAAATACAGGCAGTGGGAGAATTTTGACCGCCATCCGGCTGTCAGCTGCCAGTTCTCGCCCTTGATGTCGTGAATGACGGCACTATCTGTCCAACTGAGCAATGTGGGGATCACAAGACCCACCCCTTTACCGGACCGGGTCGGGGCAAAAGCCATCACATGCTCCGGCCCATCATGACGGAGGTAATTTTTACCATGCCGTCCGAGAAAAACACCTTCTGATTTGAAAAGCCGCGCCTCCCGGATCTCTTCCGGTCGCGCCCAGCGAGCTGAGCCATAAGTGGTGACATGTTTGTCCTGCCTTGCGCGCCACAGAGATCCGAGAACCGCGATAATGATCCCAAACAAACCCCCACCGGCTGCCAGCATGCCCGCCTTGTTAAAAACCTCTGGCGCATATGCATCGTAGGCATACCACCATTGGTACAGCCGGTGAGGAAAATAGACCGGCAGGTCATCAACGATAAACCATGCCGGTCCAAGCATAGTCTGATAGCCCAGCATATGAGCCGCCCACCCAGTCGCACTCCAGGTGGTCAGGAGAACGACAGCAAACACGAGGACGATCTGGCCTATCAGAAATTTTGTCGGGGTCATTTTTACGCCTTTCAAAGCACAGGAAATGCCCCGTGCTCTGCTTCAAGAAAGCCGCTAAATGTGGAGTGATGTCAAGGAGAAAAATTTGCTAACATATTGATATAACTAATGTTTAACCATTCAAAATAGTTCAATAATGTTGAGGGAAGTTTTGGGGTATTTAGTCACGTTTAAAAAAAGTTGCCGCAGATTGAACTTTTGATAGGTTTATTGCACAGTTGAGAGTATCGATAGAAACTTTTTTTGAGAATCACATTAAAAAATTACCAATTAACCCCTTTCACGATATTCTAGAAATAGAAAACCCTAGAAAGATGTATAAAAGGCACAGAAATCTTTTGTTTAAATTTAAATATTGTTCGTCAGTAGTGGATTTCGGTATTGAAAGCTCAACAATTAAGAGTTCTATCCTTAAAGTACGGATTTAAGCAGCTACGTTAAGTGGGGATTTTTGATCAGGGATTGTCATTTTATCTTTAAAAATCATTACTTCAGTGCCTTTATATTTTAATTGAGCACTATAGTTAAGAGAAAATTCTAATTGACGTCTTTTCTTATATAATTTACATATTTCTGGGGCGTTATCATATGAAACTAACCAAGTCTGTTTGATGCCACTTTGGATTAAACCAGCTATTTTCTTATGGTCATCAGGATTGTAATGATTTTGATATAGTCCTTGGCCTTTAACAAAATAAGGAGGGTCAAAATAAACTAGACTTTTCTTAGGCATAGTTGGTAAAAGTATACTCACAAAATCCGAAGCATCCAACTGTGTCAAAGATATCCGATGTGTTAATTTTTGGATTTCCTTAATCCTACCTATCAAGCCGGGCTTATTAAATCTGGCATCAATTTTCCAATTTCCAGTTTGTTGTTTACCTCCAATGACGCCACCATTGAAAATAATTCCAGACCTATTTGTTCTATTCAGAAAGAAAGTAGCGAAACCAAGCTCTAAAATTGAATAATTAGAAGGATTTTCTATAATCTCTTTTTGAAGGAACCAATTTTCCATATTAACTTGGGTGTCGGAAATTAAGCTGCACAGTTCATCAGGTTGGTGTAACACTGAATGCCAAAATGCATAAATGGCCCCGTTTAAATCATTTAGATGAATGTGACTTACTTGCTGAGTGACTAGCAATTCTATGGCGATTCCTGCTCCACCAGCGTATGGTTCTATGTATGATCCTCCTTGTAGGTCGTTTAACTTCATTACTTGCGCAATGTAATTTGTTAAACGGCCTTTTCCTCCCGGATACCGAAGTGGAGTATAGAATTTTGACATATGTACCTCAAGGTTATATCTTTTTTGCATTTTTGGCATAGAAATGTCAATACTGCCAGCAAAAAAATTATGAGGCTAATAATTCAAGTTTTTCATTTACCCAAGAAATAATACTCTCAAAATCATTTACGCGCTCAATAAGTATCTCTTTTTTTGAATTCATATTACTTCTATATACTTGATCTACATAAAAGGGTATGCGGTCTCTATAAAAAATAAGATTCCCCAGTGAACCTCCACATAGGTACTCCAATCTTTCTGCACGTGTTTCTCCATTTTGTGGTTCAATACAAAATGGAATGAATAGTCCTGTCGCAATATTTTCCCTTGACGAAAAATCGCTTTCAAGCCAGTAAGTCAATTTAGCAAGGATACTGTTTCGAAGGGGTTTTGATGTCCAATTTTCACCTGAAGCGACTTGGCTAACTAAAAACATTTTATTGGGTAAATTGTCATTGGTAGGTATCCATGACACAATATCAATTTCAAAGTCCTTGACTCTTTTTGGAGCTGCTGCATGGGGGTTTTTTGCAAACTTTGCCCCGTCCGCAGTATAAAGACATAAGCGTTTTAATGCATCAGGAAAATTTGATTGGTCTTGTCGAGGCCAACCAAATGATATTGACGAGCCATTAATATAGCCACTGGCTGCAATCGTACTAATGACCTGAAATAATTCTCTTGCTGGATCATTATTCTTAAGTTTTAGAAATTGTGTTCCCTCAATAGCATCCGTATCTTTGGCATGAGACAAAAATAAACACAATAGGTAAGCATAATTACCCTGATTAAGTTCGGCGGTTAAATCCTTCAATCGGATTTCTTTTCTGGATAGGATAAATGGATATGAATTGCCAAGACTATTGGAACGTTTAGTAATTTCCTCAATCCAGTCTAAAATATTTTCTTCTTGCTCGGTATCAATTTTTTCATAATTAGAACTTGCGGCATCACCTTCATCGTCTTGCATGCGATGTAATTGAGAAAATCTAAACCGTTTAAATTCTGACTGGAGAACTTTTAGCTCAATCCAGTCAGCAATGTCATTAATTGATGATTTCGAGGAAATAGAAGGCTTAACAAAGGCCATAAATTATAATCCGATGTTATTCTTTTTTATTTTTTGTATTTATCATTTCTACTGAACCTAGCAATGCACTCGCTCCTTGCGAGATTTTTTTCGCAATTCTCACTATTTCATCATCTTCGCCGTCATATCTTGTGGTAGCAGCCATTGCTGCATTGACCTGAGCCAACGTCTTTCTAATAATTTCATTAAAAAACTCGTCATCTGGCCTCACATTATCATACGCAATATCTAATGAAAGCCCTGCTCGCAAGTCATTAAGTCCATCTTTATTAGCGATGGTTCTTCCTAAATTTGAAAGATCGGGGTTCTGAGACTTTATAAGTGAGGGCTTGTTCTCTGATTTTACTCCATATAGGTAACCTAATACTTCTTTGAGTTCAGAAAAATTTTCTTCAGGTACTGGAGCTGATGTTGGGGCTTTATTCCAGTCACGGCTTAGGCCGATAAAATCCCTATACTCCGCTTTCTCCAGCGCAGTATATAAATGCGAGAAACCAAAAGGTCCAACTTTAGCGCGATCATTAATCTCGAATAAATTCGCCGCAATTGCTTGTTCTAAAACTAGCATACTACCAATAAGTTTTCTGACAGTATTGTGTGCATCACCGATAGATTGCGCAATGTCTTCAATTGACGTTTTGCTGACTAGATATTGTTTTGTCACAAATTTCGCTTTTGCGTATGAGCCCCATTTATAAGGGCCTTTAATGTGCTTAAAGCCTATTAAGGCATGAGCCTCTTCTTCAGTATCTACTTGATATACTGGTACAGTAACGAAAGACCTCAAAATATCGTCAACGACTTGGGTGGAATCAATTTTAATACCACACTCTTTTGCTAGTGATGAATCCTTTATAAGTCGCATCGCTGCAAGACGACGATTCCCCTCTAAAACACGATATATTTTATCTTGTGATTTAATAACAATTAATGGCTCGACTGGTATATATCCGTTTTGAAGTATTGATGTAATTAATTCACCAATATCAGCTTCCTCATCTAGGGTTTCGATCATTTGCACATCACGATCGGAACCTGTTGATAATTCATCCCACTCCATTGCAAGACGTGGGTTGCGGTAATCGAAATGTAACTCTTCCATTGGAACTGACATTACTTTACGTTGGATTATATTTGGCATGATATACCTTTATATTATATCTGCATTGATTTATTAAATTTCAAAGCCGCAACTCATAAGCTTATCTTTTTGTATATTCTTTTTGTTAAGAAGGCTAGAGAAAAACTGATACAATCATTAATGTCAATACTGAAATAAATGGGGTTAAACCTTCTGATGGCTTGCAAATTTTAAATAGAAAAATCTAAATATTCTTTAATCACGAAATCCCCATCCCTCTCTTCTTACCAATATTCCAGGAAACACCCCCTCTACTGTTAATACCCCCGGATACAGACTGCCCCCGAGCCCGTTCCAACACAGAGCGCCACGGGACCAGAGTGAACTCTTTTGAATTTTCGATAACAGCATATTTGGCGCTCACCAGATCTACTGGTTTGGTATAAGTGCCCTCTATTTGATCACCCTTGCAGACCCTTCTAAACGCCTTGCCCGTTTCCTCGGCAATCGTGACAGCCACTTTCGAGAGTTCCCGTTGTTCAAGTCTTTTAAGTAGATCTCTTTGATACGTTATACCCTGAACCGTTTCACGGGCAAACCCTTCAGCCATAAGATAAGCTCGCCTTTGCTTGAGGGCATTATCAACCTCAGCTCCAAAACCAACATTACTCAAATGAAATTTCTTCTGATCCAGCAAAGTGTTATCCAGCCACGTTGCCCCTGTTGCTGAAACTTGAACATCCAGTGAGAAGCGGGACCGGATGGTAGTGGCTACCGGTGAACGGCTTGCGTGTTTGCGCTCATGATCTGTAACATCATCCAGATAGCCGTCAGGAATCTTCCAGCTGCCATCCGTAAACCGCCTTACGATATTAACCCGCCGCAAAGCCTCCAGCCTTCTCACATGGGCACGGATAAATTCCTTTGAGGCACCAGGATCGTGAAACGCATGATATTCCGCGCTATAAAGCCCGTTATTTTCTTCGGCGATATTGACAATTGACTGGTCCGTTTTCCTTGGATGAACTGATTTGTCTTTCAGTTCAACAATACTTCCCGTTTTATATTCCCCAATATCATTCTGCTGACCAATATCAGCGTAATGGGTTTTACCGTCTATTCCTTCTACTACTAGGTAATAGCGGTCATTAAATTCATCGGACAACCCTTTGGCAGCAAGTTTGCCGGTGATTACCTTGTCAGGTTGCTCCGCTGGTCGAAAAATTTCATAAGCCGTCCGTAGAGGGTCACGCTTCTGCCGTTTCATTTCAGCATGCATCATTTTGATAATATCCCCACGCTGCCCGAGATCACGCAAAGTGGATTCCATATCTTTTGATAGCCGCCATCGAAGAGGGCCAACTTCTTCGGCGAGCCCCATAGTCTGCAATTTCTTCAGGCGGGATAAATCAAACCCGCGCCGGGACATTCTACTACCGTCTTCAACGCCATCAATCCGCAAATCAATGATACTATTTTCCGCTTGTCGAATTATACCCTGGTCAATTGACGTGAACCGGTCTTGGCGCACTTCCCGGCGGAGAGTATTTTCAATCTCATGATCCTGACGCGGCCCGAGTTCATCGGTCATGAGATTACAGGCTCTTGTCCTCAAGCCATGGGAAAGATAATCCCGTGCGATGATCAAATCCTGACTCTGACCTTGGCCCTGATCATCGACACCGCGCAAAATAATATGGGTATGGGGATTATCCGTATTATAATGATCGACAGCCACCCAATCCAGCTTGGCGCTTAAGTCCTTTTCCATCTGCAGCATCAAATCACGGGTAAAAATTTTCATATTGTCAAGTTCTACGGCATCTTCCGGCGAAACGATAAAACGGAACTGATGGCGATCCTCTTTTGCTTGATCCAGAAATTTCTCGCCATCAATTTCATCATGGTCAGCGTTATAGAGTTTACCTTCTTCATTTTCTTTGGAAACGCCGTCTCTTTGTACATAACGAAGGTGACTGCTTGCTTTACCAAATCCTGTTCCAGCAAGTTTTACAAAACGCGCCTTGATCACGACCCGTCGCCCCCTAATTCCCGCCATCCTTGATGGTACAACCGCACGACTGCCCCGGCCAATATTACGTCCGGTAAAGCTATTACGGGATCGGGTCTTTCCAAAGCTCGGGTTCATCCTGCCCGCCGCATTCAGCACACGGTTTACATAGCGCTTGCCAGAGCTACGGCCAATGTCCCTGAGCCTTCCGAGCTTAGGGCGAAATACATCATCGAAATCATCCGTCACTAGCTTGACCTCCAAACATATAATCCATTGATAAATAGGTGTATTTCTACTGTGTGGGCTCGCCATTTCCCTTCAAACCTTCAATTGTGCAAAAACCTAGCCCACCCCTATGAGCCCTTGTGGGCTCCTCTAAAGATGTGCAGATCCGGGTTCCAGTAGGGAACGCCCATATTCCTTTTATCTTGCCCTCAACCCTTTACTTTCCCTTGGCCTTCAACTTTTACCGCCTCTTCATTAAGGTACTTTTCCTTCTTCTTGATTACGGAATGTAAATCGGGGTAGCTATGCCAACCACATCGCTTACATATAAAGGTCCAAAATAACGGCCATCAAAGCTGTCGGGCGCGTCCATCAGGGCAAAAAACTGTTTGTCACTCAGTGTTAAACAACCTTGCCAAACGGGGAGAAAGCGACCTTGACTGTCAACTTTTAAGGCCGTTGCAACAGGCTTTCCCTTGACATAAACCAGCTCCCCCCAACGGCAGATTTGATCACCGGGCAGGCCAACAATCCGCTTAATGAGGGGAACATTCAGGGGCAGATAATGTCTTTGCGCCGCCATCATTTTGAACTTCTGAGGCGTTGGAATAATGACATAGTCACCCCTTTTGAGCTCGTCCGGGCCCTCTAATGCCGCCACAAGGTAGAAGCCAACCGGGGCGCTGGGCGACGGGTTATAGGTTATTCTGGTCTGAACATTGACTGCCATGGGGGTCAGGGTAAGGGCAATGGCACTCCCAACAAATGCCAATATCATTAACCGTTTTGTCATGATACCGCCCTTTCCAACAACCATGCCCGATGCTGTTCCGGCCTATAGGGCAGAGGATCAAGAGATGAATTTATCCGCGCATTACTCTGAACCCAATAGTCGGGGGCCACATCACTGCCGTCAATATCCCGGGCTTCGATCTGATCTATGGCCTTAAAAAAACGTTGCACCCGTTCCTTGCCCGAGATGTCAGCAAGTATTTCTGCGCCCGGTGTTATGCCATAGATGACCTGTTGAGGCGTGGTATCATCGCCAGCACGCAGGACAAAGAACCGCCAGCTTTTTGTGTCATAATCATTCGCCTGCCACTTAATATAACCGAAGATAGCGCCTGCGGGATAATATTCATAAGCCTCGCGACCTGTGAAGTCATCACGATATTTAGGAATGCCAAAACGGATATAATTGTTGAATAAATCTCTGCCATAATGAAGATGAACCCGGGTAAGAAAGCCTGTCATGTTGCTTCTCCCCCCTCATCAGGTCCTGTCTTGGGTCCTATATCCGGCGGCTTACTGCCTAGCCCTATATCCAACCCCTCATCTGGTTCTATATCCGATGATGTCATGTTCGGCCCGTCATCCGCCGCCCTATAACGCCGGGCCGTTTGTTGTTTCTGACCCTCGGACCAGCAGTCCAGGTCATGCAGGTGATAGACAATACGGCGGCCATGTTGCCGGAACAGGGGCCCCTGACTTTGCTGTCGCCATTTATCCAGGGTCTCAGGTTTAACCTTTAATCGGGCGGCAGCCTGCGCCACGGTAAGGTAGGGCGTGTTATCTTCCAGGCTATAGCCATATAGGTTACCAACCATGAGGCTGGATAATATCTTTGTCTCTTCTGTCATAAAGTTTCTCCAGAAATTGCTTTAAGAAGAAACAACATGATTGAATATAACCAAGGGCGGCAGTATCCATCACTATGGTGGCCGACACCGATACCCCTGCTGTTTTGCAAAACATCCCCTGACAGAGATAGAAAAAATACTCCCAAGCAAACAAGAATTTATGTTCACGATGAGGAAGAGCCCATGTTCACGGCCCGCAGAAATCCATATTCACCATCGTAGGAATACGCAATACCTCCGTGGTTTTGCAAAGCATCAGACGAGAAGTTACCGCCCCGATCATCACCAAACATCAATGAATGAGTGATTTATAGCCCCCATCCCTGAACCTGATGCCGCGCTTGACACTTCGGATCAGGCGGTTCTTCATGGTCTGATTGGGATCATTCCAGTCTTCTCCCACAGCTTGTTTGCCATATAGAAAGATGCCGATTTCACGGTAGGACCAACCCGCCATACGTTTATCAAGGGCGACCAACGCATCCCGGTTGCGCCTGCCTTCCACGGTCCATGTATTTTTATGGGTCATATCAGGTGTCCTTCTATGGTTGCATGAGGGGGGATTGTTGGAAGAATGATGGGCTAATGATTTGCCCCGGCAGTGGTCCGCAAATAGTTTAATGGCCTTCAATTGAGGCCCGCAATTCCAGATATTATCCACGATCAATTCAATTAAAATGGGATCACAGCGAATGTCATCGCCCTGACACAGGACGTGTGAATTATACTGGCCATCAGTGAGCAACAGATGTTGGCCATTGTGAGGCATCTTCAGGAGAGCCTTTCGGCAGGCAATATCCTTAAGCGATATCGTCCCGCTGTGATCATTTATGACTTCCCGGGCATAGGCTGAGATTATCGTTGCCCCAAAGCACCAGAATAGGTCAGCCTCCAGCGCAGATAAAGCGGGGTCAACGAAAGAAATAAAGCCCCCACTTCAGGGCCCGTAAAAACTGCCGCCGTATTCTAATAAGCTTTGTCCCCGAGGTCAGGCGGAGGGGCTTTAATCTGCCCGCCCGGCTGATGCGCCAGTCCCGGCAATAGTCCGGATGGCGCCGCAGATATTCCCAGGCAAGGGCGCTGCCAGAGAGGCTGGCCACATAGTCATAGCTGGATAAGGCATTAGGGAGAGATGGTAAATATAATTTAGATTGTGGTTTTACATATGTCATAGGTATGCTCCTGTCGTAATATATTGAGCCCTACCCTCGCCTGCTTTAGATTGTATTATTTTTTATAACACCCTACTTTCCATACAATTCAGGCTGAATTACGGCACCTAAAACTTGTATAAAATACCCCTTAAAGTAAGGGTAATATGAGGGTGGAAATCGGACCGGAAAGGAGGCTGCTAAAATCGCAAAACATGTTCCCGGTCAGACTAGAAACTATGTTCATAAAATGTCAGAACCCATATTCACAATGCTCAAAAATCGAGACTCACGGTAATTATAATACGCACATATCATCATGAGCGCTGGCAAAACGATCTGGTCATTCTTTCACAGATGGTTTATGGCCCGGTTTTCTGGAGCGGCTAAAGCGTCTCAAAAGGCTGGCCTCGACCGGGCCCCTTTCCCATTCAATCAGGATTTGCCGCCAGCTGACCGGCACAACACCGGCCTGGGTCAGGCGCTCAAAACTCATGTCATAACTCTCTCGGGTCTGGCCAAGGCAGGCATCCTTAACCACATACGTATCATAGCCTATCTCCAGGGCGCATAGGGCGGTGAGGCTAAGGGAGGTTTCCGCAGACAGGCCCGCGATCAGTAACCGGGGCCGGTTTGCTTGGCTTACAGCCTCGGTGAAAGCCCTGTTCTCCCAGGGGTTAAAGCCGGTTCGGGGGAGAATGGCGGCATCACCAATGGCTCTGTGAAGTTTTAAGCTAATGCTTCCCTCAATCACATTGGTTTCCACCATACTGATAATAGTCGGGATACCCAGGGATTTTGCCGCCTTGATTAAGGACACCGCCGCATCTTCAGCCCGGTCGATATCCTGCCTTTCGAAGCAGGAAGAAAACGCTGGCTGGTGATCGATAATGACAAGCGTTGTTTCTTCAGGCGAGATTAGGATATTATATATATAATCAGCTGTGGTCACACCGTCTCCATCCATCCGAACCTGTCATCTGCCCGGCCCTCCTGAACATCAAGAAGCTGCTTTCTTAAAGTCTGCGTTATGGACCCCGGGGTTTCTCCGAAGACATATTCCGTCCCGTCAGCTTCCTTCAATGATCTGATCGGGGAGACCACAGCGGCCGTGCCGGTGGAGAAAGCCTCAATATTGTCTCCTTTCAGGAGGCGGGCAATCAGGCCGTTGATATCAATCTTTTTTTCCACGGTCCTGATCCCAAGCTCATAGGCCAGCATGATCAGAGACTGGCGGGTGATGCCGCTCAGAAAGCTATCCTGCATCATTGGCGTATAGAGCCCGCCCTCCATGAAAATAAAGAAGTTCATCAGGGAGAGTTCTTCTATAAAGCGTCCCTCAAGGGGATCAAGCCACAGGCTTGTGGCGCAGTTCAGAGCCCGGGCTCTTTTAAGAGACGCAAAACCCGCCGCATAGTTGCCCGCCGCCTTGACATTACCCGTGCCGCCCAGTGAGGCTCTGATATGCTGCCGCTCAATCAATACCGACATCATCTCCAAAGAGAAAGGGATCGTCGGCGCCGCATGGACGGTAAAGCGATAACTGTCCGAGGGTTCAATACTCAGGGAATAATCATCGCCGTAAAGGGACGGGCGAAGGTAAAGGGCGCTATTGACCTCTCGGGGGATAATATCTTTATAAAGACAGGTGATCATTTTTACCGCCGCCACAAACATCTCTTCTGGCACTGGCGGCATACACAGCCGCTCGGCGGACATCTTAAAACGGGCCGCATGGTGATGGGGCCGGAAGATCTGTGGCTCTTCCTGATCCATCCAATAGGCCTTCATACCCTCAAATATACTCTGGGCATATTGCACAGCTGGGGATCCGGAAGAGACCTGGACATCCGCATCAAACTTCAGCTCAAGCTCAGACCAGGCACCGTTCTCATAACGCGCCGTACAAACAATCGGCAGCACCGCCTTGCCAAAGGTTCGGTCCTTAGGCAAGGTCAGGTTGGCGACGGCATCTAATATTCTCTGGTTGGCTTTCATTAACATTACTTGGTCCTGTGGTTTCCGATCTCAATCTGTTGGCTTTGTCTGTTGCGTTAACGCATTATCTTGTTCATTAAAGTGTTTTAGTCAGCAGTCGTCACCGTTGTGTCCTGTCGTTTAATATTCCACCCGACATCGCCATATTCCACCCGGCCGTTTAATACTCCAATGGGGTGACAGGCTCTAGGGAACCCGCACCCAGTCCTTACCCATCAACGGCTCCCTAGGTTCAGCCATTGACGCTGCGGGAAGAGGCTGCTCTGGTTACAGAATGTGACATTTGTTATTCTCTATATAATCTCCTGCGATAATCCTTTATCTGCGGTAATCCTTTACCTGCCGCCTTGTTGCTGATCATGTTGCCAATCATAATAAGGGGGATATAAGCGCCTTCTTTGTCTGCTACGTTAGCTCATCATTCTGCCTCGTGACGTAATATTCCAAAGAGGTGACAGGCCTTGGGGGTTGCCAAAACCCGACCCCGGGTCCTCATCAATCTCCATCTGTGTGGTACAGAGATCAACTTCTACGGAGGAACTCATCAAGCTTATTCGGCTCACATCACCAGAAATTATGCCGCATTCCCCTAACAAACCTCAAACAAGCCGGCCGCCCCCATGCCGCCGCCGACGCACATGGTGACCACCACATATCTCACCCCCCGCCGCTTGCCTTCTATCAGCGCATGGCCCACCATACGGGCGCCGCTCATGCCGTAAGGGTGACCAATGGAGATGGCACCGCCGTTCACATTCAGGCGATCACCCGGAATACCCAGCTTGTCCCGACAATAGATGACCTGACAGGCAAAGGCTTCATTCAACTCCCAAAGGCCAATATCATCAATGCTCAAACCATGTGTCTTCAAAAGCCTGGGGATCGCAAAGACGGGCCCGATGCCCATCTCACTCGGCTCCCAGCCCGCAACCGCAATACCCCGGTAAATGCCTAAAGGGTTTAAGCCTCTACGGGCCGCCTCCGAGGCTTCCATAATCACGCAGGCCGACGCCCCGTCAGACAGCTGGCTGGCATTGCCGGCCGTGATAAACTTCCCCTCCTGCACTTCCTGGCCCTGGCTTTGAACAGGGACAAGCTTTTGCAGGTTCTCCAGCGTCGTTTGGGGACGGTTGCCTTCATCCTTACTCAGCAGCACTTTAGTTTCAGACCAGTCTCCTGTGGCTTTATCCTGAAGCTTCATCACCGACGGCAGGGGGACGATCTCATCATCAAACCTCCCCGCCTCCTGGGCCATGGCCGTGCGCTGCTGGCTTTGCAGCGCATAGTCATCCTGAGCCTCCCGGCTGATGCCATAGCGCTGTGAGACAATCTCTGCCGTCTCCAGCATGGTCATATAAAGCGCGGGCTTATGTTGTATAATCCAGGGATCCTTGATCATAAACATATCCGCCGTCTGGTTCAGGGAGATACTCTCCACCCCGCCGCCTATGGTGACGGTCATATCATCACAGATAATCTGTTTGGCCGCGATGGCAATGGCCATCAGGCCCGACGCACATTGACGGTCAATGGATTGTCCGGGCACCGTAACCGGCAATCCCGCCCGAATGAGCGCGTTGCGGGCCACATTCATAAAGCTTGAGCCCATCTGAACCGCAGAGCCCATCACCACATCATCCACTTCCGCGCCGTCTATGCCGGCCCTTATAATTGCCTGCTTTATGGCATGGCCCGCTAAGGTGGGCGCCGGGGTATTATTAAACGCCCCCCGGTAAGCTTTACCAATAGGGGTGCGCGCCGTGGAGACTATTACAGCTTCTCTCATGACTTATCTCCCTCTATCTGTAGTCAACGTAATACCCAGTGACTTGGCCGCCAGCTCCACAAACTTGTTGGTCTGTTCAAAGGCCGCCGCCATTTCTGTCTGGCCTTCGGGATTGCTGATAGTTGCCCAGTTTTTAGCCACGTCATCCACCGTCGTCTCTTCCCCGCCCAAGAAAACCCCAGGGGTCTCCGAGATGCGTATTACAGAGAAACTTCCGGCCCCGGCCCCCAGAATCGTCTTGCTCGGGGCCTCATCACTGACGAGATATAAGGCCCCCGGGGCCACCAGCTTTGGCGCCATCAGGGCTTCGACCTTCTCTGGGAGTAATCCGTCCAGCATCCTCGTTGCCGCCGTCGGGGCCAGGCAGTTAACCCGGATGTCATATTTAGCCCCCTCATGATGCAGCACATTCATCAGGCCGACCATGGCCGCTTTAGCGGCCCCGTAGTTGCTCTGGCCGAAGTTCCCGAACAGGCCACTGGATGATGAGGTCAGCAGGATACGGCCATAGCCCTGCGCTTTCATGATATCCCAGACCAGCTTCGTGCAGTTCATGGTGCCGAACAGATGTACATCCACCACCTTCTGGAAGTCCTCCGGGCTCATCTTGCTGAAGGTCTTGTCTCTTAAGATACCAGCATTATTAATCAGGATATCTATGCGTCCCCATTTGTTCATGGCCTCCTCAGTCATCCCTTTAACCTGATCATAGTCGGTGATATCTGCCGTACTGGCGATCGCCTCACCGCCAAGGCTGCGGATTTCTGCGGCGACCTTCTCTGCGGCAGAAAGGGCTGCAGCAGGTTGGGCTGCGGTAGATTGATTGGAGGCAGGTTGGGCGGCATCTCCACGAGAGCCATCCAGTGTCCCCCCAAGGTCATTCACCACCACCCTCGCCCCAAGCCCCGCTAACGCCAGGCAATATTCCCGGCCAAGGCCGTTACCGCCGCCCGTCACAAGGGCGACTTTGTCTTTAAATGTAATCGTCATATGAATTCTTTCTGCCTAAATATTTTTTTGAATGTTTTTTCTGAATATATTGCTGGATATATTGTTGGATAGTATATTTTATGGCTTATGCCATTATCACAAGGCCAAGATGTTCGGCTATAAAGCCCGGCTTATCCTGTCTTTCGATTTCTAGGCCTTCGATCTCCAAGATCGTTTCACAGGTGATCAGATACTGTCCGGCCTTACGCTCCGTAACCGCCTTGATGCTCAACCGGCCTCTCACTCGGCTGCCCACCGGCACCGGGGCGATAAAACGGGTTTTATTAAGGCCGTAGTTCAATATGGAAGACACCCCGTCAATTGGCGGCATCAGGTCAAACTGGAACTTGGAGATCAGGGACAACAGGAAAAACCCGTGGACAATCGTACCGTCAAAACCCGCCGCACGGGCTTCCGCCGGATTGATATGGATAAACTGATGGTCCTCGGTCAGTTGTGCAAACTGATCAACCTTCTTCTGGGTCAGCTGGATCCAGTCAGAGACACCGATCTCTGTTCCGGTGAGGTCTATTAAGTCGTTAATGGTTTTATGCTTGGTCATAATATTCTACGTCCAGAAAGGTTGTTACATCACACATACGATCTCTTACTGCATATGGCGTATTTATCATTGCTCTTGGCTCATACTTGACATCATTACCTCGATATGCTCCGCCCATTTGGGATGAAGCTCCACGACCTTCTTGTAATGAATGGTGGCCTGATCAGTCTTCCCCATATGTCTGTATGTCTCTGCCAGAGCATAATGACTGCCGGCGGATTTTGGATGGGTTTTGATGTTATATGTATGATACGCGATACTCTCATCGTACCTGTTGTTTAATTCCGCCGTAAGCGCTAAATTGGCAATAATGGCCATGGGAGGGGATAACGCTATACCATAGAGACCTAAATAATCCCGATAGTAGGCCTTCACCGCCTCAAGGCCCTGGCTTTCTACGGAGGGCGGCAGGTTCTTATAGCCGTCAAAAACAAACTTAAGGCCGTAATAAAGGCTTGGCAAACCTACCGAGCCATGATCTTCGCCGGCAAATTGTTGATAGGTCGATTGCAGATGCGGCGATTGATTTGCCTTCAGGGCGTATGAAAAACGCTCGCCAGGCCTTTCAAAACGATTGGAGATATCCATATTACCCTTGGGGGCATATTCAGCGACAGACACATATACCCGATTCTTGATCGTCTTCATTTGCTCAAGCTTTGCCTCGGCCTGCCTGAGCCATGAATTATTATCCCAGTATAGGCTTGAATCAATGGCAATATGCCCCTGAAACAACGCTGGCCTGTTGACCAGACTATGTAGTGTGATCAGTCCCCCAAAAGAATGTCCGACCAATATCCGGTAGGGCATCGGTTTGTAACGTTCCTCCACTTCAGGGATAAGCTCATGTTCTATAAAATCCAGGAAGCGTTCCCCGCCGCCGCTTGTCGACCGGGATGGGTCCTGACGACCAAAGCCATCATCCAGAGAATGGGTCGGGGTCAGATCCCCTGTTCTGTCCGCCGTATTGGCTATGGCCACCATGATCATCTGCGGGATTTGCCCATGTAAACTCATGGTTTCCAACACACCGCTGGCGTGATGGAAGGTACGTTCACCGTCCAGAATATAGAGCATGGGACATGGGGCGCTGGCACCGCCTGTTTTGCAGGCGTCCGGCAGATAGACAGAATAGGGCCGGTCTTCTTTAAGATATGTTGATGCCAGAGTATAATTCTGACCTATGGTCAGGGCAGCCTCCGGGGATGCCGCCATGACGGCTGGGGACGGGATCATCAGAACAAGGCTCAAACATAGGAGTTTTGACATTTTCCCATAAATCAACGACAAGTCTTTTTTATGTTGTTTACTCATTCTGTTTCTTCCTTTCTGTAGGGGTAATAGTTCTTCAAGTCCACATTCTGATAGGGCAGTGCTTCCAGATGTACCGTCCCAAAATAGGAATGTGGCGGCCCTACCACCAATATGGTTTTGGCAAAGCCGGTATCGTCAAAGCCGCGCCGAAAATGGACCCGTGACTTGACGGCAAAGACTTTATAATCCTCAAGCTCTATCCCAATAGTCCTCAGAGAAAAGGGATCGGTAATCTGTTCAAGATTAGGGCTGAGGATAAGCAGATTATTGCGGCCAAATTTTATACTTATCCAAAGCTCTTCCGGTTTTGTATTATCGGGCATACCCTCTGAAGAGACCCCCCCGCTTATCCTGTAGATCGTACCCCTAATAGGCACCGGTACGCCGGCCGCATCATCCACATAACCGCCAACCATGATGTCAACCCTGTCCCCAGGTCTAGCCTTCTGAGAGAGAATATCTTCTATGGCCCGTTTATCCATGATGGTGGCGACAACCGTATCGCTCAGCTTTTGTCGTTTTATTTCTGCCAATAACCAGGTGGCGTTTCCGGAGCGATCACTATAATCCGCCAGCACAACCGGGGTTTGACCTGTCTGCAGCGCCTTAACAGCCCGCTTTACCCCTTCCTCCATCTGATGAATACCGTTGCTGTCAACGAGTGATTTGCGTTTACGCCAGGCGAACTGCGCCATATCATCCACAATCTTCTGGGCCAATGCCGGGTCATCATTGGTGATGACCTGTAAACTCATGCCCACATCCGGCACATCGGACCAGGGAAAGCCATAAAAGATATTCACATATACATCAGCGGCCCGCGCTTCCCATATCAAGGCGCGCTGCACCAGGTCACTCCACGGGGACTTACCCGTCCACTGGGATACTGTGGGTGTGATAATGGGCACCTGACGCACCGCATGGACAGGGTGATAGGTGCCGCGGATCGTGCGCATAAGAATATGGGCCGCTCTCTCTCCCTGAAGATAGTCATCATAATGGGGATAATATTTTGCCGTAAAGGCCAGATCAGCATATTTTAAAAACTGGTCATCTTCATTGCCGTGGGGATCAAAGGTACCAACAATAAAAGCATCGGGGCCGACGACGTCACGGACGCGGCGTGCCAGGTCCGCTTCCGGACGGGCTACGCCGCGCACGGCCAGAGCCCCATGAAGACGCAGATATACGCCGTCAAAATCGCCCTGCTCTTTCAGGTCGGCAATAATGCCATCGGCAAAATGCTCATAGGTCGCCTGGCTTAACCAGCCAGACCCAATACCACTGCTCGGCCATAGGGGAGATTCTATCCCGACCAGCTCAACATCATCATCTTGCCGGACCGTCTTGACAAAGCCGCCCAGGTAACCAGAGCCCTCATAGGCCAACAGGTCATTGCCTTTGGCCGGTGAGCCAGTATAGGTGAAGTTTTCTATCAGCGTATCATTGGGCAGGAAGGTCACCGTTTCATGGGCAAAATAAATCACCGCAATGCGGGATTTTACGCTTTGTGAGGCCTTCGCCAGCTGGCTCACAGCCATCAGCAGACATAATGTTGTTATCAATATTCTTTGCGCTTTAATCACAATCTATTCTCTCCATTGAGTTAAGTAAATCATGCAGCCTGTGACTCTCTGATAAGGGCTTTTGCCAGTAGCGTGGTGGCATCAATCAGCGGCACATCATCGATGGCCCCTTCTGTGAGCGCAAGGGGGATCTCTGTACATCCCAGAATAATCGCCTCAGCCCCTTTACGGGACAGGTAAGATGCCGCCATAAACAGGTCATCCCGTGCTTTAGTGATCACCGGGTTGGAATATACCTTGATGCCATAATCATGATGGTAAATCGCCGGGTGGACAAACAGGCTTTGAATATCCGCCGACGGGTAAATAACCTCAATTCCATAACCTGCCAGGGTATCTTTATAAATATCTGAACTAAGAGTTCCCGTTGTGCCCAACAGGCCAATCTTACTCACAGCACCAGAAGACACTATCTCCCGCGCCACCTCTTCTATCATATGAATGATCTTGCAATTATCCGGGGACATCTCCAGAATAACATCATAAATACTGGACGCATGAGCCGTATTGCAGGGTATACCAATCACTTCAGCGCCCTGTGAAACCAGGGTCGTTATAACCCCGGCAATAGAACGCCCAGGATTAACATCCGTAACCCCCAGGAGATATTCCGTGCGATCCCCTATAGTATGCGGAACAGAAAGCATGGAAACAGGCAAATGCTCCTGATCCGACCGGGCATCCGTATGGTCGTAAATCTTGCGGATAAGATCTAGCCCCGCATAGCTGCCAACACCACCGACAATTCCAATCATTTTATTACCCATAATCATGACACATCCTGTTAATAATATTGTGAGGAGAACGTTATGAACCGGCCCTTGCAGGGACAACCGGATACTACCAAAAACATTGCAAAAGGCGTCATTCAACTGCTTCTCCAACTTTAAGAGACTCATCCATAAATTTTCGCACGGCCTTCATATAAAATACGCCATCATCAATAAGAGTCGCATGGCCAGCATCTGGAACAATGCTCAACTTATTTACTCTTTTCCCCTGCAACAAGTTTGCGCACATCAACTAGCAACTGTTTTGCGTCCCAAACAATGCCATCCTTGATCGTGTATTTGACGCCCCCGACACGCTCCATTTTACTTGAATCGAAATTGAAGCGCCTGTGGCCTGTCCCATAGAGCACTTTCAAATTGGTCAGAGGGTTTTCAGAAATCAGTACCATATCCGCTTTTTTTCCAACCTCAATACTGCCCAGATCTTTTTCCATGTTCATAAGTTCTGCCCCTTTCAAAGTCGCGGATTGGATAACTTCAAGAGGGTGAAACCCAGCCTCTCGGAGATATTCAAGCTCCCGGACAAAACCGAACCCATAAAGCATATAAATGTAACCCGCATCAGAGCCAGCAGCAACACGACCTCCGGCGTTTTTAAAGTCATCCACAAACTGCATTAGCATATCAGTATTTCTTCTTTGAATAAGCTCGTCATCCGTTGTCCAATCTAACGTCCCTGAACCATGAATTTTGGGATTGGGTTCAAAGGCTTTCATCAAATAAGGCATTGTGAATTGATCATGCCACTCAGCTTGACGCAGAGCCATCATATCTCGCCGGTCACCAAGAATTGCAAGAGTTGGCACCAACGTATGGTCAAGTTCGATAAGTTCCGCGATCGTCTGATGCCATTTTTGTGACCCCGGCTGAGCAGTATCTCCCCAAAAATAAGCCTCATCGCCCTTCAAACGTTTTTCATACTGGCCATTCACATAATCAACCGGATATTTCTTGATCGTTCCACCTGTCCGCATTGCTTGAGGTAGACCGGAAAAATGCTCCGAACTATTCACCCCAAGACGCGCAACATCCAATGTGGTTGTCTTATCAATGCTATGATGATCAGAGATTTCCATATCAAGGGCCTTTGCTTCTTCTATGGCGGCCTTATACATATCCATTGGTGTATCAAACTCATTACGGGCAAATTTTATACCCTCTGCCCCACGTTTATGCACTGTACGCACCCACTTTCGGGCCTGCATAGGTGTTTTGAGTTCCATCAGACCTGGAAATTGAGGATAGACAACCAAACGCGGGGCAGTAATTTCACCGGCATCACTGCGCTTTTTATGCCTCACCATCCAGTTAAGCCCCCAGATAGCAGCCACCTCGCGCACCGTGGTAATACCGTGACCCAAAGTTAATTTTGCCACATATTCTGGATCATTAAGTTTACCGAAATAGGCGGAAATACCGGAACCATAATGAAAGTGGGAATCAATAAAACCCGGCAACAGATACATTCCTTTGCCATCAATAACCTTGGTATCGACCCCGCCCTTAATATTGTTTTTATAATAACTAGCATGCTCCCCTCTGGAAATTCCCACAATACGGTCTTTTTCAATCGTCACTGTCGCGGGGCCGTATGCTGGTGCACCAGTACCATCAATGATAAACACATCCTTTATGATTAGATGTTCGAACGGCCCCTCTCCCTCATCACCACGCGGCGGCAAATCTTTTGGTTTGGGCACGCCAATCTCTTCAATCCAGCTTGCAACAAGTTCCCCGGGTTCTGCTCCATAAACCAATGAAGGATACAGAAATCCCGCGAGGAGAAACATCATAACGCCACAGTTTCGGTAAATTTTATACATAAAATTATTCTCCTTCTAAATAAACTTTATAAATTTTCTTTTCGTCACAAGGCCATTACAATTGCCTATACAATCCCACGGTTACTATGAATGTTTTTCTCAATCTGACTTCGAGGGTTGATTTTATGGCGCTTGATAATAAAAATATTTTTAATCATAACTTCTCATTTATTCAGAGATGTTTTCTTTATCAGCCTCTTTGCATTACCGCCCAACAAAGCTTGTTCCACATGAGGCTTAAGGCCGAGGTCTTTCCACTCTGAGATCACCCGCGCGTGATCCATCACCGGCCAGTCGGTGCCGAAGAGTATTTGCTGTGACAACACACTATTCATAAAGCGGTGCATCACCTCCCAGCCGCTGCCCGGGGCACCAACATATTTGGGGGATAAGCCACCGAACTCCATATAGACCTGAGGATGCTTGCGGGCGACGGCGACCATTTCGGCAATCCACGGCCAGCCCGCATGAGAAGCCACGACGGTCAGGTCCGGAAAATGGCAACATACCTCATCAATAAGCATGGGGTTCTCCCCGGCCATCGGTTTGTTCATGGTGTAATTTACCCCCGTATGCAGCGCGACCAACAGATTATGCTCTATGGCCTTGGCATAGATCGGATAGAGCAGCTTGTCATTTATGGTCATCCCAAAAAAAGCTGGTTGAATAGACAGGCCGATCATGCCCCTCTCGGCACATTCCGTAACCTGCCTCAGAGCGTTTTTTATACTGAAGTCCTTCATGCTGATGGTCCCAATACCGCTTAAGCGGGCCGGATATTCGTTGACCAGATCTGCCACGGCCTGGTTTAAAGCATCCGCCGGATCTCCTACTTCATATTCAGCATGAACAACCGCATGATCAATCCCCGCAGCTTCCATCTGCGCCAGCAATGCCTCTGTCGTCTGTGAGGCCCCAAACTTATCACTTGTCCCCAGGACAGCGTCATATTGCAGACTATTCTCTTTGGGGACGTCTATATCCGGACGCAAGGCCTCCGGCAGGCGGACGCGGAAGTCGATTATCTTGTGGCTATTGTCTGTCATATCATTACCTGATGTTGTGATTGTGAGGTCGTGGGATTATCTGCCTGGTTCAAAGAGCGTTTTTTAAGCGCAACTTTATCGACTTTCCCCACGGGCAGCATGGGCAGTTCGGCGGTGAGAATAAAATGCTTGGGTATTTTATAGTTGGCGAGGCTTTCCTTGCAGAAGGCCTGCAACATCTCTCCCGTCGCTTCGCACCCGGGTTTCAACTGGATATAGGCGGCGCCCACTTCCTGATAGAGCGGGTCCGGCACGCCGACGACCGCCGCCATATCCACAGATGGATGACTTTCGAGTAGCAGCTCTATCTCCCGGGGATAGACATTATAGCCGCCCGACTTGAACATATCCGACATACGCCCGATAAGTGTGATGGCCCCATCGTCCCGCAGGTAACCCACATCCCCCGTATGGAGCCAGCCATCATGGGTATAGACATCGCGCGTCGCCTCAGGGCGGTTAAGATATTCCAGCAGGAGATAGTCCCCCTTGAACTGAAGCTCGCCCTGCTCCCCTATCTCACAGATCTTGCCTTCTGTATTAACAATCCGGCAGGGCATATAGGGACTGGGATGACCGATGGTATCCCGTAACTGCTCTAGGCTGGCATCATCCCGGCTATACGTCGTATTGGCCGCCGTTTCTGTCATACCGTAGACATTCATCAGGCGCGGGAACAGTTTCTGCAGGCGTTTAATGGTTGGCTCCGGCATAGCTGCCCCGCCCCAGATGAAGAGGGCCACGCTGGAAAAGTCAGTTTGCTTAAAGTCAGGGTGGTCCAATAACATCAATATCATGGTTGGCACACCGCCCAATAGGGATATGCGCTCGGCGGCGACCGTTTTAAGCACCAGTGTTGGATCAAACCGCTCCTGGAAATATATAGTTCCGCCAGCCACCAGAATAACGCAGCAGGTATCTGCAACGCAGGCCACATGATTGATCGGGAAGCTGCAGATGATACTGGGCTGCGTGACCTTAAAGTGCTGGTTCTGTGCTGTGGCGCCAAAGCATAATCCATAGTGGGACAATAGCGCTCCCTTAGGTCTGCCGCTGGAGCCCGAGGTATAGACCAGCAGAGCCGGGTCCATCGTATCTACAGCTGTTATTGTTTGCCGGTAGCTATCCCGTTCTATCTGTGCTGCCCCCTCAAGGAAAACCCCATAGGACATCGCTCCTGGCATGGGTTCTGTTAGGGCAATCGCCTGCTCAAGAAAGTCAAACTCTGATAATAGGCTACTCACCATAGGGCTATAGTCCCGCCCTTCAAATTCCGCCATGGCGAACAGGAGTTTGGGTTTGGCATCCCCGATTATATATCGGCATTCCTCAAGGCTGTATTTAGGGTTGAGCCCCATCCATATGGCGCCAATACTTGTGGTGGCTAGAAATATAACCCAATATTCCGGCCGGGGCGTACAAAGCGTTGCCACCACATCGCCCTTCTTGACCCCCATGGCCAATAAAGCCTTGGCGCAGTGATACACTTGATCCTGCAGCTCACCGTAACTTATTCGCTGATCGCCATAGACAACCGCCTCTCGCTCAGGAGATAGTTTCACATAATGATGAACATAATCGGAGATTAGCGTTTGAATATTAGTCAAGGGCATAGGCGAATTTTGATCCATCAACATAATACCCGAGCCCCGCCTTGAAACCGGAAACGCCGTGGGGTGGAGACACCATCCGAAGGTGACTTTTTCGCATTACTCATTTTGTTTGGCTTCTCTACGTTCGTTTAATCTAAAAATCATGGCAACGACCCCCAGCAGGACCAGGAAGATCAGCAGCATATTTATATTCCGGTAAGCGAACATGCCCATGATCCCGATAGAAAACACCATCAGGCCCAGCGAAAAGAATGAATGAACCAAACGGGGGTATCGCAGCGGACTGGCGGCATATTCTTCTGGGTAACGGTCAGGATAGCGGTATGCGGCATAACCAAGCCCCGCCTGTAGATACATAACGCCAAAGACCACCACGTCCGCGTAAGCCCTGATGTTGGCCCCATAAAGGATAGCCAGCAGGGAAAGTCCCGACAGAAAGACAACCGCCCGGATCGGCACATGGGATGTCTCATTGACATGGCCCAAAGACCTCGGCACCAGCCCCTCTCTTGAAGCGGCAAGAACGTCCCGGCTTTGAGACAATAAAGTTCCGTTCACGGAGGTTCCCGCCGCCAATAATGCGCCCATGGCAATAAAATTCGTCCAGCCCGGCGGTAAAAAAGTCTCAGAAGCCGTAATAACGGCGATTGATCCATTACCACGAGCTCCAAGCATATCCCAGGGCAGGTTCATCATCAAAGCGATAGGGACCGAGGTATAGACAAGCAGCAGGATACTGAACCCTATGATCAAAGTAAGGGGAATATTTCGGGAGGGGTTTTTTATCTCCCCCGCCATCTCCATCACCACCATAGTTCCAAGATAGGAGAAATAGGCGGTCAGCGCGGCAAAGAACACCGGCTCCAGTCCATTGGGAAACAGAGGCTCCAATGCTTTACCATCGCCAGAGACAATCCCGCCAATGCTGAATATCATTAAACCCACACAAAATATCAATACGCACACGCCCTGTACCATGGCTGTTAACGTCACCCGGCCACAGTTCACCAGCGTGAATATTATTACTGTAGCACCAGCAACAAGCTGACGGTTCAGTCCCGGGATGAAATAGTTGATATAGTCAGCAAAACCAAAGGCCAGTAGCGGAATACCCATGGTAACGCCAAAAACCAATGTCCAGATTGCCGTGGCCATACCAATGGGGGGAAACATCCGGCTGGCAAAAACAAACCCAGCCCCGGGTACCGGATAGGCACTGCCAACGAAGGCGGCAACACCGCAACTGAATATGGCCGGGATCGCCGCCAGAATATAGGACAGGAAAAGCCCAGGGCCCGTTGACCCGCCAAGCGTACCCGGCAAGATAAAAATCGAGGCCCCGACAATATACCCGACAAAGACCAGTAAGCTCGTGGTCAACCCAAGGGTTCTGGATAGTTTCCCATCTGTGCCTGGTGTGATATGTTCGGTGGTCATAAATTTACCTTAATGATGTTGGGGTATGTTACGGGTCGGATGGGCTTTTAGCTGATAAAGGTCTGCAAGCCGCTTGTATTTTCTCTAATAGGGTGCTGGAAAAACCCTCTATGGTTTTGGAATATTCCTGCCGGGTTGTCGTGACGCCGATCGCGATGTCAAGGCTCGGCACATAGAACCCATAAGCCCCCCACCAGCCGCCATGACCATACGTCATAATATCGCCGGCTTGCCCTCGAAAAATCCCTAGACCATAGTAGTCCGGCGTTGTTCGCCCATTAAAGTCTTCCGGCTTGGGCCCCTTGTCTTTCAATGTGGTCAGCATCAGGTCAAGTGTGTCCTCTTTGGCATAAACGCCGCCCTTAAACAGTGCTTGGAAAAATCTGGCCATATCCTCAGGTGTCGAGATCATGCCTCCGCCGCCATAAAGATCAAAGGGCGGGTCATTATTATAACTGTCATAATCGCCGTAATACTGATGGGCGCGGGGCAATACTCCAACTGGGCGAGGCTCCAAAACCGCCCACCAGGTATTCTTAAGACCAAGATTGTCATAATCGACAAGTTCCCGGGTGGCCGCTGCCATTGATTTGCCTGTGATCTTCTCAAGCATGGCGCCTAGAAGAATATAGCCCGTATCACTATAGTGATAGACCTCCCCCGGCTTGCCGTAAGATTTATCTTCCATGGCCATTCTCAGCTGTTCTTCAAGCGTGAACAAATGGACAAGTTCACCGGACATGAGTTTTGGAGCCATTTGGTCGAAGGTCTTTGTATAAAAGAAATCCGCCAAACCTGAGGTATGCATCAACAAATGTCGCACGGTAATCTGATCCACGTCATAACCGCCATCTTTTAATATTTGCAGATGGTCCTCACGTAAGTAACGTGTTATCGGCGCCTCTATATCAATCCGGTCTTCTTCATGAAGGCGCAAAATAGCCGCCGCGACAAATGATTTTGTAACACTGGAGATGTAAGTGGGATGCTCCGGTGTCAATGGGACACTACCACCCCGCTCCGTTACACCAATGGCCGTACCCCATTCAAGATCCAGATGCGGCGCGATAACGTATATTGATGCGCCTGTCATCACATCATCAGATTTAACAAAATCCTGAAGCATTATTTGCAATGTCTGCTGCAATTTGGTGTTATCATGTGACGGAGCTGCGCCTGTCCCGCCGCAAGCCGCAAGCAACACTATAACCGCACTACCCGCCAGGACAGCTAACCCCCAAGAGGCCGCCATCCTATATAATAAGTTCTTCATAATGATTTTTCTGATAAACTTCCCATCACTCATATTTCACTCTGTCAAGAATGAGTGGTCTTTCTTGTATTTGTATAGAAGTAGGAATAGTCATGGCACCAACCTTTTCATGGAAAAAATTTTCACATAGTTTGTAAGTACTGTGCCCTTCGCCCAAGCTAAGTTTGCTTCCCCCTTGATTTCCATCTTATAAATCTGATCAACTATTTCCATGCCTTTAACAATCCTGCCAAAATGCTTTACCCCAGACACTTTACCATGTTCGTTATATCTATAGTTCAGGGATGGGATTTCGTCAGTCATGAGTAAAAACTCTGCCCCAACTTGTTGAGGGTCACCTAACTCATGAGCAAAAGCAAGAGAACCCCGCCTCAACTTACGATCTTCACCTGTTGGCAAGTCAAGGCGAACGGGCGGAAAACGGAGAGGAAGGTAATTATCATAATGCCCTTCTTTGATTGCCTGTCCGGCTAGCCCGCCCTGAATAAGATTTAAATGCGGTATAGAGCGGTAAAAGACACTGTCATCATAACGACCCGCATCAACATATCTCAGAAAATTATTTGCTGGGATTGGCGCATATCCCGTATCAACCTCCACATAAATTTCTCCAAGTTCCGTATTAATGACAATAGTCACCTTGTTAGCCGTCTCAGAATCTGAAAATTCCGCTGGATTCTCCGCAATACTCCACGAAAAGCTCATTGCATACAACAATATGCATACTATCCACTTCATATATACACCTCCAACATAACTCTCCTTGCCCATATAGCTATTCATGACATTCTTATCCCTTCTAGGGTGCTTCATAATTATTTTTCTTCGAATATTCATCCATTACCCTTCCGGCATCCGGAAGGGCTTTTTATCCATAAAGCGGCTGAGTACATTCAAAGTGATCTGGGAGATGTTATTGTCATAGCCAGCGTGGCTTAAAGAGCCGATATAAGACATGGAACCAACGCTAAATACCGCACCCCCTTTGGAGGTTTCAAAGAAGGTCATATCTGCCCGCGGCATAGCAAAGCGAGGGGCAAATTCCTCTCGCTCGAGCCCCCCCAGCATAAAGTGCCAGGGCTTGCCAAAGTCTGTGCTACGCGCAACGATCAGCGCATGGGAAGGCGTCCCCTTATCGAAGCTGGCCCCATCAACCTCAAACCCTGCCGCGCCATTGCCGCTTAAGCCAAAGCTTCCCAGCAACTCCCCCTTCACACCGGCAAAGATGAAAGCAGCCCTTGTGTCCCCAGCCGCCTCCGTGCGCTTGTAAGGCACAGATTGCGTCGAATAGGGAGAGGCAACCCATCCGACCCCAACAGTACGCTGCTCCGGCCGATGCGCACTACGCCACAAGCCGGCATCCCGGCCATCATATTCATTAACCGCTTGCTGGACGCCCCAATAATCACCGCCAAAAAGAAGGCCCCCGCCAACATTCTTGCGGACCTCCACAACACCGTCCAGAGTAGGATGGAAAGGGGTTGTCCAGCAATAGCCGTTACCGCCAAGATACATCCAACGACCGCCCTGATCCAGATAACCCTCAACCGCATCGAGCATCTCACTGGAATAATATTCCGGGTGATGGCCGTTCAGGATGACGTTATAGTTTTTAAGAAGGTCAACCCCCTCGGCCTGCATCATATCGTCGGTAATGATGTCCACCTCAATACCCTTGGCATAGAACCAGTCGGTCAGAAAGGTATCCATGCACAGCTTGGTGTAGCCAGCGGCCAGTTTTAAATTAAGGTTTGGCACTTTCTGAGTTGCATGCCAATGATATCCTCCTCCCGTATGGTTCCGATAAACCCCGCCCCCCAATTCGCGGCGATGTTTGGCATAAAAAGCCGCCTCATGAGGAGATAGGCCTGCGACGGATGGATGAACAAAATGATCCTTCTCTATCTTTGTAGAGCCATCAAACTGTTTACGGGCAATGGGTATATTCAGAGAGAAATGCTCATCCATATTGGAATAGGCCGAATAGCTGACCGTCGGCACCAGATAGGCCGCCTTAGACGTTGTCCGGCCCTTTGGCGGGGCCACGAAAAACGGAATATGTTCGATAAAGTCCCCATGCTTCAGGCGTACAGCATATATACCACTTGGTAGCCCCTTGGGGACTTTATAAGAAAAGTCCGTCTCCCACTGGGCGTCATAAAGATCATCATCATGAAACGCACAGGCACCGTAATGATCCGGCTTCACCGTCCACTCCGTAATACTGCCATCAAACCGTACCCCCGTAACGCCTCTGTCAGGCAGATTTATGGTCTCACCGTGCAGATTATTCTTTGATAGGTCATGCACCTTGGTGGTGCCAATGTCTTTGCCAAAGTCCCAAAAGCCTATAACTTTTAAGGCTCTCTTCTTTGGCACGACCAGCCCAGAAACCTCCTGAACTTCTTTAGGCGACAACGCCCCATGGGTCAGCCGGACAGAATCCAGCTTGCCATTTAATACCTGTGCCGGCGCACGGTAATATTTACCGCGCTTGCGGCCTGTCGTCGCCCCAAATCGCAGCACGCCTTTTTGCCTCGGCTTGGCTCCTGCTGGCAAGGCCAAGGTAGCACTTTGGGGACGCACCGCATATTCATTGGCAAAATAGCCATCTATATGTTCGCTTGAGATTTTAAGACTACCGCTATCAGCATCATAGCTGGCCGCGACCAGAAACCAACGTTTTTTCAATAATGGCCGTCCGAGTATAATCTTATGGGTTTTACCATTACTGCCGGCTATCTTAAAAGACGGTCTGCCCTGCCGGTCCAGATACAAGGACCAGCCAGTACCAGCTTCCTCGTCCCAGCGCGCAACGAGTGTTTGCTCGTCAATAACCTCTTCAGTCTCTTCAATACCTAAACCCTCATGGCCAATATAAGTATCCGGATAATGGTGAAGCTTCTCACCCTTCTTCAGTATGAGGGAGGGAAAGACATAGCTTTGCACCGTAAAGCTTTTGATATTATTCAGGCCCCTGGATTCAGGAACTTCCACACAAGAGCCGGGGGCTGAAATCTGATGCCGTCCCGGATATTGGCGCGCAAAAGGCGCTTCAAGCTCAAGCTCCTTCTGCATCTTCTGCGCTGGCCAGATATTCCCGTGTATCACACGCACCAGATCAGCCTCATAGGGACCACCAGCATAGGTGCTGACCTTAAAATCCAGCGTATCACCAGGCCGAGCATGCCAGGGCCAGCAATAACCAAGGATCGTACGCTTTGGAAGCGCACGCCAGTCTTCTTGCTCCCAGTAGTTCCCAGCGGCTGATGATACAACTGCCGTTTCAGCCTTCGCTTCTCCAGCAAATATACGTGAGCCCACGGCAGCCATTATACCGGCCGCCCCTGACGCCTTCATAAAATCACGGCGACCGGGGCTCTTCGATTCAGGCGCACTATCCTTGGGCTTACTTCTATTAAGATCATCTGTCATGGCTTTTCCACTCCGCTCCTATGTAAAATTTATAATAATTTGCACGTTCATTAAAGAGGTCGCCCACAAACAACCGCTCAACAACCCTGCTACTATGAGCCGCTGCCGCATTGAGGTTTCCGACCTGATAGCTGGAACTAAACCTGTTATTGACTTGTAAAGTATCAGGGCGAGCATAAAAGCCCGCCCTGATACTATTGGAACATCTTTTTGAAGTTCAGCTTTAGAAGTTATAGCCCACATTGATCCCAATCGTGCGGGGCCGCAAACGATAGGCCCTGTCATCAAGTGCCACCGTATCTGCGTGTGTTAGCGCATTCTCATTGGTAAGGTTATGCACAAAGAGACCAATATCCAACTGACCCGTGTAGAGGGAAACACCTGCACTTATATTGAGCTGGCTATACCCCCCCGTTCTGGTGCCGACTTCCCCAAGCTTGTTGTAAAATTCATTGACATAAGAATAATCACCGCGCACATAGGATGGATTATCTCCTAGATCATATTCGTACTGCAATCCGATATTTACGGTAAAATCAGCGGCACCGGGCAAGCGGTCACCAGCAAAAGCCCCCAAGCCAGGCGCATCTTCTGTCAATTTGGCATTGGTATAAGCACCGCCCAGGTTTACGCGAAGGCTTTCTGTAAGCTGGTACATCGTTTCGAATTCAAAGCCGCGTGAACGCGCCTTACCCACGTTAGCCGTTATGGCTTGAAGGCATACTCTTGGATCCTGATCCAGCCCCCCGAACACACTTACAGGAATGCCAACCCAGTTCACTTGATACACAGCAATATTGGTTTGCAGCCTGTTATCAAGCAATGTCATTTTTGCCCCAAGTTCAAAGTTTTCCGATGTGTCAGAGTCAAACCCACCCTTCAAAGGAACCGAAGTGCCATCCAGAATACCGTCATTATTAACATCACATGTTTCAGCTAACACCGGGAAGCTAGCGTCGCCCAAACGAAACCCTTCCGCCCACTCTGCATACAGCAACGTATCATCATTTGGCGTGTAAGACAGGCTGGCCTTGAAATTAGTTCCTGTTTCATCAAAAACGCCCAAATTATCAGAGTTACCAAGGATACCCGCTTGAATAGTATGAGAATTTTTTTCATAGTCAAAACGACGCGCGCCGACCGACACTTTCAACTGCTCAGTGATGTCATAGGAAAGCTCGCCGTAAAAAGACAGTTGATCTGCGGACTTTTGCGCAGAGTTTGCGATAAGTAAGCGGGTTGCAGTGCCAAAGAAGGCCGCCAACTCGTCAGTTGTCGACCACGTGTCCACTAAGAGGTCAACCTCTACTTCTTCATAATAGACCCCCGCGACAAACTGCAAAGGTCCATCCAGTTGAGAGACAAACCGCAGCTCCTGGGAAAAAAACTCCGCAGAACTGTTTACATATTGAATACCCGGAAAACCGCCAAAAGAGGTTGCATCCTGAACACGCTCACCCTTGTCATCAACCCAGGATGAAGACGACAATACACTGGCCCAGCCAAAGTCATATTCAGCTACCACATTGGTAATATGAATCTCGTCCCCATGGCCAATTTGTCGACCGGCAGTTTCCGGCCCATCGCCCAACTGAAGCGTGACTTGTGTATAAGGGGCGGCCCCCAGCCCCAGCTCCACATAGGGTTGCCCTTTTTGCTCTGCTTTCTGATAGGCATGCTGAAATGTTATGCTGAGATCATCTACAGGCTTCCACAAGACCGAAACACGTCCTCCTGTATAGTCGGTAGCACCTAAATTGCTTTCATCTTGGTAAAGTTCCGCGCCTCCCCAAAGGGCAACAGCTGTTGCTGCGGGAAAGCCAGGAACAATCGTGCCATCGTTTGCCAACTGCGTGCCAGCAATATTATTGATATAGCCACTGGTATCGTGTCTGTAGGCAACAACCCGAGCCGCCAGCTTATCTTCCACCAAAGGTACATTAATGACTGCTTCAAATTTGGTATTATCGCCACCTGATTTGGCTGTATTAGAGTATCCAGCTTTAACACTGCCTTCAAATTCATCCAGGTTTGGCGCTTTTGGAATATTACGCACAGCCCCTGCAAGAGTGCCAGAGCCGAATAATGTGCCTTGAGGACCACGCAGTACTTCCACCCGCTCAAGGTCAATCATCTTAAGGTCAGAACCTGAACCTTGTGCCGTCAAACCAGACAGTGATACCTCACCAAAATAGATTCCCGTCGTCGCACTTGAGGTGATACCCTCGTTTTGCGGGTCAACCCCAAGACCACGGACAATGACTGCGTTGTTGCCTAAACCCACTTCAATAAAATTAACACCAGGTACCGTACGCAGATAATCATTCATTTCAGAAAAATTTCTACGGGTTATTTCTTTGCTGCCAATAGCAGAGATACTGCCAACCGTATCATTCAGTCCCGTTTCCCGCCGGGTCGCCGTTACGACGACCTCTTCAAGCGCAAAACCTTCAACCTCGTCAGCCCTTTCATCATCTTCATAAACAGCCATATCCTCTTGATAGTCAGCGGTTGTATTATATGAAATCTTCTGAAAACCTGATGATTCTGTCACCAGGTAAGCGCCGGTCGATGCTTGTGATAATTTGAGACCTGAGCCGCTTAATATCTGAATTAATGCTTCTTCAGGCCCCATCTCACCCCTGACGGCGACCCCTTTTTTACCCACGATCAAATCACTAGGCGCCGCAACTGTCAGGCCAGATTGTTGATTAAATTCCAAAAGAGCTTTGGCTAAAGGTTGTGCGGAAATATTAAAATTTTCTTCTGCCTGTGCCGTGCCAGCTGTCATCAACAGCGCAACTACTGATACCGTACTTGTTAAAATATTTTTGCAAAATATATTTTTCTTCATTAGATACTCCTCCCGAGCTTTTTAAGTGTCATTCACCTTGAACGGCTAATATCAACCGTATAGCTACGACGAAGACTTTCAGGATTTGTTTCAGGAAAAATTTATAAAGGCATATTTTCTATGTTTCTAATATATTTCTGCTGTATTTTTAAGAATATGAAACAAAGACTTCCGCCCCATTAAATGAATTTAAAAAAAACTATTTTTTTATGACAAATTTAAAAAATAAAATATTCAGCTAAAGATAATCACTGTTCCTGGCGCAGTAAAATCTGGGATCCGGAGGATCTATCCACGTCAATCGAATGTACTTCCGAGATCACATCCAGGAACTGTTCAATCTCAGTCGCTTTAAAAGCTATCGTCGTACGTAATCTTCCAATATCTGAAGTTGCCAACCGAATAGGGCGCGTAGAATATCGGTTCACGTCTGCTATAATTTCATTCAAACTGGCGTCGTCATAGGCAAGGTTGCCAAGACGCCAAGAGCCCGGCTGCGAATTCTTAATCTGTACGACTTCCGGCAAACTCACGCGTCTTTCTGCGGTAATCATTTCACCAGCGATAAGGCGTTTTTTTGCCAGATTACGCAGTTGTTCTTCTACCACTTTTTCTGATAATTCAAAGGGCTTCATAACCTCAACAACTCCTTCAGTTACCGCCACATGGACAATATCTGCGCTGCTTCTGACATTAAATCTTGTACCAACAACGCGAACAAGTGTATCATTAACAGAAACATAAAAAGGCCGGTCAGCGTTTTTCGCTATTTCAAAAAAGGCCTCTCCCGAGCGTAATGTTATCTGACGAGAGGCTTTCGAAAAGGTTGCCACCAGTTTCGATTTGGCTCCCAAAGTAACAATAGACCCGTCTTCTAAAGTAATCTCCCTGATCTCTGCAATCCCCGTAATATAATCCAAAGAACTTGAGGGCGTATTAAATGTTGGCAACACCACAACGAATAAAACTGCAACTGCGGCAATGGTCACAATGCCTTTGGCAAAACTCGGGGACCTCATCCAATCAAAAAACCATGTTCGCCAATTTATATGGCTCCACCAATTTGTCCCAGAACGACCAAGTTCTTTATCAATATTAACTCCCGCCGCAACAGAAACAAAATCAAGGTCACAATAAACCTGTTCAAACTCTCTGTAAGCGCGCTTGTTCTCTCGATCACCATGCAGCCACGCTTCAAATTCAAGCCGTGTTTCATTATCGACCTCACCGGCATGCATGATCACATGCCACTCACCAGCACGGCTCATCAACATATCTTCATTTGTTTCCAATGCGGTCATTTTTTTGTCTCAATTTGATTTTCTGCTTTAGTATTCTTCAAACCCTTCACAAGGGTGATCATCCCCTCAGACATCTGCCTGCTAATATCGGCCGGAGACCAACCCGTTTCCTGACAAATTTCACGGTATGTTTTGCCTTCCAACCTACTCATGGTCAGAATAATTTGCTGTTTTCTGGGCAAAGATTTCATCACCTTCACCAGAATTTCAAAACGTTCCCTTGCTATTACGACGCGTTCAGGCGTTATTTTTTCCAAATCCAGTTCGTGATCGGTGGCAATTTGTTCCTGAATATATGAATCTGACAGCTTTGTACGGCGTTTAAAGTCCAAAACAATATTACGTGCCGTGATATATAAGAAAGCCCTAGGGTCTTTAATTTTTGATGGTTTCGCGATATTGGCATATTTGGTAAATGCAGCCTGAACAACGTCTTCAGGTTCAGGTGGGCCTGAGCCAAAAGATTTACGAATATTAGCACATAGACTTGGAAAGTGACTGCGGTAAAGGCTATCCAGTATTGTATCGGCACCTTGCTTGTTTGGTTCCGATACAGATATATCCCTGATCCCGGTTTTTGCCTTAATTTCTGACATTTGAAACTTCTATCCTGAATTTTATAACGCATCACCATAGAATAAAATGGTCTTTGAAGCAATAATCATGCACCAGATTCAAATATTGCTTCTAGAGAAGCTATATATAATGACATATATTATTTCCTTGAAAAACGGAATATTTTCTTATGAAAACTCCTGATTATTATTGTTTTTCACATTTCTTTCTCATGAAGTTCCCGCCGCGCCTTTATTAAAGCTGCTGTCACCTTTGATATACGCCTCAACAATGTAGGGGATTAAATTCTCACAGCTTTCTTTAGCGCCATATGTTTGTTCAAACACCCTCGCGTAATCCGTAAGAAGCTCAAATATCTCCGCCGGTAAACTCACCGTTAGTTTCACAGGTGTACGATTAGGCAAAGGCCCGAGTTTCAGTTTATGCATTGTATGATCCCTTCCTAAGCCCCGTAAGGCCGGAGTATAATATCCTTGCTCACCAAAACCCGAACAGACCAGCCGGGCCGAATGATGTTGGTGGGTTTAATATTGAGGTTCCGATCGACAATCTTTTGCCCCGTGCGCCCGATGGTATCCTGCGTGCCGCGCTCAAACGCCCGTGCAAGATCACTGCCTGTATTATTAAAGGCCAGCTCCGTGCCCACATTCAAGAGTGTTGAAAGAGCCGCCACCTTAAACAAACGAGACGTATGATAATCGGTTTTATCGGACAGCCCCGCATAGCCCTCTGTATCGGCAGCGGGCAGATTATCAATCAGAATGGAAGCACCATTAGGCATAATAATCCTCTGCCAGATCACCAGTATCCGGCCCTGGCCTTCCATGATCTCACTGTCATATTTGCCGATGAGACGCGAGTCTTGAGGGATTAAGATATGCTGCACGTCCCTCACCTCATGGCGACCTTTGCGGACTCCCATCAGGGGATTGAACTTTGAAGAGTTTGAATCCGTAGGGTTAAACAGGATCACATGGGAGAAGGTGCCGCGCCAGCCTGCGGTCAGTTGCCAGTTCTCGCCCTTGATATCATGGATCAGCGCAGACCCTGTCCAACTGAGCAAGGTCGGGATCACAAGTCCCACCCCTTTGCCGGACCGGGTCGGGGCAAAACACATCACATGTTCCGGGCCGTCGTGCCGGATATAACGACCTTTCTTTTGACCGAGCACCAAACCCTTGTCACAAAACAAGCCTGCTTGGCTGATATCCTTCACCGTCGCCCAGCGGGAAGAACCGTAGGTGGTGACCGTCTTCGCCTGCCTAGCCCGCCATAAGGATCCTATAATTGCGACAACAATTGAAAGCAGTCCCCCAGCGGCGGCAATCAAACCCGCCTGGAAAAACACATCAGGGGCGTAGCCCTCATATGCAATCCACCATTGATAAAGCCGCCAGGGGACATAGACCTGTGTGCCGCCAACATTAAACCACACAGGTCCGAGAGCGTTCTGAAATCCAAGTTCATGCGCCGCATATTGTGTGCCCGTCCAGCTGGCGAGAACAACAATGAAGAAAACGACAAACATTTGGCCGATCAGAAATTTTGTTGGAGTCATCTTAACTTTCCTAAAGACGCCTCAAGGGTAAATAATGGCGTCTGCTTGGGCATAAGAAAGCAGGAAAAAGAGGACGTTCGTCAAGTGTAATTTTTACGTCAACCAATTGGAATAAAACAGTTATTCAACAATATACACTCACATAAAATGAACAACAAAGAAGGTCAACCAAAGACAATTAAATGCCACTGCATTTTTTTGGGATTTAACTTGAGAAAAGATCAGGAATTGTGGAAAGGTATGGTTCAGGATACAGAAAAAACCCGAATCATTCTACAGATAAGAATAAACAGGGCTACAATTTTAGCCACAACACAACTACAAATTTGACCACTAATTCACTCCAATTTTAACCACCAAGCTACTACAAAATTCACCACTGACCACTTGCAGTCATATCATTTATGATCGTTTATTATGATTAATGCTATATTTACTATCATATATGATATTTTTAAATTTCCTTTCATTTGGTACTGAAAAAACGACTAGAAGCTTTTCTTTCTTGTAAATAGTATCTAAAATGGTATCTTAGTGTTTACTGGTATCTTTTTAGATATTATATTGACTTTCTTCTAGTAATTAGTATTATATTTGATACTTAAATATCAATAGATACTGAGAACGATACCCAGCAGGTAATAAATGGCAAATTTAAGATATGGCATCGTGACCTTTAAAGGGTCAAAGGTGGGGACCCTCACCGAACGGGCTGAAGGCGGAACCTCATTTAAATATGATATCAGCTCTCCAGAGATTGCCTGTGCTTTGCCACGCTCAGAAGGCGAACATATCTATCCTACAGCAATACATCCTGCATTTGCCCACCTTGCTCCTGAAGGTTGGCTGCGGGCCAGGCAATCCTCCATTGCTGATGCGGGCGAAGGTGATGATTTTGGTCTTCTGTTGGAGTTTGGCCGGGATTGCATCGGCGCCATCGGCATTGAAGACCCGGAAGGTCAAGGAAGCCGTGCGGCTTTCATTCAAGGAAAAGATGCCGAGACCCGCGCCATTGCCTCAAACCACCGGACGATTTCAGGGGTACAGGCCAAAATCCTCTGTCAGAAAATAGACGGCCAGTATGTGCCGGCCGATGACACGGGGCCTGCCCCTTATATTGCAAAATTTCCCAGAGAGGACTTGAACGATCTTGTGGGCAATGAAGCTATTAGTTTAGAGCTTGTTCAAAAACTGCTCCCAGATGATGCGGTTACCAAATTTGAAAAATCCTTTATAAAAGATATCCCACAACTTGGCTTGCTTGTTGAGCGGTTTGACCGAATAGAGAACTCTCAGGGTACAGAAAAATTACGTTGTGAAGATTTTGCTCAAATTCTCGCCCATCCACCGGGACGGGATAGAGGCAATAAATATAATGTAGAATATAGCAGCTTGAAAGAGGCCCTCCAATATTCAGCCGCCCCTAAAATTGATACTTATAGAATTTTTAAAAGACTGATTGCTTTTGTAATTTTAGGTAATACCGACTGCCATTTGAAAAACTGGAGCCTTTTAGAAACATCAGGCGAACTTCGGTTATCACCAATTTATGATGTCTTGAATACCTACATCTACGGAGCACAAGGCTATAGCACAATATTTGGTTTGAAATTTAACGACCGGAAATATAACTGGCAGGAATATGACCGGAAGTTACTGGAAGAAATCGGTACAACGACACTCACACTCGGAGAGAAAGCAATCAGCAGAGCCTTCTCTGAAATAGAGAGCTGTCAGGGCGCATTATTCACACGGTTAAATCAACCTTTGCCTTTGAGTGAGGATCGCACCTATCACTACCGCGCCGCCATCAATGAAAAATGGGAGCAGATTTATGGATCACGATAAGAACCTGTCTTTACCGTCCCTTGAAGAACTTGGTAGACAAGTTCGTCTCATACGGAAAAATGAAAAACTATCCCAAAAAAAACTTGCCGATCTCTGCGAATGTTCTCATGTGGCCATTATCCAACTGGAAAAAGGCACGGGTAAACTGAATATCAGCACAGCCTGGCGGATTATGAACACACTTGGGCTTATTAAATAAACCGTCAAATATTATCTTATAATACCCTGCTTTAAACACATATACTACTTGTAGAGGTGGTCCCACTTGGTTGGACAGGTTTGCGGCGATGCTAAGCTTTGTTATGTTGTTTAATGCTATGCCGCGACTTTCTTAATGTCAGGGGCATGCCCCTGATTTTCGATTTTCTGAGTATAGATCTCGTCGGGAGTTTGTCCATTAAAAGTGGAATGGGGTCGAGTTCGATTATAATGGGTCAGCCAAGAGCCAATATTCTGCCGGGCCTGCAGGCCATTTTCAAAGGCATTAAGATAGACACATTCATACTTCAGGCTGCGCCACAGACGTTCGATGAACACATTGTCCATCCATCTGCCCTTACCATCCATAGAGATTTTAATACCCCTATCCTTCAGCGCAGAAGTGAAATCAAAGGAGGTAAATTGCGACCCCTGATCTGTATTGAATATTTTGCTGCTCCGCGCTGACCTTCGGTTCTGGTTGGCCATAGCGGTTGAAAGCCTCTTCGAGGGCCTCCAGACAAAAACTCACATCCATGCTTGTCAATAAGCGTTTAAAATTGACCCCCCTATTTAGTAGTAAGGCCAACATGATATCTGCCCATATATAGCGAGATATCCGGTTGGCCTTGCGTGTATTCAGGCTTGTTTTATTTTCCTGTTTTTACTTTGTGCAAAACGGAAAGAATTGTTTCCAGTTTCAATGATTGAGCAATGATGGGTGACCCTGTCGAGGAGTGCCGTCGTCATTTTGGCGTCACCAAAGACCGATACCCATTCACCGAACTCCAGATTGGTGGTCATGATGACACTGGTCTTCTCATAAAGTTTACTGATCAGATGGAAGAGCAGAGCTCCGCCAGACTTGGGGAATGGGATATAGCCTAGTTCATCGATGATGACACAATCTGTCTGACTAAGCTGGCGGATGAGTTTACCGGTATTGCCTTCAGCCTGTTCCTTGATCAGGGCATTGATAAGGTCAACGGCATTGTGGAACCTAACTTTCTTGCCCTGTGTGATGAGTGAGGTTCCTCCCCAAAATTTAAAAGGCAATGGCAATATGGGTTTTACCGGTTCCGGTGCCGCCCACCAGGATCAAGTTATGCGCATCCTTTGTAAACTGTCCAGTACACAGCTGTTGTATCTCAGCCTGCTTTACAGCGGAGAGTTCATAATCGAATGTGGCAAAGTCCTTATGATGGGGAAAGCGGGCAATCCGCATCTGGTATTCAATGGACCGCACCCGTCTTTCCGTAACTTCCGCCTCAATCAGCTGTTTGAGTGCCGTCGTCAAATTAGGTGGCGTTCTTGCGGTCATCAAGTCCTGTGCACATCCGGCCATACCATGCAGGCGCAGGGCGGCGAGCTGTTCAATCAGAGCATTCATGGTCTGGCCTCCTGCGTTGCATAAAGTAGCTCATAGCGTTTGCAATCGGCTTGCGGGATTACCCTCAGCTGTGGATAGCAATGGGTATCAGGCAGTGGTTCGATCACTGGTTCCACAAGCTGGTTGATCAGGTTGATGATGGCAGGCAGACGCATTGTCTTTTGCTCAACCGCCAAATCACAAGCCATTGCCACAGTCTCCATTCCATGTTGCTGAGCCTGCATCAGCAATTCAACAAAATCCCGATCGCCGCCCTTACTGTCCATATAGAGATCTTTGATCTTGTTCATGGCAGCAGGAAGTTGCCACTCAACAAAAGGCGCACCATCACGCAGAGCACCGGGCTTACGTGTCAGAAGGGGGACATAATGCCATGGTTCGAAGTAGCTGATGTTTTTGGTAAAACGACGTTTGTGTTCAGCGATTACTTCATGATCAGAGATAATAACAATCCGGTCCGCATAAGCCCGTAGCGATATAGCGCAACCAGCATAGCGCGCAGGAACGCTGTAACGATTACTGTCATATTGCACAAGGCAGGTGGAACATACCCGTACCGCTTTCTCTACATAACCATCAAAAGTCTGACCTAAAGGGGCCAGCTCAGATCGTTCCAGTTCAAACATCTCGTCAATCGTTTGGTCCCGCCGTTCGGGATGGCGGCGTGATCCCAGTTCATTACAGCGCAGGTAAAGCCAGTCATTCAAACTAGCAAGATCATTAAAGCTGAGTTTGGGGGTAAACAATTGGCGGCGTATATCTTGGACCTGCCGCTCAACCTGACCTTTCTCCCATCCCGCCGCGGGGGTGCAGGCAACCGGTTCCATAACATAGTGGTTCATAAGCGCTAGAAATCGGGGGTGGAATATTCTGTCTTTTGAACGCGATACATAGGTCACCATCGTCTTGTTCGTTGGGAAAACGATTCACTGGATCGTTTTCTGATCCACCTCACTATCAATGATAACTCGGCGAGGCACACCGTCATAAAAGCTCAAAGCTCGCACAAAGGCAGATAAAACCATCTCCTGGGATTCACATGGGTAGGCTACAATGAACGCTTTGCGACTGTGAGACAGTCTGAAGTGCGCTACCTTGACCTTTTGCTCCACACCACCGAGCACAACATGTTCTTCACTCCAGTCAAACTGTAGCGCGTCCCCCGCCTTGAAACGCAAGGGAATAAAGGCTTGGGATAGCGCGGAGCCATCCTCTTTTAACCGTTTGATAAACCGACAAACAGGGGAATAAGAACCGCTATAGCCTTCCCCTAAAAGCTGCTCAAAAAAGTTTCTGCGCTGTGCGCCGCTCTCGCTTGGGGCGCTTTAAATCCTGTTCAAAATAGAGCGTCAGGCGCTCCTCAAAAGCGGCAAGCTTATGGCGGATCGGCTCCTGTCCGCGATGATAATGCGGCGGGGAACTATCTTTGAGGTACTTCTTGATTGTATTGCGCGACAGACCTGTGTTGCGACTAACTGATCTGACGCTGTCGCCGTCTCGCAGCACGAGACGTCGTATCTTGGCTGCACTTTCCATTAAAATCACCCTTCTTATCCTCCTCGCTTAATCCGCGAGGATGTTAACAGATAAGGTGGGTCAATTTTAAATGCCAATTAACACAGCGGGCATATAATCTGCCAAACAGGTCTTCATAAAAGCCGGAGGGGAGCGTTTGGTTCACACGGCTGAGTGTGGTGCGCCGGACCGACCCACTGCCCAGATGATAGGATAAATGTTTTTGAGAGGCGATGGTGCTTTCAATATCCCGAAGGCTGGAGCGCCCTGAAAGCTGGGCTGTGGACATAGCGACGAACTGCGTCCAGCGGTTCATGGCATCTCTGCGACGCGCTCCATCATGCTTTTTTGCCAGCTGATTAAATTCATGTCGAGGAATGAGTTTTAGGATTTGGGAGAAGATCGTGTTATGATGGGTCATGGCTTAGATCTCTTTGTTATTACTAGGTTTTTTGCAATTCCAGTATAACATATTATAGAGATTTAAGCCGCTTTATTTACGCGCTAAGTGGGACAGCAATGACTCCAGCCCCCAGACCCTAGCTTTATGATCATGAGGTTCAGGTTGGTAAAAGATCAAATTTCTATTTTTAACCTCTAACGTTTTGGAATTTTTCTCTGCCTGCTTTCCGTCTGAGAAAAGCCCAGGCAAAATCCTTAGGCGTATGAAGATCATCCCCGACCAGAGCGAGTTTGTCTTTTTGACTTGGTTTGTTGTCCCGCATCATAATACCCACCATTCATAATCCGCACGTCATCACAGCCCCCTGCCTGTTTAATTATCTATCCCTGAATTATTATGTAGAGCCCTGCGCATTGAAACCGAAAATATCTATTTTCAGGAATCATCTGCATTATGGAAATTATATATTAAAAGTGGCAATTTTATGTTGTCGCTCAACCTATCATTCAATGGAAACTTTCTGAGCATTAGGGATGAGCAAGAGGGTTCCCTTGATCCCTTAAAAACAGTAAAATAAGTGAAAATATAAAGAAGAATATTACGTTTTAGGGACGAAACCCATGGAAAGAAGATCATTATATCTTCCTTTTTGTATCGTATTTTTGTGTAACATAATGGTTGTTGCGCCGGCATTTTCGGATCAAACCAGTTGGACAGAAGAAAAGATTGGAAAGCTTGCTGTAAGAGCAGATAAAGCCGCCGCCCGCCAAGAATGGACGCGCGCTATTAAGTATGGCGAGAAAATGCTGGAAGGCAGCAAAGCCTTTTATGGACCAGAAGCCCCTTATACGGTCACTCGTCTTAAGGCATTGAACAGATATTATGACAAGGCGGGACGCCTTGACGAAATATCGGGACGGGTTAAAAAAGCCTACCACTTATCAAAAGAACATTTTAGGCCCTCCCATACCACGATGGTAACCAGTCGGCTTCTCTATTATAAAACATTACTTGCCCAGAAAGATTTTAAGGGGGCAATACCTTTGGTGCTGGAGAATATATCCATACTTAGGGACAATCGTGATGATGCCTTCAAACGGCTTCATTACTTGGGACAACTTCACGGGCTATACGGCGCAACAAGTCAACCTGCTAAGCAAGAAACGACCCTTCTGGAATTACTTGAGCTCAATAAAAAACTTGTTGGCACGGATATAGAGAGCAATATGAAGATCATTATGAACCTCGCCAAAAGCTATTGTCTGCAAAATAAACCCGAAGAATTTAAGAAATTAATGCAGACTTATGATCTGAAGTTTGAGTGCTGACATCGCAAATTTGAATTCTTTTTGTAGAAAATAGGTTCTTTTCTGATGAACGTCCCGCGCCTTATGTGAATTTACTTCCTGAACTCACATTTTTCATTGCAGGTTTATCAAAAGCAGTTTGCGGGGGGCTAAGAGTTGCTTATGTTGTTCCCCCAGCGGCCTTATTCAAAACATTAAAACGAAGAATTCTTGCCACTCACTGGACATTGCCTCCGTTGATGGCAGAAATTGCCACACGCTGGATTAATGATGGCACGGCGATGACAACATTAAGCACTAAGAAAACAGAAGCCGAAATTCGGCATCGCTTGGCTTATAAAATAATTGGCGCCCCATTTATCAAAGAAAAAGCCGCAAGTTCTTATGTCTGGATTGATCTTCCATCAGAATGGACTGCTGAAATATTCATTAATGAAGCCTTTGAAAATAGGGTCGCAGTTTTGGGAGATGGGAGTTTCCGCGTAACACCTGAAGCTTTAAAACCGGGTATTCGTTTGTGTCTGGGCGCCGCACCTGACAGACAAAGACTGGAAACTGGTTTGATAAAAATAGCGGCAATGCTGAAAGATGGCCCTGGGGGAAGCTTCGGCATTATTTAATAAATAACAAGATGAAATTCCATTGCAAAATTCACTAATTGAGTTTTGCTTAACGGGCGACCTACGCCTTCTGAACAAAAGGATGTTAAATTATGACAGAAATAAATGATATAAACCAATATACGGCTTCTACAAGGTTGCTTTATGCAGATGAAGGTTTTTCAGATGAATGGAGCAGTTCTCCCCCCATTCACCAATCTGTAAGCGGGATTGCAAAAGACGCCGAAGAATTCGCGAAAATTTCATCTGCCCCTTTGGAAGAGCGCTTTTATGCGCGTCACGGCAACCCGACCAGCTCGAGGTTAGCAAAAGTCATTACTAATCTGGAAGGGGGAGAATGCGGCATTGCTTTTGCGGCTGGACAAGGGGCGACAACAACGGCCCTTATGACTTTTCTGAAAGCTGGGGATCATGTTATTGCCCAAAAAAATCATTATATGGGAACCTCTAAAATGGTCACTCAAATATTGCCAAAATACGGTGTTGAGGCAACAGTGGTTGATCAAAGGTCGGTACAAAATTTTGAAGAAGCCGTTAGGCCAAATACCAAACTTATTCTTCTGGAAACACCTGTTAATCCTTTAATGTATATTACGGATATCAAGGGAGTTTGTGATATTGCGCGGTCAAAGAATATCCTGACATTTTGTGATAATACTTTTGCGACCCCAATTAATCAGAGACCCATAGAACAGGGTGTCGATATTGTCATGCACAGTACGACCAAATATATCGGGGGGCATCATGATCTTTTGGGTGGTAGTCTTACTGCGTCAAGAGAACTTTGTGAGCAGATTTGGGATATGAGTATGAATATAGGGGCTATTCCTGCCCCGTTTAATTCATGGCTTGCACTTCGGGGCATTCGAACTTTGGGCCTACGTGTCAAACAACAAAATGCTAGTGCTCAAGCCATTTCAGAATTTTTGGAAAATCATACAGCGGTGAGCCAAGTTTTTTATCCCGGCCTAGAAACTCACCCCCAACATCAATTGGCAAAAAGCCAAATGTCGGGCTTTGGAGGGGTACTCACATTTGTTTTAAAGGGGGGGTATGATGCAGGACGTAAATTTATTGAAAGAGTAAAATTAGCCCATCATTGCTCAATCATTGAAACTGGAAACAATTCTTTCCGTTTTGCACAAAGTAAAAACAGGAAAATAAAACAAGCCTGAATACACGCAAGGCCAACCGGATATCTCGCTATATATGGGCAGATATCATGTTGGCCTTACTACTAAATAGGGGGGTCAATTTTAAACGCTTATTGACAAGCATGGATGTGAGTTTTTGTCTGGAGGACCTCGAAGAGGCTTTCAACCGCTATGGCCAACCAGAACCGAAGGTCAGCGCGGAGCAGCAAAATATTCATACAGATCAGGGGTCGCAATTTACCTCCTTTGATTTCACTTCTGCGCTGAAGGATAGGGGTATTAAAATCTCTATGGATGGTAAGGGCAGATGGATGGACAATGTGTTCATCGAACGTCTGTGGCGCAGCCTGAAGTATGAATGTGTCTATCTTAATGCCTTTGAAAATGGCCTGCAGGCCCGGCAGAATATTGGCTCTTGGCTGACCCATTATAATCGAACTCGACCCCATTCCACTTTTAATGGACAAACTCCCGACGAGATCTATACTCAGAAAATCGAAAATCAGGGGCATGCCCCTGACATTAAGAAAGTCGCGGCATAGCATTAAACAACATAACAAAGCTTAGCATCGCCCCAAACCTGTCCAACCAAGTGGGACCACCTCTGTCATCAGTAATTAGTTGCGTCGGCGTAAGGTCTCGTCGCCTTATTAATCCTGCCTGCAGATCCGACTCTACTGGATAGCCTATGCCTACAATAATGAATCGGGAAACTTCGCCGCTACCCTGTACGTGATTGAGCCCGTTTACTTCCATAGGCCCATTAACATCAGGCATGTAAAGAACAGGAAATTTTTCTGTTCCATCTTCCAGTGACAAAGGGACCTTTACCTGAATCACGTAAGTCTGATCGATAAATTTTTTGATTTGATAAAATATGTATCAATTTTAGGGTTGTGATAGACCTTATCATTCGCATGGACTTGGCTAGCGAATGCCAAGACTAGAAACCCAAAAATCTGAATTTTTACAAGACCCCATGGGCGGATCAATTTGTGAGCAACTGCATTGTTAAGCATGAATGCCTCTCCTATTTTAATTATTATTATTCATTTCCTATTTCCATATTGGCTCAATTCTATTGCATCCATTAGAACATACCGTTTAATTAAAACCACTACCTCTGAGGTAACAGTTAATCTGGAATATCGACTAACCGATACTCAGACTACATGCATTAACCGCCTATTTAAATTTACCCTTATGCAAGACCTCTGAATTCTTGATATATGATTATAATTTTCTTTTTGTTGAGGTCTAATTTTATATATTGATACTTTAATAAGATTTATCTATTAAAATACCACTCAAACTCGCATATCTGATTTAGGAATACGGCACAAAGTTCGATACGTATCCACGAAGGGGAGCCACCTCTTTTCAAGGACTTAGCTCCTATCCCTGTGATAACATTATCCCATTTTTAACAAGCCGGTAAGCAGGCTGACGCAAGGCGAACGTTCAAAGACGCTCCTCTCCTTAAAGAAAACCTACATAAAACCTACATAATTTTCGTTTCTAAAGCGCCCGACTTTTGGCTCTTGTTATGAAACGGAAACTATTGGATTTTTCCTCAACTTTGAATCAATTATTGCATCAAACAACTCATCGCCGGTTAGGCCGCCTATTGTAAGATCAAAGTTAAACGGAACTGGGCCATTGTGAATTTCTTGTGACATAATGCTTCCTTATTATTCTATTTCTCTGACAACACGAAAACCATGAGGATATGCATATATTGACGGGCGCACGCCCCCCCTGAATGATGGCAATAGGGATCTTGCCCCTTCAAAACCATAGTTACCGCCCCGCACACTTCTCAATTTACAATCCGGTATTTCATAACTTTTTGAAGAGTTGGAGCTGGCAACATGGTCATAACCCCGGACGAAACAATCCTGAACCAATTCACTGACATTCCCCAACATGTCATAAAGACCAAAGGGATTCGGACGAAAGTTACCAATGGGAACAGGGGCTTCCAAATAATAACTGACATGGTGTAGACAAGCCTTGCATTTGGCATTCATTTCACCTACCCCATCCCCCCACCAAAATACCGTTTCTGTCCCGGCTCTTGCACCATATTCCCATTCAGCTTCACTGGGCAGCCGATATTTCTCATCTGTTTTTCTACTCAACCATTTCACGTATTCCTGGGCTTGATCCCAGCTTGCATTCATCAAAGGCTGTTTCACACCACCCCACCCAAATGCGCCTGGTTTTTTGCTGCAACCACCGTCTTCAAAACACGTCAAATATTGAGCATAGGTAATCTCAAATCGTCCCATTGCGAATTTCCTGGGGATAATGATCTGGCGCGCAGGAACTTGAAACTTTGTGTAGACCGCCGGCATTTTGACCTTTGGATTTAATCCCATAACAAACTTACCAGAAGGGATCACAACCATTTCGGGGCAATCATCACATTCCTTAAATACTTGACCGGTTTCTAACTCTTTTGTGCTCACGCTTTCATTTGCACACGCATTTAAAGCCAGACAGGAGAAAAGCAAACCGGCAATCGTTAATATTATTTTGCTCATATTCATCCCCCCAACTCCATGACTTTGCGCGTGCCTGTCGCGGGGTCGGTATGGTGGAATTTGAACTTTTTGCCTTTGAAGGGGCCGGTGATTATGTCGGCGCGGATCTGGTTAGCCATCTTGTTCTCCGTTGTGTGGAACGGGCAGATCAGATCGACCAGCCACAGCCCGCCGCGGCGCTCGGCCTGCGGCATTCTTCTCATTCGACGGTTCACTAAACTCGGGAAAGGGTACTTCCACATCACACGCGCCCCCAAACTCTCTGCCAATATATATTTCTGTTAGTCAAATATTAACCACAGGACAGCGACCTTGGCAAATCCTAATTCCCGCTCTAGTCCATATGGACCAGATAATCAGGCCCCCGGCTCTGGAAGACGCACGAAACAGGTAAGCCATTCCATATATTAACGGTCACGGAAACTGGCCCCGCGTCGCCAGAGCCCGATATCGGGCCGCGAGCTCTGGATCGGGCGCCCCGCCGAGCCCCGCCGCATAAATCTCCGCCAGCAGTAGCTGCGCCCTCCGATGTCCCGCGCTGGCGCTGCCGGTATCCATCATCATCACCGTGCCATAGGTCTGCCCGCCCACCGGCGGCATATAGATCGGTGTCCGGCCACTGTGCGGCGTCGCCGCCAGCTTCAGCCAGCGCCGCGCCGTGGCGTAATCCTGCGCATCAAACGCCGCGCGCCCCATCTCATACTGCGCCTGGGCGTCGCCCTGCCCGGCCTGACAGGCCCGGTAGGCCACCGGATCAGCGGCAAGCGTCGCGCAGTCCCGCACAAACATGCTGCAGCCCGGCAGGGTCAGGACCAGCAGGCCGACAAGGCAGAATTTTGTGTGTAGGGTCATCATGGCTTCCCCAAGAGAAATAAATTACGGCGACAGAATTATGGTGACCTGCGTAATTAGCCGTAATTCCGGCGAAGTCACATATGTTTTATACTGTGGTGCGTCCGGTTTACTGATAAATGTATAGTCTGTCATTGATAGTCCCCTTTTGATCCCCGTTTTTAACTTCGCTTAAAATCAGAATAGTGTGGTTAAATTTCAGCCCAATATGTCATTTTTTCCCATCCTTCCATACCTTCTGCTTCCAGCCTGTTCAACAGGGCATCTGCGTAAAAGGGACTGCTAGGATAACGCACATCATACCAGACCGCATGGCCGGCAATCTTATCTTTATACACCGCCAGATGATCATCCCCTCCCGACTTGATCACCCAGCTATAACGATCCGGATGATTGGCAAAATCCCACCCTTCGGCTTTATAAACCCCCCCGAGATCGGGACTGATGGCGTCAAGAAAGCTGCAAATTATAAAAAACCAATATTGCCCGCCGTAAGGCGCACCGTCCCGGCCCAGCACGTCTACCGACACAAACTGATGCACCCCCGGTTCAATATCTTCGATCGCCCGTTTGAGACGATCACTGACCATGGGAAAATGGGCTCCGTCATAATCAAAGACCTCTTTCCCCTTGATCAACTGCACCTGTTTCGGAAAGTACTCCTCCGGCATCGGGCGGCCAAAATCCCATAGTGTGTCATTGCTGTCCAGACAATCCTTATAAAACCTCTTTGCCTTTTCCCGTTCCGCCGGGTCTGTGGCGACAATCTCATTATGGTATTTACTTTTAACTGACGTTGATACTTGTGCAGCCATAGAAAATTTCCTTCTTTTGTACTTTTCCGGATTGCCCACAACCGGATCGTCTAAAAGCGATTATGCAAGATCACGGACATCTTGAGCTAATGTTTTATTTGTGTGTATGTTCATTATTTAGCCCCTTTTAATGTGATCAAATAAAATACATTTTAAAAATTCAATTCATGCTTCGTCATAATGTATGGAGGAAAAATTGGTCAGCCCCGCCGTCCTCAGGGCCGCCACCAGATCATCGGAAACATAACGACCTCGAAAATATTTATCATGCCAGGCATGATGGCCCACGATGGCCTTCTTATCAAAAACCTGTTTTATATCATCCTGCATAGGCAGAAATAGCGTCCCCGGTTCGGTTTTCGGGATTGAATGCGCCCGGTTCAAACTGTCCAGACGGTTCCCAATGACAAAAAGATAGCGTTTGCCAAGATATTTACCGCGCTGTTCAATCTCCATGGGGAAAAATTGATGCACCCCAGGCTCCAACCCTTCCAGGATTTCCTTGAATTGTTCCGGCACCAACAATCCTGCCGCGAGAAAGCCATCAATTTCCAGCAAGGGCTGTTTTGAGGGAGATGGGCCGCCCCGCTTCAGTCGGGTCGGCACATAGGTGGGATCGACCGGACGACCCGTCGTAAAAGGTTCGATATGTGAAATTCGCAATCCGCCATCCTGGCTGCAATCTATAGGCGCAACCTTCTTCATGTCCCCATCCAGAGGGGTATAGGGATTCATAAAAGTCCCATTTTCCTGTTTGCCGCCATGAAAACTATAAGCCATACTATTTTCCTTAATTTGATGCACGCAATTATGTTACCTCCGCCTGCCGTCGGTAAAAAATGAAATTGGTCAAGTTCCGTAAATAAAGTGATTTTCTAGCCATTGCGGCCAGTCAAGCATGACAACACCCCCGCCGATAGCTAAAATACGACACTGCCATCATGCGACCAGCGTCATCGTACTTTCTCTTTATTGGCGAAGAATAGAATCTATTTTGTGTAATTAAATAAATACAGATAATACCCCCCATTTATAGGCTTCCTTCTCCGGCGTTTAAGAAGAAAATTTGTTAATTTCTCAACGTTAACCTGCTTTTCGTTGGGCGACAATAGTCTATTTCTATTAGTTGTGGGCAGCGCAATCTACATTTCTCATAAAGTGTATCATTCATCTACGACTTGTCGAATGCCACAAGACACGCCCAGGTTTCTAAGGATCTATATTTACTGGAGATATTATTGCGGCAGATAGATACAGTTCTCTCAATTGAACGGCCCAGAATTTACTCCTTTTTCACCTACATAAAACCTACATAATGGCATAAAAGTCGAATTTTTCTTGAAATACGTCCCACCCTCCGGCAAGCTAGTCTAGCTTTAAAAACGCCAATTATCTTGTTAAATTATGATGTTATCGAAAAGGCATATCAAGCGGATTTCAAACGACAAAATCATGGTCGTAAACCTGTTAATCTATTTGTCGCAGGTTCGAGTCCTGCTCGGGGAGCCACCTCTTTTCAAGGACTTAGCTCCTATCCCTGTGATAACATTATCCCATTTTTAACAAGCCGGTAAGCAGGCTGACGCAAGGCGAACGTTCAAAGACGCTCCTCTCCTTAAAGAAAACCTACATAAAACCTACATAAAACCTACATAATTTTCGTTTCTAAAGCGCCCGACTTTTGGCTCTTGTTATGAAACGGAAACTGGTTTTTCCCCTCAAATTGTCAGATAATTCCATCAAGGATCTGGAACCCGGCGCCTTACTTAAAAAGGCCTCGCGTCCGCAATATGAAATTCGCAATTCCCGTATTGGCGGCTTTTTTGTCATCGTCGGCAAGAAAACAACCAGCTTCGCCATCCAGGCGGACCTGCTTCACTTCCTGTAAGATCATACTGAGTAATGCCCGGAGTTCAGTTTATTGAGTTTCTCTATTAGGTAAAAAAAGCTGGCTGGATTTCTCCAGCCAGCTTAAAGTGACCCTTCTTAACTTAAAGAGCCATGGGGGCAGAAATTAGAAATTATAGGTCGCTTTAACGTAGTAATAGCCTCCGTTGAAGCCAAATGGCGCAGACCGTCTGGAATATTTAAACACGCCGGGAGAGTCGATGATCCCCGCGATTGAACCGCTCCGAGACTGACCGATCAGGTTAAGGTCTGGCTTGACATCGAACAGGTTATTGACCCCTGCAGTCAACCGCAGACCGGATTCTTCAAAGTCATAATTCACGGTGATATCCGTGAGCCATTTCGCGCCAAACTTTTGCGTGTTGCTCTCTGAATCACAAGCGCCCTCACATACGGTGTAGGTGCCAAACATGCTCGCGCGGGTTTGCACCGACCAAGCACCAGACGCGTAATCCGCCGACAGATTGATGCGGGTTTTCGGCTGCCATTCCTCGATGATGGAAATATCCTGTGGGGTAAACAAAGGTCCCACATCAATGCCCCCGATGGAGCTGACGACCGTGCCGCTTTTGACCTTTGTCTCGGTCCAGTTTGCCGCCGCAACCAGTTTCAGGGATTGATCGCCGGAAAGCTCCACATCATAAGAGGCGACGAAATCCACCCCCTGCGTTCTGGTATCCGCCGCATTGATGAAGAACTGACCAGACGTCGCGCCGGTTGCGGCCGCCACATCCGGGAAGTCCGCAACGATATCGACGGAAGATGAAATGCCGATCCGGTCATCAATATCAATGTGATAATAGTCCGCTGTGACCGTCAGATTATCAAAGGACGCCACAAACCCGGCGCTAAAGTTCAGGGATGTTTCTTCCTTCAGTTCCGGCACGCCAATTGCCTGAGCCAGCGGGCTGTCATTGGTAAAGGTTCCCCGTTCCTGCTGAACGGTTTCCGTACCGATGGTCACGAATTGCGTGCTGGTGTTGTTGGAATATTTTTGCTGCATGGAGGGCGCCCGGAAGCCGGTACTGACGGAACCGCGCAGCGCAAAGCTCTCCGTCACGTCATAGCGCGCCGCGCCTTTAGCCGTAAATGTGCTGCCGAAATCGCTATAATCTTCAAAGCGGGCGGCGACATCCACGGTAAAATCGTCCGTAAGCGTGGCTTCTATATCTGCATAGGCCGCGATGTTATGCCGCCCCTCGTCGCGTTCATTCGCCGGCGAAAATCCGCGGAACACTTGAAAGCCGGATGCATAGGAAACAGGATCCACATCACATCCCGGACAATTGGTATTCAAGGCGCCACCATCGGCATAGGAGACCGGCTCACCTGCAAGAATTTTATATTTCTCATCGCGATATTCCGCGCCGAAGGCCACATTGACCTCGGTGCCACCAACATCGACCGCGCGCGACGCATCCACATTCAGAGTAGTTTGACCAATTTTCAATGTACCGGCTCTGGCCGTTGTCGGGCTGGCGGTTCCAAAGGACGCATTGGCGGAATTGCTGATGATAAATTCAAAGGAGTTGCCCCCGGTGGAAACGCTGGTGTCCAACGTCCATTCCCCCAATGTCCAGTCAATCCCCGCCGCAAGGGAGTAATCCTTGATGGTCGAATTGATTTGCGGCAGAAAGCCATCCGGATAGAGTTCGATAACCGTATTGGCGTGCTGGTTGGCGCGACGATAAAAGCCCCAGTTGGAATTACGCCGATCGGAATAGGTGCCGAACATATAAAATTCCGCATTATCGCTCAACGGAATCCCCGCGTTCAACACAGCCGCTTTCTGTTCGGAATTGCCGTCCCCGATGCGGAAGACGTCACGGTCGAAGGTAGATTCTCGAGGATCAATAGCCACGTTCCCAACGCCGCAGGGTGACTGACCGCCCGTCTCATATTGCAGGCAACCGGTCAGGCCGGAACGGTCCGTGCGTTCACGGTCACGATATTCAACACTCAATGTCACGAAGCCATCGTTGCCAACGTTCATGCCATAGCTGCCATTGGCGACAAATGTGGCGCCGTCACCTTCATAAGTTTGCCCCCAGGATGTGGAGACGTCACCGCCTTCGCTTTGATCGCGCAGTTCGAGATTGATCACACCGGCAATGGCGTCAGAGCCGTATTGCGCCGCCGCGCCATCGCGCAGAATTTCGATGCGTTTAATGGCAACACCCGGAATGGCATTCATATCCACACCCGCCGTGCCGCGTCCCACAGAGGTATTCACATGCACCAGAGCGCTGGAATGACGACGTTTGCCGTTAATCAGCACCAGAGTCTGATCCGGCCCCAACCCGCGCAAGGTCGCGGGGCGCAAGGCGTCCGTGCCGTCAGAGATACTGGAACTTGAAAAGTTAAAGCTCGGTGCCAGTGTCTGCAGCATCCGCCCGACTTCGGTGGCACCGGTATTTCTCATATCCGCGCCGCTCAGGACGTCAACAGGAACAACGGTTTCAAGGGCTGTGCGTCCCTTGGCCCGCGTCCCGAGGGAAACAATTTCTTCCAATTCTGCTGATTTATCTACGGCAGGGTTCTCTTGAGCCATTCCGGCTGATATGGACACCGCCATAAAGAGGGTGGAGCATAGGGCGGTAGCGCCCATGATCTTACCCGCTTGGGTGAGTGTAGTATGTAGCTGTGACATCTGTTGTCTCCCTTGAGATGTGATATTTTCAATATTTTATGTGTCGATCAAAGCGTGTAACTTGCACCAACCTTCGCCCGATAAGAGTGAAGACGACTTGACGGAAGGAAAGTGGAATAAAAAATGAAAAAATGTTAAACTCCCGGGATAACTCAGGAGAATTCAAGTGGATATACAGGCAGTAACGGCATTTTTCATGTGGTGCAGTATCATAAACGGTGGCCTGCTGGTTTTCTGGTTGATGTTTCTTCTGCTGGCCCCTGACTTTACCTTCCGGCTGCAAACCAGGTTCTTCCCCATGCCCCGCGAGACCTATAACCGGATAATTTATGGCTTCCTCGGTCTGTTTAAGGTCTTCTTTCTAATTTTCAACCTAACACCTTTGATCAGCCTGTGGATTATCGCCACATGAACCGCCGCCGCCCGGATTGCGGCCCGACATATTGTGACCAGATAGTGTTTCATGACTTTATTTATAAAAATTCTTCCACAATCCCGACGCGGTATCGTCTTAACCCTCGAAAGAGGTATGTATGATGCTCAAACACCGGTTCAGACTGATAAAGAATAGCGACCATGAGACAGCACAGCTGGCACCGGCGGAGCCTGTGAGCGGCGTCTTCCATGCGGAAATTACCAGACTGTTTCAGGACTATAACGACCCCCTGATCCGCTATCTCACCATCCGTTTGCGCAGCCGTCAGGATGCTGATGAAGTGGCTCAGGAAGCCTACATTCGGTTATTACGCCGCGACAATCTCGACGACATTGACTGTTTCCAATCGTTCCTGTTCAGAACTGCCACCAATATCTCCATTGACCTGCAACGCCAGCGCGCCCGCCAGAACAACAACCACGAGCAAAGCAAAAACCTGTTTCAGACCACCGACGATATTACGCCGGAGCGGGATTTGCGCGGCCGCCAGAAACTGACCGCTTTAAAAACAGCGGTTGAGAAGCTGCCCCCCAAATGCCGCGAAGCATTCATGCTCTATAAATTTAACCATATGGAGTATACGGAAATAGCCCTTGAGATGGGCCTGTCGACAAGTTCGATCCGGAAATATATCACACGCGCCCTCGCCTTTTGTGTGCGGGAGATGAACAAATGACCAAATTCAAAAATACAAATGACAAAACAATGAAAAATAAAGATACCTTAGACCATATTGACGACATCGCACAGGACGCCTCTGTCTGGTTCTTCCGGCTGCAGGACCAGGAGCCCTCGGAAAAACTCTTTCTCGAATGGCAGGCCTGGCTGGCTGAAAGCGACACCAATGCCGCCGCCTTCGCAGAGGTCGAAGCCTGCTGGACCGCCCTTGATGAGATCAGGGAGACCTCCATGACAAATCAGACACAGGTCAACCGCACAGGACATTCCCGGATATGGGCCTACGCGGGCGCCATGGCGGCGTCTGTGGCGCTGTTGGTCTCCGCTGCCCTGTTCACTATATATGGTGGCGGGTCTGACGTGCCGACCGCCACTTACCAAACCGCCTTGTCAGACCATAAAACCGTCACTCTTGAAGACGGCTCGAAAATCACCCTCGGTGCGCGCAGCATCGTCAATGTCAATTACACCGAAGCGCAACGGCAATTGACTCTCGTGCGCGGCGAAGCAATTTTCGATGTCGCCAAGAACAAAGCCCGGCCTTTTATCGTTCAGGTCGGTAAAGGGGCCGTCACGGCGGTGGGCACAAAATTCAACATCCACGCCACAGAACGGGATGTCACGGTAACCGTGCTCGAAGGCACTGTCGAAGTGACGCCATTGATGCAGATGGCCTCAAACACCAGAGCCCGTCTTCCTCGCGTGACGGTGGGAGAAACCATGTCCTACGCCCAGGATGGCACCATGACCGACGTGACACCGGCAAATGTTGACGCCGTCACCTCCTGGGAACAGGGATTGCTGGTGCGTGTGGACACGGCTCTGTCCAGTGTTATCGCCGATGTGAACCGCTACTCCTCTCGTGAGATCATCATTGGCGACCCCGAACTTAAAGACATCAAATTTACCGGCACCGTGTTGAACAATGGCGTTGATGACTGGCTTCAGGGCCTGTCTCTGGCTTACCCAATAAAAATAGTCGACACGGGGCATGACGCTATATTACTGTTAAAGAAGGACGAATAAAACCAATCCGCCACTTCTCAAAAAGGGCGTCTACAATGAGAGGGTCCATTTTAAGGGCCGTCCGCTAGAGAGAGGACAGAATGATTAGCACTGGCGCGCGTCTGCCCTGGGTGAGACGCCATATGGCCCTGTTCGCCATATGCGCTATAATGCTGAGCTTTTTTATCCCTTTGCCTGGCGCACAGGCCGCCAGTAACCAAGCCGGTAACGCCCCGCTTCTCCTGCATTTTTCTCTCAGGAAACAGCCCCTGCGCGCCGCACTTCTGGCCTTCTCTCAACAAGCCGGAATTCAGTTGATCTATGTGGAAGAGGTCGAGACCGAAAAAGAAATCGATCCGCTCGACGGTCAATACACTGTTGAAGACGCGCTCAGCCTGTTGCTGCGGGACAGTGGATTCGAGTATGAATTTTCCAAGGAAAATACCGTTACCGTCAGACGCGTCACCCCGCGTGAAGCCACCCCGCCTGCGCAGGAAACCCTACCCCTGAATTCCACCCCCGCCTCATCATCAGAAAACGCGGAAGCCTTCATTGATGAAGTGATATCCGTCGGTACCCGTGGCCGGGGACGCACGGCGCTTCAAACCCCTGTGCCGGTCGATACCATTGGCGGGCGAGACATGATGACCACTGGCGAGACGGAGACAGGGCGGATATTACAATTTCTCAATCCAAGTTTCAATTTCTCCACCTCGAGCATTTCAGATGGCACCGACGCCGTGAAGCCCGCCACCCTGCGCGGTCTGAACCCGGATCAGACGCTTGTGCTGGTCAATGGCAAACGCCGGCATTCCAGCGCCCTTGTGCATGTCAATACCTCGGTCGGACGCGGCGCCACCGGTGTCGACATGAACGCCATTCCGCCGAGCTCAATTAAACAAATCGAAATTCTCCGTGATGGCGCGTCGGCTCAATATGGTTCAAGCGCCATTGCCGGTGTGATCAATATCATCCTGAAAGATCAGCAGGAAGGCGGATCCCTCACCTCATCCTGGGGCCAAACCTATAAGGGCGATGGCGACATTTTCGTTGTCAGCGCCAATTACGGCTTTGCGCCCTTGCCCCGGGCGCGTCTCACCCTGTCCGCCGAATATCGTAACAAGCAACATAGCAACCGGGCCGGTTTGAGCGGCTGCCTGCAATATGATCCGGGCGATCAGGAGCCCTGCAGCTTCGGCAATCTGGCCGTTGATCCCCGTGAGGAAAGTTTTGACCGGCGCAATTTCCGTATCGGTGAGTCCGACAGCGAACAAAAAACCCTTCTGCTCAATCTCAGCCTGCCCTATCACGATAATTCAGAGCTTTATCTGTTCGGCACCTATTCCGACCGCAACAATCAGTCCACAGGATTTTTCCGCCGCGCCAATGAATATAGCCGCACGGTGATCGAGATATTTCCCGATGGCTATCTACCGCTACTTAATGCCGGGATCCGAGATTTTTCCGTCACCGCGGGTGGACGCTGGGACCTGGGGGATGATTTTTACCTCGACAGCAGTCTGACCACCGGCGGCAACCGATTTCAGTTTCTCATCGATAATTCCCTCAATGCTTCCTTCGGGGTGAATAGTCCGACGTCCGCCAACGCGGGCGCGCTCAAGCTTCACCAGTCCACCGTCAATCTGGATGTCTCAAAATATCTCGACACGACCCATTTTGCCTTCGGTCTGGAATGGCACAGGGAACATTATCAAATTGTTCCCGGCGAACCGGTGTCCTATGCAGACGGTGGCACCCTGAATTATACCTGCCCCGGATGCGATATAAATCCAGTGCCTTACGCTGCCGGCTTTCAACTTTTCAAGGGCCTGTCCCCCGCCAACAGTGCCGATGAAAGTAGGACAAACATTGCCATATATGCGGATATGGAAATTGATGTTTCGCCCTCGCTGCTACTCAATCTGGCGACCCGCTTTGAAGACTATAGTGATTTCGGCAACAAGCTGATCGCCAAACTCGCCACCCGCTATCAGATCAGCCCCGGCCTGGCGGCCCGTGGATCGGTCAGCACCGGATTCCGCGCCCCCTCCATGCAGCAGAAATTTTTCAACAGCACCAATACCCAGTTCATTGAGGTGAATGGCCGGTCGGTCTCTCAGGAGCGCGGCACCTTCCGCACCGACAGCGCCGTCGCCCGCGCCTTGGGCATTCCGGCCCTCAAACCGGAGACCTCCACCAACCTCAGTCTTGGTTTTATCGCCACCCCGCTGAAAAACCTGACCATCACGGCCGACTATTACCTCATCACGATCCGCGACCGGATCGCCATCACCGGCAGCATCCCGATTGAGGAAAATTTCCCCGAGGTCACTGAGGCAACGGGCGCCACCGACGGTCAGTTTTTCACCAATATGGCCGATACCAAAACCGAAGGCGTCGACCTTGTGGTGCATTACGACATCCCGCTCGCACCCGGCCAAAAGTTACGCCTCAGCCTCGCCGCCAACAAGACCCGCACCCGGATCAAGGAAGGCTCGATCGCATCCCCCCTGGAAGGCGTCGATAATCTGCAACTCTTCAGCCTGCAGGATCGCGCCATCATTGAAGACTGGCAACCCTCTTCGCGGGTCAATATCGCGCTTGATTACACCAATGGCCCCTGGTCTCTGGTGCTGCGCAACAATATGCATGGCGCCTATACTGTTTGTGAAGGGAGCTGCACGATCTTATCAGGGCCGGATCAAAATATTCAGGAATTTTCCCACAAATGGCTCACCGATATACAGCTGTCCTACTCTCTCGAAAAGCTATCATCGAAAATCACCTTGGGCGTGAACAACCTGTTCAATGTCTACCCCGACATTAATCTGATCGGACAGGCGCGCGCAGGCTCCATTGCGGGCATCGTCGAGTCTCCCGGCATTTTTACCTATCCCCGCCGCTCCGCCCCCTTCGGCATCAACGGCGGCAGCTATTACCTCCGTCTGGTGAAAAACTTCTAACATTGATCTCGAACCGCACACGGACGTTCAAAGACGCTCCTCTACCTTGTTAAAACCATCACAAGATCAACATATAGACAAGTTGGTGCTCGCTCCAGAAAGCGGCCTGCGGGAAGGATGTCGCTACAGAATGGCTCTGGACTTATAACCATGAACAGCCCAATATAGCTGTCGGCGGCATAACGCTACTACAGAAACTGGCCCAAGGTACAGGAATACTCCCCTGACTGCCTAGCAGCTCTGCGCCTTAAACCCCTTAAAAAGGGGAGTATTATATAACAAGGACAAAGTTTGCCATTTCTTTCTGTACATGACTTCGTTGAGGAAAAATTCTTGATTGGAATTTCGGTAACGTAAACATTCTGCAATCAGCAATAAATAGTCCTTTATTGCGAGGCCAGGATAGCTACAACTGAATAAAAACCTCTCCCCTAAACAAGGGCGTATCCAACAGCGATAGACCGCCGGATCATCGGCTCCCTTTGCACCATTCTGGCCAAATCGCTCACTTCTATTTTTATTTAACTTGCATAATAAGACTTAAGAATTTATACTTTTGCCTCGAAAGGAAAATATCCTTTCTCAAGAACATGAAAACAGAATATAGAGAAAATTCGGACGAGAAAACTCGCCGTTTGAAGTATAAGGGCAACACTGATGATATTAACCTCTGCGGATAAAATTTCCTCTTATACGAGCCGGGGATGGTGGGGAGAACGTACACTGGATGATGTATTTCAGGCGGCTTGCGACACTGCTGCGGACAGAACAGCCCTCGTCGACGCCCCGAACCGCACCAGTTTTTCCGATGGTTCCCCCCTGCGGCTCACTTACCAAGAGCTCGCCGACCGGGTGGATCATATGGCGGCACGTTTTATTCAGGATGGTTTGCAGCAGGATGACATCATCTGCACCCAACTCCCCAATATCGTCGAAGGCGTGATCGTCATCCTTGCCGCCGCCCGTCTGGGCCTGATTATTAGCCCAATCCCTGTACAATATCGTGAACATGAGATCAGCCACATACTCACCCACACCAGGGCTAAAGCGATCGTCACCGTAACCCGTTTCAAGGATCATGCACCGGCGCAGATGATACAGGCCCTGTCCCCCGACCTGCCGGACCTTGAGATCATCTACAGTTTTGGCGACACTTCTTCAAATGGATGTCACCCTCTTACACTAGAACCCGCCTGTGACACGGACAGGCAAATCCTAACAAGGTATCGAGACAGTCATGTGCTGACCGCCAATGATATTTTAACCATCTGCTGGACTTCCGGCACCGAAGCCAATCCAAAAGGAGTGCCGCGCAGTCATAACCACTGGTTTGCCACCGGCACTGTCTGTTCGGAAGCCGGCGCACTTGACATCGGCGACGTGTTGCTCAATCCCTTCCCCATGGTCAATATGGCGGCCATCGGCAGCATGCTGTTCCCCTGGTTGATGTGTCAGGGCACTCTGGTGCAGCATCATCCCTTTGACCTCCAGACTTTCCTGCAGCAAGTGCCCGAAGAAAAAGTCAATTACACCATTGCCGCCCCGGCGATCCTCAATCTTCTTTTAAAAAATGAAGACCTTCTCGCCAAAAGCGATTTCAGCAGCCTTAAATGTCTGGGCTCGGGCTCTGCCCCCCTCTCCCCCTGGATGGTTGCCGGTTGGCAGGAAAAACATAATCTGGGGGTGATGAATTTTTTTGGGTCCAACGAAGGCGCCAGCCTGTTCAGCAGCCCGCAGGATATTCCCGACCCGGAACAACGGGCCCAGTATTTCCCCCGCTTCGGTGTTGATGGCTTTCACTGGACCGCGAAATCCGCCGGATGGATGAAAAGCCGCCTGGTAGATCTCGACACAGAAGAAGAAATTACAGAACCCGGCAGGTCCGGGGAACTGCGCCTGACCGGCGCCACCATTTTTGACGGATATTTCCGCTCTGATACAGACAATGCCGGCATATTTGACGATCAGGGATACTATAAAACCGGTGATACCTTCCAGATCGCCGGCGACGGAAAACTGGCACGTTTTTATAAATATGTTGGCCGCAGCAAAGAACTAATCATCCGCGGCGGCATGAATATTTCCCCCGGTGAACTGGATGGCCTGATCGACAGCCACCCTCATGTCAAGGAAGCCGCCGTTGTCGGCTATCCCGACGAAGGATTTGGTGAACGGGTCTGTGCCATGGTGGTTCTTCACCCAGACACATCCCTCACCCTGACGGAACTCACCGACCATCTGCGGCACCAGAAAATCGCCTCCTTCAAGCTACCGGAAAAGCTTTGCCTCATCGACGCCCTGCCCCGCAACCCAATGGGCAAGGTTGTGCGTCGTGATCTTGTAAAATATATGACATAAAAGGGTTCTCGCTATGACCACATATACTGCTCCCGTCGTGGATATGGAATTTATCTTCCAGGATATTCTGGATCTCTATCAGTACAAAAATTTACCTGGTTTTCAGGACACCTCCCCGGATATCGTCTCCGCCATATTGCGCGAGGGCGCGAAAGTTACCGAAGAAGTTTTTCATCCCTTAAACCAGTCCGGCGATGCGGAAGGCTGCCAGTGGCAGAACGGAGAGGTGACAACTCCTCAAGGATTCAAGCAGGCCTACAAGACTTATGTTGATGGCGGCTGGAACGGCCTTACTGCCGATCCCGAATATGGCGGGCAAGGCATGCCCTATGTTCTGGGGCTCGCCATCAACGAAATGCTGGTCTCCGCCAATCATGGCCTCGCCGCCTATCCCGGATTGACCCAGGGTGCCATCGAGGCCCTGCAAGCCCATGCATCCGATGTTCTTAAACAGACCTACCTGCCAAAATTAATCAGCGGCGAATGGTCCGGCACCATGAATTTGACCGAGCCCCAATGCGGAACAGATCTCAATCTCATGCGCACCCGGGCGACAAAAAGCACCGATGGCAGTTACCGGCTCACCGGCACCAAGATATTTATCTCCTCCGGTGAACATGACATCACCGATAATATCATTCATCTGGTGATCGCAAAAACCGAAGGCGGGCCGGATAACCTCAAAGGCGTCTCCCTGTTTCTGGTTCCCAAGTTTCTGCCGAATGGCGCTGGCGCCCCGGGAGAGCGCAACGGGGTACGCTGCGGGTCCATCGAACATAAAATGGGCATCCACGGCAACTCCACCTGTGAAATGATATATGAAGACGCCGTCGGCTATTTGGTCGGTCATGAATTCAAGGGCATGCGCGCCATGTTCACCATGATGAATGCGGCGCGGCTCGGCGTCTCTGTCCAGGGCATCTGCCATTCGGAAGCCTCCTACCAGAATGCGGCCATTTATGCCCGTGAACGGTTACAAGGTCGATCGGTCAGCGGCGTGAAAAATCAGGATCAAGCCGCTGATCCAATCATTGTTCACCCCGATGTGCGCCGCATGCTGATGACCTCCCGGGCGTTCAACGAAGGCGCACGGGCACTGGCGTTATGGATCGCGTTGCAGGTAGATCTGGCGGAAAAATTACCCGATGAAAAAGCCCGTCAGGACGCCCATGATCTTCTTGATCTTCTGACCCCGGTGATCAAGGCTTTCTTCACGGACAAGGGCTATGAATATACCAATACCAACATGCAAATCTTTGGCGGACATGGCTATGTGGTCGAAACCGGTATGGAGCAATATGTCCGTGACTGTCGCATCACACAGATTTATGAGGGGGCCAACGGCATTCACGGCCTGGATCTGGTCGGGCGCAAATTACCCGCCAACGGAGGCCGTGCGGCCCAGTTGTTCCTCAGTACGCTGCAATCTTTTATTGAAACACATCGAAACAATGCGGCGATGGCTGAATTCATCGGCCCGCTCGGTCAGGCGATGGATCATTTGCAACAGGCGACCTTATGGCTGATGGAGAATGCAGCAAAATCACCGGACCATGCCGCAGCCTCTTCAATGGAATATCTCAGTTTGATGGCCCATACGGCAATGGCTTATATGTGGAACCGCATGGCGCTGGCGGCACTCAACGGAATGGACAGCGGCAAAGGCAATCAGAAGTTCTATCGCAATAAACTGATCACGGCCCGTTTCTATATGGCGCGGATGCTGCCTGATATTCTGTCTCATCTGGAAAGACTGAAAAGCGGCGCCGATTGCATGATGGCGCTGGATGCGGAGGACTTCTAACGCAGAACAAAGCCTCTCGCTACTCGTGCGCAACCTAATGCCCTGCCCTCCCTTATGGAAGGCGGGGCTTTTTTTACATCAGGACATCGGATAGCGGATCTGAACAATCCTGAAACGATCCGCCACGAAAGCCAGGTCCGCAAGACAGGCGTTTCCCGCCGGATTAAGTCCTGTAACGTGATAATCACTATAAGCGGCGGCAAAGTTAAGCGGCATATTACCCGTCAAATTACACGTCAGAGACGCCCCCGCCTCGGCAAAGGCATTTTGCCCGGACGATAAAAAGTCCGGATCAGAAGAATAGAAATAACTTGCGATCGCCCCATGGGTTTGCACATCAGACGTCGCCTGCGCCAGGGCCTGCTCCCGGTTTTTTGCCTTGATGACAAAAGCTACCGGCGCGAACACCTCCTCCTGATAAAAATCCCGATCAGAAATATCGAGTTCTATCATCAGGGGAGTCGCTGTCCGGGCCTGGGGAAAATCGGGATGATCGTAGGCATGATGTGCTTTCAATATTGTCCCCCGCTCTGCCCCCCGTTTTTCTAAATCCTCCAAGAGCTTTAGCGAGACATCAGACTGCAAGGCTCCGAACAAATTGGGAGCAATCTTGATATTCTCTGACAGAGATTTCACCTCTGCGACCAACCTTTCAACGACCTCTTCATAAGGCACCAGACGATCTCCGTCTCGCACGCCCTGCGCCGGAATATAGATATTTTGCGGACTGGTGCACATCTGGGCCGAAAAAAGACAAAGGGTCCTGGCGACAGACGTGATCACCGCTGTCAGGTCATGGGCGGATTCCACAATGACACTGTTCACCCCGGCGGTTTCCGTATAGACGAGCGACCGGCCGGAATTCTCCTCAACCCATTGGCCAAAGCGCGCACTTCCGGTAAAATCAACAATAGCGCAGCCGGGATGGTGGATCAGTTGTTTGGTGACCGGCGCAGATATCTCATCCGCCGCCAGCAGCACCAGATTGGGATCAAACCCACAGTCGTTTAAAATCTCCCTAAACCGCCGCACCGCGATGGCCATGGGCAATATGCCGTTGGGGTGCGGTTTCACGATCACCGGATTGCCGGTGGCCAGGCTCGCGACCATCGCCGGATAGGCATTCCAGGCTGGAAAGGTCGCGCAACAAATCACCAGGCCAACACCACGCGGCATTAAACGGTAATCCTTTTGCAGGCGAATGGTGTCCTTGCCAAAATTCTTTTCCCAGAGGGCATTTTCCGGCACTTCACGCTGGGCAATCATCGCATGGGCCAGGGCCTCCATTCCCCGGTCCAGCGCGTTGGAGCCACTGCCTGCGAAAGCCATGGGAAAGCTCTGCCCGGCCGTATGCATGGTGGCAAAGGCATTTTCGAATGTTTCCTGCGACAGGCGCGTGAGGATTTCAATAATCACACCGGCGCGCGCAGCAGGCCCGGCATCACGCCAAGCTGGCAAGGCGGCTTTGGCGGCACTAAAAAGCTGATCCACATCCGCTTTGGGGTAATCAATGTTCAGCGGCGCCTGAGTATAGGGCGATATCTCATGCCCTACGCGGCCAATGGTTCCCGGTTGGTCAAGGTCAAAACTTCTTCCCAGATGAGCCTCAAAGGCCGCCTTGCCATTTTTTAACGCCTCTTCTCCATGAATTTTTGCGCTGGGATTATCGATAAACGGGCTCCAGCTATAGCGCTTGCGGCAGACCTCTATGGCTTTTTCTAAAGTCCCTTTATGTTTTTTATATAGCTCAGTCATGGTTTGGCTCCGCTTTTACCCAGTGCAGGCGATGACGACGGCTCTTCTCTCCCAGGGTTTCCGACGCAGACAAAACAAGACTTCGATCAATGAATTCCATATGCCGGCGCTGAATGGTGCCGACCATCATCGGATTAAGGGAGTGATCAACCCGATGGACCACATGATCCCCTTCAATAGTAAAAGGGCCCGCGTAACTGAAATTACTTTCAAAGGCCATGCATTTTTCGACCTCGGATGCCTTACGCACACTGGCGCTATTGAACCGGGACCTGTCCGCCTGGCTGATATTGGCAGACATATAACCGTCCGGGCTATATATCAGTATCCCTTCAGGATTCTGACCAAAGGGACAGGTGACGGCCCCATCCGGTGAATAGCTGATTTCCCAACTCACCAGCTTCCAGGTGCCAATTAGTTTTTCTCGAGCCGCCATTGCATTCTCCTGATAAAAATCAGGCGGCAGATATACCGCCGCCTGATAGGTAAATTTTATGTCGCCCTAATTAAATTCCCACGTCAGGGTCACACCGTAAGTGCGCGGCATGCCATAGACCACCGCCGCATTCTCCGTTAGATCGAAGGGCCCCGACCCATCAATGCCGTGAGTACGGTAAAGCGCATCGGTGAGGTTTTTACCCCATAATTTAATCTGCATGCCCTGATCCACAAGGTCCAGTGCAATATGCGCATCAACCATGTGACGTGAATCGTCACCGATCCAGACCTCTCCGGTGCTGAAGTGTTTATTGGCACCATCAAAATAGATCTTGTCGCGATAAGACCAGTTGGCGGCGATCGTCAGTTGCCCCCAGTCCGCGATATCCGTCACATTACTCGCGCCCAGATTAAAACTGTTGCGCGGCGCCCGGGTCAGATCATTTCCGGAATAATCCACCCCGGTTTCAGTAATATAATCTTTGTATTTGGTATCCAGATAAGCATAGTTGGCCGTCACGGTCAGGCTTTCCGTTACCGCAGCTGTCAACTCTGCCTCAAAGCCCTGACTGCTGGCATTGGCCGCATTCTCGATCACCAGAGTTGAGCCATTGACCAGCTTGAATATCTGCAGATCCGTATAGTCAATGTAGAAAGCAGTCAGGTTAAGGCGCAGTTTATCGTCCAGCATCATGGACTTCAGCCCCACTTCCCACTGTTTGGCCTTTTCCGGATCAAACCCTTGCAGCGCCGCTGCCTCGGACGCGGCGGAACCGTTGAAACCACCGCTTTTAAACCCTTGGGAATAGCTGACATAAACCATTGCATCTTCTGTCATGCGGTAATTCAGACTGGCCTTCGGAATAAAGCTATTCCAGCTTTTACTCGGATTGACATCATAGGTTCCCGCAAGAAATCCACCTGTCGGGTCAAAGCCATAACCGTTGATATTCGCATCCTTGCTTTCATGGGTATACCGTCCGCCGAGGGTCAGGGTTACCTGATCCACGATGTCATAACTTGCCTGGGCAAATCCGGCATAACTTTTGGTGACATTTTTCTGATCAAAGAAAATATCAAACGGCGCCAGCCCCCAGCCCGTCTGCCCTATCAGAGGCAGGAATTGCCCCCAACTCAGGCCCGGCACCGGCGACGGGGTGGCAAAGACCGCCGTATCGTTACCGGTAAAGTCATTATTATCCAGCCGGTTCACTGTTTCGGTAAAATAATACAACCCGACAACCCATTTCAGCCGTCCATCTTCCGAGACATCCCCAAGGCGGAATTCCTGTGAAAACTGGTGGGCTTTCTCGTCAACATTATTGATCACAAGATTGGCGTCTGAACCGTCGAAATCTTCCTGATAGTCAAATTCACTGTCCCGATAAGCGGTAATGGAGGTAAATTCTCCGATCGCCGTTTCCGCAGTCACTTTCGCCGACAAACCCCAGACATCGCGGTTCTGGTAGCCGTTCACCGTTTTTTCATTCAAACGCCGGTCTTCGCTGCACGGACTGGCGCCATAAGGTGCGCCCGGCGCCAGCCAAGGGAAAAAGATAAACTGTTCCCCCAGACATTCCCGACTGTTCCCCGCCAGACGATCACGGGAATAATCAGCGGTCAGCAGTATTTCCATGGTGTCATTAGGCGTGAAGAGCATCTGTCCCCGGGCCGAAAAATTATTGGCGTCACCAAGTTTCGTACCATCTATCGCGCTGACGCTATGCCCGTCACGTTCGACCTTCGACAGGCTAAGCTTCGCCGCCACATTATCGGACAGAGCCCCGTTTACCAGCCCCCGCAGCTCATAACGGTTAAAATTACCATAAGAGCCTTTCAGTTTTACCTGAGTGTCAGAAGAGGGTTTTTTTGTTAAAATATTCACCGCCCCACCGGCGACATTCTTGCCGTACAATGTGCCTTGCGGGCCGCGCAAAACCTCGATCCGCTCCAAGTCCATTAAATCAAAGTCCGCTCCCCCGGCCCGGCCGATATAGACCTCGTCCAGGAAAATCCCCACCGACTGGTCCCCAAAGGCGGAATCGTCCGTCGAGCCAATGCCACGAATATAGAGCTGCGGCTGGGCCATATTATAGCGAGACATGGTGAAGCCCGGCGTCCGCATGGAGACCTCATCAACAGCGGTTATGCCCGCTTGTTCCAGAAAATCGCCCGACATGGCCGTAATCGCCAGCGGAATATCCTGCAAATTCTCTGCGCGCTTCTGAGCGGTCACCACGATCTCTTCCAGAGAAAATGCCTCCTCTGCGGCAAACCCGACACTCGACATACTTCCCAGGGACATCACTGACAAAATGACTCCCGTAACATTATTTAGTAGGTGATTATTATATTTCATATTGCGTTCCCTGTGTATTTTGCTCTTTTTGGCGTAAGTGTCTCCGTCCTCCCGACGAAGAAAGTAAAATAATTTATGGGGTGTTACGCAACGATGTCGGCCCTTCAACATGAGAAGCATGCTGTTCATCCGAATACCCTGCTTTCTGGCCTCCTTGTCCTTCCCCGCTTTACGGAAACCAGGACTTGGCCACCCTGAATTATTGATATCTTTTCTTATTATATTTTTATAAGTCTTGTTATGCAATTTAATGTGTGAAGGATTGCAAAAATTGTTGGTCTTGTCAAGCAAGTAACTAATTATTTCGCAACCCGATATTTTATTTAGAAAATTGATTCATGAGGGACTTAACGGGAGCGGCACTAAAGCCGCTCGCACGTTCCGGTGTTACGATTAATCTCGCCAGATATCCTCGCCCCTCGCCCAGTTGGCGTGGAATCCATAAGGCAGGCGATGCGGCATCTTGACCCGGGCAATGGGTCCTTTTGAAATACATTTTCCGTCAAAGATCAGGCATTCTGATTGCCAGGTATGGCTGTTGGTGACATAGGTGATGACATAGCCACCGTCTTCCTGATCATGCCGTGTGGCCCCGCGGCGCGGACAGAAAGGCGCTTCACTGCCGTAAATGCCATCCCCATAATCCCAGCGCTCATAACCGCCGCTTTCCAAATCATATTTTACCAATCCCCCAAACGCCAAAGTGGTAGCCCCATCTTCTTTGGTCATGATATACTGGTTATAGCTGTAGCGGTTCTTGAAGCCGCCATAAAGCGGGTTGATCCGGCAGAACTCTGTGTTCATCTTGTCGAAATCACCCTCGACAACCTCGCCGGTTTTCATATTGAACTTCCAAATATACATATTGGCTTCAAGGCGCATATAGGCCATCATATGCGACAATTCACCCTCTTCCGGATTGGCCTTTGGCATGGGATTGGTGGAGCGGCAACCTACCTGAATAACCCAATCCCCCTCTTCCCAGCAATTAACAACATGCAGGATATAACAGGGTTCACAATCGAACCATTTCACCTCACTGCCTTTACCATAGCGCGGCTGAACCCCGAAACGGGTCGGCATATCCCGATGGAAAGTAACGATGCGCTTTTTCGTGCGCTGCAAAATATCCATATCATGGAAAAAGGGCAAATCATGTAACAGGACATAATTTTCCGTAAAGCCAATGTCATGGGGTAGCCGCGGACCGGGCAGTTCAATATTTTCCTGATGAATCACATTTCCGTTGCTGTCAGCAATGCCATAGAGCATATAGGGTGGTTCATCCCAGTAATCGAAGAAAATCAGCTCATTCTTTTCCAGATCAATCTTGGCATGCGCCGACAGAGCGCGTTTTAACTGGCCGTTAAAAGTCTCGCGGCCCTTGGTTTTCAATGTATGACGGTCGAGGGTATAAGGAATGCCCGCATTATACCATAATGTAACGATGTCATCGTTGAAATACAGCAGATCCGTATTCGAGGTATCCTTGACCGGGAAACCTTCAAGAGAATAATCATGCTCCCCCATCATTCCCGGCCAGATGGCCTTGCCCGCCTCGGCTTCTTTCTGAAAGGCATCCGTACGCACCCAGCGGTTTTTATAGGACGCCTTGCCATCCTTGAAATAAATCGCATAAACCATCCCGTCTCCATCGAAAGGATGATATTTGCAGTTAGGTTCAAACACCGGATTCGGGCCGTTGCGCATGTAAACCCCATATAGATCGTCCGGCAACTCTCCGATCACCTCCAGATCCGCCACATCGATTTCCTCTGTGGTCGGGGCATAAACCCCATGCAGATATGGATTGTCTATCTTCTGGGTCCAAGCGGGAGAATCCGGCGCCGGGCGCCCGTCATCTGCTCGGGTACGGATTGACCTCTCACTCAAAGGCAAGTCACGATCCTGATCAAAAACATCACTCATATGTATTTTCCCAATTTTGTCGGAACCTTCCGTCAGGTCCCGTTTAAAATATGTCTGAAGCCGCCTTGGCCACATCATTTTCGACAACATTAACTTCAGCATAAATTAGTAAGTCTTTTTATGCAAGTAATTTAATAAACGTCTAAACATTCATAATAAAAACAACATGTTAGATCAGAATAACCTGTTGATTTTCATCATCATAAAGCCGCTCGACATCCTCTGCGCGATTGTTCAACAACGCTGCCGAATTAACAGTTCCCTTGTCGGTCAACTCCCCCTTGCCCGCATCTGGCGGACTAAGCAGGAATCGCAAACCTGCGATCCGACGGCTGCTGGTCGTGCTCGTGCGATTATGGTCGGCCAACGCCTGCTGGATAGACCGGACCACCATCGGATGATCACTCAAATCCACAACCGACGCCTTTGGCTCCCCGGTGAGTTCCGCCAAAGCTTTGCTGTTTGGCCAGGCCAGAATCCTGACCCCTTCCCGGTTAGCGCCGCAGAGGATAAAATCATTCACCAAATGCCCGATATGCGGCCGGACAGACTCTTTCAAACTATGGGCATTCACCCAGGTGCCCGACGCCAGCTTAAATTCATCGCTCAGACGGCCAATGAATTTCAAGCCCTTCTCCGGCTGGTCTGGATCGACCCAATCCACCACATCCCCCATACTGTAATAACCTTCATCATCCAGAAGCGTTTCGTTCAAGTCAGGACGCTTAAAATAACCCGGGGTCAATGTCGGCCCCGCCACCCTGATTTCGAATCCATTATAGATCGGCACCAGTTTCAGTTTAACACCGGGTTGCGGCAGCCCGACGCCAGGCCCCTCACTTTCAAAGTAGGTCGCGAGCACACCGGACGCTGTTTCCGTCGCGCCATACCCCGCGCCAAACAGAAGCCTATGCCCGGTTTCCGCTACCGCCATTTTTTGAAATCTCTCATAGAGCTTGCTGGAAATTCCCGCCCCGCCATAGACCATATGGCGCATGCTGCGGAAGAAATTTTGGCGCAGAACCTTATCCTTCTCCAGAGCAGTGGCAAGTAATTCATATGCCAGCGGAATGTTGGTCTGAAAACTGGTCTTCAGTTCAGCCATATTGCGGAGACTTTTTTCAAACAACCCTGGCAAGGGCTTACCGTCATCAATATATAACGTCCCGCCATTGAGCATCACGCAGGTCTGAACCAGCGCCCCCGACACATGATTCCAAGGCAGCCAGTCGAGCGTCTCTTGCCGCCAGCTGGTCGCCTTAGCCATAACGGCGCTGCAAAAGGCCGCATTGGCCGCCTGCATACGGCTGGTTTGCATAACGGCCTTAGGCAAGCCGGTCGATCCAGAAGTCAGCATCAATTTATGCAGCTTATCCGGATCAAGGTTTCCGACCTGTTGATACATATCGTCAGAAACAGGTGTCCTGCAAATGTCCAAATAGGCCAGACAGCCTTCCACCCCGTTTCTGGTGATGATTTTCATGTCAGTTTTGCGAATATGGTCCAAGGCCAGCCGATACCGGTCAGCGTCATCAGCATACACCACCGCCGGGGCAATCAAATCAACCACATAATCCAGCCTGGCATAAATCTTAAGCAAGGAATAGTTGGGGCTGATCGGGCACACAGGCACCCCGGCGACAAGCCCGGCCAACGTCAATATCGCATGTTCAATGGCGTTTTCCGACAGCAACAGCATTGACTGATCCGCCGCCAGATTCTGGTTGATAAGCCATTGCCCGACCGCCAAAACCTGTTCCCACGCCTCCCCATAGGAAATCCGGTCCCACCCCTCCTCCCCGTCCCGCCGCATAGCCAGAAAGGTTTTTTCTGGCTGACGTGATGCCTGATCCATCAAAATCTTGATCAAATTAGGCTCATAGACCGGGGTCGGGGAAGCCGATTCCAGATAAATCTCCCCTCCTGCCCCTCGATCAAGGGTAAGTTCAACTGGTGGAAAATCAACTTTTTTAAAAGACGCCTTCATTAAAAACCTCATCATCCTGATACGGAAAAATCAAGCTTAACATTAAAGTCTTTTTATGCAAGTCAATTTCAAAAATAGACGGCCAAAACTAAGCCACCCTCTAATCGAAGCTGAATTGCACGTCACTGGATATGAGTTCTTTGCTGCATTGGGCGCATTTTACTTGCGGATGAGATTCAGCGCCGCATGTCGTATGAATAATCAGGAAAGGAACCCCCCTGCCTTCGCATAGCCAGTCATCACCCCAGGTCATCATCGCAAGCATAACCGGAAACAGATCGCGTCCTTTATCGGTCAGACGATATTCATACCGCGCGGGCTTGTCGGAATAAAGCACCTTCTGTAAAAGACCACTGTCCACCAAATGGCTTAACCGGTTGGACAGAATATTTGTTGCGATCTTAAGTTCCGACTGAATATCATCAAAACGACGTATGCCAAGATAAGCCGCCGACAGGGCAAGATTGCTCCAACGGTCTCCAATGATATCGGCGGCCCGTTCCATCATCATGGCCTCGTCCTTATTCTTCACACTTATACGGCTGCGGCGCTGATGACGCGGCGCAACCTGGCAATCCTGACCGGCTCCCGGCCCATCTTTATAGCTGATATTCTTAAGGGTGATTTCCCCGTCACATACATCGCATTTCATCACAGGCTGAAGCGTGTGACCACAAGGTTTATGGATCAATTTAGCAGGAATATCCGCATCACGCGTATACCACGTTTCTTCCCACTTCCAGATCAGAATGGCAATAGGGTACAGCCTTTTGCCCTGCTCCGTCAGTTGATATTCATGCCGCGCTGGCCGTTCCTGATAGAGCACTTTTTTAAAACAACCGACCTCTACCAACTTGTTCAGGCGGTTGATCAGAATACTGCGGGCCATGTTGTTTTTCGCCTGCCAATCGCGAAAACGCGTGACACCAAGAAAAGCATCCCGCAGGATAATAAGGGTCCAGCGGTCCCCGATAATATTCAGGGTCCGGGTGATAGAGCTGGCTCTGACATGTTCCAAGACTGACATATGACCAGAAGATAACGATATTTTGCGGAGATGCAAATAACACTTGCTTAAAGGGACTTTTTTATTTAGTCTTTTTATGAAAGTTACTATCTTCAGGCAAAATATATTACAGTTGCTAAAATTACAGGAAATCATTTCATGCCAATACCAGATCCTCTTAAAAACCACCTTCGTCTGCCGTTGATTTCGGCTCCTATGTTTCTGGTTTCAGGTCCGGATCTGGTAATTGCATCCTGTAAGGCGGGCGTGGTGGGATCCTTTCCCACATTAAACGCCCGCACCATTGATATCCTTGATCAATGGATGTCCCGCATTACCACGGAACTGGATCAGGCGCGGATGGAAAACCCATCGGCAAAGATCGGCCCCTGGGCCGCCAACCTCATCGTCCACAGTTCCAACCGCCGTCTCAAGGACGATATGGAACTGGTGCTGAAATACAAACCGCCAATCGTCATCACCGCCTTGGGGGGGCCTGCCAAAATCATCGAAGCTGTTCACAATTACGGTGGGCAGGTTTATGCGGATGTGAACAGCATTTCATACGCTAAAAAAGCCGCCGCCACGGGAGTGGACGGGCTGGTTCTGGTGTGTTCCGGCGCCGGTGGCCATACGGGCCAGACATCCAATTTCGCCTTTGTTACGGCGGTTCGGGAATTCTTCGATGGCACGATTATCCTGGCGGGCGGCATATCTCAGGGCGGGGCCATCCGGGCGGCGGAAATGGCCGGGGCTGACTTCGCCTATATGGGCACCAGCTTTATCGCGGCAGAGGAAAGTATGGCCGACGCCGCTTACAAACAGATGCTGATCGATAGCACTGTAGATGATATCACCTGCACCAACGCCTTCACTGGCGCATGGGCCAATATGCTACAGCCCAGCATTGACGCGGCAGGCATTGACCTCGCCACTTTTGAAAAAACCAAAGAGATCAACACCAATGACGCACAGGGGGAAAGCAAGGCCTGGAAAAACATCTGGTCCGCCGGTCATGGGGTCGGGGTCATCGCCAAAACCGAACCCGCCCAGAATATTGTTGATCGCCTTTATGACGAATATCAGGCGGCTTGTCAGATTCCAGCATTTTAGATTAAGGCCCTGCTTCCTCATAAGCCAGACAAGGATTTTTTAATGTCAGACGTTATTGATTTTTATTTTGATTTTTCCTCCACTTATTCTTATGTGGCCCATCAGGACATCATGTCTCTCGCCAGAAAGCATGACCTGACACTGAGTTGGCGCCCAATCTCACTCGGGGCCATTTTCCATCAGCAAGGCCATAACCTACCTAAATTGGGGTCGCCGAAACAAAAATACCTCTGGCATGATGTCCAGCGCGCCGCCGATCAGGCTGGCCTGCCCTTTCGCTGGCCGGATATATTTCCTGTCAACAGCATCCCGGCCGCGCGGGGCGCCTACTGGATACAGGACATAATGCCGGAAAAGCTGGAGGCCTATATCGCCACCGTTTTCACCACCACCTTTGCCACGGACCATGATATTGGCCAGCCCGAGACGCTACAGGACATCGCGAAAAATCTTGGCCTTGACGTCGCGGCCTACATGGCCGCCCTAAAAGATGACGTCTATAAAGATCGCTTGAAGCAGGAAACCGCCACCGCTCAGACCCGGGGTGTTTTTGGGGCGCCAACTTTCTGTTTTGGCGACGAGATGTTCTGGGGGGCGGACCGTCTCGCGGCGCTGGATAGCTTTATCACAAAACAAAAGGCCTGATCATGTCTGGAAAAATATATCTCCTCGGGGGCCATCAAACAGATTTTGCCACGAACTGGTTACGGCAAGATCGGGAAATTTTTGATGTCTTCCGCGATACGTTAAATCAGGGCCTGAACAACTGCGGTCTTGACTATGACGATCTCGACTGCGGCCATGTTGGTAACTTCAACGGCGAACTGTTCAATCACCAAGGGATCATGGGCGGGTATTTCGGCATGGTCGATACCAAACTATCCGGTCTGCCCACAGGACGTCATGAAGCCGCCTGCGCCTCGGGCTCCATTGCCCTGCTCGCCGCCACGGCGGAACTGGAAGCGGGCCGATATGGCCTTGCCTGCGTCATGGGTATTGAACAGATGCGGAATGTATCGGGCGCAGAAGCCGCCGCCCACCTCGGCAGCGCCACATGGTTCGGCCATGAATGCCAGAACGTAAAATACCCCTGGCCACATATGTTCGGCAAATTGGGCGATGAATATGACAAACGCTATGGGCTGAAACACGAACATCTGGCGGGCATTGCGAAAATCAACTTTGCCAACGGTCGCCGCAACCCGAATGCCCAGACCAGGGGCTGGCAGTTTAGTGACAACAGCTTTACGGAAGATGATGACCTCAATCCGGTCATTGATGGCCGTATCCGCAAACAGGATTGCGGTCAGGTAACCGATGGCGCAGCGGTTCTTTTCCTCGCCACAGAAGAACGCGCCTGCGCCTATGCCGATCGACGGGGAATATCCGTCAGCACGATTCCCTATATCGAAGGCTGGGGTCACCGTTCGGCGCCACTGGCGCTCGATCAGAAAATGGCCGAAAGCGCCGGGGCCGACTATGTCTTTCCTCACATTCGCGGGACCATCACAGATGCTTACCAGCGGGCCGGTCTGACTGATGTCAGCGCCATAGATGTGATCGAAACCCACGATTGTTTCACCACCACCGAATATATGGCCATTGACCATTTCGGCATCACGGCCCCGGGGGAAAGCTGGAAAGCCATTGAGGACGGCCGTATCGCGATGGACGGCGAAATTCCAATCAATCCCAGCGGCGGCCTCATTGGCTGCGGCCATCCGGTGGGCGCCACCGGCGTACGGATGCTGTTGGACGCCTGCAAGCAGGTCAGCGACACGGCGGGAAATTATCAGGTGGCCGGCGCGCGACGCGTCCAGACCCTTAATATCGGCGGCAGCGGCACCACGTCTGTCAGCTTTATTGTCAGCAAAGATTAATCTTCAGGAAGTACACCTTATGGAAGCCTATATTATTGATGCGGTGCGCAGCCCCAGAGGCGCCGCCCGCGACTGGGGAGCGCTTGCCCAGACCAAACCCATTGAACTTCTACGGCAGCTCTTCGTCGCACTGGAACAGCGGACTGACCTTGATACGGCTCTCGTCGAAGATATCATCCTGGGCTGCGTCAGCCAAACCGGCGAACAAGGCGGCAATCTCGCCAAAATCGCGGCGCTTTATGCCGGATGGAACTCCAATATATCCGGTCAGACCGTCAACCGTTTCTGCACCTCTGGCCTCACCGCCTGCTCTACCGCCGCGGCAAAGATCATGGCGGGCATAGAAGATATCGTGGTGGCCGGCGGGATTGAGTCCATGTCGCGGGTGGCGATGTTTTCCGACAAAGGGCCCTGGTATAGCGACAAACAGGTGATGGCGCAGACCAAATTCATTCATATGGGCATTTCGGGTGACCTGATCGCGACACAGGAGGGCTTCCGTCGCGAAGACGTTGACGCCTATGCCCTGCGCTCGCAACGAAACGCCGCCCGGGCCCGGGATGCCGGTTATTTCGATCGCTCGATCATTGCGATCACGGATGCCGAAGGCCAGATGATCCTGGATAAAGACCAGATCATCCGCGCAGACACCACCCTTGAGAAACTCGCGAGCCTGGAGCCAAGTTTTGCCGCAATAGGCGCTCAGGGACTGGACGCCATCGCGCTGCAGACCTACCCTGAGCTGGAGGCCATCAACCATGTACATCATGGAGGAAACTCTCCGGGCATGGTCGATGGCGCCGCCTTGCTCCTTTTCGCCTCCGCCGCACAGGTAGAAGCACACAAACTGACCCCCCGCGCCCGGATTATCAGTATGGCCAACGCCAGCGTCGAGCCCGTGGTGATGCTGACGGCAGGACAGATGGCAGCAAAAAAAACGCTCGCCAAGGCGCGCCTCACACCAGAAGATATCGACCTATATGAGGTTAACGAAGGCTTCGCCGCCGTGGCGCTCAAATTTCAGCGTGATTTCAACCTCCGGGATGATCAGTTCAACGTCAACGGCGGCGCCATCGCCATGGGCCACCCTTTAGGCGCCAGCGGGGCGATCCTGTTAAATAGCCTGCTCGACGAACTGGAACGTCAGAATAAAAAACGTGGTCTGGTGGCCCTTTGCGGCGGTGCCGGTGTCGGTGAAGCCATGATTATCGAGACCTTATCTTAAGAAATACCGGCACCTCCTTGCCCTCTTCAATAAAGAAACCCGGCCCGGCGATTAAATCACCGGACCGAGCTAAAATGTTCACAAAGGTATATTTGAGCTTTGCTTATTTGGCCTTTCGCGGCTTATCAAACACTTTCGAGAAAAACAAACTGTTCATAAACAGTTTATTGGTGCCATAAAAGTAAGCCCGGAAATTGGGATTGTCCGTAAACAGAACAACACTTCCCTTGCCATGGCGTTCCGCCAGCAGCATGGTCTTACCCGCCAGCTTCTTCTGGTTCTTCTCAGAAGCATAGCCGCTCAACAGGGCGTTCTCCTTAATCCGCACCACCGTCGCATACGGGTTTTTCGGCGCATCAAATGCAAGCAGCGTATTACGGTGACTGGCGATATCGCGATCCGATACACCATAGCCAATCGGGTGAGTAATATCGAGATCACCGGCCATAACCGCGCCGCCAATGATGTCCTGAACCTCGTTCATGACCTTGTCACCATACAACAGACGCTCTGGTGCTGTTGATGTTTTGTCAGCCGCCTCTTTCTTCGCATCTTTCTTGGCGTCCTTTTTGTCCGCCAGCAGACTGTCATAGGCCCATTTCGCCCCCTGACGATGGGCCACCAATGTGCCGCCCTGCTTGACCCAGTTGTTGATCTGATCGGCGACTTTGCCTTTCAGGTCTTTGTGATTGCCGCCCACCAGAATGACATGGGTGAAATTTGCAAGATTGATCTTGGCAAGATTCTGCTTGTCAATCATCGTGACCGGCATTTTCATACGCTTGTCAAGCAAATGCCAGACTTCACCGGCATCATATGATGCAATGCCTTCCCCGGTCAGAAGCAGAACTTTTGGTGCTTTCAGCACTGAAAAAGACAAGCTGCCGAGATCCATGCCTTGGGTCGGCGTATGGACACTGCCGACGCTGTGTATCTTGACACCGTCTTCCTGGGCGATCTGCGTCATGATTTTATGCAGGTCCTGATCAGAATGACCGCCTTGTCTGCCGACCGGCACCATAATGCTGCCCCGGTCCATTTTCTGAATGCCCTCGGCGGTTTCTATTTCAAACGGTTTTGTCGCGACCCGGGGCAGATAACCGGCATTTTGCAAGCGATAAAGCGCTTTGGGCGCATAGTAGTTATGCCAGGAGAAAAGATAACCCGAACCGGCCTTCTCGGGCACAGGCGCCGCCACCGGTTTTGGTGTTCCCAATATCTCTCCGGCGATGTTCTTGCCTGAAACTTCTGCGTAATCCAGATCGAACGCCAGAGGCAAGGTCCAGCCGGACACATCGTAGAAAGTATTATTTTCAAACGTCGTGATTTTACCAAACAGGCCTTTGATCAACCGATACTGCGCCTGATTGGTTTCCACCAGATAGGATTGGCCGGCCCTGAACAGTTTCTTATTAACTGTGACATCTTTCGTGGTGCGTTTCACCGCAATCTGATGCCGGTTCAATAGGTCAAGCGCATGATAAATCCGCGCCGGGTCTTTCGGTGCCGCAAAAATATACCCTTTCACCTTGTCCTTTGCCGCAAGTTCCCGGGTTTCCGCCCCAAAACTCTTTTGAAATTTCAGTAATTCCGGCCGTAATTCTACCCCGGCGCGCACAATTTCAAGACTGGTGCGATAATGGGTGCGAATATTGTCCCGGAAAGAGACCACACCGTAATCGCTGTCCTTAAAGCCATCACTATGAGCCTGCTCGAACAGAACCCCGACAGTTCCGTGCACATGCGGATAAGTAGAGCCCTTGCCGAGATAGAAATTATCATAGCCTTCTTCACTGAAGTACAGCCGCTGTTCGCCGTCCATAAAGGCCCGCGGACGGTCCGCGACCTTATCCAGCAGCGCCATTGATTTTTGTGGAATCAGCGGGTGGGTGCGATCCGCCGCCCCGGGGTGGAAATAATAGGTTTTATCCGTCGCCATCTCATGATAATCGGCGTTGATATTCGGCCGCCATTGGTGAAATTTTTCTACCCAACCCTTGGCTTCCGGATGCTGCAACAACAACCACTGACGATTCAGATCGAACCAGTAATGATTGGTACGCCCGCCCGGCCAGAAGGTGTTATGCAGACGATGATCCGGATTGGTCACCGGTACATCCGCGCCATGCATATGGTTCCAGGCCGACTGGCGGCTGCTGCCATCGGGATTAAAGGAGGCAATCACAAGAATTACCGATTTCTTCAGTGTTTTTTCAATCTCAGGCCCTTCGGCCGCCGCAAGGTGATATACGACCGGCAAAACGGCGTCGGTGGAACTGACTTCCGCCCCATGCACCCCGTAATTGAGCCATGTCACCACCGGCATGTCATCAGGAATACTCGCCGGGGCATCTTTACCGCGCAAGGCGTTGTGAGCCTCGCGAATATCGTCAATGCGCGCATGGTTTTCCGGTGATGTGATGGTTAGCATCACAATCGGGCGACCCTCATGGCTATAGGCGATAACTTCCGAGGTAACCCTGTCCGAGATATTGGCCACATCCGTCAAGTAGCGTACCAGCAAATCGTTGCGGGCGACCCGATGGCCGAGTGGATGACCGATCATCGTCGCCGGCTTCGGAATGGCGGCATTGAATTTTACCGTTTCCGGATAGAAGGGTTTATCAAAATCCGCCTGCGCCTGAAGCTGACCTGGGACAATGCCCGAGAAAGTACCACACATCAGGCCTAAAATGGCCAGTTTCCTGAGTCCAAAATGTTTCCTGAGACCAAAATCCTTCATAATATTCCTTTTCATTTTTGACTTTATTTCACCAACCACTCTTAGTGATTTTTACGTAGAGCTTTCCCAGCCAAATCACCGGTAAAACGACCCTCCTCTATGACGACCTTGCCGCCCAAAAGGACCCACTGCATACCTTCTGTCAGCTGTTCCGGATGCGCAAAATCTGCTTTTGGCCGGTATTTTTCCGGATCAAGAATAATCACATCCGCAACATATCCCGGACGCAAATAGCCGCGCCCCTTCAGACCGAAAACATCCGCCACCTGCCCGGCGCTATGGTAGACAAACTCAGACAGAGTTAAAAGTTTTTCTCCCACGACATAATCGGCGTATTTCTTTGGATAGCTGGCAAATTTTCGCGGGTGTCCCGTACTGCCATCCGACGACGTCATCACCCAGGGCTGGGTCATAAAGCGCCTGATATCCTCAGGCGCCATATTGAAAGACGCCACCCGGGCATTTCCCTCCTGAATGATCCATAACGCCGTATCTATGGCTGACTCATCGCGGGTCTTGGCGATTTCCGCCAATGTCCTGTTTACCAGATCCGGCTTTTCCTTATCCGTGATCAACACGGCTTCGGCCCCGCCGCGACGGCGAAGATTCTCGGTCATTTCTTCCCGTATCCGCTTGCTCAAAGAGGGATCCTGAAGGCGCGCCTGATATGCATCCTTGGACCCCGCCATCACCCAGCGTGGCATCAGGGCACCGGCAACGCTGGTGCCTGAGGCACGCCAGGGATATTGGTCCGCCGTGACTTTCAGCCCCTCTGCCTGCGCCTTTTCAACCAGTTGAACAATATCACGGCTCTGACCCCAGACATCAACGCCCAGCGCCTTGATATGGGCAACATGCACCGCGATACCTGTCTGGCGGGCGATATCGATCACCTCAGAAACCGCCGCCTTCAAGCCGATGGAATAACTGCTTTCATCGCGGATATGGCTGTCATACATCCCGCCGTGATCCGCTGCCACCTGGGCCAGGGCCACAACTTCATCGGTTGCGGCATAAGACCCGGGGACATAATACAACCCTGTTGACAAACCCAGGGCGCCATCCTGCATCGCGCGGGCGACATATGACTTCATTTGCGCCAGTTCTTCGGAAGTCGGCGCACGATCCGCCCGTCCCATAACCGCCGCGCGCACCGCCCCGTGACCAACATAGGTCGCCACATTGGTGCCGATGCCGTCGCTTTCGAAGCGGCTCAGTTTCTCACCAACATCAACGGCACCGCCCCCGTCGTTGCCGATAAACACAGTTGTAACCCCCTGGGTCAGGTAATTCAGGTTGGCTTTCCGTTCGGGGCTGCTCAATTCGGCGCCCGCATGGGTATGGGGATCAATAAAACCGGGGGCGACAACCATGCCGGTTGCGTCAATTACTTTGTCCGCCTGCAGCGTCTCATCCAGATGCGGCCCGACTGCATGAATACGACCATCTTTGATGGCCACCTGAAGAAGAGCCGCTTTTTCTTGCCCCCCTTCAACAAACAATCCGCCTTTGATAAGAGTATCGACAGTTTCCCGCGCCTGCGCCGCCGGTACTGAACTCAGGCAGAAAAGACACATAACACATAATGTCCACAGGACGGATGCCCGTCTCTGGGTCAGGAGAAAATTCGAAAATCGGGATCGTTCAATCACTATAAATACTTTCCGGTTAAGAGAGCTCTGGCAGGGATGACGTCACAGTCTGAATATTTATGATGTGGGAACGTGGTTCCCGTCACACGTGATCGTTTCCCTATTCATGGCATCGGTTTCGTCGGGGATGAACAATGGAGTGTAAGGGCAATATAAAATTCTGTCGAATATATTAAAATAGGTACGCCATAACAAAAAGTTATACTCTGGGGGAAGGCTGCGGCTCGTCAGCCTCATCCCCAGAGGTAAGTTCTATTTCTTACGATAATCAAGAGGTGGTTTACGGTCCCCCAGCAAAGCCTTGTAGGTAAAGCCAGGCCCGCGGCGTTTTTCCATTTCCGCCTTGGCAGCGGCCACAAGTGTCGGCGTCTGGAAAAGTTCAATGGCGCTCAATGCCATGACTTTCGACGCCACCCGCATTCCCTTCAGGCCAATACTCATGTTTCCCGCCGCCACAGCTTGCCAGCTATGGGCCGATGTTCCCGGCACCCAGGTTGCCGTAGACAGCCAGTTGGTCGGCGCAATCCAGGAAAGATCCCCCACATCAGATGAGGCTGACAGAACACGGTCTCCGGTTTCCAAATCCTGAATTTGTTCGGCACGCTTGAGAGAAACCGGCCCCAGCGCGTAACTTTCCATGACTTTATTGGCGAATTTGGTTTCTTCAGCCGTATAAGACACACCGCCGACCCGCGTCAGATTGCGATGTACCAGACGGCTCATCACATCATTGGGCAGAACGGGGTAAACTGCATTCAGGATTTCGCTTTCAACCCGGGTACCGGTCCCCAATGCAGCACCTTCGGCCGCGTTTTTAATCCAGGCCCATGTTCTTTTTACCTCTGCCGGATCCGGATGGCGGGCGTAGTAATAGACTTCGGCGAATTTAGGGACCACATTCGGCGCATCGCCGCCGGCGGTAATGACATAATGCACTCTGGTTTTTTCCGACAGATGTTCACGCATCATATTGACCATATGATTCATGGCCTCTACCCCGTCAAGGGCGCTGCGGCCTTTCTCAGGGGCAGCAGCGGCATGGGACGGCGTACCGTAAAAGCGGAATTTACCGTTATAGTTAGACAACGTACTGAGCGAATTAGAAGCATTCTGGTCCCAAGGATGCCAGTTCAAAAGCGCATCAACATCATCCAGGTGTCCCTCACGGGCAAGATAGACTTTCCCGCCCCCGCCTTCTTCTGCTGGTGCGCCATAAACACGAATGGTGCCTTTGTGACCTGACTTTTTCAACCAGTCCTTAACCGCAACCGCGGCCTCTATTGCGCCAGTCCCGAGCAGGTGATGACCGCAGGCATGACCGGCGCTGTTATGAGAGTTGACTGTCCTGACCGGATCCGTGGTTTGCGACAAGCCCGGTAAGGCATCAAATTCAGCCACAATCCCGATCACCGGCTTTCCCGAGCCGTAACTTGCAACAAAAGCCGTCGGCATCCCTGCGACGCCCGCCGCAATGGAAAACCCCTTCTGTTTAAGATGTTTTTGCAACAGAGCGCTGCTTTGAACTTCCTGATGTCCAATTTCTGCCAACGCCCCGATACGCAGGGCAATGTCATCATAGACCTTGCCCTGACGGTCCATCTTTACCAAGAGGCTATCTTGCCAGTCCTTACCATCCTGCGCCAGGCTTGTCTGGCTGCATACTATGAAGGCGGCACCTGTCACAACTCCCCCAAATACCTGCTTAATCTGCCTGATCTTCATAATATGTCTCCTCCTGAAAATAACCATGCCTACCCTATGTCCGATAAGCGTAAATATCAATCCGCCTGAGCTTAAGTCATTTTCCAGACAAAACATAATTCCATTTTAGGGGCCAGGTATAAGGCAAAGCTATGGCTTATGCGCCGCCATTCTGGAGATATGCTGATCCAGATGCTGCAAAAATTTCTGCCTGTGACTTAGCAGGTTTTCAAGAGAAAAACTGTTGCCCATGATATCTTTTAAATGGCCCCCTTGCGGGTCACTGGCCCAGTCATTATGAGGAAATGCGATATCGACCCGATGCGGCGTGATCGCAAGGTCAACCTGTCCCTGAGTCAAATCTTTCAGTGTCGCAGACAATTTCTCGAGCACGCGTCTGTCATGATCAACCGAAGATAATGGCACCAAAGTTGAGAACACCCCGCGGCTGGCATAATAGGTATACCCCAGATCCTGAGGGCCGTTAAACATGCCGATCATCATCCCAAAAAACAGCTGGGCGTTTTCCGCGCTCAAAAACTGCTTTCCCCCCTGATCGTGAAGATCAAAACTATACGAATCCGTTTCCGTGATTTTGCCATCATCGGGACAAATTACCAGAACACTGTCCTGAATAAAGAAGAAAGCCATTGCCGCGGCAATTTTCTGCATGGCCTGCATCTTGTCGGTCACCCTGTCATCAAGAGCCACCGTCATACTGATCGACGGCGTAGTTATGCCCTCATAACCACCGGAAACCAGTTTATGGCTCTTCACTTCTGAGATTATGTTTTCTACGTAAGGTGATGAAGAAAAAAAAGAATCCGTGACTGTGACAAGTGACTTGAACAGGTCTTCTTGTTGCCGGGTATTTAACTTGAAAACCCCTTCCAACCTGTCTTCACCCGTCGCAACTGCCGCATTGATATGCGGGATCGGGGAATAAATAATCTCACATACATCTTCCGCCATGACGGTGTGCGTCTGAAAAGAAAAAAGACAAATCAATAACAGTCGCTTCATCATATCCTCAGTCCTTCATATCCATATTCTGACGACGCATTACGCCATGTTCATCCCGACTTACAGGGGTTTTAAAAGCCGGCAGGCTACGTTCCTTCAGCGCCTCGATAGAAACGCCGTAAGGCCAGTCCGACGGCGCGATGGCGACATAACGGGCATACCCGCCCGTTCCACCTTCCGGTTTAGCGTATCCGATCGCCAGCAGCGCCCCCTGTTCCGGCACCTGATCAAGATTAGCCACTCCTTCAGCTTGTGCATGATTGTTATGCATCAGCCAATATTCTCCTTCCAGATTCGGTGTTGTATCCGTATCCAGAGGTTCATGCCCATGAAACAGGATATGACGTTCCTGATGCAGGAATTTCAAAGCCGCCAAGCCCACGCCGGGAAAAGGTTTCTTGTTAAACCGTTCTATATCACGCCATTTTTTATGCCAGTCAGAGCGCACCATCACGACAGACCCTTCCGGGATTCTGCCATATTTGTCTTCCCACGCCTTAATATCGGAAACCTGCAGATGATATCCGGCATCTTCCGCCACCTGTGGTGCGATATTAATCACCACAAGCGGTCTGATGGCATAAGTCGCCGGAATCTCGCTGATCGTGGCGCCCATCGGATTCCAATGGGCCGGTGGGTCAAGCTGCGTCCCGTACTGATCCGTCGGCAGGACATAAGCCGTCGCAACAACCCCGTGTTTCTCATAAGAAAAAATTTCACCCTTACCTATAAACCCCGGAACGTCATTTTTTGCCTTCGCCGGTGCAAATTGAGCGTGATCAAATCCGTTCCAGACCGCCTGTTGCGGCTCAAAAGCATGAGTCAGGTCGATATATTTCGCCGTTTTCAGAGTAGAGTTGTAAACCTGCCACAGGGATATGGGCTTTGCAGGCTCTTCCGTTATCGGAGCGCAGGCAGAAAGAGCAAGCAAACTTGCTGTTAAAATAAACCGGCGTGTTGAAGTTGCAAAACAAAAGAACATCTGGTCCCCTTTCCCGTGGAGTGTTTCAGATCAAGCCGGGCCACAAGAAATCAATCTTGCATGCCCGGCTCACACTGTATCAGTCAGCCCTTAGAAGCTATATTTCGCCCGGGCATATAAGTAGCGGCCATTAGACCCGATCGGTGACAAAACATCATAGGGCAGATTGCCAAAATAGTTAAGCAACTCATCAGACTGGTCCGGGTAAGTGTCCAGAATGTTGTTCGCCCCCACCGCCATTGAGATCGCTTCGTTCAAGGTATATTCAACCTCAAGGTCAATCGACCATTTGGCGCCATAAGTCTGTTCCGGCTCAAATCCCCCACCAAAATCAAACACCCGCGTGGTTTCCCCAAAACGGGTCGCCCGGGTCATCAGGCTGATGCTGTCATTATGCCAGATGGCGGACAAGATCACCTTGTTGCGGGGAGCCGCCGTTTCAAGCGTGTTCCGCTCTTCCACACCAATAACGTCACTGGCATTCAGACCGGCAATCGGATGGATCGCCAAAACGTCGGTTTTTGAATAGTTATAGGCCGCCATCAGATCCAGCTGGCTGTCTCCCAGATCGTGAGTATAAGTGGCGATCACGTCGACGCCCTTGGTTCTTGTATCGACAGCATTGGTGAAGAAGGTAATCGCGCCACCATCATCGGTGCCCATGCTTTCCGATAAGGTAATCCGGTCATCAACATCAATCATGAAGAAGTCAACGGTGACATTCAATCCTTCTGTCAGATCCGCCACAAAACCGGCGCTTAGATTAAAGGCCTTTTCTTCCGTCAGTTCCGGTGCGCGCGGATCGCTCACCGGCAACTGGGTGACCGGGATCAGAGCGCCGCCATCACCAAAGCTGAAATTGGTCTGGCGGAAATGCGATTGCGCCAACGCCGGTGCACGGAAACTGTTGCTGATCGCGCCGCGCAGGGCAAATCCATCGCTCAGTTCAAAACGGCTACTGGCCTTGCCGGTGAAGGCGCTACCAAAATCATCGTAATGTTCGTACCGGGTGGCCAGACCAACCATAAAGGCTTCCGTGACGTTCATTTCCACGTCGGCATACAAGCTGAACACATCCCGTCCGACGCTGGCGACATCCGATGCCGGAATACCGGGTCCCGCCTGGGCTCCAATAGCTTTACTGTTATCATCTCCGGCCTGGTAGGACGCCGGATCGCCAGCTTTGGTCGAGAAGCTCTCATGGCGATATTCCGCCCCGAAAGCGACACTCATTGGTCCTTCGAAAGCCGAAACCTCATACTCATTCACCACATCGAGATTAATCATGAACTGCGCATTGGTATATTCCGCCAGATCAAACTCTGTCGGGCTGGCCGCGCCAAGCGACGCGTTCAGGGAATTCTTCACCCCGTAATCAAAATTATTGCGGCCATAGCTCACACCCAAATCCCAGTCCCATCCGGACACTTCCCCGCGTCCCCCGAAAGACAGAGACAGGTCATTATTGACCCCGGTGGTAATCGGGCGGAAGCCCTCTGGGTAGATTGACTTTACGTTCTGATAACTGTCCGGATAACGGAAGAAACCTGTCCCGTCCGTATCGGAATAGGCATAGGTACCAAAGGAATATAATTCCATCTCGCCCACCGACATGCCCATGTTATAAAACCCGTTGAACGACTGGCTTTCCGGATCACCGGCATAGTAATTTATCTTGCCAGCCCGGGCGGCATTATCCGGGGTATCTTCCTCAAAGAAAGGCACCAGATCAAAACCGGCGCGATTTGTACCATTGCGGTCCCGGAATTCGCCCCCGACATGCAGAAACCCATCCGTGCCGATCTTGAATCCTGCATCAGCCATAATCAACAATGTTTCACCATCCGTGATATTACGGTCTGTCGCTTCATGATGGGTGGCGTGAAATCCGTAAGACGCGGAAATCTGCCCGCCTTCATCACTGTCTTTAAGCACCATGTTGATCACACCGGCAATGGCATCCGACCCATATTGCGCCCCGGCGCCATCCCGCAACACTTCGGCCCGTTTCAGGGCAATCACCGGGATAGCATTAAAATCTACCGGCGCAGTACCCCGGCCAATCTTGGTATCAAGCTGCACCACAGCCGAGGTGTGACGGCGTTTGCCATTGACCAGAACCAAAACCTGGTCCGGGCTCATGCCCCGTAATTGCGCGGCGCGTACGTGATCGGATCCACTTGAATTTGATTGACGCGGGAAACTGAAGGCCGGCACCAACGTCTGCAGCGCCTGTCCCAATTCACCCCCGATTGTCGCGGCTTTCTCAAACGCCTGAGCATTAATAACATCTACCGGTACCGGACTGTCAGCCAGGCTGCGGCCTTTACTGCGGGTCCCGACGGTGACCACTTCCTCTATCTCCAGCGGAGCGACCTCATCGGCGGCAGTGGCCAGCACGGCCGGGGTCAGAGATAAAGCAAAAATACTGCTGCTTATCATTAACTTGGTCATCATTCGGTTTTCTCCCTTGAACTTAACATTATGTGATGTCTAGAATAAATAGCGTAATTGAACATATGTTCATAAATAATACTATTGTAGCCATACTGACATAAAATAGCAATCCCCCTCCGCATATTCTGCGGAGGGGGATCGGAAAACCAAAAGAAACAAATTATCTACGCAACAAGGCGGCGACCTGGGCTTTGAACGCACGGCAATTTTCAGGAACCGTCGCATCCCCTTTATGCAACGCCCCGCCAATGAGGAACATTATATCTTTCCCGTAGGCGTCGACCATGTCCTGAACATTTGAAAAGTTCATGCCCCCTCCGGGAGACGCAACGATCGGCTTCAGGATGGCCATGGGATCAGTGCAGCCCTTGACAATTTCCAGACACTGATCGCGGGTGAAGGAAAAACGTCCGCCAAAATTGGGATAAATACTGACATCCGCCCCGGCCAGACGCGCCAGTTGTCCAAACAGCGCGTAAAAGGAAAGGCCATTATCGGGGCTGGCGACATAACTGCCCAGATGGGATGGATGACACAGGATGGGCAGGCCGATCCGGTCATCATCCGCCAGACGACGCATCATGTCAAATCCGACGATGCCTGGCGGGACCAGCAGACCGCCAACGCCCTGCTCTTTCGCCCAGATCGCATCTTCGACAATCTGCTCCGCCGGAGAATTCAGGCTTACCACGTAGCGGCTGCTGCCTCCGGTCTGTTGATTGGCTTTTGCCACTTGTTCCACACACCGGGACACCCGCTCACGGAAAGGCGCAAAAGGCTGATCAGCAAGACCATGATCATCCTTGATAAAGTGAAACTCGCCCAACGCCAGTTGATAAGCCTGCTGCGCCAGTTGGTCTGCGGACAGCCCCATCGGTTTCAACGCGGAACAATAGAGCTGTTGATGTTTTTCGCCAACCAGGTCGCGCAATCCCTGAAGACCAAAACGCGGCCCTTTGAAACGGGACAGAAAACTGTCAGGAAATTCAAGACGATCGACCCGCACGCCCGGCATCAGGCTGACATTACCAAAAATGACATTCATGGTCTGGGTCAGGCTAAACCCGGTAATTTCAACGGCATAGGAAATCACCACCCGCCAGCTGTGGTCGTCCAACGGCGCCAGAGAGACAACCTGTCCCATCACGTGACGGCGAATATCGTCATCCCCGATCAGTTCCGCCGGGAATTCAATGGTCTGTTCGACACAAATGTGGCGGGCAAACGCCTCCACATCCTGCGCCTCGCAGCGCAAACGGTAAAATACCTGGAACCGTTCCCCGGATATATCAAGCGTTACATTCTCAATCATCTCACAAGGCCTCGGCTTTGGCGTCGCTATGGACAGCTTCGATCCGGTGCTGATCCAGATCTTCCTGGGCAATATTCAACCTAACTTTCATCATTTTTTCCACATTACGCACCAGCGCCATGGCGTCCAGCTCATGTTCCGCCATCAGATAGCCTTTGCTTGCCCCATGAGAATAGGTGTCCTGCAGGCCGAGCCGCACCAGTGGTTTCCCCACCCCATGCTCCGCCATCATTTCGGCCACGGCAGAGCCCAATCCACCGGTCACCAAATGATTTTCCATGGTGATAACCCCATGCTTTGCGGCGCGAATGGCGTCGAGCACAGTCGGGTCGGTAAAAGGCTTCAGGGTTGAAATATGCAAATGGCTGACCGACACGCCCTTGGCCTCTAGCGCCGCCCCGGCCCGCAAAGCCTCCTCGGTGATAATGCCGGAGGTCAGCAAGGCGACATCACCGCCCCGCCGGATCACCCGGGCCCGGTTCAGCACCATCGGCTCCGATTTTGGAAACAGTCGCGGCATTTCCCCGCGCAGAAAGCGGACATAAACTGGTCCGTCAATGGCCTGGGCGACATCAAGCACAGATTCGACCTCTGTCGCATCACCGGTTTCCAACACGGTCATATTGGGGGTCGCCCGCATGATGGCGATATCCTCAATTGCCTGATGGGTCACCCCGCCCGGCGTGACAATTCCCGGCAGGAACCCCATCAGGCGCACCTTCAGATTGGGATAGGCCACCGACATGGCAAGCTGATCATAGGCCCGACGGTAGATAAAGACCGCAAAGGTATGAATGAAGGGCGTGAAGCCCTCCCGCGCCAAACCAGCGGCAAAACCCATCATATTCTGTTCCGCCATACCCATGGAAAAAAAACGGTCCGGATAGGTATCGCGCCATTTTCCAACTTCACAGGAATTGGTGAGATCCGCTGACAAAACAAGCACTTCCGGCTTGTCTTGCGACCAGGTGATAAAATTCTCCACATGAGGTCGTGATACAATTTCCATATTATGATCCTTCCCCGCACATCATGTCGCAGGCGGCTTGATATTTTTCTTTCTCTTCCACAGACCCGAATCGCAGATAATGCAACGCCGCACCGCGTTCCTTCAGCAACGGCACCCCGCGGGTTGGGTCGGTCCGGGCCAGCAGGAATAAGGGCTTTCCGGGTTGCCGGGCACTTAAGGCCCGCTCCATCGCCGCCAGATCATGCCCCGGAACGTCAATCGCCACCCCGCCAAACGCATTAATCTTGGCCGCCAGAGGGTCAATGCTCATCACCCCGTCCATCGGACCATCGCATTGCTGACCGTTGACATCGACAATTACACTGACATTATCCAGCTTATGATGCGACAAGGCCTGAATGGCTTCCCAGGTCTGACCTTCCTGAAATTCACCGTCGGACATCATGACCCAGACCTGCCCCGCCTCAGCCTTGAGCCGACGCCCGAGCGCGATACCGCCGGCCTGACTGAGCGCCTGAGCCAATGATCCGGTGGTGGTTTCCACCCCCGGTGAATGTTCCGCCCCGATCAGTTCGACCGTGCTACCGTCTTTATTGAAGGCTTCCAGCCCTTCGGGGGCCATACGACCGACCTCGATCAGAGCCATATAGAGCACCAGCGCATAATGGGCCGGTGAAAAAATAAACCGGTCCTGATCCGGGCCGGGGATGCCATTATAGGCCCCGCCACTGACATAGGCCTTATTGTCCTTTCCCGGCACACCGGGAAAAGCCACCGGGACCATGGGGGCCTGAGACGGCCCCAAATTCATCGCCCGGGTATAGAGAAAGGCGAAAATTTCAGCGGAAGAGCATATCTGGCTCAGATAACCGCCGTTATTGCGCATGACATAATCAAAGCCCCGCACCCGCATGGCATCCGCCACATCCTGTGCCCGGGAGATCCAGTCATCCTTATAGAATTTGGTCTCGGTCATCTATTCGTGATCCTGTTCATTGGAGAGAAAAAGTGTCTTGAGGGTTTCGTCGAAAGGCGGATAGATAATCCCCTTCTCGGTGATAATGCCGCTGATCAGATGGGCCGGGGTAACATCAAAGGCGGGATTGAATACTTCTGCACCTTCCGGCGCCACCTTGACACCGTCAATTTCGGTAATTTCAGACGCCGGACGTTCTTCAATCTCGATCTGGTCACCGGACGGCATTTCAGGATCAATGGTCGAGATTGGCGCCGCCACAAAAAACGGCACCCCATGCGCCTTGGCGACAAGCGCCAGATTATAGGTCCCGATCTTGTTCGCGACATCACCATTCATCGCCACCCGGTCGCAACCGACAACACACATGTCCACAGACTTGTTTTTCATCACAAAACCGGATGCGCCGTCCACAATAATCTGATGTGAAATGCCCAGTTGCTGCAATTCCCATGAGGTCAGCCGCCCCCCTTGCAGACGCGGTCGGGTTTCATCGACATAAACATGAACCTTGCGTCCCGCTTCATGGGCGATGCGGATAATGCCGAGCGCCGTGCCGTAATCCACCGTGGCGATGCCGCCGGTATTGCAGTGGTGAATGAATGTCGCCTCCTGCGGCACGATGTCCAATGCGGCATGGCCGATCGCTTTGTTTATTTCAACATCTTCCCGCGCCAGTGCATGTGCCGCGTCAACCAGGGCCGCACGATAGGCCACAAGCGAGGTCGGTTGCTGTCGCGCGACCCGATTATGCATCTGATCCAGCGCCCAACAGAGATTTACCGCCGTCGGCCGGGACGCCCGCAGGATCGCATCCGCGTCCGCCACCCGCGTCATCGTCGCTGATAACAGGTCACTTTCTTCCTGCCAGGCGGCAACGGCCAGACCATAGGCCGCCGTTACCCCGATCGCCGGTGCGCCCCGCACCACCATATCGGTGATCGCCGCCGCGATATCCTCGACACGGGACAGGGTGACATATTTCAGCTCTGCCGGAATTTTGGTCTGATCAAGAAGACGCAGGGCTTTTTGATCTTCCAGCCATTCGATACTTTTATAGGCAGGCATGGGTTACTCCTCAAGCGTTTGAATAAAATTTTGTACCAGAAGGCGCAGACGCGGAATGATCTGCTCTACATTCTCCCACACCTCTTCTTCTGTCGTAATTGCCGCCGCGTCAGGGTCATCAATAGCCATATTGGTAATGGCGCTGACCGCCACCACCCGAATTCCGGCATTGCGGGCCACGATGACCTCAGGCACTGTCGACATACCAACAGCGTCCACGCCCAGCTGGCGTAACAGTCTGATTTCCGCCGGTGATTCAAACGACGGCCCCACCAAAAAGCTATAGACACCTTTATGCAGCCGAACATCATGCGCCACCGCGCTCTGCTGCATCTTGATGATATGTGGTCGGTGATAGGCCTGATTCAGCGGTGTAAAGCGTGGACCAAGGTCTGGCAGATGCCGCCCCCGCGTCGGGTCAAGCCCTGTCATGCCCGCCAGATCAATATGGTCGTCAATAAGCATCAGATCGCCAACGGCATAGTCCCGGTTAATCCCCCCCGCCGCATTGGTGATCACCAGATCCTCGACACCGAGCATTTTCATGATCCGCACCGGGAAAGTCACCTGTTGTGGCGTGTAGCCTTCATACATATGCACCCGCCCCTGCATGATTACCGCAGGCTGCCCCAGCAACATGCCTATATGCAGACAGCCCGCATGGCCTGGCGCGCTGGAGGTCGGAAAATGCGGCAGTTGATCATATGGAATTGCCACCGCATCACTCATCAAGGCCGCAATATCGCCCAGACCGGACCCCAGAATCAGGCCCACTTTCGGGCGTAACGGCGTCAGGCCGGCAATCGCCGCGCAAGTTTCTTCATACTGCGCCAAACTGTAATCAGTCATCATGGAATCAGAGGTCTTTGTGCACATCAGATAAATATCCGGTTTTTTGACTTATGAACTTATGAACATATGATCATAGTATTAACATATGTAAATAATGTCGTCAAGAGTGGCCAAGTAGCGAGTATATCACAAACTTAACAACAGGCTTACCAGAGCGGCACTCATCATATTGGACAGGAAGCCAGCCACGACAGCTTTAAATCCCATCCGGGCGATTTCCGCCTTACGGGCTGGTGCCATCGCCCCTAGCCCGCCGAGAAGAATAGCGATGGAACTTAAATTGGCAAAACCGCAAAGCGCAAATGTCGAAACAATGACCGTATGAGGGTCCAGGCTATCCTTGATCTGCTGCAGTTGAGCATAGGCAACGAATTCATTGAGGATAAATTTCTGCCCCACCAGATTGCCCGCCGCCGCCGCATCCTGCCAGGGAATCCCCAGAAGATACATCACTGGCGACAGCAATTTTCCAAGGATCAGATCCATCGTGATACCTTCAAAACCGGCCAGGCTGGCCAGCCCCCCGACCATGCCATTGAGCATGGCGATCAACGCCACGAAAGCCACCAGCATCGCACCGATAATGGCGGCTATCTTCAGCCCTGCCGCCGCGCCACTGGCTGCCGCATCAATGACATTGGCCGGACGTCCCTCATCCTCGACCGCCATAATGTCGATCACCGGCTCTGGCCGCGTCAAATCGTCCGGTTTCATTATCTTGGCCATCAGCAGCCCCCCGGGCGCGGCCATAAAACTCGCCGCGATCAGATAATCAAGCTGCACGCCCATACTGGCGTATCCTGCCAGAATGGCACCCGATATTGACGCCATACCGGACACCATAATGGTAAAGAGCTGCGCCTCGCTCAACTGATTAAGGTAGGGCCGAACCACCAGAGGCGATTCCGTATGGCCTAGAAAAATATTGGCGGCGGCACAGAGCGATTCCACCCGCGATGTCCCGATCAGCTTGCGCATAATGCCCCCGACAAGCATCACCACCCACTGCATGATATGAAGATAATACAATACCGAGACCAGGGCTGAAATAAAGATGATGACCGGAAGAACACGAACAAAGACCAGAAAACCATATTTATTCGTCGCCAAATCACCGAAGAGAAATTCAATGCCGTAGCCCGAATAATCTATAACATTCTGAACCCCGGACGACATGACTGCCAACACGTCCTTGCCCAGAGGGACGTACATGGCAAAAGTCGCCAGGGCCGCCTGCAATAAAAACGCGCTCCCAACAATACGAAGGTTAATTTTTTTACGGTTTTCCGACAGGAGCCAGGCCAGTAACAACACCAGAATGATACCAAAAAATCCAGATCCCACGCAACTCTCCCTTTACATCTAACATATGTTCAATAATGAAACATATGTTGATTATTGTGCAAAAGCAACTTCTGACTAATGAGACAGCACCGTCCCTTAACCTATCGGGCGATACTACGGGTCATGGCTTCGGCGAGTTCCACATCAATGATAATGCGGTTAAGGATACCGCAGCGAATGGCGCCAACCATCGAATTCGCCTTGTCAGCGCCGGCAGCCACACCAATGATATTGTCAATATTACGCAACTGCGCCATATCGATGGATATCATCGCCTCCTGCCAGGCCGTTTTGATTTCCTTGCCTTCAATGTCGTAATAATGGGACAAGACATCTCCGACCGCTCCTTGCCGCGCGACCTTATCCAGTTCATCTGCGGAAATATATCCGGCCTTGACCAAAGTGGACTCCGTACTGACGTCACCAATCCCGACAAGGCCGATATTGCACTTTTCAACCCAATGCAGGGTATTCTTGATTACAGGGTCCTGCATCAGACTATCCCGAACGGCCGGGTCCTTCAGGATCACGGGGGCCGGCAGAGATTCCACAGGAATGCCAAACGAAAGCCCCAGACGCAAACATATATCCTGTGCATTCGCCGTGGCGATCCCACCGACATAACCGCCGAGTTGCACCACCCGTTCCGGCGCATATTTTTCCTTCCGCAACAAATCTGGAATCTGCATCAGGGTACTGCTCCAGCCAATCCCCAAAATATGATCCTGCCTTAAGTTCTGGGACAGATATTGCGCGGCCCGTTCCGCAACTGCGGCTTTGGCGTCATTGTCATAGTTTTCGACCACGATAACCTCCAGCAGATTATCTGATGCAAATTCATTCTCTATCAGGGTTTCCAGATGCGTGGCGTGGGACAATTTCCTGGTAATTTTAATCTCGACGAATCCTTTCTGCCGCGCCTGCTTCAACAATCGAACAACCGTCGGACGCGAAAAGCCAAATTTCTTGGCAATCTGCTCCTGGGTATTACCATTGGTGTAATATAACGTAGCAGCCTTCAAAATCAGTTCATCGTTATTTTTTTCACGGGGCATGAAAGTTTCCTTAATTTCTCTTCACCGAGCCATAGCATATCCTGACAAAATATTCACTTCTGAATTTTTGTTCAGTAAAAACAGACTTTCTGGATAATTACAGCCAGATCTTCTCCCTCATTCCGTCTTTCCTGGCGCGAAATAAAACTGTCCCATTTTGGGAAAACTGTTAAGCATTCTTTACAGTTTTCACACAGAAATATTTTCACTATGCATCGAAACTGCAGAAACCTTATGGTTAACAAAACAGGCACGATAATTGCATGTAATCTAATACAACCGTCAATAAGTAGAATAGTCTAAAAAAAATCTACAGCGGTTGTATATATGGAGAAAATTAATCAACAATTTTCAGAACTAAATCAAACGTCATTATCGGCCCTAAAAAGGTCCATCATAATGATACCCAATGGAGGGGATATATTTAATATGAAAAGTACTTTTCTAAGTTCAATCGCAATAGCACTTGTCGCCTCAGTTTCTATACCCGCACTGGCTTCCGCCAGTGTTGTTAATAGTACTGATTTAATTATCGATTTAGACACAATTAATCAACATGTCCACGGGCCGGCCTGCAGTCACAATAATGCCCTGTCTTCCGCTCTGGAACAAAAACATCAGGCAATCTCCGGAAATGCAGCCTATGTCGCCATGGCGCCCGCCATCGCGGCCGTCGCCCCCGGCGTACCGGCCTCAACCGGGGCCAGCAGCCAGGGAACCCAGTTGGTATTCCTCGACTTTGACAGCGCAACCACAGGTACATACACCCGGACTTATAAAGAGAATGCCGACGGCTCCGGAGCCGACGTTACCCAGGTATTCCAGGAACATATCTACACAGCCCCGGAACGTGCGGCTGTAATGGCCAGCATGCAAAATGATTACGGCCATTTCGATATCGCTTTTACGACGGAAAAACCGGCAGGCGGCGAGTATTCCACACTGTTTTTTAACGCCAACATGCCCGGCGAAGGCAACGGCGTTGAGGCCGGCATACGGGTCGCTGACGGGGGCCGGGTAACAGGCATTCTCTGGGGTGCAGCGGACAATATCGACTTCCGCAACCTGAACCGCACAGATAATGCCAACCTGGACGCCAATTTCTGGGATGTTATTTCTGATAGTGGTTTTACTACCGTAACCGGCTTGGCCGCGACAGAAGAAAACCGCGCCATCGCCATTACCCGCCAAACCGCCCAAACCGGTTCCCATGAACTGGGGCATGATCTGGGACTACGCCACCACGAAGCATGGGGGCCTCTCGGTACTGGATTGCCCACCACCGGCGTACCAGCTGATGGTCAATTCATCCCTGTTTATACTGGCCCACGAGGGGCGGATGAAACAACCCGACACCTGATGGTATCAGGGGCCAGCGGCGGCTCCAGTCTCGGTGGCTCTGTCACACAAGACAGATTCTTTGGCCTGCGCTCCGCTACAAAATTGACTTTCAATGAAGAAGGTCGGGTAATTCAGGAACAGGCTGGCCCGGGAGCACAATTTGTCGAACTGGTTAATCTTGATGTACCAAATACCGTAGAAAACGGACGGGACAAGAACAACCGGATCAGAGTTGCTGCGATTTCCATCGAAGGCCGGATTAGCGAAAGCGATGAAACCGACCTGTATATGTTTGAAGGAAATAAAGGCGATATCTTTAACTTCGAACTGACCTCCTTCGTCAATTCCAACAACCTTGATTATATGGATGGTATTTTGGCGATTTTCGATGATCTTGGTAATTTCCTGACCTATAATGATGATGATTTTGAAGGTGTGGATTCGTTCCTGTTCGATTTCGTCCTCGAATATACCGGGAGATTCTTTGTACAGGTAAGTTCTTATAACTTCCTGCATCCCATTGATACTGTTGACGGAGACTTCTCTATCGGTAATTATCAATTATACGCAACCCGGACCACCATTCCGGCACCAGGCATCTTCGGATTGATGATTCTGGGCCTCGTCGCTATGGGGCGCCGGAAATCATTGCTGAAATAAACCTGATCAGGAGCACCCCAGGATGAAATTATCTCTTGTTTATTTTATCCTGCTGCTCATGCTAACAACCGCCGCGCCTTGGCATCTGAATGCCCAAGGCGCGGCGGACCTTCAAAACGCTGCCGCACCAGATAAATCCTATCGCGTGGACATTGCCGCAGCCCCCCTCACCCGGACGATTCAAAACGCCGCCGCCATTGTGGTGGCCCATCGTGAGAATAAGTTCCCTCTCTCTTCCTCCCATGATCAAACCGTCACCTATACTTTTAAAGTAGTGCAGTCTTTGAAAGGCGATGTGCCAGATTTCATTGAGGTTCAAAGCCCTGGTTCCACCATGCCTTTTTCTCCACAAAAAGATCAGGACTACCTGCTTTTCCTCGCCTCACAGAGCAACGACGGGACCGCAAAATCCTACGGAATCATGTCCCACGCGCTTACCACCGCCCTGATCTTTCCAGTAGCGGCAACCGGACAGTTAGGCGGACGCAAGCCGCCCGGACGTGACTGGCAAAACCTTACTCTTGATAAAGTCAAAACCCTGATCGCATCTGAATGAGAAAATATTACCGTCGCCGGGGTGATCTGCGGATTTTCTTCTCCTTCGGGGCAATTACATCAGCATATTCACTCAATGCCTTACCGCGAATGGCCTGTTTATCAGTTGCACTGGCCAGGGTCAGATCATAATCCGCAATATAGCGATAATTGGACACAGACGCCCGGGATTGAGCAAAACCTCTTTCAAAGAAGTTCAGGTGGTCCGTAATATTGAAATGATCAATCTTGCGCGTTAAACGAATGGTGCCGGTCATTTTCCGTCCTCCGCCATGCGCCGTTACCTCGATGACGCTAGGATAAGATGATTTCTTCTCCGCCTTGATCATTTTTTTATACTTGAGCCGGACATCCTTGAATTCAGTAATACTGCCGTCGACGCCTTTCAGGGTAAGGACAATATCTTTCCCCCCGTCGGGACGCTCAACCGCCGACAGCAGGGGCACCGGCTGCGCCGTCTCTCCCTGAAGGCCGCTGACCCGCAGCCAGCTGTCAATCAAATCCTCCAGAGGCGCATTAAGTTTTACATGGGTAGCAAAACCCTGCAGTTTCCCTGCCCCCTTGACAAAAGAAACGCCATCTTCCTGCAATATCGCCCAGTTTCCCTCACCCTCAAGGTAAGGCTGATAGATCGCTGCTTCCATAAACGCATCATCCTCTTCAAAACGCTTATGTTTCAAAGGTGAAATCTCGGTCCTCCCCCGCATATTGACCTCATTCTTGTCATCCGCCCCAAGGTGGACTTCATGCAGGCCATTTTCCTCCTTGATGCGGTGGGTATGAATAAACAGATTGAATTTTTCCTTGTCAAAACCCCATTCACCGGGATTGCGGCCATTCTTGATGATCGTGCGCCGCCCATCCGGGGTTACCACGGTCGAAACCATAATTGCGTGGTCATCGCCAACCGGCCAGGGGAAATTGGCCACCAGGAACTGACTGGTGACAAACGTGCCGTCCTCAAACAGAACATGCTGTTCCCAATATTCCTTGTAATGCTCATCCGGAAGCATCTCTGGTTTGCTATGATCCATCGCATGCAGGTTGCAAGGCAGATAAAATGCCATCGCAATCAATAATAGTCGTACCGATTTCAAACGCTTACTCCTCAATCGTTTTGCCCCAACACACAAATCCCAGACCTAAAAGGCCTTTCCCCTTCAGATAACCGCTGTTATCGCCACAAACTATGGCATTTTCTTGGCTGAGGCTACAATATCAGTTTTTCAACTTCCTGGGATAGATAAAAAAACGCCTCAGGCGACTTTTCACAAGTCAGTCTGAGGCGTTTCAAAAACTTAAGCAATGGTTACTTTACCGGAAAGCCCCGATCCCGCATCAAAGCGCCAACTTCCGCATCACGCCCGCGGAACAGGCGATAGGCGTCAGCCGGATCAATGGAGTTCCGCACAGAAAACAGATGATCAACAAGCTTCCTTGCCATCTCCGCATCATAAAAACCACCGGGCGATTCTGCAAAAGCCTCTGCAGCATCCGAGGTCAGAACCTCAGCCCACATATAACCATAATAACCGGCGGCATAGCCTTCCCCGGCAAAAACATGACCAAATTGCGGCGTCCGATGACGCATCACCAGTTCCTCCGGCATTCCCAATGCAGTCAGTGTTTCGCGTTCAAACGCATCCGGATCAATATTATCCGGGTCTGTCGTATGTAACTTCAAATCAATAATAGCCGACGCCAGATATTCCGTTGTCTTAAACCCCTGATTAAAGGTGGCGGCATTTTTGATCTTCGCCACTAATGCTGCCGGCATCGGTTTGCCGGTTTTATAATGCACCAGATACTGGCTTGTCACTTCATCTGTCAGCAGCCAACGCTCCAGAAGTTGTGACTGGAATTCCGTATAATCCCGCACCCCTCCATTCAATGTCGGATAGGCGACATTGGATGAGAAATAATGCAAGGCATGGCCAAACTCATGAAAAAATGTCTCCGCATTATCCCACGAAATCAGGACCGGCTCGCCCTCGGGTCCCTTGGTAAAATTGGAATTATTCGACCCCAGAACATTTTTATCCCCGTCAAAGGTCGAATGGCTGCGATAAGTCGTCGCCCAGGCGCCTGAGCGTTTGCCTTTACGTGCAAAAGGATCCAGATACCACAATCCAATATGGTCGCCTGTTGTTTTGTCTGTGACTTCCCAGACCTTCACATCCGGATGAAACACGGGCACGGTTCCGTCTTCTACCGGCGTGAATTCAAAGTTAAACAACCGGCCCGCAACAAAGAACATCGCCTCACGCAATTTATCCAGCTGCAAGTATTCCTTCACCTCGCTGGAATCAAGGTCATATTTTTGTTTTCGAACCTTTTCAGAATAGAAGCGATAATCCCACGGCTTGATTGTGATATTAGCACCTTCCGCATCGGCCACGGCCTGCATATCGGCAACTTCCTGATCAACCCGGGCAATCGCCGCCGGCCAGACGGATTCCATCAAGGCGGCCGCCCGTTCCGGGGTTTTCGCCATACGGTTTTCCAGACGCCACTGGGCATAATTGTCATAGCCCAGCAGACCAACCCGTTCATCACGTAATTTCAGGATTTCGGCAATGATGGTATTATTATCAAATTCACCGCCATTATCACCGCGGTTATAATAGTTATTCCACACCGTCTTGCGCAGATCCCGTTCCGTAGAATATGTCAGAAAAGGGTCCATCGAAGAACGTGTATTGGCAAAGGCATATTGCCCCTCCTTGCCATCGGCTTTGGCGGCGGCCGCGGCGGCCGTGACAACAGAGTCAGGCAACCCAGCCAATTGGTCTTTCGTCACATAAAGAGTATAGCCATCTTCATCGGCGAGCAGATTATTGCTAAATTTTGTATAAAGCTCCGCCAGGCGTTGATTGATTTCTGCATAGCGGGCTTTCCCCACCGCATCAAGCGCCGCGCCATTGCGGGCAAACCCGTCATACGTCAACTGGACCACCCGTTGCTGATCCGGACGCAAACCTTTCATTTCCTCGCCTTCATATACCGCTTTGATACGGGCAAAAAGAGCTTCATTCTGGGTAATTTTGGAATAGAAAGCCGACAGGACTGGCGCCATTTCCGCATTAATTTCCCGGGATTCCGGCGTAGACATATTGCTGCGCCAGATGCCCCGGAAGGTGCCGACCCGGTTCATCAGTTTGCCCGAACGTTCCAAAGCAACAATGGTATTTTCAAAAGTCGGCGCATCCGGGTTGTTGGTAATTGCATCCATTTCCGCCAGATTTTCGGCCATGGCGGTTTCCAGAGCCGGCTTCAGGTCAGACAGTTTTACGGTATCGAATGCAGGTAATCCCTGATAAGGCCCCTTCCATTCCTGCAACAAGGTATTTTCAACACTGACTTCCTGAGAAGCCGTGGCCGAAGATTTGTTTTCTGCGATGATATCTTCAGAACATCCGGCCAAGGCCAGCATCGTCGCAATCACGGAAAGGCTGACGAGATTAAATTTCATGATGGTATCCCCTTCATAATGGTTTGATTGTTTTTTTTGAATGATCATGCAAACATTACCGATCCTGACAGAAATGGTCAATGTTAGTGACCTTTTCTCCATATATCTAAGACGAATATGTCCACTCAAACGGCCCACCAAAATACAAAAGCCCCTTCAGAATAATTCTGAAGGGGCTTTAATACTGAAAAAAGCGGATTAATTCGCGCCTTTAAGCTCTTTGGTCAACTGATCACGGGCAATGCTCAGTTGATCTTCCATTTCCCGACGCACTTGATGTTCGGAAAGGACAATACCCTTGGCATCCAGATCGCCTTTTACTTTACGGTAGACATCTTCGTCACCGGCTTCTTCAAAATCAGCAACCACCACTTCCTTGGCATACGCCTCGGCAGCGTCCGCGTCCAGGTCCATCTGGCCTGCAGCCCATAACCCGAGCAGCTTGTTGCGACGCGCCATGACTTTAAAGTCAAATTCTTCATTGCGGGCAAACTCTTTTTCATAGGCTTGTTCGCGGTCGTCAAATTGGGTCATTTATCCAATCTCCTTTGAATACTCAATTCTCATTTAGACTCTGTATGCTTCTTATGTACGCCAGTTGACGACATCTTTCCATATTTTTATATGGAGATTACACGTTTATTTTTAAAGATTACAGCAGGATAAATCTAAAGTGACATTTCCGGGACCTTAATCGCTTCTCTCCAATTGTTTTCTTCGACCAATTGGGATATGTTCGCCTCGCTTGATTCTATCAACCACATAAGTTTGTTACATCAGCTACAGGAACCCTGATATGCCTAAAGGTGAGAAGCTTTACGAAGGTAAAGCAAAAGTCCTCTATAAGGGGACAGAACCCGGAACGATTGTCCAATATTTCAAAGATGACGCCACTGCATTCAATGCCCAGAAAAAGGGTACGATTGCCGGAAAAGGTATTATCAATAACAAAGTCACCGAACTGGTGATGCATAACCTTGAAAGAATTGGCATCCCGACCCATTTCATCGAGCGTCTGAGCGACCGCGAGCAGCTGGTCCGCGAAGTCGAAATCGTGCCCCTCGAAGTGATCGTGCGTAATGTGGTTGCCGGCACCATGGCCAAACGCCTGGGCATGGAAGAAGGCATTCGGCTCGAACGCCCGCTCGTCGAATTCTCGCTCAAGGACGATGCCCTCGGCGATCCGTTGATTGCGGAAGAACATATCCTCTCCCTTGACCTTGCGGATGAAGACGAATTGTCGGAAATTTTCGACATGACCCATCAGATCAATGACTTCCTGCGCGGTATGTTCGCCGGCATCGGTATTGAACTGATCGACTTCAAACTGGAATTTGGCCGTCTCTATGAAGAAGACGAAGTCAGCTACAGCCTGATCCTAGCCGATGAATTCAGCCCCGATAATTGCCGTCTGTGGGATTTGAAAACCGGCGAGAAAATGGATAAAGACCGCTTCCGCCGCGATCTCGGCGGGGAAGTCGAAGCCTATCAGGAAGTTGCCCGGCGTCTCGGTATCAGCCTTGAAACCGAAGAATAATATTTAGCTCTAAGTATATAAAGAAAGGGACACACCGTGAAAGCACGTGTTCATATCACTTTAAAAAACGGCGTTCTTGATCCACAGGGCAAGGCGATTCAGCATTCCTTGTCCGCCCTCGGGTTTGACGGCGTCGAAGACGTCCGTCAGGGAAAATACATCGAAGTCGACCTGACGGAAACAGACAAAGACAAGGCCTATGCCGCCGTTGAGGAAATGTGCAAGAAGCTTCTGTCGAATATGGTCATCGAGAATTACGCCATCGATATCGAGTAACGCTAAATTTAATGGGATTATCGTCCATGAAAACTGCTGTAATTGTATTCCCGGCGTCCAATTGCGATCGTGACATGATTGTCGCGCTCGAAAAAGTGACCGGCCAAAAACCCCACGTCATCTGGCATCAGGATTCAGATATCCCTGACGTTGACCTGATCGCCCTGCCGGGCGGTTTTTCTTTTGGTGATTACCTGCGCTGTGGCGCCATGGCGGCCCAGTCACCGGTAACAAAAAAAGTCATCGAGCATGCGGACCGCGGCGGTAATGTTATCGGAGTCTGCAACGGCTTCCAGGTCCTGACCGAAACCGGCCTGCTCCCCGGCGCCCTGATGCGCAATGAAAGCCTGAAATTTGTCTGTAAAGATGTGAAGCTGAAGGTGGAAAATAATGACACCCCCTTCACCAACGCCTATCAACCCGGACAGATCATTACCACCCCTGTTGCTCATCATGATGGCAATTACTTCGCCGATGACGATACCCTCAAGGCCCTCGAGGACGAAGGCCGGGTCGTATTCCGCTATGTGGATGATAATGGCCAGGCCACAAAGGCCGCCAACCCCAACGGATCGCGCAATAACATTGCCGGGATCATCAGCCGCCGCAAGAATATTCTCGGTACGATGCCCCATCCGGAACGGCTGATCGAAGCGCCACAAGGCGGCACCGACGGCCTCGGTTTCTTTGAAAGTATGATCAACGCTCTAAATTAGGTATCTCAAGATGTCCCAAACACCCGCCTGGAATAACAACGTCGAAATTACCGATGCCCTGGTCAAGGAACACGGCCTGAGCGATGATGAATACGCCCTGTGCCTGAAAATTCTCGGCCGTACGCCGACCCTGACCGAACTGGGTATTTTTTCTGTCATGTGGAGCGAGCATTGCTCTTACAAATCCTCCAAAAAACACCTTAAAACCTTGCCGACCAAGGCGCCCTGGGTGATCCACGGTCCCGGTGAGAATGCCGGTGTGATCGATATTGGTGACAATCAGGCCATTATCTTTAAAATGGAAAGCCATAACCACCCGTCCTATATCGAACCCTATCAGGGCGCGGCGACCGGCGTTGGGGGTATCCTCCGCGATGTCTTCACCATGGGCGCCCGGCCCATCGCCAATATGAACGCCCTGCGCTTTGGCTCCCCTGATCATCCCAAGACCAAACATCTGCTCGGCGGTGTCGTCGAAGGCATTGGCGGTTACGGCAATTGTGTCGGTGTTCCCACTGTTGGCGGTGAAACCAATTTCCACCCCTCTTATGACGGCAACATCCTGGTCAACGCCATGAATGTCGGTCTGGCACAACAGGACAAGATTTTCCTGTCCGCCGCCGCCGGTATCGGCAACCCTGTGATTTATGTCGGCTCGAAGACCGGACGTGACGGCATCCACGGCGCCACCATGGCGTCTGCCGAATTCACAGAGGACAGCGAAGAGAAACGCCCGACCGTGCAAGTCGGCGACCCCTTCACCGAAAAACTGTTGATCGAAGCCTGTCTCGAACTGATGGCCACCGACATGATCGTCGCCATTCAGGATATGGGGGCGGCTGGCCTAACCTCTTCCTCCGTCGAGATGGCATCTGGCGGCGGTGTTGGTTTTGCCTTTAATCTCGATATGGTGCCCCAGCGCGAAGAAGGCATGACGCCTTACGAGATGATGCTGTCGGAAAGCCAGGAACGCATGCTGATCGTCCTGAAACCGGGTCGTGAAGCGGAAGCCAAGGCAATCTTTGATAAATGGGATCTCGACTTTGCCGTGATTGGCAAGATCACCGACACCGGCAACCTGACCCTGACCTTCAAAGGCGATGTGGTCGCCGATATTCCCACCAAACCCCTGGCCGACAATTCCCCGGAATATGATCGTCCCTGGGTCAAACAGGAACCCAAAGCCATCCTTGGCGCGGACAGCTTCCCCGCCCCTGCCGATATGGCCGATACGTTGCTTAAAATGGTCGGGTCTCCCGATCTGTGCAGCCGTGAATGGATCTGGCAACAATATGACCATCAGGTGATGGCCGACACCATTCAGAAACCGGGCGGCGACGCCGCTGTAGTCCGCGTGCATGGTACCGACAAGGCCGTGGCGATTTCCACTGACTGTACGCCACGCTATTGCTACGCCGATCCGGTTGAAGGCGGCAAGCAGGCCGTGGCGGAAACCTGGCGTAACATTACCGCCGTCGGCGCAAACCCTCTGGCGATCACCGATTGTCTCAATTTCGGCAACCCCGAACGCCCGGAAATCATGGGTCAGTTTGTTGGCTGTATCGAAGGCATGAAGGAAGCCTGTGAAATACTCGACTACCCCGTCGTCTCCGGCAATGTCTCGCTCTATAACGAGACCAACGGAACCGGCATTCACCCAACGCCGGCCATTGGCGGCGTCGGCCTGTTGTCAGACAGCAGCAAGATGGTCACCATCGCCCCGAAAACCGCAGGGGAAGTTCTCCTGCTTGTCGGTGAAACATCAGGCCACCTCGGCGCTTCACTGTATCAGACTGTGATGCAGGGTGAAGAAGCCGGCGCCCCGCCAAAAGTAGACCTGCGACTTGAAAAGAAGAACGGTGATTTTGTCCGGGCCCAGATCGACGCCCGCAACATTTCGGCCTGTCACGATATTTCAGACGGCGGCCTGATGGTGGCGCTCGCCGAAATGGCGATGGCGGCAAAAATGGGTATGGATGTTACGCTGAACGGCGGCGATATCCCACTGCATGCTTACGGCTTCGGCGAAGATCAGGCCCGGTACATTCTGTCTGTTTCTCCTGAAAAAGCCGATGACGTCCGCGCCGCCGCGGCTCAGGCCGGCATCACCCTGGAAACTTTAGGAAATACCGGTGGCGATACGTTGACGTTCAATAACGACATCACCCTATCAATGTCACAACTGCTTGACACCCATCAAAGATGGATGCCAGACTATATGAGCATAGACTAAGAAAAATTTATGTTTTTATCACACATACATAACTTTCGCGCCCTAGCTATAATAGGAATAATATGTACACATAGTCTGGATGCTTTTCAGTGGAATGATAATCCCGAAGTGTTTAGGCTTTTTAAGTCTGTTGTTGACGGATCATCGTTACTGTTCACTTTTATTTCTGGTTTTTTATTCCAATATCTCAGCAAAAATTTTGAAAAAGAGAAATATTGGAAAAACAAGGTGAAGAATGTCATTTCACCTTATTTCTTTATGTCTATACCGGCCTTGTATTATTTTACGCAAATAGAAATACAAGACTCTGTTGAAGCAAGCTTCTATGCTCTGCCTACCTATCAACAAATCTTATACTTCCTTGGTACAGGGCGGCATATGGCGCCCTATTGGTTCGTCCCCGCAGTAACAATATTTTTTATTCTTGGCCCCTTTCTTGTGTGGGCTGAAAGAGAAGGCACAATATATAAGCTGATGCCACTTTTTATTGTTATATCTTTTTTTCATGGAAAAGGAGGACAATTGGGTCCGCTTAGTCATGCAATATATATGTTTTCCATATATTTAGCAGGTATGTATTTTGCGCGTCATCATGATAGGCTGATCATTACAATCTCGAAGTATCACCTCATACTTCTGGCAGCCACTATACTCTTCTCATTAGGGCAAATCATCTACTATGAAGAATATAGAAACTACTTCATGTATTTACACAAACTTGTCATATGCCCTCTTTTGATATATTACCTCTATCAGACAAGAGAGTTGTTCGGGCATACATTGACGAAGATTGGTCATTTTAGTTTTGGAATTTTCTTCATACATGCATATATTCTTCCCCTACTTAAAAGAATATATGTAAAATTTACTGACCATATTGAAATGCCAGAAGGAGACATTATCTCTTCTGTAGGACTAACACTATTTGTTTTGATCATATGTGTATTAATTGTTTCTTTATCGAATAAAGTAGGTAAAAAATACAGTAAATTAGTAATAGGATCATAAAGAAAGAATAAATATGGCAATGGAAGCATCAGAAATTGAAGCGATGATCCGGGAATCCCTTCCCGATGCGAAAGTCACGATTCAGGACCTGCGCGGGGATGGCGACCATTATGCCGCTCTCGTCGTGTCAAGCGCATTTGAAGGCATCAGCCGCGTCAAGCAACATCAAATGGTGTATCAGGCGCTGAAAGGCAAGATGGGGGACGATCTGCATGCCCTCGCCCTGCAAACTGCCGTGCCCGAGTAACACAGAAACAAATTCAGGAAGTAAAATTATGACAAATCCGGTTTTCGCCCGTATCGAGCAAGACATTCAGAAAAGCGATATCGTGCTCTACATGAAAGGCAGCCCCATGTTCCCGCAATGCGGTTTCTCGGCCGCCGTTGTCGAAGTCCTCAACCATTTCAATGTGGAATTTGAAGGGTTTGACGTGCTGCAGGACCCGGCCCTGCGTGACGGCATCAAAGAATATAGCGAATGGCCCACCATTCCGCAGCTTTATGTCAAAGGTGAATTCGTTGGCGGCTGCGACATCATCCGTGAAATGGCCGCCAGCGGTGAGCTGGTTGGACTGTTCGAAGAAAAAGGCATCGCGCCGAAAGCCTGACCTTGATTTTTTAAAAAGCCCGCCCTGGCGATAGCGTCACGGCGGGCTTTTTCTATCTCAATCGACAACACAGACAACTTTGGCCACTGAAAGCCTTTTGCGCAGCAGGTTACCCTGATCCCGCAACCTGTCCACTCGGTACGGCTGATCACTCTGCTGTGTCACCGCCTGATAATCCGTCTGCTGAAGCAGGCTGGTTACGGTTTCCGGCAAAGAAGAATAAGACCGCCCCCGGCGCACGGACCCCGCAATATGAACCCCCACCAGATGTCCGCGGGCGTTGAGAACCGGTCCGCCACTGATGCCGCCAAGCGACAGGTTATGATCCGGCTGCCGGATCTTCTCGGCCCAGACCAAGACAGCTTCCCGGCCTTTCCGCACTCCCTGGGTCTTAATAATCCGACGCCCGATCAGGCGGGAATAAACATTGCCCGGCTCCCCCCGGGGATAGCCGAAATGGAACCCTTCCGCATTATAGGTTAATGTGTCGGTTTCTATCTGAAAAGCCTTGGCGCCCGCAACAGTCTTTAAAATACTGACATCGGCGGTCGGGTGCGGAATAACCTCCTCCACCCGATACCCCTTGCGCGGCGAGGTAAGCACGATCAGCCGGGTGCAGTCTTCCGTCACATGCCGCGCCGTGCCCCATATCCCCTCATCTGACAAGGCAAAGGCGGTGCCTGTCGACATGCTCCCGTGCTGTTTTTGCTCTACATTGATCAAAATTTCAGGGTCCAGACGGCTCTTCTGTTTCAATTCCCCCTCGCCTTCCGGACGCAATTCCCGCAAGGGCGGCGGCGCCGTTTCACCGACAACAGATTTTGGGCGTACAGGCGGCACAGAATCCACGCCCCCTTCCGGCAAAGACGAACTGATTGCCGTAAAAATAATAAACAAGGAAAGCCAGAAGTAAAACTTGCTCATCGGGATCAGGCCGCAATCGCAGCTGCATTAATCATCGCCACCGATATTTTCCCGGAAAAAAGCAGAATCGCCGGACCAATTTCATCCCGTTCAATCCGCCCCTGCAGGTCATCAATGATAAAATGCGCCGCATAAAAGGCGATAATCTGTACAACCAACGCCACAATCCCCCAGATGATGATATCCCAGTGATTGACGCTGCCTGCGAGACAAAACGCCAACGGAATGGCCAGTCCGAGAATACCCGCCGACAGAGAAATGGCCGCAGATATATTACCCTCCTTAACCATCTTGATTTCCCGAAACGGGGTAATTTTTTCATAAATGATAACCGCGATGACGAACATCGACAGCGTGATCATAAAATGTAAAATGAACAGAGGAAAACCTGCTAGAAAACTTTGTAAAACCGCCGACATATCACTCCCTGAAAGATGTTTTTTTGATGCGTGAACCCTACCAGCTTCCGAGGGGAATCTGTAGAAAAAACTTATCCGTGATAAAAGAGACAGAAATAATCAGACGCGATTATACCCGATGGTCACCAGATGTTCGGCGAATTTCAGATCACGTTTCAGAATCAGCGATAACAAGCTGTCCCGCATGGTAAACAGGCAGGTCTCCCAGCCCCCCAATGTAGTACATCCCTCCCCCAGTGACTTGGCGATCTTAATGATTTCCTGATGTTCTTCTTCATGACCGGCGCTTTCCCGGAATTCGAATTGCCGCATGATGGCTTCTTCTGTCGCGAAATGAATTTCGAGCTTGTGGCAGAACTGCTGCCATTTATCATGACATGCCGTCAAATCTTCCGCCATATAGGCATCCACCATCTTGTTCAACAGGCTGACAAGCGCCGCATGATCCGCGTCTATTTCTTTATGGCCAATAAAAAAAGCGGGTGTTAGTTCGAATTTATTCACGTGACTATAATCCCTTAAAAGAGCCCGATTCTAACGGAAGAAATATTAAAAAACTCTAAAGCAACGGCGCCTTGATGGGAAGAAAATTATTTCAAATTCCCCGTGCATTTTAGCAACCGGTCCACACCTGTTTTCCGCACAGGTCAGCATATCTTAATCGCATCACACTGGCGGGTCAGGGCATCAAAAAAAGCCTTCTTTTGTATTGGCTTACTAATATAGTCCTGCATACCGCCGGCGAGGTATTTTTCTTTATCTCCGGCCATGGCATTGGCGGTCAGGGCGATAATCGGGATGTCTGTCTGTCCGGTCGGCATATTGCGAATAACCCGGGTTGCTTCCATACCATCCATTTCCGGCATCTGAATATCCATCAGCACCAGATCATAGTGCTGTTTTTTAATCATTTCGACAGCCTTTATGCCGTTTTCGGCTTCATCAATCAGCAGTTTGTCATATTCCAGCAAAGACAGAACAATCAGCCGATTAATTTCATTATCCTCAGCCAGAAGTATTCGCACTTCACGGGAAAGAACCAAATCAAAATCTCCCCCAAACTCCACGACGCCAAGTGCATTACACAAAGCGTTCCTGTCCGTCAATTTGTGTAATTTAAGAGAAAAGCAAAATGTTGTCCCCTGCCCGCTTTGACTATCCAGCATGATTTCTCCCCCCATGAGTTCCACCAGCTGTTTACAAATCACCAAGCCAAGCCCTGTTCCACCGAACTTACGACTGATCGATGCATCCGCCTGCACAAATTTATGAAACAGCTCATCCTGAACTTCAGGGGCAATACCAACTCCGGTGTCTGTAACCTGAAAAGTAATCAGCCATTCCATGTTTTCTGCCTCGACCCCGGTCAGAAGAATAGTCACCCCGCCCTGAGACGAGAACTTGATCGCATTACTGACAAGATTGGCCAGCACCTGCCGCACCCGTAACGGATCGCCAAGAAAGGCATCTGGCAGTTCATCGGAAATGGTAACATTCAGGTCCAGTCCCTTCTCTTCCGCTATCGGCCGCCAGAGTATCTCCGTATCAATCAGAATGTTCCGCAAACTGATCTCGACAATATCCAGTTCAATTTTTCCGGCTTCGATCTTGCTCAGGTCAAGAATATCATTCAGTAATTGCAGCAGCCGCTCGCCGGAGCTCGTGGCGGCGGTTGTGTATTTATGCTGCTTATCATCCAGATCTGTCGACATGAGCAGGGAAAGCATCCCGAGAACCCCGCTCATCGGCGTCCTCAACTCATGGCTCATGGAGGCGAGAAAGTTAGACTTGGCGATGCTTGCCTGCTCCGCCGCCTCCCGCGATTGCATATTCTCCTGCGCCAATGCCTCTACTTCACCATGTTTCAGCCGCAGGGCGCGCTGCATTTCCTGTAACGCCTTATTCTGACTTTCCAGATTGGCCCCTACTATTTCGGCCCTGTTTTTTTCCGCGACGGCCTGCTCGGCAAGCTCTATATTCTTGTGCTTCGTAATAATCTGTTGCTCTATCATAAAACCAATGTTTTTAGAGAGATTCGCGACAAACAAGAAATGCACCAAAAGCAGGGTTGAATACTCATAATGGCCTTCATAAATGAAATATAAGGCCAAAGCCCCCAACACGGGGGTATTGAATGTAAGAACCGCGATCTTGTCCCCGGCGGTAGAAGCGACGATGCCGGAAGTAATCCCGGCAATGACAAAAGTGATCAGATAAATATTCAATTCATTGCTGCTGAGTTGCGCCAGCCATATGCAATATGCCCAGAGAAGACCCATGACAAAGATCGCCAGCATATACCACCGCCGCCAGGCGATAAGAGATTGTATGGAATGATCCCGGGAAAACAAATACCACGCGTACAGGCGGACAATACTCACCCCCACGATGCCACCGAACCACGCCCACAATTCCCAAGTCGGCGTTGTCCCCAACATGATCCAGCCCACCAGAGCCGACAACAAAATATTAGCCCCTACCGTGAGGGGCAGATTATTATACAGCAACCTGACGCTTTCTGAGAATACGGCAGATGATCTTTCTGTAGATGCTGTAGATTCGCGCTGACTTGGTAAAAGTCCTTGTTCTTCCATAGGATGCCGCTCATTCACTAGTAGGTTTGACATCATGAGGACAAGGACGCGAAATTTAAACGCAACGAACTGATAAAACCTTTATATCATTAGGTTTTATTAAATCAGGTTATGTCATTGAACCCCATGAAAGGTCACATACGCAAATACTATCTTCACAATATTTACTCAAAACTGGCGATAGCTCACTTTTCGACATACCGGCGGGTGCCTGAAACACCCGGCATAAAAAAAGTGCCCAGTAATATTACTGGACACTTAATTAATATTATCTAAATTAGAAGATATTAACGGGAATAAAATTCCACGATAAGATTTGGTTCCATTTGAACCGGATAAGGAATTTCATCCAGAACCGGTACGCGCAGGAAGGTAACTTTTGTACCGTTATTTTCCAGCGCCAGATATTCAGGAACATCGCGTTCGTTTGAATCAATGCCTTGCAGGACCATCGGGATCTGACGTGATTTCTCACGGATCTCAACAACGTCACCGGCTTTAACCCGGTAGCTTGGGATATTCACTTTTTGACCGTTCACTGTTACGTGACCGTGGTTAACGAACTGACGGGCTGCGAAGACGGTCGGAACAAATTTTGCGCGGTAAACCAGCGCGTCCAGACGGCTTTCCAACAGACCCACGAGAATTTCACCGGTATCCCCTTTACGACGGTCCGCGTCTTTATAAACACGTTTAAACTGTTTTTCAGTGATATCGCCGTAATAACCTTTCAGCTTCTGCTTGGCGCGCAGCTGGATACCGAAATCGGACAATTTGCCGCGACGGTTCTGGCCGTGCTGACCCGGTGCATATTCACGGGAATTCACAGGAGACTTGGGACGTCCCCAGATATTTTCGCCCATACGGCGGTCAATTTTATATTTGGCTTGTGTACGTTTAGTCATATTATAGAATCGCTTCTGTTTAAATGTTGATATCAGCGCCATGAGACGTGGAAACCACTCTCATGCAACCCGAGATTTTCACCCGAGTCATTCACGATGGGCGGAATATAGTGCAGAAGCACGGAAAGTCAACAACAAAGCCAGCTTTTCAGCCTATTTGCCATCCTTTTCGGGGGTTTTATTGACGCCGCCTTCGGGATCAAGGCCCAGTTCGGCTTTTTCCGCCAGCCAGCCCGGCCCGCCGCCGGTCGCCAGCGCCTTGATCACCCCACGCAACGTGCTGACCTCTTCCTTTGTCATATCGGCGCGTTTGAAGATATTGCGCAGATTACGTTTCATGGTCGCCCGGCGCTGGGCATGACGGAAATACCCCGCTTCCGTCAGTTCCACCTCCATATGATCAAACAACTTCTGAAGGTCCTCGGACGTCGCCGGCGTGGTATCCAGTTGCGGCGTATATTGATCCGGCTGATCCGCGCCAGTCTGGAACCATTCGTAGGACATCAGGATCACCGCCTGGGCCAGGTTGATCGAGGCAAAGGCGGGATTGAGCGGCACCGATACAATTGCATCGGCCAGCGCCACGTCGTCATTCTTCAGACCGGCTTTTTCCGGGCCGAACAGCAAACCGAATTTCTGCCCCGCCGTCGCATGTTCCCGCATGAGACTGGCACATTTTCGCGGCGTCACCACGGTTTTAATCATATCACGCCGCCGCGCCGTTGTGGCATAAACAAAACTGAGATCGGCAATTGCTTCCGCCGTCGTCTCAAACACCTGGGCCTTTTCCAGCACGATATCGGCGCCCGCCGCGGCAGGGACTGCCGCCGGATTGGGCCAGCCATCACGGGGGGCGACCAGACGCAGGTCGGTCAGCCCGAAATTATACATGGCCCTGACTGCCTTGCCGATATTCTCGCCAAGCTGTGCCCCGATCAGGATAATCGCTGGTCCGTCCTGCTGAAGTTTTTCTGCTTCCGTATGATTGGTGCCTGCCATCAGGGTAACGTCTTCCACATATATCGAATGTCTATGGTATAGCCCGGCGCGACTTCCGGCTGTTCATCGCGGCCCGGCTGATAGCCGTGGGCCATGTAAAAGGGAATAGCATTTTTCGTCGACCAGAGATAAATGTCTCTCACCCGTCCGTCTGCGGCAATATCCTGTTCCAGATGGGTAATCATTTTATGGCCTAACCCCCGGCCCTCGTGTCCCGGTTTGACATAAACCGCATTAATCCGCGCATGGGTCGGCTGCTCAACCTTCCGGTCCCCGATCGGATGCAGATCCACTTTATCCGTCAGACTCCATCCACCAACCGCAATGATCTCGCCCGCCTCTTCCGCAACAAAAGCGAAGGCCGGTACCCTGAAATGAAACGCCGGATTATCGTCAGACACCCAGGCGGCTGTGATATCCGCGCCGTACGTGTCTGAGCAGATGCCCGCAATGGAAGCTTTCATAATATCCTGAAAGCTTTTTTCATCATTAGCAGTGACCCGGCGAATGATCATTGAATGTTCCCCTTATTTCAGCGACTTGCCATAAGGGTTATCGCCTTTCCGCATCAGCACGCGGATCGGCACGCCGGGCAGTTCAAAGTCCCAGCGCAACTCGTTCAGCAGATAGCGTTCGTAACTGCGCGCCACATCGGCGGTGCGGTTACAGAAAATCGCGAATGTCGGCGGCCGGGTTTTCACCTGGGTCATATAGCGCATTTTGATCCGGCGGCCCTTGACGGACGGATGCGGATGATAGGCGACGGTCGCCGCCAGCCATTTATTGAGCTTTGCGGTACTCACCCGGCGGTTCCACAAACGATATGCCTCGAACACAGCCGGCATCAGTTTGTTGACGCCTTTACCCGTCAGGGCCGAAATCGGGACAATGGGAATGCCTTTAATCTGCGGCAGGGAATGTTCCAGCGTTTCCTGAATATCCTTCATGATTTCCTGACGGTTTTCCATCAGGTCATATTTGTTGAGCGCAATCACCAGAGAGCGGCCTTCCTGAACCACCAGGCTGGCGATACTAAGGTCCTGTTTCTCAAACGGCATCGTCGCGTCGATCATGAGCACGACCACCTCGGCGAAGTTCAGCGCCCGAATAGTATCGGCAACCGACAGCTTCTCAAGTTTTTCCATCACTTTTGACTTGCGGCGCAGGCCCGCCGTATCAAACATGCGGATTTCCCGGTCTTCATAAAAATAGGTCACCCCGATGGCGTCGCGGGTCAGACCGGCTTCCGGACCGGTAATCTGCCGGTCTTCCCCGAGCAAATAGTTGACCAGCGTCGATTTCCCCACATTGGGGCGCCCGACAATCGCCATCTGCAGCGGCAGACCGGTGTCATACTCTCCTTCGGTATCGGCTTCTTCATCACTGATCTCGCCATCGATATAGACGGCCTTGCTGGTGACTTCACCCGGTTCTTCCTCAACAACCAGGTTGTTGTCGAAAATCACCTTATCGAAGGCTTCGATCAATTCTGACAGGCCTTCGCCATGTTCGGCGGATATGGAAACCGGCTCCCCGAGACCTAACGAGTAGGATTCGTAGATCCCCGCTTCCGCCGCCCGGCCTTCGGCCTTGTTACAGATCAGGATCACCGGTGTTTTTCCGCGCCGCAGCAAATCGGCGAAATGCTTGTCGAGCGGCGTCACACCAGCCCGGGCATCAATCATGAACAGGGCAAAATCAGCCTCATTGATCGCCAGATCGGTCTGGGCCCGCATGCGCGCCGACAGCTTTGTATCGCCGTCTTCTTCCAGCCCGGCGGTATCAATAGCGAGAAAACTCATTCCGCCGAGACTCGCCATGGCCTCGCGGCGATCCCGGGTTACCCCCGGTGTATCGTCGACAAGCGCCAGTCTTTTACCGACTAATCTGTTAAATAAAGTCGACTTTCCCACATTCGGGCGGCCGACCATTGCAACCTTGATGGTCATGTTTCTATCCAATTCAACGGCATAATATTTGATTATGCCAAACAACAATTGGCCCGTCTTAACGCAAAACGGGCCAATAAAGCAATCATTATCATACCCCGTCAGCAGCATCACCGCCACGAGGTCCTGTCGGGATGCTACCGCATCGCGACCAGTTTCGCATCCCGGGTGAGAAAATACAGCATGTCATCCACCACAATTGGCGCCATTTCCATATCATCACCCATATCCATGCCACTGATAAAGCTGCCATCATAAGGCGACAGAGACATGGCATAACCATGTGAAGATGTTACGATCAAACGGTCACCGGCGAGCGTTGGCCCATGCCATAGAACCGCTTCCTTGCGGCGATCCGGATCCTTGAAACGTTCCAGCTGCTGAATCCAGCGAATCAAACCTGTGCGACGAGTAATGCACACCACCTGGCCTTCAGGTGTCACCACGTAAATATATTCGCCTGCGACCCAGGGAGTATGTTGAGATCCGATATTTTGCTCCCATACCCGAACCCCGGTGCGCAGATCAATAGACACCATGCGGCCACTATGACTGATCGCATATACCTTGCCATCATAGATTACCGGGTGTCCGTCAATATCCCGCAAGGTGGACATGGCATTCAGCCGGGTTTGCGTATTCAGAGTATCGGACCACAGAACCCGGCCATTTTCCACCCGCATGGCGTAAAGCTCGCCGGAAGAATAGGCGGATATCACCGTATTGCCAATCACAGCCGGGCTCGCCGCACCGGCAAGACCCGCATTTTCAGAAATCCCGACTTCGTTCCACAGGATACTGCCATCCGTCGCATTCAGGGCGTAGGTCTGGTTATCATGGGTCAAGGCGAACAGGCGACCATCGGCATAGGTTGGCGCTCCACGCATTGGAACGGCAAGTTTTGTCACCCATATTTCCGCGCCAGTGCTTTTGTCAAGCGCCGCAACATGGCCATATCCATTGGTTACATACAAGGCGTCCGGCCCCGCTGTAATCCCCCCACCGTAAGCGATATTTTCTGTTTCGCCCGGCTCTTTGAATTTCTTCTGCCAGACTTTCTTGCCTGTTTGTGCAGTATAGGCGGTTACTTTGGCCATGGAATCCATGGCATAGACCACGCCATTTTCAATGATCGGCATACTGACAATACTACGGCGACCGTTGGATTCTTCACCAATATCCGCCGACCAGACCTTCTGAGGATTATCCCCAAGGCTCAGATGCTGCATCACATGGTGTTGATTGCCCCCGGCCTGGGCCCAGCTCTTGTTGCGGTAAGGCCGTGGCAACTGTACCTGCAGGTTTGCCAGTTCTTCACTTTCGGCCAAGTTCTGTTCAAACGTCAGAACCGGAATGCGTTCGCCTTCAAGCCGGTTCTTGTTTCTTTTCTCGTCCGATCCGCCACTACAGGCCATCAGGGCCCCGCAGAGGACGAAACCGATAAGAGCTTTTGAAATTGTCATCCCTGCTGTGTTCTGAAACGTCATACAGCCGCCCATCCTTTAATTTTTATTGTATTACGGATTTGAAATCTTTGGCGCGCGTTTTGACATCATCAGGCGCTTCCAGATCCTGTTCCAATTCGGTCAGAAGGTTTTTGGCTTCTTCCCCATGGCCCGCGGTCAATGCCGCCATTGCCAAAAGTTCCTTCGCCATGTATTTCCAGCTGTTGCCTTCAATGGTCAAGGGGGCCAGGCGGGCTTTCGTCTCGTCATAGGTCGCCGTATCCATGGCGATCATCGCCGCCTTCAGACGCGCAAGGTCCCGGTACACTTTCTCAACACCCGCCGCGGACGACAGTTCGTCCAAGGCAACAACAGCCTTTTCCGTTTCGCCTTTTTGCATATGGATATCGGCCGCTTTGAAGCCGATGAGAATCTTATAGCCTTCTACATCCGTGCCTGATATCGCTTCGATATCCTTCAGGGCCTGGTCCAGCTGATTGGCCGTCACATCCGCCTGCACCTTGCCATATTGTTCCGCCACTTCGGCATATTGGCTTTCATTATAATTTTTCAGGGTCACGTTACCCGCAACGAATATAACAATCCCCACCAAAAAGGCGATAAGATAGGACCCGTATTTCTGCCACAAGCCGGTCAACTGTTTCTGGCGCAGGTCTTCGTCGACTTCGCGAATAAATTCTTCGGACAATAAATGCTCCTGTTTTTCTTTGTATAGCCTTTAAGCGGCACAAGATAGCCCGCCTCTTCCCAGAAGGCAATCAGGCAATGCTCTATCCCCGCAAAAAAAAACAATTCACGGATAATTAGGTGTCTTAAGCGCCAAAAATGTCAGGAATGTGGACAGAAAAAAGACGAATGCCGGAGACATCCGCCTTCTCTAGCCCTGGGGTCTGCTATTTCTTGGCGTGATAGGTATGTTCCGGCGCCGGAAATATCCGGGATTTCACATCATCGGCATACTGCTTGACCGCCTGATCGATAACCTGGCCGACTTCGGCATAGCGTTTGACGAACTTGGCGTTGGAAGGGAAATAACCCAGCATATCCTCGACCACCAGAATCTGACCGTCACAATCCGGCGACGCCCCAATGCCGATGGTGGTAATGTCCAGTTTTTCTGTAATCTCCGCCGCGAGCGGTTCCGCAACGCCTTCGAGCACCACAGAAAAGGCTCCGGCCTTTTGTATGGCGAATGCATCTTCAATCATCTGGGCCCGTTCTTCCTGGTTCTTGCCCTGGGTGCGGTAGCCGCCCATAACGTGAACCGCCTGGGGACGCAGGCCAATATGCGCCATCACCGGCACATTGCGTTCCACCAGAAACTGAATGGTTTCCGCCATTGCCGCGCCACCTTCAAGCTTTACCGCCGCACAGCCGGTTTCCCGCAAGGCCCGCGAAGCATTCTCGAAGGCCTGTTCTTTCGATTGTTCAAATGACCCGAATGGCATATCCAGAATAACCATGGCCTTTTGCGCCCCGCGCATCACGGCCTTGGTATGTTCAATCATGGTGTCAAGAGACACCCCGATGGTGCTTTCCATGCCGTAAAGGACCATCGCGAGACTGTCGCCCACCAGAAGAAAATCCACATATTGGTCAAGCTGCGCCGCCATCGGGGCGGTGTAAGCCGTCAGAGATACGACGGGGCGCTCACCTTTCAGTTTGGTGATGTCCCTAACGGTATTCCGGCGCACTTTGTTATCTGCATACATTAGTCTTCTCCTGATCTTTTTTATACTTATAAAAAGTCAGTCTCCCAAAGCCGTAAAGCCTTCCTTTATTCCCACTCGATGGTGCCCGGTGGTTTTGAGGTAATATCATAAACAACACGGTTTATGCCCCGGACTTCATTGATAATCCGAGTTGATACCCGGCTAAGAAATTCATGGTCAAAATGAAAATAATCAGCCGTCATGCCATCCGTCGAGGTCACCGCCCGAAGCGCACAGACATAATCATACGTCCGGGCATCTCCCATAACCCCAACAGTACGCACCGGCAACAGAACCGCAAAAGCCTGCCAGATCGTATCATACAGACCCGCCAGTTTGATTTCCTGCAGATAAATATCATCCGCCTTTCGCAAAATATCGCATTTTTCCGGCGTAATGTCACCCGGAATGCGGATCGCAAGACCCGGCCCCGGGAAAGGATGACGCCGGATGAAGGCTTCCGGCAGACCCAGCTCACGGCCAAGTTCCCGCACTTCATCCTTGAACAGTTCCCGTAACGGCTCCACCAGATCCATCTTCATACGCGCCGGCAGTCCGCCAACGTTATGATGGGATTTAATGGTGACGCTTGGTCCGCCCGTGAAAGATACGCTTTCAATCACATCAGGATACAATGTTCCCTGAGCGAGGAAATCGGCGCCGCCAATTTTCTTGGCTTCCGCGTCAAACACATCAATAAACAGGCCACCGATGATTTTGCGCTTCTTCTCCGGATCATTCACCCCTTCGAGCTTACCGAGAAACAGATCCGCCACATCCTTGTGGATCAAATTAATATTGTAATGATCCCGGAACAGGGTCACCACTTCTTCCGCCTCGTTCAGACGCATCAATCCATGGTCAACAAACACACAGGTCAATTGGTCGCCAATGGCCTCATGCAGCAGGACGGCGACAACAGAACTGTCGACCCCGCCGGACAGGCCGCAAATTACACGCCCTGATCCTACCTGCTTGCGGATGGTGTCAATGGCTGTTTCCTTGAAAGACGCCATGGTCCAGTCGCCCTTAAGACCGACAACTTTATGTACGAAATTGGCGATGATGCGGGCCCCGTCCGGAGTATGCACCACTTCCGGATGGAATTGAACCGCATAAAATTTACGGGCTTCATCGGCGATCGCCGCATAAGGCGCGTTGCCGCTGGTGGCGGTGACGATAAAGCCTTCCGGCAGTTCGACCACTTTATCACCGTGGCTCATCCAAACCTGATGACTTTCCCCTTTGGCCCACACGCCTTCGAACAAAGCACAATCCGCCTTGATGTCGATAAAAGCGCGTCCGAATTCTTTTTCCTCGGAGAGACTGACCTTGCCACCAAGTTGCTGACACATCAGCTGTTCACCGTAACAGATGCCCAGGATCGGAACACCCATGGTGAAAATTTCTTCTGGCGCCTGCGGGGCTTCAATGCCGTTGACGGAATTCGGCCCGCCCGACAGAATAATCCCTGCCGGATTAAAGTCCGCCAATACTTCCGCCGCCTTGTTGAAAGGCACAATCTCTGAATAAACACCGCTTTCCCGAACCCGGCGGGCGATCAGCTGCGTTACCTGGGAGCCGAAATCGATGATGAGAATTTTATCTGTCATGCTTAAAATTACCTTGCCTAATATAACTTGTCCAGCCTGGAGGGCGGCTCTATGCGCTCTTCTCCAGGATGGCCACAAAAAATCCATCAGTACCGTGGGAATACGGCGACAGCGCCAAACATTCCGGCAGTGTGGATAAACTCTTTAATTCAGGAGCCCCTTCTCCCTGATCAATGCTTCTGTAAGACACGAGTTTCGCGTCCTTCTGTTCAGCCAGAAATGTCTCTATCTGGTGTTCGTTTTCATCGACGAACAGAGAACAGGTCATATAGATCATGCGTCCGCCGGGCTTGACAAACCCCCACCCCTCGGTCAGTAAATTCTTCTGAATCCGACAATATTGGGTAAGTTTCTCTTCTGTCAGCCGCCACTTGGATTCCGGATTCCGACGCCAGACCCCGCTGCCGCTGCAGGGAACATCAAGCATCACCCGATCCATCCTGGCTTCATGTTCCGCCAGAATGCTTTTACGCTTGCCCCCTGCGGTATCAATCAAATGCGCCTGCAGAATACGGGCATCGGCCCGCTTGGCGCGGGGCTTCAGATCCTTCAAACGATATTTGTTATTGTCAAAAGCATAAATCTGCCCCTTGTTATCCATCAGGGCCGCAGCAGCCAACGTCTTACCCCCCGCCCCGGCACAAAGGTCCATCACCTGCTGACCCGGCTTGATATCTGCCAGCCTGACGGCAAGCTGCGCCGCCTCATCCTGAACCTCAATCAACCCGTCCTGATAAATTTCCCAGGCGTCAATACGTGGATTTTCATCGAGAATAAGAGCGGTATCTGCCCACTTTCCTTTTTCAAAGGCAAGGCCTTCGGATTTCAGAAACGCTTCAACCTTATCCCCCTCGCCCTTACCTGCATTAACCCGTAATTCAAACGGCGCCCGCCCGTTTAACCGGGCGAGTTCATCTGAAAAATTATCGCCGAAACGCATCTTGAGACGGTCTTCCAGCCACAGAGGATAATTCAGGTCATGATGCGGCAATTTTTCATGCGCCTCTAACACGAACGCCCGTTCTTCATCGCTCAACACATCCGGCGCATGGTCCGCCCCGTTAAACAATGCCTCAAGGCTTTCACTATCCTGGGTCTCTGACAGGTTGAGCAACAACATGCGACGCATGTCTCCGGCCGCCTGCTCACAAAGATATCCCCAGTTCCGGATCACCTGATACACCAGCGCCGTGACAGCCCGGCGATCGCGGGAACCGGCATAACGCCGGGTGCGGAAATATTTACGGATCAGCACATCGGCCGACGCCCCGTCTGCGGACAGGCTGTCGGCCACCTGTTCCAATATGTCGAGGGCGGCCTGTATGCGGGCGGGTTCAATCATGTTAATGCCTTATGAGGAAGGATAATTCGGCGATTCCCGGGTAATCGCCACATCATGGACATGACTCTCCCGCAGTCCCGCCGTGGAAATTTTGACAAATTCGGCCCGTTTATGGAAATCCTGAATGGTCGCACTGCCGGTATAGCCCATAGACGCCCGGACACCACCAACCAGTTGATGGATCATGCTGGCCACTTCGCCTTTAAACGGCACCTGTCCTTCGATGCCTTCCGGCACCAGCTTCAGGTTATCCGTCACTTCTTCCTGGAAGTAACGGTCCGCAGACCCCCGCGCCATTGCCCCAAGAGACCCCATACCACGATACGCCTTATAGGACCGGCCTTTATACAGGAAAACTTCACCGGGAGACTCAGCCGTTCCGGCCAGCAGGGAACCGATCATGACAGAGCTTGCGCCCGCCGCAATCGCCTTGGCAATATCCCCAGATGTCTTCAGGCCGCCGTCGGCAATTATCGGCACGCCGGCTTTTTGCGCCACATCGACAGAATCCATAATGGCAGTCAACTGGGGTACCCCGACGCCTGCGATAATGCGTGTGGTACAGATAGATCCCGGCCCGATACCGATTTTCACGGCATCTGCCCCCGCATCAATCAAAGCCTTGGTACCCGCGCCTGTCGCGACATTGCCGCCAACGATCTGCACATCGCCATATTGTTTCTTAATTTTCGCAATCGCCTCAAGCACCCCTTTGGAATGGCCATGCGCCGTATCAACCACCAGCATATCAACGCCGGCATCGACCAGAGCCTCGGCCCGGGCAAAACCATCGGCCCCAACGGATGTCGCCGCGGCGACCCGCAACCGACCATCACTATCTTTACTGGCATTAGGGTGCAGACGGGCCTTTTCGATATCCTTCACCGTGATCAGGCCAATACAACTGTAGGCGTCATCCACCACCAGCACCTTTTCAATACGATGCTTATGCAGAAGCATTTTAGCTTCTTCCATGCTGACGCCGGCTTTGACCGTCACCAGATTTTCACTGGTCATCAGTTCCCGGACAGGCTGTCGCATGTTTGTGGCAAACCGCACATCACGGTTGGTGATAATTCCGACCAGGCGGCGGGTTTGCGGCTCCACCACGGGAATGCCGGAAATTTTCTGGCTGATCATCAGATCCAGAGCTTCGGACAGGGTCTGGTCCGGATGGATGGTCAGTGGATCGATCACCATGCCGGATTCGAATTTCTTGACCTTGCGGACTTCCGCAGCCTGTTCTGCGATAGAATAATTCTTGTGAATAACCCCGATACCGCCCATTTGCGCCATGGCGATGGCCATAGGTGATTCCGTCACCGTATCCATAGCGGCTGAAATCATTGGAATGGTAAGGTGAATTTTCTTCGTGACATGGGTGCTGACATCGACCTGACCCGGCAGGACATTCGACTCCTGTGGCACAAGTAAGACATCATCAAAAGTAAGGGCTTCACGGATATTCATTTCGACTCCTAATTAGGTAAGGCAAAAAAAAATATCCCGCTGTGGTATAAAAATTACAACATCATCAGGAAAGTTTTCTGCAGATAGCAGCTATTGGCATAAAGGTCAAAAAGAAAGCGTCAAAAAAGACGATTTTCTATTCCTCCACTTTATTCTGCGGACTTTTAAATCCCTGAGCCACCAAGTAGGTTTCTGCAGACTCGGGCCGGCTCGCCGGCGGCTTGTAATGACGTACCGTTTTAAAACACTGTTTCAGTTCTTTTAAAAGCTCCTGATCGGCACCGCCCCGGAAAACCTTGGCCACAAATACCCCGTTTGGCCCCAATGTCTTTTTGGCAAAATCAAAGGCCACTTCCACCAGCGCCAGAGTGCGAATATGATCGGTCTGCTGATGTCCTGTGGTCGCTGCCGCCATATCACTCATCACCAGATCAACCGGGCCGTCCAGAAGCCCAAGCAGTTCCCGTTCCGCCTCGTCAGTGGTAAAATCCATCTGCAGGAAGGTCGCCCCTTCAATCGGCACAATTTCCAGAAGATCAATACCGACCACCTTGGCCTTCTTGCCTTTTTTCTTCAACGCCACCTGGGTCCATCCGCCCGGCGCCGCGCCCAGATCCACCACAGATTTTGCATGTTTCAACAAACCGAACTTTTCGTCAAGTTCCGTCAGTTTATAAGCCGAACGCGCCCGATAGCCGTCCCGGTTCGCCGCATCAACATAAGGATCGTTCAATTGACGCTGCAACCAGCGTACAGAAGAAATCTTGCGCCCGCGCGATGTTTTGACACGGAACTTTTCCCCCCGGGTCAGGCCACGAGGGTCGGTTTTACGTTCTTTACCGGTTCCGGTCAATTTTGGTCTTTTAATCACGTGATACTTCCTAAGCGCGCCGGGTTTATCGGCACACCTTATTTCTTCGCCGCCTTGCTATTGCGGTTTCGGTTAGGCCGGTTCCGGCGGCGATTGTTTTTCTTGCGGCGGGGCGTTGTCGTTTCCATCATGTCCAGCAACATGCCCTCGCGAATGCCGCGGTCCGCAACCCGTATATCACGGATCGGCCATAAATCCATAATGGATTCCAGAATGGCGCAGCCTGCGACCACAAGATCGGCCCGGTCCTTGCCAATACTCTTCAGCGCCACCCGGGCGTCATAGTCGAGCCCCGACATCTGCTGACACAGCGCCTGTATTTCAGCGGCCTTGACCTTGGTGCCATCAACCTTGTTGCGGTCATAGGTTTCCAGCCCGAGTTGCATACTGGTCAACGTCGTGATCGTCCCGGATGTCCCCAGCAGTTGCACCCGACCTTCACCGACCTCTGCCGCCATATTGTTTTTGGCTTCAAAGGGCAGAATAACATCAAGGATACTTTGTCTCATCTCCGCATAATGATCGGCTGAAATCGCGTCCTTGGTGCCATACTTCTCCGACAGGTTCACCACCCCGAACGGAATCGACGTCCAATCAAGGATTTCCGGCATGCCGTTCTTATGCACCTTGACCCAAATCAGTTCCGTACTGCCACCGCCAATATCAAAGACGATCGCCCGCGGTGTGTTACGGTCCAGTAGAGCCTTGCAGCCCATCACCGCGAACCGCGCCTCTTCCATGGGGTCGATGATATCAAGCTTGATGCGAACCTCTTTTTCCACCCGCTCGACGAAGGCATCACAATTCAGGGCTTCCCGGCAAGCCTGGGTCGCCACATTGCGCATGTGGGTTACGCCACGGCGTTTGATCTTGGCAACGCAAATGTCGAGAGCCGCGATGGTGCGGTCAATTGCGGCTTCGGACAAAGTTCCATTCTGTCCCAATCCTTCCCCGAGACGCACAATCCGTGAGAAACTGTCAATAACCTTGAACCCGCCCTCGGTTTGCTGCGCCACCAGAAGACGGCAATTGTTGGTGCCCAAGTCAATCGCACTATAGATATGATTGGAAATCGGTTTTTGAAATTGCGGATTGCGATTAGAATTATTTTTTCTATTCGGACGCGCCTGACGCACGGCCGGCCTGTTTTTGCCGCCATCCGGTTTTTCAGGCGCAGTTCCGGCCGCCGAACCCCCATTATGGTTCCGCGTCGCCTTGTTTTCTGGACTCGACACGGAACCCGTATCAGACTGTGACGTTTTTTTCTTTCGCCTCCGGTCCGGTCGATTGTTAATTTCTGTATTCATTACAGGCAAAATACTCTTAAATTTTACCGGATCCTCCTGGATAAGGTAATTTATCACTTTTTATATAATGCCTCGAGGGCCAGTACCAACCAAAAAACCAAAAATATTTCTGGACCTCATAAAAAAAATCATTATATAGGGCACATCAAATGCTCAAGCGCATCTGATCCGGAGTAGTTTAATGGTAGAACTATGGACTCTGACTCCATCAGTAGTGGTTCGAATCCACTCTCCGGATCCAATTCTCCACAAATCAGACCAACAAAGTGGTCCCACACCTTTCATTACCCTCATCCAGACTGTCGGTGATACCACAGTACCGTGTTCTCTTTTCGGTTTTATACCTCTCCTTTTTTCCCCGGATATATTTTCCTCCTGTAAACCTTTCCGTATTATACTGTTAAGTATTTCCCCCTGATGTGATAACCTCATCTGGGGTAATGAGCAGAGTATCTTTCCGGGAATTCTAAAGTGAAGTTTTTTCTGATTATCATCCTGTCGCTAACAACGCTCGCAGCTCACCTCCCTGCAAGCAGTGCTGCCGCCAAAGTCGTGCGCATGATTTCTTCCGACTGGCCCCCCTATTCAGGATCAGATCTACCTGAGCAGGGTGCAACCATCAAAGTGGTGCGGGCGGCGTTTGCCAAAATGGGATACCACTTGATTGTCGAGCACCACCCCTGGGAACGGGCGATTAGCATATCCCGGCATAATCCGGAATATATTGGCATTCTGCCCATCGCATATTCAAAAAAACGCGAGAAAACATGTATTTTCTCTCAACCTGTCGGCGCCAATATGCCCACTCTGGCCTATCATCGCGATGACCCTGTGGAGTGGGACAAACTCACCGACCTGAAAGGCATTCCTATTGGTACCGTCAGAGGGTATTTGAATTCAGTGGAATTTGACCGCCTGGCGGCAGAAAATATCCTTACAGTACGCCCGGTCGCAACTGACAATATCAATCTCCGGAAATTGGCGGCCCACCGTCTCCGTCTGGCCGTGGTTGATCTTCATGTTCTGCATTACCTTTTGGAGACTGATCCTGATCTTGTGGAAGAACGAAAGAAAGATAAAAAAGCCCTCCCCCTTCTCATACCTTCAAAAATTATTGAAAAGTCGGATCTTTTTATTTGTTTCAGCAGGTCCAGAAAAGGCAAGAGAATGAATGCTCTTTTCTCAAAGGGGCTAAGCAAAATTGACCCAGAAAAAATATTTTCCCGTTATATGAATGACCTTAAAATAGCACGCGATCAAGATCACCTTATTTCAGGGCCGGGCAAGCCATAAAAAAGGCCCTCATCACTGAGAGCCTTTTTCTTGCGATGGAACACTTTATTCCGATGCGGTTGCTTCGTGAGGCTCAAGCGCCTCCTCCAGCGCCACTTCTTCTTTAGAGACCATATATTTATTCATCACCGCCGCGCCAACAGAATCGCCCCAGACGTTCACGGTGGTGCGGAAACGGTCAAGGAACCAGTCAACGGACAGCAGAATGCCAATACCTTCGGCCGGAAGCCCAACGGCGCCCAGCACAATCAGCATGGTCACGGTCCCGGCCTGCGGAATACCGGCCGCCCCGATCGCCGCCAATGTCGCCGTCACCACGATCAGGATCTGCGCGCCAATACCAAGGTCGATGCCATACATTTGGGCGATAAACATCGCGGCAATCGCTTCATAAAGCGCGGTACCGTTCATATTCACCGTACTACCCAATGGCAAAACAAAGCGCACAGATCGTTCACTCAAGCCATGTTCATGCGCGCATTCCATCGTCAGCGGCAATGTCGCCGAGGAACTGGCCGTACCGAATGCCGTCAGCAAAGCCCGGGCCATATCCTTGACAAAGCCTACACCACGACCAGACATGGTCATCATGATCAAGAAAAGCACAACAGAATGGACCGCTAATGCAATCAAGACAGTGGCAACATATTTGCCAATCCCATAAATGGTTGCCAGGAAAGCCTCGCCGCCGCCCGCTTCGCCCAGAGATGTTGCCACCAAAGCGAAGACGCCGATTGGCGCGAAATACATGATCCAGCCGACGATTTTCATCATGGCGTCATTCAGGCCTTCGAAAAAGTCGATCACTTTCCCGCCGGCCGTGCCAACTGTGGTCACCGCAGCCCCGAAAATCACGGCAAAGAACACCAGCGGCAATAACTGCAGATCAACCGCCGACTTCACCAGATTGGGCGAAATCAGACTAAGCAGGATGTCGCTGAATGTCATGCCGCTATTGCTTTCGGCTTTCGCCTGCCCTGCCTGCAAGGCCTCTGCACTCATTTCAACACCAACGCCCGGCTGAATCAGATTTACCAGCACCAGACCAATGATAATCGCAATCACGGTGGTGGAGAGATAATAGAGCATGGTCAGACCACCCGGCCGGCCAAGCTTGCGGATATCACCCAGAGACGCAACGCCTGAAATCACCGCCGCCAAGATCAATGGCACGATGGTCATTTTCAACGCATTGAGGAACAAAGTCCCCATCCATTTGATCACCAGAACATCTTCCCCGAAGAACCAGCCTGCCCCAAGGCCCGCGACCATTCCGACCACGATTAAATATAACACTATCATTGAATGCTTATGCGACATGTCGTCTTCCCTTTTTATACATTCTTACTCTTTAAATTGACGGCGCCCCAAACCGGCGTTCGTCCTCTGTCTATTTTCTTAAGACGATTCCCAAATGATAATTGGAACTTTTAATTTTTGTCCTTAAATTTATTAATAGCACTGTAACGGCTTTTTTTGTAAAAGGAACGCAGACTATAACAGGCCATGATGAGAGTTCAATGTATTACCTGATCGATAATTATGACAGCTTTACCTATAATTTATTCCATTACATGGGCGAGATTGGCGCAAATGTTGAAGTCTTCCGTAATGACGCCATCAGCGTGGATCAGATCCTGGCCGACTATAAGGCAGGAAAAATCAAAGGCGTTATTCTGTCTCCCGGACCCTGCACCCCAAATGAAGCCGGCATCTGCCTCGATCTGATCGAAAAAGCGGCAGGCTCATTACCAATTCTTGGCGTCTGTCTTGGCCACCAGTCCATCGGCCAGGTCTATGGCGGCAAAGTCATCCGCGCGCCTTATCTGATGCATGGTAAAGTCAGCGATATTTATCACCAGCAGAAAAGCATTTTTGCCGGATTCGACAGCCCGTTTCGCGCCACCCGCTATCATTCGCTTATTGTCGAGAAGGAAAGCCTGCCGGACTGTCTGGAGATAACTGCAGAAACAGAAGACGGTCTGATCATGGGCCTGTCCCATAAAAGCCACCCGGTGCATGGGGTTCAATTCCATCCCGAAAGCATCGAATCCCAGAATGGCCACGCCTTGCTGCAAAACTTCATCGACATAGCAACAGAGTTTAACGCCCCATGAGCCCTGATTTCAAAACGATCATCGACCGGATTGCCCGCGGAGAAAGCTTAAGCCAACAAGACGCCCGCAATGCCTTTAATTATATGATGAGCGGCGACGCCACCGGCGCCCAGATTGGCGCCTTCCTCATGGGGCTGCGCCTGCGCGGTGAAACCATCGATGAAATCATCGGGGCAACCCAGGCCGTCCGCGCCAAGGCCCATACCATTAAAGCTCCCGCCGACGCCATTGACCCTTGCGGCACCGGCGGCGATGGCAGTCACACTTATAATATCTCCACGGCCGCCGCGATCGTGCTTGCGGCTTGCGGCGTTACCGTCGCCAAGCATGGCAATCGGGCGATTTCCTCCAAATCCGGGTCAGCCGATGTGCTGGAAACCCTTGGTATCAATATCGACGCCGATATGGAAAATGTCGAACGCAGCATAGCGGAAATCGGTATTGGCTTTATGATGGCCACCCGTCACCATAGCGCCATGCGTCACGTGGGCCCGTCCCGCACCTCGCTCGGCACCCGCACCATATTCAACCTTCTCGGCCCGCTGGCCAATCCCGCCAAGACCAAATTTCAGGTCATTGGCGTTTTTGATAAAAAATGGACCGCCCCGCTGGCGGAGGTGCTCGGCAGACTCGGATCCGAACGTGTCTGGGTTGTACATGGCGCTGATGGCCTTGACGAATTGAGCATTTCCGGCCCCTCCTATGTCAGCGAATTTTATCAGGGCAAGGTCACCAGTTTTGAAGTAAATCCTGAAGAAGTCGGCTTAAGCCTTTCTCCAATATCAGAAATTCAAGGCGGAGATTCGGAATATAACGCAGCAGCCCTGCGTCGGATGCTGGCCGGTGAAAAGAATGCGTTCCGCGACATCACCCTGCTCAATTGTGCCGCATCTCTGGTGGTTGTCGGAAAGGTTCCTGATCTCGCCGCAGGGGTGAAACTCGCCGCTGAGGCCATTGACGGCGGCGCGGCGACTGCGAAACTTGATCAGTGGGTTATGCTGTCCAACGAGGAGACGGTCGATGAGTAATATTCTCGAAAGAATTGCCGCCGACAAACGCCTGCATGTCACCGATTGCAAGGCGCGGATGCCACTAAGCGACCTCATGCAGGCGGCAAAAGCGGCCTCCGCTCCCCGTGGATTTTATCAAAGCTTACAAAAAGCACAGGCCGATGGGCGCTATGGTCTGATCACCGAAATCAAGAAAGCCAGCCCGAGCAAAGGCTTGATCCGGGAAGATTTTAACCCGCCCCTGTTGGCCCGGGCCTATGAAGAAGGTGGATCAAGCTGCCTGTCAGTCCTCACCGACGTGCCATATTTTCAGGGCGATGACAGTTATCTGATCGCCGCCCGCGAGGCGGTGTCCCTGCCCGTATTGCGCAAGGATTTTATGATTGATCCCTATCAGGTCATCGAAGCCCGCGCCATGGGGGCCGATTGCATCCTGTTGATCATGGCGATGCTCGATGACACGCTGGCCCGGGACCTGGAGCAGACCGCCGTCGACTATGGCCTCGACGTCCTGATCGAAACCCATGACGAAGTGGAAATGGAGCGCGCTCTCAAGCTCAAAAGCCCGATGATCGGCGTAAACAACCGTAATCTGAAGACTTTTGAGGTATCGCTTGATGTGACCCTGAGGCTCGCCGAAATGGTCGGGCCGGAACGGCTGTTGATCAGTGAAAGCGGTATATTTACACCTGAAGACATGGCGATGCTGAAAGAGAAAGTCGGCGTCACCAGCTTTCTGATCGGCGAATCCCTGATGCGACAGGATAATGTCGCCCAGGCCACCCGCACCCTGATTGGAGAATGATATGACAAAACTCACCCATCTTGATGATCAGGGCAAGGCGCAAATGGTCGATGTGTCCCTGAAAGCCGAAACCCATCGCCGCGCCGACGCCCGGGGCCGGATTTACATGGCGCCGGCAACTCTGGCTCTGATTGAAGAAGGCGGTGTCAAGAAAGGCGATGTCTTTTCTGTCGCCCGCCTCGCCGGCATCATGGCCGCCAAAAAAACCGCCGACCTGATCCCCTTGTGCCACCCGCTACCGCTACAGAACATCCAGGTGGAGTTGAGCTGCAATACGGCCGAAAGCTGTGTCGATATTTTCGCGACCGCCAATCTTTATGGTCGCACCGGCATCGAGATGGAGGCCCTGAGCGCCGTCAGTATCGCCGCCCTCGCCATTTATGACATGTGCAAGGCCGTGGATCGTGGCATGCGGATTTCCGATGTGCGCCTGACCCATAAATCCGGTGGCAAGTCAGGTGAATTTAACGCCGACTGACCCCTCCCTTACAAAAAGGAGCCCCCATGACCCTCATGCCGGTAGAACAGGCCCTGCATCTCATATCACAAGCTTTCACCCCCCTTGGGTCAGAAATCATCCCTCTGGATCAGGCCCTGGGCCGCACCACGGCCATAGATCATCAGGCCGCCCTCACCCAGCCGCCCTTTGATGCATCCGCCATGGATGGTTACGCCGTGCGGGCGGAAGACCTGAAAGACGGTCCAACCGAGCTAAAGCTGATTGGAGAAGCCCCGGCAGGACAACATTTTACGGGCACTGTCATCGCAGGCACGGCAGTACGCATTTTCACCGGCGGTCCTGTTCCTGCAGGCGCCGACACCGTAATCATGCAGGAAAACACCACCCGACCGGATGACCATTGTATCCGCATCACGGTTCCGGCAGAAAAAGGCCGAAACATTCGTCCGGCGGGCAATGATTTTTCCCACGGCCAAATCCTGGTGAAACAGGGAACTGTTCTCACCGCCCGGCATATCGGCATGATGGCTGCTGCGAATATCGCCCACCCTAGCGTTACCATTAAACCACGCATCGCCTTGCTGTCCACCGGTGATGAACTGGTCCAGGTCGGCGAAACCCCGGGACCGGGTCAGATCATCAACAGCAACAACCTGCTCCTGAGTACTCTGATCTCTGAAAATGGCGGTATCGCAGTCGATCTTGGCATTGCCCGGGATAACCGCACGGCACTGGAAGACAGGATAGCCTTGCTCGACAAACAGCAGGATATTGATCTTTTCATCACCATAGGCGGCGCCTCGGTGGGAGATCACGACCTGGTGCAGGACGTTCTTGGTCAACATGGTCTGAAAGTCAACTTCTGGAAGCTTGCCATTCGCCCGGGAAAACCAATGATCTTCGGCCACTTCAAAAACTGCCCCATGATCGGACTGCCGGGGAATCCGGCCTCGGCCTATGTCTGTGCGGTGAATTTTCTGGTGCCGGCCCTGCATATCATGCTCGGACGACAAAATACCGGCGCCCCGATATCCATAGCCCGGTTGGCCCACGACCTGCCTGAAAATGGCGCACGTCAGGATTATATGCGGGCGCATTTTACCGAGGATGACACCGGCGCCAAAATCGTCACTGCCCTGCCGCGTCAGGACAGCGCCAAGCTTAGCAGCCTCGCTCTGGCCAATTGTCTGCTGATCCGCCCCCCGCATGCGACCGCGGCAAAATCAGGAACATCTGTGTCCATTCTACACTTGACAAAAGAATAAAAAAAGAACATAACAAATACATATGAAGATTATTCAGTCGGGAGCCAAGATATGTTGACCAAAAAGCAACGGGATCTGTTGTTGTTTATCCATAAAAAATTGCAGGAAAATGGCGTTGCTCCGTCTTTTGACGAAATGAAAGATGCTCTCAATCTCAAATCCAAGTCCGGTATTCACCGCCTGATCGGCGCACTGGAAGAACGCAACTTTATCCGGCGCCTGCCCAACCGGGCCCGGGCTCTCGAAATTCTCCGCCTGCCCGAAGATACCGACACGGCCAATGTCGACAGTGGCCCCGCAGCAGATAACCTGTTCAAACCCGACTTTGGCAAGGCCACAGAAGTGGTATCCGATCCCAACAGCATTGATATTCCCCTTCACGGCAAGATTGCCGCCGGGACCCCGATCGAAGCCCTCGAACAATTTGAGAATATTCCCATTCCAGCCCATATGGTCGGCAGCGGCAGCCATTACGCCCTTGAAATCGACGGTGACTCCATGATTGAGGCCGGCATTCTCGATGGTGACACCATTGTCGTTCAACGCTGTGATACAGCGGAAAACGGCGCCATTGTCGTTGCCCTGATTGATGAAGAAGAAGCCACGTTAAAAACCTTGTACCGCAAAGGACCTGATGTGGCCCTGGAACCGTCCAACCGCACCTATGAAACCCAGACCTATCCGGCAAACCGGGTCCGAATCCAGGGACGCCTGGTGGGCCTTCTGCGGCGATACTAAGCCCCCTTATGCAGTAATTATTTTCGTTAACTCCTTATTTCCACCGACTCCAGGGGCGATCCCCCCGGACCCCAGCCACGGTCTTCACGGTAATCCAGTCACCGCTTTTTTCCGGCAGCCACAGAGCATGCCCGCCCTTATGATAGAAATCCCACCTGTCAATCACCAGCTTCGCTGACGGGCAATAGATATCGACCGGCACCAGACTGATCACCACCTGGGCGTTGCGACAATCTTCCGACAAGGCCCGCTCATCCTTGACCAGCGCGATCAATGTATCCCGGCTCTTATGATCCGGCCGATACAAACAGCTCAGACGGTCGCAGGCAAGCCACTTGTCTTCTGGATATGTAGTATCCTCATACTGCCATTTTTCCGCGTCTTCCTGACCCGCCCTCTGGGCCCAACGTTCCCGGACCATCCGCCCGGCCCGCAAACTGGATAACTCCAAATCCGCTGCCGCATTGCGAACCCCGATCAGTTTACCTTTATTATCGATCAGAATATCCGGCTGCTGTGTGAAAAACGACGCCGTGACACCAAGAGCCATCCCCAGAAGACCAAAATAACGCCACCTCAACCGCCAGATTCCAAACCATAATGCCCCCAGCGCAATCACCACAACAGGTCCCAACGCCATGGACGGCACCAGACGATATGACCCCGGCGCATGAGAAACATATCCGGCAATGCCCATAATCGCCTCCAGACCATACGACATGGGATAAAGCGCAATTTCGCCAAGGCCAAAGGGAGCCAAAAGCAAATAGGCCACAACCCAGGGCATCACCCAGAAGGCCATAATCGGCATCGCCAGCAAATTTGACAACAAGCCATATTGCACCAACTTGTTAAAATGAAACAAAGCAAACGGTGCAATCGCCATTTCTGCCACCAAAGTGGTAAATAAACTGGCAGCAATATACAGCATCAGTTTATGCCCCCATCCCTGATTTTTATGGATCGTTAAATAGCCGCCCATATTTTCATAAGCCACCACCAACGCCACCACGGCGGCAAAAGACATCTGGAAGCTTACCGAGAGTAAAGCCTGCGGGCTCATGACCAGAATAACCATTGCCGCAATGGCAACCAGCCGCAGTGAAATCGCTCTCCGGTCTGCCACTATGCCTAAAAACAGAATCGCCGCCATGATAAAGGCCCGTACTGTCGGAATCCCCCCGCCGCTCAGAGTGACATAAACCAGACCGGCACCAATGGCGATCACCGCCGCGATTTTTTTTACCGGATAACGCAATGTGAGATACTCTGACCGGGTGAGTAAAAAACGGGCAAAAAAGAATGCCGCCCCACACAATAAGCCCATATGAAGACCCGATATGGCCAGCAGATGAGCCAAGCCGGAATTGCGCATATTGTCGGCAACCTCCTTCGAGATGCCATCCCGCTGTCCAGTGATCAGCGCCGCCGCCAGCCCCCCGACGTCTCCCGGTAAACTGCGCCGGATATTGCCCGCCATAGTCTGTCTTATCCCACGCATTGATATCAGCCGTGCGGGCGCTTTTTCCATAATCTCCGGTGATGTAACCCCGTAACCAACCGCACCGATGCCCTGAAACCAGATCTGGCGCGCATAATCAAAATCACCCGGCATGGTTGGTGGCGGGGGTGGCAATAACCCGGCCTTTATTCTGATCCGGTCACCTGGCGTGGGTACGGCATCATATTTATTCACCTTAATCCGCAGTTTGTCGAGAGTTGGCCCGCGTTTAATCTCCGGTTGCCTGATCACCACGTGCATCTTGCCGCTACGATACTGGCTTACTTTCTCAACAGTACCAATGATCATTCTCGGCGAGAGTGGTTTTTCAAGTACCGGTGTCGCCAGTTGCCAGCTTTTCAGCCCCCCTGTGGCGAATCCTGCCGCCATCAGGGTGACGACAATAAGCAGCAACCGCAACAGAAAAATCCGCCATACCAAGCCTGTAAATATAATCAACCCCAGACATCCATACAGCGCCAACGAAAGCGCAGGCTCCGTCGCCAGGGAAAAGTACCATCCGATGCCAAAGCTGAAAAAAATCGGCGCCCACAGCAGCAAACGCTCCTGCTCCTGAAAGAACACGTCTTCCATTTGCAAGACCTTCACCGTCAGATGGCCTGTGCTTATATGTCCCAGATATAATGCGATACGCCGGTCCCCTTGTAAAAAGTCGCCCTATTTTACGCGGCATTTTTCTTTCATATATAAAATATATTCTCTTTTTTTTAGTTATTTTAGCATAACAGGCTTCCATTTTTCGTATTATTTTGCTAAAAAGCACCCAGCTAAAGGACATATGGGCCTTTAATCAAAAAATTTAGTATCTTCCTGCGCGGTCAATGGCATGCTCCCATGTCGTATGTCCGCTCAATATTGACTGTGGAACATTAAGCAGAATGACGAAGAAAGTAATCACACGCTTCGCCCCGTCTCCTACGGGATTTTTACATATCGGCGGTGCCCGTACGGCCCTCTTTAACTGGCTGTTTGCAAAGCATCACGGCGGCGAGTTTCACCTGCGGATTGAAGACACGGATCGCAAGCGCCTGACCGAAGGCGCCGTGGAAGCCATCCACGAGGGCATGGCCTGGCTCGGCCTGTCCCATGACGGTGATGTCATCAGCCAATTTGAACAGCGGGATCGTCACGTCGAAGTTGCGCAAAAACTTCTGGCCGAAGGCAAGGCCTATTACTGTTATTGTTCCCCGGAAGAATTGACGGAAATGCGTGAGAAAGCCCGCGCAGAAGGCAAGCCCATCGGCTATGATGGCCGCTGGCGTGACCGGGATCCGTCTGAAGCCCCCGAAGGCATCAAGCCTGTTGTACGCTTTAAATCCCCGAACGAAGGCCAAACCGTTATTCACGACAAGGTTCAGGGCACCGTTACCGTTGAGAATACCCAACTGGATGATATGATCCTGTTGCGCGCCGATGGCTCTCCGACTTACATGCTGTCGGTGGTGGTTGATGACCATGATATGGGCGTTACCCATGTAATTCGTGGGGATGACCATCTGACCAATGCCGCACGTCAGGCTCAATTGATTGAAGCCATCGGATGGGATCTGCCGGTTTATGCCCATATCCCGTTAATTCACGGGCCCGACGGCGCCAAATTGTCAAAACGCCACGGCGCTCTTGGCGTTGAAGCCTATCGCGACATGGGATACCTGCCCAGCGCTCTTAAAAATTATCTGGTCCGCCTTGGCTGGGCTCATGGCGATGACGAAATTTTCTCCGAACAGCAGGCCATTGAATGGTTCAGCCTGGAAGGGATCGGCAAATCCCCGTCACGGTTTGATTTCGTTAAGCTGGAAAACCTCAATGGTTATTACATCCGCGAGGCGGCCTCTAATGAGACCTTGGTTGAAATATGCCGGCCCTTGATTGAGAAAAATCTGGGACGGCCGCTTACAGATGATGAGGCTGCTTTACTGGTTCCCGCCATGGATGAATTCAAACCCCGGGCCAAAAACCTTAATGATCTGGCGGAAAGCACCCTGTTTCTGTTTGCAGAACGTCCGCTGACCATGATCCCGAAAGCGGAAAAAATTCTGACAGAAGATGCCAAACAAATCCTGACCAAGGCCATCGCGGTTCTCGATCAGGCGGCGGCCTGGGACATCGAAAGCCTGGAAGCCGATATCAAGGCGTTTGCCGAAAATCAGGACCTGAAACTGGGAAAAGTCGCCCAACCGCTCAGGGCAGCCTTGACCGGAAGCAATGTTTCGCCCGGAATTTTCGATATATTGGTCTGGCTCGGGAAAACAGAAAGTCTGGCTCGGTTAAAAGATCAAGCCGCCTAATTTCGCATAAGAAAGCGAAATATTAATAATTGGTAATATATAGGTAACTTAATTGACCTGAATATTACATATAACATGTTATCAGCAGACATATCATGCCTGCTGGTCTTAATACGGAAGCGCATAATTACAATCCATAACGCGACTTCCCAAGTTCAAACGAGAAAGGATGTGGGTTTATGACGAAGAATGTATTTGATAAAACATTATCAGAAGAGAAGGCAACACTGACCATCGGAGGTAAGTCAATTGAACTTCCCATTTATTCAGGCTCCATAGGGCCAGATGTCATCGACATCCGAAAGTTATATGCCACCACCGGGAAATTCACTTATGATCCCGGCTTTACTTCTACCGCCAGCTGCGAATCCAGCATCACCTATATTGACGGTGATGAAGGCACCCTGCTCTATCGCGGTTACCCTATTGATCAATTGGCAGAAAAAAGTGACTTTATGGAAGTTGCCTATCTGCTGTTGAACGGTGACCTGCCGACAGCCGAGGAAAAAACCGATTTCAGCAACACCATCACCTATCACACCATGGTTCATGATCAGATGAATTCCCTGTTTAAGGGGTTCCGTCGTGATGCGCATCCCATGGCGATTATGGTTGGTGTTGTTGGCGCCATGTCCGCCTTTTATCATGACAGCCTGGATATCAATGATCCGTTGCAGCGGAAAATAGCCTCTCACCGTATGATCGCGAAAATCCCGACCATCGCGGCTATGGCCTATAAATATTCTGTCGGACAGCCATTTGTTTATCCACGCAATGACATGACCTATGCGGAAAACTTCCTGCATATGACATTTGGCGTTCCCCAGTGTGAAGAATATCATGTCAGCCCGATACTGGCCAACGCCATGGACAAGATCTTCATTCTCCATGCTGACCATGAACAGAATGCATCCACCTCCACGGTGCGCTTGGCCGGCTCCTCTGGCGCCAATCCTTTTGCCTGTATTGCAGCCGGTATCGCCTCTCTCTGGGGCCCAGCACATGGCGGCGCCAACGAAGCCTGCCTGAACATGCTGGAAGAAATCGGTACAGTAGACCGTATTCCGGAATATATCGCCAAAGCCAAAGATAAAAATGATCCTTTCCGTCTGATGGGTTTTGGTCACCGGGTCTATAAAAACTTTGATCCACGCGCCAAGGTTCTGGCTCAATCCGCCAAGGAAGTGCTCGACGAACTCGGCGTCAATGACCCGATGCTGGACGTTGCCCGTGAACTGGAGCGTATTGCCCTTGAAGACCCTTATTTCATTGAGAAGAAGCTCTATCCGAATGTGGACTTCTATTCCGGTATCATTCTGAAAGCCATGGGCTTCCCGACAGAGATGTTCACCGTGCTGTTTGCTCTGGCGCGGACAACCGGCTGGATTTCACAGTGGGGTGAAATGATCGAGGACCCGACCCAGAAAATCGGCCGTCCCCGTCAGCTGTTTACCGGCGACAAAAAACGCGATTATGTCGAGGTTGAAAACAGATAAGTCTCGCACCACACCAGATAAAAAAAGCCCGGACGATTTGTCCGGGCTTTTTACATTCTGGCAGATGCTTTTTTTAGCGTTCGATAAATTCAATCATATAACCGTCAGGATCCCGCACAAAGGCAATCACAGTCGTACCGTGCTTCATGGGCCCCGGTTTGCGTGGGACCTCTATCCCTTGCGCTTCCAGTGCCTCACAAACACTGTAAATATCCTGCACCCCGATTGCAATATGACCAAAGGCGTCGCCGAGGTCATAAGCTTCGGTCCGGTCCCAATTATGGGTCAGTTCCAGAACCGTATGATCGCTTTCCGCCCCGTATCCAAGGAAGGCCAGCGTGAAGCGACCTTCAGGATGCTCTGTTCTCCGCAATAATGTCATACCAAGATGCGTACAGTAGAAGTCCATGGACTTTTCAAGGTCCCGCACCCGCAGCATGGTATGGAGTAATCGGTTTCCTTTGGTCATAAAAATACCTATTCTATTCGTCTGCGATCATCGCCGTATAGGTTGCTTCCGCCACGACCTTACCATTAACCTTGCCTTCTGCGGTGAAGCGCCAAACCGGGCCCCGATTGCGGTCTTTCCTGATATGCAGCTCGAGACGGTCACCCGGCACAACCGGTTTGCGAAATTTCGCACCATCAATGGACATAAAGTAAACCAGTTTCTTACCCGCCTCGTCTTTCAGGGAATACATGACCAGTGCCGCGGCTGTCTGCGCCATCGCTTCCACGATCAAAACGCCGGGCATGACAGGTTTCCCTGGGAAATGCCCTTGAAAGAACTCCTCATTCATCGTAACGCATTTAATGCCGACGGCAGCCTCCGCAGGTTCAATTTCGGTCAACTGGTCAATCAACAGCATCGGATATCTATGGGGAATAAGCTCCATAATTTCTTCAACGCCGATTGCGGCCAGATCTTTGGTTATTTCTTCCGACATATGTGCTCTTCCGCCCTTCGTAAATAATTATCTTCATCAGGATCATGCCCCTGATCATCATACAGGCAACCTTACTGCATGCTGCCGCGAATTAGAATGAAAAAATCCCCGCAGGGGATCATTCTATCCAAACGTAAAAAACCCCGCCTAAAGCGGGGCTTTTCGCAAAATCTGTTTATTACTGTGCCGCTGATGCCGGCGCTGTCGGCAGAACAACCTTAACAGTTGGCAAGACCTGGTCCAGCTGCTCAATCACAGCTGTTGTCACGTCAAGACCAGTCGCCTTTTCAATGACAAGACTGACGTCCATGATCATGGTGGCTTTATGGTCTTTCAGGACTTTCTGCAAAATCGGCTTCAGGGCCCGTTGCAACTCGTTCTGTGCATTGGTCAGAGCTGTTTCCAGCTGTTGATTCTTAAGCTGCACTTCCCGTTGTACGGTCACGACTTTATTTTGAAAGTCCCGCAACTTGGCATCATAGGATTCTTTCGGCAAAATCGACCGCTGAGTTTTCAACGTCGCTTCTTCCGCTTTCAGAACATTTTCCTGCTCGGCTATTTCAGCCTGAAATTTTTTGCGAATGGTGTCCAGCTGCGCCTGGATATCCTGACCAGCAGCAGATTTAAACCGCACCATACGGCTATCAATTACAGCAATAACAGCTTGTGGCAAAGCCTCGGCTGCGATCGCATTCCCCATATTTGTTGTGAATGTCGCTGCGGTAACGATAGCCGCCATCACTGTGTTTCTTATTATCTGTTTCATATTAAAATCTTGTTCCGATGTTAAATTGGAAGAATTCAGTTTTATCAAACTCGTTTGACATTATTGCCTTTGCAAAGTCAACCCTAAATGGCCCGAAAGGGGACATCCATGTAAAGCCGACACCTGCTGACACGCGTGGCGTCATCGTATCGCCAACAACCGTATGGGTCAACCCAGTAGTGTTAACGAGAGTATTGGGCAGATCAACATTGAACAAGGCGCCGGCATCAACGAAGGCGCTTGCCTCAATCCCAAGTTCACGCGCACCGGACCCCAAAGGAATATAAAGTTCCAAAGTACCTTTGTAGAAAACATTGCCCCCCAACGCATCACGAGTCACGTCATCCCGTGGCCCGATACCGGCCTGTTCAAAGCCGCGGATGCGTGGATTACCTAGGAAAAATCGGTCATTAATACGCACATCCCGGCCTAAACCCATGATATGTCCCCCTTCGGCTTTTACCCCGAAGATCCAGCGCCCGTAGACCGGAACAAAGTAGTTATAGGTTGCCTGAGAACGCAGATATTTCACATTTCCGCCAATACCGGCAAAGTCCTGATTGAACACGATATTCTGGCCACGGTTTGGCTTCTGACGATTATCCAGGGTGTTATAAGAAATACCATACCCGACAGAAGATGTGACGAACGTTCCGATATTGGTGGTCACGAATGGGCTGCGGGTTGCTCCCAACAAGCTCGTTGGAATATCAATTTTATCCCGACGCAGGTTATAACGGCTGCTCATCACAATATATTCGGTCAGTGGAAAAGCCGTCCGGAGTCCCATGCCAAGAGAGACTTCTTCATAGTTGGCTTCCCGGAAACTGTTGTCCCGGAAATAGACATCAACTCCGGCCACGACCTGACGTCCCATCAGATAAGGCTCGGTAAAGCCAATATCCACTTCCTTGCGGCGTCCGGAAATTCTGGTTCCCAGACGCAGATCCTGCCCGCGCCCCAGAAGGTTTCTTTCCCGAATGCTGAAATCAAACAACAGGTTTTCCTGACTGGAATAACCGGCCCCGACCGACAGTTCCCCTGTCGCCTGTTCTTCGACTGTCACTTCAAGAATGGTTTTGTCGTTTGTGGAACCTTCGACCTGATTGATTTCAACTTCCTTAAAGAAGCCCAGTCCCTTGATGCGGATTTCAGAGCGTTTCATTTTGGAAGAGTTATAGGAATCTCCTTCAATCAGACGCATTTCGCGCCGAATGACCCGGTCATGGGTGCGGACATTACCGTTGATCTGCACCCGTTCGACATAGACACGCGGCGCCTTATTGACAATATAGGTAATATTCACCGCTTTATTTTCGCGGTCTCGACTGATCCGGGGCCGAACATTGACGAAGGCATAGCCCTTCAGGCCCGCCACATCCGTCAAATATTCCACCGTCTGGTCAATCAGTTCAGAATTATACAATTTCCCTTTGCGGGTAAAGACCAGAAGTTGAAGCACCTCCGATTTCAGGTCCGGGATCTGGCTTTCGACCTTGATTTCACCAAAGTGATACAGCTCCCCTTCTTCAACCGTCATGTTGATAAAGAAGTCTTCTTTATTCGGCGCCAGTTCCGTCACCGCCGATGTAATACGGAAATCTGCATAGCCTTGCGAACGATAAAAATCGCGCAACAGCTGCTTGTCGTAAGCCGTTCTGTCCGCATCATAAGTGTCATCAGACGTCAAAAACCGCCACCAACGGCTTTCCCGTGAGCGAATAACCGCCCGCAGGTCATCGTTGTTGTAGATTTTATTGCCCATGAAATTGATCTTGCCGATGCTGCTTTTCGGGCCTTCTGTCACTTCGAACACCAGGTTAACCCGGTTTTGGTCCAGTTGAATGACTTTCGGCTCTACACTGGCTGCGAAACGCCCCCCTTTACGGTAAACGTCGAGAATGCGCGATACATCGGCCCGGACTTTAGAGCGGGAAAACACAATCCGGGGACGTAGCTGAATTTCTTCATACAGCTTGTCGTCTTTCTTATATTTATTACCTTCGAAAACAATCCGGTTAATGATGGGGTTTTCCGCAACTTCAATCACCAACGTTTGACCCGACCGGCCAATTTTAACGTCGGAGAAGAGACCTGTGTTAAACAGGGATTTCAGAGAGCGATCCACCTGTTTCTCATCATACAGATCGCCCTTGCGGACAAAAATATAGGATTTAACCGTCTCAACCTCGATGCGCTGGTTTCCCTGAACCAGAATATCGGAGATAACATCTTGATTGCCATAGGACGATTGCTGAGCAAGCACCGTCCCCGTGCCAACGACAGAAATTCCAAAAGAGGAAACAATCCAAAAAGACCCAACAATACAACTTTTAAATATGCGATTTATCACAGAAACAATATCCTGTTATTTTTTTGTTTTTTTAGAATAGATAGCATGTACTACCAATTAAATTTCAATATGTCGTTGAACGTAGCCACCATCATTAACCCAAGAACAAGCACTAATCCAATACGAAATCCAAATTCTTGCGTTCTTTCACTTAATTTTCGCCCTAAAGCAGCTTCAAAGCCGTAATAAAGCAGATGTCCACCGTCCAGTAGCGGTATCGGGAACAGATTAATCATGCCCAGACTGATCGAAATCAGCGCCATAACCTGTATCCAGTAATGTATGCCCCGCCGCGCCGCTTCCGCGGTCACCTGAGATATTCCGACCGGACCACTCAGTTCCTTTACAGAACGGGTTCCCACGATCATCTGGCGGATCCCCCGTAACGACTGCTTTACAATCGTTCCTGTGTGCAAGACCCCGGCCCACACCGCAGAGCCAACCGTATGCTCTATAAATATTCTTTCTTCCGAATTCTGCACCCCGATCTGATAGGCTTTCAGAGGCTTGCCATTAGGATCGAGTTGAACTTCTCCTTCCCGTGTAATGATCTCTTCCTGAGGGACCACCGTCACTGTTACCTCTTGACCATTGCGCAGTACGGTAATATCCAGGCCTTCGCCCGCGCTATATAAAACCTGCAGCACCAGGTCCTGAAAGCTGTAAATCTCGTCCCCGTCTACCGCGATAATTTTGTCACCGATTTGCAATCCCGCTTCCGCAGCCGGTTTTCCTTCGACCAGATTAGACACAATCGCAGCCCGTTCCGTCTGGCCATATAGATAAAACAATGTGGCTAGAATAAGGATCGCAAAGATAAAATTGGCGAGCGGACCCGCAAAGACGATTGCGGCTCTTTGGTATAACTTTTTGAAATGAAAAGATTCTTTCTTTTCCTTATCACTCATTTTATCAAGATCACTGTCCGGCGTGCTCGCTGCACTGGCGTCGCCGAAGAATTTGACATATCCCCCCAGCGGGACGGCGCTTACCTTCCAGCGGGTGCCATTCTTATCATTCCGCCCCCATATTTCCGGTCCAAAACCGATGGAAAAGACTTCAACCCGTACGCCATTCATACGCGCCACAATATAGTGGCCCCATTCATGGACAAAAACCAGAATGGTCAGCATCCCCAAAAAGGAAGTGGCATAAATTACAGCATTGAGCAGAGCGTCCATCATATACCTCTAAATATCTTCAATAATCCGAGCGGCCAAACGGCGGGCATCCTGATCCACCTCCTGCACCATATTCAAACATGTCAGGGGAACCACATCATATTTGTCCAGACTTTCCTCGACCACACGGGCAATGTCAAGAAAACCCAGACGGCCCTGCAGGAATGCCCCGACCGCAATCTCGTTCGCCGCGTTGAGGATAGTAGGCGCAGTCCCGCCAAGACGCAATGCTTCTCTGGTCAGGCGCAGGGCCGGAAAACGTTCTTCGTCCGGTTCCTCAAAATCAAGTCGGCCCAATTCAGCCAAGTTCAGTTTCTTCGCCGGCGTCGTCAGCCGGTTCGGCCAGCCCAGAGCATAGGAAATCGGAATTCGCATATCCGGTGAGCCCAATTGCGCCAGTACCGAACCATCACGATAGGTCACCATACTGTGGATAACCGATTGAGGATGGACCACCACCTCAATTTGGCTCTCCGTGACCGGGAACAGGTGATAGGCCTCTATCATCTCCAGGCCTTTGTTCATCATCGTCGCAGAATCCACAGAGATTTTCGCCCCCATATCCCAATTAGGATGCGCCACGGCCTCAGCCGGAGTAACGTGCCGCATGTCTTCCAGGGACCGGTTGATAAAGGGCCCGCCAGATGCCGTCAGCGTAATACTGTCTACGCCTGCCGCACGGTCAAAATCGAACACCTGAAAAATGGCGTTATGCTCGGAATCCACCGGCAAGAGTGTCGCTGCATGGGCTTCCACCTCTTGCATCATCAGATCCCCGGCGCAGACCAGACATTCCTTGTTGGCAAGCGCCACAGTAGCGCCACGCCGAACCGCCGACAAGGTGGGCCGCAAGCCTGCCGCGCCCACAATCGACGCCATTACCCATTCCGCCGGCAGATGTGCCGCCTCGTCCAGGGCACCCTGCCCTGCGGATACGGCAATATCCGTGCCCGCCAGGGCTTCTTTCAATTGTCCGTAACAGCTTTCATCCCCAATGACCGCTGACCGCGCGTTAAATTCACGCGCCTGCCGGCCCAAAAGATCAACGTTTTTATGCGCCGTCAAGGCCACGACATCATAAGCCTGAGGGTCCTGAGCAATTAAATCAAGCGTATTGCAGCCGACCGAGCCTGTGGAACCGAGAATCGTAACGGTCTTAGGCTCACACACGCGCCCCGCTTGATCAGATGACACTTTCATTTAAACTCCACCATTTACAGATATAGAAACAAGGCCACGACCGGCGCGGCAAAAACCACGCCGTCTACCCGGTCCATTATGCCACCGTGTCCCGGAATGATGGCGCCCGAGTCCTTAACGGCAAAATGACGCTTCAGGGCCGATTCAAAGAGATCGCCAATCTGGCTCCAGATGGCGAGCCCCGCCGCAATCGGAACCACCCATTGCCATGTCCAAACAACATGTACAGCAGCGAGATCAAAATAATATCCCGCAATCAGACCCGTTATCACGGCCGTCAGCGCCCCACCGACAAGACCCGCCCAGGTCTTGTTAGGGCTGATGCGGGGTGCGAGTTTCGGTCCACCAATATTCTTCCCGGCAAAATAAGCGCCCGTATCCATAGACCATACTATAATCATGCACCACAACACAATAAATCCGCCAAGTTCCACTGTCTCCCGCAGCCAAATCATCGACGCTGCCGGCACCGCGGCATAAAGCGCGCCCAATACCGCATAATGGGGTTTTATCCTGAAAATAAAAGCAACCGGAACAAGGCTGACCAGCAACCCGCCCCAGACATAAGGCGCCGGTACATCTGCAATGCCATCAAAGACAATCATCAGGATCAACAACGCCTGAATATAAAAAACCGCATTCAGCGGTCTCTTTTCACAAATTCCGTTCCATTCAAACAAAATCAGGATCGAAAACAACGCCACAAATACCTGATAAACCACCCCGCCCTGCAAAATGATAAAAATTGCAATAGGAAGCATGACCAAGGCTGAAAGGACTCGCAGCATCAGTCCGCTCTTTTTGGCAGGGGGTGGGGATTTTTCGGTCATATAATATCAGGGTCTCGCGCCAAAGCGGCGGTCACGTCCGCCGTATTCATCCAGCGCCTGCTCAAGAACCTCACGGTTAAAATCAGGCCACAACACGTCCAGAAACACGAATTCCGCATAGGCAATCTGCCACAACAGAAAATTACTGATCCGCTGTTCACCGCTTGTGCGGATAATCAAATCGGGATCGGGAATATCATGGGTGTGCAGCTTACCGGAAAATGTTTCTTCCGAAATATCTTCAGGTGAAATTTTCCCAGCCTGCACCTGTTCGGCAAGCTTCCGCGCCGCATCGACGATCTCTGCCCGGCCGCCATAACTCAACGCCAGCGTCAGGCACAGCCGGCTGTTATTCAGCGTTCTCTGTTCCGCCGCCTCAATCAGCGCCCGGATATCCGGGCTCAGTTTTGACCGGTCACCAATGAAGGCCAAACGAATATTTTTATCATCCAGTTCATCGACTTCCTTGGTCAGGTAACGGTGCAATAATCCCATAAGATCATTGACTTCATCTTCCGGCCGGTTCCAGTTTTCCGATGAAAAGGCATAAAGCGTGAGATATCTGATCCCCAGATCAATGGCGTCTTCAACACAGCGCCGGACGGCGTCCGCGCCCCGTTTATGCCCTGCGACTTTAGGCAGCATACGCTTTTTGGCCCACCGTCCATTGCCATCCATAATAATGGCGACATGAACGGGAGGTTCGGAATTTTTACTTTTTTTCCGGGAAGCGAAACCTTCCTTCACCATCAACATGAACCGGGTTTACTCCTTACACCTGCATAATTTCTTTTTCTTTGATTTCCGTCGTTGCATCGACGTCCTTGATCATTTCGTCCGTCAGTTTTTGGATCTGATCAGAATAGTTTTTTTGTTCATCCTGACTGATTTCACTGTCTTTTTCCAGCCTTTTGATTGTATCCATACCGTCCCGACGCACGTTACGAATGGCGATGCGGGCCTGTTCGGCATATTTACCGGCGACCTTGGTCAATTCCGCACGACGCTCTTCGTTAAGTTCCGGGATCGGAATGCGCAACGTCTGACCGTCCGTGACCGGGTTCAGGCCAAGTCCGGCATTACGAATGGCTTTTTCCGTCGCCGCAACCATGGTTTTATCCCAAATCTGCACACTGATCAGGCGGGACTCAGGTGTTGAAACCGTCGCCACCTGATTGAGAGGCATTTTAGAGCCATAGGCATCCACAACCACCGGGTCAAGAAGATGAACCGACGCCCGACCTGTCCGCAGGCCGGCAAATTCATTTTTCAGATTTTCGATCGCGCCATTCATCCGGCGCCGCAGGTCATTAAGATTTATTTCAGCTGACATTTTAGCTTACTCCTTGCATATAATAGTAAATTCACCGCTACCGCACATCACGCGGGCAAATTCGCCATGCTTATGAATTGAAAAGACAACAATGGGAATATCATTTTCCCGCGCCAATGCAATTGCCGAGGCGTCCAGAACTTTCAGATCTTTGGTCAGAACCGTATGATAATCAAGTCTGTCATATTTTTCCGCCGTCGGGTCAGTTTTGGGATCCGCTGTGTAAACACCGTCCACCTGGGTGCCTTTCAGCAGCCCGTCACAGCCCATTTCCGCCGCCCGCAGCGCCGCCGCCGTGTCGGTGGTGAAGAATGGATTACCAGTGCCGGCAGCAAAGACCACAACACGGCCCTTTTCCATATGGCGTATTGCCTTGCGCCGAATATAAGGTTCACACACAGACGCGATCGGAAATGCGGACTGGACCCGGGTATCGACGCCTTCCTGTTCAAGGGCGTTTTGAATGGCGATAGAATTCATCACGGTGGCCAGCATTCCCATATGGTCGGCAGAGGTTCGGTCAAACCCGCTCGCCACGCCTGTCATTCCCCGGAAAATATTACCGGCGCCCACCACAAGACAGACCTGAACACCAAGTTCCTGTACGGTCTTTATTTCGCGGGCGATTCGGCTGACCATCTTGGGGTCAATACCATAGTCCAGTTCCCCCATAAGGGCCTCACCGGAAAGTTTTAACAAAACGCGTTTATACTGGGGGGTATCAGTCATTATCACCCTTTACCTTTGGCCTTATTCGCGTCGCTTGAACGACGTCTTGAACTTATTTATAAAATTTATAGGGCAGAATATACAATTCGGGCCCAAATGCGAATAAACTTTTACATTAATTCGCAAATGAGCCCGAAATAAGGTGTTATTTACCTACGGCAGCAGCAACTTCAGCAGCGAAATCGCCTTCTTCTTTTTCAATGCCGTCACCAAGTTCAAGACGAACATAGCCCGTCAGCTTGATATCCGTACCGGCAGCTTTGGCAGCATTCTCGATGACCTTGGCGATTTTTGTTTCGCCGTCAACGATGAATGTCTGCTCCATGAAGACAACTTCCTGATAGAATTTTGACATCCGGCCAACAATCATTTTTTCAATAATGTTGTCAGGTTTGCCTGATTCCCGCGCCTGTTCGATCAGAACATTACGCTCGCGCTCAACCGCTTCCGGATCAAGTTCTTCGGTTGTCATCGCCAGTGGGGATGTCGCCGCCACATGCATGGCCAGCTGTTTCCCCAAGGCAGTCAGCGTTGCTTCGTCCGCAGCGGACTCAAGCGCCACCAGAACCGCGATCTTGCCGAGGCTTGGCGCGACGCTGTTATGGATGTATGTCGCGACAATACCGTTATCAACAGAAAGTCCAGTCGCACGACGGAAATTCATATTCTCGCCGATGGTGCCGACGGCTTCGGTCAGCTCATCTTTGACAGAACGGCCTGTGCCGGGATAGGCGGCCGCCGCTGTTGCGTCAAAGTCGCCATTATTTTCAAGGGCAACCGCCGCAACATTTTTCACGATGTTCTGGAAACCTTCGTTCCGGGCGACAAAGTCAGTTTCGGAGTTGACTTCAACCGCAACAGACGTCGTACCGTTAGTCGCAACCGCCACCAGACCTTCGGCCGCAACACGACCTGATTTCTTGGCCGCTTTCGCGATACCCTTCTGACGCAACCAGTCCATGGCCGCTTCGACATCACCGTCGTTTTCTTTCAAGGCGTTTTTACAATCCATCATACCTGCGCCGGATTTCTCGCGCAGTTCTTTAACAATAGCAGCTGTAATCTGAGCCATCATTCTTCCTTTAAACTGTGATAATAATCGTGAAAGCCCGGTTCATCCGGGCTTTCACATCTATTGAACCTACTCAGAAGCGGCAGCTTTTTCAGCAGACGCCTCTTCCGCAGGGGCTTCTTCGGCTGGCGCTGCTTCAGCAGCCAGTTCTTCAACAACAGGGGCAGCTTCCGCTGCGCCAAGGTCGACACCCTGGTCAACCATTTCCTGCTGAATACCGTCGAGAACCGCACCGGCAACCAGATCACAATAAAGCTGAACCGCACGGGTCGCGTCATCATTCCCTGGAACCGGGAATGTTACGCCGTCCGGGTTACAGTTTGTGTCAAGAACGGCGACAACGGGAATGCCAAGTTTGTTGGCTTCCTGAATGGCCAGTTCTTCTTTATTGGTGTCGATGACAAAGATGATGTTCGGAATGCCGCCCATATCTTTGATACCGCCCAGCGCCCGCTCCAGTTTGTCACGCTCGCGTGTCATCTGCAGCAGTTCTTTCTTGGTCAGGCCAGTCTGTTCATTGTCCAGCTTCTCATCAAGTTCTTTCAGACGCTTGATGGATTTGGAAATGGTCTGCCAGTTGGTCATCATGCCACCGAGCCAGCGGTGATTGACGTAATACTGACCACAACGTTTCGCGGCTTCGGCGATCGGGCCAGAGGCCTGACGCTTTGTACCAACGAAAAGAACACGACCACCAGCGGCCGTAACGTCACGGACCTGTTCCAGCGCACGGGCCAGCAAAGGCACGGTCAGGGACAGATTGATGATATGAACTTTATTGCGGGCACCAAAGATGTATTCTTTCATCTTCGGGTTCCAACGGTGGGACTGATGTCCAAAATGTACACCAGCTTCCAAAAGCTGACGCATCGTAAATGTAGGCGTTGCCATACGATTTTTCCTTTTTTTCCGGTTAATCCTCCGCGAGAGTGTGGCCCCTTATGGGACACCGGAAAGTTTTCCTCAATATGTAGGAGGTCAACTTAATTCCCGCGTGTGAAGTAGGCGCGTAATAGCGCCCTTTCAGCCAAAGATCAAGGGGTTTCTGCCCCCACCATCAAATTTATCCGTTTTTCAGATCAATGGCGGTGCGGGTGCGGGTCTGGTCGACATCTTCATAACCGGCCGCGGCCGGAATCTTGCGGAAACTGACCTTGTCGCCCTCGATCACTTCCGGGGTGACGGTCACGATCTCGCGCTGACCCAACAGTTCCAGAGCCTCCGCCACAGACCGCGCCTGACCGAGCATTTTCAGGTTCATCATGGTCGGGAACATCAGAACCCCGTCGGATTCCTCCACCAGCTTCATGGGATACATCCATTGCACCTCGGTGATCTCATGTCCATCCGGGCTCGGCAGTTGGCCGGTCGGCGCCACGGTCAGGTAGAAACGGGTGTCAAAGCGCACCGGATAGACTTCCGGCGTGATCCAGTGGGCAAAGGGATAACAATCCCCCATATCCAGCGTCACGCCCGACCGGGCGAGGAAATCCGCCAACGTCAGGCTGCCGTCGAGAAACGCCTGACGATAATCCCGGTCCAGCGCCGCCCGGCCCGCCTCGTCGATGGCCTGACCCGCTTGCGTACCGATCACCAATCCGGTTTCCTCGAACACTTCCCGCAGCGCTGCATAGCGCAACCCGCGAAACTCGGCCGAGATATCCGCCGCCGCATCCTTTTGATCCTGTTCTTCCAACGCCCGATCCGCCGGATCAAGCTTGCCACCGGGAAAAACATAAGCCCCCCCGGCAAAACGAATTTTCTGATGGCGTTTGACCATCAGGATTTGCAGGGCGCCATAGCGGTCATGCACCGCCCCGTCCCGGATAATCAGAACAGAGGCGGAATCTTTCGCTTCTACAGGCGCGGATGCAGGCGTATCGGTCATACGAGCAGTCTCTTCAGGTTAAAATATCGTGCCCCAGCTATACCCTTTGCCGCGCGGGAAAGAAAGGGGCGAACCTGAAAAGAATATGCTTAATCCCCACAGACTTTGGCATAACGTTCATTTTCCCGGGCAAACATGGCGCGGATCACATCACCGTCGGACGGTTCCACCTGAAAGGTTTCCGGGTCCCACTGACGGCGTTCCGTGGCGAAAAAATCACCGCCGTAGATATGGATGCCGCCGGTAAAGCGCTGCAGCGGGTTGGTGACCGAATGAATGGCGTTGGCGTCCAGCGTCGCCACATCGCTTTCAAACAGGCAATTGGCGGCATAGGCCTCCAGGCCGTTATCGCCCTCGCGCCATAGAATATTATCCTCGCGCCCGGCATAGATGCCGATCAGGGCCCACATCTTGTGATCATGGGCCAGCAAATTCATTTGCGGCGTCCAGCTGGCGGCAAAGATGGTCAATGTCGGGGAAGACAGTAATACATCGAGCCCGGCGGCTTTCGGTTTCCCCAGTCCGGCCAGTACCGCGCCCGGCCGGGACACCGCCCGCGCCAGAACCTCTCGTACTGCCGCAACCGGATCCGTTTCCATGTGAGCCCAAATGCAGTCCTCGACAAATCTGTCCCGGTCAAAGCGCGCTCCTGCCCCGCCGCCGGTTCCGGTTGTGGCGGTAAACCGCATCTTTTGCGGCATTTCATGGGCAAGGACGGGTTTTACGGCCATGCTGGCGGCTCCTCCGATTAAAAGACTGCGACGGGTCAGGCTTAACGTCATGATATCTCTCCTCTTCAGTATAATATAAATTGTCTCCCGACAGAATTGTATTTTCCCACATTTCACTCAAGTCAATAATCTGGACTTGATTGCAGTGTTAGCCTGTGGTCGAATGAATGCCGCCCTTTGAGAAGGAGAAAAGGATGACATTCGGACAATTCTGCCCTGTGGCTCTGGCCTCGGAAGTTCTGACCCAGAAATGGATGCTGCTGATCATTCGTGAACTTACCGCCGGCAGCCAGCGGTTCAACGACATCCGCCGCGGTGTGCCCCGTATTTCCGCCACCCTGCTCAAGCAACGCCTGGATCAGCTGGAACATGCCGGGATCGTGCGCCGCACCCCGCAGAGTAAAGCCGCCACCCCCGCTTACCAACTGACCGAGGCCGGGCGCGACCTGAAACCGGTGCTCGGGGCCATCGGCGAATGGGGCCAGCGCTGGGCCCGGGAAATTGAAGAAGATGATCTCGACGCCGGTTGGCTGGTCTGGGGCATGCATCGCCGGCTGGATCTCGCCCAGATGCCGCCGGGTCAAACCGTGCTCGAAATTGAATTCACCGATGCGCCAAAGGACAAACGGTTTTTCTGGCTGGTTTGCGGTCCCGATAAAGTGGATGTCTGTCTCAAGCCCCCCGGACATGAGGTTGACCTTGCGGTGAGCACCGATGTGCGCACTCTGGGCGAGGTCTGGCGCGGCATTCGCCCGTTACAGCCGGAACTCGCCGCCGGCCGCGTCAGGCTCACCGGCCCCCGCCCCTTGCAACAGGCCTTCCCCGACTGGCTGATGCTCAGCATTTTCGCCGGGATAGAAAGGCGGCGCTAAAGGATGTCAGCGCGTGTCATCCCCTCATGCCAGCGAAGGCCGGCATGCAGAAATCAGTCACAAACATAATAATTACGTACTATACCAAGAAATATCCAACCCCTCTAACGCGCCAAGATACTCATCACGCGTGATAAAGCCAACGCAGGGAAAAGCGCCTCTTACTTTTACGTCATCATTGGCAAGTTTTTTTGCCATTAAGATGGCAGGCATCGTCGGGATATAAGGGCCATCACCTGAACGGGCAGTGAGTTCAAATGTTATTGACTTTGCGGCTCCAGCACGCCCCTTACCGGACAATGTCATATGGAAGGCACTAGTATCCGTGCCCAGAAAATCAAAAAGATGTGATATGCGCAACATCAGTGGGGCAACCTTCTCCAGATTCCGTATCCCGCCTATCCGCACCATCCCTGAAAGCATCCAGAGGGTGAGGTGAATAAACGAAATTTCAAGCCCAGCGTAGAATCGAATGGTTTTAAGTCCCGGGTATCGTTTTGGAAATAAAGCTAAATCAGGGACATCGCAATATGCCAAGAACCGCCGACCAAGCATTCTATATTTCCGCGCCCGCAACCCCTGCCACCCGAAGACATGGCACCACTCCCCCTCAATCAAAGTCTTGATCGGCTTGCCCACATAGCCAAGAATAGCCTCAGTTGTGGCAAGCCCACGCGCCGTTTTCTGTGCTGTTGTAATACCGTAGTCCAGAACTTCGAGGATGCTAAACTCCCCTTTATAATAATCAACCAACGCAGCTGTCAGGCATGGCACTGAACTTGCGCCACTCACAACAAGGACATCATTTTTTTTTGCTTGGCCATCCAGTTCACCAATACCTGCTACAAAATCACGCCCATCTGCCAAATCAATATAATGTATGCCTTGATCAATACAGATATTGGCAACGTCATATCCTTGTGACTGAAAGGGCCCAGATGTGTGAATTACAATATGAGGAGCTATTGAGGATAATGCTTCTGAAAATTTTTGGTTAATATCTGTGTAACAAACTTCAACATCATTCACGGCGTCAATCGTTGCGGCAAGACGTTTTGCTTTTTCTAGCGAACGTCCTGCAATAATAACACGAATATTTTTCTCCTGCGCCAGTGATTTCGCGATAAACCACCCGAAGTTTCCATACCCTCCAATGATAAGAACGCGTTTAATCATATGTTTTTCTTGACCTTAAAACGCCCACCATACTGATAAACCTTTCCCCACCACGGATGCGTAATAGTAACTTTCATATCAAAGCTGTTATCATCGATGGCGATCTCTTCGGCATTACCTTCTCCCAAAAGAAATGTCAGAGGAAGCGGAATCAGACACCCAAACAAGTGAAAAACATATCCTTTATGTTTAAGCTTCACGCGTCCGGCTTCCCAAACATAGTGCATTCGCCAGCCAAAGCCGGACCACATAATCTCCACCACTTCATTATCTTTAATCTGCATCATTCTAGAATTAAAGCTGTAAGGTTTGCGTGTTTTGAAATTAAAAATGCGCCTGAAATGAAAAAAATTACTCTCTTCATCACTCTCGAAATTCACTACTACAGAAACATCCACCTCCGTATGTGGCGGAATACCACGCATAAGCCAAAAAATTGGCGCTAGGAATTTTATAGGTCCCGCACACATGACATCCAATGTCCCTTCAACTGTCGCCAAATCGGTTGTATAGGGACGATTGGCATAATGTTTATGCATTACGGGGGGAAGTTTATTCCAATCTTCGCCAAAAATAGTTTTAAATATAGGGTCTTGTGTCATACTGGTTTCATCACCATCAAAAAGAAAACAGCAACAAGCCCAATGAATGCTGGGCAACCGAGGATGAACCAAATTTTGAAGAGGGAATGATAACGTTCTGGTAAGTCTGTTTTTTCTGAAACGCTTTCCAGAATTTTCTTGAGCTCAATTTGAATCCAGACGACCGGCAACCAACAGGCCCCCGCAATCGCGTAAATCACATATGTGATCACCAGCCAAGGTACCGTCCAGTCGTATCCAACTTGCCAAACTAGCCAGAACCCTGTTACAGGCTGAATAATCACGGCAGGCAAGGTAAAGATATAGTCAGCAAGAACTGTTGTCCGCACGGCATATAGTTTCGCCGCATGGTCAGCTCCAAAGTAAGAACGGAACATGAAGAACGCAATCCCGACACCAGTGCCAAACACTATCGTCGAGCTTATGATATGTAACGTCCTGATAATAAGATATGGATCAATATCCACCATTTATTCCCCCAGCCCCTTAAATCTCGCTTTAAATCTCCCGGGCATCCATCACGCCCTTCATGGTGATCAGCGCACTTCTGATGTCAGGTGAAACTTTATATTTATCTTTTAATTCTATATCGATATCATACTCATCTTCATCCTTCACTTTAATTTTGAAAGTGACAAAACCCCGGCCGCCCTTGTGGTTGTCGAGTATTTCGCGGATGGCGGTGATGTTGCTGGCGTCGGTGAGGAATATCTCCAGCCCCTTGGCGCTGTTGGCCGCCACCACCTCGATCGCGGCAAAGCTTTTCGCCGTCACCCGCAGGCCGCGCTCCGGATCAATGCTCGCTTCCACGGTGGCAATCACCGAACTGCCCATCTGCAAAATTTCGTCAGCACTGTCGAGCAGTTCGGAAAACACCATCGTTTCCCAGCCGCCAAAGGCGTCGGAAAAGCCGATAAAGGCGAATTTCTTGCCGCGCTTGTTCTTCATCACCCGGATGGTCTGCACCGTCCCGGCGAGCTTCACTGTACCGCCGCCCTTTGCTTTACGTTCCAGTTCGGTCGAGGGCAGGATTTTCTGGCGCTCGAGAATGACTTTATAGGCATCAAGAGGATGGGCCGAGAGGTAAAAGCCAATGGCGTCTTTTTCATGGTTGAGCCGGACAATCAATTCCCAGTCCCGCGCTTCCGGCAGGGCAAGGGCCTGCGGTTCGACCACATCGCCGAACAGGCTGACCTGATTGCTGTTGCGGGCTTCGGTGGCGGCGCTGGCCTGTTTCAGGATCATCTCGACCGACGCCAGCATCTGGGCCCGGTTAGGGTTGATGCTGTCAAAGGCCCCGGCCTTGGCGAGGTTTTCCAGCGCCCGTTTATTGACATGCTTGGTGTCGAGCCGGTTACAGAAATCAGCCACATCCTTGAACGGGCCGTTCTTGTCCCGCTCCTTGATCAATTGCTCCATCGCGCCAGAACCGACATTCTTCAGCGCCGCAAGACCATAACGCACCCCGCGCAGAATACCGTCGCCTTGCGCGCCGCCGACATTATCTTCGTCCGCCTTGCCCGGCACCACCTCGACCGAGAATTCCACCAGAGATTTATTGATATCAGGCGGCAAAATCGGGATGCCGAGGCTGACGACTTCCTGTTTGAAGATCGCCAGCTTATCGGTGTTATTGAGGTCGAGCGACATGATCGCCGCCATAAATTCCACCGGATAATTGGCCTTGAGATAAGCGGTGTGGAAAGACACCAGCGCATAGGCCGCGGCGTGAGATTTATTAAAGCCGTAACCGGCGAATTTCGCCACCTGATCGAAAATACCCGCCGCCTGCTTGGGATCTACGCCCTTCTTGGCGGCCCCATCCTGAAAGCGGGCGCGCTGCTTGTCCATCTCGGCCGCGATCTTCTTGCCCATGGCCCGGCGCAGCAAATCCGCTTCGCCGAGGGAATAGTCCGCCAGCACCTGGGCGATCTGCATCACCTGTTCCTGATAGATGATCACGCCATAAGTCTCGGTGAGGATTTCGGTGAGCAGAGGATGCAGATAGTCCGGGTCTTTCTCCCCATGCTTACAGGCGACATAGAGCGGAATATTGTCCATCGGCCCCGGTCGATAGAGCGCCACGACCGCAATGATATCCTCGAACATGTCGGGCTTCATCTGCACAAGCACATTCTGCATGCCGCTACTTTCCAACTGGAAGACGCCGATGGTCTTGCCGCTGGACAACAGGTCGAAGCTCGGTTGATCCACCAGCGGCACCTGTTCCAGATTGACCGTGATGTCGCGCAGGGCGATATGTTCCACGGCCTTGGCCAGCACCGTCAGGGTCTTCAGGCCAAGAAAGTCGAATTTTACCAGTCCGGCCTGCTCGACAAATTTCATGTTGAACTGGGTCACCGGCATATCGGACCGCGGATCACGATAGAGCGGCACCAGCTCATCCAGTGGCCGGTCACCAATCACCACCCCGGCGGCATGGGTAGAGGCGTGACGGAACAGACCCTCAAGCTGCAAGGCCATTTCAATCAGGCGCGCCGTCGCCGGGTCATTGTCGCGTTCAAACCGCAGCTTTTCTTCCGATTCCAGCGCCTCGCCCAAGGTCATGGGATTAGCGGGGTTGGCCGGGATCAGTTTTGACAGTCGGTCAACCTGGCCATAAGACATCTGCAGCACCCGTCCCACGTCGCGAACCACGGCCTTGGCCTGCAGCTTCCCGAAAGTGATGATCTGCGCCACCTGGTCATGGCCGTATTTCTCCTGCACATAACGGATCACCCGGTCGCGTTTGTCCTGACAGAAATCGATATCGAAATCGGGCATGGACACCCGCTCCGGATTGAGAAACCGTTCGAACAGCAGCCCGAACCGCAAAGGATCAAGATCGGTTATCATCAGGGCCCAGGCCACCACGGAGCCCGCACCGGACCCCCTGCCCGGCCCCACCGGAATATTGTTATGCTTCGACCACTGAATAAAGTCCGCCACAATCAGAAAGTAGCCGGGAAAGCCCATCTGATTAATAATGCCAATCTCAAATTCCAGACGATCCCAATAGGGCTTGGCGATCTCGTCGCGCTTTTCCGGGTCCGTTTCTTCATGAAAGACATGTTGCTCAAGGCGCTGATCCAGACCGTCACGGGCCATCTTTTCCAGCGCTTCCGCCTCACTGATATCCTCATAATCCGCCGCCGTCTTGTCCATACCATCGGTAAAATTCGGCAGGATCGGATCAATCGTCGGTACCTTGAAGGCGCAGCGCCGGGCAATCACCAGCGTATTCTGAACCGCCTCCGGCAGGTCTTCGAACAGGTCCGCCATTTCCTCGGCGGATTTAAAATAATGTTCAGGGGTCAGTTTCCGGCGGTCATCCTGCTCGACATAATTGCCGCCCGCGATACAGAGCAGAGCGTCATGGGCCTGATGCATCTTACGTTCCGGAAAGAACACCTGATTGGTCGCCACCAGCGGGATATCATGTGTGTAGGCGAGTTCGAGAAAATCTTCCTCTGTTGCTTCTTCCGGCGTCATGCCGTGGCGCTGAATTTCCATGTAGAGGCGATCTGGAAACAGGCTTTTCAGCTTGTGCATCACCGCTTCGGCCTTCTCGCGGCCCTGGGGAGTGCCGGTGATCAGATATTTGCCCATCGGCCCTTCCGGCCCACCCGTAAGACAGATGATATCGTCCGTGTAGCCGCCGAGGTCATCAATATTCAACTGCGGGGTTTCGTGGCCATCGCCGCCGAGATGGGCCTTCGAGACCAGCTTCATCAGATTTTGATAGCCGCGTTCGGTCTGGGCAAGCAGCACCAGCCAGCCGGGTTCCGGCGTTTTGAAACTGCGGCTGTCCTGTTCGACCGCGTGGCGAATGGCCAGAGAACAACCAATGATCGGTTGCACCCCGGCCCCGGGCAAGGTTAACGAGGCTTCCAGCGCGCCGAACATGTTATTGGTGTCGGTCACCGCGACTGCTGGCATATTATGGGCGGCGCAGAGTTTGCCCAGCGCTTTCACATGCACGGCCCCCTCGGACAGGGAATAGGCCGAATGCAATCGCAAATGAACAAAAGAAGAAGCCGTCATCTAGAAAAAATATCCTATCGCCAAAACCCAATGATCGCCGCCATGGCGCTGAATTCGATTATATATTGTCCGCCGTAAATTGCCAGCAGCCGAAAACTACGGCCTTCGAAACCATGTAACGCCCCCAGTTGCGTGGTCATAATGCCAAGCCCGATCAGACATCCGACCGCCAGAGACTGCACACCGCCGAGATCGGCAAGCGTAATGAGTACCGCCAATGTGAAGGCGCTGACCAAACCAAGCAGGCCCGACAGCATCAGGGGGCCACGCGCAGCAATCAACTGATCTTTTTCCTGTCCCACTTCCGAAAGCCACATGGGCCCGAAAACCACAGGCGAGAACCACAGCACGCCGAGGATAAACTTGAGCACGGCCGCCACAAACACTGCGGTCAGATTAATGTCCTCAAACGCCATTGGCCCTCCCGTCCCGTCTATTCCAGCAGACCGTTATGCAACGTCACACAACGGTCCATTTTCCGCGCCAGATCCTTGTTATGGGTGGCAACCAGAGCCGAGATACCTTCTTCCCGCGACAGACGCAGCAATTCATTCATCACACCGTTGCCGGTCATTTCATCAAGATTGCCCGTCGGTTCATCGGCAAGCAGAATTTTCGGCTTGTTAATCAGAGCACGGGCGATGGCGACCCGTTGCTGTTCCCCCCCGGACAGTTCCGACGGCCGATGATCAACCCGTGCGCCAAGCCCGAGCTTGGTGAGCAACGCTTCTGCGTGCTTTGCCGCCTCGGATTTCGACAGGCCCGCGACGATCTGCGGCAGCATCACATTTTCCAATGCGTTGAATTCAGGCAGCAAATGATGAAATTGATAGATGAAGCCCACGTCATGGCGACGAATACGGGTGCGTTTGCGATCAGACAGTTTGCCACAGGCCGCGCCGTCAATCACAACTTCCCCGGAACTGGCATGATCCAGCAGACCCGCGATCTGCAACAAGGTCGATTTCCCGGACCCGGAGGCCCCGACCAGTGTCACCACCTCGCTCTTTTTCAGGGTAAAATTCACCCCGCGCAGGATATGCAGGTCCTTGTCGCCCTGAATAAAGTGGCGGTGAATGTCCTGCAGCTCAAGAATACTCTCAGTCATAGGTCGCGCCCCTTACTCATACCGCAATGATTTAACCGGATCGACCTTCGCCGCCCGCCAGGCCGGCAACAGGGTCGCGAAGAAGCTCATGCCAAGAGACACGAGAATGACAATGGTAACCTCGGTCGGTTCCACAATCGCCGGAACTTCTGACAGGAAACGCACCTCCCCCTCCCACAGGCTGAGACCCGTCATTCGTTCGATAAAATTCAGAATTTCCTGAACATTATAAGCTATCGCCAGACCACAGATCGTCCCCAGCAGGGTCCCGACCATGCCGATGCAGGAGCCGACAATGAAGAAAATCCGCATGATAGAAGCGCTTGTCACCCCCATGGTGCGCAGGATCGCCACATCGCGGGTCTTGTTCTTCACCATCATGATCATCGTGGAAATGATATTGAAGACCGCCACCAGAATGATAAAGGACAGGATGATAAACATCACATTGCGTTCCACCTGCAGTGCATTGAAGAAACTCTGATTGAGCACCCGCCAGTCGACCAGCCGTCCTCCGGGGCTGATTTCCCGCATGGCCTGCTGTACCACAGGGTAAAGTTCAGTGATCATATCGGGATGGGTCAGGCTGATTTCCAGCGCCGCCACCTGATCATCATATTGAAAATAGCTCTGGGCGGCTTTTAACGGCAGGAAGAAATAGCCGGTGTCATAATTATATTCACCGACTTCGAAAATCGCCCGGATTTGATAATTGGCGATGCGCGGCACGGTGCCAAAAGGCGTAACCCGTCCGCGCGGCGTAACCAGTGTCACCAGATCACCCGGCGACAAGCCGTATTTATCCGCGAGGCGTTTGCCAATCAGAATGTCATTATCGCCGGTGCCGAAATCATTCAGATCCCCGACTTTGATATTATCGGCGATCAGCGGCATATGGCGTATGTCTTCCGGTTTCACCCCGCGCACCAGAGCCGGGACGCTGTAACTGCCAAAAGTTGCCAGGGCATGGCCTTCGACAATGGGCAGAACTTTCACCACATGATCGACTTTCTTCAGATGCGCGACGGCGTCGTCATAGTCGTTCATCCGGCCACCGACCGGCTGATAAAGCATATGACCATTAAAGCCGATGACCTTGCTGAGCAATTCTTCGCGGAAGCCGTTCATCACCGACATGGTGACAATCAGCACCATTACGCCAATGGCGATCCCGAGAAGGGAAAACAGCGCCACAAGGGTCACAAACCCTTCGTTGCTTCTGACTTTCAGATACCTGAAAGCCACCATCCATTCATGCGCCCGGAACATGGCGTCTCCCCTTGCTTGAACTTTTTAAGATACTTTTTTCAGTGCGTCTTCCAGCGACAGTTCTTCCCGCTCTCCGGTTGCGCGATTTTTCACTTCAACCACGCCATTCTTCAAACCACGGGGACCGATAATCAACTGCCAGGGCATACCCGCTAAATCCATGTCGGCAAACTTGCCGCCCGCGCCCATGTCACGATCATCATAGAGCACCTCGACACCCGCATCACCAAGTTGACGATAGATATCGTCGCAGGCCGCTGTGCATTCGTCGTCTTTAGTCCGCAGATTGATCAGTCCCACTTTGTAAGGGGCAACCGCTTCCGGCCAGATGATGCCGTTATCATCGTGATTGGCTTCGATCAGGGCGCCCACCAGACGCGACACGCCGATACCGTAAGATCCCATTTCCACCGGCACGAGGTTGCCGTCAGGGCCCGCGACCTTGGCGTTCATGGCCTCGGAATATTTGGTGCCGAAGAAGAAAATATGGCCGACTTCAACGCCTTTTGCGGTGCGCAGGTCAGCCGCGGGAACCGGGCAATTGTCCGGATCATGCTTTTCTTCTTCCATGGCATAGAGGCTTTGCAGTTTCTCTACCGTTTCAGGATCAATGTCCCCGGCCAGACTGGCCAGATTGAAATCCTCGATTGCCTTGTCGTAATGCAACGTACTTTCACCGGTTTCGGCCAGAATCTGGAACTCATGGCTAAGATCACCTCCAATGGCCCCCGCGTCAGCCCGCACCGGGATAGCCACCATGCCAAGCCGCGCAAAAGTACGCAGATAAGCCACATACATTTTGTTATAGGTAATCCGCGCCGCATCTGTATCAATGTCAAAGCTGTAATTGTCTTTCATCAGGAATTCACGGCCGCGCATGATGCCGAACCGGGGACGGATCTCGTCACGGAACTTCCACTGAATATGATACAGCATCTTTGGCAGGTCTTTGTAGGTCTTGACGTTATTGCGGAACAGGTCCGTGACCATTTCCTCATTGGTCGGCCCATAAAGCATTTCCCGGTCATGGCGGTCGGTGATGCGCAGCATTTCCTTGCCATACGCGTCATAACGGCCGCTTTCCTGCCATAACTCCGCCGGTTGAATCGTTGGCATCAGGATTTCCTGGGCCCCGGCCCGGTCCTGCTCTTCCCGGACAATCTGTTCAATCTTGCGCAAGACACGCAGCCCCAGCGGCAACCAGATATAAATTCCGGCGCTGGTCTGGCGGATCAGCCCGGCCCGTAACATCAGGCGGTGAGACGTAATCTGGGCCTCGGCAGGGTTTTCCTTGAGAGTCGGCATAAAGCAGGATGAAAGACGCATAACGGGGACCTTGTGTAATATAGGGACAGTCTTGTTTTTTAAGTTCTCATTTTTATAACCGCCCACGCCTCTGATGAACAGTTTTTTGTGCTATGCCCCTCTCTTTTAACAGCCCCGGTGATGATCTCTTACTTTTCGCCCTGACCCTGTGTCCGGCAAAAGGCGATCAACCTTTCGGTAGAACCGTCATCCAGCGGTACACCGTCCAGCATCGCCCGCCCGTCTTTCACCGTGATAATCCCCAGAATCATTTCTCCCGTCAGGCCGGCATTGGCTGCACCATCCCCCTGCGGGGGGCGCAATGTCAGGTTATGATCATCAAGAATCACTTGAAAAGAAATACTGTCTTCCAGATATCTGGCCAGCGCGGAAGAGGAAGATGCCGGCAAATCCGCCGGAGCAACCGCTTTCCCCGCCACATCTACCCCCGGCCTGTATGCCACATCGGCATCAGGCTTATGAGCCGTTAGCAGACGACAATCTTTCGGTTCTATTTTCAGCGTTACTTCTGCCGAAATGCTTGAAAATATTAAACTTTTGTTAATAATTATTGTTGCAAAAATACATCGCCACATTTCCCTGCTCCTTCTACCCCCTATAAACATTACGCTTTTTCCACCTCGCCCTACATGTGTTATTTTTACAACAATCCCCGACAAATTGCTTAAATTGCAAATATTGTTGATGACAGAGGCTAATCGCTCGACTATTGTCACTTTCGAACGTGAGGCCCAAGTCTGGGAGGGAAACTCTGCACCACGCTGAATAAGAAAAAGATATAAACTCAAAGAAGTTAATCATAAAATCAGCGAAAGACTATTTATTAAAAAATAAAATAATAAGCACCAAATAATAAAAAATGCAAGACTTGCGGGTCTTGCTTTTTTTATGCCTGAAATCCTGCACAATAGTAACAGACCGCATGGCTTTCCCCCCTGATCATGGTCAGGGACGAAAGCCTTAGGCCTATAGCTGTTTTTTACACGATGGTGATCAAGCCAAATTCCATGGCAGCCCAGAACGCGCCCCACAGAACAATGGTGATTCCCGTAGTGATCAGCATTTTCTTGCCAATTTGGGGCTTCACAGGTGATCCCGGCTCAATCCCGGCCTCAAATTCGTCACCGCTTTCATGATGTCCTTTAACGCCCCACGGCAAAACCATGAAGAGAACCAGCCACCAGACCACCAGAAACACCACCAGATGATTTGCTAATGTCATTGTCTATACCTCTTCCAGTTCAACCAGTGTACCGCAAAAATCTTTCGGGTGCAAAAACAGGATCGGTTTGCCATGAGCCCCAATCCGGGGTTCACCGGAACCAAGAATGCGCATGCCATCAGCGACAAGCTTGTCTTTCGCTGCATGGATATCCTCTACCTCATAACAAAGATGATGAATGCCCCCGGATGCATTCTTGTTAAGGAACCCCTGAATCGGAGAATTATCCCCCAATGGATAAAGCAATTCGATCTTGGTATTAGGCAGTTCGACAAAAACAGTAATCACACCATGATCCGGTTGCTCTACGGCTTCCGAAACAGTCGCGCCCAAGGTATCGCGATAAAGTGCGACCGCCGCATCCAGATCATTGACCGCAATGGCCACATGGTTCAGTTTTCCAATCATCATTTAGTCCCTTGTTATTTGCAGGTTATATCCGGGTGACATTCACCGATGTCACGGGCCCGGTTTCCTTGTTGGTATAATATTTCGCCGCCTTGCGGGCTGCAACGCGCACGGCTTCTGAGATTTTGGTATCGTTCATTCGCTGTTTCCGGGTCAAGCCCCCTATCGCGGCAAGAGCCGCGTCGCGGATAACCTCGTCAAAAGGTTCCTGTCCGGCCGCGGGATTGCCAAGGTTGCTCACCTGTGGCGGGCTCAGGACATCCCCCGCGTCATCGACCACCAGCGACACCACCAGCGCCCCATTATACAGGATACGGCGGCGGGTAACGATGGCGTCATCCTCATCTGGAATCAGAAAATGCCCATCCAGGGCCAGTCGGCCGACATGAAACCGCTCTACAATTTCAACCGGGCCCGGCGCCAGCCTGATCAGGGTGCCGTTTGACGGAACGATGGTTTTGCCAATACCCTGTGCCCGACCAAATTCAGCCTGTCGTTGCATATGACGCAGCTCGCCATGCACCGGCACCAGAATTTCGGGCCTTGTCCATTCATACATCTGGGCCAATTCCTTTTGCCCCGGATGACCCGACACATGCACGAAAGCGTCTTTTTCCGTAATCACCTCGGCCCCCATGCCGATCAATGCATTATGCAGACGACCAATCAACGTCTCGTTCCCCGGAATGATCTTGGAAGAGAAAATCACCGTGTCGCCCCCGCTGATGGTCACATCCCGGTTATTGCCCTGGGTGATGCGCATCAGGGCGGCGCGCGCCTCTCCCTGACAGCCGGTGCAGATATACAGCACCCGGTCATTGGGCAGATACCCGGCGTCACTCTCATCAACGATATTGGGGAAATCTTTCAAATAGCCAGCTTCCCGCGCCGCCGCCACATTGCGTTTCAGGGACCGCCCGACCAGACAGACGTCGCGGCCATTGTCCCGCGCGGCCTGCGCCAGCGTATCGACCCGTGCGACATTGGACGAAAAGGTGGCGCAAAAAACCTTACCCTTCTTCGTTGCCAGAAGTTCCGTGATCGTCTGCCGCACCTTTTTCTCGGACCCGGAAGGCTCGACGTTAAATACGTTGGTCGAATCACACACCAGCGCCAGAACACCGTTATCACCGGCTTTACGGATTTTAGCTTCGTTGGTCTTATTACCCAGCAACGGATTAGGGTCCAGTTTCCAGTCCCCCGTGTGAAAAACAGAGCCCAGCTTGGTTTTAATCACGACTGCATTGGGCTCCGGTATCGAATGCGTCAGCGACAGGAAATCAACCGTGAAAGGCCCGACCTCGACACTACCCTCCAGCGGAACCTCGATCAACGGCACCTGATCAAGCAGCCCGGCTTCGGTCAGCTTTAGGCGGATCAGAATCATGGTGAAAGGCGTGGCATATACAGGACAACGGAACCGTTCCCACAAATGCGCCAAAGCGCCCACATGATCTTCGTGGGCATGGGTAATGATCAATCCCGCCAGCTTGTCCCGGCGTTCTTCGATAAAGCTGGTGTTGGGCATGATCAGGTCAATACCCGGCAAGTATGTATCGGCAAATGAAATGCCGCAGTCCACCATCAGCCATTTCCCCTCGGTCTGATACAGATTGAGGTTCATGCCGATCTCCCCGGAACCGCCAAGCGGCAGGAAGTACAGGGCATCTTTACTGTTTGATTTGGCCATAAAGGTTATATGTTCCGTCTAACTGTTTCGGGTGTAAATTTCTGAAAGACCATACGTGGTCAGTTCTTGGTCAACGGCTTCCATATCGGGAATTTCATCGAAGAACAACGGTGCGAGACCGCCTGTGGCCAGGACTTTCATCTCTGCGCCCTTGTGGGTTTCGGCAAATTCCGCCTTGATCCGGCGCACAACCCCTTCCACCAGACCGACATAGCCCCAGAAAATGCCCGACTGGATCGCCGTAACCGTCCCGGTACCGATCACCTTTTCCGGCTTTTCGACCGCTACCCGTGGCAATTTCGCTGCCGCCATATGCAGGGCTTCCACCGACAGGTTAACCCCGGGTGAAATGATGCCCCCGCAATAGTCGCCATCCTCGTCAATCACATCAAAGGTGGTCGCTGTGCCAAAATCAATAATGATCATCGGCCCGCCGTATTTGATATGGGCGGCAACGCCATTGACCAGCCGGTCGGCGCCCACCTCTTTCGGGTTGTCGAGCTTGATTTTTATCCCCAGATCAACATTGTCTTCGCCCACCACCAACGCCGTGCAGTTGAAATACCGCCGACATAGCAATTGCAGGGGAAACAGGGCCTGGGGCACCACGGTGGCGATGATCGCCCCACTGATTCCATCCGGGGAAATATTCTCAAGTTTCATCAGTTGGGTCAACCAGACCATATATTCATCGGCCGTCCGGCTCGACGAACTTGAAATTCGCCATTTATGACGCAACTCATTCCCGTCATGCAGCGCAAAAACGATATTGGTATTCCCCGCATCTATCGCAAGAAGCATAATCAGTCCTTAGGGTTAGCACAATTCATGGAATCAGTTAAAGAAAACGTCTCCCGCTGTAATATGTCGCCTTTCGCCTGCGACTTCAAGAATAAGTGCACCTGTTTCATCAAGATCGACAAAGCGCCCCTGAAGCGCTTCATTTGGCAAGCGGACAGTAATTTCCTGTCCGATGCCCTGGGCAACTGCTTTCCATGCCTTGCGGATCGGGGCAAAGCCGTGTTTTTTCCACTGGCACAGCCAATGGTCCATCGACGGCGCCAGGCGCGCCATCACCCGCGCTGGCGTTTCATCAACAGCGCCTTCCTGTTCAAGACAAGTCGTGGGATACAACACTTCTGTCGGGCAATGCCTGATATTGACCCCGATGCCGATCACCACATGGGACGGCGCATTCCCGCCCTGCCCGGTCGTTTCCAGAAGAATTCCGGAGATTTTACGCCCCCCCACCAGAACATCATTTGGCCATTTGCAGGTGACCTGATCAACGGACTGAAGAATATCCGCCATCGCATCCCGAACCGCCAACGCCGCGACAAAGGACAGCTGAGAAGCCGTTGCAAGGTCACAGTCAATCCTGTAGAGAAGTGATGTGAACAGGTTGCCGCTTTCCGATATCCAGGTGCGGCCCCGTCGCCCCTTGCCCGCCGTTTGCCGTTCGCTCACCACCCATAGATTTCCCGCATGTCCCGCCTCAGCGCATCGCACACACTCAAGATTGGTGCTGTCCAGAACGTCAAATGCCCGAAGGTCGAAACCTTCGGGCATCGGAAAGTTTTTCTCAAACGCCATGAATTAGGAAATCAGGGCCGCAGCCGCCATTCTGGCATACTCCAGAACAGGGCCGTTGACCTGAGGCAACAGAAACAGGATCAGCAAAGTCGCCGACAAGGCCATGATCGTCGAGATATTTTTTGATTTCTGCGGCACAAATTCATCGGCCGGCGCATCAAAAAACATAACCTTCACCACCCTCAGGTAATAATAGGCCCCGATCACGCTGGCGATCACACCGATAACCGCCAGAATAATCAAGCTGTAATTTGTCGCCATCGGATCGGCAACCGCCGTCGCAACAACTGCTTTGAAGACATACCACTTGCCCAGGAAGCCTGCCAGAGGGGGAATCCCCGCCAAAGACAACATCATGATCCCGAGACCCGCGGCCATCGCCGGACGGCTTTTCACCAGCCCGGACAGGTCGGTGATATCCTCCACCATACCGTTTTTGCGGCGCATGGACAGAATACAGGCAAAGGTGCCGACATTCATCACCAGATAAATCGCCATGTAAATCACCAGACCGCGCAAGCCTTCCTGACTGCCGGCGGCAAGACCAACAAGCGCAAACCCCACATGACCGATGGAACTATAGGCCATCAGACGTTTGATGTTGGTCTGCACCACAGCCGCAACGGAGCCCAGCACCATCGAGGCCAGCGACATAAAGATAATCACCTGGCTCCAGGAAGACGCCATATCACCGAATGGCACATAGAGCACCCGCACCAGAAGCGCCAGAGCCGCCACTTTAGGGGCAACCGCGAAGAAGGCTGTCACCGGTGTTGGCGCGCCTTCATATACATCCGGTGTCCACATATGAAACGGAACCGCAGAAATCTTGAATGCCAGACCGGACAGGATCAGCACCATACCGACGATCGCGCCGATATTGGCCCCGTGATCACCGGCATGAGACAAGGTTTCCGCCAGAACGGAGAAATTCGTACTGCCAAGGAAACCATACACCAGAGAACTGCCGAACAGCAGCATACCGGATGACAAGGCGCCAAGAACGAAATACTTCAGACCGGCTTCCGTCGACCGTTCACTTGTTCGACGAATAGAGGCCAGGACATAGAGGCTCAAAGATTGCAGCTCCAGCCCCATATACAGGGACATCAGGTCATTGGCGGATACCATCACCATCATGCCGAGGGTCGCCAGAACCATCAGAACCGGATACTCGAAACGTTCTTCCTGCTCGTCCTTGAAATACTGTAGCGACATGATCACCGCCAGAGCCGAAGCCACCAGCACCAGAAGTTTCATGAAAGAGGTGAAGCGGTCCGCAACGAACATATCACCGAAAGTGAAAACGGCCGTGTCATTCCAGGTTACCGTAATGAACAGCGTGACAATCATCAGGCCTGCTGACAAAAGCGACACCAGAGACGTGGAACTGTTGCCCCGGAACACCCCGAGCATCAAAAGCGCCATAGCGCCAACCGCCATCAACAGTTCGCCGTAAGCCGGTACAAGATCAGGAAGCATTGTTTCAGTCATTTCTATTCTCCCTAATGCGCAACGGTTTGAGCAACCGCCGACAGGGCTGCTTGATGATTAGTGATAAGATTTTCAACAGATACATGCATGAATTCCATAAAGGTTGCCGGATAAATCCCCATCCACAAGGTGAAGATCACCAGAGGCGCAAAAATCAGAATCTCTCTTCTGTCCATATCCATCATGGCTTTCAGGTCTTCCTTGACCAACTCGCCAAACACCACCTTGCGATAGAGCCACAGCATATATGCCGCGCCAAGAATAAGACCGGTCGCCGCGAAGAAGGCTGTCCAGACACTGACCTTGAACAGACCGATCAGGACCAGGATCTCGCCAACGAAGTTACCGGTGCCCGGCAGGCCGACAGAAGCCATGGTGAAGAACATGAACGTCAGGGCGTATTTCGGCATGATGTTGACCAGGCCGCCATAGCGGGAAATTTCCCGGGTATGCAGGCGATCATAGATCACGCCGACACAAAGGAACAAGGCGCTGGCGACAAAACCATGGGCCAGCATGACCATAATCGCGCCTTCAATCCCCTGAGAGTTGAAGGTGAATATGCCGAGCGTGACGAAACCCATATGCGCGACAGAGGAATAAGCAATCAGCTTTTTCATGTCCTGCTGCATCAGGGCCACCAGCGATGTATAAATGATGGCGATCACGGACAGGGTATAAATCAACCAGGCCAGTTCCACAGACGCATGCGGGAACATCGGCAGGGAGAACCTCAGAAAGCCGTAGCCGCCCATTTTCAGCAAGATCCCCGCCAGAATGACCGAACCCGCCGTTGGCGCCTGCACGTGGGCGTCCGGCAGCCAGGTATGCACCGGCCACATCGGCATCTTCACCGCGAAAGAGGCGAAGAAAGCCAGAAACAGCCAGGTCTGGGCGTTAACATCAAAACCGTGAGCCATCAGCGTAGGTATATCCGTAGTCCCCGCCTGGAAATACATATACAGCATCGCCAGCAGCATGAAGACCGAACCAAGCAGAGTATAGAGGAACAGCTTGTAAGAAGCGTACACCCGGTTCTTGCCACCCCATATCCCGATGATCAGGAACATCGGGATCAGGCCGCCTTCAAAGAACATATAGAACAGCACGATATCAAGAGCACAGAACACCCCGATCATCAATGTTTCCAGGATCAGAAAGGCAATAAGATATTCCTTCACCCGGTCCTTGATCACGTCCCATCCAGTCAAAATAACAATCGGCATGATAAAGGTGGTCAGCATCACGAACAAGATCGAGATACCGTCAACGCCCATATGATAGTTGATGTTATCGCCTAACCAGGCCGTTTTTTCGACGAACTGGAAATCAGCCGTGGTTTTGTCAAAAGTAAACCACAGGATCAGAGAGGCAATGAAGGTGAATATCGTTACCCACAAGGCCGCGTTCTTCGCATTGCGTTCGGCGTTTTCGCCTTTGGTCAGCAAAATGAACACCACCCCCAGCAACGGCAGGAAAGTAATAATCGAAAGAATTGGGAAGTTTTCCATTAGCTTGCCCCTCCAATAAACCAGGTCACGAAGGCGGCAACGCCCATTAACATTGCGAAGGCATAGTGATACACATAACCGCTCTGCAACGCTTTAAACCGTCGGGCCAGGGTCATGACACTGGCCGCGGCCCCATCCGGCCCAAAGCGATCGATGACATTCTCGTCCCCCTTCTTCCACAGGAAGACACCAATTTTTTTCGCCGGTTCAACAAACAGGAAGTCATAGATTTCGTCAATATACCACTTGTTGTAAAACAGGTTATAGAGGTAGCGGAAACTGCCGGCAAAAGCCGCCGGTGTTTCCGGTTTCCAGATGTAAGCGTAAATCGCCCCCAGGAAGCCCAGAACCATAACAACGAATGGTGCGGCGACAACCCAGCCCGGCACATGATGCGCGGCTTCCATAACATTTGCGGCAGCATCTTTCAGGAACAGGGCCTGACCCCAGAAGTCCTCGTAATGATGGCCAACAAAGTTTTCCTTGAAAACAAAACCGGCCGCCAGAGCGCCCGCCGCCAGAACATACAACGGCACCAGCATCCAGTTGGTGCTTTCATGCACATGGTCCTGAACCGACTGGGACGCGCGGGATTTGCCAAAGAAGGTCATAAACACCAGACGCCAGCTATAGAAGGACGTCAGCAAAGCTGCGAAGACCCCCATGAAGAAAGCATAATCCGACCACGGGTTATTCGCGGCAAAGGCGGATTCGATGATCATATCCTTGGAATAGAAGCCAGCGAGAAACGGAAATCCGGTCAAGGCCAACGTTCCGATGGTCATCATCGCAAAAGTAATCGGAATTTTATTCCACAGACCACCCATCTTGCGCATATCCTGCTCATCGCTCATGGCATGGATCACTGAACCGGACCCTAAGAACAACAAGGCTTTAAAGAAAGCATGGGTGAAGAGATGGAAGATCGCCGCCCCGTAAGCCGACACCCCGAGTGCAAAGAACATATACCCCAGCTGCGAGCAGGTGGAATAGGCAATCACGCGTTTGATGTCATTCTGGGTCGTGCCAATCGTCGCCGCAAAGATAGCCGTCGATGCGCCAACCAGTGTCACGAACGCCAGCGCGTCAGGTGAAAATTCGAAAATTGGCGAACAACGCGCCACCATAAAGACACCAGCCGTCACCATGGTCGCGGCATGGATCAACGCCGACACTGGGGTCGGGCCTTCCATCGCGTCCGGCAACCAGGTATGCAAGCCGAGCTGAGCCGACTTCCCCATGGCGCCGATAAACAGCAGGATACACATGGTCGTGATCAGGTCGAGTTCCATCCACAGGAAGTGAATTTGCTGCCCCTGCAATTCCGGGATCTTGGCAAAGACGGTTTCAAAGTCAACCGACCCAGTTGCCATAAAGACCAGAAGAATACCGAGTGCGAAACCAAAGTCGCCCACCCGGTTAACCAGGAACGCCTTGATGGCGGCGGCACAGGCGGACGGCTTCTTGTACCAGAAACCGATCAGCAAATATGAAGCAAGTCCAACGCCTTCCCATCCGAAGAACATCTGAACGAAGTTATCTGCGGTCACCAGCATCAGCATGGCGAAGGTGAACAGGCTCAGATACGCCATAAAACGCGGTTTGTGCGGATCGTGGCTCATATAGCCGACGGAATAGATATGCACAAGACAGGAAACCGTATTGACCACCACCAGCATCACCGCCGTCAGGGTGTCAACCTTGAACGCCCAGTTAAAGCTCAAATCACCGGAGGTCACCCAGTTCATCACGGTGACATGCTCAACAGTATGACCAAGTCCAATCTGGAAAAACGCCACCCATGACAGGATCGCTGACAGGATCAACGCCCCGCAGGTTATGGCTTGCGCCCCCTTGTCCCCGAGCTTACGACCAAACAGACCCGCAATAATGGCAGCAAGAAGCGGTCCGAAAACAATTATCTGATACATCAAACTCTTATCCTTTCATCAGATTAATGTCTTCAACCGCGATGGTGCCACGGTTGCGGAAATAGATCACGAGAATAGCAAGGCCAATCGCGGCCTCCCCCGCGGCGACGGTCAGGATGAACATCGTGAACACCTGGCCCACCATATCCTGCAGATAAGCCGAGAAGGCCACAAAGTTGATATTGACCGCCAGCAGAATAAGTTCCACCGACATCAAAATAATGATCACATTCTTTCGGTTGAGAAAGATGCCGAAGATGCCAATGGTAAACAACATGGCCGCAACGGTCAGATAATGAGCAAGTCCGATTTCCATTTCTTTTTCCTACCTAAACTTTGGGCCTTAAACGCCTTGGCCAGGCTTAACTTTAACAACTTCATAGGCATCACCGCGACGCCGCATGACCTGCTTGTTGATATTCTGTTTCTTGACGCCCGGACGCTTGCGGTGGGTCAGCACAATCGCGCCGATCATCGCCACCAGCAGGATCATGCCGGCCATCTGAAACAGGAAGATATATTTCGTGTAGAGCAAACTGCCGAGCGCCTCTGTATTGGACATCTCGTTCAAAGCAGGAATAGCTGTCGCCGGGTCAGTGACCACATGGTCCACCAGTCCCCAGCTCATACCAACCAGCGCCAGTTCCGCCAGCAAGATCACCCCGATCAGACCGCCAATCGGCAGATATTTCTGAAACCCTTTACGCAGTTCGCTGTAATCAATATCGAGCATCATCACTACGAACAGGAACAATACGGCGACCGCACCGACATACACAATCACCAGGATCATGGCGACGAATTCCGCCCCCAACAGAACAAATAGTCCGGCAGCGTTAAAGAAAGCCAAAATCAGATACAACACCGAATGCACCGGGTTGCGGCTTGATACCACCATCATCCCGGAAAAAACCGTGACAGTGGCGAATAGATAAAAGCACAATGTAAAAATCATATTATCTCATCCTACCTGTATGGTGCGTCAAGTTTGATGTTGGTGGCAATTTCCTGTTCCCACATGTCACCGTTCTTCAACAGCTTTTCTTTATTGTAGAAAAGCTCTTCACGGGTTTCTGTGGCGAATTCGAAATTCGGCCCCTCAACAATGGCTTCCACCGGACAGGCTTCCTGACAATAACCGCAGTAGATACATTTGGTCATGTCAATGTCGTAGCGGGTCGTGCGCCGCGTGCCGTCATCGGCGACGGCCGCCTCGATCACGATCGCCTGCGCCGGACAGATGGCCTCGCACAGCTTACAGGCGATACAGCGTTCTTCACCGTTTTCATAACGGCGGAGCGCATGTTCGCCGCGGAAGCGCGGGCTCAAGGGTCCTTTTTCGTAAGGATAGTTGATGGTGGCTTTCTTGCGGAACATATAGCGGAATGTCAGCCACATGGCTTTGACAAATTCGCTCAGCAAGAAGGTCCGTGCTGCGTGTTTGAGAAGAGTCATATCTATATCCGTCTCTTTTCCGTTACGCCGGTATCTTGTCGGTCAACAACAAGAATAATCCGGTTAAAACTACCCAAAGTAATGAAATCGGCAGGAATACTTTCCAGCCCAGGCGCATCAGCTGGTCATAGCGGTAACGGGGGACCGTCGCCTTGACCCAGGCAAATACGAAGAACATGAAGAAAATCTTGCCAAAAAACCAGATCCACCCCGGAATAACATAGAGCGGCGCCCAATCAAAAGGGGGCAGCCAGCCGCCAAGGAAAAGAATACTGGTCATAGCGCACATCAGAATGATGTTGGCATATTCGCCGAGGAAGAACAGGGCGAACGACATGGAGGAATATTCGATCTGGTAACCCGCAACAATCTCGGCTTCCGCTTCCGGCAAGTCAAACGGCGGCCGGTTGGTTTCCGCCAGTGCCGAGATGAAGAAGACAATAAACATCGGAAACAGTGGCGTGAACCAATATCCATTGACGCCCAGGAAGGTTCCCTTTTGCGCCATAACGATATCACTGAGGTTCAAAGACCCCACGCACATCAATACGGTCACCAGTACAAAACCGATGGAAACCTCGTAAGACACCATCTGCGCCGAAGACCGGAGTGCGCCAAGAAAGGCATACCGCGAGTTACTGGCCCAGCCGGACAGGATAATGCCGTAAACGCCGAGGGACGAAATCGCGAAGAGATACAGGATACCCACATTCAGATCCGCCAGAACCATGCCCGCATCAAAGGGGATCACCGCCCAGCCGACAAGGGCCAGAATGAAGGTCAAAGCCGGAGCCAACAGGAAGATAAACTTGTTGGCGCTCGCCGGAATGATGGTTTCCTTCAGGAACAGTTTCAGGCCATCCGCGAAAGATTGCAACAGGCCCCAGGGACCCACCACGTTTGGTCCGCGGCGCATCTGCATCCCGGCCCAGACCTTCCGGTCCATGTAAACGCTCATGGCGACAACCAGCAGCAGCGGCAGTGTAATCGCGAGAATGCCGGCAACAATACCCATACCGGTTGCGAGCCAGGGGGCCAGTGTGACGCCGAACGCCCAAAAGAAGAATTCAACGAGTAAATCAGCCATTGGTTGCCTTTGCCTCCGCTACAAATTTGGCCCCTTCATAGGCCGTACTGCATTCCGCCATCACTTTCGATGCCCGTGCAATGGGATTGGTCTGATAGAAATCCCGGAAGATATTGCTGATCGGTGTCTCGGACGCAGTGCCCGCCACCCCGAAATCGGCCCATTCTTCTTTGGGCAACTGGTCGACCTTAGCCACCTGCGGGAATTCAAGAACAAGTTTGTTGCGCAATTCCGCCAGATTGTCATATGGCAGGGTATGACCCAGTTTTTCAGACAACGCCCGCAGGATCGTCCAGTCTTCGCGGGCTTCGCCCGGACCAAAGATCGCCCGCGGCGCGACCTGCACCCGGCCTTCGAGATTAATATAAGTGCCCGGTTTTTCCGTATAGGCAACACCCGGCAGGATGACGTCGGCATGTTTCACGCCTTCGTCGCCGTGATGGCCCTGATAAACCACAAAAGCCTTTTCCAGCCGTGCGCTGTCAAATTCATCCGCGCCCAGGTTAAAGATCACCTCGATATCGCCGCTGGCGGCTTTATCAAGAATACCATTCACGCCCAGATCAGAGACAAGTCCCAGATCCATCGCACCGACCCGGCTCGCCGCATGATGCAGCATATTGAACCCGTTCCAGTCTTTCTTGACCATGCCGAACTTGTCGGCAATATCATGGGCAAGCTTCAGGATCGTGGCTCCGTCCGGATGACAAACCGCACCAGACCCGAGAATGATCATCGGCTTCTTGGCCGCTTTCAGGGTCTTGGCGAAATCGCCTTTGCCTTTCAGCAATTCTTCCAGAGCCTTCACTGTATCGCCAAGATCCAGCACCGGATAGGTTAGGTTTTCCTGTTCGCCGACAGAAGCTATCGCGCCACGTTTTGATAAATAGCGCAGACGAATATTCAATACTGCCGCCTCTTTCCGTGGGTTTGTGCCCACCAGAAGCGCCGCGTCCGCCTCATCAATCCCGGCAATACTCGTATTGAAAAGATACCCGACCCGATGTTTGCCGCCATATTTAGCGCCGTCCTGACGACAGTCGATGGTGGTGGAGCCGAGCGAACCCAGCAAGCCTTTCAGGGCATACATGCTTTCCATATCACACAGATCACCGACCAGACCGGCTATTTTGTCACCGCTCAGGCCCTTGACTTTCTGCGCGATAACGTCGAAAGCTTCGTCCCAGCTAGCCGCTTTCATCACACCATCTTTGCGCACATAAGGCGTATCAAGCCGTTTGTATTTCAGACCATCAACGGCCTGACGGGTTTTGTCGGAAATCCATTCTTCGTTAACATCTTCATGAACCCGGGGCAGGAAACGCATCACTTCACGTCCGCGGGCGTCAGCCCGAACGCTGGCGCCCATGGCGTCATGCACGTCGAAGGTTTCTGTCGATTTCAATTCCCAGGGCCGCGCCGTAAAGGCGTAAGGCTTGTTGGTCAGCGCCCCCACCGGGCAAAGATCAACCACATTGCCGGACAGTTCCGAGGCAAAAGGCTGTTCTTTATAGGTGGTGATTTCCATATGATCGCCGCGACCGATACCGCCCAAGGCCGGCACACCGGCAATCTCGTCAGCAAAGCGTACACAGCGGGTACAATGAATACAACGGGTCATCACGGTTTTCACCAGCGGTCCGAAGTCATCCTTGGCGACAATCCGCCGGCCTTCTTCGTAGCGGTTATCATCGCCACTGTAATAGAGATACTGATCCTGCAGGTCGCATTCGCCACCCTGGTCACAGACCGGACAATCAAGCGGATGGTTGATCAGGGTGAATTCCAGCACCCCTTCCCGGCCGCGTTTGACTTTTTCGCTCTTGGTATGGATGACCATACCGTCACCGGCAGGCATGGCGCAGGAAGCAATGAGCTTCGGCGCTTTTTCCATTTCAACCAGACACATGCGGCAGTTGCCCGAAATGGACAGACGTTCATGGAAACAAAAGCGCGGAATTTCAATCCCGGCGGCTTCACAGGCCTGAAGTACGGTTGACCCGGCTTCTACCTCTACCTCTATTCCGTCGACGTTAAGCGTTGGCATTCGTTAAACTCCACACTTCCTCAAGCCGCAGTACGGCTGTTTTTATATTCCAGAATACGACGTTCCACTTCCGGGCGAAAATGACGGAACAGACCCTGAATGGGCCAGGCCGCGGCATCGCCGAGCGCACAAATGGTATGCCCTTCAACCTTCCGGGTTACATCAAGCAACATATCGATCTCGTCCAGTTCCGCCTCGCCGGATACCATACGGATCATCACCCGTGACATCCAGCCGGTGCCTTCGCGACAAGGCGTACACTGACCACAGCTTTCATGATGATAAAATTCGGACAGACGCGCAATCGCCCGCACGATGTCTGTAGATTTATCCATAACGATCACCGCCGCCGTGCCAAGACCCGTGCCTTCGGCGCGCAGACTGTCAAAATCCATAAGAACTGTATCGCAAACGCTTTTGGGGATCATATGAACGGAAGATCCACCCGGGATCACCGCCAGAAGATTATCCCAACCGCCACGCACGCCACCGGCATGCTTCTCAATCAGTTCCTTCAGCGGAATGCCCATTTCCTCTTCCACATTGCAAGGATTGTTCACATGCCCTGAAATACAGAAAAGTTTGGTTCCGGTGTTATTTTCCCGCCCGAGGCTGGCGAACCAAGCCCCGCCGCGCCGCAGAATAGTCGGCGCAACTGCAATGGATTCAACGTTATTCACCGTTGAGGGACAGCCATAAAGACCGACGTTGGCCGGAAATGGCGGCTTCAGGCGCGGTTGGCCTTTCTTGCCTTCCAGGCTTTCGATCAATGCGGTTTCTTCGCCGCAGATATAAGCCCCGGCACCGCGATGGACATAAACATCAAACTTGTAGCCACTGCCGCAGGCATCGTCACCGATCAGGCCGGCTTTGTAACATTCGGCGATGGCGTCTTCCAGAACCTTGGCTTCATGGACGAATTCACCACGAATATAGATATAGGCCGCACAGGCCCGCATGGCGAACCCCGCCACCAGACAGCCTTCGATCAGCTTGTGCGGGTCATGACGCATAATTTCCCGGTCTTTACAGGTCCCGGGCTCGCCTTCGTCAGCATTGACCACCAGATAATGAGGTCGGCCATCAGATTCTTTTGGCATGAAAGACCACTTCAGGCCGGTCGGAAAACCCGCCCCGCCCCGACCGCGCAGGCCGGAAGATTTCATTTCGTCAATGATCCAGTCAACACCCTTGGCCAGAAGTTCCTTGGTGCCGTCCCAGTCGCCACGTTTTTTCGCCGCGTCAAGTCCATAGCTCTGATAGCCATAGAGATTGGTAAAGATACGATCCTTATCAGCCAGCATTATACTTTACCTCCCTGTGTCGCACAGAATTCTTTCAGGGTCGTCGGGCCGCCCTGAGGGGCAGACTTGTGACGGTCTGTGGTTTGTGGTCCGGGAACCGGCACCTCGCCGCTTTTAATCGCCTGAATGAATTTCCGGGTGCTCTGATCGTCCAGATCCTCGTAATATTCTTCTTTATAGGCAATCACGGGGGCATTGACACAGGCCCCGGCGCATTCAACTTCCAACAGGGTAAATTCGCCGTCTTCTGTTGTTTCGCCAAACCCGATACCGAGTTCCTGCTTACAAGCGGAAACCACATTATCCGAGCCGCGCAACCAGCAAGGTGTCGTGGTGCAAACCTCGATCACATGCTTGCCAACAGGCTTCAAATTATACATGGTGTAAAAGGTCGCGACCTCATTCACCCGGATATAGGGCATTTCCAGCATATCGGCGATATATTCCATCACCGGCACGGACACCCATCCATTGTTCTGTTCCTGCGCCTTTTGCAGCAGCGGCATGACCGCGCTTTGCTTCCGGCTTTCCGGGTATTTCGCCAATTGGGTTTCGGCCCATTTTAAATTCTCGGGCGTAAACGCGAACCCTTCGGCGTTTCTTACACTGATGTTCATCGGTCAATTTCTCCGAACACGATATCAAAAGAACCGATCAATGCCGGAATATCCGCCAGCATATGACCCTTGGCGACATGGTCCATCGCCTGAAGATGCGCATACCCCGGTGCGCGAATTTTACAACGGTAAGGCTTGTTGCTGCCATCGGACACCAGGTAGACACCAAACTCACCCTTTGGCGCTTCGACCGCAGCATAAACCTCACCTTCAGGCACTTTAAAGCCTTCGGTATAAAGTTTGAAATGCTGGATCAAGGCTTCCATCGACGTCTTGATCGTCGCCCGCGGCGGCGGAGTGATGGTGTGGTCCGTCGAGATCACAGGGCCTTTCGGCATCTTCTCAATACACTGACGAATAATGCGCAGACTCTGATACATTTCCTCGATACGGACGACATACCGGTCATAGCAATCGCCGTTCTTACCGACAACAACATCAAAATCAATTTCGTTATAAACATCGTAAGGCTGCGATTTACGCAGGTCCCACGGCACGTTTGAGCCCCGCAGCATCACACCACTGAAGCCCATGGCGTGACATTCCTCAACGGAAACCACGCCGATATCCACATTGCGCTGCTTGAAAATCCGGTTTTCCGTGACCAGTGTTTCCATGTCATTGAGCGTTTTAGGGAAATTATCGCACCAACGCAGAATATCATCGGCAAGACCGGCCGGCAGATCCTGATGAACACCGCCAGGACGGTAATAGTTGGCGTGCAGACGCGCACCACACACCCGCTCATAGAATTCCATCAGCAATTCGCGTTCTTCAAAGCCCCAGAGGATCGGCGTCAAGGCGCCCACATCCATACCATGAGCCGTGATATTCATAATATGATTGAGGATACGGCCAATTTCCGCATATAGAACGCGGATATACTGGCCACGCTCCGGCACTTCCAGTTCCAGCAACTTTTCAATCGCCAGACAGAAAGCGTGTTCCTGGTTCATCGGAGACACATAATCAAGGCGGTCAAAATAAGGAATTGCCTGCAGATAAGTCTTGTTCTCGATCAGTTTTTCCGTACCCCGGTGCAGCAGACCAATATGCGGATCGGCCCGCTCAACAACTTCGCCGTCAAGTTCCAGAATCAGACGCAGCACCCCATGCGCCGCCGGATGCTGTGGTCCAAAGTTGATGTTGTAATTTTTAATGTCGACTTCAGCCATAATTAACCCTCCTGCCCTTGATCGTCAGCTTTTTCATCTCCGGGCAGAATATATTTGGCCCCTTCCCAGGGACTCATGAAATCAAAATCGCGGAATTCCTGTGGCAAGCTCACCGGCTCATACACCACGCGTTTTTCTTCTTCACTGTAGCGCAGCTCAACATAGCCGGTCAGCGGGAAGTCCTTGCGTTGCGGATGTCCCTGAAAACCATAATCAGTCAGGATGCGGCGCAGATCAGGATGATTATCAAACATGACGCCGTACATATCCCATACCTCACGCTCGTACCAACTGGCGGATGGGAAGACCTCTACCACGGAAGGCACCGGCGTTTCATCGTCGGCTTCGACCTTGATCCGAAGACGAATATTGTGCTTCAGGCTCAACAGGTGGTAAACCACATCGAAACGTTTCGGACGTTCCGGGTAATCCACACCGCAGACATCGACCAACTGAACAAATTTACAGCTGCTCTCGTCGCGAAGATGGGTCAGGATCGTAACGATCTTGTCCGCACGGGCCGTAAGGGTCAATTCACCAAACGCCACCTCATAGCCGTTCACTTCATTTTCCAGGGCCCCAGCAATAGACTGACCCATTTCCTTGAGGGTATCCAGGTTACTCATCTGCATCACACCTTATCTGTCCAGGGACACTGTTCGACGAATTTTCTTCTGCAATTGAAGAATGCCATATACCAGCGCCTCAGCTGTCGGAGGACAACCGGGAACATAAATATCTACGGGAACAATTCTGTCGCAACCGCGCACTACAGAATAAGAATAATGATAATAGCCGCCGCCATTGGCGCAGCTTCCCATGGAAATCACATAGCGGGGTTCCGCCATCTGATCATAAACCTTGCGTAACGCCGGAGCCATCTTATTGGTCAGCGTCCCCGCAACGATCATCACATCAGATTGACGCGGGGAAGCGCGTGGGGCAAATCCCATGCGTTCCACATCATAGCGGGGCATACTGGAATGCATCATCTCAACGGCGCAACACGCCAGACCAAACGTCATCCACCACAAAGACCCGGTACGGGCCCAGGCAATGACATCATCCAGATTGGCGACAACAAAACCCTTATCGGACAATTCATCAGAAATGGACTTAAAGTATGCATCCTGATCTGCAACCGGCAGATTTGCGATGTCGTCCTTCTTTGTCATGTCTACTCCCATTCCAAAGCACCTTTCTTCCACTCATAAATAAACCCGATGGTCAGAACCCCCAGGAAAATCATCATGGAGACAAATCCAAACAAGCCGATTTTACCAAGAGATACCGCCCAGGGAAAGAGGAAGGCCACTTCCAGATCAAAAATGATAAACAGAATGGCGACCAGATAGAAGCGCACATCAAAGGGCTTCCGGGCGCTATCAAAGGCTTCAAACCCACATTCGTACGCGGACAGCTTTTCCGGATCCGGCTTTTGCTTGACCAGCAACATGGGGAGCACAATGAACACGCCTGACAAGACGATCGCAATAAAAAAGAAAATCAGAATTGGAAGATATTCGAGCAGCAATTCATTCATCTGTGCCCAACCCCTTCTATATAAAATTTGGTGAGCAGGATTCTATCTGACTAGAACGGAGCCACCCACATTGAAAACGGTCACTTGTTTGCTCAATCCTCAGCGTGCGCAACGGAACAGGTATGATTGTTAAAACCACAAAACATAAGTTTCAGCCACCCACTCCAAGGCTTGAACCCTCGCCAAGCTTAATAGACTGAAGCGAAGCAAATTGCCAATGATTTTTTCGTAAAAAACTTCACTTATGAAATTATATAGCAGAGGAAAAGCAGATGTACAAATACTGACTTACAGAACCCGGACAGGAACCATATTAGAATTACATCATGAAATGAATTTGAAATGAGGAAAAAGAGAGTGGCGGGAGTGACGGGACTCGAACCCGCGACCTCTGGCGTGACAGGCCAGCGCTCTAACCAACTGAGCTACACCCCCCTGGGTGTGTGTGACTGATTTAAGCTATTGCCCCGGATCAGTCAAGCAACTTTTTAATTTTATTTCGAAGAAATTTAATCAACTAAGTTACTGTAATATTTAAGATAATGGTGGGCGATGAGAGACTCGAACTCCCGACATCTTCGGTGTAAACGAAGCGCTCTACCAACTGAGCTAATCGCCCCATCTTCTTAAATCAAGATGCCGTCAAGCATCTTGTGGGTGCATATCTACAGGCTGCATGGAGATATGTAAAGCATAAAAAAGACGGTTAGCATTTTTTTTGCTAACCGTCTTTTTTAATTAGATAAATTACTTGTTCACAGCGTCTTTAAGGCCTTTACCGGCTTTAAATTTAGGCTGCTTGGAAGCAGGAATTTGTATTTTTTCACCGGTACGTGGGTTACGGCCTTCGCTGGCTGCACGTTGTGCAACACTGAAAGTACCAAAACCGACCAAACGTACTTCGTCACCAGAAGCCATTGCGCTTGTGATTGAAGAAAATACGCCATCAACAGCTGATGCTGCGTCTGCTTTTGAAAGGTCTGCGGCAGTTGCCACGGCGGCGATGAGATCGTTTTTGTTCACTATCTTCCCCTTATGTAAAGTATTATTGAACTGGTTAAAAGTGAATGCAGTTTAGCCACGGTTTTTTCATCCGTCAAAGAAAAAACCCTACAAAACTGCGGTTTTTCACATAAAGTTTGCTTGACATTGAAATTAAGCTGCTATTATCCAACAAAAAAGCACATCCTTCCGTCAAAGATGTGCTTTTTAGGCTAATAAAAGCCGATTTGTTAACCTTTTGTTAATGTCGTAGAGGTGCCTCAAAGTCAGAATCACCGCGGTCTGCCGCCATTGGCGTCGGCGGCTCCACATCTTCCGGCGCAAGTGGTGTAAGTGATTCTGCAAGCGCGACTTCCAAAACCTCATCCACCCGGCTCACCGCTTTGATATCCAGGCCGCGAATAACGTTGTCGGGAATTTCCGCCAGGTCCTTCACATTCTCTTCCGGGATCAAAACCGTCTTGATTCCACTGCGCAACGCAGCAAGCAGCTTCTCCTTCAATCCGCCAATAGGCAGCACCCTGCCCCGCAGACTGATCTCACCGGTCATAGCCACATCACGTCGTACGGCATTGTTGGTCAATACGGACACTATTGAGGTAATCATGCCCACCCCGGCAGACGGACCGTCTTTAGGTGTCGCCCCTTCCGGCAAATGGATATGAATATCATTTTTATTAAAGACAGATGGCTGAATACCGAAATCCAGCGCGCGCGAACGCACATAACTCATCGCCGCCTGAATGGATTCCTGCATCACATCGCCAAGTTTCCCGGTAACAGTGACCTTGCCCTTGCCAGGTGATGTGATGGCTTCGATCTGCAGAATAACTCCGCCGACCTCTGTCCACGCCAAACCGGTTGTTACCCCAATCATATCGACATCTTCCAGCTCGCCATAGGCAAAGCGTTTGACGCCACCATATTTTTCGAGATTACGGGTCGTCACCTTCACGGCTTTGACTTTGCCCAGGACGATTTCCTTAACCGCCTTGCGCACCAACCGGGCAATTTCCCGTTCCAAATTACGCACGCCCGCTTCCCGGGTATAAGACCGGATAAGATCTTTCAAGGCACCTTCGGAAATGGACCATTCCTCATCCTTCAGACCATGATCCTTCATCTGCTTCGGAATAAGATGACGTCTGGCGATCTCAACCTTTTCCTCTTCCGTGTAACCGGAAAGGCTGATCACTTCCATACGGTCCAGCAGCGGCTGCGGCATATTCAGGGTATTGGCAGTCGTCACAAACATCACATTCGACAAATCATAATCCACTTCAAGATAATGATCATTGAATTTACTGTTTTGTTCCGGGTCCAGAACCTCGAGCAATGCTGAAGACGGGTCGCCGCGGAAATCCGCGCCCATTTTATCAATCTCGTCGAGCAGGAACATCGGATTGCTTGATCCGGCTTTTTTCATGCTTTGAATGACTTTACCCGGCATGGAGCCGATATAGGTCCGGCGATGACCGCGAATCTCGGCTTCATCGCGCACACCCCCCACAGAAAAGCGGACAAAATCACGCCCCGTCGCCCGGGCAATCGATTTTCCCAGAGAGGTCTTGCCAACACCCGGAGGTCCCACCAGACACAGAATCGGGCCTTTGATTTTCTGGGTGCGTTTCTGCACCGCCAGATATTCAAGGATCCGTTCCTTCACTTTTTCGAGACCATAATGGTCGGCATTGAGAATATTCTCCGCCTCAACCAGATCCAGCTTGGCCTTACTGTTCTTGCTCCACGGGATAGACAAAATCCAGTCAAGATAGTTGCGCACCACGGTTGCTTCCGCAGACATCGGGCTCATGGATTTCAATTTCTTGAGCTCGGCCTGCGCCTTTTCCTTGGCTTCCTTGCTCAATTTTGTCTTGGTGATTTTTTCTTCGAGTTCAACCAGCTCATCCTTGGCCTCGTCAGCCTCGCCCAATTCCTTCTGGATGGCCTTTAACTGCTCATTCAGGTAATATTCGCGCTGGGTCTTCTCCATCTGGTTTTTCACCCGGTGGCGAATCTTCTTCTCCACCTGCATGACACCAATTTCACCTTCCATCACGCTGTAGATTTTCTCCAGCCGTGACATAAGGTCAGAGTTCTCCAACAATTCCTGCTTCGAGGAAATCGTCAGTGACAAATGCGATGCCACCACATCCGACAGTTTCGCCGGATCATCAATCTGGTTTACAGAAGTCAGAACTTCCGGCGGGATCTTTTTGTTCAGCTTGATATATTGCTCGAACTGTTTGACCACAGAACGAACAAGACCCTTCAGTTCATCCGTATCCTCGACAACAGGCTGGTCCAGTTCAGCCTCAGCCTCGAAATACTCTTCATTATCCAGGAAGTGTGTGATTCTGGCGCGCGCACTGCCTTCCACCAACACCTTGACGGTGCCATCCGGCAACTTCAATAGCTGCAAGACATTCGCGACGGTGCCGACGGTAAAAATATCATCGACATCAGGATCATCATCATTGGCGTCCTTCTGAGAGACAAGAAGAATCTTCTTATCATTGCTCATCACATCTTCAAGAGCCTTAACAGATTTTTCGCGCCCGACAAACAACGGGACAATCATATGCGGAAAAACCACGATATCTCTTAAAGGAAGGACGGGATATGTAATACTCATTGAGATTTCCATCTATTGGGGCATTTTCCCTGCTCCGGGAAAATTCCATTATTAGGGCTGTTACAAACTATCCTATTGAATCTAAGCTTTTCAGGCTGATATTCAAGAGGCTTGTCATGAATATTTACATGCAAGCCCCCTGATAAATAGGTTTGATACAGATATAAAGCGAGCCATCATTGAGGACAGCACAGAAGCGCCTCGTCAGACGTTGTTAAACGCTGGCAACAGCGCCCGCCTCACCTTTTTTCGTCTTGGTGTAGATATAAAGCGGCTTGGTTGTGCCTTTTACAACGTCACCGTTGACCACAACTTCTTCAACCCCTTCAAGGCCGGGCAGCTCAAACATGGTGTCCAGCAGGATATCCTCCATGATAGACCGTAGGCCACGGGCTCCGGTTTTACGCAAAATAGCCTTCTTGGCAATTTCCAGAAGCGCATCATCGGTAAAGTTAAGGTCAACTTCTTCCATAGCAAACAAGCGTTGATACTGCTTGACCAGGGCATTTTTAGGCCGACTGAGAATTTCCACCAGCGCACCTTCATCAAGATCCATCAGAGTCGCCAGAACCGGTAACCGCCCGACAAATTCGGGAATCAGCCCGAAATGCAACAGATCATCAGGCTCAAGATCAGACAGAATCTCACCGATCATCCGGTCATCATCAGGCGCCACATTGGCGCCAAAACCGATAGATTTACCTTCGAGACGGTTGGCAATAATTTTATCAAGGCCGGCAAAAGCCCCGCCGCAAATAAACAGGATGTTCGTGGTATCCACCTGCAGGAATTCCTGCTGTGGATGTTTGCGACCGCCCTGCGGCGGCACGCTGGCCACGGTGCCTTCCATGATTTTCAGCAGCGCCTGCTGCACCCCTTCCCCGGATACGTCACGGGTAATAGAGGGATTATCGGATTTACGGCTGATTTTATCGACTTCATCAATATAGACAATGCCGCGCTGGGCCTCCTCCACATTATATTCAGCCGCCTGAAGCAGTTTCAGGATGATATTTTCTACATCTTCCCCCACATAACCGGCTTCGGTCAGGGTCGTGGCGTCAGCCATCGTGAAGGGGACTTCCAGAATACGCGCCAAGGTTTGCGCCAACAGCGTCTTGCCACAGCCTGTAGGGCCAAGCAAAAGGATGTTGGATTTCGCCAACTCAACATCATCACCCTGCGTGGAATGCTGAAGACGTTTGTAATGGTTATGCACGGCAACCGACAGGACCTTCTTGGCCTGGGCCTGCCCAATGACGTAATCATTCAAGGTTTCCAAAATTTCCGTAGGAGTCGGCACACCATCTCCGGACTTGCCGGCAGATGTTTTGTTCTCTTCACGGATAATGTCCATACATAGCTCAACACATTCATCACAGATAAATACGGTTGGCCCGGCAATCAGTTTTTTAACTTCATGCTGGCTCTTGCCGCAGAATGAACAATAGAGTGTATTTTTGCTATCACTAGAACTTGATTTCGTCATAAGGTATCTATTCCTAAAGGTTCCCTATATGCTACTCCGACTGGCCCCTAAATCTCAATGGGTTTTTTTCCGGTCAGGCATATTTTCTGCAATCTGGTCCAATTTGGGAAAAATCGGATCAAATCGCGGCATTCATATGCTCATATGAATACCCCGAACAGTCACACAACAGTGTTACAAACAACAAGGAAATAATTAATTAACAAACGTGATTAATATAAAAATTAATCACGTTCGCCTAATATTTAAATTTTATTTACTGGCGTCCGAACTTTCTGTGGCGACGCGGCTTTCAAAGATTTCGTCAACCAGACCGAAATCCTTGGCTTCCTGCGGCGACATGAATGTATCCCGCTCCAGCGCGTTCTGAATTTTCTCCAGAGTCTGCCCCGTATGCTTAACATAAATATCATTCAGCCGTTCCCGCAAAGACAGGATCTCCCGGGCCTGGATTTCAATATCCGTCGCCTGGCCTTGGGCACCACCAGAAGGCTGATGCACCATAATACGGCTGTTGGGAAGCGAATAGCGCAGTCCCGGCTCACCGGCCGCCAGCAACAAAGATCCCATAGAACAGGCCTGTCCGATACAAATCGTTGAAACCTTCGGGCGAATATATTGCATGGTATCATAGATCCCCATGCCGGACGTCACGACGCCGCCTGGTGAATTGATATAGAAAGAAATATCTTTCTTTGGGTTTTCCGCTTCCAGGAACAACAGCTGGGCTGTAATCAATCCGGCGACCTGATCATTTACCTGACCAGTCAGAAAGATAATTCTTTCCTTCAGCAGCCGGGAAAAAATATCAAAAGAACGTTCCCCACGACTGGTTTGCTCCACAACCATGGGAACCAGTGTATTCATATATGTATCACGTATATCGCTCATATCAGCCTTCCTGAGTTTAAAGGGGTAACGGACGTTTTTATAATCAACCCCCGTCACCAAATCCTTAATTTAGTCTCCCCCGGCCGAGTTTTTATTTTTCAGCCTTGGCTTTTTTAGGAGCTGCCTTTTTAGCCGCTGGTTTCTTTTCAGCAGCCTTCTTCGCAGGTTCTTTCTTTGGCGCAGCAGCTTTTTTCGCAGCCGGCTTCTTTGCGGCGGCTTTTTTCGCAGGTTTCTTCTTCGCTGCCTTCTCGGCTGCATCTTCAGATTCTTCTGCTTCAATCGCTGCAACAAGCTCGTCCCGGGTAACATTCTTATCCGTAACATCAGCCAGTTCAAGAATGAAGTCTACTACTTTTTCTTCGTAAAGCGGGGCGCGAACCTGGGCCATGGCTTGCGGATTCTTCTGATAGAATTCGAAGACCTGCTTTTCCTGACCTGGGTAACGTTGTGCCTCAGTCGAGATCTGACGGGTCACTTCTTCTTGAGTAACCTGAACATCATTCTTCACGCCGATTTCGGACAACAGAAGACCCAAACGAACCCGACGGACAGCAATCGCCTGATATTCTTCTTTAACGTCATCTCCTGGCTCTTCGATGTCTTCCGGCTTGATTTCCGGATTTTCTTCCAATGCCTCACGGTGGAGATCCTGCTTCAGCTGCTGCCAGATCTGGTTGAACTCCAGCTCAACCATACTGGCGGGAACGTCGAAGGAAACTTCATCTGCCAGCATATCAAGCAGCGCACGTTTCAATTTTGTCCGGGCCAGACCATTGCTTTCCTGCTCGACTTGCTTACGCACGATGTCTTTCAGGGCGTTCAGATCTTCCAGACCAAATTTCTTGGCCATTTCGTCGTCAATTTCAACATCGGCAGGCTTCTGCACTTCATGAATTTTGACATCAAAGACAACATCTTTACCGGCCAGATTGTCCGCGTGGTAATCGGCCGGGAAAGTCACATCAACGGCCTTTTCGTCACCGGCTTTAACGCCAACCAGTTTTTCTTCAAAACCAGGGATAAAGCTGTTGGAGCCCAGCTCCAGCTGATGACCTTCGGCTGCGCCGCCGTCAAAAGCTTCACCGTCCATTTTCCCGACAAAGTCCATCAGAACCGCATCACCGGTCTTGGCTTTGTATGTTTTGGCGGCCGCTTTGAAATTCTTCTGCTGAGACGCGATGTTGGTAACCGCTTCCATAACCTGCTCGTCAGTTGCTTCAACAACCCAACGCTCCAGCTTCAGCTTGGAAAGGTCCGGCAGGTCAAATTCCGGCGTGACTTCAACTTCAATGGAATATTCCAGATCTTTGCCTTCGTCGAAAGAGATCACTTCGATCTTCGGCTGCATGGCCGGACGGATCTCGTTCTTTTCAAGCGCTTCCTGAGATGTCGCATTGATGGTTTCTTCCAAAACCTGACCCAGAAGATTCTTGCCGTGCAGTTTTTTCAACAGAGACAAGGGGGCTTTACCGGGGCGAAAGCCGGGCATTTTTACCTGACCCTGGATCTTTTTGACTTCTGCGTCAACGCGTGCGTCCAGATCGGCTGCGGAAATCACAACCTTATACTCGCGTTTCAAACCTTCTGAATTTGTTTCTGTTACCTGCATGTCACTCTGCTTTTCTTCAGGGGCTCATTCGCCCGTTAATGGATTTCACAACTTCGAAGAGCTTTATACTCTTTTGCCATATTTTCAAGGAAAATGGTGCGGGTGGAGGGACTTGAACCCCCACGTCATAAGACACTAGAACCTAAATCTAGCGCGTCTACCAATTTCGCCACACCCGCATTTTTATGATTGATATGGTCGAATCTGCATATATGATGGCCTTTATAGTCATTTAATTATAAATTTCCACAGAAAAAACGGCTTTCGTAAAGAAAGCTTCAAAACACGCTTTTCCGTCACCCCATAGTGGGCCAAACATGTCAACCATAAGAGGATTGTCAACCCCTTGTCAGAAATTTGCTGTATGAATCTCTTTCAGGGCCGCGGGAATCTGCCCTTCGATTTCCTCTGATATCAAACCGGGGCCAAAAGCCATCGCCGCCCTACTGTGGCACCAAACCGCCGCCGCCGCCGCCTCAAATGCCGGCATGCCCTGCGCCATCAGGCCCGTACACAGACCGGCCAGGACATCACCAGAACCCGCCGTCGCCAACCAGGGCGGCGCAATATCATTGATCACCGCCCGCCCATCCGGGGCCGCAATCACGGTATCCGGGCCTTTCAGCAGGATCACCGACCCGGCGCGCTTCGCCGCCTCCCGGGCGGAAAGCAGTTTGTTATAACCTTCCGTGACTGAACCAAGATCAGGGAACAACCGGTAAAATTCACCGTCATGCGGGGTCAGTATCGGCATTCGGGATGCCTTTCGGGTCACCTGAAACAATTTATCCGGATCAGGCGCAAACACCGTTAACCCGTCCGCATCAATAACACAGGCCCGACCAGCACCCACGACATCCAGGACATACCCCCCCGTCCGGTCCGTAACGCCATTTCCCGGCCCCACACACCAGGCATTGAGCCGCTGGTCCTGAAGCAATTCCTTAATACCTCCCCGCCCTGAAAAAGGCTTGATCATAACAGCCGTCAAATGGGCCGCATGAGGTATGATTGCATCTTCCGGACAGGTGATACTAACCAGGCCCGCCCCGATTCTGAGCGCCGCTTTCGCCGCGAGACGCGCGGCCCCACCCTGCGCGGCCCCACCGCTGATCACCACCCCGTGGCCCCGGCTGTATTTATGACCGGTTGCGGTGTGCCTTGGAAAGCTTTCACGCCACAATGCCGGATCGTTCCGCCAAGTCCGGGGAGGTATTTCGTTGAGAACCCGGGGCAGGATTCCAATATCGGTGACCTCCAGTTCCCCACAGAGCGCCCGCCCTGGATAAAGTAAATGCCCTGGCTTGCGCCGGAAAAAGGTCACAGTTGAAGTCGCCTGCAGCGCCACCCCCCGCACCTGCCCGCTGTCGCCATCCACGCCGGAGGGCACATCCACCGCCACCAGAGAACATTCGGCGGCATTTATCTGATTTATCAGTTGCGCCACGTCTCCCTCTATAGACCGACACAAGCCCGCACCGAAGATCGCGTCAACAATTAGCCCATGATCCCGCAACACGGCCGTTCCGATCGGTTGAATTTTGCCGGGGTAACAGGCGGCCATCACGGCCGCATCGCCACGCAAGTTGGAAACCTCCCCCAACAAGGCCAGGTCAACGCCCCAACCGGCCTGCGCCAGATGACGCGCCACGACAAAACCGTCCCCGCCATTATTTCCGGGGCCGCAAAGCACCAGAACCTTCTGCGGGCTGTACCGCGCCATGATATGGCGGACAACGGATAGTCCCGCCGCCTCCATCAGGTCATGACCCGCTATGCCATAATCAATCGTGAGTTGATCCGCCCGGCCCATTTCGGAAACGCTGAGTAAGGCATTGCCCTGTTTATCGTCCATAAATGCAATCTCCCTGATGCAGACCATCGAATTATAACGCCCCGTCCGGTCGCAAGCCACCCAAATAAAAAGGCCCGAACAAAGATTCTGCCCGGGCCTGTATTACATGTCTTTAAATCGCCCTTATTTCTGGGAAGCGATCCATTCGTTGACTTTTTCTTCCAGAATAGCCAACGGCAAAGCACCGTCCCGCAGAACCACTTCATGATATTTCCGAATATCGAATTTATCGCCGAGTTCCGCCTTGGCATGGGCCCGAAGTTCCAGAATTTTGTTCATACCGATTTTGTAAGCAGTTGCCTGCCCAGGCATGACAATATAGCGTTCAATCGCCTTTACCACATCACCATGCGGATTCGGGGTATTGGCGGCAAGATATTCAATGGCCTGTTCACGGGTCCACTTCTTATAATGAATGCCGGTATCAACCACCAGACGACAGGCGCGCCAGATTTCCATCGCCAGACGCCCGAAATCGGAATAAGGGTCAGAATAAAATCCCATCTCTTTGGGCAGGTATTCAGAATAAAGTCCCCAACCTTCCGTATAGGCGGTATAGCCACCGAATTTGCGGAATTTCGGAATATCCTGCAATTCCTGCTGAATGGCCAACTGCATATGATGGCCCGGGATACCTTCATGGTAGGCCAATGCTTCCATCTGATAGGTAGGCATATCGGTCATTTTGTACAGATTGGCGTAATAAATCCCCGGACGACTGCCGTCAGGCGCCGGACGGTTATAGAACGCCTTGCCCGCCGACTTTTCACGGAAAGCCTCTACCTGTTTGACAATAAGGTCCGCCTTGGGCTTGGTGATGAACACCTCATCCAGATGTTCCTTCATAATATTGATCAGGTCCGTCGCATCTTTCAGATATGCGGTTTTACCTTCATCGGTTTCCGGATAATAGAATTGCTTGTCCGTACGGGTGAATTCGAAAAACTCCTGCAGCGTGCCGTCAAATTTCACCTGCTTCATGATATCGCGCATCTCGTTATGAATGCGCGCCACCTCGTCCAGGCCCAACTGATGGATTTCATCAGCTGTCATATCCGTACTGGTCATTTGACGCAGACGGTAGGTATAAAATTCTTCCCCATCCGGTAACTTCCAGGCTCCGTCTTCCGTGGTCGCCACCGCTTCCTGTGCTTCCAGCAAGGTCATCAGACTTTCATAGGCCGGCTTTACAGACGACAGCAACGCCGCCTCGGCCCGCTTTGTCAGCTCTGCCGCCTTGTCGGCATCTTCCAGTTTTAGGCCGGTGAGCTTCTTTTTGAAATCAGCCATCAATGTGCTGTCTTCACCCTCGGTGAAAGGAGCCCCTTTCAGGACGTTTCTCGCATCATCCATAACATAAGCAAAAACAAACTTCGGCGGCAGAACACCTTTTTCCTGATTGCGTTTCATCATCTCCATACGTTGATCCGCCGTGGCTTGAACCCCTTCAAGCCGGGAGATATAAGCCTCAAGGTCCTCCACAGAAGTCACACGGTGAAAATTAATCAGAAAAGACGGCAGGCTCGACTGCCAGCCAAACATCTGATTCACCGGATACCCGTGATAGCGCCATTTATACCCCTCGATCTGTTCCTTCAATTGACGTTCGGCCAGACGGTAGCTGAGCTTTGTCGCCTCATCCAGTTTTTCATAGTCAAAATCTTCTTGCAGGGTCTTCAGGTCGGCAATCGTCCGGGCGTGATCCGCAGCAGCTTTTTCTTCCGTACGTTCATCCCATTTCCCATAATCCTTTTTCATGCCGAGATATGTCTGGAACTCCGGACTGTCCATCACATCACGCATAAAGGTTTTTTCGAAATGGACGTTCAGCCGTTCTGATTCCGTAACCGGCGCAGTTGCCTCAGCAACGGTTGCCCCGGCCTGAGCCGCAGTCTCGCCCTTCTGGCTCGCTTTATCTTCACCGCAGCCGGACAAGGCCAGCAAAGCAATCACAGCGGTAGTGGTAATTAAGGTCGATTTCATAGATTATCCCTTTAATTTAGTTGATTTTATTGATTTTGACTTCTTCAACTATATAGAATGGTCTGCCAGAGGCAAGGCTCTTTTGCCCTACAGCATGCTCGACTCTTGCCGCAATTCACTATAGAAGCAGTACAGAATTGACGTAAATTAAAGAATGTGATCCACAAATGCTTGAAATAGGCAAAACCCATGTGCTCGAAGTTGTCAAACATGTCGACTTCGGAATCTATCTTGACGGGGGCGATGGCGAAGAAATCCTGCTGCCGAGCAATTATCTGCCGGAAAATAGCGCCGACTATGCCGTGGGGCAGTCTCTCACTGTTTTTCTTTACCTCGATTCTGAAGATCGCCCCATCGCCACCACCGAAGTCCCCTTCGCAGAAGTCGGCGATTGCGCCTTTCTCACCGTGGTTGAAAAGAGCCAGTTCGGCTCCTTCCTCGACTGGGGTCTGATGAAAGATCTTCTGGTACCCTTCAAGGAACAACGGGTGCCAATGGAAGTCGGGCGCTCCTATGTCGTCTATCTCTACCTGGATGTCACCGGCCGCATCGCAGCGAGTTCCTACCTCGGGCGTCACCTGAGAGAAGAAAACGACGATGAGTTCGACATCCGCGAAGAAGTCGACCTGTTTGTCGCCAGCCGCAGCGATCTTGGCTACAAGGCCATTATCAACGGCACCCATCTGGGCCTGATCCACAGCAATGAAATCACCCGCCCGGTGAAAATCGGCGATACCTTCAAAGGTTTCATCGGGGAACCCCGCGAAGATGGTCGCATCAATTTGACTTTACAGAAACCAAGCCTGGAAATACGGGACGAGCTGTCTGATAAAATTCTGCAGTATCTCAAAGATCATGGCGGCAGCACCTATCTTACGGACAAAAGCGATCCGGCGGATATCAATGCCGTCTTTCATGTCAGCAAATCAAACTATAAAAAAGCGCTCGGCAAGCTATATAAGGACCGTCTGATCACGATCGAAAACAATCGGGTCACCCTGGCTGGCGAAGGTTATTGATCCTCGCGCAATTGTTATGTTGAAAGGATTGCATTCGTTCTCCACCTGAAGCTATACTATATATAAGTTAGGTTTTAGCTTGGGGTATGTCATGCGCTGTTCAAAAATTTCATATGCTACAAAGTCACTGCTTCTTGCCGGTTGTCTGACACTCAGCGCCTGCGGCGGCGGTTCTCCGACTCAACTTGCATCCCCTTCAAGACCCACGACAATACTGCCGCCGCCGGTTTCGCTCCCCCAAAACCCATCCGATTTTGAAACAACAGAATATAAATCCGACTGGTCCCTGCGCGCCATCAATGCATCCGATGCCTATGCCCGGGGTTTTACCGGTAATGGCGCCATTATCGGCATGGTGGATTTCGGATTTGAACTGCATAATCCGGAAATTGACTGGCACCCATCAAGCCACGGACCGGATCAGCGCTGGGTTGACATGTATGAGTCCTATCTCGGTGTTGAAGTCACCGAAAGCCATCACGGGCATTGGGTATCCGGCATTGCCGCAGGCCGCAAAAACAGTCTTGCAACTCAGGGCGTTGCTTTTGACGCCCAGGTTCTCGCCGTAGACTTTTTTGCCGGTGTCAACCGCCATACGGAATTCTCCTACGGCGTTACATACACCGTATCCGACCCTTGGGGCTATGTAGTCAACAACGGCGCACGGGTGGTCAATAAATCCATCGGTTATGATGAAGAAGACTTTATATCAAACCCACCGGCCAGTAACGGCAACCAACATTACACCATAACCAATGCCGCCCGGGTCGTTGAACTTGGCGGTCTTCTTGTCGCCGCCGCCGGCAATGACGGGGACCCAGATCCCATGGTGTCCAACATTGATACCCTGACCCTGATCAACCAGAATAATCTCTGGGCCAGCGGAGGATTTTTTCTGGTGGCGGGATCCGTCAGTCCAAATGGCCTGATCTCGTCCTTTTCCGACCGTGCCGGTATCCTGAAAGATTATTATCTGGTCGCTCCCGGGGACAATATCTCGATCAGCGCAGAAGAATTTGGCCTCAGCGGATATAGCACAGGCTGGAGAGGCACCAGCTTCGCCGCCCCCCATGTGGTTGGCGCCGCCGCGCTTTTGTTTGGACAGTGGCCCCAGCTGAGCGCCGCCAAAGTCGCCGATATCCTGCTAAGCACCGCCACGGACATAGGGGATCCTGGCGTTGATGCCGTTTATGGTCATGGCCTGCTTAACCTTGATGAAGCCACCAAACCGAGTGGCCAGACCACCGTTGCCGTGAAGAACACGTCCGCCGCCGTAACCCTGACGGACGGCATGATCGTTATGGGCACTGCCTTCGGTGATGCAAGTCCGCAAAACCTCGCCAACGTCATGGTCCTTGATCGCTATAACCGGGATTTTTACGTTGATGCGCGCGCCAACGTCATCTCGCCCCCGTCAAGCCTTGATTTCAACAGCGTTCTGGATCAACGGCGCGCGCCCTTAAGCACAGCTGTACAGTTAAATTCCGGTCTGGCCGCCTATATCTCGATCAATAATACTGCCCAGGCTACCTTGCCGCCGGAAACTTTTCTGACCGAACGGGAGAAACTGGACAATAAACCACACCTTCAGGCCTGGCATGTCACCGGACATTTATCCCCCACCGTTCCCTGGGTTGTCGGACAGGGGTATCAACTGCATCAGGCCCTGGATATCATTGATAACAACGACATCCAGACCCGCACCCTTTTCGTAACCGATCATAAAAGCCAACCCGGACGCTCGACACGGGACATGTTTTTTGCCAGTGGCCTTCCCCTGGACGCCAACAACCGGCTGACTTTTGCCGTCACAACCGGTACAGAGGCCGCCCAACCGGATCACAATCTTGTCGCCTATCACCAGGAAATGCGACGACAGGGCCTTGAAACCCGCCTCTCCCACAATTTCTCCCGTGGTCAGATCGCCCTTGGTCTCGGCGCATTATGGGAACAGAATGCCCTGCTCGGAAGCCGCTCCAGCGCTGGACTGAAACTGGCGGATCAGACCGTAACAGGCCGTCTGTCCCTGCAAGGCCATATCACCCTCGGTACAGTTCTCGGCCATGACTGGACACTGGAAGCCCGCGCCATCGCCGGGATAAGTGATGTTTCGACCTCATCAGCATCTCTGTTTGAAAAGTTCAACCACTTCACCAGCAGTCAATGGCAAACCCGTCTTACCAGTCAGAATGTTATTGTCGAAGGCGACCAGTTCGGTCTGAGCCTGTCACAGCCACTCCGGGTGGAAAACGCCCGTGTCCAAGTGACCCGTGCGACGGGCTATAATCTGGCAGTTGACGCGCCCGACTTTGCTACCCAGTGGCTCAACCTGAGCCCGACGGGACGTGAAATCGCCCTGGAGGCAGGCTACGCCCGCAAAACGGAAGACTGGACCTTCAGCGCCAATATCATCCGCCGATTCAACGCCGGACATCGCGCCGGCGTGACCGATGACTCACTGCTGCTCCACGTCCGCACCCGCTTTTAAAAGATGGTATAATCTCCTGTTCGTCGCGGCTCAATATCCTCTTGTCGCAGAAGCCTTCGCTTGGCCGCAAACAGCTCTGATTTCATCGCATACAGATATCTTTCCCGCCTGAACCGGGTAAATTCATCTTCAACAGGCTGATTTGAATAAGCCACGAATATTATATTTACGGACAGAGAAGATGAAAACGCAGATGACAATGACTTATAATTTTATGGACCTTTTGAAAGACCATGGCGCAGTACCTGAGCTTGCGACCGAAACCCTTGGCGAGCGCCTTAAAGCCCTCTTTGTTCAGGTAGAGGCCCCGGAATTTGAGTACGACTATGACTTTATGGATCTGATGCAAAGCAAGGGGTATGTACCTCAACATTGCAATGACAATGATCTGTGGTCTAACGCCATGTAACGCCACTGCTGCGGCTATTCGGCATTCCATGCGGTGGTCCAGTAATCCAAATGTTGCTGGACCGCATTATCTTCCAGAACCGGCCCTTGTACTTTGGGCGCATCGACAGCCCCCTGGTATATCTCCTGACAATGGCAGGCAAGACTCGCGCCGGCAATCTCGTTCAAACGCGCAGCGGAACAGCCATAAACAATTTGACCTATCCCGGCCCAGTAAATGGCGCCGGCGCACATGGCACAGGGTTCCGTGGACGTATAAAGCGTCGTGGTCGCCCGCTTGTCGACGGACAATTCGCGACAGGCAAGGCGCACCAGATTCATCTCGGCATGACACGTTGCATCATTCTCGCTCAACACCGTGTTTTTCGCCTCGAGAATAATTTTACCTCCCCTCACCAGCACCGCACCGAAGGGATGATTTCCCGCAGCAACAGACAGATCCGACAGCGCCAGCGCCCGGGTCATGAAAGCTTCTTTATCGTCCCTCATGCACATAACCCCTTTTCTTCGATCAGCTGTTGTTTTGCCGCCCGGCTTAATTTCTTGAGCGCATATTCACGTTTGGAGGCTAGGCTTCTGTCCGGAAACCCTTCCTGATAGACCAAAGTGAAAGGACCGCGCCCCCGGGTATATTTCGCCCCCAGGCCTTTTTCATGATCCGCGATACGTTTCGGCAAATCATTGGTGATGCCAGTGTAATAACTCGTATCCTGACAATGCAGAATATAAACCGTCCAGGAAGATGTCATATGCTTTCTCTTTCCTCCCCTGGCAACTCTATCTTCAAGGCATTTGATCGTCAATATCAGAGAGAGCCCGACCATTCCATATAGAATTCATCCTCATCCTCGCCAACGGTTTTAAAACCGAGCTTATGATAGAGATTTTGTGCCGGATTTTGCTTTAATACCGAAAGCATCACTTTCTTGCCGTCCCGTTCGGCGTCAGACAATAGCTGCTGCAAAATTGTTTTGCCAATCCCCTGCCCCTGAAAATCGGGAGAAATTTGCACCTGCATGATGTCGATTTTATCTTCCATGACCCTATATTTAATCATGCCTACTGCTGCGCCGTTTCTCACAATAATAAAACAATATTCGAAACCGTCCTGCAAACGGAGAAGATGCTCTTCTTCGCTGAGAAAAAGGCCCGCACGCACAAAATGCTCCCCCATGCTCGTTTTGCGCAGTTGCAACAGGTACGCCAGATCATCAGTACCGGCCTTGACCAGATTTAACGCCATGGTCCTACCCTAGCGCCTCTTTTCGATCGCATCCCAGACCATGGCAGCGATATCGGTACCGTCGAAACGCTTAATTTCCTGAATGCCTGTCGGGGACGTCACGTTTATTTCAGTAAGATAATCCCCTATCACATCAATGCCGACAAACAGCAAGCCCTGTTCCCGCAATGTCGGGCCGATGGCTTCACATATTTCAATTTCCCGATCTGTCAGACCGGTTTTCTTGGCTTCCCCGCCCACATGCATGTTGGACCGGATTTCCCCCGCCAGTGGCACCCGGTTGATGGCGCCAACCGCTTCCCCGTCGACCAGAATGATTCTTTTGTCGCCTTTGACCACATCAGAAAGATATTTCTGAACGATGAAGGGTTCCGGGTAAAATTCCTGGAACATTTCAACCAGGCTATTAAGATTTTGATCATCTTCCCGAATGCGGAACACCCCGGCACCGCCATTGCCATAGAGCGGCTTGACGATTATATCCTTATGCTCTTTCCGGAAACTGTCGACATCGCGGGCGTTGCTGGTGATCAGGGTCGGTGGCATCAGGTCCGGGAAACGGGTCAGGAAGATCTTCTCCGGCGCATTACGCACCGACGCCGGATTATTGACCACCAGGGTTTTCGGGTGAATATGCTCCAGAATATGTGTCGCGGTGATATACCCCATATGAAAAGGCGGGTCCTGCCGCATCAGGATGACATCAACATCCTTCTCAAGATCAATCTTGGTCTCAATCCCGAGCGAGAAATGATTACCCAGCTCCCGGCGCAAGGTCATGCCTCGCGCATGCGCGGTGACTTTTCCATCCTGAAAGGACAGATCCTTCACATCATAATGAAACAGTTTATGGCCGCGCTTTTCCGCTTCTATCCCCAGAGCAAAGGTGCTGTCGCCATTGATATCCACGGCTTCAATCGGGTCCATTTGTATCGCAACGGTCAGGCTCATCTTGTCATTTCCTATCGGTTAGTCGTTATCTCTGTGTAAGTTCAGAACATTGGACTGCTGTTTTACTTTGTCCTTTTGTTCAATATCGGTCAGGGTGTTCCGGATTTGCTGCTCCATCAGGTCATTCTGGTCAAATTGGTCCATATGATCCATGCAATAGCCAAGGCTTTCCCGCGCCAGGTCATTCTGTTCCACATGGGCGAGCAACATGCCCATTTCATAATGATGCTGAATCTGCCCAGGATCAATCATCACCAGGCGGGACAAGACAGTAATCGCCTGCCCCAGGTCACTGACCTTCAGGCATCTGATCTTGATATTATTCAGCAACCGCACCAGGATTTCCTTATCTGAAACAGCTTCATAATAATCCGGTCGCAACCCCGCATCTTCATCAGAAAATTTCTGGGTCAATTCTCTCAGGTCGCGGGCGGTCAGGACAGCGCCATCGTGAAACGGGTCCAGAATCACCTGATCGCCAATTTCGTTCGTCGCTCCGTAAAGCCGGATCAGGAAGTGGCCGGGAAATCGCAAGCCTTCCGCCCGCCAGCCCTGAAGACGGGCCGCATGCAGATAGAGGATACTGAGCGCCACCGGCAATCCCTTACGGGTATCAATCACCGACATCAGGTTGGCATTCTGCAAATCATCATAAAAGGCCTGATTGCCGGTGTATTCATGACGACCATGAAGAACCTCCGCCAAAACACGGGCGCGTTCCGTAGCCGAAGATTTCGTCAGCTTTTCAGCCGCGACATCCAGCCCGAGAATCTCCAGATGATGTTCATATTTCTGAAACGACACGCCCGGCCGGTCAAGAGACGCCAGAACAAGCGCCGTATAGGCAATATTGGACAAGATGCCATCGCTCTCTCCAACCTGCTTCAGGTGCGCTAAAAATTCTGTACTTGTCTCAATCATCCACATCCGCCTTCAGGTTTTCTTTTGCCATGCATCTTTTACATGGGTGGGCCAGCGCCAGGGTTCAACCGCCATCACATCAAAACGATAACTCATTTGTAAAATATTACCGTGCTCCGTTGAACAATTTTTCGTGAGATACCATTCCGCCGCCCGCATAATCCGTTGTTGCTGATGAAAGGATACTGCTTCCAGCGCATCCCGCCGATCACGGCGCGCCTTGACCTCGACGAAACAAATCATCTGGCCCTTTTGCGCAATCAGATCAATTTCCCCGACCTTGCATTTAAACCGGCGCGCCAGAATACGATAGCCTTTCAGAAAAAGAACCCCGATGCACAGCCATTCCGCGCTCTGCCCCCAAAAATAGGCTTTTCTTTTGCTCTGACGCGCTGGCTGGTTCATCCTGCGCCTTTTAAGTCCAGGGCCCGGGCATATACTTGTTTGCGTTTTAACCCCAATTCCCCCGTCACCGATGCCACAGCCTCTTTCAACGATTGTGTTTCCAACGCGGCCAACAGGGCTGCATCAAGTTGATCGGCACTCACCACCGTTTCCTGCGGCGGCCCCACGACGATCACAATTTCCCCTTTGGGGCGATCCGCCGCCTCATAATGCGCCGCCAGTTCTGTCAGAGAGCCTTTGCGCACTTCTTCAAACAACTTGGTCAGTTCACGACAGACGGCGGCTTCCCGCGGCCCAAGAACCGCCGCAATATCCCGCAGGCTGTCCTTCAGGCGCTTGGGCGATTCGTAAAATACCAAGGTCGCCTGAACATCTGCGACACTCGCCACCATTTTCTGACGCGCCAGGGTTTTATTGGGCAGGAAACCCGCAAACATAAAACGATCCGTCGGCAGACCTGCACTGGCCAGGGCGGCCAGTATGGCGCTCGCCCCGGGAATGCTGCTGACGAAACTGCCCTGATCACGGGCCTCTTTAACCAGCCGGTAGCCTGGGTCGGAAATCAACGGCGTGCCAGCGTCACTGACCAGGGCAACGATTTCCCCCGCCGCCAAACGGTCAAGCAACTGCGGCAGGATACGTTCTTCATTGTGGTCGTGATAAGGCACCGTCGGCGTCTTGATATCGAAATAGGCCAGCAGCTTCCCCGTTACCCGGGTATCTTCACAGGCAATGATATCCGCCTGGTCCAGCACCTCTCGTGCGCGAAAGGTCATATCGCCAAGATTGCCGATCGGTGTCGCGGTCACATAAAGGCCAGGCGCCACTTTTTTTCTTTTTTCGGCTTTTTTATCTAATTCAGTTGGCATTTTCATACCCTTGCCATAATTATAGTCTTCTCTGGGATCGTAGCGTATTTTTGTTATAAAGAGTATGACAGAAAAAAACAGAGAAGAATGACCAAGACAGAGTAGACGGGACCCTGGTGTGCGGAACGGCTTGATAAAAAATTCGGCAATGATACTTATCCTGACCTTGGGTCTGGCGTCCTGCGGTGGCGGCAGCAAGCCATTGACACGGGATGGCGGCAGCCTGCCCCCGGCAACCACCCAACAGGACCAACAAGACAGAGATCAGCTTAGCGCAGAAGACGACCGCACACCCCGGCAGGAAATCCGTATTGGCTTTCTTGTCCCCCTTAGCGGGCCCGACGGCCCCATTGGGCAGGCGATGCTGAATGCGGCGACCCTTGCATTGTTTGATTCCCATGACAAAAGACTGGTTCTGTTGCCCCACGACACACAAGGCACCGCAGAAGGTGCAACGGAGGCCATGACATCGCTTGTCGCGCAACAGCCGGACCTGATCCTCGGGCCATTGTTTTCTCATTCCATTGCCGCCATAAAACCCCTTGCCCAAAACGCCGGCATTAATGTCATCGGCTTTTCAAGCGATCATACCGTCGCCGGCAACGGTGTCTTTCTGATGAATTTCCGCCTGGAAGAACAAATCCGCCGCGTGATGCGCTACAGCTCCGATCAGGGCTATGCCCGCTATGCCGCCCTGGTGCCTGAAACCTCTTATGGCACCCGCGCCCTTGAAGTGTTCGGCGCCAGCGTCATGGATCTGGAACGTGACATGGTGACGGTGGAATTTTATCCAGCCGACAGCACCAAACTGGTGCCACCCGTGAAAAACATCGCCAATTATGACCACCGTCGCAACCTGTTTATCCGCGAAATGGCCTTCCTTGACAGCCTCGGGGACGAGGATGACTTCGCCTCCGAACTCAAGGAAGACATCAAAAACGCTGAAACCCTCGGCACCATAAAATTTGACGCCCTGTTACTGCCCGAAGGCGGCGCCATGCTGACCACCCTCGCCGCATGGGTATCCTATTATGAAATTGACCCGACCAAGGTCAAGTTGATCGGCACCGGATTGTGGGATGATGAAATGCTGTTTCATGAACCGCAACTTTACGGCGGCTGGTTTGCCGCCCCGGACCATGAAGTCTCCGATAAGTTCCTCGCCCGTTATCGCGACAGCTACGGTAAGGATAGCCCGCGGCTCAGTACCCTGGCCTATGATGCCATGGCACTGACAGCAACTCTGGTGCGTCATGATGCCGTGCCGAATTTCTCCACCGAAAATATCATAGATGAAAATGGTTTCACCGGCGTGGAAGGCTTGTTCCGCTTCACACAGGATGGTCTGATCGAACGAGGGCTTGCGGTTTACGAGGTAACGGCCAATGCCTTCATCGTTGTTGATCCTGCCCCCACACATTTCATTGATCAGGACAGGGAAACCGCTGTCCGGAACCTGACGGCGGCAGTCACGCCAGAAGACGCCCCAGAAGACCATTCAGCAAAGGCATCCCTTGGGCTGTCACCCCCAAATGAGCTTGTGCCTGCGCCGCCGGTTGATACGCGGCCTTTTCCATATAATCCAGTTCAAAAAGACGCTCTAAATACTGAGAATCAATGAATTCATCTATTTTCTGACCGACCCGCTTCTCAAATGCATCCAATGCAATTCCCCCGTTAAGCCGCAGCCCCATCATAATCATTTCTTCCGCCTTCATCTGTGCGGACAGGGCCTCTTTCTGATCCGTAGCATGTCCCGCGGCAGCCACATTTTTCAACCATTTCTCCGGACTGCGGTCCTGGGTCAGGGCATAAAGCTCCCCCTCTATGGTCAGACGACCATGAGCGCCAGGCCCGACGCCAATATAATCCTGATAGGTCCAATAGGCCAGATTATGCCGGCTTTCCTCGCCGGGGCGCGCATGATTGGACACTTCATAGGCCGGAAGACCATGGGCGTTACAAATCTGCTGCGTCAAATCATACATATCCGCCGCCACATCTTCTTCCGGCAGAATAAGGCGGCCCTTCTTATGGGCGTGATAGAAAGATGTGCCGCGTTCTATGGTCAGTTGATAGAGCGACAGATGTCCGGCGATATTGCTGTCGTCGACCAGAGCCAGCGCCTGTTTCAATTCCGTTTCCCATGCCGTCAGGGACTGGCCCATACGGGCATAAATCAAATCAAAGCTCGACCTGGTGAAATATTTCTGGGACAGGGCGATGGCGTCTAATGCCTCTGAAACACTATGTTCCCGGCCAAGCGCCTTCAGGTCTTCATCCTGAAGCGCCTGAATGCCGAGCGAAACCCGATTAATCCCCGCAGCGGAAAAGTCTTTGAATTTTTGTGCTTCCACACTGGTTGGGTTGGCTTCCAGAGTGATCTCGACTGCCCGGTCCACCGTCCACAATTGAGCGATGGTCGTCAGGACACGTTCCGTGGTGGTTGCTGCCATCAGGGACGGGGTGCCACCGCCAAAGAACACGCTGGTCACCTGTCGCGGGCCGGATAAGCCCCGATAATGGGTCAACTCACGGCACAGGGCGTCAGCCCAGGCCGTCTCGTCTATGCTGTCCCGCACATGACTGTTAAAATCACAGTAAGGGCATTTGGACAGGCAGAATGGCCAATGTACATAAATCGCCAGAGGCGCTATGGGAGTGTCAGGTAAAGCAGGCATTGATTAATTTTCTAAAGGCATCGGCCCGATGGCTCATGCCATGTTTTTTGGCGGCCTCCATCTCGCCGAATGTCAGGGTTTCCCCGTCGGCCTGAAACATGGGATCATAGCCGAACCCCTGATCGCCACGGGTTGGCCAGACCAGCGTTCCGTAAACCCGACCTTCGAATGTTTCCACATGGCCTTCAGGATAATCGGCAGACGCCGGCCAGGCGAGCGACAGGGCGCAGGCGAAGTAAGCCGCCCGATCAGCATCTGTTTTTTCCAGCTCCCGCTGCAGTTTTTCCATACCATAGGGGAAATCGCGTTCCCCCGTTGCCGGATTGATCGCCCAGCGGGCCGAATGGATACCGGGTCGCCCGTCGAGCGCCGGCACCACCAGTCCACTGTCATCGGCAAGCGCCATAAGGCCGGCCCGCGACGCCGCACTTTTCGCCTTCAGTTCGGCATTGGCGATAAAGGTCGCACCGTCTTCCACGGGTTCCGGTAAATCAAGTTCCGCCGCCGAAAGGGTTTCCACCCCGAACGGCGCCAAAAGGTCCCCGATTTCCCTCACCTTGCCGGCATTATGGCTGGCGACCACCAATTTCTCGCCGCTAAATTTTCGTGTCATGTTGATGGTCCCTCTTCCGTATCTTAAAGGCCCAGGGCCTCATTCTGCAGTTTCACCAGCTGGTCCACACCAATACGCGCCAGACGCATCAGACGCAGAAATTCTTCTTCCGTGAAAGGATGCTCTTCGGCAGTCCCCTGAATCTCGACAATCCGCTTGTCGCCGGTAAGAACAAAATTGGCGTCGGTTTCCGCCACGCTGTCTTCATCATAATCCAGATCCAGCACCGGCTGACCTTTATAAATACCACAAGAAACCGCCGCCAGGGGCGACTTGATCGGCAAGCGGTCCAGCTTCCCTTCCGCAATCATTTTCTGGAAACACTGCACCATTGCCGCATAAGCGCCGGTGATTGATGCGGTGCGTGTTCCGCCATCGGCCTGAAGCACATCACAGTCCAGGCGAATCTGACGTTCCCCCAAGGCTTCCATATCGACAACGGCCCGCAGAGAACGTCCGATCAGACGCTGAATTTCCTGGGTTCGGCCTGATTGCTTTCCCCGGGCTGCTTCCCGTCCCATACGGCTGTGGGTGGAACGTGGCAGCATGCCATATTCGGCTGTCACCCAGCCCTTGCCCGTATCGCGCAGGAACGGAGGCGCCTTGTCTTCCAACGTCGCCGTACACAACACATGGGTGTCGCCAAACTTGATCAGGCATGAGCCTTCCGCATGTTTGGTAAAGCCCATCTCTAGAGTAACGTCGCGAAGTTGGTCTGCGGTACGGCCTGAAGGACGCATATTAAGTCTCCTGGTAAATCAAATTTTCTCTGCCCCCTTCTACAGCGTTGAGAAGGTCAAGGGAAGAAGATTTCCTCGATTTTCCGGTCAAACAATTTGGCCAGACTAAAGGCCAGCGGTAAACTCGGATCATACTTGCCGGTTTCGAGGGCGTTGATGGTTTGCCGTGAGACACCCAATACTTCCGCCAACTGGGCCTGTGACATTTTTCGTTCTGCTCTGAGAACCCGTAATTTATTTTCCAAAGCAGTTTCCTCCTGGACAATTTGGCAAGAATTTCCCTATTGACCTGAGTAAATCCAGACGAACTTCAAAGAGGCCTATAGACATCCCCCGCCTCCATGCTTTCGACTTAAATAGGCATAGACCAGAAAATACACTGGACAGATCAATGAGGCGGCCAGGAATAAATCCGGGGCAGGAATCCCCACAGAAATCAGTAACCCATAAGCAAATCCAATAAAATTAACAATCACCAGAGTAACGACTGCACTTTCCCCATGAAGTTTACGGATGAATTCATCTGAGCGTTGAATGAAACGAATAACGGCGCGAAAGACGAAAAATATTGGCACCAAAGGCGATAATGCAACGGGATATACCCATACACTCCCCTCAAGGTCATCCTGCACCAAATTTAGGGTAAAAATCAGCACGACATAAATGACTATCGGTGGGAAGAATTCCTTAAAATATTGATTTTTATTACTTTTTTCTTTTGTTGTATATTCTTTCATATGCACCTCCTGCAATCTGTCCCTTAATCAAATTCAGAATTTTACAAAATTTTGAAGACAAGGAGCCCGAGAACACAAATAATAATTGTCGGCAGAACTCTTTTCACAAAATTCTTCATATTTCTTTTTTCACACTCAATTACTCTGCTCATCATTTTGTTATGAACTGTCGTCATCATATTTCTCCTTTATAAATTCAGATTGATTAAAATTGTCAACCTTCCTTTACATTACATGCAAAAATATAAATGTCAAGTATACTTAACATTTTGACAACATAACTTTCCATATATTTATTTTTCACCCTCACATTGAATTTGCCGCCACCTACCATTACATTTGGGTTTAGGAAAAATGTTGATAGAAGAATTAAACCAGCGGTCCCGGACCATATTCCGGCAGATTGTGGACACCTATATTCTGACGGGTGAGCCAGTGGGATCGCGCACCCTGTCGCAACAGCTTGCCGACCCCCTGTCCCCCGCCAGCATACGCCACGTTATGGCCGACCTGGAAGACAGTGGTCTCGTTTATGCCCCCCATAAATCAGCCGGGCGCATTCCCACCCAAAGCGGCTTGAGGCTTTTTGTTGATGGTATGCTGGAAATGGGGAACCTGACCAAGGAAGAACGCACCAACATCCGTTTGCAGTGTCAGGAAAGTGGCAAAAATGTAGAGGACATGCTAACCCGGGCGACCAGCCTTTTATCCGGCCTGTCCCATTGCGCCAGCCTGGTGATCGCCCCTAAAAATGACCTGCCCCTGAAACATATTGAATTCGTCTATCTTAATCCCACTCAGGCGCTTGTGGTTCTGGTCAGTGAAAACGATGATGTGGAAAACCGCGTCATTACCATTCCCCTGGGCCTTACCCCGGCAGCTCTCACCCAGGCGGGAAATTATCTTAATGCAAGACTTGTTGGACGGACCTTCGCCCAGGCGCGTGAGCAAATTCTCAAAGAACTCGACAATCAGCAGGCCGAACTGGACAGTCTGACCCAATCTTTGGTGGCGCAAGGTCTGGCTGTATGGGCTGGCGAACAGGATAAGACCTTCAACGGCGCCCATGAACATCTGATCATCCGTGGCCAGGCCAACCTGCTTGAGGATATGACCGCCATTCAGGACCTGGAAAGGGTCCGTCGTCTGTTCCGGGACCTGGAGTCTAAAAAGGACCTGATCAAGCTGCTGACCAATGCCCGCGCGGCGGAAGGTGTAAGAATTTTTATCGGTTCGGAAAATAATCTCTTTTCCCTGTCCGATTCTTCTGTTATCGCTTCCCCCTATATGGATGGCAATAACAATATCCTGGGTGTAATAGGGGTCATCGGGCCGACGCGCCTTGATTATGCCCGTATCATTCCTTTGGTGGATTATACGGCGAAAGTAATCGGTAAGATCTTGTAACATCAGGGTAAATGGTAATATATAGCTAGTAATTTGAAAGACCGAGAGACAAATACATGACGGAACATAGCGAAAAAAACGATAAGCCGACAGAAAATGCGGACGTAACATCTGACAATGACGCCTCGACAACGGAGGCCTCCGAAGCCGCTGAGACTGCCGAAACAGCCGCGCCGGCAAATGACGCGGATGCCCTCGCTACGGCGCAGGCTGAAATTTCCGACCTGAAGGATAAGTTGCTGCGGGCGGTTGCGGAAACCGAGAATATTCGTCGGCGTTCCGAACGGGAAAAGACAGATGCCGCCAATTATGCCATCACCGCCTTTGCCCGCGACCTTCTGGGCGTCGGAGACAATCTGCGTCGGGCATTGGACTCCATCCCGGAAGAGGCTGATCTCGGTGAAAATGCAAAGAATCTGGTCGAAGGCATCGAAATGACAGAGCGGGAATTGCTGAACATGCTTGAGCGCCACAAGATCAAGAAGATTGATCCTAAAGGCGAGAAATTCAGCCATGACCTTCATCAGGCTCTGTTTGAAGTTCCCGATACCGGTGAAGAAGATGGCACCATTGTACAGGTAATGCAGGTAGGTTATGTGATCAAAGACCGCCTGTTGCGTCCCGCCATGGTGGGGGTTGCCAAAGGCGGCAACAAAAAAGAACCTATGGAACATGTAGACACCAAAGTCTAAAAAAATTCCCCTGCAGAAAAAAACCGGTGCCTTCACGCACCGGTTTTTTTAATGGAGATCAGCCAATAAATAGGAATAAATTTAGCACCATCTACATATTAACCTTCTAATAAGCTTAAAACATTAGTATAGATTAAAGTAAATAGTGCATAAATAATTATAAGAGTCCCGCCAGATATGTGGAAAGTCTGTCTTTTTTCTCTTTACCTGCTACATTCCTTAAACGGCATTGATCAAGCCCTTTGGGCCGCGCCAACGTCCGAAACCACATCGGCATCCTTTTCCGCTTCGCAACTTGAATCACTCAAGAAAATGGTCGATTCCAATCCAAAAAAAGCTTATGCCGATGCAGCACTCATTATGGATACCCAGCGGCTCTCCTTAGATCCGGAAGAAAAAATAGCCCTCATCGGCATTCAATCCATGGCGCGCACCCGTCAGGGGCATTTCAGATTTGCATTGGAACGCGCAGAAGCAGCACAAAAACTAATCACCGAAAAACAACAGGTATCTCCGGTCACGCAAGCTTATATCTACACGGCGATCGGGCACAGCCAGGAAGGCCTTGGCCACATTCCCGAAGCCATGCGGTCCTACCAGAAAGCCCATGAACACTACAGCAAAGCATCTCATCAACATGGTATGGCGGCCTCACGCATTGATATTGCAAGCCTTTTTGTCAGCGCAAAACTTTATGACAAAGCCATAGAATCCTATAAAAATGCTCTCGTCCTGATAGACCCGAAAGAAGATTCTTTTCTCTATAGCCGGATATTGAATAATCTGGCCTTTACCTTGAAAGAAAACGGTACGCCCGAAAAAGCCCTTCCCCACCTTGCTCTCGCGCGACAACTATCCACGAATATAAATGAAACGCTATTGCTGGCCTATCTCAATTCGAATACCGGTGAGGCCTATTATCATATGGGGCAATATGAACTCGCGGAGAAATTCCTCAACCTCGCCATGAAAGAAGCCGTTGATCGTGATCTGGAAAGCTTATCCACAGCCGTCAACCATTACCTTGGACTCATTAAATTTTCTCAGGGAAAGCATTCTGAATCCCAGTCTTTTACGGACCGCGCTCTAAAAAACGCTCTTAAATTCGACGACATAGAAAGTCTTTCCAAACTCTATGACCTGAAAGCAAAACTGGCTTACACCCGGGAAAACTATAAAGATGCGTTGATGTTTCGCGATATGAGGGACAAATATGAAGATGAACTCGCCAGTCAGAATACCGTTACAGCATTATCATTGTTACAGGCAGACTATACCCTGAAAGAAAGACAGCAACAAATTACCTTGTTACAACAGGACAATGAAATTCAGCGTCTCTCCCTGCAGGACGAAAGATACCTTAGATTTCTCGGGGGCGGCCTGGTGATCATTCTCTGCATCAGTGTTGGCGCCCTGCTCTATACGGTGCGGATCAAAACCACCGCCTCAAAATTGGCTCTCTCTCGGGAAAAAGATCTTCGAAACGCCAAAGTCGCCGCCGAGAAGGCCAATATCGCAAAGTCTCAGTTTCTCTCCTATATGAGCCATGAATTACGCACACCACTTAACGCAGTCATCGGCTTTTCTGAATCGTTACGGCTTAAAATATTTGGCACCTTAAACGAAAGGCAGTTGGAATACGTTGAGCATATCCATCAAAGCGGTACTTTGCTGCTCAAACTAATCAATGATCTTTTGCACCTTTCAAAAATTGAAGCAGGCGCCATTGAGCTTGATTTGCAGAAGTGTGATTTGCGGAAACTGGTTGTTGATATTGTTCCCACTGTCGACCACCTGCTCAAAAATAATGATATCAATTTACATATGGAGACTTTGCCCCATGATTTACCCCCTGTCTATGTTGACAAGATTCGCATGGATCAAATACTCCTCAACTTGATATCAAACGCCATTAAATACGGCCGCGAAGGCGGAAATGTCTGGCTGTCCATTGAAAAAACAAGCCCTGAAAGAATAAGGGTAAATGTAAAGGATGACGGATTGGGAATAGCGGCAGACCAATTTGAAAATGTCTTTATCCCTTTCAACCGTGCCGGCAAGGAAGAATCCGGCATTGAAGGCACCGGCGCCGGATTGTCAATTGTTAAAGCATTGATAGAAGCCATGAGAGGCACCATCGGATTTGAAAGTATTTTCAACGAAGGTTCAAACTTCTGGATTGATGTTCCTGTTGCAGACCTGTGAATAAAACATTCATTATAGTTTCAACGTAAAAACAACTAACCGCATACAGAAACTAGCTAAATATTAATATTTTAACTTTATAAATTAAATATACCTAATATTAGGAAGGTCGCCCTGGCGGAAAATACCGATCGGTGTTAAGGAGTATGAGTGGCACAAACTGAGAATCCGGAACAAAAGGAACCTGCAAACAGTGCGGTCATTCAGGACGAGTTGAACCAGACGTCATACGACAGTTTGCCAAGCTTTCTCCTGATTATAGCCACCTATTACCTGCTACGCACTGTCGGGTATTATTTCGCGGAAAATTCAGCAGACATCACGGAATTACTCTGGCTTTCCCTGGGAACGACAGGGATATGTCTCTGTCTTTACACATTTCACTTCAAAGGGTGGCTGAATGTCCGGATGACAAGCCTTTTGTCCCTGATCGTTGGCTTTTTACTGATGATCAACGTTTATGCCAATCTGTATATTATCGGTGATTTCTTCCAAATCGCCTTTGCCATGCTCGCCCTTACCGTATTGGGGCTCACAACCATGTCCGTCTTTGTCTGGGCCATCCAGCAGTTCTTTGGCGCCGGACTCTATTTTTATTATATATTCAGCCAGTTAGAAACCACGAGCGAAAAATATATTCTGGTCTGGTGTGCTGCATTCTTCATTTCCCTGTCCTTCCTGGTATCGCGCATCCAGGGCACCACCAAGAGAATCCGCTACCAACTGGCCAGTGAAGCCAGGGCGGCGGCACTTGAAAAAGCGAATAGTGCAAAATCAAAATTTCTTGCGGTGATGAGCCATGAAATCAGAACACCAATGTCTGGCGTCATAGGCATGTCAAAGCTGCTTGAAGAAAGCGAACTGCAAATACACCAAAAACAATGGGCTCACAGCATTACTACGTCTGCCGAAAACCTTCTGGATATTCTCAATGAAATTCTGGATCAGTCAAAACTGGATGCCCATAAAGTCATCCTTGCTCCTGTGGATTTTAACCTGCGTGATTTTATTACCGAAATGACGAACCTGATTACCCCAACGATTGAGGAAAAAGGACTTTATCTTAAGTTTGATATGGAAAAAGACCTACCTGAAGTCATTCACGCTGACAGAGGCCGCCTTGGACAAATTTTGTCTAACTTATTGAACAATGCTCTCAAATTCACCCGTGAAGGAGGAATCACATTAAAAGTTTGTCAGTTAAAGCAAAATTCTAATCGGTTAATGCTGCAATTCGAAATTATTGACACCGGCCTCGGCATTGACCTGCCCGCACAGAAAAAACTATTCCGTCCCTTTGTTCAGGCGAACAATTCAACCTCACGCGAATTTGGCGGGACCGGGCTCGGTTTATCCATTTCAAAAGACCTTGTACGGTTGATGGGGGGAAATATCAACTTTGAGAGCAAACTTCATCAGGGCAGCCGTTTTTGGTTTACCATGACCTGCCGAGCGGCCCTGAATGATGTTCAACCAACCTCGGACGAAACATCCAACCGGGTATGGCGCGCGTCACGTGTCCTTAACATTCTTATCGCAGAAGATATTCTGATCAACCAACAAATCATGCAGGCCATTTTTTCCAAACTTGATCATCAGATCACTTTTGCAAATAATGGCAAAGAAGCTGTAGACGCCCTCACAGTAGGAGTTTACGATTTAATTCTTATGGACATAAGAATGCCGACAATGGATGGCCTGGACGCGACAAAAGCCATCCGTAATATGACGGGAGAGAAATCTCAAACCCCTATCATTGCGATTACCGCCGACATAAGCAAAGATCACATTGATACCTTCCTCAGTGCGGGATTGAACCATGTCTGTGCCAAACCCCTCAACCTCCCCCTGCTGTTAAAGGCCATAAACAAAACGCTCAAAGAGGATATTCACACCGAATCCTAAGAGGTTTCTTCCCCCAGGGGAATACGAAAGGTCACCGTGGTGCCCACGCCTTCCTGGCTCTCAATTTTGAGAGAACCCTTATGCAACTCCACCAGGGATTTCACGATTGCCAGCCCCAGGCCAGTGCCTTCAACGGCCTTAAAAGGGTCCAGGCTACCTCGGTCAAACCGGTCCGTGATCCGCGCCAACCGATGTGCGGCAATGCCCTGACCCGTGTCGGCCAACTGAAATACATGATTGCGGCCTTCTTGTCTTACCGTCAGCTTTATGGTTCCCCCTTCCGGGGTAAATTTAACCGCATTGGTCACCAGATTCACCAGAATCTGCTTCAAAGCCCTTTCGTCGGCATATACAGGGGAAATATCCGCCGGGATGTCCCGCTGGCAGTTTTGTTTTTTCTCCCGAAGAAACTGGTCCACAAGGATATGGCACTCATCAACAACATTTAGTACATCCAGTTGTGTCTTGCTGATTTTCCGTTCCAACGCATCAATCGCCGCCAGATCCAGAATATCATCAATCAAATTCAGCAAATACTTGCCTGACCCGAGAATATCCTGAGCATATGTTTCATATTTCAAGTCGCCTAAAGCGCCAAAAACCTGTCGCGTCATCATCTCTGAAAATCCAATGATCGCATTGAGAGGCGTCCGCAACTCATGACTCATATTGGCCAGAAAATCAGATTTTGCCTTATTCGCGCTGGTTGCCTCAATCATCGCTTCTGTCAAGGCTGTCATCGCCTCTTTGCGTTCTGTGATATCGTGACATACCGCAAACAGAGCTGTCCGTCCCTGATAAGGAATTCTCGTCAAGGTCACATCCATCGGAAAATCTTCACCACATTTCTTCTGATGAACCCACTCAAACTTATGATGCCCCTTTTCTATTGCCAGACGCATCATGCGCTCGGCTTTTTCATAAGAAGAGTTACCATCCGGTTGAAATTCCGGTGACACGACCGACGGATGAATGGCCTGCATTTCCGCCCTGTTACTATACCCGAAAACTGCTGCCGCAGCCTCATTACATAAGTCGAAATTATTTTCCGTCAAAACCATCATCGGATCATCCGATGTTTCAAACAACAACCTGTATTTTTCTTCGCTCTCGGACAATTCTTTTTGGCTCTGCGTCAATTTGTCCAGAACCTCCCACTGGGCAATGCGTGAGGCCAGCATGGTGGCAATTGTGGTCAGCATTTCCAGATGAAGGCCGGTAAAATAATTGGGTGTCGGATGCTCACAATCAATCACGCCGAACAAACGGTCCTCATGTAAAATCGGCACACAAATTTCAGAAGACATGGATTTCAGATCCGCGATATAACCGCTATGGTGCCGTGTATCATGAATAATGACCGGCTTGCGATCAACCGCAACACGGCCCGTGATGCCCTGTCCCAATGCAATTTCAATGGCATTACTCGTGTCAATTTTTTCATTGCGTTTATCACCAAAAGCAGCCTGTTGCACCAAGACATGGCGCGTTTCATCATAGAGATAAATCACACAATCGACGAAACCGGCCTGTCCCGCGACCTTTTCCACAACATGCCAAATTAGCTCATCCCGTGAAGAAAGCTGAATAAGGTCAATCGCAAAATCCTTGATAATACTCAACAACTGACTGCCATCAACATTGAGTTCTTTTTCACTCATCGCACTGGATTCGCCGGTTCTTTGAGGGTCTTGATTTTCTTCCTGCCTGAACATCTGATTTTTTTCTATTCTTAATGTTTTTAACGCACACCAATCCTCATTCTGCCCATTCCCCAGGGCATGCTTGCTTTTTAGAACGAGAAAGCTGGCATAATAATTACACATCGTAAATATCTCATTAACCACATCAGCATTACCTCGTGCGGCAAAAAATATTCCGTTATTTTTTGACCAAATGGTCATTTTTTTAGATTTGAGCGTTTACAAGCTTTAGGGAATATTTTATTCTCCTTTGAACAAGCGGACATCTTGGAAACGCAACAGATCATGTTGTCGTGATATGCTTTCAAAACCGCCCTTTTTCCTTTCGGGCTTTTTGCCAACACACATTGGATACCACATGACAGAAACTAGCGGGACAGCGATACGCGGGCAATTATTGTGGTTTACCGGCGCCCCCGATACGCCCTCTAATATCCACCACATCGAAGACGGCGTCCTGCTGATGGAAGACCGCAAGATTACTGCCTGTGGTCCAGCCAAGGATATCCTGCCCCGTCTGCCAAAAGGAACGGCTGTCGATCATTATCCGGGCCACCTGATCCTGCCAGGATTCATTGACGCCCATGTGCATTATCCCCAGATTCAGATCATGGGCGCTCACGGCAAACAACTGCTCGACTGGCTCAATGATTACACCTTCAAGGCAGAACTCGCCTACAGAAATCCTGATCATGCGACATTAAATGCGGAGTTTTTCTGCGATGAATTGCTGCGCAACGGCACCACCACCGCCGCCACCTTCTGCACGGTCCACCCAACCTCCGCCGAAGCCCTGTTCACCGCCGCGAGCGGACGCCACATGGCGATGATCGGCGGGCGGGTGATGATGGACCGCCATGCCCCGGAGGGCTTGCGCGACACCCCGCAACAGGCCTATGAGCAATGCGGCGCCCTGATCCGCAAATGGCACAAAACCGGGCGCAACCGTTATGCCCTGACCCCGCGTTTTGCCCCGAGCTGCTCGCCGGAACAGATGGAAGTGGCGCAAAGCCTGCGTCAGGAATATCCCGATGTCTATGTCCAGAGCCACCTGTCGGAAAACTGCGCCGAAATTGACTGGGTGAAAGAGCTTTACCCCGAGCGTAACGGTTACCTCGACGTTTATGATCACTATGAACTTACCGGGCCGCGCAGCCTGCTGGGACATGGCATTCACCTGACCGATGCGGAATGGCAAAGCCTCGCGGATCGTCAAACCACGCTGGTGCATTGCCCGACCTCCAACCTGTTCCTCGGCAGCGGTCTGTTTGACCTCGCACGGACCAGAACCGAAAACGTACCCGTGGCGCTCGGTACAGATGTCGGGGCGGGCACTAGCCTGTCCTTACTGGCAACCCTCGGCGAAGCCTACAAAATAGCCCAACTGCGCGGCGCGTCGCTAAGCGCCTTCGAGGCTTTTCATATGATTACCCTTGGCGCGGCCCAGGCGCTTAATCTGGATCATGAGATCGGCAGTTTTGAGGTGGGCAAGACGGGCGATGTGGTGGTGCTCGACCCCAACGCGACGTCTTTACTGCACCACCGCATGAAATATACGGACACTCTGGAAGAACTGCTGTTCGTGCTGATGACCATCGGCGATGACCGCGCAATCAAGGCCACTTACACCGCCGGTGAGAAACGCCACAGCCGTTAAGACTTAAGACTTAATCGGTCACCCGACCCATCAACCGCATCCGGGCGATACCGCCGTCCGGATAGATATTAAGCCGCACATGGCTGACCGGCCCGAGGTTCTCCAGCTTATCGGAAAATTCATGAATGCCGTCGGCCGAGAGTTTCTGCTCAGGCAATAACAGCGGCCAATCCACCGCCTGGATCAGCAAATTTTCATCCGTCCCTGCCCCTGCATTGATCGCCTGCAGGGAAAAACGGTCGGGATAATTGCCCTTGAAATGTGTGGTCTCAATCCGTACCTGTTCCAGAACACCGGGATGGGCTAGCGCAAAGACGGCCCAGTCGTGGCCCGGCGTACGGCGTCGGCGGGTTTCCCAGCCATCACCCATATTCTCGGCCACGCCGGGGGTGATGATATTCATCGGCACGCCAAAATGCGCGTCATTGCAGCCCAAGGGCATGCCGCCCCATTCCAGTGCCGCCAAATCAATGAGCGCGCCCTGCTTCGATGTCCAGTCCACTTCGATCTCGCCGTAAACCCGAAGCCGCGCCACCCCGCCATCAGGATAGATATGCAACCGGATATGAGTCCAGACCTGATTATTACCGATATCAAAGAAATGTTGACGGTCCCCCTGCAACTCTTCCTGCGGCAAAACCTCGATCCAGGCCACATCGACTGCCGGACAACCGTCAAGACTATAACAGGCTTCCAGCGAAGCCGCCGGAGGATAATTGCCGGTAAAATGCCGGGTATCGATTTCCACACCGTGCAGTCGGCCGGGTTTGGCGAGCTTCACGACGCAATGATCATGGCCGGGCGTGCGCTTGCGGCGGCTTTCCCAGCCGTCCATCCACTTGCCGTGATCATCATATTTGTCAGGAATAAATACCGGGTCCGTCCGACTGATCAGTCGTTCTTTCGGGGCAAAAAAATCATCGGTGGCGGACACCACTTTCGCGCCAAGACGGGCTTCCGCCAAATTGGGATAGCGTGTGACAAACTCAGGCAGTACATTCACGATGTGGTTTTCCTTTTATAGGTTTTTGAGGCGCAAGAGGGCAATTTTATGAACTTCGGCCAGTGCCGTCGCGAATTCAGTCTCCCGGTCATGATGCACCCGCAGCCGGAAGCTCTCGATAATATCAGTTCTGGTCAGCCCACGTACGGCAATGATGAACGGAAAACCGAATTTTTCCCGGTAGAGTTTATTCAATGCTTGCAACTCTTCAAATTCCGCTTCTGTGCAAAGATCAAGGCCGGCGCTCATTTGTTCTGCCGTTGACTCAGCCGTGAGTTCCCCGGCAAGCGCCAGTTTGCCCGCGAGATCAGGATGGGCGCAAAGTAACGCCAGTTGCTTTTCTTCCCCCGCCCCGTCAACAATTTGCTTCATAGCAAAATGCAGGCTCGCCGGCCGGTCCACTGTAAAACGCATATGCAACTGCCATACTTTTTCCGCCACCCAGGGCGAATGCTCATAGATTCCGCCGTAAGCGTCAATAAATTCCTCATGCGAGAGGCTGCTCGGCCGCAGAGGCAAATAATCAGTCATTTTAGTCCCCTTTTCTTACCGGGTGTGTCATCCGCCAATGACGGGCAATATCAATGCGCCGGGTAAACCAGACATCCTGATGTGTTGTCGCATATTTGATGAACCGTTCCAGCGCGGCAATCCGCCCCGGGCGCCCGGCAATGCGACAATGCAAACCGATGGACATCATGCGCGGACAATCTTCGCCTTCGGCATAGAGCACATCGAAGCTGTCCTTCAGGTAACTGTAAAACTGATCCCCGGCATTAAACCCCTGGGCGGTCGCAAAACGCATGTCGTTAACATCCAGCGTATAGGGCACCACCAGATGATCCTTGTCGCCAACCTTTACCCAATGGGGCAGATCATCGTTATAATCATCCGCATCATAGAGAAAACCGCCCTCCTCGACAACCAACTCACGCGTGTTAGGCCCCGTGCGCCCCGTATACCAGCCGAAAGGCCGCTCCCCGGTTAGCCGGGTAATGATCTCAATGGCTTTCTGCAGATGCTCGCGTTCCACCTCTTTGGGCACATCCTGATAATTGATCCAGCGGTATCCATGAGAGCAAATCTCGTGCCCGGCCTTGAGAAACGCCTCCACCACCTGCGGGTGACGCTCCAGCGCCATGGCGACGCCGAATATGGTCAGGGGAATATCATAGCGGGCGAACAGCTTCAGCAAGCGCCAGACCCCGACCCGGCTGCCATATTCATAGTTGGATTCCATGCTCATATGCCGTGCGCCCAACACCTCCGGCGCCGCGATCATCTCGGAGAGAAACCGCTCTGCGCCCTCATCGCCGTGCAAAATACAATTCTCGCCGCCCTCTTCGTAATTGAGGACGAATTGTACTGCGATTTTCGCCTTTCCCGGCCAGCGGGCCTGCGGCGGCGTCGCGCCATAACCCACCAGGTCACGAGGATAATTCTTGACGTCAGGCATCCTCAGCTCGCTTTCCGTTTGATCAAGGACGGCGACAAGGCCCGGTAGAGATCTTCATCACCGCCGGGGTCGGTGAAAACCAGACGTTCTTCAATATGCCCCAGATGTTCAATCAACAGCGCCCGGCCTGTCACCTGGTCCGCTTTTTCCAGCGCCTGAACGAGATGGACATGATCATCAACACAACAATTCACCGCTGCGGCTTTACCGTAGAGCCCGACAATCAAAGATGTGCGAAACACCAGTTTTTCGAGAAAACAAAAGAAAACCTCATTGCGGGCGCTTTTCGCCAAGACCAGATGAAACTCACCGGACAAGCGCACCCACTCGCCAATATTACCCTGCCGCAGCGCCGCCCGTTCCCGTTCGATATGGGCATATAGCTTCTTGATATCGCTTGCGGTCGCCCGCTGCATCGCCCAATCAAGAAGACTTATTTCCAGGGCCTGACGCGCTTCGAACACCTGACGGGCTTCATCCACCGTGGGGCTTGCAATCACAGCCCCCTTGTTGCGTTCCAGAGTGACAATCTGATCTTCCGCCAGCATCACCAGTACTTTTCGAATGGTCGCCCGACCTGTACCATATATTGTGCACAGGGCTTCCTCGGCCATGCGGGTGCCCGGCATAAGCCTTTGTTCTAAAACTGATTCCTGTATATGGCGGTATATATCATCGCCAGAAAGTGCTTGTTTGCTGGCCATCAAAGCCTCGTTATTTTGGTAAACCACCTTATAATGTAGACAAAAGATCAGACAAATTGTCAACAATATTCTTTACATCTGAAGTACAATCTGCGAAAAACAAGATAGAAGAAAAGACAGAATCTAGAAGGAAAACATCCATGGGACACAGGGGTAAAATCACCACGCATGTACTGGACACCGCTTCGGGCAAACCTGCGGCCGGGGTTCGCATCCGCATAACGCGCCTGGCAGACCAGCAATGCCTTGCGGATGTTATCACCAACGCGGATGGCCGCTGCGCCGCGCACCTACTGTCCGGTGATCAGATGCAGGCAGGACGCTACCGGCTCGACTTTCATGTGGGGGATTATTTTTCAAGCCCGGATGAGGTGGCTTTCCTCGATGTGGTTCCGGTGGATTTTGGCGTCACGGACAGTGACGTCCATTACCATATCCCGCTGCTGATCTCCCCCTATGGCTACAGCACCTACCGCGGAAGTTAGGACGCAGATATATGACCCAAGACAGCATACATTTTCTGCTCGGCGGAAAGCGTCAGGACATCACAAACATTGATCCCAGCACAAGTCTGCTGGATTATCTGCGCTATGACCGGGCGCGCACCGGCACCAAGGAAGGCTGCGGCGAAGGCGATTGTGGCGCCTGTACGGTCGTTGTCGGCAGTTTAAAAAACGGCAAGCTGCACTTCGAAGCAGTCAACGCCTGTATCCTGTTCTTGCCCACCCTGGATGGCAAACTGATTCTCACCGTCGAAGATCTCGTCTCGCCTGAAGGCCGTCTGCATCCGGTGCAGCAGGCCATGGCTGATTTGCATGGCTCCCAGTGCGGTTTCTGCACACCGGGTTTCGTCATGTCCATATATGCCCATCTGCGTTCCGGCGGCGGACAGGACCTCGACAGCATCAATAATGCCCTGGTTGGCAATCTCTGCCGCTGCACCGGCTATGGGCCGATTATCGACGCCACCCGTCAGGTGCTCAGCGAAACCCTGGACGATCACCTCAGCGCTCTTGAGGCGGACTGGGTTCGGGAACTGGAAGACATGACCACAGCAGATACGCTGGCGCTCAGCTGGACCTGCTCCCATACAGGCGCCGTTAAGAAATATTTCGCGCCGAAGACGGCGGACGCCCTCGCGGAACTGATGGCGACATATCCGGACGCGACCCTCCTCGCCGGTGGCACGGACGTCGGCTTGTGGGTGACCAAACAGTTGCGTGACCTGCCCTGCCTGATTTATCTCGGGCAGATAGTGGATCTCAAACAAATTTCTGAAAGCAAAGACCTTATTACAATTGGCGCTGGTGTCAGTTATGCCGAGGCATTACCCGCGCTCAACCCACATTTTCCCGACCTCGGCGAAGTCATCCGCCGCATCGGCTCGACCCAGATCCGCAACAGCGGCACCCTTGGCGGCAATATCGCCAACGGCTCCCCAATCGGCGACAGCTCGCCCTTGCTGATCGCCCTCGACAGCACGTTGGTTTTACAGTCGGCGAAAGGCGTCCGTCGCCTGCCTCTGGAAGAGTATTTCATCGCTTACGGCAAACAGGATCTACGCGCCGGAGAATTTGTCGCCGCCATAGAGGTCCCAAAGCTCGATAAAGATCAGCATTTCAGCGCCTTTAAAATTTCAAAGCGTTTTGATCAGGATATCTCGGCAGTTTGCGCCGCTTTTAACATCACCCTCGAAAAGGGTCTGGTCAGCAACGCCCGCATCGCTTATGGTGGCATGGCGGCAACCCCGGCTCGAGCAAAGCTCACCGAGAAAGTCTTGGTTGGTGCGCCCTGGAGCGAGAAAACCATTGAGGCGGCCATGGTCGCCCTGGAAACTGACTTTAAACCCATAGGCGACATGCGCTCCAGCGCCGACTACCGCATGAAAGTGGCGCAAAACCTGCTGTTGAAATGTTACCATGAACAGACGACGCCAGGCGCCACCACCCGCCTTGTCGGCCATAATGCCTTGGGAGGAACCGCCCATGTCTGAGACCACCCCACAGGCCATCAAAGGTGACATCCACAAAGAACTGCGCCATGACAGCGCCGCGAAGCATGTGTCCGGCGGCGCCCGCTATATCGACGATCTGCCCGAGCGTCGTGACATGTTGCATATCTGCCTCGGCCAAAGCAGCTGCGCCCATGGCAAAATTCTCTCCATGGACCTTGACGCCGTGCGCGCCGCTCCCGGTGTTATCGCCGTCGCCACCGCCGCCGATATTCCCGGCGTCAATGATGTCAGCCCCTTCGCCGGCGACGATCCCCTGTTTGCCACAGATACCGTATCCTTTCACGGTCAGTCGCTGTTCGCTGTGGCGGCGGAGACGCGTGATCAGGCCCGTAAAGCCGTCACATTGGCCAAGGTCGTTTATGAAGAGTTGCCCGCCCTGATCACGGTGGATGACGCCATGGCGGCGGAATCCTACGTCGAGGACCCTCAGCTCATGACCCAGGGCGATGCAGCCCAGGCTCTTAAGACCGCCCCGCGCACCCTGAATGGTCGTTTGCGCATTGGCGGGCAGGATCATTTCTATCTCGAAGGCCAGATCGCCATGGCCGAACCCCGCGAGGATGGTGACGTTCATGTCTGGTCTTCCACCCAAAACCCGACCGAGGTTCAGCATCTGGTGGCCCATGTTCTGGCCCTGCCCAATAATGCGGTGACGGTCGAAGTGCGGCGCATGGGCGGTGGCTTTGGCGGTAAGGAAACGCATCCGTCTCTCTATGCGGCGGCGGCGGCGCTAATGGCGCGGCTTACTGGCCGGGCGGTGAAATTCCGCGCCGACCGCGACGATGATATGATCATGACCGGCAAGCGTCATGACTTCCGCATCGACTATGAGGTGGGCTTTACGGACCAGGGTAAAATTCACGGTCTGAAACTGGCCTTTGCCTCCCGCTGCGGCTATTCCGTCGATCTGTCACCGGCAATCAATGACCGGGCGATGTTTCATGCGGACAATTGTTATTTCCTCGGCGATGTCGAGATCACCTCCTACCGCTGCCGCACCCATACGGTGTCCAACACCGCTTTTCGCGGTTTCGGCGGCCCTCAGGGCATGATCGCCATCGAACGCATCCTTGATGAGGTCGCCCACGACTGCGGCCTCGATCCGCTTGAGGTGCGCAAAGCCAATCTCTACGGCGAAGGCACCGGCCTCACCACCCCTTACGGCATGACAGTCGAAGATAACATCGCGCCGCAACTCATTGAAAAACTGGATAAAACGTCCGATTATCAGGCCCGGTTGAGGCAGGTTGCGGCCTTCAATGCCCAGAATACATATGTTAAAAAAGGCCTCGCCCTGACGCCGGTCAAATTCGGCATTTCCTTCACCCTGTTGCATCTTAATCAGGCGGGGGCGCTGGTTCATATCTATTCCGACGGCAGCGTGCATCTCAATCATGGCGGCACCGAAATGGGCCAGGGCCTGTTCACCAAGGTGGCGCAGGTGGTGGCCAACGAATTCCAGATCGACATCAACCGGATCAAGATTTCGGCGACCAATACGGACAAGGTGCCCAATACCTCGCCGACCGCGGCGTCGTCCGGGTCGGACCTCAATGGTATGGCGGCGCTCGATGCCGCCCAGACCCTAAAAGGCCGCCTGATCGCCTTTGCCGCCAAAAAATATAACTGCGCCGCGGATCATATCAGCTTCCGCAACAATCATGTCTATATTGAAAACCGCGAGATCAGCTTTGATGCCCTGGTGAAACAGGCCTATCTCGGGCGGGTTTCGCTGTCCAGCACCGGATTCTACAAGACACCGAAAATTCACTATGACCGCGCCCGCCACAAGGGACGGCCTTTCTTCTATTTCGCCTACGGTGCTGCCGTGGCCGAGGTGATTATTGATCGGCTCACCGGTGAGAACCGCATTCTGCGGGTCGATATCCTGCATGATGCGGGCAAATCGCTCAATCCGGCCATCGATAAGGGACAGATTGAAGGCGGCTTTATTCAGGGGGCGGGCTGGCTGACCACGGAAGAACTGGTCTATGATGACAGCGGCGTGCTGCGCACCCATGCGCCCTCGACCTATAAAATCCCCACCAGCGCCGACCGGCCACCGGTGATGAAGATCGACCTGTGGGACGGGGAAAACCGGGAAATGACCATCAAACGCTCGAAAGCTGTCGGCGAACCGCCTTTCATGCTGGCCAACGCGGTGCATTGCGCCCTGACACAGGCGGTGCGGCATTGCGGCGACGATCACAGCTTCCCATCCCTCAACGCCCCGGCGACACCGGAAGAAATTTTGAGCAAGATCGACCCATGACCCATTGGACAGCCGAAGCGACAAAATTGATCACCACCCACGGCTGGGCGGTTCTGGTCACCGTCAGCGCGGCCCACGGCTCGATCCCCCGCGAGGCAGGCGCCAAGATGTTGGTCGGACCGGAGGGGATCAAAGGCACCATCGGCGGCGGCACTCTCGAACAGATGGCGATGCAGCAGGCGCGGCTGATGGCAGGATCAGACGGCCCTTACGTCCGGCAGCTGGATGTGCCGCTTGGCCCCAAGACCCAACAATGCTGCGGTGGACGGGTTGAATTACTGCTTGAACGGCTCGACCCACAACATCTGGAGCTGTTGACAAAAATTGAAACTGCCGACGCCAGCCTCACGCTTTCCAGCCTGCAATCTGTGCTTACCGGCCCGGACGTTCAGAAAGCCATCCTGCCAGAACCGGTTGAAACGATCCTTCAAACCGCCGATACCTTGATAGAACCTTTGGGTGACCGGCGTACACCGCTTTATCTGTTTGGCGCGGGCCATGTGGGCAAGGCGATTGTCGCACGGCTAGATAATCTACCGTTCCGGGTTATCTGGGTCGATCGTCGGGAAGCAGAATTCCCGAATTATGCGCCCGCCAATGTGGAAAAGCGTATTTCCACCGCCTCGGTTGAGGTTGTGGCGGAAGCCCCGCCCGGCTGCGCCTATCTGGTGATGAGCTACAGCCACCGGATCGACTACGCCATCACCGCCGCCATATTGGCCCGGGGCGATGCGGCCTATTGCGGCCTGATCGGCTCGAAGACCAAACGCACCCGCTTCCTCAAGCGCTTTCGCGAAGAAGACGGTTTGTCGGAAGAAGACTGCGCCCGCCTCACCTGCCCCATCGGCCTCAGCAGCATCCCCGGCAAGGCCCCGGAGATTGTCGCCATTGGCGTCATCGCGCAATTGCTGGAAATCTTCGGCTAGGGCAATCTCACCTGTAGCGGTTCGGACAGGGCCACTTCGTCGCAATTATCCTCCACATCGGCATAATCCACCACGAGAAAATCACTCACCCCCTCGAGCGCCAGACTGTAATGATGCCAGGTGCCGGCGTGATAATTCACCCCCTGACCTGCGCGCACGACAAAAGCCTCGACCCTGTCCGGATCGAAGTCCCCCGGCGGCGCGACCACCACCAGATAAGGCCGGTCCGACAGCGGCATAAACATCTGGCTGGATTTGGGATGACGTTCCATTTTCTCGATCATCACCGGCAAGGCCTGCATGTCGGAGCGGAAAATATTCACCGTCACCTTCGCCACCTTATCCTGACAATGAATATCGGCCAGATCATGATAACGGATGGTATGGCCGTCATTGATCATATGTTTGGCGGCCACCGGATGCGCCGCCACCAGATCGCCGTAAGGGGCGAAATCCGCCTTTGTCAGGGATTGTGCCGTGAGGATTTTCATTTAGTCCGTCTCCGTCTTCTTAAGCCAGGCTGCCAGTGTCGCCCGCTCTTCATCGGTCATGCCCGTTTCGTTACCCAGCGGCATATCCTGACTGACCACCGCGCGCTCTAGAATCTGATCCCGGTATTTCAGGATAACATCTTTGGCCTCAAAGATCACCCCGTTGGGGGCTTCGTCAAACAATTCATGGGTGGCCTCTGTGCCATGGCAGGCGACGCAATGCTTGTCCATAATCTGTTGCACTTGCGTAAAGGAGACTTGATTCGCATCAACGGTCACATCAGACCGAGCCTGATCCCTGAGGTACGCCGCCAACGCCATCACGCCGATATAGCCCGCCACCGCCAGCACCACCAGCCCGTAACGGGTCTCTCCCCGGTGCTTCAGGTTAAAGAAATGCCGGATCACCCAGCCAACGGCACCAATCCCGGCCAGGATTAACCAGCCATGCGGGTTGGCGAAGGTCTGGGGATAATGATTACTGATCATGATGAACAGCACCGGCAGGGTCATGTAATTATTATGCAGAGAACGCTGCTTCGCCACCTGCCCCAGACGGGGATCAGGCGCCTTGCCCGCCACCAGATCGGCAACCACTTTCTTCTGATTGGGAATAATCACCATAAAGACATTGGCCGCCATCACGGTGCCAATCATCGCGCCCACATGGATATAAGCGCCGCGATCGTTAAAAATCTGCGACAGGCCCCAGGCGGATAAGGTCAGCAATCCAAACCACACCCAGCCGAACGCGACATTATTCTGCCCAAGCGGCGAACGGCACAGCAGATTGTAACCCAACCAGCCGCCAATGAGAAAAGCAATGCCTATGGCCACCGCCGTGAGGGGCGCCATGGCGTATTTGGAAGCATCAACCAGAAAGACCGACGCGCCGTAATAATAGACGACCGCCAGTAGCAAAAATCCGCTGATCCAGGTGAAATAGGCTTCCCATTTGAACCAGTGCAGCTCGCCGGGCATTTCCGGCGGGGCGACGCTGTATTTCTGTTTGTGGTAAAAACCGCCGCCATGCACGGCCCAAAGCTCGCCGGAAACGCCCTTGGCGGTATCCACCTCATCCTTGGCCTTGCGCAGATGATTGTCCAGCCAGATGAAATAAAAGGATGACCCGATCCAGGCGATGCCGGTGATGAGATGCAGCCAGCGAATGGCCATACTGAGCCAGCTTGTGATATCAAGTTCCATGGGTCTTCCTCTCTAGGTCTCGTCTTTTTCGCGTCCGCCGATGGCCCCTGTGACCTCATCCGCCAGCGCTCTGACTATTTTACCGATTGTGTTTAAAGTTTTTTGTTTTAGCCGCACCGTCGGTCCGGCAATGGTCAAAAAGGCCACCGCCTCACGATGTTCATTATAAATTGCCGCCGCGACGCAACGCATGCCCAGGCTTTGTTCCTGCTCATCAATGGCGAATCCCTTACGGCGGATGTCCTGTACCTCAGCCAACAGGCTGGGCAGGCCGACATGGGTGCGCTCGGTCAGTGGCGTAAAAGCGACATCTTTCATCAAATCAGCGGCTTCAGCATCCGACAGGGTCGCCAGCTGCATCTTGCCGACGGCCGAGGCGTATAGCGTCACCCGATTGCCAAGAGGCACCGACATGCGCATCACTTCGCGGCATTCCACCTGGGCGATAAAGGTCATCTGATCGCCGTCCAGCACCGCGAGACTCGTCGTTTCCCCGACCTCGGCCACCAGTTTTTTCATATAGGGCCGCGCCTGGGTGACAAAATCGCGTTTCTGCAGATAACCATTGCCGACACGGAAGGCCTGCAGGCCCACGGACCAAAGCCCCGTCGCCGGATCCACCTCGACATAGCCCCTGTCTTTCATGGCATTCAGCAGCCGATGCACGGTCGACGGCGCCAGATCCAGCTTGGCCGCCACCTGACTGAGGTTTAGACCGATCCCCGCATCCGCGACGCATTCCAGCAGGGAAAACGCCCGTGTCAGGGACTGCACCTGGCCTTTGCCGATCACTTTTTCCGTCATATCTGTTGCGCCTTCGCTTCCCGACGGCGGGCATGCAGCAGCGGTTCCGTATAACCGTTCGGCTGATCCCGCCCCTTGAAAATAAGATCGCGGGCCGCCTGAAAGGCAACACCGGTGAAATCCGGGCCCATTGGCTGGTAAAGCGGATCAGTTTTATTCTGCTGATCGACCACCAACGCCATGCGGCGCAAGGTCTTCTCCACTTGCGGGCCAGTGCAGATATCATGATGCAGCCAGTTGGCGATATGCTGGCTCGAAATCCGTAACGTCGCCCGGTCTTCCATCAGGCCGCGATGGTCAATGTCCGGCACTTTCGAACAGCCCACCCCCTGATCAATCCAGCGCACCACATAGCCGAGGATACCCTGACAGTTATTGGCCAGTTCCTCTGCTATCTCGGCATCGCTGACGGTGGTTTCCGACATGATCGGCAAGGTCAGGAGATCCTGCAACGCCGCGCGCGGGCGGCGGATGAGTTGTTTCTGCAGCGCCGCCACATCATGGGTGTGATAATGGGTGGCGTGCAGGGTGGCGGCGGTCGGTGACGGCACCCAGGCGCAACTGGCCCCGGCAAGGAGATGATCGCCCTTGCTCGCCATCATCTGCGCCATCTCATCTGGCATGGCCCACATGCCCTTTCCGATCTGGGCCCGGCCCTGCATGCCGACACTCAGACCGATGTCCACATTCCAGCGTTCATAGGCGTCAATCCAGGCTTCGCCCTTCATGGCGTTCTTGCGCACCATGGGGCCGGCCTCCATAACGCTATGGATTTCATCGCCGGTGCGGTCAAGGAAACCGGTGTTGATGAAAAAGATCCGGTCCTTCACCGCCCGGATGCATTCTTTCAGATTGACCGTGGTGTGGCGCTCCTCATCCATCACCCCAACCTTGATCGTATGACGCGGCAGGTTTAGGATATCCTCGACCTGGTCAAACAGATCATTGGTGAAGGCGGCCTCCTCCGGCCCGTGCATTTTCGGTTTGACGATATAGATGCTGCCCGTGCGGCTGTTCGCGCCCCTATCATGCAACGCGCACAGACTAGTGATCAGGGCATCAAGAATGCCTTCCGGTATCTCGTTACCCTTTTCATCCAACACGGCGTCCGTGGTCATCAGGTGGCCCACATTGCGCACCAGCATCAGGCTGCGGCCTGGCAGCCGGAGGTCTTCGCCGCAAACACCTTGATACAATCGGTCCCGGTTTAAACGGCGCTCTATCGTTTTGCCGCCTTTTTGCACGTCGGCCGTGAGATCGCCCTTCATCAGGCCGAGCCAGTTTTGATAGACCCGCACCTTGTCCTCGGCATCAACCGCCGCGACAGAGTCCTCACAGTCCATGATTGCCGTCAGGGCCGATTCCAGAATGACATCGCAGACACCGGACAGATTTTCCGCACCCACCGGATGGCTGCGATCAATGACGAGTTCCAGGTGCAAACCATGATGACAGAACAGCAACGTCAATCGTCCCCCATCCTGACATCTTGCACGAAATCCCTCTGGATAGCGTAGCCGATCGCTCGTCCCGCCTTTCAGCGCCACCGTCAGGGCGGCAGGCTCAGCCGTTTCATCGACAATATATTCCAGCACATCACCGTGAGAGGCCTCCGCCAAAGGGATATACTGATCCAGGAAATCAGTGGCCCAGGCGATCACCTGTGCGCCGCGATCCGAATCATACCCCCCGGAGGCCACCTTTCCGGCGATGACGTCACTGCCGTAAAGGGCGTCAAACAGACTGCCCCATCGGGCGTTGGCTGCATTCAGGGCATAACGTGCGTTATCCACCGGCACCACCAGTTGCGGCCCGGCAAGGATGGAGACTTCCGCATCCAGATTTGTCGTGGCAATGGAAAAGTCAGCCCCTTCCGGCACCAAATAGCCAATATCGCAAAGAAAACGCATATACACATCTGGATCGAACGCCCCCCGATGGTCTTTATGCCAGCTATCCAGCCTCAGTTGCAGGTCTTCACGGCGCGCCAACAGGGTCTTGTTTATCGGACCACACCTCTCCACCAGGTCCGCCAATCCTTGCCACACCACATCGGCCGATACAGAAAGGGATGGCAGAATGTCCTGCTCAACCAGACAGCATAATTCTTGGGCAATCTGCAGTGCGCCACGGCGTTCATAAGAGGTCATCAAAGGGCTTCCTTTCCAGTCTTCATCTCCTCTTTTCATATCACGATTTCCATTAAATGGAAATGATTTCTATATTGTGGAAATAGAATCTGAAAATTTACAAAATTCCTTCTGAAAAGACTCACCTCCTCTATAGAACTCACTTTACTTCCCAAAGCCCTCAAAAAATTTCCTGCAAAAGTGAAATTAGACAACGGGATCAAAATATTAGATTGATTTTTTGATATTTCTGACTTAAAAATACATACTGAGTTACAATTTAAGCTCAATTTTGAGGATATGAATTAAGAATCTTAAAACAGAACCTCGTAAGGGGTAACGGTCCGCTAAAGTGACTAATACGTCCATCATGTGACTTTGAAATGCCTGTTTCTAGAGCTCTCCAATGACTTCAAATACGACTAAACTGCAAACTCTTGAACGACCCTCCCGGCATAAACGGGAATAACTTAAGTACAGACAAACAAGGATGCTCTACAAATGGCAACTGGCACAGTGAAATGGTTTAACGCAAATAAAGGCTATGGCTTCATCGCACCAGATGAAGGCGGCAAAGATGTATTCGTACATATTACTGCTCTTGAAAAAGCAGGCGTTCATCAATTGAACGACGGACAAAAAGTAAGTTACGATATTGCTGAAAACAGAGGCAAAGAAGCTGCCGCTGATATCCAGCTGCTCGACTAGGGTTATCTTGCCCCCTGCAGGTTATCGTTAAACTGACAGGATAGAAGATCGCATCCAATTCACTCACCGCGCCCGTCATAATGCGCGCGGGGAGTTCTCCCCCCCTTTACCATTTCCTCCCAGTCGCAGATGCGACAATCCCCCCTCTTTGAACAATAAGTAATTTATTTAACCCTTTTTAAACGCCTTAATATTATTAATTACTAATGTAATTTACATTTAACCTGAGGCGTATTTTATGACCAACCTATATACCCAAATTGGCGGTGAGCCTGCGGTAGATGCCGCAGTCGATATTTTTTACGATAAAATCAATAGTGAAAAGTCTCTGGATCCTTTCTTTGCAGACATTGACATGCCGCAACAGCGCAGCAAGATGAAAAAATTCCTCACGCTTCTTATGACTGGAAAAGCCGAAAATTCGGGAGAGTATATGCGCCGGTCTCACCAAAATCTGGGACAAAAAGGCATCAACGACACGCATTTTGATACCGTCGGCAATCTTCTCAAAGAAACCTTGGAAGAACTGAGCGTTCCTGGAGACTTTATAGGTCAGATCCTCGGCGCCGTTGAGAGCCTGCGGGATCCCGTGTTAAATCGTTAAAATCAGCAGTCACAGATTTTGACCAGACGGCACCATCGATTTTTTGCTACGCAAGTGACAATCGATTCAGCACGTCAAGCGCCTGATCTGCGGTTTCCATTTCGACAAAGATATAATCGTGATAATATGCCGCGACCACATTCGCGCTTATTCCCTGGTCTGCCAAGGCGCCAGACACCGCTGCGGTTAACCCAACGGCTTGCAGACTGGACTGAACCTGCAAGGTGATTTTCCGGTATGTGCCGTCGTAAGGCAGGCCCGTCGCCATCGCCATGGACTCTTCCATAATAAGGCTCACGCCTTCAGGCTCATGGAACACACATAACGGCGTACAATCCGCCAAGGCCTTAAACGCATCGATCGCCAGTGTACAAAAGACATACTTTTTTTGCGACAGTTCCGGTCGCATATCCCTTAAAAGAACACCAAGATCACATATGCCTGTCATTTTCCTGCGCCTTAGTAAATATCCAGATCAGTTGCTGAAATAACCTGCCCTGTATATCCTGCCTCACGAATTTCCCGGATCAGGTCCTCGTCACTCCTGCCCCAATAGAGCTGATGATAGAGCACCAGCAACTTCGGTTTGGTTTTCTGGGCGATTTCCGCGAGCTCGATCGTCGATGTATGAAATTGAGCATGATACTTTTGCCACACCGGAGGACGGCTTTTATAGGCCTCGGCGGAATAAACCTCATGGACCAGAATATCGACCCCGGTTGCCGCCTCAATCAAGGCCGGGCTCGGGCGCGCATCACCTGAAATCACTATGGTCTGGCCTTTATGGGAAAATTTATACCCGTAGGGCGTTTCCCACGATCCATGCAAAACCGGTATGGCTTCGACAGTGACAGCCGCATCCTGATATACGACACCGGGTGCATCAATCTCTGTAACATCGGTTTTATAACCCTCCTCGTTGGCGGGCTCCAGCCCTTCCAGCCGCAAATGAATATCTTCCGAATAGGCTTGTTGCAAATGATTGGCCATATCCTGTGTGCCCTTGGGGCCAAACAGTTTGAGCGGCGCCACTCTCTCCAACACCCAAGGCGTAAAGATCAGGTCCGGCAAACCCAGCGTATGATCCGAATGAAGATGACTCAGAAAAACAATATTGAGCTTATCAGCTTCCAGCGCCACAACACCATTACGGGCCGCAGCAGCTGCCCGCCGCACGACGCCCGGTCCCGCATCCACCAGATAGGCCTGATTCCCCATGACGATAGCAACAGCGGGGCCCGACCTGTCAGGATCAGCATTCGGCGTCCCTGTCCCCAACATCACCACCTGCATTTTATCTGCAGCAGAGGATGACGCCGCAGTGCCAACCAGTAAAAAAACACAAAAAGCAATCCGCAACATCACCTTCCCCTTTTTTATCATTCAGGTTCTAGTGCAACCTTATACAATCCGGCCAGGCAACACCATCAGGAAATTGTATCCATGATATCGGCATCCACCAATAAAGTTGCCGTACCTGAAGTATAGGTATTATATGTCTCCCCGCCTATCACCTGGTCGTCTCCCAGCACCCAATCCTGTGTCACGGATGAGACACTATCGTCGCCATCTCCTTTAATGATCAATATATTATCAACGTCCGTGACCGCCAGAACGTCGGCCTGGGTCAATACCAGGCTATTGCCGCCGGTCCCCAGAAGGTCAATATTTTCCATATTAGTCACGGATAATGCCGCCAGATCCAAATTCAGTCCTGTGGCCTGTACATCCAGCGTATCATTCCCCGCATCGCCATTGAAGATATCCAGATGGTCTCCGTCATAGAGGAACAATACATCATCCCCGTCCCCCCCATTCAAGGTGTCCGTGCCGGCATATCCGCGCAGAAAATCCCTGCCACCCATACCTGAAAGCACGTCATCACCCCCCAGGCCTGACAAGGTATTAACCCCGTCATCTCCGATAAGACTGTCCGCAAGGGAACTGCCCTGAATATTCTCAATGCTGATCAGGACATCTCCCTCGGCATCGCCACCGCTTCCGGTTCCGGCTGTCAGGTCAACCGTAACCCCGGCTACCGATGTGATATAACTCACGCCGTCATTTCCGCCACCGCCATTCAGGACATCGCCGCCGGCGCCGCCGTCCAGCTCGTCACTTCCTTCATTCCCAAAGAGGCTGTTCACGGCAGCGTCTCCCGTAAGGACATCATTAAAGGCACTGCCTGATATATTTTGAATATTACTTAGAGTGTCCCCTTCTGCATCACCGCCAAGACCGGTTCCTGCCGCAAGATCAACCGTCACGCTGGCTGCAGAATCCAGATAACTCGCCGTATCAACGCCCAGGCCGCCGCTCAGAACATCGGCCCCCGCGCCGCCGGTAAGGGTGTTGTCACTGCCATCGCCAACCAGGGTGTCGTCGAACGCACTGCCGATTGCATTTTCAATACTGACAAAAGTGTCCCCTTCTGCATCGCCGAGGTTCGCCGTCCCGGACTCAATGTCAACAAGTACGCCTGTAGCTGACGCCGTATAGCTCACCGTATCAATTCCAGCACCACCATCAAGTGCATCCGCGCCTGACCCGCCGATCAAGATATCGTCGCCCGCCCCGCCGGAAAGGTTGTTAACATTGCCATCGCCGGTCAGTGTATCCGCAAACGCACTGCCCACCAGAATTTCAATATTGGCCAACGTATCACCTGCCGCGTCACCGCCAAGGCCGGTACCCGTCGCAAGATCAACCGTCACGCCAGCTGCGGACGCCGCGTAATTTGCCGTATCAATATCCACACCGCCATCAAGCGCATCCGCGCCTGCACCACCGATTAAGCTATCGTTTCCGGCGCCACCGGAAAGACTGTTCGCACTGCCATCGCCGATCAATGTATCCGCAAACGCACTGCCCACCAGATTTTCAATATTGGCCAGCGTATCACCTGCCGCGTCACCACCAAGACCGGTACCCGCCGCTAGATCAACCGTCACGCCGGCTGCAGATGCCGCGTAATTTGCCGTATCAATATCCACACCGCCATCAAGCGCATCCGCGCCTGCACCGCCCATCAGAATATCGTTTCCGGTGCCACCGGAAAGACTGTTGGCACCGCCATCACCCGTCAGTGTATCCGCAAACGCGCTGCCCACCAGATTTTCAATATTGGCCAGCGTATCACCTGCCGCGTCACCGCCAAGACCGGTGCCCGCCGCGAGGTTTACTGTAACCCCTGCAGCAGACGCTGCATAGCTCGCCGTATCAATATCCGCACCGCCATCAAGCGCATCCGCGCCTGACCCGCCAATCAAAGTGTCATTGTCTGCGCCGCCCGTTAAGGTGTCGTCCCCGGCACCGCCAGAAAGAATATTTACGCCGCCGCCGCCTGTCAGTATATCTGCCTGTGCGCTGCCCGTCACATTTTCAATGTTGGCCAGTGTATCCCCTTCTGCATCCCCGCCAAGCCCTGTACCGGCTGATAAATCGACTGTTACGCCTGCGGCCGACCCTGCATAAGACACCGTATCCACACCGGCGCCTGCATCCACCGTATCCGCACCAGCCGCCCCGCGGTGATGACATCATCGCCAGTCCCCGTCGTGATATTATCATTGCCGGCCTTGCCGATTACAATAAGATCGGCAGTCGCACTTCCTTCTTGCAAGGTTCGGTCATTATCATCCCGGGCCGTAAACGTATTTGTCGGGCTTTCAATAAAATCAGGCTCGGGAGCCGGCGGCGGTGTCGGTGTCGGCTGCACTGTGCCACCACCTCCTCCACATGCAGCCAAAGGCATCAATGTCAGACCCAGAAGACTGTTCTTCGCAACCGAAGATTTCAGTTTACTGTCGCTTTTTCTCTTTGTAGATGTCATTGATTCTATTTTGTTTTGCATGTTTGTGCTTTCAGTTATATGCATGATGGCGCCCCATATTCCGATGTTTTCACATTGAAAAATTTTCATAAGGTTACCCCAGAGAAAGGAAACATGCAAGAAACCATTCACTCAAGGTTATTTTGTAAGATATTGAAAGTTTTACTAAAAATTCATTTCCCCGGAACCTTCCCCGGCCCGGATACATGACAATTTTCTTACAGATATAAACCGGATTGAAAATCCCGGATATCGATCTGCAATGCCAAACGGGAATAGCCTAGGACTTGTTCTCAATCCAGCCGCCGCCCAATACCCGGTCGCCATCATAGAAAACCGCCGCCTGCCCAGGAGAAATTCCCTGTTCAGGATGGTGAAGGGTAATTCTGGCCCCTCCCTCTGCGCCACTGCCATATAAGGTCGCCCGAACTGAAGGACGGGTTGAACGTACTTTAACTTCTATTTCCTGCCCTTCGGAAGAAATCTCTGTCTGGCCAAGCCAGTTGACTTCTTTCAAATGCAACGTCGTCACACCAAGCGCTTCCTTGGGGCCAACGATCACCTGATTTTTTTCCGGATCAAGCCGGATCACATAAAGCGGGTCCCTTCCCCCGATCCCCAATCCTTTACGCTGACCGATGGTATAATGAATGATACCCTTATGGTAGCCCAGCACATCACCGTTTAAATGCACAATCTCGCCGGCTTCGGATGCGCCAGGGCGCAAGCGTTCGATGACGCTGGCATAATTACCATTGGGTACGAAACAGATATCCTGACTGTCCGGCTTGTTGGCGACCTGAAGACCGTATTTCTCCGCCAGGATGCGCACGTCATCCTTTTCCAGTCCCCCCAAAGGAAAGCGCAAATAGTCCAGCTGCTCCTGTGTGGTGGCGAACAGGAAATAGCTCTGATCACGGTTTTTATCCACAGCGCGCAGCATCTCCGCATGATCGCCGAACAGCTTTTGCTGCACATAATGGCCCGTAGCCAGCACATCGGCGTCCAGATCCCGCGCCGTCGCCAACAGATCCTTGAACTTGACTTCCTGATTACAGCGCACACAGGGAATTGGGGTTTCGCCGCGAATATAACTGTCGGCAAATTCCTCCATTACACTGTCACGGAAACGGGTTTCGTAATCCAGCACGTAATGGGGAATGCCAATGGCTTCCGATACACGTCGGGCATCGTGAATATCCTGACCGGCGCAACAGGCGCCTTTTTTCTGCACCGCGATGCCATGGTCATACAGCTGAAGCGTAATGCCAACGACATCATAACCCTGATCTTTCAACATGGCCGCAACCACGGAACTGTCCACACCGCCGGACATGGCGACGACAACGCGCGTATCTTCAGGCGCCTTGGCGATGCCTAAGGAGTTTACCCCCGTAAGGGTCGGATCAGCGATAAGGTCTATTTTCTCGGTCATAGGGGGCAAATATAGCATAAACTTCAGAACTTCAAGAGAAGATCATAACTATTTATTTGCCCCTATTGTCTGGTCTACAGGAAATTAAGCAGGGAAATTTTGCTTAACTCACTGGTAATTTTATAAGAAGCCTCCAACGCGACCTTGTCATTATTGAGCCGGGTCACCGCCTCCGCCACATCCACATCCTCAATATCGGATATGAAGGTTTCCAGAAAAACCTCCTGCGCCTCATATTCATTGCTGAAGTTTTCCACGTTATTCTGGCGGGTCCCGTTCCTGGCAACAAAAATCCGCAGATCGTCCAGCGCTGCGTCCATATTCGCCAGCTCACCCTTAAGGAAAGTGAGTTGTGCCGTATTTAACTGACCGCTCAAGGGCCCGCTCGGTCCGGCATCATAGGCGGCGATATCCTTAAATACCTGGAACACGGAAGTCGAGACTTCGTCCGCCAACAAACCATATTCCAGCAACGTATTCTGCCCCACTTTCGCCGCAGGCCGTCTTTGATCGTTCTCATACATGTCCGTCACGGCTGGCAAAGCCAGCAAATCCGCAACAGACTTCGCGGTAACAGGTTCGACATCGGTGCGCCCGCCACTAAAAACATATACACCACCGATATTGGTGTTCATGGCGCTGACCATGGATGTATAGGCCTCCCCCATCAATTCATTGAGCGCGAAAGTCTCCTCCTGAGAGATCGCCTCAAGTATCGTATCGCGAACATTCTGCGCACTCGACACCATTGAACCTAATTGTATATCGTTGGTACTGAGAAAACGTTCCACATGATCGGTGGCCCGCAAATAGCCCTTCGTCTGACCAAAAACTGATTTTGCCCCCAGCAAGGTTGACGTTTCACTGGCAAAGCCGGCGTATTTTTCTTCTTTCTTACCGGTTGTGATCTGGGTTTGGTCCGTGAACACACGCGCCTGATTGTTCAGAAGGCTGCTCAACATGACTTGCTGATGTCCAAAGCTTGATACCCGTGTCATTTCTCTATCCTGTCTTTATCTCTATAAGATCTGTAAAATCGTGTCATACATTTCCTTGGCTGTGGTCAACAGCCGGGCCGATGCGGAATAGGCGTTCTGGTAAATCACCATATTCCCCAATTCTTCATCCATATTGACCCCGGACACATCCGTGGCTTTCCTATTCAATTCCTCACTCAGCGCCTTGTTATCTGACATGGAATTATCCGCCAATGCTGACCGCAACCCCAGGTCCGCAAGAAGGTTGGCACTATATTGGGCCAGTGTCACTGTCGTTGCACTTAAACCACCGGCCTTGCTATAGGTGCGGGTCATCGTTTCCAGTTCCTTCAGGGCCAATGCCCCCGCCTGATCACCAACACTGAGAACGTTATCCCCCACCAAAGCTGTCTGATCCAGACGCGCCAAGGCCATTTGACTTGGATTGGCGCTGATCCTGTCACTAACTTTCAGGTCAATGGCGCTATCCATTTTATATTGTTCCCCAATCCCGAAGAATGCAGACATGGAGGTATTGGTTGTTCCTCTGGTCGTCGTATCATTCTTGATATGCACACTGATTGCACCCGCGCCCGGATTGGGGGTGGTGATCAGTTCACCGTTGGCCGACAGGGAAAATGTCGCAACAGCGCTCAGCGGACTACTATTCAAATCGGTGAGAATATCATTAAAACTCGTTCCGCCGACGGTCAGCGTATGTGTCCCGATAGCCTGACCGCTAACGTCATTAAGCTCAATCAGAATGGTGCCGCCAACGGTAAATCCGTGGTCATCCGTTCCCACAACTCCGGTTTCAAAATGCGCCGGGCTTTTGGATTGAACCAAATTGTTCAACCCGAAGAAATGCGAGAACCCCCGCCCGCCACGGTTGCTTTCATTACCCGCCACTTCCGACATTGTAATGCCATGCGCCGCGTTTGTTGCCGTCAAAGACATAACCCCGTTCGAGAAGGACAATGTCCCCGTTCCCGCCAGGCCGGCATTCACGGCGGTAACCACATCCCCGACGGTCGGGCCGATCGCGCTAAAATCAATATTCACTTTGGAAACCAGATCACCGGAAGCGTCTGTCACGGCAAAAACGGTTTCTCCGGTAAAGTTATGATTATCCGTCAGAAGCAGGCCTGTATTAACGCCGGTCAGCAAATTAACCCCGGGCACCGCCGAATTCATATTATGAACCCTGTTCATCTCATCAGTGAAACCCGACGCCATGCTGCCCAGTTGCAAAGCAATCTCCGGCAAATCCTTGTCCCGCAGTGTCAACAAGCCTTTCAGCTTGCCAGACTTCACCTCACCATCCAACGTAATGGTGCTGGGCATCACTGCCCCACTCACATTATCCAGTCGATGAACGGTAATTGCGGAAAACGGTGTGGATGACGTGACAACACCCGGCGGACTATATTGCAATTTTGTCTGTACCGCACTCACCAGAGACACCCCGGAAGTCGTTGTAATCTGGACGCTGTTGTTCCCCGCATCAACAATATTTATGTCCATAATTGTCGAAAGTTCCGCAATGGCCTGCTCTCGACTTTCTGTTAAAGCCCCAGGCTCTCCTCCGGTCAGGGTTTCCTTGATGATCAAAGGATTCAACGTGTGAATACGTTCTGTCAGGGCATTTATCCGCGCAACCTGCTCTGCGATCTGGTGACTGGCGTCAAGCCGCATGGTCTGGATGTCCTCCGCCAGGCTGCCGATTTCAGATCCAAACTGATCAATCGCGGACAAGGCTCTTTCTTTTTGAATGGCGGACAGAGGATTTAGGGCCACTTCGGATATGGCGCTGAAAATATCATCAATCTTGCCCGATAGAGACTTATTCTGATCCGGCCGTCCCAGCAGGGATTGTATCCGGCTATGATAGGCGCTCTCGACCTCATAGCGGGAGAAATCGGCATTCGCATCATAAGAAGCCTTGACCAGGAATTTATCCACTATTCTATCAATGCCAGATATTTTAACACCGCCAACCGCCGTGCCATTGATAATCGCTTCCTGACGCACAACCTGCCGGGCATACCCTGGTGTATTGACATTCGCCACATTGTTGGACGTCACCCTCAACGCCGCCTGGTTGGTGAACAGTCCTGTCAAAGAATTATTTATAATGGAATTAATGGACATAAGCTTCCTTTCTGGAAATCAAACCGGCGCGGCCCACAGAGGCGTGCATATGAATAGGCAAAGCTTGCCCAACAGGGATTTTTTGCCCCCGCTTTTCGCCCTTAGACCGCTGCATCTGATAAAGACTTTCCATCTTTGGATCCTTGTAATACTTTGAACTAAATAGATAAAAACATTATCTTGGCGCCACCCCTTCAAAAACACATAGGCCGTATTACGGGGATGGCACCCTTATCCTTGCAATTTCAAGGCCAACTCTGAAAACACGCTTTTCCACACGCCTATCCTGATCTCACCGGATTTTGCCGTGCAGCAAATTTTACCTAAAATGAACAGGAACTTTTTACCTTACTCCCCATAAACAAAGGAGAGATGAAAAAATATTCCGCTTGAAAAACAATGAGTTATTCCCATCCACAAAAAGTGGCCCGTTACTTGCTTAGGTATTCGGTGAAGTCGTTCGTTTAATAAATATGGAAAATTATGACCACCAGTTTTGACATATTCACCTCATCTCTTCCGACTGCCGGATCTGGCGGCGCGAAGACAGATGCATCTTCACGGGCAGAAAAAAATCCGGTGGCCGCTTCCTCTCCTGACACCACACCTCCAACGCGCGCCCCAGAGGTCAAGGAGAGTTTTAAGGACCATATGGTTCGAGAGAGCCACCGCGCCAACCAACCTGATGGCACCCCACGGAAAACGGAAGGCAACAGTCAGGAACCTCGCCAGAAAGATCAGAAGATCGCCGCGCCCTCATCTGAAACAAAACCTGATAAAACAAAATCTGCCAACACATCACAGGAAAATAATGGTGACGGCTCAGAAATAACAAAACCAACCGATGCATCTACACAAGATCCACAGAAACCACGGGACGACCACGCCCAACATAGCCCAGACCTCGACGGGCAAGATGGGATCAACACACAAGACAAAGCAACCGGTCAGACAACGGACTATAGCGCGGTCAATATTCCGTTAAGTGAAACACGGGCCAACGGAGCACCCGCCACCGATCCCCTGGCTCCCTCCCCAGGTTCAGATCCTGTTGGCCCCAGTGACATCCCGGATCAAGGCGATCAGGATTACACTGGTAATCTTTTTGACAAATCGAGCAGCCCGGATAAAATATTCGCCACCGAAACACCGCTTGATATTGCTCCCCAGGTTCAGGAGAACACTGGTCCGTCACAAGACGTCTCATCCGAAAAACTTGCCGAACAACCGACAGGCCAAAAAACGCTCCCCGTTGACGAGTTCACCACCAAAGTTGAGCGCCCTGCAGTTCCCGCCACAACACAAGAACCGGCCTCAACACAAGATAATGCACATCCAACGGCGGATGAAGACACCCTTCCAACAGAAGCCGGGAAAGTTGGCAATACTACTGACGCCGCTGAACCTGAAATCAGTGCCGCTCCCAAGACCACTGCGGCTGCTGCAACAACAGCCCCTATTATCACGCCTGAGGTTCCGGCCGGAAACGCTGATTCAAAGAGTGTAAATGCGGCTCCAGAGACATCATCTGTTGCAACGGCAGCACAAGCCGCCACACAAACACCCCTGACATCCACCGCAGCCCAACAGATACCGCAAAAAGAAATTAACGGCAAAGGTGAGGCCAGTGACACTCAAAAGACCGGAGCCAGAGACAATACCGTAACAGGAACCGGCGGATCGCAATCCGCAGCCGCCTCTGCCCAACCCTCCTCGGATCAATCTTCTCAACAGAATTCAACAGGAGAAAACACCTCTCCCGCCGCGGGCGTCGGTAAATCTACCACCCAGGGCGGGGCCGATATGACGGCCCCCAAGGTTCCTTTTGCGACAGACCTTACCCAGGCATTAACACCGGAAACAAAGCCCTTACAGTCCGGCACACCGCAGCAGCACTTGACCGGTCTTTTATCCGTTCAGGAAGTAGGACAGCCAGGCAGCCTTACACCGGGTCACGTGAAATCCGCGGCGCATCACCCGATGCCAAATTCCCCGGCAGAACAGATCAAGTTAGCCATTTCAAGACAGGCAAGTCTGGGACAGAACAGTTTCAGGTTAAGCTTGAAACCGGCAGAACTTGGCCAGGTTGATATTAAAATGGATTTCCAGGCTGATGGAAGAATGACCACAACAATCACCGTCGACAACGAGAAGACCCTGAACATGCTCCAGAAAGACCAAAGCGGTCTGGAAAGGGCGTTAAACAATGCCGGTTTTGATGCCAGTGGCAACAATCTGAATTTCACCCTGAAAAAACAACAGCAGGATCATATGGAAAAGCAACTGTCCCAAACGAATTTAGACGGGACAGGGGAAACTGATGAGGGCGTGGACATCAATCTCGCCAATAGCGTCATCAGCCAGCAACAACTGAAAATGGCATATTCCAAAAATGCCCTCGATATTAATATTTAAGACTGAACACACTCTTTTATAAGGATACTTCATCATGGAAGTAACAGCAGCAGCAGGGGCAAATTCCGAAGCCTCGAAAAGTTCGACCAAGCTCGCCGACGATTTTGATAATTTCCTGGCCTTGCTGACCACTCAGTTACAATTTCAGGACCCGCTAGACCCCATGGATTCAAGCCAGTTTACCGAACAGCTGGTCTCCTTCACGCAAGTGGAACAGTCTATCGCCACCAATAAAAACCTGGAAAACCTGATCAGCCAAACCCAAACAGCCGCCATATCAGATGCGGTCAACTATCTCGGCACTGAAATCACGGTGGAAACGGACCGAGCCGGACTGCGGGATGGTAAAGCGAAATGGGAATATGGCCTTCAAAGCAATTCTGATGAAACCAAAATCATTGTGCAGGATTCCAAGGGCAAGGTGGTTTACGAAGGTATTGGCGAAAACAAAGCCGGCTTGCATGAATTTATCTGGGACGCCCCGGAAGGTACGCCAGATGGCATTTACAAACTATCGCTGCAGGCCGAGAGCGCCAATGGGTCGGAAGTTCAAACCGCCATATATTCCAAGGGCGTTGTAGAAAGCATCGAAACCTTGAATGGTCAGGCTCATTTGTCCGTCAACGGCATCCTGACACCAACAACAGAAATACAGGCTGTTAATACAGTCAAAAAACCAGATCCTGACGCAGAAGACGCCAGCTAGTTGCGTAAAGCGCATTCTATTTAAGAATTAACCACCCGACCCATCTGGTCGGCAAACAGAAGGAGTATCGACATGAGTCTTTACGCATCACTTTTCTCAGGGGTATCTGGACTGGGCGCATATAGTTCCGCGCTAGGCATGATTTCGGATAATATCGCTAACCTGAATACCGTTGGCTATAAAGAAACCCGCGCCAGTTTCTCAACCCTGGTGACGGAATCTCGGTCCTCCACCTCCTATTCCCCAGGGGGCGTCCAAGCCTTGCCGCAGAATCTGATCAGTCGTCAGGGCCTGTTACAATCCTCCACCTCCGCAACCGATCTGAGTATTGACGGTGCCGGTTTCTTTGTCGTCTCTACCCGCGGTGAATCCGTGAATGCCAATTCTGAGATCAGCTTCACGCGTGCCGGGTCGTTTAACCCGGATTCTGAAGGCTTCCTGAAGAATACTGCCGGGCTTTACCTGATGGGTGTGCCATTGATTTCTGGTACAGTTAAACCGGAAAGCCCCCAACTCGCTGATCTGCAACCTATTAACGTGTCGGACTTAACCAGTACAGCCGAAGCCTCGACCAACGTGACCTTGCGCGCCAACCTGCAGTCCTCACAGGCGATAAATGCCGCCATGGGAACATATGACCCTTCCGTTAAGGCAACCTCTATGTCAGGTTATGCCGAAGATGTTGCCGCCGGCGTAGCGGTTCCCGTCGGCATCAAACCAGACTTTCAAACCAATATTGAGGTTTTTGACGCCCGGGGTGGCGTTCACACCGTGACCGTCGCCGCACTCAGAAGCGCCGATAATGTCTGGGAAGTAGAAATGTATGTTGACCCTCCAACTGACATTGTACCAACAGTCGGAACAACCGGACAGATTGCCGCCGGGACTGTTACATTTAATGGGGACGGCACACTCAATGTCCCCGGTACGACCGCCTCACTTCTGGCCGCCGTTAACGTCCCTTGGTCAGGTGGTGCAAATGCGGGCTCGCTGACTTTTGATCTCGGCACCAATGGCCTCAGCGACGGTCTGACTCAATTTGCCGGCGAATCAACCATCATCTCCTCCTCTGCCAATGGCGCGACCTTCGGGAATGTGATCGGGGTGAATATCGATAAGGACGGCATTGTCAGTGCCCTGTTTAGTAATGGCTTGGCAAAGAACGTCTATCAACTGCCCATCTCCACCTTCCAGAACCCGGATGGGCTGACCCGTCGTCAAGGAAACTCCTATACCGTTTCTGATCAATCCGGGAGCTCTATCCTGAAATATGCCGGGGTTGGCGGCGCAGGTTTTGTGGCCCCACAGACCTTGGAAGCCTCTACCGTCGACCTGGCCGGGGAATTTACAAACCTGATTACCATTCAGCGGGCTTTCTCGGCCAGTACGAAAATTATCACCACGGCCGATGAAATGCTGACAGAGTTGAACAACATTAAACGTTAATAATTCAATCACTTAAGATAATAAGCCGCCGGTGTTTCATCGGCGGCTTATTGTGTTTTCATCGGTTGAAATCGAAATAGGTCCAACTTTATTCTAATATTTAGACCAAATTAACCTCGTTCCTTAGGTCTTTTTTAAAGCCTTTTACGTATTCTGACCCCTATGTATAAAAGTTACCGGAGATAAGTACATAATGAGTAGAATACAAAATGTGTCTGCCGCACCCGTTTTGGGGCCGACAGGAGAACCTCTTACACTTGAGGATCTCCCGCCTCCAAACACCAAGCGATGGGTTGTTCGCCGCAAAGCAGAAGTGGTTGCTGCTGTACGGGGCGGCCTGCTCTCGCTGGAAGATGCCTGTAAGAAATATACCTTGTCCGTCGAAGAATTTTTGTCCTGGCAACGCGCCATTGACAAGGATGGCTTACTTGGACTTCGGGTAACGCGCGTGCAGGATTATCGTGATAACTCTTTAAGCGGATACGATAACTAATCAGGCTAAAATCAGTCGTTTATCAAATTATTTTATTAAATTAACCATGAGAAGGTGATTCTCATGGTTAATTTTTTTGTCTGGTGTTCATTTCGAGCCTTTTTTGACAATATACACTATATATAGTATTTTTATTGAGACACCACACTAGCATTGGGAGGCGCTAAAACCCTCATCTTTTTGCTTGTCAATATATTTTTAAACCTCAGTAGGCAAAAATTGCCTACCATTAACCTCCTGTTTACTTAATAATTAGTAAACTGAATTTGATGATCATATTCGACGAGATCAACAATCAAAGTTACGAGTAGAGTTATAGAAGACTATATTAAAAGTATATTTTAGGGAACGTCATTGTGAATGGTTTAGCCGAATTCTTCAAAACACTAGGACCCGCCCGTCTGGCCGCCATGGCCACGGTTGCCGCTATTACCATCGGGTTCTTTATTTTTCTGTCTATCCGTCTGTCCACCCCCACAATGTCTTTACTGTTCAGCGGACTGGATCTCTCCGATTCCTCTAAAATCGTCCAGACACTGGAAGCCCAGGCTATTCCTTACGAACTGGTGGGCGACGGCAGCACCATTCTGGTCCCCGACGATCAGGTCAATCGCATCCGCATCGCCGTTGCCGAACAAGGCTTAACCAGCGGGGGTTCCGTCGGCAATGAAATCTTTGACCGCGGCGATTCTCTCGGCGCCACAAGTTTTGTCCAGAACATCAACCGGTTACGTGCTCTGGAAGGTGAACTCGCCCGCACAATTCAGTCCATTGATAAAGTCACCAGCGCCCGCATCCATCTGGTGATGCCGGAACGCCGCCTGTTCAGTAATGAAAATCGCGAAGCCACCGCCAGTATCTTTATCAAGACATCCTCCGGCCGCCTGCCCCGCAATCAAATCATGGCCATTCAGAATCTGGTCGCCGCTGCGGTGCCTGACCTGCAGCCGGAACGCATTTCAATTGTCGACCAGAAAGGCTCTCTCCTCGCCCGGGGCTCTTCCGAAGATGTGACATCATTGCTGGCCCTGTCGCTGGAAGAAAAGAAAATATCCATGGAGAGTCGTCTGCGTGGTCAGATCGAAACCCTGTTGGAGAAAACCGTGGGCCTGGGCAATGTGCGCGCCGAAGTCAGCGCCGAACTTGATTTGAACCGCATCACCAGCAATACCGAAGAATATGACCCCGACAGCCAGGTCGCCCGTTCAGAAAACACCAGCGAACAAATCAGCACCAATCAGGAAAATGCAGAGGCGGAAAGCGTATCCGTCGCCAACAACCTGCCGGACCAGACAGAAACCCAGCAAGAACCCGGGGTCAAGTCCCAGACCAATGACAGCACGACAACATCAACGGTCAACTATGAAATCTCCAAAACCATCCGCACCCAGATTCACGAGGCGGGAACCATCAAGAAAATTTCGGTTGCCGTTCTGGTTGATGGCACCTATCAGGATGCCGGTGACGGCAGCGCCCCTGCCTATCAAGCCCGCAGCCAGGCCGACCTCGACAATCTGAAACAACTGGTGGAATCAACCATTGGCTTTGACGCCGAACGGGGCGATACCGTTGATATCGTCAATATGCAGTTTGCCGCAGTTGATTATGGCGAGGCGGCAGCGGAAGAAAGCCTGTTTGACTTCAGCAAAGCCGACATCATGCGCTTTATAGAACTTGGAGGGCTGATGCTGATCGGAATTCTGGTTATTTTCTTCGCCCTGCGCCCCCTGATCAAATTCCTCACCGCACCACCGGTGACTTATGTACCAAACCCAGCCCTTGAAGGCGGCGCCCAGGGACAACTGCCACCGGGCCAGGCCCAACAGCAGGCCGCATTGTCCGCGCCGGCCAATGAACCGATTTCTCTTCTTGATGATGATGGGAAACAATTGCCTTCCCGTGAGGTTGCCAAACGCGCCGGTATAGATTCGGCCATTGATGTCGCCGCGGTTGAAGGAAAAATACAAGCCACTGCCCTGAAGAAAGTCGGGGAACTCGTTGAACGTCATCCGGAAGAATCCGTTGCTGTCGTTCGCGGTTGGTTATACGGATAACATAAAATATGTCTGCAGGAAAAATAGACCGAATTTCTGACCTGTCCAGTGCGGATAAGGCAGCCGCTCTGATGCTGGCGCTCGGCGACGAGAACGGCGCGATAATATGGAATCTTCTTGATGATGAAGAAGTCAAGGAACTGTCCCTGGCCATGTCGTCTCTTGGAGCAGTTGATTCAAAAGTCATTGAAGAACTATTCCTTGATTTCGCCAATGGCGTATCCTCCGTCGGTTCCCTGACCGGGAATTTCGACAATACAGAACGGTTACTGGTGAAAATGTTGCCCGGCGACCGGGTCAGCCAGATCATGGAAGAAATTCGCGGCCCCGCCGGTCGAACCATGTGGGACAAACTCGGCAATGTAAATGAAGTTGTCCTCGCCACATATCTGAAAAATGAATACCCCCAGACTGTTTCGGTTGTTCTGTCGAAAATCAAGCCCGAGCATGCAGCCAATGTGTTGAGCGTACTGCCGGATGATTTCGCCATGGAAGTGGTTTCGCGCATGTTGCGGATGGAACCGGTGCAAAAGGATATTCTCGACAAGGTTGAACAAACCCTGCGCACGGAATTCATGAACAACCTGGCTAAAACAAGCCGCAAGGACAGCCATGAAACCATCGCTGAAATCTTCAATTATCTTGACCGCGCCTCCGAAACCCGCTTTCTGACTTCCCTCGAAGACAAAAACCGCGAAAGCGCCGAAAAAGTCCGGGCCCTGATGTTTACCTTTGAAGACCTGCAAAATCTTGACGCCACTGGCGTCCAGACCCTGCTGCGCGGTGTCGACAAGGATCGCCTCGGCCTGGCAATGAAAGGCGGTTCCGACAAGGTCCGCGACATGTTCTTCAGCAATATGTCCGAACGGGCCGCGAAAATCCTCAAGGAAGATATGGAAGCCATGGGCCCGGTTCGCCTGAAGGATGTTGACGAAGCCCAGATGGAAGTGGTCAATGTCGCCAAAGATCTGGCCGACAGCGGCGAAATTGTTCTCAATGATTCAAAGAGTGATGATGAACTGATTTATTAAACACCCATGATCAAGCCCCGGCCCTCTCACCCCGGGAAATAACACCGACGTGTAGGATATAAATGAATGAGTGCAGTACGATTTACATTCGATGAAGATTTCGAGGACTCCAGCGGCGGCACGATGAGCCGCAGCAAAATCGACGACATCAGAGCCGCAGCCTATGCAGAGGGCGTCGCCGCCGGTCAGACGGAAGTCCTGACCAGTCTTGAACAGAGTTGCGAATCCCTGCTGCACAACATCCTCACCGCCAGTCAAAACCTGCAGGAGCGGCAGGCAGAACAAGTCTCCCTGATGCATAAGGAAGCCGCAAAGCTCGCCTACGCCATCATCGAAAAACTCGCGCCGGCTCTGGTCAGACACACCCCGCTGGACGAAATCGAACTGCTGGTGACACAATGCCTGAAAAACAGCCCTCTCCACCCCCGGCTTGTGGTGCGGGTTGACGACAGCATTCTGCCTCTGTTGGAAGAAAAATTGGAAAAAATACGGCAGACCAACAGCTATCAGGGGGAAATCATTTTAATCAGCGAAACCATGGCCCACCCCAGCGATTGTCGGGTTGAATGGGCAAATGGCGGGGCGGAACGCGATTTTAACAGCCTTCTCGCCACCATCGAAGGAACCGTAAAACTGTTTATCGAAGCGCCGGAATCAGGACCGCACCACGAAACCAGTACTATTGACCCTCTAACCGGAACCCTGTCTGAAACCATAAACTCAGAATAATTCCAAAGAGAAAAGCAGCATTTGCCGGAAAAGAATACAATGAAAGCTTTCAGGACGAGACAATTCAAGGTAACTATGGTTAACATCACCGGTCATGGAAGAGAAAATTTATGCCTTCTAATGACTTATGACAAGAAAATATTAAGGGCTTGCAGATAATGTCTGATACAGAAAATATGGATTGGCAAGAATTGGACCAAGGGAACGGCACAACTGATCCCCAAAACTCTGGTGACGGTGCCGAAGGTGAACTGGAAGGCTCCGGTGACCTTGAAGCCGTTTTCGATGTTCCGGTAAAGGTTTCCGCCGTTCTGGGGATTACCAATCTTACCGTCAGCCAGTTGTTGAAACTGGGGTCCGGGTCCGTTGTTGAACTGGACCGGAAAGTCGGCGAAGCCATCGATATTTACGTCAATAACAGGCTTGTTGCCCGCGGTGAAGTGGTATTGCTCGAAGAAAAACTGGGAATTACCATGACAGAGATCATCAAGGGCAACGAATAAAACGGGCTTTAAGTACGGGAATAGAAAAGTGATAACACTTCTAGGTATCGTCGTTGGATTTGCATTGATTATTTCTGCCATGATTTATGGCGGGTCGCCGCTGGATTTTTTAAACCCACCGTCGTTGTTAATTGTTTTCGGGGGCACCATTGCCATTACCGCTGTAAGTTTTTCCCTGAAAGACTTAAAGCAAATCCCGGCCGCGCTATGGCGCTTAATGGCTTACACCACACACAACCCGCAAGAGGTGGGGGTGACCATGATCCAGATCTCGGAAAAAGCCAGAGGCGGCGGTGTCATTGCCCTTGAAAAAATCAGCAAGAGCTTCAGTAATGAGCCTTTCCTTAAAAAAGGTCTCGACCTCACCGTCGATGGTGCAAGCCCGGACGATATTGAGCAAATTCTCAAGCAAGAAATTTACTCTACCGCGTCTATTCAGTCCAAAAGCGTCGACCTTCTCCGCCGTTCGGCCGAAGTCGCCCCGGCTATGGGGCTGATCGGAACGCTGGTCGGGCTGGTCCAGATGCTCGGCAACCTCAGCGACCCAAGCACCATCGGCCCGGCAATGGCCGTGGCGCTTCTCACGACTTTTTATGGCGCTATTCTCGCCCATATGGTGCTTGTCCCTCTGGCCACCAAGGCAGAGCGCAATTCCCATAATGAATCGACTCTCAATCTGCTGTATCTCACCGGCATCCTGTCCATCGGACGGGAAGAAAACCCCAGACGTCTGGAAATGCAACTCAATGCCATGCTGCCCCAGACCAACCGGATCAGCTATTATGACTAACAGGACGGAAACACAATAATGCGGTTAATTATCGTTGGTTCACTTGAGGGACAACTCTCGGCAGCGTCACAGATCGCCCTGAATAACGGGGCGAAGGTCATCCACGCCCCCGATGAGGCGACAGCCCTGAATCTGATCCGGACCAAAGGTGCCGACCTGTTGATGATTGATGTTAAGTGCGATATCCGGGGCTTGCTCGCACAATTGGAATCCGAACATATTACCACCCCGGCGGTTGCCTGCGGTGTGGGGTCGACATCAGACGACGCCGTTGCCGCCATCCGGGCTGGCGCCAAGGAATATATCCCCCTGCCCCCGGACCCGGACCTGATCGCGGCTGTCCTCACTGCCATTTCTGATGACGAACATGAATTTATCTATCGCGACCGCAATATGATCCAGGTGGTCAAGCTTGCCGAACAGGTAGCCGCCAGTGAAGCCAGCATCATGATTACCGGTGACAGCGGCACAGGGAAAGAGGTCATGGCCCGCCATGTCCACAGCAAAAGCCGCCGCAAAGCCAAGCCTTTTATCGCCGTGAATTGCGCCGCCATTCCGGAAAACCTCCTGGAAAGCGAGTTATTCGGCCATGAGAAAGGCGCCTTCACAGGTGCCGTCGCCCGCCGGATCGGTAAATTCGAAGAGGCAAACGGCGGCACTCTCCTGCTTGACGAAATCAGCGAGATGGATGTTCGTTTACAGGCAAAACTCCTACGCGTCGTGCAGGAACGCGAAGTAGACCGGGTCGGTGGCAGCGGTGCCGTAAAAGTCGATATCCGCATCATCGCCACCACCAACCGGAATCTTCAGGAAGAAGTCAAACTCGGCAATTTCCGGGAAGACCTGCTGTTTCGCCTGAATGTGGTGAACCTCAATATTCCCTCTTTGCGCAACCGGCCGGAAGACACCCGCGCCCTGTGTAAGCATTTCGCCCGTAAATATGCCGAATTTAACGCCTTGCCACTGAAAAACGTTTCCGACAGCGCCATGAAAGTACTGATCAATCATAACTGGCCAGGCAACGTACGCGAACTCGAAAACACGATCCACCGCGCGGTCCTTCTGACGACCGGCAATGAGATCGGCGCGTCTGACATCGTACTTCCCGATGGGCGGCCTCATATAGAAATTCAGTCCGGCTCCTCTCATCAGGCGGATAATACCCCTGAAGGAACAGAACCTCTGGCTGCGATTTCCCTGATAGGACGCACGGTAGCGGATGTGGAAAAGGATCTGATTATCGATACGCTGAAACATTGTCTCGGCAACCGGACACACGCGGCGAACATTCTGGGCATATCCATTCGTACATTGCGTAACAAGTTAAATATCTATATGTCGGATGGCGTCAATGTACCCGGTCCCGGGACAACGCCTCCCCAATCAGGGTATTGAAAAGCCCTGATATAGAAAACATTGTGAATTTTAACGTCACAATAACGAGAAGATTTCGCTGAATATGAGTGATACGGCCACAAACCACGGTATACAGAAAAAAGGTATTATGGGGCAATTAGCCCATCGCTCCGACGTCATTATGGCATTCGGCGTTGTGTTGATCCTGACCATTCTTTTCCTGCCCTTGCCTTCATGGCTGCTCGATATTTCCCTGGCGATTTCTTTCACCTTTTCCATCATGGTGTTGATGACATGCCTGTTTATCCAGACCCCGTTGGAATTTAACAGTTTTCCTGCCGTTCTCCTGCTCTCGACCATGTTGAGGCTGGCGCTTAATGTGGCCTCCACCCGCCTGATCTTATCAGATGGCCATACCGGCCCCTCGGCGGCGGGACATGTGATTGAGGCCTTTGGTAAGTTTGTGATGGGCGGAAATTTCGTCATCGGGATCATTGTATTCTCCGTCCTGCTGATTGTGAATTTCATGGTGATCACCAAAGGGTCCGGCCGTATCGCAGAAGTCGCGGCCCGTTTCAGTCTTGATGCCATGCCCGGTAAACAGATGGCCATTGACGCCGATCTGTCTTCCGGTTTGATCGACGAAAATGATGCCCGCACGCGCCGCAAAAACCTGGAAGATGAAAGCACCTTCTTCGGGTCCATGGACGGGGCGGCAAAATATGTACGGGGCGATGCCATCGCCGGCCTTCTGATCACCTTTATCAATATCATAGCCGGTATGATCATCGGGGTGGCTCAGAATGACATGAGTTTCACCCAAGCCGCCAACACCTATACCCTGCTCACCGTCGGAGATGGTTTGGTGAGCCAGATCCCGGCCTTGATCGTCTCGACCGCAGCCGGTCTTCTGGTCACCAAGGCTGGCCTGACCGGACGTACCGACCAGGCGCTGTTCAGGCAAATGGGTAGTTATCCCACCGCGCTTGCCGTTAGCGCCAGCCTGTTGTTTGTCCTGTCCTTGCTGCCGGGCATTCCCTTTCTGCCTTTCGCCGTCCTGTCCGCCATGATCGGCGGCACGGCCATCGCCCTGACCCGCCAGAAAGCTGAAGATGCCGAAGCCAAATTACGGGCAGAAGAAGAAGGTGAACAACAGATCGAACACGTCGAGGAGCCCATCACCACGGCCCTGACCATTGACCCGATCCGGCTGGAACTTGGCTATGGCCTTCTGCCTTTGATCAATGATGATACCGGCATCCGCCTGACCGATCAGATCAAGGCCCTGCGCCGCCAGATGGCCACAGATATGGGCTTTGTCATGCCGTCGGTGCGTATTTTGGACAATATGCAGCTGCCCGCCAATCAGTATGTCATCCGCCTGAAGGAAACCGACGCCGGCAGCGGCGATATCCGCCCGAACATGTTGCTGGTGATGGACCCCCGGGGTGAACCCGTCGCCCTGCCTGGTGAAGAAACCCTCGAACCCGCCTTTAAACTACCGGCAACCTGGGTGGAAAAAAGCCTGAAAGAGGAAGCGTCCTTCCGCGGGTACACTGTCGTTGATGCCGCCACCGTCATTACCACCCATATCACCGAAGTGATCAAGGATAATATGCCGGAACTTCTGTCCTATGCCGAGGTCAAGAAACTTCTGGATGACCTTGCGTCCGAACATCAGAAACTGATCGCCGACCTGATCCCAACCCTGATCACCCAGAGCGGCCTGCAGCGGGTATTGCAAAACCTGCTCAGTGAACGTATTTCCATCCGTGACCTGCCCACCATTTTAGAAGGCGTCGCGGAAGCTTGTGGCTATACACAGAATATCGTGATGATCACCGAACACACCCGTACCCGTCTTGCGCGACAGATCAGCTATGAAAATGCCGATCAGGACGGGGTCATTCCTCTGATCAATCTGTCGCCTCAGTGGGAACAGGACTTTATGGATGCCCTGGTCGGCGGCGGCGAAGAAAAACAACTGGCCATGGCCCCAAGTAAATTACAGGAATTCATCGGGTTGGTGCGCATGACGTTCGAGGATCAGGCCTATGCCGGAGAAATGCCGGTTCTGCTGGTCAGCCCGATGGTTCGACCTTACGTACGCTCCATTGTCGAGCGGTTCCGTCCGGCCACTGTCGTGATGTCGCAGAATGAGGTTCACCCCAAAGTCAAAATCAAGACTCTGGGTCAAATATAAGTACGGGTCGGGAAAAACATGCGGTTAAAAATATTCACTGCGGACAATATGATGGCGGCGCTTGGCAAGGTCAGGGATGCGCTTGGCGAAGATGCGATCATCATTGATTCTGTCGAAGAAGACGGACGGGTCCGTGTCACCGCCGCCATGGAACTGCCGGTTCCCAGAACCGCGCCGCAGAAGGCCCCACGCAAAGCGCCAAAACCGAAACCCAAACAATCCCCTGTACAAAAATCCCTGCGCGACCTTGACCGGGAAGACCAGGCGGAAAATTACAACCTGTCCTATTTTCTGGCCCATCATGGCATCGAGAAATCCATGATGCGGCGCATTCTGGAAACGGCAGCGGCCTTTGAAGAAGATAAAAACCTTACCGCCCTCGCCCGGGCGCTGGATGTAATGTTCCATTTCAAGGCCGTGAACAATGATTATCATGACCGGCCCATCATGCTGGTGGGGCCACCAGGGGTCGGCAAGACCGTCACGACCGCCAAACTCGCCAGTCAGGCCATCCTTGATGGCCGCACCGTTCGTCTGATCAATACAGACACCATCCGCACCGGCGGCACTGCGCAGCTCGAAGGCTATGCAGAAGTCCTGAAGACCACGGTGATCGAAGCCCCGGACCCGGAATTGCTCACCGCCGCCATTGAAACTCATCGTCAGGCGGATGAGCTGGTCATCATCGATACCATGGGTTACAACCCCTTCGATGCTGCCGAAATGGCCCAACTGCACAGTTTCATCTGCGCCTATGATGTGGAGCCTCTTCTGGTGATTTCTGCCGGCACAGACCCGGTCGAAGCCCAGGAAATCTCGGAAACCTATGCCAATCTTGGCGTGCGGCGTTTTATCGCCACCCGGCTGGATGTCGCCCGGCGCTATGCCAGCCTTCTGACCACCGCCAATGCCATGGATCTGGCTTTTGCCGGTGTTGGTATTACGCCGTTCCTCGCCAATGGCATTGAAAAGGTTGATGCCATGAGCCTCGCTCAGTTGATCACCCATATCAATGACCGCAAGATTTTTGTTCCCCCGGAAAACCTTATCGAAGAGAATATGACGGAAGAAGATCCGGACACGCCCCCTTTAAAGATTGATGACACAGAAAGTGAAAAGCCATGACCTCCCCAGTTTCCTCTCAAATCATTACCATTGCCTCCGGCAAGGGCGGGGTGGGCAAAACATGGGTTTCAACAACCTTATGTCACCTTCTCGCCAGCGAAGGCAAAAAAATCCTGCTCTTTGATGGTGATCTTGGACTCGCCAATGTGGACATCCAGTTGGGGCTCCTGCCGGAAGCAGACCTTGGACAGGTTCTGTCCGGCGCCATTACCCTTGACCAGGCCATCACCCGCTATGACAGCAACGGCGGCAAGAGAGGGTTTGACATCATTTCCGGGCAATCCGGATCCGGCAGTCTGGCTTCCATACGCAAGGAGCGCCTGGAAGATCTGAATCAGGACCTTGTCGCCCTGTCGAAGCAGTATGATTTGACGTTTCTTGACCTTGGGGCCGGGGTTGAGTCATCCGTCATGACATTGTGCGAAACCGCAGACCGCATTGTCGTGGTGGTAACCTCCGACCCAACATCCCTCACCGACGCCTATGCCTTCATCAAGATGAACCACATGCGGAACCCGGCCATGAAACTCGGCATCATCGTCAATATGGTTGAAGACCGGCACGAGGGGCAGAAAACCTTTTCCACGTTGAAAAAGGTCTGCGAGAACTTCTTGCGTTTCACGCCGGAATACCTTGGATCCGTGCGCCGGGATAAACATGTGGTCGACGCCATTCGCCACCAAAAACCCCTGCTGCAACGCCATCCGGTCAGCCATGCCGGGGAAGATATCGCCGAAATAGCCAAAAAACTGTAATTAAAGCCTTAGAATCAAACCTGAAATAGGTGTAAGATGGGGGCATGAGCGATATAGATGCCCCCCATAGTCTGCCCCTCAGGACCGGTGAAGGCCCCGGCCGGGTCACGCGCACGTCCACAACCTACGAAGAAAACTCCCCGCAGCAGCAATCCACAGGCAAACGATCAAATCCCTCCAGCCAGGGGACCGAAGCCAAAGAGCTCTCCGCCTCTCATGAAACAGCCGTGACGCTTTCCACCAGCCTGTCCAGCCTGGACGTCGGGACGCGGATTACCGCACGCTATATCGGCGTTGACGCGGCGGAACGCCCCTTGCTGGAAACTGCGACGGGGACATATTCTGTCAAGTTTGACCCGGTTCAACAGCAGAAAATAGACAAAATTCCCCAGGGGGCAACCGTTGACCTTGGGATTACCCGTATCGAACACAAGATTGAAGCCCGCCTGAGCTATATAGACCCCAAACAAAAAAATCCGCAACCGATCACCCTGCCGCAGCCGGTAACGCTTGAACTGACCAATCTCGGCACCGCGCCCCCTCTGGTACGGCCCGCCCCGGCACAGTCAAGCCCCTCCTATCAGGCTAATGATCTGTTTCTGGCCGGAAAAATTGCCCTGGAAAGCGCTGACAAAGCCAAAATTCTTCCCACGCCAGGCGCTTCGACCAACTATACCCTCTATGAAAGAGCCAGGCCGGAACCTCATCATCGCGATCCCGTACAGGCCACTGTCCGGCAAACCGTTCTCACCGGCAATGTCCTTCTGGCCCAGGAGAAACAAACCACCGCACCGCAGCAAGCCGGAGCAGCTCCCGCATCACCGGCAACGGCCCCGGAACAGACAACCTCGTCCCTTGATGCCGCACGCATCCTGCACCGTGACATCCCGGGAACCGTGGTCAAGAATATCACTCACGATACCGCTGCGCTGCCCCGGTCTGTTCGCCAACATCATGACATCACCACGCCGCTGGATGGGTTGAAAGTCGGGCAGAATTTCACTTTGCAAATTGAATCTCTGGCTGTGCCGGATCAACATTCCCCGGCCCAGATCACATCGCAAGGGCAATCGGTGCAGCCCCCGGCAGACTCTGGTCAGAACCCCGCCGCCCAACATCAGGTGCAAAACGCTGTACCACTGCCTGCGACAGCAACCGAACCTTCCCTTGCGACGGACAAACAAATACTGTCCGGCATTGTTATTGACCCTGGCCCGAAAATTATCGAAGACGCCAAGCTCATTCCTTCGCCCCCGCCAGCAGGGATACAAGGTGACCCCAAAACCCTCTATGTGGCAACCTCTGTATCGGTGATCAAAGTCAACAGTCCGCTTGAACTTGCCCCGGGAACAGTCATCACCTTCTCTCTTGTGGCCCCACTTTCTCCGGCCGCAGAAACAGATCCTGTTACCGCCCGCTATATCGGCACCGACCCCGGCGGGCGTCCGTTACTGGAAACAGCAACCGGCACCTATGCCCTGCAAGGCGCCCCCTCCCTTCAGGCCGACCTAATAAAGCTGGCGCAGCATGGCCCATTAGAAATCCGCATCACGCAGCCGGGTCCACCGCCACAGGCTAGTGTGCACGTGCAGGCCGCCCATACCATTGGCGGGACGCTTTCCTCTATTCCCCCTCTGGCGGTTATACTGCATCCCACGCCAGAGGGCCCCTCCACAACAGCCTCTCCTGCTGCTTCCGTGACGGCGGCTAATGCGGTCCATACCGAAACGGGCACCTTGGAAAATGTGAAGGCCGGTCAGTCCCTGTCCCTGCCCAACAACCCGGCGGTTTCGGCCACCATAACGGGAACCGAAAAAACACCTGGCGTCCCGGCAGAGCGCATTTTGCATCAGGATATATTGGCGACGGTGATAAAAAATATTCCCGGCCCCACCGGCAATATTCCCGATTTTATCAAGCAGCATACTGAAGCTACAGGCCCCCTTGATGCACTCAAAAATGGCCAGAACGTCACATTGCGAATAGAGGCCCTGACCGTGCCGGCTTCTCAACCTGCCGCTGCCGGGCAACCGGTACAATCAGCACAAAACCCGCCTTCCGGAAGCGGAACAATACCCGCAATGCCCTCTGCCACCGTTATGCAGGCCAACGCCGCGACGTCAGTTCCCGTCATGTCCGGCATTATTATAGACCCTGGCAAAAATCTTATGGAAAGACCAGGACAAGCCCCCCTTGCCCGTCAGAACACCCGCTATGCCGATGGGTATAGCCCGACGGCTCAGAGAGGCGATCTTGCCCAGAATGAGTTTAAAACCCTGTATGTGGCCACCCCGGTTTCAGTGATGAAATTCAAAAGCCCGGTCAACCTTGAACCGGGCACGGTGATCAGCTTCTCCCTGCCGCAACTTTCAAACGCCGCGGCCGCAAACATTGAAGAGAGCATTCCGCGGGAAACCGCACCTCTGACTGAACAGAAACAGGCGACAACGGCACCCCACCCCGCCACCCCGACGACGGAAACACAGGCCGCTACGACAACGACAACCACAGCCCCAAACCAGGCCGCGGCCTCTGGTCTGCTCACAGCACCATCCCAGGAAACACAGACGCCGCAACCTTTAACCGAGTTGATCACCAACTGGCAATCCTTGAGCCAGATTGCCGCAACTCTTCCCACGGCGGAGGCAGCAGAGGCCAGTCGAGCGCTCCTCAGCCGTATACCGTCTGTGCAAAATTCCGCACAAATGACCTCTACCATGATATTTTTTCTGGCCGCAATGGGCGCCCGCAATCCGGCGCGCACCTGGCTTGGCCCCTTAACGACGCAGGCGCTGGAAAAAGCCGGTCAGGACAAACTCATCAAACGTCTAGATCATGATATGCAGCGCATTTCGCGCCTTGCCGCCTCTGCTCCGGCTGGTGAATGGCGCCCGGCCTTGTTGCCGCTTCAGGTGGGAGGCGAAATCACCGCGGTACCGATCCTGACCCGGCAACTTCTCGACGAGGATGGCCAGAAAAAAAATGGCGCGGGCGGCGACGAGGACAGCGACAAGACAACCGCGTCCCGTTTTGTTGTCGAAGTCACCCTCAGCCAGTTCGGCCCTGTTCAGGTTGATGGCATGTTATCGGACAAACGCCTGAGCATCATCATTCGCGCAGGACTTGCCTTGCCCCAAGATCTGAAACAGAAGGTCGGTAACCTGTTCACCACGGCCCTGGAGATTTCCGGTTACACCGGAGACATTCAGTTTCGCGACCAGACCCCCTTACCAATGTCTGTGCAAAATATCATCAATCAAAAGATTTATACGTCACGCAACAGCTGAGCAAGCCCCCTCTATGACACAGAATAAAGATCTGATTGCCCTTCACAACAACACCCACCGCAGCAGGAGCCTGAGCGTGGCTCTCTTGCAGGATCTGACAACCGCCCAGACCGCTTATCGGGTCGGGATACGTTATATCCCGGACAAGCTGCTGCTTGACCCCGAAAACCTGCCGGCCTATTTGGAAAAAATCCTGAGCCAGACAGACGTCACCGTCGACCTTCTTGCGCCGGAAATAATTGAAGACCTGATGGATCAGGTCATCCCCAAATGGATTGAAGTCACTCTTGAACAGGCCCCTGATCAGCAAAACCAGAAGATAATTGTCACCGTGGAAGATCGTCAGCCCAACTGGCAGGACGACGGCCTGCTTCTGCGCTTGCCCCGATTATTCCCCTGACGCGGCCTGATATATGATAATAATAGAGAAATTTAATCCAGATTACTCAACAAACGCTTTCCATGTTTTCTAATCCGGACCGGAAAAAAACGTTAGATATAAAATTAAAGGGGGTAAAATGTTCACCGCTGCTCAGGCAAATACCGATAGAAAACGGCTCAAAAATCTGTCAAGCTCCAGTATCGTTCTCTTGTTCCTGCTTTTCATTATAATGCCTTTTTTAACATACCCTGCATCAGCAGAAGGCTGGCGCGATCAGAAATTAATTCGCCTGGTGCGTGCGGCTTCTGACACCACTGGCGTTGAAACCTTATTGCGCAATGGCGCCAACGCCAATGCGACGGAATATGACGATGTTTCAGTTCTGATCATGGCCGCGGCACAAGAAAACGCGGCCATTTTTAATCTGCTACTCGCCAATGGCGCTGACGTGAATTATGCCAGTCTTGCCGGAAACACCGCCCTGCTTGTTGCGGCGCAGGAAGGAAGGACAGAATATGTTCAGGCACTGCTGAACCACAAGGCTTCGCTCAACACCCAGAACGAAGATGACCTTACGGCCCTGATCGCCGCCGCCGGTGCAGGTCACCAGAAAATTGTGGCGTTGTTAATCGCGTATGGCGCAGAAGTAAACACCCGTGCGGCGAACGGGGCAACTGCGCTTTTTGCCGCAAAGGAAAACAACCACCTTCAGATTATCGACTTGCTTATGAAAAATGGTGCGGATTCGGGTATCTTTCCTCCCGGAGCCCTTCTTCAGGCCATCGACACCAATGACCTGGAGGAAGCCGAAACGCTCATCCAAAACGGGGTCGGCCTGAATTACCAGTCAAACTCAGGGAACACGCCACTGATGGCGGCCGCCTTTAACGGTCACAACAAAATCGCCAGATTATTGATTGACAAAGGAGCCAACGTTAACCTGACTAATGTTGATAACCATACCGCCTTGCTTTTCGCCGTCGAACAAAAACACGCAACAACAGTAGCCGCTCTTCTCGCCTCGAATGTGGATGTCAACAAACTGTCCGCAGCCGGAACCACTCCTCTGAGCATTGCCACATATAATAATGATTTCAATATCGTCAAAATGCTTGTTGATCATGGCGCGGATGTAAACCAGACTTCTAGAGAGATTGGCACCGCCTTATTCATCGCGGCAAATAACGGTCATGAGGACATTGCCGCTTACCTTCTCATACAAAATATTGATGTAAATATCGGCCATGACAGTATAGGAACACCCCTCAGGGCCGCCTTATCCCGCAGACATAAAAATATTGCTGAAATGCTGATTAACAAGGGCGCGGACGCTAACCTTTACACCCCGCCAAATTCATCTCCTCTCTACTTGGCAGCCGGACAAAAGTATGAACACCTTGTTCGGCTCCTGTTACGTCAGAAAGACATAAAATTCCGTTATCAGGCCCCTGATGGCGGCACAGCCTTCATTTTTGAAGTTCAGAATGGCCATACAGAAAATGTCCGCATGATGCTTGAGAAAGGGGCAAATCCAGATTATACGCCCAACAATCTGGCCACGCCTCTCTTCATTGCTTCTCAGCAAGGTCATGACGGCGTCGTGGACCTCCTCGCGCCTGTTACAAAGGACATCAACTTTCAAACCACTTCTGGTGCGACGGCTCTCCTTCATGCCTCTCAAAGAGGAGATGTCAAATCAGTACTCAGCCTACTGGAAAATGATGCCGACGTGAATCTCCAAACAAAGACAGGTTATACCGCCCTCATGGCCGCCGTGAGTAAAGGTAATCATCAGATTGTCCAAGCCCTTTTAATAAAAGGTGCGGATGTCGGCCTTCAAACAACAGACGGTAAATCGGCGCTTGATTTCGCCCGGAGCGCCGCCTTGGTCGATCTCCTAAAGAAGGCGCCTGTAAGTTTTAGTGATTAATCAGTTCCTGAAAAGCTTCATAATCAGCCAATGGTTTCAAGGCGGGATCTTTTGTAACTTCCTCGCGGTAACTCTCCGCACGTTTCAGTGCCTCGGACAGATAGCGTACGGCTTCGTCAAACTGATTTAGCGCTGTATATACACAAGCCAGCTGATAGAAAGCCTGGCTATATTCCGGATCAATCGCCAACGCCCGATGGCATAGGTTCGCGGCCCATTGCGGCTCGCCCATCTCCAGAACCGTATCAGCCTTGTAAGTCAGGGCTTCACAATCATCGGGACGAATGCGCAAGACCTGATCATAAATCGTTGCCCTGTTGGTCAAATTGCTTTCCTGTGCCGCCCGCAGCCACAGGGACTGAATTTCATTGGTCAGTTCGATTTCTTCACGGTTTTCTTCTATGTTCTGGGCCTTTTGATTCATCTGCTCCTCAATCGTACGTAAGCGTTCTTCATAGGTATGAACCAATTTCGAAATTTCCTCGTCGGCGAGAAGATGCACCCGTTCCTTCATATCCCTAATGGACGACCAGCCCACGAGAACCAGAATGGATATCGCGCCGGCGATCAGATAGAAGAAATATGTCACGGCGTCTGTGGCGTAAGACACCCCGCGATCAACCGAAGAATGTTCCCGGTCGAGGATCTGTTTCATTAAATCAACCCGCTGCGCCGCCATCTCCGTGCGCAGCTGTTTCAATTCATCCAGCATATAGCGCTCGATAAAGGGCGTATAAAGCGGTTTTTCCAGTTTCTCGACCTGCGCTTTCCGTTGAGCAACATCCTGCTCCACCTTTTTCGGATCTTTCTCCTGTCCGCCGGAAACAGACAGCGAAAACAAGGATATAATCAAACCACATAATAGAATGCGCAACATCAAACTCTCCTTAAACCAGGATTCCCGCAGCAGACGAAAATCCGACTGTAAATCATCCTGACTATAGTGAAACGACCCTCAAGACCCAAGGATCAAATATTATTACATCTTGTCTATCTGTAACATATTGATACAAAACTCTAAATCCATTCAACATCCCCGCCAAAACACCGTCTTTCACCAAAATTATTCTAAAGTTCCTTGTACCGTAACTATGTTTTTTTCATTTCCGACCGGGTTTTTCTTGACCCCTCACCCACAACATACTATTGAGACTCATTCTTAGTATTAAATAACACAGTAACGAGGAAACGACATGTCCCTGACACTCCTGACCCTGGCCGCCGCCGCTACCACCCTTCCTGCCGCACCAACTCCCCATACCGCCCTGGAGGAAATTATTGTTACCGGCAGCCGCACCGCTGAACGCATTGATGAAGTCCCAGCCTCTGTCTCGGTCGTCGGCAAAGACGCGTTACTCGAAGACCTTCAGCTCAACCCGGAAATCCAGAATACACTGGCGTTGCGGGTGCCGGGTTTCGGCCCGGCAAGCGGCAGCACCAGCAATTCAGGCCTGACATTGCGCGGACGTCGGGTTCTGGTCATGATTGACGGCGTCCCGCAATCAACACCTCTGCGCAATGGACAGCTCGGGGTACGATCCGTTGACAGCAGCGCGCTGGAACGCATTGAAATCATCAAGGGCGCCACCTCCATTTACGGTAACGGTGCGGCCGGCGGAATTGTCAATTACATCACCAAACAGGCTTCTGACGAAGAAATCAGTGGCGATATTGCCGTAAGCAGTCGTTTCTCTCTTGTTGACGCCAAAGACAGTTTCAGCAAAAGGTTTGACGGTACACTCAGTGGCACCATCGAAAAATTCAGCTACGTCATCAGCGCCGTGTATGATTCCCGCGGCCAGCAAAAAGACGCTGACGGCGATACACTGGGGTTAATTTATGGACTGTCCGACCTGGATACTGTCAACCTGTTTACCAAGGCCGCCTATCAGATTGATGAGGACAAGCGTCTTCAGGCCACCTTCAACTATTACGATTCACAGCAGGAATCAAGCCTGGTAGACGTGACCGGCAGCCCCCTGCTCGGACAAAAGACCTATGCGGTCGAATCTGGCGCAAGCGATAACCGCTTCGCACCACAGGGTCCGAAAGGCAACACCAATATCATGCTGAATTACAGTGATCAGGAGTTATTCACCAATACGTCCTTTACGCTTGATGCCTATCGCCAACGACTGAAGAATGTTTTCTTCTTTTCCACGTCTCTTGCCAACCCCGAACAGGGTTTCGACGGCGGACAGTCTTTAATCAAATCAAGCAAATCAGGTATCCGGGCCAATTTCAACACCACCGTCCAGTGGGACAAGTTCGAAACCAGCTTCATTTACGGTATCGATTATCTGAAAGATACAACATCTCAGCCGCTGCTTGATGGCCGCATCTGGGTGCCGGAAATCGACATGAACAACAAGGCGGCCTATTTACAGACCAAATTTGTCTGGAACGATGCACTGGTGTTCAAGGCCGGAGTCCGGGCTGAAAAAATTGACATCACCGTTGATGATTACAGCACCCTGTTATTATGTCGTTCTGCCACAACCTGCTCTGTGCCGATGGATGTCACCGGCGGGGATCTCTCTTATGATTCAACGACATTCAATGCCGGTCTGCGTTATAAAGCATCCCCCCTGTTCAGCCCCTTCATCAGTTATTCCGAGGGCTTTGACATATCTGATCTCGGCCGTCTGTTGCGCGGCGCTCAGGTGACGGACATCGCCCAGGTGCGGACCGAGGCCTCAAACGTACGTCATTACGAGATTGGTTTTACCAGTGAATTCGACGGCTTGAAAATTGAATTTGCTTATTACCAGAGCACATCAGAACTTGGAACCGGCACCAAATATGATCCGGTTACCGGTGTCTTCCTGCCGGTCCGTGAACCTCAGAAAATTCACGGATTCGAAATATCCGGGCAGTATTTTGTCACGGAAGAACTTGAAATCGGCGCAAGCTTTACCCGTTTTGACGGTGAAAATACCGAAACGGACGAGAAGCTTACCGGTCGCTATATCTCCCCGTCAAACCTGGTGATCTACGCCGATTACCGCCCCACAGAAGACATCAGCCTCGCGCTTGATTATCAGCGGGTCGGGGACCGGGACGAATTCACCGCCACTGGAAATGATTACGCCATCTATGAAGGCCCGGTGCGTGGTTATGATCTGGTCAATCTCCGCGCCTCATATACGGTCGGCGCTGTACAGTTCTATGGCGGCATAGAAAACCTATTCAATAAAAATTACTACTCCGCCAAATCCCAGTCTATCTTTCTGGCGAGCTATTTTGTCAAGGGAATCGGGCGTACTGCCAGCCTCGGCATGCGGTACGAATTCTAAGACCCGGGGTCCTGCATCTGCCAACATAGTGACCTATATATAACAAGGGCCCCGGGTACGTACGGGGCCCTCATAAGTTATCGTAATGGATATCGTGATTTCTGGGACTATGGCGATGCCTGGATCAGTTTTTTCTGTTTGAAATCGATCGTGGTAATATATTTATAATCCGCCCGATTTCTGGAATTATAATCTCCGGTATTTACGTAAAGGGCAATTGCATCATCCACAAGTTCCACCTGCGCCTGAGGGACTAACGTTTCCACCACCTGATCTTTATGCTTTCCCACCATATATTTTTTATATTTATCATAATCCGGATGGTCTTCTGGCGTGACGCCGCGGACGCCGGTTATGCGGAAGCTGTAAGCGCCCAGAAATTGCACCGTACCGGCCATAGCGTTATTGATTTCCTCTGCTTTACTGGGGGGCATGGACAACCAGTATGTCGCTTTCTTGTCTGGAATATTATAAATAGTGTAGCCCAAGGTATGTTTTCGACTGACCCCCCAGGGTAACATGACAGCCTTGGCAACGGGTACATGAATGGGCCAAGCCTCACGGTCAAAATCATAGCGCCCAACGATAACCCTCAGGTCATACTGCTTGTTCATATGTGGTGCTGTCGACGCTCTGTTATCCAGCCAGGGCGCAACGTCAAAGGTGGTCGGGGTCCCCTTGGCCTCCTCCAGGATATTTGCCAGAAGCGCCGCTTTTCGCTTGCGCCAGGCAAATTCATTTGAGAAAATTTCCTTCTCCTCGGGGTAAAATACGCGCACGATATCTTTTAGGCGATTATCCGGGCGAGTCTCTAATATCTTGGGCGCCATATTCAGCACAGCCCCCACGGTTTTCCGGGCAGACGTTGGCATCTCCTCACCATTGATGACTGACGCTTTCTTGGGGGAAGAACTGGCCGCCTCCTTGGCCGTTGATTCAGGCGGTACTTTTTTTGTTTTCGTCAGCTCCTTCTTTTTCTGTGTCACGAGGTTCTCGGCTTTTTTCTTTAAGCCATCAAACAGGCTTTGTGCAGCCGCCTCCGTCACCTGTGTCGGCAAAAACAGTATAGCGGTTATAATACAATAGAATAACATTTGTCGCATGGTATGCTCCTCTTGCATTTCAAGACAGATACTCTGTTCTAGTACCGTATATTTTACAACTCATCCGCCCAGAGCACATCGCGCGTAATCTGTCTTTATCCAGACTTAACGCCGGTTAACGCATTTTTTTTACATCCGCTTGCGCTCTAACTTGGCTGCCGGTACACTAATGCAACCCAAAAGGTCAGCCGCAGGCACAGGGATAAAAAGTGAACTGACAAAAAGGATGAGCTTATGAAGCAGGACAAAAGTCGTAAACGCGGCGTCAGGGCCTGCCGCATCAAACTCCAGAAAGCCCTTTCCGAAAGCGACCTTGATCGTAAAACCCAGGTGGCGCTGGCCAACCGTATTGCCGATGAAGAAGAACTGGACGCCGCCCCCAAGGATTTGGTCAACAAGATTTTCCGGCAGTATCCTGTTGACCCCCAGTCCCTTGAAAGAGTTGCCCGCGCCTTGCGGGTCGATGCCCAAAACCTGTATTTAGAGGGCGATTCTTTCCGCCCATCAGTCCCCCCGGAATATGGCGACCCACACCCGTTGCAAGATCAAAAAGGTGCCCTAAAAAATATAATACTGCACCCCCTGTCGCTTGTGCTGGCATTTCTTCTGCTGTCGGCGTTCACATACTGGCACATTATTGCCGGACGTCCGGCAATAATGTGCCAAATCAATGAATCTCTCCACCCCTTGAAAACTGCGCCCAACCGTCTGGGCATTGTCATAGGACGCTTTGCCAATGACCCGGAAAATATCGGCCAGCGCCGCCTGACGGCATCTTTTTTAAACGACCCCAAGCTCAGTCCTTACATCTCCGTTTTGCAGTCCTGTGACCGCCCCAGCCTGACTGTACCAGGGGACATTACGGCCCGTCTGCACGAGATACGCCAGAAGGGGCAAGAAAAACTGGCCCGCAGTAGCGCCCACATTCTTTTATGGGGACAGTTGAACGGCCAGAATTTACAGATACGTTTCATCTCAACAAGAGAAGACACCGGCCCGGTTACCTTTGACATTAAAGGCAAGCCAACCCAGATATCCGAAACCTATCTAGAAATTCCGCTGTCGCTCGACCAGCCGGAAACCACGCTACCCGACATAAAAAGAGCCGTTTTGGAACTGATCTCCACCAAAACCCCCGCCTTGCAGGAAACCAGGCGCAATGCCATGCATTCCTACAAAACATCTCTGGATTGGCTCCGTGCCTCGATTTTAAGCGACCGTAACGTCAAGCGCAGCATTAACCCCAAAACTGACCCCCAGTTATGGGCGCTGATCAATGGGCAACTGTGCTATCGGCAGCGCCTGTTGGGGGACTTTGATTCTGATGTTACCCTGTACAGGGAGGCAGAGCAAAGCTGCAGGGATGCCTTGGACGTGCGGGCGCGCAAAGATTTCCCCCGCGACTGGGCGACCCTTAAAATCAATCATTCAGCCGTATTGACACGCCTGCACCTCTATGCGGAAAGCCCGGCCACAAGCCGTGAATATCTCTATCAGGCCGAAAACCTTCTGCATCAGGCTGGTGAAGTCGTAGAACGGCAGTCCATGCCACAACTCTGGGCGTTACAACAACGCAACCTTGGTGCGGTCTTTATGCGTTTAGGTGAATTGTCCAATGGCGACGAGGCAGAGACTTATTTCAACAGAGGATTGGAAACAATGCAGGCGGCGCTGACCGTATTGCGTCCTGAATATCAACCCGTGGACTGGGCGATGACACAACAAAATATCTGCGGCTCTCTTTACCGAAAAGGCTACAATCAGGGAAAAGAAGGCATTGCCCTGGTACAGTTGGCCATAGATCATTGTACGGAAGCGCTGCGCTGGCTTGACCCGAAGCAGTCCCCGCTCACCTGGGCCATGGTTCAAAATAATCTGGCCGTCAGCAAAGCCATTTTCTCCCAACTGGAGCAAAAGCCAGACAAACTGGTTCAGGCGATCAGCGATTTTAAAGAAGCCCAGCGGATCTATACCCGCAAAGACTTTCCCGCGAACTGGGCAGAAGTCGAAATTAACCTGGGAGAACTCACCTGCAATCTGGCCCGGTTGCGCAAAGACCCCACCCAGCTGGACCGCGCCATTGCCCATGCCGAACAGGCCCTGGAAGTCGTGATGCAGAAAAAGCTCAACCGTTATCAACGCTACCTGGAAGGGCAATTGAAAAACTATAAAGCCTGTCAGAGTCTGGAGATGGATGCCTGCAAGTGTTCCCCCTCCTGACAAAACCGAAGCAAATTAAAAATGCGGGCATAAATCATTGCGCCGACTTCATTATGTCAGGGGGGCGTTATACTACGCCTGCTTCTGGCTACGGCGGTGCATGGTCAGAGCAAGCTCATCCATTTCATCCTGTTGGCGGGCATTGCGCTCAGCCAGTTCCCGCTCACGCTCACGCTGCTCAACAATTTCATATTTCTTCAATTCCTTGAAGGCTTCGGATACCTGGTCCTTCATCTCATCAATAGACACATCAATTTCGGCAATGGAATTATGCAGATTCTGACGGCGCACCATCACCTGTTGAGCATAACCGGCGTAGGAGATTGATACCACGGGCGCGTCCGCAGCCTTTTTCTGTTCCGTCGCCAGTTCTGTCTCCAGGTCACGCATCTTCCCTACGAGCTCTGCGCGCATGCTTTCAAGTTCGCCCATGCTGCGCCGCTTCTCATCGAGTTGCCATTTGTGTAGCCGGATCATTCCCGACATGCCTTTAACGCTCATCGCACAAAGATGTCCTGTTTTTTATCATTACGTCTTAAGTCTTCAATTTTGTTCTTGCGGCACCGGCCGGTTTTGCAGAATTTCGGCCAGGGCCTGATATCCATCGTCCAGTGTCGCCCGATCGTTTTTTTTCTGCGCCATAAATGCTTCCAGCGCCGGATGAAAATGAATAGCCTCATCCACCTCACGGTTGGCACCGCTGCGATAGGCTCCAAGGCGAATCATTTCTTCCATGTCATTATAGTCAGCTAAATATTTACGAGCCGTAACCAAAAGGTCATTTTGTTCATTATTATTACACCCCGGCATGGTCCGGGAAATAGAACGCAGAATATTGACTGCTGGAAACCGCCCCCGTTCCGCGATCGCCCGGTCGAGCACAATATGGCCATCAAGAATACCGCGCACCGCATCCGAAATCGGTTCATTATGGTCATCGCCTTCGACCAGAACCGTGAACAGGCCGGTAATCGATCCCCGCCCGATGCCAGGTCCCGCCCGTTCCAACAGACGGGGCAGTTCCGTAAATACCGTCGGCGTATACCCTTTACTGGCCGGCGGTTCGCCGCCCGCCAGACCAATTTCCCGCTGCGCCATGGCAAACCGCGTGACACTGTCCATCAGACACAGCACGTCATTGCCCTGATCCCGAAAATATTCGCTGATCGTCAGCGTCAGATAAGCCGCCTGCCGCCGCATCAGCGCGGTTTCGTCAGAGGTCGCCACGACGACCACACTGCGGGCCAGGCCTTCCGGCCCGAGATCATCTTCGATAAATTCCTGAACTTCGCGTCCCCGTTCCCCGATCAGACCGATTACCGACACATCGGACATGGCGTAACGGGCGAACATTGATAACAGAATGGATTTCCCGACGCCGGACCCGGCGAATATCCCCATGCGCTGCCCCTTGCAACAGGTCACAAAGGTATTGAGAGAACGGACACCAAGATCAATCTTGTCCCCAACCCGTTGACGCAGATGCGCTGCCGGCGGTTGGGCGCGAATGGGGTAGGCTTCCGCCCCCGCCCGGATCGGCCCCTTGCCATCAATCGGCTCGCCCATGGCGTTCACAACCCGGCCAAGCCATTGCATAGACGGATGGGACACCGGGGTTTCGCCTTCGACATAGGCCTGGCAACCAACCCCGACACCTTCCAACATGGAATAAGGCATCAACAACGCGCGATCATCCTGAAAACCGATCACTTCACAGGGAATGAATTTCTCCTGCCGCGAGACCAGCGTCACCCGGGAACCGATGCTAAGGGATTGTTGCGCCCCGGCGACCTCCACCAAAAGACCCTGTACCCCGACCACCCGGCCGTAGAAACGCCAGGCGTGCATTCTCTCGATTTCTGCTTTTAATGTAAACACGTGACTCAATCGCCTAACGTTAATTTTTTCCCATATTACGCTAATTCAATCTGCGTTCACAGGAAAACCTGATAAAAAAAATAATATTTTTCATTAAATATAGTGTTAATTTAAACTTCCGGTAACGATAGTTAATATACTTATATATCAATAGCTTATAGTATTATTTTTTAAATATTTGGTAAAAAACGATTAAACTTAGGTGGAAAAAACCGTAAAAATGTATCTTTATATACTTTTTATTAACCAATTCTGTTAAAAATGGTTAACAAGAAATAGTTAACCTATGTAAGTTTTGATTAAGGTTGTATAGAAAACAGCAAAATTGTGCGAAAAAAGGTGTAAAAATGCGTGTACTACTCATAGAAGATGATCCGTCTACATCCAAAAGTATCGAATTAATGTTATCGGCAGAAGGCTTTAATATTTACAGCACTGACCTCGGTGAAGAAGGCATCGATCTCGGCAAGCTTTACGATTACGATATTATCCTGCTTGATTTGAACCTTCCTGATATGCATGGCTATGACGTTCTGAAAAAACTGCGTCTGTCAAAAGTTAACACCCCGGTTCTGATCCTCTCCGGCATGGGAGAACTGGAAAACAAAGTTAAAGGCCTCGGCTTTGGCGCAGATGACTATCTGACCAAACCCTTCTATAAAGAAGAACTGGTGGCCCGGATCCAGGCGATCATTCGCCGCTCCAAAGGTCATGCAGAATCCATTATCCGCACCGGCAAACTTTCCGTCAATCTGGACACCAAAACCGTTGATGTTAATAACCAGCGCGTTCACCTGACCGGGAAAGAATATGCCATGCTGGAACTGTTGTCCTTGCGGAAAAGTACGACGCTGACCAAGGAAATGTTCCTCAATCACCTTTACGGTGGCATGGATGAACCGGAACTTAAAATCATTGATGTTTTCATTTGTAAACTGCGCAAGAAACTGATGGCGATTTGCGGCGAGAATTACATTGAAACAGTCTGGGGCCGCGGGTATGTGCTGCGCGATCCCGATCAGAATGACGCAGATGTGGCAGTGGCGAGCTAAGGGAACCTCCCTCGCCCCTCACGCCTGATATCTTTGGCAGAACTCTCCGGTAAATTTTATAATTTACCAACAAAAAAGGTCACACCCGTGTTTCGGTGTGACCTTTTTATATTGAAAACTCTCCTGAAAAATCAGCCGGCTTTCAGCAGGGCATGATCGGAGGTGTTATACATCCCGCGCTTGCCGGACACAGGCTTGAATTTTTCAGACAACCCCAATACGGTTTCCGCCGCGCCAAGAAATAACGTGCCATCCACCGGCAACTGATCCCTCAGACGGTCCAGAACTTTGCTTTTGGTCGCCTGCTCAAAATAAATCAGCACATTCCGGCAATAAATTACATCAAAAGTACCCAGAGGTGTGAAACTGTCCAGCAGGTTAAACGGCCGGTAGGTCACCATCTTCCGGATTTCATCGGAAATCTGCCACATTTCGCCCGCCTGGGTAAAATATTTCATCAGCAGTTTGATCGGCAGGCCTCTTTGTACTTCAAATTGCGAATACACCCCGGCCCGCGCCTTATCAAGCACCTGATTGGAAATATCGGTGCCGATAATATCAATCTGCCAGCCCGGCATCTGGGATTCCATTTCCTTCAGGATAATCGCCAGGGAATAAGGTTCCTGCCCTGTCGACGCCGCCGCACACCAGATCCGCAAGCGCCGCGTATTGGCGCGACTTTCCAGTAATCCAGGCAAAACATCCTCTTTGAACAGGTCAAAGGGTGTATTGTCACGGAAAAAGAAGGATTCATTGGTGGTCATTGCTTCGGTAATTTCGCTAAGCAATTCTTCTTTGCGCCGCAACCGAACCTCATTGATTAAATCGTCCAAGGTCTCCATGCCTTTTTTACGGGCAATTGGCGTCAGCCGGCTCTCCAAAAGATAAACTTTATCTTCAGACAATACCAAACCTGACCGTTCCCTCAAGATACCTGTGAGTAACTCAAAATCTTCTTTTCTCATTTTGCAGGTCCCATCAGTTTTTGTTTTATCTCGCCGCCTATTTTATTCAGTGGATAAACACCACTACACAGGCCGGCAGTTGAAACAGCTCCGGGCATCCCCCACACCACACTGGTTTCTTCATCTTGTGCAATCAAGCTCCCGCCAGCTTCCACAAGCTTTTTACAGCCTTCAAGACCATCATGCCCCATACCTGTCAGAATGACGGCAAATATCCCTGATCCATACACCTTGATCAGGCTACGCATCATCGGTTCCACAGAGGGACGGCAGTAATTTTCGGGTGGATCCTGATTTAGCGCGATCACTTTGCGTCCGCCGCGTTCAACCACCGTCATATGATTATCGCCAGGTGCAAGATATGCCATCCCGGCTTCCAGAACATCCCCGTCTTCTGCTTCCTTGCAGGTAAAGTTGGTCGCACCCGTCAGATGTTTGGCCAGAATATTTGTAAATGTAGGGGGCATATGTTGCGTGATCAACACGGGCACATTGGCCTCTCCGAGATCTGTCAGAACCTGAAGCAAAGCCTGTGGGCCACCTGTCGAACTGCCAATGGCGAGAACAGACGGTTTTGATTTAGAAAAACGCCGTTTCTCTATCGACCTGGCCATAGACTTCTGTGGAATAAACTGGTCCTGAACACGGCTGCCTTCGCCTTTGAAGATTTCTCCCCCATTACGCAAACGATTGGCCGCAACGATGCTGATCACCTTGCTGACTACATCTTCCTGGAAGCTCATTGAGGCGGCAACTTCACGATTGCTTTCCGGCTTGGAGACATAATCGGAGGCGCCCATGGACAGGGCCTTCATGCTGATTTCGGCATTTCTCTTGGTCAGTGTCGACGCCATCAATACTTTTACTTTGGGATTAATCTTAAAGAACTGGGGTAAAGCGGTTAATCCGTCCATCACCGGCATTTCAATATCAAGTATGATGATTTCCGGATCATAACGCTGCATGCTCGCCAGCGCCATTTCCCCATTTCCGGCCGTACCCACGACTTTAATCGCGGGCTCTGCGCCAAGCCAGGTAGACATCAACCCCCTGATGACCGCTGAATCATCGACGATCATCACCCTGTACTGGCCGCTCCGCACTTTATCACTCAAGTCCCCACTGTCTTTTAAAGAAACTGATGGCACGTTATAGCAATCCTACCTGTGAGAATTTTGATTCAATGATTTCACGGTCAAAAGGTTTCATAATATATTCATCTGCACCAGCAGAAATCGCGGCGCTGATATGGCTCATATCATTTTCTGTTGTACAGAAAACAACAACCGGCTTATCACCGCCTGCCGATGCCCGCAGGGCTTTTAGAAAATCCAGGCCATTCATAACCGGCATGTTCCAGTCCAGCAAAACCACGTCAGGCATGCCTTCCAGGCAGGAATCCAACGCATCCTGACCATCTACCGCTTCACGAATATCGAAATCCAATTCTTCCAGGATTCGTCGCGCTACTTTTCTAATCACTTTCGAGTCATCAACAACAAGACAGGATTTCATTTTATTCTTCTCCAAGATTTATTTTTTTACCTTCCTTCTGAAGGTTAATCCTTATTAGGCCGCCGCAGCTTGGCCCTTCCCAAAATTCAATAATTTTTCAACATCAAGAATAACAAGCAATTCGCCATCCATGCGGTAAATACCGCTCGAGACTTCCTGCCACCGCTGATCCAGGGTTACAGGATTGCGTTCAAATGATTCATCGGGAAATGACATCACATCTCCGACAGAATCAATCAGAAGGCTATACGGTTCACCATTATATTCAACAACAATACTCATTCCCACATTGCCGGTATCTTGAACGCCAAGACCAAGCCGTTTGCGCAGGTTAATTGCCGTAACAATACGCCCGCGAAGGTTTAACACCCCCTCAACAGCAGATGGCGCCAAGGGAACCGATGTAATCATCTGTTCAGACAGCACGTCGTGAACCGTTAACACCGGAACCCCGCATAATTGCCCGGCCAACCGAATTGTGACGAAATCTTTATTAGTATTTTCCATGGTTATAACCTTAAATTTTAAACCTTAAGCCGCACGCTGATTTTTGCTGATCTGTTCCCCGATCGTGGTCATCAATGTTTCCCGATCCAGTTTCACGACATAATCATCGAAACCAACTTCACGGCCCCGGGCGAAGTCCCGCGGTGTACTATGGGAAGACAGTGCCACCAAAGGTGTTTTTTGCCAGATCCCGCCCTCGCGGACTTTTTCTGCAAAATTAAATCCGTCCATTTCAGGCATTTCAATATCACTGATAATCAGGTCAAAGTCCTTGCCTTTATCCCGCAATTTCAACGCATCCGCCGCCGTATCCACGGACGTGATTTTATACCCGGCCGCGGTTAACAATGGCCGAACCATATTCAGAAAGAATTTACTGTCATCAACAAGCAGGATATGCGGCAGTTTCTTTCCACCAATATGACCAGAGGTGCTCGCATTTCCCAATGTGCCAAAGGCTTTTTCAATGTAATAAGCCACATCGATGACTTCCGTCGCATTACCGTCAATCACAGCCGTTCCAACCTGGCCGTCAACAGCAGAAGACAATTCAACATCGATTTCATCCTCAAGGATATCGGAAATCTCGTCAACAGCAACGCCCATGGTTTTGTCACCATCGGCAAAAACAAGCACCGCCTGACGCCCCTCTGTCTTCAGATCATAGGTATCATTCAACTTCACCAGCGGCATCAACTGGCCACGATATTGGACCACAGGCTTGCCATCAGAAGTTTCAATGGTTTTGACATCGACTTCTTCCAGACGCGCCACCAGGGACAGCGGTACAGCATACCGCGCATTGGCGCCCGCGCTGAACAGGAGAATGGCTTCCCGGTCTTCATTACCCGCAACCGCAACGACCTCTTCCTGATCCATGCTCAGATCCGTCGTGTCTGACATGTTTTCGCTGATTTCACCGACGATCCCATTGGGATCAAGAATCATGATTACGGTACCGTCTCCAAGAATTGTATTCCCGGCAAAGGTGCTCAGATCCCTCAGGATCGGCGCAACCGGTTTCACCACGATCTCTTCCGTATCAAAGACCTGATCCACCACAATACCGAACGTGAAGCTGCCCACTTGTGTAATAATGATATAATCTTCCGAACGTGCTCCTTTATCAGCAACCTCGTCGCCATCGCTCATCCCCAGAATTTTATCCAGGTGAACCAGAGGCAACAAGCGATCGCGCAAGCGCAAGACCGGTGTGTTGTTAATATGTTCGATCCGATGATCAGAATCGTTGGACGCCCGCACCAGTTCAAGAACACTGATCTGTGGAATGGCGAATCTTTCTTCCTTGCATTTAACAATCAAGGCCGACACGATGGCCAGTGTCAGCGGAATTTTGATGCTGAAGCTGGTGCCCTTGCCCTCGACAGAGCGCAAATCAACCGTGCCCCCAATTTTCTCGATGTTGCTGCGCACCACATCCATGCCTACGCCGCGGCCAGATACTGCTGTGACTTTTTCGGCCGTCGAGAAACCAGGATGAAAGATAAAACGCTGGATCTGAGCATCGGACATGTCGTTGAGCTCATCTTCCGTCGCCAATTCATTCTTCAATGCCTTGGCTCTCAGTTTATCCACCGGCAGGCCAGCCCCGTCATCGGTGATTTCAATGATGATATGCCCACCTTCATGGAAAGCGTTCAGGCGAATGGTGCCCGTTTCCTTTTTTCCGTTTGCCAGACGGACGGACGGCACTTCAATGCCGTGATCCGCAGAGTTTCGAACCATATGGGTCAACGGATCTTTAATCAGTTCCAATACCTGCCGGTCGAGTTCAGTATCGGCCCCCAACATTTGCAGGTCTATTTTCTTGTCAAGTTCCAACTGCAGATCACGGATAATCCGCGGTAATTTGGCCCAGGCGTTCCCCACAGGTTGCATACGGGTTTTCATCACCCCTTCCTGCAATTCGGTGGTGCACTGGCTCAGGCGTTGCAATGGAATGGAAAATTCGCTGTCGTCCGTGTTGCGCAGAAGCTGCATCAACTGATTACGGGTCAACACAAGCTCACTGACCATCGTCATCAGATCTTCCAGCACCTGAACATTCACCCGAATGCTCTGGTTCGCAATGCTGGGTTCACCGGACTTGGCTGCACTTTTGTTGGTGGCCGCTTTCTCGGCTTTGTCCGCATCGGCGGTTGCCTTGACGTTTCTCGCGGCTTCAGCCAAGACCTCGACGGAAATCATATCATAAGCGACCATAACTTCATCCAGAACCAGAGGCGCCAAATCGACTTCCTCAAGCACGTTTTCCAGCAGGCCACGTACAATCTCATTCTGCGTATCTGTCATACCGTTGGAAACGAAACCTTCGAATCCTTTCAGAACCGGCCCTGTCGAAGTCGTATTTCCCGCCAGATAAGCTGACAGGAAGTTACTCATATTTTCTTTACTGTCTCGTGTATTCACCCCTTCCATCAAGGATTTCACGCCAGCATCGGCCAACAGGCGATTATGGAACAAATGGATAATGACTTTAATAGCTTCTTCGCCGCCAATACGGAAAAGTAAATCTTCTTCTACAGAAGGCATATTCACCACGTCCGAAGAAGACGCATCATCGGACACGCTTTCTTCTTCCTCGTCATCAGGTCCCGGCGCCGCCGCAAAGGCCGCTTCCAGTTCTTCGAGAGAAACCTGACCAGGCAAAATATTTTCTGAAGGTTTGATTTCCGGTAGATTTAGATCCTCAACTTCTTCAACAGCCACCACAACCGGGGCTACGTTTTCCGCTGCCTGACCTGAGGCTACCGCGTTCAACTGAGCGATAATTTCTGTGTCATCCCCGTCTGGCTCTTGCTGCGTTTCTTCGAGGCCGGCGAGAATTTCCTTGATCCGGTCCAGCGCCGCCAGGATGAGTGTAACAGATTCTGCGGTAACAATAAGTTCACCGTCCCGAAACTTCCCCAAAACGTTTTCCCCGGCATGGGCAACAGATTCAAGCCGCGGCAGGCCAAGAAACCCGCAGGTCCCTTTAATGGTATGCACCAAACGAAAGATGTTATCCAGGATGGGTTTATTTGTCGGATCCTGTTCAAGGGTAACAAGTTCTACATCAACGACATCAATACTTTCTGACGTCTCTGTAAGAAATTCGTTTAACAGATCATCCATTTTTTTAACCTTTTTTAACGCTACAAGAAGAGTTCTATTTCTATACTCTTCCCTAAGATCGTGGAAATTGGTTAAAAAGCTGTAAAACGTTTAGAATTAAATAAAAAAACTTTGGGCGGCAGCAGGAAACTTTTCTCCCGCGCCGCCGTGTGTCTTGTTATTCCTTGTCCTGATAGGATGTTTGAAAGGAAAAGCTCTGCTCATTATGCTGGGTAAATCCAATTTTGGTTCCCAAGCGGGCCGCGACGCTTGCCGCAAGAAAAGCCGGGGCTGACTTCGCTTCAATCTGCTCATCCCCCAATTCCCCCAGCAAAGCCTGACGCGTACTATCCTGTAAAATTATCTTGTCGCCCCGCACCGTAACCGTCATTTCTACACCAGGGTTATTTTCCCTGATTTCCACCAGAAGATCGCCGCCGCGGATCAAACTTTCTCCCGCCAGCAGGATCAGGTTCAACATGACTTTCAGCGCATCTTTGTTAACCAGCCCGACATCGCTATGCCATGTAAGGTTAATTTTTCCGGAATTATATAGCCCGTTGACGGCACTTTCCGCTTCCCGGATCGGCACTTTTTCTCCAAACCCACCGGCAGCGCCAAAAGATAAACGGTAAAATTTCAATCGGCTTGACGTGACTTCCGCACTTTGGCCCAGCAAAGTCATCACTTCAGCCCGCATCATCTCGTCTTCTTCGTCGCCCAAAATTTCGAGCCCGTTGGCTATCGCGCCCACAGGACTAATCAAATCGTGGCACAAACGCGAACATAACAAGGCGGAAAACTCGATATCATTCATAACTACGGGTCTTTCATTATATAGGGTGTACTTTTAGTTTCACTTCACCAGGTAAGCATGATATTTTCCCGTGCGAGCATATAATAGCAAGATGTAAAATACAATAGCCACAATGGTTAACATCCTTTACCTGATGGAAAATATACATGACAGACCAGAGCCTTACCTACCAGGAACTCGCCGACGGCCTTTATGAAACAACCCTGGAAGCGGGCCGGAAGATCATGGAAATTTATGCCCGGGAAATTAACGTTAACTATAAAGAAGACAAGTCCCCCGTCACAGAAGCCGACGAAGCCGCGGAAAAAATCATCCTGAAAACATTGGCTGCCCTGACCCCAGCCATCCCCGTTATTGCCGAGGAACAGGCCAATGCCGGCAACACCCCGGATGTCGAAGATAAATTCTGGCTGGTGGACCCCCTGGACGGCACAAAGGAATTCATAAAGAAAGGCACTGATTTCACGGTTAACATCGCGCTGATTGAAAACGGCCTCCCTACCTTTGGTATTGTCTACGCCCCGGCTCTGGGCCGTATGTTTGTCGCCAAAGACCCGCAAACTGCGGTACAGATGGATGTCATGGACGAGAAAGTAATCGGACAGGAAACACCGCTCATGGTCCGGGACGTCCCCCCGACAGGCATCGTTGCTGTCGCCAGTAAATCCCATCGCGACGCCCAGACAAATGCCTTCCTCGCCAAAAATCACATTACACATATCGTGTCTACGGGAAGTTCCCTGAAATTCTGTCTGGTCGCAGCGGGAGAAGCCGACATCTATCCGCGCTTCGGCCCAACCATGGAATGGGACACAGGCGCCGGTCATGCTGTACTCCGCGCTGCCGGAGGAGATGTCCGCAATCCCGACGGAACAGATTTTCGCTATCACAAGCCGGATTTCCGCAATGGCTTCTTCATCGCCAACGGCAAAGCCGCCTATATAAATCTATAAGATAAAATAGAGGTCAGTACGGTCAGACCAGATTTTTGCCCAGGGCCCAAATCCCGCACAATGCAACGATCAGCGCCGAAACCCGATTGATTTTCAGCAAATGGTCATCAGACAGACGCCCCTTCATGTAACCGGCGCACCGTGTGATGGTGAACCACCAAAAGCCTGAGCCTAAAAAAATGCCGACGATCAGCGCCACCGCCTGCGCCGACGTCATGTCTTTCAAGCCAAGCGCCACAAACAGAGCCACAAAACCAAGAATGGTCATCGGGTTCATGATCGTCAGGGTAAAGGCGGTAACAGCGCCCTTTATCCGATCACGCACCGTATCTTTCACATCGCTCAAGTGCGGGTGCTTGGTCCAGAGATTGATACTGACCAAAATCAGGATAATACCGCCGATGATTTCGAACCAGCCATTGATGCGGTCAACCCAACCCATGACCGACGAAAGACCGAACGCCGCCACCGCGCCAAAAATGGTATCGGCGACCGCCGCCCCCATCCCGACGGTAAAGCCATTGCGCTTGCTATAGGCAAGTGTACGACGAATGCAGATAAGATTAACCGGGCCCAGCGGCGCCGCGACCAATATCCCGATCAGTCCCCCCCATAAAATATATATCACTGGCATTCCCTATCCCGACTATTTATGACGCATTTTTTGACCCAGACTGATCACATTTCCCTTTATATATGCAGTTTGCCTGTTTTTTAAAGTTTTTATGTGGCGGACCTGTGTTTTTCATGCTAGATGCGGCTTATGAAACAAGATAACGATGAAATCGAAAAAGAAGAGGACCCTGTGATCCTCTATATTATGAACGCTGTTGAACGAGGTGCGTCTGTGCATCCGCGGGACATCGCCATAGAAATCGCCGACGACCGGGCTAAAGAAAACAGCCCGAAAGACGCTTGGCGTAAATATCTGATCGCTGTAAAGCAGCAGGCCAAGAATCTTGCCCGCCAAGGACGGATCAGCATTCTGCGCCGCGGTGTGCCAATTGATCCCAACAAGATGAAAGGGCTGGTCAAACTGTCTCTGCCCGTCGAAGGCGCACCCACCGGCCGCCGGGAAAATGATGACGAGGAAGCATAAACTTCCCCTCACTTCTTCATGCCTTGACTGACTTATCCCCATCGCCTCAATTTCATTGAGGTGGCCCCGTCATGTCTGCCAGAATTTTGGCGAGAACAGCACCAATACGGCAAATAGTTCCAACCGACCCAGCAGCATGGCAAAACTGAGTAACCATTTTGCCGTGTCCGTCAGGTCGGAAAAATTCCCCGCCGGTCCGATTATCCGGCCGACGCCCGGGCCCACATTTGACAACGCGGTTCCCGCCCCGGAAAGCGCGGTGGTAAAATCAAGCCCGGTAAAGGTCAATGCCCCCGTCAGCAGCATGACGCAAATCAGATATAAAAAGACAAACGCAAACACAGAGCCAACGGCGTTGTTATTGACTGACCTGTTATTATATTTGACCACTGTAATGGCATGTGGCCAGAACAAGCGCCTGATTTCAGAGCGCAGAGCCAGAAACATAATCTGAAAGCGGAAAATTTTAATACCGCAGGATGTAGATCCGGCACAGCCGCCAATGAACATAATAAAGAAAAACACCACAACAGACAGCATCCCCCATACCGTATAATCAGTTGAGGCATATCCGGTGCCGGTAATCACGGAGATCACATTGAAAGTTGTGTATCTCAACGCATCGGCAAAACCAAAACGGCCGCCGCCCCATAACCATAGCGTCAAAAAAGCAATAACGCCCCCGAGCGTCCAGAAAAATCCACGCACCTGGGTGTCGGCAAGCAAACTCAGAGGACGGCCTTTCAATACCTTCAGATATAAGATAAACGGCAGACTGCCCATAATCATGAAAAAGGATATGACATAGTCGATCATCGCACTGTCAAAATGCCCGACAGAAGCATCCGATGTCGAAAACCCGCCGGTGGACAAGGTGGTAAAGGCATGACACGCCGCCTCGAACGGGGTCATCCCCGCCAGCCACAGCGCCAGAGCACAAACCAGCGTCAATCCAGTATACAAAAAGGAAAGAGAGGCTGCGAGTTTTGCCGAGCGGGGAATGAAATTTTCGCTGACATCGAAAGCCTCAACCTTGAAAAGCTGCATACCGCCCACTTTCAGCATTGGCATGATCGCGACCCCCATCACAATAATACCTACACCACCGAACCATTGCAGCAGGCTGCGCCATAACAGAATGCCCGGCGGCAGACCGTCCAGCCCGGATATCACTGTTGACCCCGTGGTGGTTACCCCTGACATGGCCTCAAAAAACGCATTAGTGTAGCTTAAGTCAAGATCAGAATAAACAAAGGGCAGCGCCCCAAACAACGGAATGGCAACCCAGGTCAATACTGTAATTAAAAAACCCTGGCGTATGGAAATTTCACCATGATCGCCCCTGTTTGACAAAAAGAGAAGACCACCGATAAAGGTCACAAATGCCCCGCAAATGGCAAATATCTCCCAGTCGTCATTATGGGCCACCGCATCAATGATCGCAGGAACCATCATGCCCAGCCCCAAAATAACCAGAAACAAACCAATGATCAAAAGGATCACGGACATTTCTTGTGGCTTGGACCGGCTCTCCAGGGCTGTTCTATCCTTCCCGGTCAACCAGGAAGATGAAACGCCTGTCACAGCTCCCACCCTTTAATATACCAGGAAATCAGTAAAAACACCTCTGTCAGAAAGGTGACAATAAACAGCATCTGGATATCATGCAGGAAAACATCATAGTGATCCGCCATCCAGTTCGGCTTGAGAAAACCCGCATATTCCAGAAGACGTTCAATACCGTATCCGGATAAATATTCGCCTTCAAAGGTCACAAAAGCCAGAATAAAAAGCGCCACGGCAGCCGCAGCCATTAGAAAAGTGCCTTTTTCAATTTCCCGAACGGAAAATTTAAGACCCTCTTCTCGTAATTCTTCAATCATTGACCGTAACATGTTTACACCTGTTCCTTGATAAGGACAGGCAACCTAGCGCCAAAATTTAATTCTGTCTAACGAAAATTATTTGAAAATAAATTCGATTTTTTTGCATTCATTCTAAGGATAGGAAAAAAACTGTAACACTTTCCTTCTGCAGGGCTTTTACTCACAAGGTTTTGCCAATGGCGCGGAATCCTTCCAAAAGAGGGGTGATCAAATTATTATGCACATCCTTGCAGGAGGCAAGATAGACCGGTTGCGAGATGGTCGGGGCGTCTTCAATCGTCGACATTTCGCCAGACTCAATATATTCCGCCACCATGGACTGAGGGAAATAGCCATAGCCCCCATGCTCAAGAATATATTTAACACCATAGATCCCGACACTGAAGGAAAGCTGCGGTACGAGGCTTTCGGGAAAATAATGTCTTTTCGCTTCTCTGAATTCCTTACCCCATTCCACATCAATGTAATTCTCCCCCTTGAATGTGGTGAAATGGCCGGCGGCAGCGGCGTCTCCCGTCCTGGCCACCAACAGGAAGTTTTCCTGATATAGTTTTTCAACGAGCACCCCTGGAAGTGTCGGGGCGGACAGAATAATCGCCATATCTATAATGCCTTCTGCAAGCTTGCGGTTCAGATCTTCTGCGATGCCGAATTCTACCCGATAAGCGACATCGGGAAAAGTTGTCCGCGCCCAGGGCAACCACTTCATTATGATAGGTTCCCACAATGCCGGACGCGCCCCGATACAGACATGGTCCTGATAGCTGTCCTCTGTCGACATCTTATGCAATGCCCGTTCCCAAAGCTGAATAAAACTGAGGGCGTATTCCTGAAAATTTTCCCCAGCCTGCGTGAGACTTGCCCCAGATTTGTTGCGTACAAACAAGGACCTACCCAATTGATCTTCAAGAGATTTCACCCGGGCGCTGATGGTCGATTGCGTCACATTCAGCCGGGTAGCGGCTTCTCTGAAGTTGCCCGCATCAATAATGGCGAGAAATGTTTTGGCAAGAGTGATATCCATTCTTTCAGACCTTGTGTTTCAGGTAAAATCTTGCCTTGTCGGCGCCAGAATTCTTAAAACAATACGATCGGCACGACATCAAAGTCCGCCTGTGTTTCCGGGGCCAGAAACGCCTTGACCCCGCCTATATGACCCTTTGAAACCTGAACAATCACCCAGACCATGGCCGGATCATAATTCTGCTGCCGATCCCGGTCGGAAGGCCGCGCCAATCCCTCTGGATGACTGTGGTAATGGCCGAGAATAATATCATCCTTATCCCGCAGTTGCTTGTGGTATTTCAAAATCAACGCCGGATCAATCTCAAAAGAAACATGAGGATCCGCCGCCATATTGGGAGACGGCACCACACCGGTCACCTGACCCTCGTCCCCGCCATCCCGCAACCCGATCAGAAGCCCGCATGCTTCCCGGGGATAGTCCGCCGCCACATGGTGACAGATTTGAGTCATTAATTTATCAGAGAGAATGAGCTGCATCATTATGTTTCACCTGAATGCTGCCGATCACCTTACCAGAGTAATCCACCAGGATGATCCGTTGTGTGACCCCGTCGCGGCCAATCCGCACCCACAGCCCCGCCGCAGCAGAAGAACTTTCCAGGATTTCCTCCCCCGACTCCAAGTTAAGATCAAAGGAGAAAGGCTCCGCAGGCAGGGCGCCGCGCTCCTTTGCCGTAAGGAGGCGTTCTTTCTGCGCCGCCTCCAATTTCTCCCGTGCGGCCTTCTTTTTAGCCAGATCCATGACTTTCCAAACCACTACAGCCAGGCCCACAACAATTAAAATCCCCATAAAGATCACAATAAACTTGAGAAATCCGCTGGTTTTTGGCAGTTCTTCTGTCATGACAATAGATAATTCCATTATAAGTGATGAAACAGCGGCGGATACAACAGCCACTGACGTTACGGTAGACAGCGAGACCGAAGGTCTGCGGCTGGATAAATTCCTCTCCCAATCTGTGCCGGACATCAGCCGCTCGCGTCTGAAAAATCTGGTCACTGAAGGTGAGGTACAGCTCGCCCCGGCGGCGTCTCCCTCTACGCCCGCGACAATAAACGACCCATCATATCGGGTCAAACGCGGAGATCAGTTTTTTTTCACTTTACCCGATACAACAGAGCCCGTGCCCGTTGGTCAGGACATCCCGCTGGACGTGGTGTATGAAGACGACCAGCTGATCGTAATCAATAAAGCGGCTGGCATGGTGGTTCACCCCGCCCCCGGTAATCCGGACGGCACCCTGGTCAACGCCCTGATCTATCATTGTGGCGACAGCCTGTCGGGCATCAATGGTGTCAAGCGTCCGGGTATCGTCCACCGTATCGACAAGGACACCAGCGGCCTGATGGTGGCGGCGAAGACTGACCGCGCCCATGCCAAGCTCGCCAAACAATTCGCCAAACACAGTCTGGAACGCGCCTATCAGGCCGTCGTCTGGGGCGTTCCCAACCCGGCGGCGGCTGAAATCCACAAAAAAATTGGCCGTGATCCGCGCAATCGCCTGAAAATGTCTGTGGTGCCTTATGAAAGCAAGCGCGGGCGCGACGCCATCACCCATTATCGTGTCTTGCGCCGGCTGGAGCCTAAACGCAAAACGTTTGAACGCGGCGACGCCATCCAGAAACTGGCCCCGAGCCTGAGTCTGGTGGAATGCCGACTTGAAACCGGCCGTACGCATCAGGTCAGGGTTCATATGGCGAGTATCCGCCATCCCCTGGTCGGCGACCCCTTCTATGGCAAAGCAGGGCCAATCATGTCAAAAAACTTCTCAGATGAAGCCCAGCAAGCCCTGCTTGACTTTAAAAGACAAGCTCTTCACGCCTATGTGATCGGATTTGTACATCCCACCACTGGCGAAACCTTGACATTTGAGGCAGAATTACCAAATGACATGAAACGCCTTATTTCTGCCCTCGAAAAAAATTAGACTTGGGTTAGAAATCAGGCCGACAAGGTGAAAAAAATACGAGAGTATGTTATACTTATTCAATGAGTATGATGAAAGACAAGGTGGAGAGCATTATGGCGCAGAACATTACCCCGGCAATTACCCCTGAAGGCAGTCTGACAAGATACCTGCAGGAAATCCGCAAGTTCCCCATGCTGAAACCAGAAGAAGAATTTATGCTGGCCAAAGCATGGACCGAGCATGAAGACAGCGAAGCCGCCCATAAGCTGGTGACCTCGCATCTGCGGCTGGTGGCCAAGATCGCCATGGGCTATCGTGGCTATGGGTTGCCTGTGGGCGAACTGATCTCAGAAGGCAATGTCGGCATGATGCAGGCGGTAAAACGCTTCGACCCCGATCGCGGTTTCCGACTGGCCACCTATGCCATGTGGTGGATTCGCGCTTCCATTCAGGAATATATACTGCGCTCCTGGTCACTGGTTAAAATTGGCACCACTGCGGCTCAGAAGAAATTATTCTTCAACCTGCGTCGGGTCAAGGGCCAGATACAGGCGATTGACGATGGCGATCTTCATCCCGATCATGTCTCTGAAATTGCCACTCGACTGGATGTCAGCGAAAATGATGTAGTACAGATGAACCGCCGGATGGCCGGTGCCGATCATTCCCTGAATGCGCCAATGCGCGCCGACGCCGAAGGCGAGTGGATGGACTGGCTCGAAGACGAAAACGCCGTTGACCAGGAAACCGCCTATGCCAATGATGAAGAACTGGACAACCGCCGCGCCCTGATGGCCGATGCCATGCAGGGACTGAACGAGCGTGAGCAGCATATTCTCACCGAACGCCGCCTGAAAGACAGCCCGGCGACTCTGGAAGATCTGAGTAAAGTCTATAACATCAGCCGCGAACGGGTGCGCCAGATTGAGGTCCGCGCCTTCGAAAAGCTGCAAAAATCCATGCAGGATGCCGCCCTCGCCGACGGCACCATGACAATCGATCAAGAATAGACACAACCTGATACAAACAAATATAAAGGCGGCAGACGTTTAGATCTGCCGCCTTTACTTTATAAGCTTCCTCTCTCCTGAATATAATGGGCGGCTACAACCTTTATTGTACTTTTTCTTTTTGGTTTTATCCCATAAAGTACGTTCAATTCGCCCCGTAATCAGGAGAACCCTCATGCCCCTCGGCCTAGAAAAATTACATAAAGCTGAAACGCACCGTGAAGCTTTGATCAAATTCCTGCTGCTGCTGGGGCTGCTCATTGCCTATTTCAGCTACCTCAGTTACGAGTATGGCCTGATGACCGGGGGATTGGTGGCTCTTCTGACCTGGAGCTTTTTTGTCCTGTGCACCCCCGTGGCCGATGCCGGTTTCCTGCTGGATTTTCCCATTCGTCTGATCTTTGGCTTCCGGATGCTCTATAGCGAAATTATCGTCTGGGTCCTTGCCATAAGCGTGAATACCTACGGCCTTCTTTTCACCCAAAGTGTCTATGAAAAAACCATTTTGACCATTCTCTTGAAGAAAATCCTGATCACGCCAGTACCCTATTGGAGCATTATCCTGCTGAGCGGCACCGGCACCTTTCTCTCAATCTATTTCGGCGACGAGATGCTGGATGTCCTCCGCCATCGTGACCGCGCCAAATATCATCAACATGCCTTCAAATTGAAAATCGTTGCCGTAATCAGCCTGTTTACCCTGATTTTCCTGTCTTATTATTTTCTGCTCGATTCCCTTGATATAGACATTCAGGAAATCAAGGTTTCCCACACAATTGCCCCACTGTCCTAAGCCGGGATAGCTGAAAAAACGGGCTTTTAAAAAATCCCTTGCGCTTTGGCTAAAATAGATGTACCCCTTATTGTAATGGTACATATGGAGCACCAACGATGGAAATTACGATCGACATTGAAGATACGGTCCCGCTGTATGCCCAGCTGGTCACCCAGATCAAGCAGGCGGTGATGGACGGGGCGATTGCGCCGGGAGACCCCCTGCCCTCTATCCGGCAATTGGCCAATGACCTGGAAATGAATAACAAGACCGTCGCCAAGGCCTATCAATTGCTCGAACGAGACAGTGTCATCCAGACCAAGGGCTATCGCGGCACCTATATCCATCCGGACGCCCGGGCCAACAGCATGGTCGATGTCAATGACCTGGTGGTCGCGACCCTGGAAAAGGCCATCACAACATTACGAAATGCCGGCGCGACGGATTCAGAAATCCGCATCGCTTTCGCCAATATCCTGAACAATAAGACCGCGTAAGGAATAAGACATGACATTTGACCCCCTGATCACCACAGCCTTGTTTTACCTGATCTTTTTAAGCCAGATTTATCTTCTGTCTCTGCGTTATCCACGGATCATGCTGAGCCGGCTCACGTATGTGCTGAAAAATTTTCCCGCGAACGACTATCCGAAACTTTATCCGGCAAGTTACACGTTCGACACAGAACGGAAGGCCAGACAGGGCATGCGCCTTTTCCGCGGTATGAACATCGTCATTGCCCTGATAGGTCTGGGCCTGATCCTGACCGGCCTCATGACCGGCTACCGCCCCCAAGGCCATGGCGAGGAAGCGCTGGTTGCCGCCTTCTTTGTGCTACAGGCCGTCCCCCATGTCCTGACGGAGCTGACCACGTTTAAACATTATAAATTAATGCGCCAATGCAATAACAGTAGCCGCCGCACCGCCTCCTTAACGCGCCGCCATCTGTTTGACTTTATTTCGCCAGTTCCGGTTATTCTGGCCGTAGCCCTGATCATCATCTGGCTCGTCTATTTTCTGACCGTTGCCGGTCTCACTGTTCCTTTGAAAAGGAGCGTTTATGTTATGCTTCTGGCCGTTTCTATGGCTAATTTTGTCTTTGTCGCCATGATTGTCCAGCATCTGAGGGGCCGTAAGCTTGATCCCCATCTGGCACATAAGGATAAACTCAAGCAAACTGAACTCGTCATCAGATCCGCTGTCATCGGCAGCATCGCGCTGAGCAGCTTTCTGATCATTGATCAGGCGGTTCAGCAATATGCCCTCGATTACCTCCAGCCAGCGATCATTAGTCTCTATTTCCAAGCGATTATTATCTTCGGCCCCGGCGCCATGTTGCGCGGCTACAGGCCCGAAGAAATTGATTTCACCGTATACAAAAAGGATGCCCTAAGCCTGTAAGGCCCGGCAGCGCCACGCGCATAAAGGAACACGTTATGACCCTGACCATATTATTTTACCTGATTTTCATCAGCCAAATCTTCCTGCTGTCCTATTATTTTCCCAAAAAGATCATTGGCCGCATAAAATATGTTTACGCCAAATATCCGCCTGCGGACTATCCAAAGCTTTACCCCGGCAACGCCGCAACGAAAGCCCCAGGCCACATGACGCTTTACAGGGGCCTGAATACCGCCGCTCTTCTGGTCGGTATACTCCTCCTCATCTGGGGACTGGCAACCGGCTATCGTCCGGAAGGCCACGGCGAGGAAACCATTGTCACCCTCTACGCCGCCGTGCAATTTTCCTCCCTGATCCTGCTGTCCATTTGGGAGTTCAGGAATTTCAAGAAGATGCGTCAGCTGAACAGCAGCACGACCCGCACCGCGGACCTGCAGCCCCGCCGTCTGTTTGATTTTCTCTCGCCCGGATGGTTTATTCTGGCGGCCAGCCTTATTTTTCTGACTATAGCCTTTGATTTCGCGATCACCGACTTTGCGGAAAGCGGCATTAGCGACTTCTTCAGCAAGATTGCCGGGCCCATCTTTGTCAATATCTACTTCCTTGTCTTCGGCAGGTGGTTCATCTATGGCCGCAAGCTCAACCCTCACCAGACCGCCGAGGACCGTCGTCGGGAAATCACCATAACCGTCAAATCCATGGTTTTCACCAGCATCATGATCAGTCTGTTTTTTATCGCCGATGAGGCCGTCAAGACCTATGACATGGCCCATCTGCAGCCGATTCTATGGAGTATTTACTTTCAGCTGATCGGCGCCTTAAGTTTCGGTGTGATCCTGCATTCAGATCTGGTCAAGAATATGGATTTCAGCGTCTATAAAGGCGACGCGACCCCCACGTGAATTGTCTCCCTTGAGCGCACCTACAGCGGCACCCGCACTCAAACGCCCCCTTCCTGAACACAGGATGGGGGCGTTCTCATGATGTTACAATGGGAGAATTATACTCCCTTCAGACGGTCATTTTTTGCACCTTGGCGTCTTGTTCTTTGGTTTCCTGTTGCCATTGGAACAGGTTCATTTCAATAAACGCAAAAGCCAGAAGCCAGAGAAAAGCATCCCAGAAATCCAAAAATCCCCCCAAGAGCCCCCAATATACGGCGCAGCCCAACAGTGTGCTGTAAAAGACAGCCTTGATCAGCTTGCTGATTTTCAACACCATCCCTTCCAACAAACCCCGGGTTTGAAACCAGACATCCACTTCCAGGATCACCACAACCCCAAGCCAGGTGCCCGAATTAATAACATCTACCCAGGCAAGTCCCCGCGTCGCCGAAAGCGTATCCGCATCTACAATCAGATTAGGCGTTGTTAATTCAAAAAGCTTAAGCCCGTTAAGCTGCCGGCAGTTTTCATTCGTGAGTAAAACATAATTATCCAATCCCGCGACAAAGGCCATCTGTCCGTCAACCAGACGACACATATCCTCCACCGGAAAGGAAGTCACACCGTAAAATAGCATCATTTTGGCCCAAAAGCCGTAAAAGGCATAGACAATCAGACTGTAACAGAGTCCCCTGACAGCCAACAGACCCCATTTCAGGCTTTTCTTTTTCAGAACTTCATCTGACAAAACCCAGGTTTCCAGTTCAAACAGCAACAGTAGAATAACCCAGTTCATGGTATCAATGCTGTCTGTGAAGGCCGCGATGATGTCCGGCAAGGGAACGCCCTGCCGGAAAGTGTGTGACGAGGATGCCCAGTCCTGCTGGAAGAATAAATAAGTATTCCACATCAATAACAAGTAGATGCTATATTTGAACAGGTTATATAATCTTTCCCGAACCACCGGGTCCTGCGGCACTACACTCATGTCATACACTCCCTATTGATCCCTGATGTAAGGATTGCCTGCGGCTATCTTACATCAGGCCAAAATCCCGACCTGTCGCATCAAGGCATATTTTTGCCTTTGCCAGCAATTCGTCAATCTCGATCCGGGAAATGGTCAGAGGCGGACTGATGATCATTGATTGCCCGACCCCTCTCATGATCAGATTATTGCTGAAGCAATGATCACGACAAACCGTTCCCGCATCTTCATCACCGGAAAAAGTGGTCCGGCTGGCTTTGTCTTTCACCAACTGAATGCCTGCCATCAATCCCCGCCCGCGCACCTCTCCGACGATCGGGTGGCTGTCCACCAGATGCTGCAACCCGGCATGAAGATAAGGACCCGTATCCTCGCGCACTTTTTCCACCAGATTGTGATCGCGGATATAATGAATGTTGGCGATGGCGACGGCGCTTGCCACCGGATGCCCGCTGTAGGTATAGCCATGATTGATGTCACCCCCTCCGTTCAATACCGCGAAGAAATCGTCCTGCATGCCAATGGCGGCGATCGGCAGATAACCGGACGACAACCCCTTGGCCATGGTGATCAGGTCAGGCTTAATGCCCATGGTTTCAGAACCGAACCAGTTGCCGGTACGCCCAAACCCGCAGATCACTTCATCGGCGATCAGTAAAATATCGTATTTTTTACAGATACGCTGGATTTCCGGCCAATAGGTGGCCGGGGGGACAATCACACCGCCCGCCCCCTGGATAGGCTCCGCAATAAAGGCCGCCACGCTGTCGGCCCCAAGTTCAAGAATTTTCGTCTCCAGTTCCTGCGCCCGCATCAGACCGAACTCTTCCGGTGTCATGTCGCCGCCTTCCAGATACCAGAAAGGCTGCCCGATATGTTCGAAACCCGGCAACAGAGATCCACCCTCTCCGCCCATATTATGCATGTAGCCCATACCGCCGAGACTGGTCGCAGCCAGAGTGCTGCCATGATAGGCGTTATGGCGGCTGATAAAGGTTTTCTTTTTCGGCTGACCTTTGATATCCCAATAGTGGCGCACCAGTCGCACATTGGTGTCATTGGCCTCAGACCCCGACCCGGCAAAGAAGAAATGGTTAAACCCTTCCGGCGTGACTTCAGACAGCAACCGTGACAATTCGATCTGCGGCGGGTTACTGGTTTGAAAAAAGCTGTTATAATAAGGCAGTTGCCGCATTTGCCGGTCAGCTGCCTCGATCAGCTCCGTTCGGCCATAGCCCACATTAACACACCAAAGCCCGGCCATACCGTCGAGAATTTTATTGTCGTCGCTGTCCCAGATATAACTGCCTTCCGCCTTGGTGATTACCCGCGTGCCTTTTTCCCCCAGCGCCTTTGGGTCACTGAAAGGATGTGTATGGTGGTCACGGTCGAGTTCCTGCCACTGGGCGGTCGTGCGATTAAAATTCATCATGTTACTTCTCCAAAACTAATAGGCTGAGCAGAACTCAAAGCTGGACCCAGGTGGTCTTAAGGTCGGTATATTTTTCCATGGCGTGCAAGGATTTGTCGCGGCCAAATCCGGACTGCTTGAAACCACCGAAGGGAATGGTCATATCACCTGTCGGATCCCAGCAGTTGACCCAGACTGTACCGGCGCGCACCGCCCGCGCCATACGATGGGCCTGGGAAATATCCCGCGACCAGATCCCGGCAGCTAGACCATAAATGGTATCATTGGCAAGTTTGACGGCCTCTTCCTCGCCATCAAAACTCAAGACCGACAACACCGGCCCGAAGATTTCTTCCCGGGCAATGGTCATATCTGACGTCACACCGTCAAAGATGGTCGGATCGATGAAATAACCGTCACGTCCGGCGCTGCGACAGCCCCCCAGTTTCAATTCCGCCCCTTCGGTTTTGGCGCTGTCAATAAAGCCTAAAACCCGTTCCATATGGCCTTTTTCCACCAGCGCCCCAAGCGTCGTTGCCGGATCAAGAGGATCCCCGACAATATGACTCGTACTGGCGACCATTAGGCGTTCCATAAAGTCATCCTTGATTGCCCGGTCAACCAGCAGACGGGAGCCCGCCGTACAGACCTCGCCCTGATTGAAAAAGATTGCACTGGCCGCCGCTTCCGCTGCTTTGTCAAGGTCCGGACAGTCTTTCATCACGATATGCGGCGATTTCCCCCCACATTCCAGCGACACCCGTTTCAGGTTTGACTGACCGCTGTATTGCATGAAATATTTTCCCACTTGGGTCGACCCGGTGAAAGCGATCATATCCACGTCCATATGCAGACCCAACGCCTGCCCCGCAGTCTCGCCAAAACCTGGCAGCACATTCAGAACCCCATCGGGAATGCCCGCCTCTGTCGCCAGTTCCGCCAATTTCAGGATCGATAAAGGCGACTGTTCCGCAGGCTTCAAGACAATGCTGTTGCCCGCCGCAAGCGCCGGACCAATTTTCCAACAGGCCATCAGCAGTGGGAAGTTCCACGGCACCACCACGCCAATAACCCCGAGCGCTTCTCGGGTCACCATAGCTAATGCATCATGCGCTGTCGGGGCGATTTCATCCATCAACTTGTCTGCCGCCTCGCCGTACCAATGAATGCAACGCGCGCACCCCGGAATATCAATCGCCAGAGCGTCCGATATCGGCTTGCCCATATCCAGGCTCTCCAGCAGCGCCAGTTCCTCTTTGTGTTCCAGGATCAACGCCCCGAGCCGCATCAGGCGTTTACCCCTCTGGGCCGGGTGCATGCGCGACCATTGACCCGTTTCAAAAACCGTGCGTGCTGCCTTCACCGCAACATCCACATCTGCGGTGTCGCATTCGGCGACCGGCCCCAAACTTTGCGCCGTGGCCGGATTGATATTGTCGAATGTTTTTTCCGATAGCGCATCCACAAAACGGCCATTGATAAACGCCTGGTTGCGGATTGACAGCACTCCGGCCTTTTCGGTCCAATAGTCAACTGTTGTCATTTTTGAAACTCCATTCTTGTTTTACCGCATGCCCGGTAGCGAAAAGCACCGACCATGACGGACCTGCCGCCCTCATCGGGGGAGCATTTTAAATACCATCATCACATCTGCAGGGGATGTTTCCCGGCTAGACATTCATCAGCAAATAACGGATTTCCCAAGAGGACAAAACCCTGGCATTGGCTGAATATTCTTCTGTCTTTACATCGACATAAGTCGTCACAAATTCATCATTCAAAATTTCCCTCAGCACCTCGGACTCATCAAGCTGAGACAAGCTGGACAGGAAATGATCCGGCAGACTGTTACTGTCCAGGTCATAGGCCGGAATTGTCAAAGCTTCTGTGGCACTCAATCCTTCTTTCATGCCGAGATACCCGGCCAAAAGGGATGCGGCGATCGCCAGATATGGATTGACATCGGCGCCGGCAATACGATTTTCAATCCGCCGGGCGGCACGCCCCCCGGACGGCACCCGAAGCCCAACCGACCTATTTTCCCTGCCCCAATGCAAGTTGGCCGGAGAACTCATCCCGCTGCCAATACGAAGGTAGCTGTTGGAATAAGGCGCGAGCAACGGCATTAATGGCGGGATATATTTCTGCAATCCGCCGATATGGGACATAAACAGAGGCGTATCCTTGCCGTCCTTGTCTGCAAAGACATTCTCACCGGTTTGCACATCAACGATGCTCTGGTGAATATGCATGGCGCTGCCATACTCATCGGCATAGGGCTGCGCCATAAAACTGGCGAACATGCCGTGACGTATGGCCACCTGTTTCATCAGGCGTTTAAAATAAAAAGACTGGTCCGCAACACTCAAAGGGTCGCCGTGATAGACATTGATTTCAAACTGGGCCGGCCCCGCTTCATGGGTCAGGGTATCAATCTGAATATTCATGATGTCGCAATATTCATAAACATCGTCGAACAGATCGCTGAATTCATCCAACGCATCAATAGACAGCACCCCTTTGTCCGCGGACAACTTACCGGACCGCCCCCGCGGCGGCAACGGCGCACTTTCGACATTTTCCTGACGCGCCAGAAGAAAGAACTCGAACTCTGGCGCAACGACAGGCTTCCAGCCCCTGGCTTCATATAGGGACAATACCTTCCGCAGTACTTGACGGGGTGACGCATGCGCATCCTCTCCCGTCTCTCTGACCACATCACAGATCACACAGGCTGTCGGTTTTTTCTGCCAGGGCACCAGGCGTAAAGTATCCATATCCGGCACCAGAAACAGATCTTCTTCCAGATCGGTGATAAAATCATTACCCACAAAATCGCAGTTAATGGTCAGCGCAAACAGTGAATCCGGAATCCGGTGCCCCCCGCTTTTCAGGCCTTCGATAAACTTGCCGCGCGGGGTAAGCTTGCCACGACTGATGCCGGCAAAGTCACTGACCATAATTTCCACATCGACAATTTTATTTTGAACCAGCCATTGTTCAACTTCCGTGATTTTGGCTTCTTGAGTATCATTAATCATAAAACACCTTGGATTTTTTCCCACATCTGTGTGGGGCACATTATACGCCGCTGTTAACCTGAAACACTATGCCTGATTATTCCTGAAAAGGCCAGAATTTTGTGATCACAAATAATAAATATAAAACTTGCCTATTACCACCCTTTAACAGCACATAATTCTCTCCTATTATATATTGTGATCACAAAAATAAAATATTACTTTTGGTATACCACACGCCCGCCCATCATGGTCATTTTCACCTGAATTTTATGGATCTCGTCGTTTTGTGTGGCAAAGGGGTTGTGATCCAGAATAATCATATCCGCTTTTTTACCCACTTTCAGCGATCCGATTTCATCTTCCATATGAAGTTGATAGGCCGCATCTGCGGTATACCCCCGGATCAAGCTCTCCATATCAAGACGCTCCTCCACTGACGGCTGAACCGGCGCGTCTGGTTGACCTGCCTGCTGGCGGGTAAGACCAACCTCCATATTGAACAGTGGCGACATACCGAGTGTTCCGGCACCGGAAGCTGGAAAATCACTCCCAAAAGTCAGGCGAACGCCGGCTTTCTTCAGGCTGTTGTAGCGGAAATAGCGACTGAATTGATCCGCATTAACGAACTTTCTGCCTTCTGTATCATAACTGGTCCACAATGGCGTGCTCTGGGCGATCACATCCAGTTCCGCGAAACGCTTGACAGCAGCATCCGTCATCACCTGAATATGGCAAATGGTATAGCGACTTGTACTGTCGCTGTGGGCTGTGCGCGCCGCTTCGATGGCGTTCAGGACTTCATGGATTGCCCGCTCCCCCAAAGCATGAATATGCACATCGATCTGACGTCCTGCCGCGTCAATCACCATGCTGTCCAACTGTGCCTGGGTAAAAACGGTTGCGCCTTTATTACCCGGTTCCCCCTGATAATCGACGAACATGCCGGCGGTGCGACCTTCGATCGTGCCGTCATCCATAATTTTAAGAATGCGGATATGGTATCTATCGGACTTGGTTGTCGCCGCAAGATTTTCCACCAAGTCCAGAGCGCCATCCATTTGGTCCGGTGCCGCAACCATATGGGACCCCACCAGACGTACGGTAAATTCTCCTGCTGCATCCAGACGCTGAAGCACCCCAAGCGCCATGGTAGCCACATCCAGGGCCCCGGCATCAAAGACCGCCGTAATACCATAGCCATTCATGATGTCGAACACCAGATCGGTGCCATCAGCGATGGCCGCTTCATTAAATACATTCAGATGTTCCATGGCAAGGCTCGCCGTGCCTTCCAGAAACCAGCCCGTAGGATTGCCGTCTGAATCACGCTTGTAATAGTTAAACCCGGGGGTGGGGTCCGCCGTATCTCTGGTAATTCCCAGACTTTCAAGCGCCTTTGAATTTCCCCAACCGCTGTGAAACCCTTCATCCATGATAAAGACAGGGCGGTCTGAAACCACTGTATCCAGCATTTCACTTGTCGGGCCCGCCTCACCGAAAGCCGATGCCAGAAAGCCATAACCAAAAATCAGCGGCAGATCCGGGTTGCCCCCCGCATACTCCCCGATCCCCTTGATCCACTCTTCTGGTCCGGCGAAAGTGTCAAGCGACAGCGCCCTTGCATACGCCCCGCCCATAATCGGGTGGGCATGGGTATCAATAAAGCCCGGCATCATAAACCCTTGTTTCAGGTCATGAGTTTCTGTCCTGGGGCCGGCATATTTCGCCGCTTCGACCGAAGACCCCACGAAGACAATTTCATCCCCTTTGATTGCCACGGCCTCGGCCCAGGGCTGCTCAGCCTCCACGGTATATACCGTACCATTAGTATAGATATGATCAGCCTGGGGAAGGTCGGCAGCCTGAACTGCCCCAAACCCCAATACCGTCAAAGCCATGAATGCGGCACCTCTGCGGCGCGCCGTTGTAAGATTGCATCCCGTAACCATTCAGTCCTCCCTTATTTTTTTATGTTTGGTAAAGCGGCCTGTTCAGGCAGCTTCAGTTGCCACAAAATCAAGCCAGTTTCGAATTTCCTGCAAGCGGCAACATGGTTCCAGAACATCCGGGCCCATATCGTGACGCTGCTGAATATCAACAGCCGTAATGTCTTCCTGCGCCGCACGATAATCAGCGGCCAGCCGGTCGACCGCCGGAAGATCGGGACAGAAGCCCTCTTCCACCATCAACGGCTTATATTTTTCAAACAAGGACGCCATATAACCGAGATCAAATTCCGGATGATACTGCACCCCCCAAAAAACAGCTTTGCCCCGACGGATTTCCAGTGCCTGGACCCGGCTGATGTCATTGCCGGACAGGATCGTCGCTCCTTCGGGCAGACGCACCGTATGGTCCAAATGGATCGCCACCGCATCAAAAGGCAGTTCTTTATTCTTGTACAGCGGGTGTTGTCGCCCCGGCACCGTCGGCCGGATATCGCGGGCAATACCGATTTCCCGCCCCTTGACATTTTGCGCCACCTCGCCCCCCGCAGCGACCACAGCCACCTGAAGTCCCCAACAACTGCCGAATATCTTCACCTTATGCCTGAAGCAGCTTTTCATGAAATCGATTTGACGCGTAATCGCCGGCTCTGTCTTATAAATATTCAACGAAGACCCCGTCCAGACAATACCATCATAAGACTCGAGCCCCGCCCCTTCAGGGAGTAGAGCATCTTCATCAGCGGCCATCACAATATCACACTGCATGGCGGGCCGCAGAAACAACAGGTTTCGCTTATACAACTCGCCCTGGGTCATCGCCCCGCCGGCCACAGTCAATTCCCGCGCCTGTCGCGTATTGCCTTCTACAATCAAGATCTTCAACATGCTTTTTTACTCTGAATGAAGCCGATATTTTAATTTGTGATCACAAATTGTGTCACCATAAATGATTTATTTCAAGAAGTTTTATACTCACGGTGCAAAATTCACTCTGATTTTACGATCCCTCGCTGAAAAAAAGACCTGCATTGTCTCTTGGCCTGACCTGAATTTTCGACCAAAATCATAGGCCAGATCCTCGGTACGGCCTCATTCCCGGCCAAAAAAAATCCTTGACAGGCTTGTAGTTATCAGGCCATTGACATAGGGGGAGTGTCGTCACTAGGGTTCCATTCACGCATGCTCCGGAATATTTCAGTTAAGGAAGGCAATATTTTTGTCACAGGACGCCACCATGCCGGTTAAAGACAGTACAGATCGCAAGATTACTTATGAAACGGTCTACCAAAGCCTGTATGACTCCATCATTACAGGTCGTTTTGAGCCTGGAAAAACGCTGACAATCCGCGGTCTTGCTGAAGAACTGGACGTCAGCCCCATGCCGGTGCGCGAATCCATCCGCCGGCTTGTCGCCCTTGGGGCACTGGAAATGCAGACCACCCGGCGGGTCGCTGTCGCCGAAATGACCGAGAACCGCTATCGCGAAATCGTCACGGCGCGTATTCTGCTGGAGCCGGAAATCTCGGCCCAGGCCATCGCCCACAGCACCCCGGCCCTGATCCGCAAACTGGAAACCATTGATGACGAGATCGAGGCTGCCCTGGATCGCGGTGATGCCGACGCCTATAGCCTCAAGAACTGGGAATTCCACTTCACCCTCTACCGGGCGGCACACTGCCCGATCATGTTGCGCCTGATTGAAAGTATCTGGCTGCAATTCGGGCCGTTCATGCGCATTATTGTCGGCCGCCTCGGCACGTCATATATGGTGGATCAGCATATCAATGCCATCACCGCCCTGAAGAACAAAGACGAAGACGCCCTGCGGGAAGCCATTCGCCAGGACATCTATGACGGCATGGATCGCATCGGTAAAAAGTTGCTGGGCCATACTGCGACACAATAGGCCTTTTCCGGCCGATCATTCCTGAACAAAATTTCTTCTGCCCCATACCCCGCGTTCCGGTTCGTAAAAGTTTACCCTTGACAAATGCACTTTGTGATCACAAAATAAAATAATGTGATCACAAATAAATGTTCTGTCGAGGAGTGTATGAATGATCGACAATCACGGCCCGCAGCCGTCAGATTTTGACCAACATCCAAAATCTTACTATGTTGATACAGCCAATAGGCAATCAACCTATCCCCGAATTGACGGGGATCAAACCTGTGATATTTGTGTTGTTGGCGGCGGCTTTACCGGCCTGTCCTCCGCGCTGCATCTCAAAGAACTTGGCTATGATGTGATCCTGCTCGAAGCCCGCAAAATCGGCTGGGGCGCCTCTGGACGCAACGGCGGTCAGCTGGGATCCGGCCAACGGGTCGGTCAGGATACTCTGGAAAAATTAACCGGCAAGGACGGCGCCCGCCTGTTGTGGGATTTAGGGGAGGATTCGAAACAACTCGTCAAAGACCTGATCGCAAAACATAATATATCCTGTGATTTGAAACCCGGCGTTCTGCATACCGCCCACAAAAAACATTATCAGGATGACTATCGTCAGGAAGCAGAAAAACTTCAAACCCACTATGATTATGATCAGATCCGCTTTGTCGATGCAGACGAGATGGCCGATATGCTGGGCATGCGCAGCTATCACGGCGGCACACTCGATATGGGGGCGGCTCATTTACATCCCTTAAATCTGGCCCTGGGCCTGGGGGATGCCTGTGCCAAAGCCGGGGTGAGGCTGCATGAATATAGCCCCGTCTCCTCGTATGAGGAAAAAGATCGGATTACGCTACATACCCCGACCGGTCGGGTCGTGGCGGATCAAATCGTCCTGGGCTGCAATGGGTATCTTGGTAATCTCGAACCCCGCCTTGCTGGCAAGATCATGCCGATCAACAATTTTATTGTCGCAACAGAACCCCTGAGTGAAGAACGGGCCCGGCAGATCAACCGTGATGATGTCGCCGTGGCGGATTCCAAATTCGTCATCAACTATTTCCGCATGTCCGCAGATCATCGACTGTTGTTTGGCGGCGGAGAGAATTACACCCCTGGTTTCCCCAAGGATATCGCCGGTTTTGTCCGCAAATACATGCTTGAAATTTACCCTAGCCTGGATGATGTCGCGATCGACTATGCCTGGGGCGGCGCTCTGGCCATCACCATGAACCGCCTGCCCCATATCGGCAAACTGGGCCAAAATATTTATTACGGTCAGGGGTTCTCCGGCCACGGTGTCGGCATGGCGACCCTTGCCGGCAAAATTATGGCGGAGGCCATCCACGGGCAACAAGACAATTTTGATGTCTTCGCCAATCTACCGACCTACCCCTTTCCCGGAGGCCGCCATCTCAGGTGGCCCATGATGGTATTGGGCATGATGTATTACGCAATTAGAGACAGGATTTAAATAACAATATATAAGGGAGTGATAATATGAAGAAGGGAAAATACACTATGAAACCGATCCGTAAAATATGGGTGACAACCGCCTTGACCGCGAGCCTGTTTGGCCTGACGGGAGGAATGACCGCCCAGGCCGCCGAAGGCGACGCCATCACCATAGATGAGATCATCGTTTCTGCCCAGAAAAGAGATCAGTCTATTCAGGACGTACCGATAGCGATTTCAGCCTATGACGCCAATTTTATCGAAAAAACCAAGCTCGATGATGTCAAGGACATGATCGATTTCACCCCAGGCTTTGCCGGCAAGACAAAAGACAGCTTTGTTGATGCCATTTCCATTCGCGGCATTGTCACCAATAGCTTCGGCGCCGCCGTTGACCCATCCGTCGGCATCTTCAAGGATGGCGTCTATCAGGGCAGGACGGGGTCTGCAATCACCAGTTTCTTTGATGTGGAACGCACCGAAGCTCTGCGCGGACCGCAGGGCTTTTTATTTGGACGGAACGCCAGTTCCGGCGCCGTCAGCATCATGACCAAGAAGCCAGATCCCGAAAAAAGTGACGGTTATGTTCACGCAGGGATCGGCGAACGCAACCACATTGAACTTGATGGGGCCGTCAATATCCCGCTCAATGATCAATGGGCCGTTCGGGTGGCGGGTTATTACCTGACCGAAGACGGTTATGTGAACAATATCTTTTACCCGGAAGATGATGATCTGCAGTCTCAGGATAAAGGGGCCGGCCGTATCTCCCTCGGCTATCGCGGGGATCGCCTGGATATGACCCTGATCGCCGAATATGAAAACCGCAAACAATCCGGCTCCGTCTATCGGGCATTGGAAGATGATGAAACATTCGACATTCTCGGTGTCAGCATGCGGGGGGCCCGGAATGAAGTCGACAGCGATCTGCGCGATGACAAGGACGATGGCAATGTCTACAGCTTCACCGCCCTGCTCGATTGGGACCTGAATGACATGACCCTATCCTCAATCACCGGCGTCCGAACCTATGACTATCAATATGCCGAAGATTTTGACGGTGCCCCATTTCGCTCCAACCATTATTTTCAGGATCAGGAAGGCGACTACTACAGCCAGGAAATTCGTCTGGTTTCCTCTTCTGAAAACCGCCTGACCTGGTATGCCGGCGTTTCCGCCTATCAGGAAGAAATCAAAGTGTCCTTCTCTCAGGTTGCCGACGAAGAACTGATGTGCGCCGTCTACGAAGAAACCACCTGTGAAGACGCTTACGGCGAATTCACCGCCAACCCCAACGGTCTGGTGGAAAATAATGATGTGGAAGGCACTTATAAAGGCTGGGGTGCGTATGTCGACGTCACCTACGCCGCTACAGACAAACTCGAACTGAGTGTCGACCTGCGGTATACCTATGACAAAAAGGATTTCGGCCTCAGTATTCTGCCGGTGGAAAGTGAGCTCGGCCCCTATTACGCCTTCGGCTATACCACCAACGGCTTTGTCCGCGGCAGCAAAAGCTGGGATGACTTTACCCCACGCTTCGTCGCCCGCTACGCCGCCACCGACGATCTTAATCTGTGGGCCAGCATCACCCGTGGATATAAATCCGGCGGCTTTGGCTCCTTTGGCCTGGATATCCCCACCGGCCCCGGCGAAGACATCTTTGAGGTGATCAATGATGACGGCACAGTACCCGACGGCACAAAACTCACCGTCTTTGAACCGGAAACCTTGTGGAGCTATGAAGCAGGCCTGAAAGCCAATATGGTCGATAACCGCGTCCAGATGGCAGTCAACGCCTATTATTATGATTTCAAAAACCTGCAGGTTAGTTTCTTTGATGAAGACCTCAACAATACGGTTGTCGAAAATGTAGGTCAGGTAGACGGTTATGGCGTTGAAGCCACCCTGCGCGCCCTGCCCAGTGAATATATCGACATGCTGATCGGCGCCGCCTACAGCAAAACCGACATTCAGGGCACCGGTCGCATCTGTGATGATTGTGATGGCAACCGCCTGACAAATAATCCGGAATGGACCTTCACCGGGGTGATCAATGGTCATTATCCCCTAAAAGCCGGTGAAATCTTTTCCACCCTCGAATTCCGTTACCAGAGCAAAGTATATGGTGGCTTCGAGAATGAAGATCGTTATTCAGTTGAGGGATACGCCAACTTCAATTTGCGTACAGGCTATGAATCCGATCAGGGCTGGAATGTATCGCTTTATGTGGAAAACCTGTTCAACCAGTTCCACTATGACGCCGTCTCGGCCGCTGAACTGCCGATCCCTGGCCACAACATCGGCCCGGCCCGGCCCCGGACCTTCGGCATTGACGTCACCATGAAATTCGGTGACTAGAAATACCCCCCTAAACAACAGAAAAGGGAGCCTCCGGGCTCCCTTTTTTCATGTCTATTTTCCACCATCCATGATTTAGCCGCCCTGCTCCTCGACTGCACGATAAGCGGCGTCGAAGGCGGCATTGACATAGGCAGAAGCCTCGGAATCAGAATTGGCGATCGAAACGCGTCCCATTTTCTGCCGGCCAATAATATGCGGACCAGCGTGTTTCCCATCAACCCAGTCCCAAGGCTCCCACAATTCATTATACTCATAGGCATAACCATGGGGCCAACGGTTGACCGTTATCGCCGCGATATCATCATCGAAATTGAACCCATATGGCCCGAGAATGGCTTCGAGATGCCGGCGGATTTCTGTCTCGTAATCTGCGAAGCTCATATTATAGATATCATGCCGACCTTGACGATGTTGTTCTCGGGCAGACAACCCTTCTCCCTGGCGCAAGGGCGTATGCACCATATGCAATAGAATAGGCTGGTCCGGCGTAGACGAAAAATCATAACCTCCCATACTGACCGGGAAATCCAACACCATATCATGAAAAAAACCATGGGGAGCATGGACCGCGGAACAACCTGCACGCTTAAAGGCGCGCCAATTGGTCAAGGCAACATTAATGTAGGTCAGCGGTACTTTCTCGGGAAACTTCAGCGCTTCAATTTGCTTCTCCGGCATGTCCGGGCAAATATGCGGCAGAATATTATTATTGCAGGCCATGATCACATGGCGCGCTCGCACTTTTTCGACCTCCCCTTTCTGTAGATAAAAAGCATCGACAGCCTCACCATCTGATCTATTCTCTACCTTCACGACTGTCGCGCTCAATCGGATGCGAACCATTGAAGTGGGTTGATCCAGCTGCCCATAATCAAATTTTGACCGAACGATATCCTCCATCGTCCTACCTTGCGCGGTTTCAGGAATAAGCCGCCGCACCAGCAGGCGCGCCAAACTAGCGTTCCCGTCGGGAAAGTGAAAAATATACGGTTGATCCCAGCTATAGGTTTTAGGCACCGGCCCAAGCTCCATAGCGTCAAAACCTGGCATCTCGAGACGGTAGGCTTCCAGCGCCGAGAGGGCGTCGAATCCAAGTCCCCAAAAACCGGCGTGAATATTACGCAACAGAGAGATGACATCCTCCGGCATGCGGGCATGGTCCCGCAAGAAACCCTCATAGCTGACGCTTCGCAACAAGGTAATTTTCTCCGCCGTCTCGTTTCCCGCGAGATAGTCCTCCTGACCCCGCCATAAATAACGCAGCGCGTTTTTATCTTCCGGTGACAGCGGGTAGCGGTTGATAATGTGGTCCACAGCCCCCTCATCCGCCTCATAGAAATTATCCTCGAGACGAGCCGCCTCGAAATGGGCTTTGTCGAAGAAGATTTTCTCCGTCATCTGATGTTTTTGGTAAAAATCCTGATCGTAATAACGATAAAAGCGATCAACCTCCACCCCAAGATCCACCAAGATTTGTTGAGCCTGCGGAGAATACAGTGCCGGTCCATCTATGGACTGGCTGCCGCCGTAGCCAATAAGCGTCTTGCCGTTGACCTTAAATTCATTGCGCTTGGCATGCCCACCAAAATCATCATGATTATCCAGCAGAAGGATGCGCGCCTCGGGATTCTTCTGAAGGTATAAATGTGCGCTCGCCAGTCCGGAGAGACCCGCGCCCACAACAATCAGATCATAAATTTCATCCGTGATCGTAGCGGGCTCGGGCCAGATATTCCCTTCCCAGGCCAGCGCATGTGCCGCCTCAAAAGATCCCTTATGATTACCGCGCATCCCCGTGAGACCGGGCGGGTAAAATTGCCCTGACACCGGCCCATTCGCCAGGACAGAAAAAGGCGACACCACCCCACCGGGCGTGAGCCCCAAGGCGACGCCGCCGATGAAGTCCCGTCGGGTTATGCCGTCCCCTTTATAATCTGTCATCCTTTACCCCTTCATTGAATGGTCGCCAGAATATCATCCAGAGTATTCGTAATAAAGTCAATCTGCTCCTCTGAAATGATCAGCGGTGGCGACAGGGCAATGATGTCCGCCGTGGTCCGGATCAGCAGTCCCGCATCAAACGCCTTGAGATAAGCTTCAAAGGCGCGCTCTCCCGCTTTGTCTTCCCTGGGCTGCAACTCGATCGCCCCGACAAGACCGATATTGCGCACATCAATTACCGCATCATGCCGTTTCAGACTGTGAATGGCCTTTTGCCAATAAGGCGCCAGATCACGGGCTCGACCAAACAGGTCTTCCTGACCATAAACATCCAATGTAGCAATCCCCGCTGCACAGGCCAGCGGGTGCCCGCTATAGGTATAGCCATGAAACAGTTCGATCATATTTTCCGGGCCCGTCATCATTGCCTCATGAACCCTGTCGCTGACCATCACAGCTCCCATCGGCACTGCCCCGTTGGTCAGGCCCTTCGCCGTGGTGATCAGGTCCGGCTGCACATTGAACCGCGCGGCGGCGCAACTGTCTCCCAGACGACCAAAGGCCGTGATCACTTCGTCAAAAATCAGCAGGATATCATGGGCGCTACAAATTTCACGCAGCCTTTCCAGATATCCTACAGGCGGCACCAACACCCCGGCAGAGCCTGCCATAGGCTCGACAATCACTGCCGCAATGGTATGGGCGCCGTGCAATGCGATCAGGTCCAGTAACCGTTCCGCCTTATCGGCGCCATGGGTCGGTTGCCCCTCAGAAAAAGCGTTCTTCGACAGATCATGGGTATGGGGCAAATGATCCACTTCCGACAACAACGGCCCAAAGGCCTGCCGGTTTGGCATAATTCCCCCCACAGACAAGCCACCGAAGTTAACCCCGTGATAGCCTTTTTCCCGACCGATCAGTTTAATTTTCTCCGGTTTGCCGCGGGCTTTCTGATAGGCGCGGGCAATTTTCAACGCCGTATCAACAGATTCTGATCCGCTGTTGGTAAAGAAGGCATGGTTGAGATCACCCGGGAACAGCTGCGCCAACCGTTCTGCAAATTCAAATGCCAGACTATGGCCCGCCTGAAAGGCCGGGGAATACGTCATTTTATCAACTTGAGATTTAATTGCGCCGTTGATTTTATCATTGCCATGACCGGCGTTGACACACCACAGGCCGGCGCAACCATCCAGAATCTGCTGGCCATCTTTGGTCGTGTAATACATGCCTGCGGCGGATTCTATAATCCGGGGGTTTTTCTTAAAAGCGCGATTGGGCGTAAACGGCATCCAATAGGCGCTTGTATCTTTATCAAAGACGGTCATGCTGATCAGTTCCCTATATTATTTTCTCCTCCCGAAGTATAGAAAATAAGGATATTGACCATCAAGCCGTTATTTTCACAAACGCAAGCCATTGAAAATAAATAAAAAGGAAAAATAATCGTTTATTATAATAAACACACACCCAGAAACTACTTTTTAAAAGGTCGGAGGCGTACAGGCACTGACCAGTTCGCACTCTTCCTGACCAATATTTTTAAACTTGTGGGGTTTATGGCTGTCAAAATAATACGCATCGCCGGGGCCCAAGATTTTCTTTTCCTCCCCCACTTCCACCTGCAGGCGCCCTTTCAGAACCATGCCGCATTCCTCGCCGGCATGGGTCAAGGCCGTTTTGCCGGTCGAGGCCCCTGGCCGATACTTTTCATGCAGAAACTGGATGGCGTTATTCTTCAGAGAGGCCCCGACCTGCCGGAAAGAAATCCCCCCGTCGCCGATCTCGACCAATTCCTCTGCGGCGAAGAAAATCTGTTCCGTATCCTGCGCCCCTTCGTCGAAAAATTCCGCGAGACTTACCGGAATGCCATCAAGAATACGTTTCAGCGCCCCGACCGTCGGATTGATGCGATTTGATTCAATCTGGGAAATGCTGGCGTTCGCCACCCCGGTACGTTTCGCCAGCTCTCTCTGCGACAGGCCCCGTTCCTGACGGATGTCCTTCAAGCGCTTTCCAATATCCAATGTCATACCGTCTCCTGATCCCGCTAAATATATCTTATGTCTCTATACTTTATACAGGAGCCTTCGGCGGGATTACACCGAAAATTCTGCTTTAGCCTATTTAACCCAAAGGCAAAACCACGCTTAATTTAACAGGTTACACCACCTTCCTTTCCCCCTCCGGTTGCACAGAACGCTTGTCGCTGTTATAGTGCCCCCACAACAATATGCAGATTCAATGGGAGATATCATAGTTAAACAACCGCCCTTCGTCCTATGGAAGAAAGGCGGCGCGGAGATGTGCCATAATTTTACAGTCACAAAAACCAGAGTGGGAGGACATCGTCCGGAGCGTCGTTGACTTACGTCACAGCCTGCACCGGCGACCGGAATTACCCTGGGCCGAAGTCACTACTGCAGACACCATCCGCACCCACCTTACCGCCGCCAACATTTCCTGGCGGGACTGCGCCGGCACCGGCACTGTCGCCACGTTGGCGGCCAATGCATCAGGCCGGCATATTGCCTTGCGTTGCGACATTGACGCCCTGCCCCTCTCTGAAAAATCCGGTGTGGCCTGGACATCTGAGGTCGACGGGTGCATGCACGCCTGCGGCCATGACGGCCATACCGCCACCCTGATGGCGACGGCTTTATGGCTAAAGTCCCATGAAGACGCGTTGCCAGGTCCGGTGACCCTGCTGTTTCAGCCGGCAGAAGAAGGCGGCCACGGCGCCCGGGAGATGATCAAGGACGGCGCGTTGTCCGGCGTTGATATGATATTCGGCTGGCATAACTGGCCCGCGATTGCATTTGGCAAGGCGGTCTGTCCCGACGGGGCTGTCATGTCCGCCAATGGCACCTTTGGCATCACCGTTCAGGGCCAAGGCGGTCACGCCAGCCAACCGGAGATCTGCCGCGACCCAGTACTTGCCGCCGCCGCCATCACCCTGGCCCTGCAACAAATTGTCGCCCGGCGCCTGCCACCACAACAATCCGCCGTCCTCAGCGTCACTTCTATTCTGGCCCCGAGCGGCGACACGGTTATCCCCGATACCGCACAGATCGGTGGCAGTTTTCGCCTGTCCGACAATCGCTTGCGCAAAACCATGGAAGACCTGATCATTCAAACGGCGCAAGATACCGCCCGGACCTACGGCGTCACAGCAGATATCGACATGCGGCCCCGCTACGGTGCGACTGTCAACAATGCCGGGGCCGCCGCAACAATGCGCCGCGCCCTGGCCGAGGAATTCGGGCAAGGATGGAAATCAGATGACACTCTGGTGCCCATTATGGCGTCGGAGGATTTCAGTTATTACCTTGATGAAATACCGGGCGCATACGCCCTGATTGGCGCGGACAACGGGGGTCGTCATGGCGATGCCCCCTGTCACAGCGCCCTGTATGATTTTAACGATGCGCTTATTCCGGCCGTCGCCAGAGTTTATCTGCGACTTGCCGCTGCGCCCCTGCCGAAGGAACGATGACACCCCCAAAACAAAGGAGCATTCTATATGGATATGGATATTTTCGCAGAACTGGAATCTGAAGTGCGTGGCTACTGCCGCGCTTACCCCACGGTATTCGAGAGCGCCTCGAACGCGCGACAGGTGGATGAAGCCGGAAAATCCTATATCGATTTCTTTGCCGGGGCCGGCGTGCTCAACTTTGGCCATAACAATCCCCGCATGAAAAAGGCGATCATCGCCTATATTGAAAGCGACGGCGTCGCCCACAGCCTGGATACCCACACGACCGCCAAGCGAACCTTTCTCGAAAAATTCAACATCATCATCCTCAAACCACGGGGCATGACCTATAAATTCCAGTTCATGGGCCCAACGGGCACCAACGCCGTGGAAACAGCGTTAAAACTGGCGCGCCGGGTGACCGGCCGCAGTTCTGTCATTGCCTTTAGTCACGGTTTTCACGGCATGACCCTCGGGGCCCTGTCCCTCACCGCCAATGAATATTTCAGGAATGCCGCCGGTGTCCCCCTGGAACATGTCATGCGTCTGCCATTTGAAACCGCCCCCGGCGGCGGTTTGCAGGCCATCGAAGATTATCGCGCCGCCTTCCGCGACGGGTCCAGCGGTCTGCCACCGCCTGCCGCCATCATGGTTGAAACCATTCAGGCGGAAGGCGGCGTCAATGTTGCCAGCCGCGACTGGCTACATGCCCTGCAGAATCTCGCCCGTGAAACCGGCGCCCTGTTTATCATCGATGATATCCAGGCCAGTTGCGGGCGCACCGGGTCCTATTTCAGTTTCGACGGTATGGACCTTGACCCGGACATCATCTGTCTCGCCAAAGGCATTGGTGGATTTGGCACCCCGATGGCCATGAACCTCAACAAACCGGAGCATGACAAAATGTGGTCTCCCGGCGAACATACAGGCACCTTCCGCGGTCAGGGGCTGTCATTTGTCGCCGGCCGGGAGGCACTGAGATATTTCGAGGATGACAGCCTGATGCAAGACGTGCGGCGCATGGGACAGAACATCCGCGACAGGCTTGAAGCCATTGCCGCAAAATATGCCTCCCGCGGCTGGGATGTGAGGGGGCGCGGCATGATGCAGGGCATCGATCTGGTTGATGGCGCTCTGGCCAAGGCGGTCGCTGCCGAATGTTTCCAAAGCGGGCTGCTCGTCGGCCCTTGCGGCACCGGTGGCCGGGTGATCAAACTGATCCCGCCGCTGACCATTCCCGAAGCAGATCTGGAAACAGGTCTGACCATTCTGGAAAATACCATAGACAAAGTGATGGAGGCTTCATGAACAAGCGCGACGACATGACCTTTCCTTTTGAGGAATATGAACGCCGGCTCGGTGATTTACGGCATCGGATGCAAGAACGCCATCTTGATGCGGTGATTATCACTGATCCCGGTAACCTGATGTATATGACCGACTATCAGACCACAGGGTACAGCTATTTCCAATGCCTTGTCGTGCCGCTGGACGGCGATTGTTTCATGATCACCCGGGCCATGGAAGAATCCAACATTCATGCCAGAACCTGGGTGACGCACACCCGGCCTTATCCGGATACCGGAGACGCCATTCAGATGCTGATCGAAAGCCTGCGGGAATTCGGCCTTAACGACGCCACGATCGGCTATGAGCGCAACAGTTATTACTTCCCCGCCTATCAGCAGGATCGCATTCACACCAGCTTTACTGACGGTCGGCTGCTGGATTGTTTCGGAATCGTCGAACAGGGCCGAATTCGCAAATCCAAGTTCGAAATAGAAATCATGAAGAAGGCGTCTCTTGCGACAGAGGCCGGCATGCGGGCCGGCATTGATGCCTGTCAGGCGGGGGTTACCGAAAATGACATTGGCGCCGCCATTTCCCGCGCCATGTTCGAAGCCGGCGGCGAGGCCCCGGCGGTAATGCCTTATGTCACCTCCGGTCCTCGATCCATGATCGGACATGCCTCCTGGGAAGGCCGGGTTGTTCAGCCGAACGAGCATGTTTTCCTTGAAATCGGCGGATGTTTCCGACGTTACCATACCGCGATGATGCGCACGGTGGTGCTGGATGATGCGCTTTCCCCGTCCTTGCTGGCGGCCCAGGAATGCATGAAGCTGGCGTTGCAGACAGTGAAGGAGGCCATCCGCCCCGGCATGACGGTATCCGACGCCGACAATATCGTGCGTCAGATCATCAGTTATAACGACGTCGGGGCCAACCTGATTACCCGATCCGGCTATGCCATCGGAATAGCCTTCCCGCCAAGCTGGGACGAAGGCTATATCATCAGCCTGAAACAGGGGGATTCCACCGTATTGTATGAAGGCATGACCTTCCATATCATTCCGTGGATGTGGGGGGTTGACGGCGACAAAACCGTCGGCATTTCAGATACGATATATATCACCGAGGATGGCTGTGAATCTTTCTTCGATTTCGATGAAGATTTCGTCTGCAAAGGCAGTGAAGTTCGGAAAGGCCGCAAGAAGAAACCCCCTGTCGACCTGCCGGACTATGGCTCCATTGAGAAGATCGAAACGATCAAGGCTGGCGAAAATGTCACCGAATTCGCCAAAGACACAAAAGAGAAGAAGGATAAAACAGCATGATCACAGCCATTGATCCGACATATGATACAGTCATCCGGGAAGTGCGCCCGGCAGATCAGGACGAGATCGAACGTGTCCTGTCCCGGGCCGAACAGGCGTATCAATCATGGCGCAAAACAGATTTCAGCGCCCGGGCGGAGGTTTTGAACGCCGTCGCCCATCGTCTGCGCGAAGACAGGGCCCGTCTGACATATCTTATGACAGAGGAAATGGGGAAACCGGTCAAGGAAGCCTATGGCGAAATCGAAAAGGCCGCCTGGTGCGCCGAACATTATGCCGCTCATGCCGAAAGCTATCTGTCGCGCGATGAAATTTCGTCAGATGCCAGTTTGAGCTATGTCCAGTATCTGCCGCTGGGCCCTATCATGGGCATTTTGCCGTGGAACGCCCCTTTCTGGCTGGCCTTTCGTTTTTGCGCGCCTGTCCTGATGGCGGGCAATACCTGTGTTATGAAACATGACCCTCATGTGCCGGGCTGCGCTCAGGCCATCGCGCAATTGTTCGGAGACGCCGGAGCCCCATCCGCTATTCTGCAAAATCTACCGCTGCGTAACGAGGACGCGGAATCCGTGATCCGGGACGACCGCATTCGCGGCATCTCCTTTACCGGGTCCGACAAGGCAGGAGCCACTGTAGCCGCCATCGCCGCCTCGGAAATCAAGCCTGCGGTACTGGAGCTGGGCGGTTCCGATCCCAATATCGTACTCGCCGATGCCGACCTGGCCAAAGCCGCCGAGATTATCGCTCTGTCGCGCATCATCAATGCCGGGCAATCCTGCATCGCCGCCAAACGGATTATTGTCGAGGCTCCTGTCCATGATGCCTTCGTCGCCTTGTTGAAAGAACGCCTGAGCGGATACAAGCTGGGAGACCCCCGGGAACAGAGTACCGACGTTGGCCCCCTGGCGCGGGATGATCTGCGTCAGGGGCTACACCGTCAGGTTCAGGATACGATCAAGGCGGGCGCCACGTGCCTGCTCGGCGGGGATATGCCCGATGGACCGGGCTTTTTTTACCCCGTCACCCTGTTAACCGATGTGACGTCGGACATGGCCGCCGGATGTGAGGAAACCTTCGGCCCTGTGGCCGTGGTAATGAAAGCCCGGGATGCCGATCATGCAATAGAGATCGCCAATGATACCCACTACGGTCTCGGGGCGGCAGTCTGGACAGAAACAAGCCGGGGCGAGGCCATTGCCCGCGAGATAATTGCCGGTCAGGTTTCTGTCAACGGCATCGTCAAGACCGACCCCCGCCTGCCGTCCGGCGGGGTACGCCGGTCCGGCTATGGTCGAGAACTCGGCCCCCAGGGCATCCACGAATTTGTAAATGCCCAGCAGATCTGGATCGGTCCCGCCAAGGCGTCGTGACGGCCCCACGCCCTGCCCCGGGTTAATATCCCCGGGTTAGGGCGCCAAGCCGCCGGCTGTCAGACGCACCATAAAAGAACCCGTCTTTCCGGGTAATGGATTGCGTGCTACCAAGCGTGCGTTTTCCGGCATCAATATTATGGCCCATGGCTTTCAGGATCGCCAAAGTATCGGCGCTTACACCCTGTTCAACGAAGGTTTTATCTGGCAGCCACTGATGATGCAGACGCGGCGCAAATGTCGCCGCGGCAATGTTCATGTCAAACTCGATCATATTGAGGATTGTTTGAAAAACGACAGTGATAATGGTGCTGCCGCCGGGACTGCCGGTGGCAAGCAACGCCTTTCCATCCTTAAAGACGATGGTCGGGGTCATGGAAGACAAGGGACGCTTTCCGGCCTCAACCGCATTGGCTTTCCCGCCGACCAGACCAAAACCGTTTGGCACCCCCGGCTTGGCGGAGAAATCATCCATTTCATTGTTCAGCAGGAACCCGGCTCCCGGCACCATTATGCCGCTGCCATAACTGTAATTCAGGGTATAGGTGTTGCTGACCACATTGCCCGCACTGTCCATGACGGAGTAATGTGTTGTATCCGGACTTTCATATTTAGGGCCGAGCGCCGGCGCCACTTCGGCAGAGGTCCGGGCCCGGTCAGCCGGGATCATCGCCCGCAGCTTTTGAGCGTAGGCCTTGTCGGTCAGTTCCGCCATCGGTACATCGAAGAAATCCGGGTCCCCCAGATATTTACTACGGTCGGCATAGGCCTGACGCATGGATTCAATCAGCAAATGAAGGCTCGCGGCGCTGTTATGACCAAGGCCTTTCAGATTATCGCCTTCCAGCATGTTCAACATCTGAACCAGATGTATGCCACCGGAGGATGGGGGCGGCATGGTGGCGATCTCATAGCCTTTATACGTTCCGCGGATCGGGGTACGTTCCACAACCTTGTAATTGGCCAAATCCACCCGGGTGATCAGGCCGTTATTCTTCTCCATATTGGCAACGATCTTGTCGGCGATGGCGCCTTTATAAAATCCATCCCGGCCATGATCGCGGATTTGCTTCAGGCTCCAGGCCAGATCTGGCTGGCGAAACCGTTCCCCCATCGCATATACCCGGCCATTTTCATGGAAGAAAGCTGCGCCTGCTGCGGGGTCTTTCTGTAATCTTTCCTGACGCGAACCGAGGGAAATTTCCAACCAATAAGGCATATCAAAGCCCTGTTCCGCAAGACGGATGGCCGGCGCGATGACCTGACGCAATTCCATCGTACCGTATTTTTCCAACGCATGCACCATACCGGCCACGGTTCCCGGCACACCGGCAGACTGATGACTGAAACGCAGTCTATCCTGATCAACCTGTCCCGCCGCATCCAGATAAACATCCTTATGAGCCGCCCGGGGGGCCAGTTCGCGATAGTCAATGGCGATGGTTTTATTCTCTTCGGCCAGATGCACCATCATAAACCCGCCACCGGCGAGATTCCCGGCCTGCGGCAGTGTCACGGCCAATGCAAAACCGACGGCCACGGCGGCATCGACTGCATTACCGCCCTGGCGCATGATCTCTACCCCGACTTCCGTCGCCATCCGTTCCTGAGAGGCGACCATGCCATTCTTGGCGATAACCGGAATAAATCTTTCCTGATAGGTAATGATCGGCGTGTCGTTGGCGACAGCCGGAAACTGCACAAAGACCATACAAAGTACGGCAACCAAACGGGTAAATTTAGAAAACATCGGCTTTAATTCTCCCTAAAAAAATGCCCAGGCCAACCTGCGTCAGCCTGGGCTTCTTAGACTACTCAATCAATATCTTGCGGTCAATCGGGCATATAGATAACGCCCGTTAAACCCGTATGGCGTAAACCCGGAATAGGGGAATATGCGCGAAAATGTTGTCACATCCGTAACAATATCACGCGTTGCTTCCGGATAAACATCAAACACATTATTCGCACCAACAGCCACAGAGATATTTTCTGTAAATTCGTAGCTGACATCAATATCCGTTACCCAGGCCGGAGCCAGAACCTCGTAGCGATCCGGATTGGAGCTGGGATCATGGGTTTCCCCATAACGGGTCGTGCGCGCCGTCAGACGCAGCTGTTCCCAGAACCAGGACGCGCTAAGATTAAGTTTGGTTTCCGGCGATCCTTTCTCAAACCGGCGAAATTCATTGAAATCAAACAGGTTATCCTGTTCCACACCAATGTCCGCCAATTGTGAGGGTGGATTAACAACATCCGTTACTTTGCTGTTATTATAGTTAAATCCGGCATTCAGGGTCAGTTGCCCCCAATCCTCAAGATCCATTATATAATTCGCCACCAGATCGACCCCCTGGGTGCGGCTGTCAATCCCGTTGAGGAAGAACCGCGCCCGGTTGGCGCCGGTTCCCGCCAGAAGCGCCTCAACCCCGGCTCCCGACAAATTCGACGACAGAACAATCCGGTCATCAATCTTGATGTTATAGTAATCAACCGTGACACTTAGACCATCAACCGGTTGCCAGATAAAACCGGCGCTGAAGTTAAGGGACTTTTCCGCATCCAGTCCGGGCGACCCCAAAGAGCGCGCCACATCGCTGGACGGTCTAAATGTACCTGTTTCCGTGGGGACGCCATCGACAAAAACCGTGGCAATGGAGGTGAAAAACTGCTGAGCGAGAGACGGCGCCCGGTAGCCCGTGGAAACCGCGCCGCGAAACGCCAGTTCTTCTGTCAGCTCATAGCGGGTGGCGATTTTACCATTTACGGTGGAGCCAAAATCGGAGTAATCCTCAAAGCGCCCGGCAATGGCCACATTCAAACGTTCCGTCAGGTCCGCGTCAAATTCAATATAAGCGCCGATGCTGTGACGGCCGTCATCAACCTCGCTTTCCGGGGTAAATCCGGGAAAAACCTGACTGCCTGCCGCTCCGTCAAAATCACCCTTGATATAAGAAGCAACCTCACCTGCGCCAATTTTGTATTTCTCATTACGGTATTCGACGCCAAAAGCGACGTTGACCGGGTTTGCCAATCCAAATTCCAGCAGCTTGTTCATTTCTGCATTCAATGTCATCTGGCTGTTCTTGAGCGTTCCGGCTTTAAATTCCGTTGGGCTGTTGGGGCCCAATGACGTATTCAAACTGTTGATAACGCCAAACGCGAATTTATTTTCACCATAAGTCGCGGAGAAATCGGCATCCCATCCGGCAATCTCGCCGCGCACACCGCCTGAGAGAGACTTGTCATCAATATCAGACGTGATCAACGGCAAAAAACCATCCGGATAAATCTCCGGCACATTGCGGCTGTTCCCCGCCAAACGATTAAAGCCGCCGGATTCACCGGTACGTTTACCAATACTGCCGGAGAAATAAGTTTCAAAGGTGTCATTGATCGGCACACCGGCATTAAAGAAAACATTCACATCTTCCACCGCTGAATTGCCATAACGGGTATTATAGCGGTCATATGTCAGTTCGCGCGGGTCCAGCGCCCCATCTATCCGATCATAAATCTCTCGACTGTCATAATCGGAACGGTTGGTCGGATTGCGATCGCGATATTCAAAAGACAGATTGAAAAAACCCTCTTCCCCGATCGGCAGCCCAAGATTGCCGCGCAGGGTCAGGGTTTCCCCGTCGTTCCGCGTCCGGTCCTTACCGGTCTTGAAAACCAGGTTTCCATCATCACCAATGGTAACGCTTTCCAGTTGCGGCACACCGTCCATGGTGGTGACATGCTGACCATAGGTGGCCGACATGGTTACCCCTTCTGGTGCGTCATTAAGGACGATATTGATCACCCCGGCAATCGCATCAGACCCATACTGCGCCGCCGCGCCGTCCCGCAGCACTTCAATACGCTTGATGGCGTTGGCCGGGATCATATTCAGGTCAACAGATGTTGATCCCCGTCCGGCAGACCCATTCAGATTGAGCATGGCGCTGGAATGCCGCCGCTTGCCATTCACCAGAACCAGAGTATGGTCCGGGGCAAGTCCGCGCAATTGCGCCGGACGCACATGGTCAGTCCCATCATTAACGGCCGACTGAGGGAAGTTGAAGCTTGGCAACAGGTTCGCCAGCAGCTGATTGGTTTCCGTCAGACCCGTGGCGGCCAGGTCGGATGCATTCAACACATCCACCGGCACATTACTGTCGGCCACCGTACGGCCCTTGCGGCGGGTACCGATGGTCACGATTTCCTCAAGCGCCCCGTTGTTGGCGGCGTCATTTCCGGCACCACCCGTGGTCTGAGATGTTGTGGAATCCGCTGGAGTTTGGGTCTGGTTGAAAATGCGGACATTTTTGCCTGAAATTTCATAACCGTAAGACGTTCCGGCCAACAATTGTTTCAAGGCGTCTTCAACCGACATTGTGCCGCTGATTCCGCGGGTCGAGGCCTTGGCGATCTCTGGATCAACATATATGACCTGCAGATCGGTTTTTTCAGAAAACCGGATCAGCGCCTTGCCCAGACTGGTTGAGGCAATGTTAAAAGTATAATCCTGCGCATAATCCTGCGCCAAAGCCGGCGCAGCTGCGGACAGCAAGACAAGAGAGCTGGCTCCGACAAGCAAGTGACGAGCTAAACATCTGGAAAGTGGTGTATTTTTCATAGTTCCTCCTACAAATTTACGGGGATATATTGTGTGGCTTTTTCAAACGTCTTATGTTGACGCCTTATCCCTGTAACGAAACTGACCTGAAAATCGGAACCGCAGAAAATATTTTACTGGTAAATTGTCAGGCGACGGCCTTTTTCCTCAGAAGAATTATTTCTTCTCCCCGGTGTTCGATCGTCACCGGCAGGGCACTTGAAATCGCCGCAAGAATACCTTCTGTATCCCGGGCGTTGAAGATGCCGTACAGGCTCAATTCCTTCAGGCTCTCATCGGCTATAGAAATCGGTGTATTGGTGTATCGGCCTATCTCTTCAACGACATCCTGCAACTTGTCCCCATTGAAAATCAGTTTCCCTTCCTGCCAGGCCACCGCTTCCGCCGGTTCTGCAACCGTTTTCAATGCAATTTTTTCACTCTTCCCCGGATGGGCGCCCCCGTAGGATATTTCCTCCCCGGCGCGGGCGATCAAAACATTCGGATTCTCGCCATTTTCATCATAACGGGTGACCTTCACAACCCCCTCTAACACCACCACGTGAACAAAGTCATTTCTGATGTCAACATTAAATTCGGTTCCGATGGCCTGAACCTCGCCATTGCGCGCCTTAACGACAAAGGGGCGATGCTTGTCATGGGCCACAGAAAATAACGCCTCGCCTTCGTTGAGGGTAATATCGCGACGCAACGTCGACATCGCCACCTTCATATCTGAACGGGCGTTCAACAGGACCCGCGATCCATCTTCCAGATTAACCCGGTCAATCTGTGAAATGGCGGTTTGATATGCCGTATGCGGCGATGGCGCCGGCGCGTCCGTCGGACGGACAAAAAAGAATATCATCAGGCATGCCGCAAGCGCGGCCAATACCTTGCTATATTTCATCGAACCCGCTTCGACCTCTGCCAACCCGGGCGGCATGGGGGGTATAACGTCTTTCGCCATATCCCACTTTTTTTCAAGCGTCTTATACCGTTCATAAAGTCCTGGATTTTCAAGACGCCACGCTGCGAATTCAGCTTTATCTTCTGCTGTCACTTCCCCGGAATTCATTAGCGTGAACCACATATGAACCTCATCCGGACGCACCGGACGGTCAGAGGATTTCTGTGTCGTAAACCAGTTCATTTGCCATCCCCCCGCATTTGATCCTTTGGTTTTAATTTCAGCTCCAGATGAGCCAGAGAGTTCGTCATGTGTTTATGAACCATTCGTGTAGAAATACCGAGTTTCTCGGCAATCTGTGAGACTTTAAGGTTTTCATAACGCCGAAGATAAAAAACCTGACGGGGCCGCAAAGGCAATTCCTCAAAGGCCCGCAGGAAATCTTCATGCGTTTGTTTATAATCGAGACATTCCTCAGGAGATGCTTCCGTGCCTTCGCAGGCCTCAACATCAAGATCCACCGAGCCGTCAATAACCTTAAGATTATCCCGGCGCTGCTTGTCGATAACCAGATTATGCGCCACCCGGTACAGATATGCCTGGGGATATTCCAGTTCTTCAGGTCGATCGAGACGCATAATCCGTAAAAATGTTTCCTGTGTGATTTCAGCGGCAACATCCTGACATTTCACTTTGGCATAGATGAAGCGGTGCAATCCTTTCTGATACTCCTCTACCACCCGGGACATAAACGCGCCCCGGCCGGCGTTCTGTTTGCGAACGAGGCTTTTTTCCTGTTTTATAACCGGGGTGGCATCCGATCTCATGCAGTCCTCCCTCTTACTATTTTTTCCAGCCCTTGCCCCTCAAACAGTCAGGAATATCAATCACTATAACGAACGACGTTCAAAAACCGGAACATAAAAACCTAATTTTTATACAACGCCTGTATATTTCAAAACTTCGCCCTGGCGCAATTGATATTGTGAGGGACATAAATCCTGGGCCGCCCATAAAAAACCAGCCCCTGATAACGAGGGCTGGTTCAGTTTCACCTGGAATATTTTGGGGACTTGGGCCAGGCGTAGTGCAGGATCAGAAAGCGTATTTCGCAGAAAACTGCAACCGATGCATATCGCCGTCAAGACCGCTCTCAATGCTTCGTTTGGCGTACATATATTCCCCCCCAAACGTGATTTTCGGGATCGGTGAGTATAACAGGTTGGCGTGTACACTGTAGACATCCTTGGTCACGCCGGTGCCGGTAAGAGCAACATCATTATCCGCCTTGAAGGCCGACAGGGTCAGGTTGGACCGGAATTCTGTGTTCCAGAAATGGCGATAGGAAACAAACCCGGCATAGGAGCCTATGGCCTCCAGCTCTCCGTCGGCATTCACCACCGCGCCATTCGCTGTATTGATCGCGAGATACCGCCCCAGTCCCTTGCCGCCCGTGGCCATGAAACGGAAGTCATCTTTGGCGCCAACCTTCAGTTTCCCGGACAAACTAACCCCCCAGCCAAGTGTGCTGTCGTTAATCACCCCGTTATTGAATTTCAGGCTGCGCATGATCCCGGCAACACCAATGTGTCCCCAATCGGCTTTGGAATTATATCTGACCACAAAATCAGGCAGGGCCCCGTCATCTGTGACAATCCGTCCTCCGCCCCCATAGGGCGTAACCGTGGTTTCCGGATTTTCAATGGATATCTGCAAGCCACCGGACGTATATCTGAACTGGGTCTGGCGAACGAACGTCGTACCTTCCGCCGGCCCAATAAAGTCCAGATTCTCGGCCAGCGCCCCTACGTCCTGAAATGTGGACCAGGTCTGTCCGGCCAGGAAATTGTCATATTTCACAAAAGCATGACGCACCCGTGGGTTATAGCTGTTGGTCACCCGTTCATTCCCCCCCGGCCCGGTGAGGAAATCCATTTCGATAAAGGTGGTCAGATCATGACCATTGACGTTGGTGTTGGTCTTGATGTTGAAACGGGTTTCTTTCGCCCCAAGGTCACTGTCGAAACCGCTTTCCCCGGGTCCTGAGCCAACCGGGATCAAACCGGGAATATAAAAGTCCCGTCCCAGATTTTGCGGCCCGAGTTCCCCGCGGGAATATTTGGATGCTGTGAAATCGGCTTTGATGTATCCTCCCAAAGTAACCTTCGTATCGCCAACCCGCATTTCCAGACTGTTCTTTTCTGCTTTTTCCGCGACCTCTTTTGTCTCTGCCACCGTCGCGCCCTGCTTGTTCAATTCCCCCTTCAGTTCCATCAACATGGATTCCAGTTTGTTGATTTTAGCTTCCAGTTCCTGATTGGTCGCTGCGACAGCGCCCAATGGAGAAAATATATTAATGGCGGCCCCAGCAAGAAGAATATTCCGATATAAAATTCGTTTTTTGTTCATTTCCATTACGTTACGCTCCCTAAGCTTTTTGAATATCCAGAATTATTCAGCAATTAGGAGCTCCGCGATATGCGGCTTTGGTCGTACAATATTGCTAATTTAGAGACAACTTATTGATTTTTATGCTTTTTCAAAAGACAATATACGACTAATGTCTAATATGAATCATTAGGTAAAACAGAGAAAATAGGCGATATTAAAAGCCCAGATTCTTAAAGAAATTCCTGTTCCAGATACTATTTACAGGCGAATTTCTAATACAATTCGAGGAGAGACTAAGATGGACGTAAAAACCTACCCTGTTCCGGAATCCTATGCGGCGGCAGCCCATATTGACGAGGAAAAATACAATGATCTCTATGCCCAGTCATTGGCCGATCCTGAAGAATTCTGGGGCGCCGTTGGACACCGCCTCGACTGGATGACCCCTTATACCTCTGTCAAGGATGTCTCTTTCGCCAAAGAAGATTTGCATATCAATTGGTATAAAGACGGCACCCTGAACGCCAGTGTCAACTGTATTGACCGGCATTTACCTGACCGGGCGGATCAAACGGCCATCATCTTCGAAGGCGACGAGCCTTCTTCCTCACTTCATATTACATATCAGACCCTGTACGAAAAAGTCTGTCGTTTCGCCAATATCCTGCGCGCCCGCGGCGTGAAAAAAGGCGACCGGGTAACGATCTACATGCCAATGATCCAGCAAGCTGTCTATGCCATGCTGGCCTGCGCCCGCATCGGCGCCGTCCATTCCGTGGTCTTCGGCGGCTTCTCCCCCGACGCACTCGCCGGCCGTATCAAGGACTGCGACAGTCATGTAGTCATCACCGCCGACCAGGGCATCCGCGGCGGCCGTGCCGTGCCGTTAAAAGCCAATGTGGATGAAGCTCTCAACCATGAAGGCACCGACGTGGATACGGTTATCGTTGTCCGCCATTCCGGCGCCCGGGTTCAGATGCAGGAAGGCCGGGATATCTGGTATCAGGATGAGGCGGAAAAATACCCCGCCGAATGTGAACCAGAAGAAATGAATGCCGAAGATCCCCTGTTTATCCTCTACACCTCTGGTTCTACCGGCACCCCAAAAGGGGTTCTCCATACTACGGGAGGGTATCTCGTGTATGCGTCTCTCACCCATGAACTGGTGTTTGATTATAAGGACGGTGAGGTTTATTGGTGCACCGCCGATGTTGGCTGGGTCACCGGCCACAGTTATATCGTTTACGGGCCTCTGGCCAACGGTGCAACGACCCTGGTGTTCGAAGGCGTGCCCACTTATCCCGACGCCTCCCGTTTCTGGCAGGTTTGTGACAAGCACCAAGTCAATATTTTCTATACCGCGCCGACAGCCCTGCGCGCCCTGATGGGTTCCGGAGACGACTATGTCACGGCTTGCGACCTCAGTTCCCTGCGGATCCTCGGCACGGTAGGGGAACCGATCAACCCGGAAGCCTGGAACTGGTATCACAGGGTTGTGGGCAAGGAAACCTGCCCGATCGTCGACACCTGGTGGCAAACCGAAACAGGCGGCATGATGATCACGCCCCTGCCGGGGGCAACGGCTCTCAAACCAGGCTCAGCAACAAAACCTTTCTTTGGTATCCAGCCGCAACTGGTGGACAGCGAGGGCGTCGTGCTTGAAGGCCCGGCAGAGGGCAATCTGGTCATTGCCGACAGCTGGCCCGGGCAGATGCGCACGGTTTACGGCGACCATGACCGTTTTATCATGACCTACTTTTCCACCTATGACGGCAAGTATTTCACCGGAGACGGCTGCCGCCGCGATGAAGACGGCTATTACTGGATCACCGGACGGGTGGATGACGTGATCAATGTGTCCGGACATCGTATGGGCACCGCAGAAGTGGAAAGCGCGCTCGTAGCCCATGAACTGGTGGCCGAAGCCGCCGTGGTCGGCTATCCCCACGACATCAAGGGACAGGGCATCTACGCCTATGTCACCCTGATGGCAGAAATCGAAGGGTCCGATGACCTGCGGGCGGACCTGAAGAAATGGATCCGCCATGAAATTGGTCCTATCGCCCAACCGGACAAAATCCAGTTTGCCCAGGGCCTGCCCAAAACACGCTCGGGCAAGATCATGCGGCGTATCCTGCGCAAGGTAGCGGCCAATGAACATGACAGTCTGGGGGATATATCGACCCTTGCCGACCCGTCCGTGGTCAAAGATATTATACAAAACAGACGGAACCGGTAACGCCCCGACACGGCATATAAAACCACACCGGGCCGCCCCAAAGCGGCGGTCCGGAATACAACAATTCAATAATCAATATCTATGGAAGATAGTTACACATTTTTTCATCAGGGAGAGCAATAGCAAGGCTTACAAGACAAGAGACAAGCCTGAAAACCAAGTCATAAATTTACTGGCAAGAACGACCATGAAATGGCATAATATTAGCCGGTTCTTTTATGCAGAAGGGGAGTAAAATATCACAGTGACTGTTAGACGTGTCTTAATCGCAGATGACCACCCTTTGTTCCGGGCAGCTCTGAGGCAAGCCGTAACCAAGCTTGATAAAAACATAGAAATCATTGAAGTCAGCAACCTGGAACAGGCGCAGGCGACCCTTGCCGCTATTTCGGACATCAAGCTTGTCCTTCTCGACCTGCATATGTCCGACAGCCACGGGTTTTCCGGCCTGATCATGATCCGGCAGGAATATCCCGCCTTACCGGTGATCGTTGTATCCGCCAGTGAAGACCTGAACGTGATGCAGAAAGCCATGGGGCACGGGGCGTCCGGCTTTATTCCTAAATCAACGGATCTCGCCGTGATCGGAGCGGCAATCAACAGTGTATTTGACGGCGATGTGTGGCTGCCAGAAGGCGCCGCAGAAAAATTTGCCATTCAAAGTGAACAGGATCGTGAAACAGCCCGCCGCCTTGCCAGCCTCACTCCGGCACAATTCAAGGTATTGATGGGATTGATCCAGGGATTACTGAACAAACAGATCGCCTATAATATGGATATATCGGAAGCCACCGTAAAGGCCCATGTCACCGCCATATTTCGCAAGCTGAATGTCAATACCCGCACCCAGGCCGTAATCTTCGCCCAGTCTCTGGAAGTGGGAAGTGAACCTCTGGAACTTTCCTAATACCCATTCTCCACGCTCAATAACGCGGCTCTCAAGGCTGCCGGTTCAACCGGCTTTTGAATCAGCTGAAAACCGGCGGCGCTGATTTTTTCCTGCACCTCCACCGACCGGTCCGCCGTCACGATATAGCCCACCATCCCGGCCCCCATACTTTGCCGCAGCCTGATCAACAGATCCAGCCCGGTTTCCGGCGTGTCCAGCTGATAATCGACAAAGGCCACATTCAGGGGTTGTCCGGACTGTGCCAGTTTTTCTTTTGCTTCTGGATAGTCCGCCGCCGTAGTCACCTGACAGTGCCAACGGGTCAGCAGCTTCTCCATCCCGTCCAATATGGTTTTCTCATTATCCACACACAATACCGAAAGAGCTGTTTTAGGGGACGGTGGAACATCCTCCTGTCGCGCGCCGGCCACCTGCTCAGGCTGTCCAATACTGAGGGGAACCGAGACACGGAACACTGACCCCTGCCCTTGCACAGAATGGACCGTAATGCGATGCCCCAGAATTTTAATAATCCTATCCGTAATCGCAAGCCCCAGCCCGAGCCCTTTATCATCTGAATCCTTACTGTTTTTCAGGCGTTTGAATTCCTGAAAAATAGCTTCATGCTGATCCGCTTCGATACCGGACCCCGTATCCCATATTTCAATGCTCAATTCGGACGCCTTATGACGGCAACCAACCAGTACCCGCCCCTTTCTGGTGTAACGAATGGCATTGGAAATCAGGTTCTGCAGGACGCTCTGCAACAAACCTTTATCGCTGGATATATAGGCCCCGCAATCAATGCTGCGTAACTCAATGTTTTTATCCTGGGCAATGGCCGAGAACTCCACGTTCAGGGCCGTCAAAAGGCTTTGCACCGGGAAATCTGTGACCTCCGGCGTAATGCCACCCGCATCCAGCTTGGAAATATCCAGCAAGGCGTTGAGCAATCTTTCGGAAGACTTCAGGGATTGTGATATGTTCTGCACCAAACCATAGGTTTCCGGGTCATGGCCAGCAAGATCCTCTTCCAGGACAGAGGCAAACAATCGCGCCGCATTCAGCGGCTGCAGCAGATCATGACTGGCTGCGGCGAGGAAACGGGTTTTACTCTGGGTCGCGCTCTCCGCCTGCTGCTTGGCGAGCCGCAAGGCTTCTTCCGTTTCATGACGGGCAATAATCTCCGCATGCAGTTCGGCATTCAGCCGCGACAGCTCCACAGTCCGTTTTTTGACCCGTACCTCAAGGTTTTCATTCGTGTCTTTCAAGGCCAGTTCAGCAATGTGGCGATCCGTCACATCCTGATACAGCGCGAAGAACCCCTGAACACGACCCTTTTCATCTTTTTGCGGCACATAGGATACCTGGGTATGACGGATGCCTTGCCCTTCCCGGAAAATTTCCAGATCAAAAAGCTGTTTTTCCCCGGCCAGAACCCCCTCTACGTAAGGTTCTCTCTGGCTATAATCCTCCTCACCCAATACCTCGCGAATATGTTTGCCGATAATCTCTTTTCCGTCTGGATTATAGGCCGCGTGATAGGCTTTGTTGGCAAACCGCAAGCGATAATCCCGATCCGTATAGGCGATAATTTCCGGGACATTATCGGTATAAAACCGCATATTTTCTTCATTCTGACGTAACGCATTTTCAATGCGCTTCAATTCGGTGATGTCAGTAAAGCTGACCACCATACTGCCCCCCGGAATAGGATTCGACAGGATCTGCACCACCTGACCGTTGGGGCGAAACCGTATTCCGCTACGTGGTCGCTGTTTGCGCCAGTCTTCTTTACGCCGCGTCAGGATGGCTTCCACATCCCCATTGCCATATTCCCCCTGGCGGGCGTTATAACGCACCAGATCTTCCACCGGGCGGCCAACATAAAGAAAGGTATCCGGGTATCCAAACATCTCTATATATTTCTTGTTCCAGGCCAGAATATTCATTTTTTCGTCAAACACCAACACCGCCTGCCCGAGGTTTTCGAGGGTCTCTTGTAATATTTCCTTATTAAATTCAAGCTCTTCTGACGCATCGTTAAGAAATCGGACGACATCCTCAATTTGGAAATTTGACCCTTTCAGTGTCGATGCAATCAGATGATGAGCCGCCGATGCGCCAATGGCCCGGGCAATCAATCCTTCAACAAACTGTACGAACTGCGCGTCTATCCGGTCCGTCGCGGCCAAGGTGCGTCCGGTCGACATATTAAAATCGTCAATTAAGCTGCTGCCTGCCTTCCCGCCGAGAACTTTGGTCACCAGTTTCTTCAACTCTTCTGTTGTCGTGACCTCTTCCGATGGCGTGATATCCATTGGCTGCATCTTGCCCTGATTGGTGTCAACAAACACCCGGGCTTGTATCTTGTCCAGCATGCTCGGGTGCGCCCGCCAGGAAAAATAAAGATAGCAGGCCATATTGGCGAGAAAACTAAACACCACCCCGTGAGTCAGTGGATCCATCGCCGTGATCCCGAACAATGCCTCCGGCTTCAGCCAGGCGATGCCAAACGGCCCCTGTGCAATCACCATATTATTCAACCACTCAATTCCTGACATGCTGGGTAAAAGCAGCGTATAGAACCACATAATAAAACCGGCGCTTACTCCATATACCACACCACTCTTATGCCCTTTACGCCACAAAATGGCCCCTAGAATGGCCGGCAGAAACTGACTGGCGGCGACAAAAGAGATCAGCCCTATATTCGCCAGCGCATCATCGGAAGAGGCCATATAATAAGCATAGGCCAGCAACATCAGTAAAATGATCGACAGGCGTCGGATCACCAGCAACAAGCGGCTGAAATTCTGTTCATCAAGATTGATCAGCTTGAACTTCAAAAACAGCGGCATGGCGATATCATTGCAGATCATCGTGCTGAGCGCGATACAGGCAACAATCACCATCCCTGTGGCGGCCGAGAAACCACCAAGATACGTCAGGATCGCCAGAGCTTTATTTTCAAACGTAATCGGCAGGCCCAGAACATAGAAATCCGGGTTGTTGACCTTGCCCGCCAGAAGTTCCATGCCCCCCACCACGATGGGAATAAACACCAGACTGATCAACAGCAGATAAAGCGGAAACACCCACCGCGCCATACCGACATCATCAGGGCTGTTGTTTTCCACCACCATGACATGAAACTGCCGCGGCAAACAAATGATCGCCGCCATACTGAGAAACAGCATCGTGAAGAACCGCATGTTAAGCTGGTCGGCCGTAAAAAGCCCTCGTGTTTCGTTCAGGAGATGCAAATGGCCCAGAACATCCCCGACCCCGTCCATCAGGTAAAAGGTAACAAACAGCCCCACCGCCATCAACGCCACAAGTTTGATAATTGATTCAAAGGCGATCGCCTGGATCAACCCCCGGTGATGTTCCGTCGCATCAATATGCCGGGTGCCAAACATGATGGAAAAAAAGGCCAGCACCAAGGCCACAAAGAGTGCTTTGCTGTTTGCGGATGCCGTCACCGTCGACAAGAATTCAATTTCCGACGCGTCGGACAAAATCTGGAAGGTGGTGGCGATGGATTTCAGCTGAAGCGCGATATAAGGCAGCGAACCAATCACGGCCAGACAGGCAATCATTGTCGCAAGATTCTGGCTTTTGCCATAACGGGCCGAAATAAAGTCGGCAATCGAGGATGTATGTTGATGTTGGCCGGTCACGACAAGACGTTTTATAAATTTATGACCAAACAGAATAACCAGCAGCGGCCCGAGATAAATAGTAAAAAAACCGAGGCCCTGGGATGTTGCCGACCCCGCCGCCCCGTAATAGGTCCAGGAAGAACAGTAGACCGCAAGCGACAGGCTGTAAATCAGGGCGCGGGTGAACGGTTTTTGCGGGACATTGCGGTTTTGATCTCCATGACGCGCCACCAGAAACAGGCACCCCATATAGCCCAATGAAATCAGAACAATTACCCAGCCTTGCAACATCTATGGCGCCTCTGTACTTTTGTTTATATCCCGCCCTTCTCTTACCCCAACAAATGATTCATGAAGCGCACGATAATACCCAGGATCAGAACATAGAGCCCAATCCGGTTGAGAAGATATTCCACTTTGGTCAGGTCAAGTTTCTGAAACCAGATCTTTTTCAGCAGTCCCTTATCCTGGGTCCTGCGATAATATTTGATCAGAGAAACCACCATAAACAAGACCCCCAGAATAACCAGACCATGTTCCGCGATCTCATATGACATACGATCAAACTCCTCAATAATTACTGTAGGCTTTAAAGCAGAGATAAGGCAAGCCTTCTCAGGCTTGCCTTATCCATTAAATGTCGACGCCTCTAATGCGCCAGGTGGTGATGGTAGGACGCACCGGCCCCTTTCGGAATGCGAATGCTTTCCACCATATCCTGAACATCCTGTGGCGGCGCGGCGGTTACCCGACTGACCCCGTATGCCACAACAAAGTTCACAATCATGCCAAAGGTTCCGATACCTTCCGGTGAGATCCCCAGCAACCAGTGGGCGGCGTTATTGTCGCCCGGGTTGATGAACTTGAAGTAGATGATGTAAATCGAGGTAAACAGAATACCGCTGACCATACCGGCGATGGCCCCCTCCTTGTTCATCCGTTTGGAGAAAATCCCCATGATGATGATCGGGAAGAAAGACGATGCCGCAAGACCAAAGGCAAAGGCCACCACCTGCGCCACGAAGCCGGGCGGGTTGATGCCAAAATAACCGGCAATCGCGATCGCCACAGCCGCCGCCATACGGGCGAACATCAGTTCCTGCTTATCAGTGATATTCGGCAACAGGATCTTCTTGAACAAATCATGAGAGATCGATGTCGAGATCACCAGCAGCAAGCCCGCCGCTGTTGACAACGCCGCCGCCAGTCCCCCGGCCGCGACCAGGGCAATCACCCAATTGGGCAGACCGGCAATCTCCGGATTGGCCAGAACAATAATATCCCGGTCAATATACAGTTCGTTAGCGCCGTCCGTTGGTGCATTATGCAACAAACGTTGACCATGCACGCCCCGGGCTTCAGAGAAATTCGGTTTGCCGACAAAAGGCGCGCCTTTCACATACTGGATCTTGCCATCGTTATTCTTGTCAAGCCAACCAATCAGACTGCTGTCTTCCCAGTTTTTAAACCATTCCGGGGTTGCCGTATATTCGGCGTTACTGACCGTATTGATCAGATTCACCCGGGCAAAAGACGCAATCGCAGGCGCAGAAGTATAAAGAATAGCAATCAGAACCAGAGCATAACCGGCAGAAATCCGCGCATCCCGCACCCGTGGTACAGTGAAGAAGCGGATGATCACATGCGGCAGACCCGCTGTACCCACCATCAAAGCAGCCGTGATAAAGAAAATATCAATGGTCGATTTGGTGCCGTCCGTATAGGTGCCAAAGCCAAGTTCCTCGCTAAGCCCATCAAGTTTGTCGAGCAGATACACGCCAGAACCGTCATTCAGGGTGCTGCCAAACCCGAGCTGCGGGATCGGATTGTCGGTCATCAGGATCGAAATAAAGATCGCCGGCACCATGAAGGCAAAAATCAACACGCAATATTGCGCCACCTGGGTATAAGTAATGCCCTTCATCCCGCCGAGCACGGCATAAAAGAACACAACCGTCATGCCGATCAAAACGCCTGTCTCAATCTCCACTTCCAGAAAGCGGGAAAAAACAATACCCACACCGCGCATCTGACCTGCTACATAGGTAAAGGAAACGAAGATCGCACAGACCACCGCCACCAGACGGGCCGTATCAGAATAATAACGGTCCCCTACGAAATCCGGTACAGTAAACTTGCCAAATTTACGCAGATAAGGGGCAAGCAACAAGGCCAGCAAAACATATCCGCCGGTCCAGCCCATCAGATACATGCCGCCGTCCCGGCCCATGAAGGAAATCAGACCCGCCATGGAAATAAAAGACGCCGCAGACATCCAGTCCGCCGCAGTCGCCATACCATTGGCCAAAGGATGAACCCCGCCGCCAGCCACATAAAATTCATCCGTCGATCCCGCCCGGGACCATACGGCAATACCGATATAGAGCGCAAAAGTCAGCCCAACGATAATATAGGTTAAGGTTTGTACATCCATTTTTAAGCGCCTTTCTTATCGTCAACTTCTGAAATAGACTCGATGAAGCTTTCCTCGTGATGATAATATTCCTCATCCTCGACATAAACATCGTCCCCTTCATCGACACCATACTTCCGGTCCATTTTGTTCATTTTGACGACATAGATAAAAATCAGGACGACAAAGACATAGATTGCCCCCTGTTGCGCCATCCAGAACCCGAGCTTGAACCCAAAGAACCTGATGTTGTTCAATTCATCGGCAAATAAAATCCCCATTCCGAATGAAACCACGAACCAAACCGCCAGAAGAGACAACATCAATCTGATGTTTTCCTTCCAGTAGGCCTGGGCATTTTCCTTTTGCAAAGCATTCATGAGAAGCCACCCTAATTGTTGTTATAAAAAAGTCTGCCCCTGAACTCTATCAAACTGTCCCGCCGCTTTACAGCTAACTTTAGTCTAAGACCCCACAACCATCTGGCTGCAAACAGTTTTTGAAACTTACCGTCCAAAACTAACCTGTAATCAGCGTCAATTTCCGACAGGTTAAGGGTCTGAAATCCATATCATCCGTTAGTCGCATAGAAAGACACCTCCCGTTGATCTAAAATAGCAGCAGGAACACATCGAATGTCATGGAGACCCCAATGAAGGCAACATATCAGGAAATCTATCAGGCATGGCAATCGGACCCTGACGGGTTTTGGGCCGACGCCGCGAAATCCATTACCTGGAACAAGCCTTATGACAACATTCGGGACGACAGCAGGGCGCCATTTTATAGCTGGTTCCCGGGCGGTGAAGTCAATGTCTGTTATAACGCCGTGGACCGTCATGTGGCGCAAGGACGTGGCCCCCAGACCGCCCTGATCTATGACAGCCCGGTCGCCAACGTTAAACAACATTATAGCTACCAGGATCTTCTGGAAAAAGTGTCAAAACTCGCCGGAGGCCTAGCTTCTCTCGGGGTGACCAAAGGCGACCGCGTGGTAATTTATATGCCGATGATCCCGGAGGCCGTCTTCACCATGCTGGCCTGCGCCCGCATTGGCGCCATTCATTCTGTTGTCTTTGGTGGTTTTGCCGATACGGAACTGGCCAAACGCATTGATGACGCCAAGCCGAAAATCATCGTCTCCGCATCCGGTGGCATCGAACCTACCCATCAGGTGCCTTATAAACCACTGCTCGACAGCGCCGTGACCCACGCCCGCCACAAAGTGGACCATTGTGTTATTTTTGAACGCCCTGGACTGGAAGTAGACCTCAACGGCCCCCGGGATATCGACGGGCATCATCTGATGGACAACGCTGATCCCGTTCCCTGCGTGCCCGTCGCCTCCGGGCATCCGCTGTATATCCTCTATACCTCCGGCACCACAGGCGTACCCAAGGGGGTCGTGCGCGACAGTGCCGGATATATGGTGGCGTTAAGTTGGTCCATGCCGCATGTATATGGTGTCGAGTCCGGGGACGTCTATTGGGCCGCGTCTGACATTGGCTGGGTGGTCGGGCATTCCTATATCGTGTATGCCCCCTTGCTGCAAGGCTGCACCACAGTCCTGTTCGAAGGCAAGCCGGTGGGCACGCCCGATGCCGGTACTTTTTGGCGGGTCATTGAAGACTATCACGTCAATGTGCTGTTTACCGCACCGACCGCGCTACGCGCCATCAAACGCGAAGATCCCGCCGGTGACCATGTCAGGAAATATGATCTATCGTCTTTAAGAAGCCTGTTTCTCGCAGGAGAACGTGCTGACCCGGACAGCATAAAATGGGCCGAAACCCACTTGTCGCGTCCGGTTATAGACCATTGGTGGCAGACGGAAACCGGCTGGCCCGCCGCAGCGAATTTCGCCGGGTTAGAGCTCATGCCGGTGAAGTATGGCAGCGCCGGTCTGCCGGTGCCCGGGTATGAAATCTGCATCCTCGACGATCATGACCGGAAACGCCCCGCCGGTGAAACCGGTGATGTGGCGATTAAACTGCCTTTACCACCCGGATGTCTGCCGACCCTGTGGCAGAAGGATGACCATTATCAGACGTCTTATCTTGCCGACCATAAGGGCTATTACGCCACGGGGGATGCGGGCTTTATCGACGCGGATGGCTATGTCCATATCATGAGCCGCACCGACGACATCATCAATGTCGCTGGCCACAGGTTGTCCACCGGCGGGATCGAAGAAGCCGTCGGCGCCGCCCCCTCTGTGGCGGAGTGCGCCGTGGTTGGCATGAAAGACGACCTGAAAGGCATGGTGCCCCTGGCTTTCGTCGTGCTCTATCCCGGCAACAGCGCCGCGCCAGAGGCCATCGCCAAAGAAGTTATCACCGTTGTGCGTGAGAAAATAGGCCCCGTCGCGGCCTTAAAAACGGTAATTCCGGTCAAACGCCTGCCCAAAACCCGTTCCGGCAAGATCCTGCGCGCGACCTTACGTAAAATCGCCGATCATGAGGAATTTGTCGTCCCGGCGACGATTGATGATCCATGCATACTGGATGAAATCCGCCGTAACCTGACCCAACACGGGATGGATTAACGACGGCATATATTCCTGACTGAGAGCGTTAAAGTAACATCAAGCCCAGGGAGAAGCGGTGAAATTTAAAAATATTCAGGGAGGGACTACACCCGTTTTTCACGCGTCTGCTTTGGGGAGCAGCGCCGCAGAAAACCAGAAGTCATTCAACTGTTGAATAGAATCCATAAATCCCACCAGATTGACAGGCTTTTGTACATAACAGTTGGCGCCCAGCGCGTAACAGTCTTCAATGTCTTTCTGATCATCAGACGTCGTCAGGACAATGACCGGAATTCGCCTCAGAACAGGATCATCCTTGATGGTTTTCAGAACACCCCGGCCATCAGTGCCCGGCATGTTCAAATCCAGCAAAACAACATGCGGCGCAGGCGATGTTTTCGGATCCTTATATTTGCCCCGTCGGTATAAATAATCAAGCGCCTCATCGCCGCCTTCACACCGTACGAGCTCATTTTTAAAGCCGGACTTGATAAAGGCGCGTTTGGTTATTTCATAATCCACCGGACTATCTTCAACCAGTAAAATAAGAGGTTCGGGGCATTCACAACTCACACATCAACTCCTTTTAAGGTAAAGTATACGGTTGTTCCTTCTCCCATGTTCGACTCTACCCACATTCTGCCATTATGACGATCGACGATTTTCCTGGCAATGAATAAACCGGCGCCGGAACCGCCACCAAATTTGTCACTGGCATGTAATCTCTTGAATATATTAAAGATATCTTCTTTGTGTTTTCCGGGAATCCCTATCCCGTTATCTTTCACGTAAAAGACATTATCCTCATTTTCACTTTCTTTATATCCGATTTCAACCCAGCCGTCACTTTTATCGTTATATTTAACTGCATTGCTGATCAGATTCTGCCACAGTTCCTTAATCCATAACGGATCACATTCATACAGCGGCAGCGGACGATCTATCCTGATCTGAATGTTTTTCTCCTGAATGGAAAACTCGAGATTATCAAGAACGTCTTCCTTCAATATCCGGTCCATATCCACCGTAACAAGTTTTAAATCTGTACGCCCCAACCGGGATACATGCAACAAATCACTGATTAATTTGTCCATGCGTTCAGAAAGCTTTACCAGGGTTTTCAATTTATAGATGCCATCATCATCCAGCTTGTCCGCGTAATCCTCGCTTAAAAACTGCGCATAACTTGATATTCCCCGCAAAGGTTCTTTCAGGTCATGCGAGGCGATATAGGCGAATTGATCCAGTTCCTTATTGGATTGTGATAGGATTTCCACAAGATGTGATAATTCTTTCGCCTTATCATTATAACTTTGCGACATTCTTTCCGCAAAGCACAGCGCCCGCTTGTTCGACCGCGTTACAAACAAGAACAAGATCAGAAGCATGGTATCTATTACAATGCCTCCTATTAAAATGATCAGCGGCTGATGATTGCTGGTCTCTTTTCTAAAAGATTCCGAACTCCAGATATTAAACACCCAGTGACGCCCGTATAATTCCAGGGACACGCTTTTCTTATACATGGGATCAGGATCAAAATCGCTTTCCCCGCCATTCAGTTCATCATGCAGAATATCATCACCATCCAGAAACTGAATGCCAACACGCCGTCTGTCTTTTTTAAGGGTCCCTTCCAGCAATTTTTCCACTACGAACGGGGCATAGACAGCTCCTGTAAAATTAGCCTGACGATCTTCCAGCGTTACATTCTTCTTCCCCTGATAAAACGGTGCGAAAAACAAGAACCCCGGTGTCCCGCCTTCATCCTGAACCAGGACAATGGGACCCGTAATATTTGCGCCACCCTCATCCCGTGCTTTTAAGGCGGCGGAATAGCGATTAGCTTCATGAGCCATGTCAAGACCGACAGCCTTTATATTGTCTTTAACCGGTTCGATATAACTGATCGGCAGATATTCCGCATTCTGATGCGCGGGATGAATACCGTAGTCAGGACGGCTGATACGTTGCTGTTCAAGATACCCGGACAACGTTTCGGGCAGCACATGATGTATGACGCCAATGCCATTAATACCGGGGTATTTCACATCAATGCGGAGACTTTCGGCAAAGACAATCCATTGATCATGTGTCATATCACCGCCATGTGACTGTATTGCCGCCACACCGCTCCACAGCGCATCCTCGTATTTCAACATCCTTTCCACAACCAGTTCAACGACCTGATCTGCTTCTCTTTCAAAAAACACCTTTGTGCGTTCATCAATATTATTTTTTGAAATATACCATGCGGTACAGGTCAGCAACAACGACAGGCCAACCACCAGCCAATGGTACCAATGTAATTGCCCCCCTCGAATAATAGCTGCTTTTTCTTTGATAAAGGCTTCTTTATTATTCAACTTTTTTCCTTTTGCAACAGGCGTATACAATGCCCCCATGACCTTCCGTTAACTTCTGATCTTCACCTTAAAAAAATCACCATACAATCTTATATTCAACACCAACCGCCAAATTATCTGTCTCGCCACGACGATACTGATTAATCCTATATTCCGTTATTCCAAAAAAATTTTCGACAAGACGCACCCCAAACTGAACTTCTGCAACAATTGGGTTACGCGGGAGGTCTTCCGGTAGGTCCTGATTAAAGGTATGATCAATAAACCCCGCCAGATATAAACGGTCGGAAATGCCGGGAAAAACCATTCTGAAAGCATGTTCCATCTGCCAGACATAGGCCGCCTCATGATCAAACTGGATTCCATGCAGATTAAGCGCATATTTCAAATGAAGTGCTTTAAAAAAATCAACCAGCCCAGGGGTGTCATTCAATCGCCATCGTACCCCGAGCCGATGACGGTCATTTTTCTCTCCAGACCGGAAATTCAATTGAATGGTGAGGTCAAACGGCGATGTCTCGGTAATTTTCCAGCGCAAATTCTGCTCTGTATAATAGGTCACCGTATCTGCTTCCGTGCCTGATTTCTTGCCTAGGTTCAGAAGGCTGAAATACGAAAACCGGTTTTCAAGTTTTGCCGCAACATTAATCGTCACGATCGTATCATTATCGGTATCGGAAAGATAAGGATAGGCGTTGAAATCAATAAATCCCCCGCCAGAATTTTTCACATCCGCCTGGGCAGACAAGGGATATATGAAGCCCGCCACGGAGAGAATACACCAGAATATTTTTTGCCATCCCCCCCTTACTTTCAACGCCTCATATTTTACTTGATACATAAATGACCCTACTTAATCTTTTCATACTCCTTCATTATCGTCATTATTCTTCCTCAATTTTATTAACATTTGAATAATATAAGGTTTTGATTAAATACCAGTCTTCCGGCCCTTCCGCCAGACCCGCATCAGGCAAGATTTATCGACCAGACGTTTCTTTAGATACATCCACCGATAAAGCCTTATGTAATTCATGCAACAGGATTTCCCTTTGCCGGTTATTGGGTGCTTTTTCCAGTTTGTTACGGATATCAAGCGTAAGCTGGGCATACGCATTATGCCAATCCGTCCGGTCCACCAAATCAAGGGACAGGCGCCGCACCACTTTATGGATACGTCTTGGTTTCTTTGCCTTTTCCAGAAGGAATTCATCGTCCATTGCCGGAATAATCACTTTATCAGATTCCATCCCCTGCTGACGTAACGCCCTCTGCATTTCGTGAAGCGCCCCGTCTGATCCATGCGTGAGAAATAACCCCTGACGGATCGGCGCCCGGGCCATGACCCAATCAATCAGATTCTCTGAATCTGCATGACCCGAATAATGATCCAAGGACCGTATCCGCGCCCGTACCTCGATTTCCTCACCCTGTATTTTCACTTGCTTCACCCCGGACTCAAGCAAATTCCCCAAGGTGCCCACCACTTGATACCCGGACAGCAGGACGGTTGATTGCGGGTTCCACAGGTGGTTGCGCAGATGATGCCGAATGCGGCCGGCATCGCACATACCGCTGGCCGCCAGAATAATCACGCCGCCATGGAACCGGCTGATCGACTTGCTTTCTTCCACGGTTTCGGTGAAATGGAACCGGGGATGAGAAAATGGCGCGCCCCCGTCATACGCATTATTCAATTCCTTTGCGTGATCGGTAAAAACCGACGTAATCTTGATCGCCAAGGGAGAATCGAGGAAAACAGCAGTACTGTTGATGACGTCATGACGCAATAAATATGCAATATCAAGCAACAATTCCTGTGACCGTTCAAGGGCGAAAGACGGAATGACCATATTTCCCCCGGTCGCCATAGCCTCATTAATTTCCTTGGCAAGAATAGACCGCCGCTCCTCCACCGATATATCCGGTCGATTACGGCCACCATATGTGGATTCACAAAAGACATAGTCAAAATCCTGTGGCGCGTCCGGACTATCATGGAACAGTTTATTGTCCGGACCAAGATCACCTGAAAACAAAAGCTTCAGCGTATCGCCCTTGTCGATAATCTCCACTTCTATGGAGGCGGACCCCAGAATGTGTCCTGCGTTCCAGAACCGCGCCCTGACATCAGGCTCTGGTTCAATCCAGGTTTCATAATCCGTGCAGCGCACTTGATGCATCACCGCCTCGGCATCGGCCTGGGTATAAATAGGCTCTACCCGCGCCCTGCCGCGTTGTTGATTGCGGCGGTTCAGGCGCGAGACTTCGAATTCCTGAATATAACCGCTATCGGGCAACATATAACGGATCAGGTCCCGCGTTGCCGTTATGGTATAAATCGGGCCTCGAAAGCCCGCTTTCATCAACTTCGGCAGCAACGCCGAATGGTCAGCATGAGCATGGGTCAGTAAAACAAAATCGATTCTGGATGCATCAAACGGAAAGGCCTTGTAATTGAGTTCCTTAACAGATTTAGACCCCTGGAACAGGCCGCAATCCACCAGAAACTGATATTTTCCCGCCCGAATCCAGTAACAAGACCCGGTGACTGTCCCCGCCGCCCCACAAAATTTAATTCGCACTGACATCGCCTATTTCTCCTTCTGTAATGCACCCGCCAATAACGGGGCCAGACATATCGCATTCGAGGCATGCACAATGCTGTCCGTTGACCGGATCCAGCCCACCCCCGATTTTTCCAGCTGCGCCAAATCCTGATCCCGACACAACATATGCGTCGCCATCACATCAATGTCCTCCACCCCGGCGAGCTTCAAAGCCGCTGCGCAACGGGCGATGGTCATGCCACTGGAAATCACATCATCGACGATCAGCGCATTCTTGCCGGCATAGGCCTGATCATCCGGCAGTTTTACAGTGACTGTCCTGTCACCGGTTCGGATTTTTTCCGCAATCACCACCGACAGGCCTGTGACCCCGGCAATGGCGTCCACCCATTGGCGGGATTCACTGTCCGGACCGATCAACAACGTCGTTTCGCGATCATATCCTTGCCGGACCGCCTCGGCGATCGGCCCGGTCGCTGACAGCCGATCGGCTTCGCATCCCGGAAAGATAGTTTGCAAATCAGGGGTACGGTGCAGATGGGGATCAACCGTGACAATCCGGTCGAAATAACCCGCGAGAAAAGCCCCTATCACCCGCTGGCTTACCGCCTCGCCGGGCTTGAACGCCATGTCCTGGCGCATATAACACAGATAAGGCGCGACGAGCACAATCCGCCTCGCCCCATTATCACGCAACGCACTGGCCGCCAGGGCAAGGCTGATCAGCCTGCCATTGGGATGATCAAGACTGGTATAAAGCAAAATAGTGTCAGTCACAGCCGCAACCGTTACCTTTACCTCCCCATCCGGGAAATTATGGGTCATGATTTCCTGAACAGGACAGTTCATCTGTTGCGCCAGCCTTATGGCAGGCTCGGCCTGATCGGCGAAATGATGCAGGGATAAGGTCATGAAGCCGCACTCCCGATATGATAGCCGCTTTCCTCTTGGGCAAAGGCGGTAGCAAAACCAAAATCCGCCTCAAAACAGGCATGAATACGGTATAGCGGCATCCCCTTCTCGACCTTATCGCCAACCTTCTTGAATAAATCAATCCCCGCCCCCTTTGACAGGGGCGCCCCGGCCAGACGGGCGATACGCGCCATGCGGAAACAATCAATCGTTCTGATCACACCGGTTTCGGCCGCACAAACATCCAGAGTCAGCTCCCCCAGAGCAACCGGGGTCGTCTGCCGTCCCTGGGCCTCAATGATTTCTTCCATCCGCCGCAAAGCCGCGCCGGACTCCAACAACTCCTGAGCCCGTTGGTAGCCCGATCCGCCCCTCAACGCCGGATCGGATTCAAGCAAGGACCCGGCGATCCGGAGAGATTTTTCCCGCAGATCCCCCGGCGCATCCAAATCATTGCGCAGAACCGCCATGACATCACGGGCTTCCAGTACCGGTCCAATGCCATTGCCGATCGGTTCAGCTCCATCGGTGACGATCACCTCCACATGCAGCCCCATCTCCGCCCCGACATATTCAAAAAGCTTGCGCAACCGCAGCGCATTACCAGCGCCTGAAATCTTCGCTGACGGTCCAACCGGAATATCGATCAACAAATGCGTCGACCCTGCGGATATTTTTTTCGACATGATCGAAGCCACCATCTGTTCACGCGTATCAATGCCCAATGGGCGTTCCACCGAAATCAGAATATCGTCCGCCGGCGACAAATTCACATGGCCTCCCCATACGATACAGCCTTTACAGTCTTCCACCACCTGCTGCATTTCATGCATGGACAGATCAACCCGGGCCAACACCTCCATCGTATCAGCTGTTCCGGCCGGCGAGGTAATCGCGCGGGAAGATGTCTTGGGGATCAACAGCCCATGGGCCGCAACAATCGGCACAACAATCATCGACGTCCGGTTTCCCGGAATGCCACCGATACAATGCTTATCGACAACGGTTTCGGTATTCCATTGCAGCTTCACCCCCACATGGGACATGGCATGGGTGAGCGCCAGAACCTCCTCCGTCGTCATAAAACCGGCACAGGACACCAGAAAGGCGGAAATTTCCATCTCGGAATATTGATGACTGGCAATATCCTTTATGATGTCTTCGATCTGGTTTCGATCCAGACTATGGCCATGAATTTTGGCCCGCAGATGATCCAGACTGCGCGGCGGCTCCGCTGGTGCGATTGCCACCGGCGACCCTTCCGGCAATCCCATGCGGCGAAACGCCTGTTCTGACAGGCCCAACTCATCCCCCTCCAACAGACATTTATCATCTACAATCATCAATGTCGCCAATAAGCGATTGTGGCCATTAACCACGAGGATTTTCTTAAAAGCCCTGAATTCTTCCGGCCGGTAATGGGGACAATCCCGCGCCATGAAAGCCACCGTATCACGATACGTATCAATGGCTATTTTTTTCAACTTAAGCATGAACATCTCTTTTGTTTGCGTGAAAGGGATACGTTACGCCTGAATTATTCCTCTCTCCTTGACTTTGGTCAATCTGTTAAATGCCTTAAGTTTTCAGATTTCCTGTCTCTGTCTTTTACAGCCTCGTGGATCATCGCAGGAATTCCATACAAAAAACCCGAGGACGGGAAACATTCCATCCTCGGGTGCACAGGTCGAAGGCGGGGGATGCGCCTTCGTTTAAATCACGTCAGTTTAGAAGTTCGCCGTGACACGCACATAATAGCTGCCCCCGTTAAAGCCCGCCGGGTGGTTCAGAGGATAGATCGCCCCCAGAAAGCCGCCATCACGTCCGGTAAAGCCCGCAGTTTCCCATTCCTTCGGATAAGCATTGAAGATATTTTTCGCCCCCACAGCCACGTCAAGATTTTCCGTGATCTGATAAGACAATTGCGCATCAACAATAACCAGCGCATCGGTGGTCACCGGCAGAGTGGAATCGTTAAACAGCGATTCATAAGCCTCGCCAAAATAGTTAAAGCGCAAAATGCCGTTAAACTTGTCCACATCATGAGAAAAGGTCATGGTCGCCCGGGTACTCGGCAACGCATCTTCTATTTCCCGTTCACGTCCGTCTCCGATGGTCGCCCCGCGATTGGTCACCTTGGTATCCGTATAATTGAACGCCAGAGTAACATTGGTCTGACCATAATCATCCCAATCTTTCTTATAATTGGCCACCAAATCAAGTCCCTGCGTCCGGGTATCAAAATCATTGACGAAGAACTGGACATTGCTGATGGTGGCGGCTTCCGGATTACCGGCGGCGACCAGAGCGGCGCGGCTGGCATCATCAATATCTGCAGAGGTCAGGGAAATCCGGTCTTTCACCGTAATCCTGAAGTAATCCAATGTGATATCAAGTTCTCCGACAGACGCGACAATTCCCATGCTCCAGTTACGGGCCTTTTCAGGGTCCAGCTGCCCCCCGCCAAAGAACTCGGCGATCGGGTTGGTGCTGGCGATCACCAGCTGTTCGATCAACTGCCCCCCGCTGAAAGCCGTCGAAGAACGCTGCAGGTTGGATTGTCCCAGTGTCGGGGCCCTGAAACCTGTACTGAAGGCACCGCGAACGGCAAAATTTTCACTGATGTTATACCGAGACGCTACCTTGGCGTTCACCGTACTGCCAAAATCAGAGAAATCTTCGAACCGGCCGGCAAAAGACATCATAAACTGATCGGTGATATCCGCCTCCAGATCAATATAGCCACTGATGCTGTTGCGGCTGAACTTGCCCGCTACATCCGCATTGAACCCCTGAAAGCCATTGGCCCCGGCGGAAAAACCTTGATCAATGTAGTGCCCAACTTCATAGGAGGCAAGATCACCGGCAACTATTTCAAAGGTTTCCTTATGATACTGCATCCCGAAGGCGACATTCAGGTCTGATGCCCATCCTTCCATTTTAACCGGGTAATTAAAATCGGCATTGGCGACGGTTTCTGACTGTACCTGACGACCGAGATTGAAATCTGTTGGTGTATCAGGCCCCAGTGAGGCATTCAGGGAATTTGATATCCGGTAATCCACATCATTGCGCCCCGTACTGATGCTGGCGTCATAGATCAAACCAAACCCAAACTCTCCCTTAACACCCGCTGTGGCGCTATAATCTTCAACTGTGCCGCCAAACCGCGGCGTGAACCCGCCGGGATACAGCGATTGAAAAGCAAAACAATTGGCCGGCGCACTGTTGATAAAGGCCTCAGCATCGCCGAAACTAGATGTTGGCAATGGTCCGGTCGGACACCCCCCGTCTCCTGTGGTGTCTCCAAATAACACATTGCCACCTGCGGCAAACACACCCGACCTGTTGGTCGGATTGCGATAAAAGAAGCTGCCATCCACATCACGGGTGGCATAGTTGCCAAAGGTATACAGTTCGGCTTCCCCAACAGGAAGGCCTGCATTGACAATAATTTTATAATCATTTTTGACTTCGGGTGAGCCCCAGACCACAACCGGGTCAGCCACTGGGAAACCGGCCGCTGCCAACGCGGCGGCACCGCTGTTGGTCCCTTCCCCGTCCTGAACGCCCCGGCTTGTCGGGCTGGCATCCTTGACATTAAACGACAGAACAGCAAAACCCTCGTCCCCGACATGGGTGCCAAGGGCGCCAGAAGCCTCCCAGGTATCCCCATCCCCTTTATAGGAGCTGCCATATTGCGCCGAGATCATACGGATTTCCGGATCATCCTGAAGCGCGTAGTTGATCACTCCGGCAATGGCGTCAGAACCATATTGCGCCGAGGCCCCATCCCGCAGGACTTCAACCTGTTTCAGGGCCGCCCCGAACAGAGGCGTGATATCCGCTCCTTGCGCGCCACGATTGACACCCGAGACAAATTCCCCGAGTACGGCTCCCCGATGCCGACGTTTGCCATTCACCAGCACCAACGTGTGGTCTGACGGCAGCGCCCGCAGGTTCACCGGCCGCACCATGGTCGCCGCATCGCTGATCGGTTCACGATTGGCGCTCAGGGACGGAATAACAGACGTAAGAACATCAATAATATTTGTGTTGCCCTGCGCCGAAAGGTCATCCCCACGGATCACATCTACCGGAACAATGGCTTCCAGGGCCGAACGGGCCTGGGCCCGGCGGGAACCAACGGCAACAATCTCGTCAATTGTAACCTTGCCTGTGGATTCCTGCTGCTCATCTTCTTCATAGACATCAAGACTTGCGGCTTTTTCCGCATCCGAAGTATAGGCAATTTTTTGCCAGCCCGCTTTGGTATGAGAATCATCAAGCACCACAAGCACCGCACCCGAAGAATCCCGGCGCATGATAAGTTGTGATCCGGTAAGCAACTGAACAAGAGCTTCTTTATTGGTTAAAGATCCCGCAGCCCCCATGGTCGTGACACCCCGTATCTGGTCATCACGGTAAATCAGCTGTTTGCCGGATTGTTCGATATATGCGTTCAGGGCCGTTTTCAGGTCACCGGCCTCGATTTGAAAGACGTTAACCTCGCCCTGAGGCTGACTGTAGTTCAGGGTATGTACCTGGGCCTGTGCGCCACCGCCTTCACATACGGCGAGCAGACTGACACCCGCGACAAGGGATGTTTTAAATTTATTCGGTTTGCGGAACGGTGTAGATGACGGTCGTGTGGAATAATGTCTCATGTTTGTGATCCTCCTCTATGGTTTATGCGACTGGTGGTGTCGTAATCGTTTTATTGCCCACCATATCCCAAGACGAATGACATCAGATTTTCCAGCGCACGATCATCATTTTTATCTGAAAACCAGAATTTGAGTGTCTTTCCTCACCACCTGAAATCCAAAACCTTCGGTCAAAAACCGCACAAATGCATCCAGATTATCGGTTCTGAATTTACCACTTACCGGAATCCGTGCAATATCCGCATCTTCGATCACCAGCTCAATGGCATTATAACGATTGAACTCTTCCGCCGCCTCCTCCAGACTTGCCTGGTCAAAATCAATAAACCCCTGGCGCCAGCTCAGGTCACGGGCGATCGCATCAACCCCCTTGTTTTCAACCAGCAAATGCCCGTTATCGGTTTTTGCCACATCCCCGGCTGTCATAATCGCTGTAGAAGCCGTGGAATCACATTTGAAACTCAAACACTCTACCTGAACCCGGCCTTCCGTGACGGCGACTTCAACACCATGATCCCGCCGATGCACCGCAAACTTCGTCCCCAGCACGGTAATCACCTCGTTGCCGGTATAAATTTTGAAAGGTCTTTTTTCGTCGCGGGACACTTCAAAGAAAGCCTCTCCGCGCTCTAGAATAATGATCCGCTCCCCCGCGGTCATATCTGCGTCAAGCCGGGTATCCGAATTCAGGTTAATCCGTGACCCGTCAGACAAAGGCACAAGCTGTTGCCCGCCTCGGGCTGTCTGATATACGGTCATGGCAGGTTCTGCCAAATAATAATTCATGCTGATCAGGCTGAAAATAATCAGGATAGAGGCCGCAAGAGCACCCCAGGCCTTGCTGTGACCAACACGGCTCCACAGCGGAAGCACCTCGGCCAGGCTTTCATTGGCCGGCATTGCCGACTGCAGACGCCCTGTCCGTTTCCATACAGACAGCAAACGCAGAAGCGCCACGCGATGCCCCACGGATGCCTTCAACCAGAGATCAAACTCCGGATCCTGGGCGGCGTAAGCCTCCAGATCAACAGTTACCCCCTTACCGTTATGGGTCTTGTCCAGTTTCGCGAGCCATGTGGCGGCTTCCCGTTCGATCTCTTCGGCTGAGGGAAGAAATGCGCCACCTGATAATTGTGTCACGTCTTATTCTCCTTATGAGCAGCATAGCCGCCCTTGGCATCACATTTAGATGCCGCAATTTCTGAAATATGTTGCAGCGCATTTGACAGGCGCTGAATGCCTCTTTGTATATGCGATTCAACTGCCGCCTCTGAAATATTCAGGCGCTTTGCCGTCTCTCGCTGCGAATATCCATATACCCGTCTCATTTCTATCACCCGTTGACATTTTGAAGACAGGGTTTCCATTGCCGCCTGCAGCAGAATCAGTTCCTGCCGGGCCGAGAACTGTCCTTCCGGCCCCACACCATCATTGGGAACATTCAGACTTTCTACATCCATCACACTGTCAATCCGCACCACTTGCGCCCGCCGCGCCAGATCGCACATCAAATTGCGTGCTGTACTGAAGATAAATGCCTTGATCTGCTGCGGCCTCTCCTGACGGGCGGCCGTATAAACTCTGGTCAGGACTTCCTGACATAAGTCTTTGACCTCAGAAGGATTCTCCCGCCAGTTACGATATAGATACCTCAAAAGCGCCGGTTCATGGGGCAACACAGCATTCAGGAACCAGTCGTCGAGTGTCTCTTCATTTTTATGTTTCATGAGTGCTTTTTATCGCCTCTCTACACCTATGGGAACGCCACGCAGATATTCCCTTACCCACCCTACGACGAACGGAACGCGATTATCCATCATTTTATTTTAACAAAGCTCCTTCAGCAAACGGCCAGTCGCTCAATCCGTGACATTGAAAAACAGGTGGCTATCTTTCGGTTGAAAAAAAACTTATAATAAATCCGCAACGTATAAATTATGGTAAATTTTGGTGCATTTTAGAGTCTTATATCTCCTTGCTCTGCTGCTGTTCATCTCCACCGGCCCTGTTTCGGCCGGAGAAAATGTCTGGACCGAGAAGAAACTGGGACAGATTATCCTGAAGGCCGATCGCGCCGCCCAACATAACAAATGGTCCCGCGCCATACGGTACGGCGAACAGATGCTCACCGCCAGCCGCACCCTTGATGTGGAAAACAATTACCGCTACATCAGCTTACTTAAAAACCTCAACAGATATTACGACAAGGCCGGTCGCATAACCGAGGCTGCCGATCGGATCAAGACCGGCTATATGCTGTCAAAACGTCACCTTGGCCTATCCCATCCGACAAGCCTCACCAGCCGAAACCTCTATTATAAACTATTGATTTCTCTTGAGAACTACGAAGATTCCATTCCTTTGATTCAGGAAAATATCGCCGTATCGCAAGCCGAACCGCCTGATCCTTTCAGGGCATTGTTTTATACGGAACAGCTCGCGCTGCTTTATAGTCTGACCCATCGTTATGAAGAAGAGGAAGCCACGTTGATCCGCTTGCTTGACCTGAATAAAAAAATCCTGGGCGACAAAGCATCGGAAGACCACAAAATCATCCTGTCACTCGCCCAGAATTACTGCCGACAAAAAAAACTCAATGACTTTAAAGAACTGATCACCACACATCAGCTGAAGTTTTATTGCAAATGGTAAGGCCTTTGCCTACTCCGGGGGCATGGCTCCTCACCCTGTTCACAACAGGATGAGGACATGACATCCAGGACAAGTTCTTTTCTGCGTAAACCTGCCCCCCTTAACTCTGCCGGATTAAAATGGCAGCGCCAATTTCATCAGCCCGCTGTTTGTCGTAACATGACCAGCAACAGTACGATTATATTGCAACCGCAATGAAAGGTTTTCCGTCAACGTTAAATCAATCCCCGTGCGCGCCACCCAGGAATCCTGACCAAGCCCCATCGAAACCGTGATCGGGTCGATACCATCAGGCGCAGCAGCCAATCCGGCAAGAACCGTCGAATTTCCATCCGTCAGGTAATGCTTCAAGGCAATACTGGCAAACAACCGCATGTTCAGATCTTCGCTTAATTTGAATTCTGCGCCGACTTCAAACCCTGGGCTTACCCACAGGTCGGTTTCCGTATGACCAGGAAGAACCAGACTGATTGCGCCGGCCCCGGCTTCCTGAGCCGCATCCGTCTTGACATGACTGACACCCGCCTCAAGAATAGGGCGTCCATAGACATTTTCAGGTTTTCCCTCAATATCATAGGACAGACGCAGCTGCCCGCCCATGATCTTCATATGCCGCTCGACAGAAGTATAAAAGCTTTCGACCAAATGCCCGCGACGACTGGTATCCGTATTATTCCACCCATAGGACGCCGCCAGCGCCACCTTGGTTGGCCCACTGCGGTATTTGACGGACATCCCCACTTGCTTTGTCATACCTCTGGACTGCCAGGCCCCGGCATAACCATTTGACTCATGATCCTGCCGCGACAGAGCGACCCCTGCAGACCAGTCGTTTGCAAATGTCTTCTGCACGCCCAGGCTGAACCGGTTACCGCTGCTGGTAGAGCTTTTGTAATCGTCAAAACTTGCCCGGGTTGTCTGATAGCTGTCGCCCTGCAGCCAGATACAGCTGCCTTCCCGGGTAAACCGGTGCACTCCGCCAGCCTGGCGGCAACTCATCATGGCCTGTGCAAAGTCCTGTTGACTGACAACCATTTCAACCTGATGTTCACCATAGAAGTCAGGCGACATTTGAGAAATTGCCTGGCGGTAAGTCGCCTCGTCCGGAATGTAAAGCAATGTCGATATGACACTCGCGAGCTCAGGACTGCTTCCGGCATTCTGCAGCCTATTAATATATTCACCTACCGCACTCAGATTATCTCCCGTCCCGTTCACAGCGAAGTCAACCTCATAGCCCAGCATGGCTTCTGTTTCCCCCCGATAGAACAAGTCGTAGGTGATGACTTGAGACGATGTGGTTGTCAAGAAAAGGCCACTATCGGTCACCCCTTCTTCCCCGGAATAGAGCACCTTACTGAACTCACCGGCCCGCACAGCCTGCGGGTTAAGCAGACTGACAACAACTTCCCCATTCAGGTCAGCCGTGCCGCTCGCACGGATCTGATCTATATTATCCGACACAAAATCAAGTTCGGATAGCATGACACCAGTACTGCTCTGGACGAAACTTCCCGTCAGGTCAGTGCGTTGGGCCAGTTGCATATCACCCGGGGTCATAAGCCCCTCATTCGTCACAACACTTGCCGAATTGCCAACGGAAAGTGTTGTCCCCGGCACGAATGTCGCGCCCTCGTGGTTGATAAACTGATTAACCCCTTGCCCCAGATCGAATTGTCCATAGAACAGATTGCGGTTATCGACCAGATCATTGCCCTCTGTCGCCAGAACGCCCATGCCGTCAAGTCCGTCCAGCGTCATGACAGACCCCAGATTATCAAAATGGTTATTGTCCCCGCCGGATAACCACAGGCCAACGCCCCCGGTCCCCGCCATAATCCATTTATCCGCGCTCAGGGTGACCGTGATATCACCTTGACCGTCCTGACCTTCTGATTGGGCAAACACCGCGACACCCCGATCCCCTTCGGCAGCGACGCTGTCCTTCAGTGTCAGCATAATATCACCGGAACGCCCGGCGCCGCCAGCGCTGCCCATATGGATGCGGTCGACTATACCGCCGCCGCCGCCCAGACTCTGCGCCAGAATACCAAAAGAATCAGCCCCTTGGGTAACCACAGTACCCGTCTGGGTAAAGCTGATATCACCCCCGTCGCCGCTGTTGTCGGCGCTTAAGGAAAGCGTGACATTTTCTGCCGCCAAATCCGTAAAGACCGCGCCGCCGCCACCGCCAATGGATTGCAGGACCACCCCATGCGCCAAATCGCCGGTGGTCAGAATGCTGCCGTCGTTCTGTAAGCTGATCACACCGCCCTGACCAGTATTCCCGGCGGTCCCCCCCAGTGTAATCGCAACGCTATCAAGGCCGGTCAGGCGAACATCGCCGCCACCGCCACCCAGGCTTTGAATGATCATCCCCTGGGAACGATCCCCCTGGGTTTCCGTATTACCGGTAAAGGCCAGATCAATCACACCACCGTCATTCCCGAAACTCGCCGATGCCCCCAGGGACAAGGTCGCCGTCGCACTGCCCTGTTCGACCGCCGCCGGCGTTTTTATCCCCGCAGCCAATGTCCGCTGAGTGTAAGAGGCCGTCTGAACAGATGTTCCGCTAGCTTCGGCTTGGGGTTCGGCTTGGGCTTCTGTAACCGGGACGGTATTGATGTCGATCCGCAGAAGACCACCGCCCCCCCCAATGGACTGAACCGAGGTGCCGGCAGAGGTTTTTCCCTGTGTTCCCACATCCCCTGTACGGGTCAGAACCACATCACCCCCATCGCTGTTGGTGCTTTCCGCCCCGCCCAGCGCAGTCTCCAGATCAATCCGGGCTTCCTCATTCACTGTCATGTCTATGGTGCTGACGCCACCGCCACCGCCAACGGACTGGGTCAGGGAGGCAATCGAATTTTCCGCCGCCGTTACCAGATCACCGACATGGCTGGCCTCAATCAGCGACGCGCCCTGATCTTCCGCAAATGTCGTACCCAGTTCGATAACACTGGTGATCGCGCCTTTTACTTTATCGACAATACCGCCGTTATCCGGCAACTCGACACTATCCTCTCCGAACGCCGCCGCTGTCTCGCTGACATCAAGGTAGAGATTTACCTCGCCACCCCCGCCATTAATGCTTTGCGAGAATTGCGCCACGCTATTACGACCGAGAACAGTGATATCGCCTTCCGTATTGATGGTGACCGTCCCGGCTGTCCCCTCGCTCCCGTCTTTACTGCCGAGCAACATGGGCAAGAAGTAATCAGCCGCCATCCATACAGGACTTGAAACCGAGAAGCCTGACGTGCCACCGCCGCCACCAACGCTTTGGGCGAAGATTCCATAAGTATCGTCCCCGCGCACAATAATGGAACCAGTATGATTAACCACAACATCACCACTATCGGCCCCGTCGCCGCCAAAGCCACCCACGGCAATATTCATCAACGATTTCTTCAGATCTTCCTTTGGATTGGCCAGCAAGTCAGGGGATAACGCCATCGTCAGTCGACCATTTCCGCCGCCGCCGCCGACGGACTGGGCAAAAATCCCATAGGATCCGTTACCGATCGTTTCAATGGCGCCACTGTTGTTGACGGTGACATTACCAGATATATTGCCATCGCCCCCGAACCCGCCGATCGACATGCTGCTGAGATTGTTGCTGGTGCTTGTGCTCCCGTTCACCATATTTCCGGACATGGTCAGGCCTGAATCGCCCCCGCCACCGCCAATGCTCTGGGCGATGATCCCGTGGGAAATATGACCGGTGGTAATGATAGATCCGGTATTATTCACCGTAACCAGACCGGAAGTTCCGCCTGTTCCCCCGCTGCCGCCAAGGGTGAAAGCCACAGCATTTGTCGTGGTATCACCGGCATTTCTGGCCGTATTATTCGTCGCTATGGAACTTCCCTTACCGCCGCCGCCGCCAATGCTCATGGCGTAGATGCCATGAGAGCGATTGCCATTGGTAATGATAGCCGCGGCTGCACCACCACTGTCTCTCAGATTTGAAACCGTTACAGCTCCGCCAGTACCACCCTGTCCGCCGGTGCCACCGACACCGATAGAGATTTTATTCCCCGCGCCTTTTGCAGAAGATGAGTTCGTGATGACCTGCTTGGCATTGCCCCCGCCGCCGCCAATGGATTGCGCCAGAATACCAACGGAGTCATCCTTGTCCGTCCCGATGCCACCTGTATTGGTAACCGTTACCGCATCAGCCGTCGCCCCGACGCCGCCATCGCCACCAACAGAGATTAACATGACTGTGGATTTGGTTGCATCCTGATTGTACAGCGTATTGATCACCATGCCACCATTGCCACCGCCGCCGCCAAGACTTTGCGCCAGAACGCCATGCGCCCCCTCACCGTCAGTAATGACAACGCCGGAATTTTCCACATCAACCAGACCACTGGCGGCACCGGTGCCCCCGCTGCCCCCCACGGCGATCAGAATGCTGGAGCCTTCTTTCGTCTGTACTCCGCCGGACTTTACCATGCCGCCATTACCGCCGCCGCCACCGACGCTCTGCGCCAGAATGCCCATGGCGTTGGCGCCATATGTCCTTACATTGGCGGAACTGTTCAGGTCGACATTCCCTCCGGTTCCCCCTTCGCCGCCGCTCCCGCCAAGGGACAAGGCCGCTTTGGACGATTTAAATACCGTGCCCGAGGCACTGCCGCCATTGCCGCCGCCGCCGCCGACGCTTTGCGCGAAAATAGCATGCGCATCTCTGCCATCCGTGCTGACCCAGCCGGACGCATTCAACATCACATTACCGGCAGTTCCCCCCATTCCGCCTTCAAGACCGATGGCTACAGAAGCTCCGCGAATGGCTGTTTCTGTGGATTTCGGGGCAGAAACGCTCACAGATGTCGAAGAGCTGTTGCCGCCGCCGTTCCCGACAGATTGCGCCAAAAGACCGTAGGAAGTGTCCCCATGGGTCATCACACTGCCAGCCGAGGTGAGACTGACATCCGCCCCGGTGCCGCCGATGCCCCCCTCGCGGCCAATCTTTACGTTCAGCTTGCCGCCCGAGGAAAAGCCTGTCGCCATATCATAACCTACATTTCCGCCGCCGCCGCCAATGGACTGCGCCAGAATGCCGTATGAATTATTGCTATGGGTTTCAATCGCTCCCTCATGATCCACCGTGACTTCGCCCCCATTGCCCCCATCTCCCGGAGAGCCCCCCAAAGCCACATTCAGTCCCTTGTTACGGGAATCTTCGTCAATATAGGTCACTGCGATATTAAAGGATGCATTGCCCCCGCCGCCGCCAATGGACTGCGCCAGAATACCGTGGCTGTCTTTTTCATTCGTGACAACATCACCGATATTCGCCACTTCAGTCACACCGCCGTGTCCCGGATCCCCCCCGGAACCGCCAATGGCCAGCTGCACTGCATAGGCGCTGCTGCCTGTTTCTGTGTCACCCGCATCTTCTGAATCACTGGAGGACTTGCCCTCCAGCTCATCCAGAACGCTGTTATAACTGGTCAGAACGCTATCATCCACGCCGGTATGTTCCGGCGTACTGCGCCCACTGCTGCCACCGCTGCCTGAACCGCCAGATCCCCCTGAACCGCTGCCTTTCGCCAGGCTGACTCCGACGATGAAATTCATCCCTGCATCGCCGCCGCCGCCGCCAATACTGCTGGCCTCAATCCCGTAAGCCCCCTGTCCTGTCGTGCTGATGGTGCCGGCCGCCGCGCCAGTCTCGCCCCGATTGACATTCACATCACCTGCATGACCGCCGCCGCCGCCAAAGCCGCCGATGCCCATACTGACCAAAGAACTGTCTTTGGCGATATTTCCCGACACATTCATCCCGCCGCTGCCACCGCCGCCGCCCAGACTCTGGGCAAAAATTCCCCGGGCCTGGTCCCCGGTTGTTGTGATATGCCCCGTCGAATCCACGGCGACATTACCCGCATTGGCCCCGTCCCCGGCGAAACCGCCGATCCCGGCCACGATAGAAATATCTTTCTGGTCAGCGGGGTTTGGATTGCTGGAATTGCTGACGCTGCCGGACACATTCAAGGCACCGTTTCCACCCCCTCCGGCGATGGAAGAGGCATGAATTCCGTGCGACCATTCCCCTTCAGTCTGAAGAAGACCAGTCTGGCTGACCGACACATCACGACTGATGTTGCCCGCCCCGCCAAAGCCACCAACGCCCATGGTAACAGTCGGAATTTTTGAGTCTTTCGCTACTGAAATGGTGCCACTGATGTTCAGGCCGCCTTCGCCGCCGCCTCCGCCACGGGATTCCGCGAAAATCGCCGACGCCCGGTCACCGTTGGTCACAATTGTGGTATTGGCCAAAACCGTCACGTCTTCGCCAGTTCCGGCCTCTCCACCAAAACCGCCGACGCCGAAAATAAGTGGCGCATCCGAGACGATCCCGCCACTGACATTGATCGCGCCATTGCCGCCACCACCGCCGGCGCTCTGGGCGAAAATGCCGGTACTGTAATCACCCCCGGTCATGATACTGTTGTCTCCGGTGACGGCCACGCCGACCGCGCCAGCGTTACCGCCGCCGCCGCCAAAGCCGCCCACACCGATCACCAACGCATGACCATCGCCGTCGCTTGAAGCAAACGACAACCCCGCACTGACATTGATACCGCCATCTCCGCCGCCGCCGCCAAGGCTCTGGGCATAGATACCCTTGGCCCCTGTTGCCGTTTCTCCTTTGATAGCAGGATCATAGGTCGAATTGGTGGCAATGGTTCCGTCATAGGTCACCGACACCGCATCCGCATCACCACCAGTGCCGCCAAAACCGCCCACTCCGATGGCCGCAGAACCGCCGGTGCCTTTATTGGTGATATTCAGAGAGCCCGACACATTCGTTCCCCCGGCACCGCCGCCACCACCAACGCTTTGCGCCAGAATACCGTGCGATCCGTCCTGTTCCGTGACAACAGCGCCCGTCACATTGGTTGTAACCGTGCTGGCATGACCGCCGCCGCCGCCAAAGCCGCCCACACCGATGCCGATGGCCGCGCCATCTTCTCCCGTAATATTAACCGCTCCCGCAATATTTGTGCCGCCGGTTCCTCCGGCGCCGCCAATACTCTGCGCCACAATCGCCGAAGAATTCAGACCGGTGGTGCCAATAAGTGTATGCGCCGCAGTTGTCGCGACAGTGCTGATGACTGTACCGCCATCGCCCCCTGCTCCCCCAAAACCGCCGACACCAACGCCAAGAGCGCCGCCATTTTTCTTGCTGATGCTCATGGCCAGTGCAACAGACAGCCCCCCGGCCCCGCCGCCGCCGCCGATGGATTGGGTATGGATGCCCAGAGAGTTATCTCCTCTAGTGACAACACCGCCCGTAACATTGCTGCTGGCGGCACTGCCGTCACCGCCGCCGCCGCCAAAGCCGCCTACGCCAACCGCGACCGCGCCACTGTTTTCTTTCGCTCCGCTAAGGCTGCCGGCAATTGTCGTGCCGCCACTGCCGCCGCCGCCGCCCAAACTCTGGGTGAGGATGCCTGTTGAATAGCCCTGCAATGTCTGTACAAACCCCGTGACATTGTTCGATGCGCTGGCAGACAAGCCGCCATCACCACCGGAGCCGCCAACCCCGATTGCCAATGCGCCGCTACCGGTTTTTGCCGCTGACACGGCCGCCGAAACCACCAGACCGCCGCTGCCGCCACCGCCGCCAATGGACTGCGCCGTGACACCTGTCGCGCCAAGACCGTCAGTATAAACGTCCCCGAGCAGCGTACTGGCCACCACATCAGCATCGCCGCCACTGCCGCCGGAGCCCCCAACCCCGACACTAACCGCGCCGCCACCGGTACCGGACATATTCACCGCCGCGCTGACCGTCAAGCCACCGGCGCCGCCGCCGCCGCCGACGCTTTGCGCCAGAATGCCTCTTGCTTGATCTCCGGCCGTCTGAATTGTTCCAACCACCGTATTGTCAACCACACCAGCACGACCGCCGCCACCGCCAGATCCGCCAACACCAACCGCAGCCCCGCCGCTGCCTTTACCTGCACCGGTTATCGTCGCCGCCACTGTCATACCGCCAGCGCCGCCGCCGCCGCCGATGGATTGCGCCGTAACGCCTGTCGCGCCCGCCCCTGCTGTAGACATCAAACCTTCAAAACGGTTGGTTACCGTGGCCGCATCACCACCGTCACCGCCGGACCCGCCAACGCCAACACTCGCCCCACCACTACCGGTTCCTCCAACAGCAATAATGCCGGAAATGGCCATGCCCCCGGTGCCGCCGCCGCCGCCGACGCTTTGCGCCAGAATACCGCGCGCATCATCACCCAATGTGGTGATATCCCCGATAACCGTATTCATAACCGTGTTGGCCGCGCCGCCGCCGCCGCCGGAGCCCCCCATGCCAAAGGATGCCCCGCCTGAGCCGGTACCGGCCCCGGCAAAGGTTCCCGCCACTGTAAGGCCGCCGTTACCGCCCCCGCCGCCAATGGATTGCGCCACCACGGCCGTTGCGTTGTCGCCCCCCGTAACCACCCCGCCGGTAACTTGAGAGGTTACCGCGCCGGACAGGCCGCCGCCACCGCCGCTGCCGCCAATACCAACGCTCGCCGCGCCACTGCCGGTGCCGGCAATCGAAATTACTCCGGAAACGGACATCCCGCCGTTACCCCCACCACCACCGATGGACTGCACCAGAACACCTGTTGAATTTCCCCCGATTGTGGTCACATTCCCGGTGATAGCGGAGTCAACCGTACTGGACAGACCACCGTCACCACCACTGCCGCCGATGCCGACTGTCGCACTACCGCTGCCCGTGCCTGCGCCGGAGAAACCGGCCGTCACATTAAAGCCGCCATTACCGCCACCGCCGCCAATGCTTTGGGCAACGACACCTGCGGAATCATCTCCTTCCGTCAAGACATCATTATCCACATCGACCGTCACCGCAGCCGCCGTACCGCCGCTGCCACCGCTGCCGCCAAGGCCAACACTGGCCGTGCCGGATCCGGTGCCCGCTCCTGTGGCGTCCGCCGTGACATTAAAGCCGCCATTGCCGCCGCCACCGCCCACACTTTGCGCGAGAATGGCCGTCGACATATGGCCTTTTGTCACCACATTGCCCGTTGATGTCAAATCAACGGTATCCGCCGCCCCGGCACCGCCCCCGGCGCCGCCAAGACTGACGCTGGCGCCCCCACTGCCGGTGCCTGCGCCGGTGATTGTACTGGTGATATTAAAACCGCCATTACCGCCGCCGCCGCCGATGCTTTGGGCAACGAAACCACTTGAACGGTCCTGTTCTGTATAAATGGTTCCCGCAGAAGAGGCGATGACCTTGCCGGCCACGCCGCCGCCAGATCCGTTGCCGCCGAGTCCGATAGACACGGCGCCACTGCCGGTGCCTGCCGCGGAAACTGTTGACGAAATATTGTAGCCGCCATTACCGCCGCCACCGCCGACGGACTGTGCCAGAATACCCGTCGAATCTGTGCCATAGGTCCAGATATTTGAGGTCACGTCAGCAAAGACTTCCTTGCCGATGCCGCCCCCGGCGCCGTCCCCGCCAATACCGACAGATACGCCGCCACTGCCCGTACCGCCACCGTAAACACCAGCAACAATACTGTAACCGCCATTACCGCCGCCGCCGCCAATGGATTGCGCCACAATCGCCCCGGAATTATTTCCGCGGGTGATCACCTGTCCTGCCGCTGTCAAAGTCACGGCCCGGTCGATGGCGGCGTTACCGCCGTCCCCCGCAACACCCCCGTCACCGCCCAGTCCGACAGAAACACCACCAGCCCCAGCGGCCCCGACAGCCAGTGAGGCAGAAATAGCCCCGCCGCCGTTACCGCCGCCGCCGCCAACGCTTTGGGCCAGAATACCGATTGAATTGTCATCCTTGGTTTCCAGAAGCCCGGTATAGCTGGCAGTTACCACATCACCGTCGCCGCCTACCCCGCCACGCCCGCCCAGGCTGATGGCCACCGCGCCCGCACCGGAACTCCCCGCTGCGCCCGCTGAAATCGACAGGCCGCCATTACCGCCGCCGCCGCCGATACTCTGCGCAATCACACCACCAGACGACACGCCGCTGGTGGTTACATTATTGCTGACATTCAATGTGACTGCGGCGCCGTCACCACCGGAACCGCCTGTGCCCCCAAGGCCGACCTCGATGGCGCCACTGGCAACACCACCACCAGCCAATGCGCCGGAAACATTCATCCCGCCGTTGCCGCCACCGCCGCCGATGCTTTGCGCCAAAATACCGTTCGCCTGATCTCCCAGTGTCAATACGTCACCGGTCGAAGTTGCATTCACTGTTCCCGCATTACCGGCCCCGCCACCGGCGCCCCCCAGCCCGATGCTGATACCGGCACTGCCCATGCCACCTGCCGCTGCGGTGCCAGATACATTGAACCCCCCATTACCACCACCGCCACCGATGGACTGCGCAACGAAGCCTGATGAGCCCTGACCTTCAGTGCTGATCGTGCCACTGGACGTGGCCACCACCGCGCCGCCAAGCCCCCCGGCAGCGCCCGCCCCACCGAGCCCGATACTGATCGCCCCGCCAACACCGCCAGATCCGACCAAAGCCCCGGAGATATTATAACCACCGTTGCCGCCGCCGCCGCCGACAGATTGCGCCAACAAGCCCGTGGAGTTCTCGTCAAAGGTAAAGATATTCGACGATATGGTCGCCTGAACGCCTTTGCCGTCGCCACCGCCCGCACCATCGCCGCCAATGCCGATGCTGACCCCCGCACCGCTCGCGCTGGACAGACTTCCGCTGGCCGAAATACTATAACCGCCATTGCCGCCGCCACCGCCAATGCTTTGGGCAACAACACCAGCAGAATTCGCCCCCCGGGTGACAACCTGACCAGCCGCCGTCAACGTGACCGCCTGATCAACGCCCACACGTCCGCCGTGCCCGGCTTTACCGCCACTGCCGCCAAGTCCGACGGAAACCGCCGCAGATGCAGCGCCGGAACCAGATAGAGAGGCCGTGACAGAGCCGCCGCCGTTGCCGCCGCCACCGCCGACGGATTGCGCCATCAAACCGATGGCGTTATCTCCTTTGGTTTCCAAGAAACCATTATAATCCGCAGTCACCAGATCGCCCTGACCGCCTTTGCCGCCCGTGCCGCCGACCCCGACGGAAACCGCCAGCCCCCCCGCACCGCCGATTGCACCGGATGGCGCAACGGACAAGCCGCCCGTTCCGCCGCCGCCGCCGATGGCCTGGACAATAACCCCACCGGACCCGTCACCGTCGGAGATAACATCCGCCGTGATATCGGCCCGGGCTTCGCCGGCATCGCCACCGTCGCCGCCACTGCCGCCAATCCCCACGGAAATCGCACCGCTTGCCGCACCGCCGCCGGAGGCAGATGCCGCAACGGTCATCCCTCCGTTCCCGCCGCCGCCGCCAATGGACTGGATTACAATCGCATGGGACTGATCGCCTTGTGTTTCAACAGCGCCGTTTAACGTGACATCGGTCAGGCCGCCAACGCCACCATTGCCGCCACTGCCACCAACCCCCACGGCGATGGCCCCACTGCCTACCGCCCCGATACTGGCCACCGCTGAAATGGCCGTGCCGCCATTGCCGCCGCCACCGCCAACACTCTGCGCAACAAACCCTGAAGACAGATTACCCTTGGTCAAAATATCGGTGGTGACATTAGACGTCACCGTTCCGCCAAGGCCTCCTGTGCCGCCACTGCCCCCGACGGAGACGCCAACAGCACCGCCGCCAACCCCCACCTGAGCCGATACAGAAACTGTCGCACCACCATTACCACCGCCGCCGCCAACAGATTGCAGAATGATTCCTGCCGCATTCTCGCCCGATGTGGTAACTTTGCTGTCCCCATTCAGAATGACATCGCCGCCCAGACCGCCCGCGCCGCCTGTGCCGCCAACCGCCACTGAAACAGAGGCAAATGTGCCCAACGTCGCCTGAACCGCGCCGCCGCCGTTGCCGCCACCACCGCCGACGCTTTGTGCCAGAATACCCGTCGCCCGATCTCCCCCTGTCAGGATATTGGATGGCAGTATATTGCCGCCGAGATCAAATTCATTCAACGTCATTGTCACTTGACCGCCATTGCCGCCGCGACTGCCACTGCCGCCAATCGCAACACCGCCAAAAAGCGATCCGGAATTGGCGCTGCCACCGTTGCCGCCCCCGCCGCCAACGGCCTGGGCAAAGACACCGAAGGCGTCATCGCCGCCAGTTGTGATAATGCCGCCGTGCGTGACCCTGACTTCGCCGGCATTGCCGCCTGTACCACCGCTGCCGCCAATGGTCAGAAACGCGCCGCCGCTGCTGCCGCCGGAACCGCCCCCGCCGCCGACGGACTGGGCAAAAATACCGCTTGATTTGTCACCATCTGTATTGATACTTCCCGTGTTGGTGACGGTCACAATGCCTGAATTACTGGCAACCCCGCCGGAGCCACCCAAGGCGACCATGCCGCCGCTGCTGCCCCCAGAACCGCCGCCGCCACCGATGCTTTGCGCAAAAATGCCCCGGGCCAGCGCCCCGTCTGTTGATAAGGCGCCATGGTTGGTGACGGTCACCGCCCCACCGCTGCCACCGCCGGAGCCACTGCCCCCCAGGGACACCAAGCCACCAGATGACGCGCCGGACCCGCCGCCGCCACCAATGCTTTGCGCAAAAATTGCATCCGCACCCATTTCCAGAGTGGTCACATTGGCTGAACTGTTATTGGTGACCGTAACCGCCCCTGCATTACTGCCGGTACTGCCGCCGCCGCCAAGAGAAAACAGTCCCCCGGACCCGCCCCCTGCGCCGCCGCCGCCAGCGATACTTTGTGCAAAGATTCCGCGCGAATCCACCCCGTCCGTGAAGAGAGCGCCATTATTGGTAATCGTGACCGTACCGGCTGTGCCGCCGCTACTGCCTGATCCGCCAAGAGAGACAAGCCCGCCTGATGCGCCGCCGACGCCGCCGCCGCCGCCGATGCTCTGACCGAAGATGCCATGACTGAATGTTCCCTGGGTATAAATCACCCCACTCGTTTGATTGGTGATATTGACTGCCCCGCCCGCGCCGCCGGAAGAGCCGCTACCGCCGAGAGATACCAGACCTCCACTGCCGCCGGCCGAACCGCCGCCACCGCCGATGCTTTGGCCAAAGATGCCGTAAGCGTACCCCCCTTCTGTATTGATAATGGCGCCACTATTAATGGTCACATTGGAGCCATAGGCCCCAGGCCCGCCAGAGCCGCCCATGGTGACCAGACCACCCGTGGCGGAAGAACTGCCGCCGCCGCCGCCAATGCTTTGCCCGAAGATCCCCACGGATCCCGTCCCCAATGTATTAATCTGGCTGCCATTGTTGGCTGTGACCGTCACGGTACCGGCATAATTTCCCGACCCGGCCGAAGCCCCAAAAGACACGATTCCTCCGGCGCTACCACTGTCCCCGCCACTGCCACCGATGGACTGGGCCATAATCCCGATAGCATAATTATTATCTGTTTGGATAAAGCCGTTGGACTGCATCGTCACCGAGACATTTCCAGCGTGCCCCCCTGTTGTGGAGCCGCCCCCAAAACCGACAATCCCACCGGCATCACCACCATCACCGCCCGTACCGCCAATGGATTGCGCCAGAATGCCATGCGAGCCGATACCGCGCGTATGAATAACCCCGTCATTGGTCACGAAAACGTTGCCGCCGGTGCCCCCGGCCGCACCACTGCCGCCGGTGCCCACGATTCCCCATCCGCTACCGCCATCTCCGCCGGCGCCCCCAACGCTCAACGCATAAATGCCATGGGAATTATTGCCCGTGGTATTGATGGTGCCCGAGTTGGTGACATTAACAGTTCTCCCTTTTCGGGCGTTTCCCCCGTCACCACTGGGGGCAAAAATAAACCCAGAGCCGCCTTCGCCGCCTTTACCACTGCGGCTGACAGAGGTAATACCGTTCGAATGATTTCCCGATGTGGTTACGTCTACTTTATTATTCAGCGTTACATTGCCGCCATTGCCGCCGTCGCCCCCGCGATAGGCCGGAATATTGCCGTATGAGTCGCCCCCGTCACCGCCATCGCCGCCGTAACTGCTGACTTCTATGCCGGCTTTGTTATTGCTCACGGTGGAAATAGAGCCATGCCCGGCCGACACGGTTCGATTAACCGTAGGTCCGTCGGCGCCGTCTGTTCCGGCCGACCCCGATTTGGCGATATCAAGGCATCCCCCACCCAGCCAGGAGGGCGCACAAATGCGAACACCGTAAGCGTTACTACCGCCCTTGCCGTCCGCGCCGACTGAAACTTCCGGGATTGCCCCTGAATTGGTCGTCGGCGGTATGAATTCACCATCTCCGGGCGCCCCTTCAACCCCATCAGGCACCGTATTATACGCCCCGCTTTCATCCACCACCACTGTGCGTGTGGTTGGCGGCACCGCAGGGTCCGCCCCGATATCTGTTGTCAAATTGACATCAACAGACTCAACCAATCCGGTGCCGGCATTGACAGTAACGGACACAATCTCATAGACATCTGTATCTAGCGGATCTGTCGAATACAACTGATCCCCAATCGTGGTCTGAGTCATCAGCAGCTCACCTGTCTCAACCACCACATAAGTGACCGTGCCATTCTTATCCAAAACCAGGTCAATTACCTTGACCTCTGCCCCGGACACAGGATGGGTAACAATATCATCCACTATTGTACCCGGTGTTGCGGCGGCAAAAGCCAAGGCCACACCGATATAACCGCTGGATGCAACCGCCGACGCACTAGGAAATACCATCAAAGGCAGGGAGAGACAACTTGTGAGAAGGAGAGATTTATAAGCAGGGAAGTAGTCTTTCTTCTTGTTCTTACCATTATGCTTAATCACTAAAGCTTTACGACCAGACAGACCCTCAAACATAACTATTTCCTTCAGGTCGCCTCTGACCATGTTTCCAATTTTTAAGCTAATAAATAGAGAAGAACCCCTTACTCCCCCATACATATATCAAAATTACGCCGACCCTCGTTTACAGGATTCTACAACCTGAAACCTTCATCAACAGCCGAATCCAATCGTTTCAATATGCATTTAAATTATAAAAATATTTAATATAACAATGGGTTAGATGTCAATGCTTTATTTTAACCTTTTGTTAACCTTTGGTCGAAAACAGACCGGTATTTTCAGACAGACACCCGTATCACACGATCGCTTCCTTGCCTTCCAGTCGCAGGCTAAGTAATTTCAAAATAAGACTATTTCAATAGCCCACCTTTTGTTCACAAACGAAGTAACGCCCACAAATACAGCCCCTGTTGACACCACGGAGGCTGCAGTCACTGTCAAAACGCAAATGCCGGGTCACCTTCACAACCATTATCCCTAACCAGCCAGATGATTTGCAGTTCCCCGGCAAAAAAAGAACAAATAATCATACATGTCTATACAACCATAATCATCCAGTTTTTTGATCATATATGTTACAAAAAATATAATATTTGGCTAATTATTCCAACATATGTCACCTTATTGGTATTTTCATCTTTTTCAGAATATTTTGTTGTTAAAATAATTATTTGACAATTACATTTTTATTCACATACAGTATCGACATTCACAGACACTGACGGTTTTAGGAATCTCACATGTCACAGAAATTATTCAGAGGAATACTTGGAGCATTCATCGCTTGCTCTCTGGCGTTCACCAGCATAGCTGGTGCCTGCCCGACCATGAATAATATGTCAATGTCAGAGATGCCGTCAATGAATGCGTCAGGCGCGGATCATTCCTGTGAGATAATGAACCTGCAAACATCAAGCCCTTTCCGTAATCCGGACACAGAATGTTGTAATTTCTCGGCCATGATGCCGTGCGAAGCAACTGATGTTCTGGTCAATGCGGTCGGCAACAAAGTCATGGTCGACTGGGCCTTGACCGAGACGGAAACAAGTCCTGTCACAGTCTACCCGGATGTGCGGCGGGTCAATGAGCCCCGTCTGTTCTACCCGTCATATATTTTAAAATCCCGGATCATTTACCTACAAACCTCCCGTTTGAGAATTTGATAATTCCGAACAGCCGTCGCTTGGTTTTACGTGGCGGCAGAACAACTTCCAATTTTTTCCAAAGCTTTTGAACCTCGCCACTGCTATATGGCGTACCTCACCTTTCTGTGGCCAATGTCGCCGGAACGGCTTTCTGGTTTAAATCTCGAAATTACTCATATGAGGAGGAATCCAACATGACACATAATCTAAAAAAGGTCCTGTTACTCGCAACTTCAATCAGCAGCTATGCCCTGATCAACACCCCTGCTTACACCTTTGCCGCAGATGAAAATGACGCAGCCCCGTCAGATACATTTGAAGAAGTGGTCGTTACCGGATCACGGATCAAACGGAAAGACCTGACAAGTGTCGGTCCCGTCAGCGTAGTGACACAGCAAATGATCCGCAATACTGGCATTACCAGTATGGAAACACTCTTGCAACGTCTGCCCTCATCCGCAGGTTTTGGCGGTAATCAGACTGCCGCCTACTGGGTCAGCAACGGATGGGGAACTCCGCAGGTCAATCTACGCGGACTCGGCGTCAACCGCACTCTGGTCCTGTTAAATGGCCGACGGCTGGTTAACGGCGGCACCGGCGCCAACAGCTCTGTCGACCTCTCAATGATCCCTATGGCTATCGTCAAACAGGTTGAGGTTCTCAAGGACGGCGCGTCGGCCATTTACGGCGCAGATGCGGTTGCCGGGGTGGTAAATATCATTACCGACACCGATTTCAACGGCCTTGAAGCCAGCGCCAAATTTGGCATGACCGGCAAAGGAGACGGAGAAGAATATCTGATGGACCTGACTTGGGGCACCTCCAGTGACCAAGGCAGCCTCGTGGCCAGTTTAAGTTATCAGGATAATAAACCATCCCCCTTGGCCGACAGGGTGCCTTGCCCGCTGGCCTCAGACAGCGAGACCCAGTGTAACGGAAGCTCCAGCACTGCCGGCGGCCGGGCCGTTTATATTGACGGCGTGGGTGACCTCGTCCGGATCAACTTCAATAATGAACCGGGTGGCAAGAGCTGGGCGCCGTATGACAGATCGATTCATGGCTATAATTACAATGTGAATTTCAATGCTGTTAATCCTATCAAACGTCTGTCTTTCAGCAGTTTCGGACATTATAATTTAACCGATGATGTCCGTTTGTTCGGTGAAATGATGTATACGAACCGCCGTTCAACGCAACCTGCTTCCCCAAATGCGGTTACCCAGTTCACGCTGGCCGCAGACCATCCGACGAACCCGACAGGCGAAGACCTTCTCGTAGAAAGCCGCCGTTTGGTGGAACTTGGCGAACGTGTCTTCCTGCAGGAAGTCAATACCTTCCGGATTGTTGCCGGTGTTGAAGGAAGCCTTTCTGATTCCTGGTCATGGGATGTGGCCCTGAACTGGGGACGCAACACCGGAATGGATACAATTACAAATGTAGTCAATCTGGAACGGTTCAATGAAACCATAGATCCCAATGTTTGTGGTACAAATGGCATCCCGTGCGGTGATTATCTCGGGGTTGGAAATGTCAGTCAGGCCGTTCTGGACTACCTGCCCTTTGACATGACAGACACCGGTGGAAATGAACAGTTAAGCCTGACGGCCAATATTTCAGGTGATGTTTTTGAACTTCCCGCCGGGAAAGTGGGATTTGCCGCTGGGGTCGAATATCGGGAAGATAAAGGCTGGCGTCAACCGGATTCCCTGAAAGTGCTCGGCATCGCCAACAGCAACGCAGAAGACCCTATTTCCGGCAAAACAAAAGCCAAGGAAGCCTATGCCGAATTAAGTATCCCGGTACTGGCAGAGGTTGCTTTCGCAAAAAATCTCGACCTGAACCTGGCCCTTCGGTTTTCCGACTATGATACCTTCTCTTCGGACACCAACTACAAGATCGGGGTAAACTGGCAGGTGGTCGAAGGCTTCAAACTACGGGGCACCTACTCCACAGCCTTCCGCGTTCCCAACGTTCCCGAATTGTTTGGTGGGGTCTCGGAAGGCAATCTGACAACCACTGATCCCTGCAGCGGCTGGAGCAGCCTTGATGCCGGCAGCAACATCTATAAGAACTGCCAGGCCGCGGGTGTACCCGTTGGATACACACAACTTGGCAACACCATCCTGACTGACAGAGGCGGCAATCCGAACCTGGAACCGGAAGATGCCCGTTCCCTGACTTTCGGGGCTGTATGGCAACCTGGCTTTGCCGAAGGCCTGTCCGTGACGGTGGATTATTTCGATGTCAAGATAACAGACGCCATCACCGAACCTTCCGGGTCTGTCAAGCTGGCGCAATGTTATGAGTCCGACAATCTGACCCATGATTTCTGCACCCCTGTTCATCATACCCGCAACGCCGTCACCGGCGAGGTGAATTATCTTTCCGCGCAGAAAACCAATGCGGGCTCAGAACGCCTCAAAGGGATTGATGTCGGGGTGGTTTATAATTTCAACGCCATGGAATTAAACCACACGCTTGATTTCCAGGTCAGCTACCTTGATACGTTTGAAAGAACAGCATTCGAAGGGGATGTGCCAATGGTCCTGAACGGATTTATTGGGGCCGGATTTGGGGGATACCCCAAGTGGCGGGCCAACACCAGCTTCAACACATCCGCTGAAAACTGGTCGGCAACCTATTCGGTGCAATATATTGGCGCCGGGGATGACTTCTTCGCCACAGATGGCATCGGGTCCCATATGGGGGCTGTCATGTATCATAACGTACAGGGCACCTATAACATTATGGAGAACCTTGTCCTGTCCGCCGGCATCGACAATCTTTGGGACAAAAAAGCCCCCCGGGTCGCAAGCTGGACAGACGGAAATACAGACACCATGACCTACGACCTGGCTGGACGGCGCGGTTATATTCGTCTGACATACCGGATGCAGTAAGCTCCGAATGAAATAGCTATTAACCGGGCTGTGGCATATGCTGCAGCCCGGTCACAATCAAAAAAACAAATAAACAATTTCAAAATATTTAGTGTGAGGACAAGGCAAATGAAAGCATCCTTTTTATCCCGAAAATGGCATAAGTGGCTCTTTTTGGTTATCGGCGTGCAAATGTGCCTGTGGGCTATAAGCGGCTTTTATATGGTAACCATGTCGATTGACTACATCCACGGCGACCATCTGGTACAAGAAAAGGCTCCGCCCCCTTTACACCTCACCACCTATACATACCCCGTGAACCAGGTCATGTCGGCATATCCCGAAGCAACAAGAATCGAAACAGGAAACCTGTTTGAAACGCCGGTGTATAAAGTCCATACCCCGAACGGCATACAGATGATCAACGCCCGAAATGGCATAAGCCTGTCTCCCCTGGCGCGATCACAAGTCAAACTTCTGGCAGAAAATCTATACACTGGCAACGGCGCCCTCGCCTCACTTGAATTGTTAAGCGATAATCCCCCTTCCGAAGTCCAAACCAGACCGTTGCCTTTATGGCGGGCCAATTTCGATGACCTCTGGTCTCCCAGTTTGTATATTTCTCCCGCCACAGGCGAGCTCATCACAAAAAGACATGATTTCTGGCGCGCCTTTGATTTCCTCTGGATGTTACATATCATGGATTATGAAACCAGATCAGATGTCAATAACTGGCTTCTGCGGATTTCCGCCACCATCATTACCCTGTCAACACTAACCGGCATATGGCTGTTATTCTATAGCTTCCGCCGCACCAAAGGACAATCGGCATCAGCTAATTCCGGTGGCCGTTTCTTTCGCGCATTGCATAAATGGCTCGGTTTGTTCATTGGCTTGCAAGTCACCATCTGGGCTGTCAGCGGGCTGACCATGTCGATCCTCGATCACGATATGGTCCAAGGTCACGATATGTCCCGCCATGCGTCTCTCGCCTCGCTTGGAAGTGATCAATCTGTCAAAACACTCTCAGATCTCCCGCCACAGAATGGCGTCATGAAGGTCGCCCTGTGGCGTTTGCAAGACCAGCTGGTTTATGAAATCACCCGGCAGGAAGGTGCCCGGCTCTATGATGCCCGTTCGGCAACACCCCTGACCATCACTGCAGAATTGAGTCAAACCATCGCAGCCTCAGATTATGCTGGCCCCGGCGCCCTGCTTTCCGCCGTTCCGGTTAATATGCCAACCTCTGATACGCCACGGCTGTCTGGCCCGGCGTGGAAGATTGATTTCGATGACGGCCGCGGAACCGCCCTTTATATCTCACGCGAAACCGGCCAGATAACAGGCCGTGTGAACGCCGCCACACGCCTGTTCAATGTCGCCTTGATGCTTCACTTCATGGATTATCCCGGAAATAATCATTTTAACAGCCCGTGGATCATTTTTACAGGATTCGCGACCCTCTGGCTGGCGCTCAGTGGCATGATCCTTATTTTTCAGTCCTTTACAAAGGCGGAATTCAAAGCCGCATTCCGTAAAATTACCGCACCGGGAACCACTCGCACCCTTACGGTTCTTGACAGCGCCGGTGGTCTGGACAATCAAATCACGTCCCCCTACGGCGGGACAATTTATGACACCCTTGCAAAGGCTGAAATAATATTGCCTTCTCATTGCGGCGGTGGGGGCACTTGCGGTCTGTGTCGGGTTCAATACGCAGATCTGCCCCCCGTAGCGGTCGAAGCAGACCGGCACCATTTCACCCAACATGAACTTGATCAAGGCTACCGTCTCTCCTGTCAACATCGGCTTGCAAAAGACACCGCCATTTGCCTGCCAGAAGACGTTCTCACAAAAACGCCCTTCACAGCCGAAGTAACCGCAAACCGTAAACTCACCCCAACCATTCATGAAATCAAAATGAAACTCCGTACTTCAGAAGCCTTTTCTTATGATCCGGGAAGTTACATGCTGGTCGATATTCCCGGAACCGATGCTGCGCCCCTGAAACGGGCCTACTCATTGGCCACTCCTCCTCAAGACGCTGAAGAAATCGTTTTCAATATTCGACGCATACCGGCGCCGACCGATCAGTCTGAACTCCCCGCGGGCGTTGGTTCTCACTATATGTGTGACCTGCAGGCTGGAGACAGCGTGACCTTGTCCGGCCCCTTTGGCCATTTCAAAGCCCAGGACAGCGACAACGAAATGATATTCATTGGTGGCGGCGCCGGCATGGCCCCGCTTCGGGCCATCATTCGTGACCAGTTATTACATAAACGCACAAAACGCAAAATCAGCTTCTGGTATGGCGTCAGAAACACCACCGATATTTTTTATCAGGAAGAGTTCGCCCAGTTGGAACAACAACATGCCAACATGACTTTCCAAATCGGCTTGTCAGATCCTGTCCCGCAGGACAACTGGCAAGGCTTGTCGGGGTATATTCACGAAATTACCATGGAAAACTACCTGGCTGATCATCCTGATCTGACCAAAGTGGAATTCTACCTGTGCGGCCCACCCGCCATGTTGAAAGCCACCCGGATTATGCTGAAACAACTTGGCATTGACGAGAGTAAAATAGCGTTTGATGATTTTGGTATTTGACAAAAACAAAAAACCATTTGACCTTACAGTTAACTACAAGGTGTAACATGTGACCGAATCATAAACAGACAATATCCCAAGTCACCATAACGGGGCACAGGGGAATGGAGAATATGGTAATGGACATGACAATCGGACAACTTGCCTCCGAGACCGGAACAAGCCCGGAAACCATCCGCTATTATGAACGCAGCGGCTATTTGCCAACGCCCCACCGGCGAACGTCAGGCTACCGCGTTTATCAACGGGAAACCGTCAATCGTCTCCGGTTCATTAAGGAAGCCAAAAAACTTGGCTTTACCTTGAATGAAGTGCGTGAGCTTTTTGCGCTCACCGACGACCCGGATACAAATTGCGCGACCGTCAATCAAAAAGCCCGTCACAAAATTACAGAAATAGAGGCCAAAATCACGACATTGCAACAGATGAAAAAGAACCTGAAGGTTCTGGCAACCATCTGTCCCGATGATGAACAGCCCCTCAGCGAATGCAGCATCATTAATCATCTGTATGAACATACAGAAGACTAAGGCCTGCTTGTTCCTGCTCTTTCCTTCATTTTAACGAGGGAAAACAGTGATATTTTCATGTTAGAATAACAATCCGCAAAAGCGAATTTAAGGACCAGAAAACATGTGTGAGACCCATTCCCCGAAAGAATCACATTCCTCTCCTCAAACGGTGAAAGATCCGGTTTGCGGCATGGATGTGACCATCTCCACCGCGCGTCATATGACCACCCACGACCATCAAGAATATTACTTCTGTTCCGCCCGGTGTGAAGAGAAATTCACGAATGACCCGACCGATTACCTCAACGAAAGACCTCCGGCGGAAGAGATGCCCGCCGGCACCCAATATACCTGTCCGATGCACCCTGAAATCATCAGAGACGAGCCCGGCGATTGCCCGAAATGCGGCATGGCGCTGGAACCTATGGGGATCCCGACAGGAGACGAAGGCCCCAATCCGGAACTGGTTGACTTCACCCGACGCTTCTGGATCGGGCTTGCCTTATCCCTGCCGATTTTCATTCTGGAAATGGGCGGGCACATCAGCGCAAACTTTAAAACGCTTATTGATGATCACCTCTCCGTCATGCTGCAGTTTCTGCTCGCCACGCCGGTCATGGTATGGGTTGCGGCCCCGGTTTTTGGGCGCGGCTGGAAATCCATCAAGACCATAAACCCCAATATGTGGACCCTGATCAGCATCGGCACCGGTATTGCCTACCTCTACAGCCTGTTTGCTTTCTTTGCCCCGGACATCTTTCCGGATGCCATTAAAACAGAAAGCGGTCTGGTGCCGGTTTATTTCGAGGCTGCGGCGGTGATCATCGTCCTGGTTCTTCTCGGCCAGGTTCTGGAACTGCGGGCCCGGGAAAAAACAGGCGGCGCCATTCGGGCTCTGCTTGACCTTGCCCCCAAGGTGGCGTTGCGGCTCAACGAAGATGGTTCAGAAGAAGAAATTCTTTTGGACCAGCTTGCGAAGGGCGATACCGTTCGCGTCCGTCCCGGCGAAAAAGTACCGGTGGATGGTGTTATACTGGAAGGCCATTCCTCCATTGATGAATCCATGCTCACCGGTGAAGCCGTTCCGGTTGAAAAAAATGCCGACGACAAGGTCACCGGCGCAACGCTGAACGGCACCGGTAGTTTTGTCATGCGCGCCGAACGGGTCGGATCTGAAACCATGCTGTCCCAGATCGTCGCCATGGTCGCCGAAGCCCAGAGAAGCCGCGCCCCGATCCAGAAATACGCCGACCTCATCGCCGGCTGGTTTGTACCTGCGGTTCTTTTCATTTCTGCCCTGGCCTTTACCGTCTGGTATTATTTTGGTCCGCAACCTTCTCTGAGTTATGGATTGATCGCCGCCGTTTCTGTTCTGATTATCGCCTGCCCCTGTGCTGTCGGTCTCGCCACCCCCATGTCAATCATGGTCGGAACAGGACGCGGCGCGCAGTCTGGCATCCTGATTAAAAATGCCGAGGCCCTGGAAGTCTTTGCCAAGGTAGACACCCTTATTGTTGATAAAACAGGCACCCTGACCGTAGGAAAACCCATCGTAACCGATATCATTCCAATGCAGGACTTTACGGAAAATGATATTCTGACCTATGCCGCCAGCCTGGAAAGAGGCAGCGAACACCCCCTGGCAGCCGCCATAGTCAACGGCGCCAAATCCCGAAATATATCTCTTCTCTCTGCAGAGAATTTCAACGCAGTCACCGGCAAAGGGGTTCAGGCCACAATAGACGGCAAATCCGTCGCCTTGGGCAACAGCGTCATGATGGCGACATTGGATCTTAATACAAAAGACATCTCACAGCAGGCCAAGGCCATGCAACTTGAGGGCAAAACCGTAATGTACATAGCCCTTGATCAGACACTCGCCGGCCTGATCGCCGTAGAAGATCCCATCAAGGACACCACCAATCAGGCCCTCGACGCCCTGCATAAAGAAGGCCTGCGGATCATCATGGTAACCGGTGACAACGAAGCCACCGCAAAAGCCGTGGCCAGCCGTCTGAATATCGATGACGTGCGCGCCGACGTCCTGCCCGACGGCAAAGCCGATATTGTCAAAGAATTGCAAAAAACAGGCGCAAAGGTTGCCATGGCCGGTGACGGTGTCAACGATGCGCCAGCGCTGGCCCTCGCCGAAGTCGGCGTCGCAATGGGCACCGGCGCGGATGTCGCTTTGGAAAGTGCCGGAATCACATTGGTCAAAGGCGACTTGATGGGGATCGTCCGGGCGCGACGCCTATCGGAAGCAACCATGAGAAACATCAAGCAAAATCTTTTCCTAGCGTTTGTCTACAATACACTTGGTGTGCCCGTCGCGGCCGGTGTGCTTTACCCCGTCTTCGGCATTTTGCTTTCCCCGATCATTGCTGCCGCCGCCATGAGCCTCTCGTCCTTGTCTGTTGTCGGAAATGCGTTGCGGCTTCGAAGGGAAAAATTCTGATGGCCCGGGGAGTTGCGCTATTCAATGTAAAAAAGACGCCGCTCCATTAGAAGAAGTAGTTCAAACCAGCATAATAATAGCCCCCGCTTACCCCATAAACACTGTGATTATCGGATCTGACGCCATGCTTATCATAAAGCGCCTCTCTCAAGGGCGGCCTGAAACAACGGATAAAGATAAAACGGAGAAGATTTAAATCTGCGAGATGATTATATAACGCAGGAAGATCACAGCAATTTTCCCGCCCAGGTCAGGTCCGGCCCGGGGACTTATGTACAGCCATCAAAGGAAAAAAGAACTTATGAGGGCGAAAAGCAGAGCTCTCCCCTTAGTGTTTCCCTACAACAAAACCACCAACAACTTTTTGGTGAATATGACGCTTGCTAATAATACTTTATATACATATTATTAATATCTAATTGATAGTTTACTTAAGAAGTTCTTAAAATGTTGGTTTTCTTCATGTGGTTTTACTGTTTTAAACAAAGATCTCAGGAAAGTAGGGTTATGTACTTTAAGAAACAGGACAATTTTCTCATTTGATATTTACGAAAAATAGAATAATTTCAGATATTTAAACCTTAGAGAGTAATTCCCGTGCTGTTAAAAAATAATACAACAAAGAAATATGACGTGAGGCAACTGACCGAACAGGGTAAGAGCCGGTGGAAAATTTTTCTCTTGCTGTTCCCGGTTAGTTACCTTCTTGCATTCATTATCCTGACCCTGGTCGCTGATGACCAGGCCCAACGTCAGGAAAATCGCCTGACCGTTTCCCTGGAGGCGTTAACCCTCACCCAAGCCGGTCAGGTTCAGGCCACTCTCCAGACAATTACAGATGATCTCTTGTTTTTTGCTCAATTGCCAATGGTCAAGCGTTATTCGGATCACGATAATGACGGTGATCAACAGGCCATTGAACAAACTTTTCTTCAAGCTGCAAAACAAAAAAAATACATCGCCCAGATACGAATCATTGATGCAAAGGGCCAAGAAACAATCCGGGTTGACAGCACCTCGACCGGGCCGGTCATTTATGACCAGTCGAGACTACAGGATAAGAGTTCCCGGTATTATTTTACGGAAACCATGTCATTGTCTGAACACGGACTGTATATCTCACCGCTTGATCTCAATATGGAATTGGGTAAGATCGAAGAACCGTGGAACCCCGTATTACGTATCGCTACCCCTCTCGTCAATGCCCGGGGTGAGACATCAGGCATAATGGTCATCAATATCTACGGCCGTATTCTTCTTGAACCCTTTCACCCCACGGACCAGACCCAGTACAATTCCTATCTGCTTAATAAATCCGGCTACTGGCTGGCCGGCGCAGAGCCTAAAAAACTGTGGTCTTTCATGTTTGACGGTGGCCACCGGTTTGGGCTTGAACACCCTGATGCCTGGACAAAAATCGCCGCCCGGACAGAGGGACATTTTGTCGGGAAAAATAATCTTTTCACCTTCCAGAGCATCACTCTCGGACATCTTCTGGAGGCCAATACAGAAGAAATCAAAATCGCCCAGGACACTGGCATCTGGAAAATTGTAAATATGCAATCCTTGGAATCCCAAGGGTTCTGGAACGACACACAACAGGCCTTCGCACTCTCTGGAATTGGCTTTATTCTGGCTCTTGTTTGCTGGGGATGGAGCGGTTATCTCACCGAACGACGCATCGCAAAGCAGGCCGGCGCAGTCTTGCGTGAAATGATTACTCACGCCGACGTCTCTGTCGCGGTTCAAAATACCGATCAATCCTACAGCTTCATCAACCAGACTTTCTCCCGGTTTATCGGAAAACCAACTGCAGATATTCTGGGACAAAAAACAGAAGACATTTTTCAGGCCGATTATGCAAAGAAGGAAAATGACAAATTTCAACAAGTTCTGACCAGTGAGGCGCCAATCAGGTCGGAAAGCACCCTCACGACACAGGACGGCGAATTGGTCTTGCTCAGCACCCATTTCCCCCTGATTGATGAAAAAGGAACTGTTTACGCAATCGCCTGCATCTCGTCTGATATATCCGAACTTAAAAAAATGCAGAATGACCTCAATCAGGCGGTAGAAACGACAGAACTTGCAAACCAGGCCAAATCGTCTTTCCTTGCCAGCATGTCCCATGAACTGCGTACGCCCTTGAATGCCATTATCGGCTATAGTGAAATGTTGATTGAAGATATTGAGGATGAAGCCGATACAGACATGGGCCCCGATATCAAACGTATCTTCAAGGCCGGGAAACATCTGTTGGCGTTGGTCAATGATATCCTTGATATTTCGAAAATCGAGGCGGGCAAAATGATGCTTGATGTTTCAGACTTTAATTTTGATGCCTTGATCCTCGAAGTCGTGGAAACCGCCGGTGGACTGGCCCACAAAAATAATAATAAACTTCTTGTTGAATATCCCGACGCCCAGGCTGGCGTCATCACGACCGACTCTCTCAAAGTCAGACAGGTTATCCTCAATTTACTGAGCAATGCCTCCAAATTCTGCAAGAACGGTACAATAAAACTGGAAATCGATAAAGTACACGATCAGGGAGAAGACAAACTCATGGTCAAGGTAAGTGACACCGGAATTGGCATCCCTCCCGAAAGTCTCGCCACCTTATTTGATGAATTTGTCCAGGTAAACAGTTCTATCAACCGCACCTATGGCGGAACCGGCCTCGGCCTGGCCATTAGCAAGAAATTTGTTGAGTTAATGGGTGGTTCAATTGATGTCACCAGCGAAATCAATCAAGGCACATGCTTCACCGTAATCTTGCCGACATCTCTTGAAAAAGACCCTAGAGAAGCCGTCCATCTCCCCCTGTCCCTGCCGAGTCAGAAGGGGAAAGAGCAATGCATTCTCGTGATTGATGACGACATGTCGTCCCGCGACCTCCTGACACGATATTTAACCCGCGAAGGCTTTCTTGTCACAACAGCATCCGATGCGGTTGAGGGGATGAAGCTTGCAAAAAAACTGCGACCAGATGCCATTATCCTTGATGTAATCTTGCCAGAACTGTCAGGTTGGGAGGTAATGTCAGCCCTGAAAGAAGATGCCCAAACAAAAGATATTCCTGTCATCATGTGTACAATCGTTGATGACAAGCAAAGGGGTCTGAGCCTGGGTGCGGTCGATTACCTGACCAAACCAATTGAACGGGAGCAACTTATTCGCTCACTACGCCGATATCTCAATATGCCGGAAAAAAGCTATATTCTCATTGTCGATGATGATGAGGATGCCTGCGAACTTGCTGTGCGTTACTCACAAGAATATGGCGCAGATACAGTCATCGCCGGGAATGGCCTGGAAGCGCTCGACCGCATTAATGAATTTGGCAGCCCGGACTTGATTTTACTGGATCTGATGATGCCGGAAATGGATGGATTTGAATTCCTGCATGAATTCAAATCCCACAAAACCAATATGGAGGTTCCCGTCATCGTGATCACAGCCAAAGATTTTTCTCAGGAAGAAAAAACATATCTGTCTCAGCAAACCCAACTCATTATTGAGAAAGGCGCAGAGAACTTGCCACAAGTCCTCCGCTCTTTGTTGCAACAGGTTTTTTCCGCAATGAAATTCTAGATTAGGAGAGCCAGATGGCCCCACAGATCCTGCTTGTGGAAGATAACGAGATGAACCGAGACATGTTACAACGCCGGCTAAGCCGTAAAGGTTTTGACGTGGCGGTCGCCGTTGACGGGTATGATGCATTGACCGTAACCTCAAAACTGGCGCCGGACCTGATCCTGATGGATGTTGGTCTCCCGCAACTCGACGGCCTTGCAACCACCCGCCATCTCAAAAGCCAAACCTCCACACGGCATATTCCCATCATAATGCTCACCGCAAACGCCATGGAGGAAGACCGTAAATCGGCCTTCGCCGCCGGCTGCAACGATTTCGAGACAAAACCCATTAACTTTGCCCGGCTGCTTGAAAAAATCAGTCAACATCTGGGCCGTTAGGATCAAAAATATGGACGCGCAGACAGGTCATATCCTTGTAGTTGATGACAACCCTGACAACACTGACCTTCTCGTCAAACGCCTGAAACGACGCGGATATACGGCGGACTATGTGGCGAGTGGGCCAGAAGCCATCGAAAAACTTGATCAAGCCGCCTATGATGCGGTGTTGCTTGATTATATGATGCCCGGCATGGATGGCATGGAAACGCTGCAGTATATCCGGCAAACCCGGCACCCCAACCAAATGCCTGTCATCATGGTCACCGCAAAAAACGACACACAGTCCATTGTCCAGTCGCTTCAGGCTGGCGCAAATGATTACATCCACAAACCCATTGAATTTCAAATTCTCTTTGCCCGCCTCGCCAATCAGGTGGCGCTCAAAAAGGCGGAAGAACGCCTGGAACATATCAATGAAGAACTTGAAGAACAGGTCAGAAAACGTACGTCCGCGCTGATGGCGACAAATGAAAGCCTGCTCGCGGAAAAAATCCGGCGTAATGAAGCTGAACTCCTTATGCGCGAAAGCCAACACCAGTTCCGCGAAGCCTTTTTAAAAGCCGGACACGGCATTGCGCTGTTAAATTTTGACAGCAGCTTTAAACTGGTCAACACAGCCTTTTGCCGGATGCTGGGCTATGATGAAACCTCCTTGAGCCATCTCACGATCAAGGACCTGACACATAATGACGACTGGCAAGATGAAGCCCCGCAATTCACATCTCTGGCTAAAGGCCGCATTTCAAATTACGAAGTAAAAAAACGCATGTATCCGTCTGAGCGGGAAGAAATATTTGTGCGGGAGAATATATCGCTGATCCTGGACCAACATGGCAAACCCCGTCATGCCGTTGCACAATTCATTGATGTTACGGAAACCCACAAAGCCAGAGAAACAATAGAAGAAAAACAGGCCTACCTTCAGGCTATCCTCAATAGTGCGGCTGACGCCATTATTGCCACTGATGGGGACGGTCTCATCTTGACCTTTAATCAGGCGGCTGAAATTTTATTCGGCTTCCAGGAAAAAGAAATGCTTAACCGCGACATCACCGGCCTGTTGCGGGAAAACCAAACAGATTTGGGGGGAAACGTCCATACCATCCCGCAGGATTCCTGCCTGCTAAGCAGAGGCGCCCGTGATGTCACCGGCCTGAAGAAAACCGGCGAACATTTCACCGCCAGCCTGTCCGTGGGTCAATTTGGGTCACAAGACAAAAGAGGCATGATCTACGTCATCCGCGACATTTCAGAACGCATGGACCTGGAACATAAACTCCGTCATGCCGCCAAGATGGAAGCTGTTGGGCGGCTCACTGGTGGGGTCGCACATGATTTCAACAATTTATTGACGGTCATTATCGGAAATCTCCAATTGCTGGAACGGTCTCTCGTTGAAAATGAAAAAGCACAAGACCGGGTCGGTAAGATCATGAAGGCTGCCAAAAGCGGCGCAGAGTTGACAAGACGCCTCCTCACCTTCTCCCGCCAGCAGGTTCTTGAAACAACGCCACATGACGTCAACGAAGTCGTCCGGGACCTGGAACAGCTTCTCGGGCGCACCGTCGGGGCGGACATCACGGTATCTTCCGCCGTTTCAGAGACGCCCTTTATCGGCATAACAGACAAGAACCAATTGGAAAGCGCCCTGCTTAACCTATGCGTCAATGCCCGCGACGCCATGCCGGACGGCGGCCGCATCACCGTTGAAACCAAACAGGTCCGGCTTGATGAATCCTATGCCAGCAATCATACAGAGGTAACACCGGGTGAATATTACGAAATCGCGGTTTCCGACACAGGCAATGGCATCCCCCCTGACATCGTCGATAAAATATTTGAACCTTTCTTCACCACCAAGGCCAGTGGTCAGGGCACAGGGCTTGGGCTAAGCACCGTCTTCGGCTTTATGAAACAATCCGGAGGACATTTAGCGGTTTATAGTGAGCTCGGCTTTGGAACAACATTTAAACTATACGTCCCCATGGCCCCTGATGCGGCAGCCTACATCGCCGAACAAGCAAAAATGTGGCAGGAAATGCCGGTTCGCCCGGCAACCATTCTGGTCGTGGAAGATGACCCTGATGTGCGGGAAGTTGCCGTTACGGTACTGCGGGAATCCGGCTTTATCGTCCGCGAGGCAAGAACGGGACCCGATGGACTGCGAATCTTTTCCGAAGATCCCACGATCGAAGCCGTATTTTCAGACGTTGTCATGCCCGGTGGAATGCTCGGGCCCGAAATGGGGGCGAAAATGCGTGATATTCGCCCCGACATCCCCATCATGTTTGCCTCCGGCTATGCTGAAAAGGCGCTTGAGGACAAAGGAGGGCTTCTCAGTAAATCACGCTTTATTTCCAAGCCATACAACGCAACAGAATTACCTCATATCTTAACATCACTTCTGGAGACGCACCAATGACACCAATAGTACTAAACAGTCGTCCAAAATTGCTGGTAGTTGATGATGAAGTTGATGTGGCGGACTTTATTGCCGAAGTTGCAGAGGGAGTGGGCTATGAAACAATGACCGTCAATGAGGGCCAGAATTTCTTTGAGATGGTTACCAGATATCAACCGACCAGCATTATCCTCGACCTGAATTTACCAGGATACGACGGAGTTGAACTGTTACGTTATCTGGCGGAACAAAAATCTTCCGCCGCCATTTATATCGCGAGCGGTGCTGATCAACGCACCATCGCCGCCGCCCAGTCCTTGGGGAAACAATATAACCTGAATATCGTCGAAAGTTTTTCCAAGCCGGTTATGGTCGAAGAACTGGAGAAAATTCTGAGCCTTAATACAACGTCCGAAGAACGGGTTTCTACCAGTGGTATTCGAAAAGCCCTGGCGTCCCGGGAAATTCAGCCATTTTTTCAGCCGAAAGTAGACCTCAACAACGCAGATAACAAGATGATCGGCGTCGAAGCCCTGGTGCGCTGGATCACAACATCCGGACAGATGATCTTTCCGGATGAATTTTTACCCGTCGTGGCCGCAGAAGGATTAATGCCAGAATTAACTGCCGCCGTGGTGGAACAGTCTTTTGCGGCACAAAAAATGTGGCTGGATAATGGACTGGATATTACCGTCGCCATTAATCTTGACGGATGTCTTTTATCGGACCTGCGCTTGCCCGATAAACTGGCCGATCAGGCCGCAACCCATGGCATCTCTCCTCACAGAGTAACGCTGGAAATCACCGAAACAGCCGTCATGCAGGATACGGCCGCCACCATGGATGTAGCGACACGGCTGCGTCTGAAAGGATTTAGTTTATCCATCGACGATTTCGGGACAGGGTATTCCTCTCTGATTTCTCTTTATAATCTTCCCTTCAACGAACTCAAGGTCGACAAGTCATTTGTCCTTGATATTGAGAAAAACCATGAAGCATCCGTCATTATTGAAATCCTGACATCACTTGGCAAAAAACTTAACCTCAAGGTCTGCGCCGAAGGAATCGAAAGCCGCAAGGCGCTCACGCTTGTTAAATCATGTGGCTGCGATACGGGACAGGGATTCTTGTTCAGCAAGGCAGTGGACGCCAAAACCATCCTTGCTTACGCCGAAAATGGTGGGTTCTTATAAGTCAAATCCCGTCAACGGTTTCCTGACCACGACCTGTATCATTCAGGGAATGCGCCGTAGTCTCATTCCACAAAAAAGCGGCAGCAGAATTTTCATTCTTTATCTTCAGGTTCGCCGGGAATGACTTTGCGGCCCGTGAACATTGCTGATATCAGGGTACTGCCTGATTTAACTTCAGTGTAAATTACCGCCGCGATATGAACCACGATCAGCGCCAGAACAATGAAGAATGTCCAGTAATGGACAAGAATGAAAGGCTTTCGAAAGGCCCGCATTTCTGCAAACGCGGCCTGATCCACATTATCCTTCACATAGGCCGCAACAGTCGCCGGGTCCACACCGGGAGCAGCAACCCACTCCTGGAACATCGCGCCAAATGGCGGAAAATAAATATCGGTCCCGGCCAGCACAATACCGGAAGTCGCCATCGCAACCAGGGCCACCATAATCGCACTGACCGCCAACCGTCCGGCGGGGGTATGCCCCAGGTAATGCTTTGGCTGTCCAGATTTCTCCGCAGCCAGTTGCCCCTTTAGCTTCTGCGTGTATCCTTTTTCGAAAGGCAATAGATTTCGCCAACCGGCGAAGCGGTTCCCGGCAAATGCCCAGCCCAATCGAATGATCAGATTGAGGACAAAAACATAACCAAAATACACATGAACCGTTTTCAAAAGTACTTTACCGTCAGTACTGAGACCAAACGCGCTACTCCACAGGATGACCGTACCAAGCACACCCAGGCCGATCACACAAATCACGTTAATCCAATGAAAAAGCCGGACAGGTAAGTCCCAAACTTTATAACTTTTATACGTATGGTTTTCCAAGCTGCAATACTCCCCTGTAGGCGTTAATGGCGAAGGTGAAATAACCTTCACTCGATTGTTTGTCCAGGGTAAAATGAATTCACCCTAAACATGAACCCCTTACCCGGACCAATGAGGTCCTCTATAAAATATTCATTTATTCCATATCTTATAAAACGGTGTTCTTCAAGTATAGTATATACGCTGCCGGTGCGGTAATTCCTGCGCAGAAAATACCCCTTCAGAATATCTTTCTCTATTTCTTATTTTCTTCTGTCTGGGCATGATAGGCCTCATACGACAGTTTAATCAGATAGGCATGTATCGCCTCGACCTGCTCTTTGCTTAAAATATCTCCAAAGCCCGCCATGCCGAGCGCCTCCCGCTCTCCGCCCCAGACGATGTCCTGGAAACTGGCATGCACTTCCGGCGACATACGACGCAAATCCGGATAGCCGCCATTGATATTCCAATGACATTCCCCGCACGCTTTAGTAAAGAGATTCTTCCCCTCCGCCAGAACCTCAGCCGATACCGTTTGACCAACAGGTGGTTTCGGCAACGGTCCCAAAGGAGGAAGCTCTTCCGGCAACGGCACTGCAGTTCCTCCCAGCTTAAAGGCCAGAAGCCGCCCCTCGTTACCATATTTCTCCACTGCGGAACCCACAGGGAAATACCCAAATGGTCCGCCGCCATAACCCGCCATAACCGCGATATACTGTTCCCCATCAATGGTATAGGACAGCGGAGCCGCCAGAATGCTGCTGCCCGTCTGGATCTGATGCAGCACTTTTCCCGTATCTGCCGCATAAACCACCAGAAGACCATCATCTCGCGCCTGTACCACCAGATTTCCGGCTGTCGTCAAGACCCCGCCATGAAAAATGAAATGCCCCAGTTTATGCCGCCAGGCCGGTTTGCCTTTCACAGGGTCCCAGGCCAACAGGAACCCCCCGGCTTCCTCTTCACTGACATGCCCGAGCTCGGAGGTAATGGTGCCCTCCGAAAAATGCGCCCCCTGATTGTTGATGCCTTTAATGTAAGTGAACCGTTTGCGACGTTCATAAATCGCCGGATCATTCATCGCCGGAATATATACCAGACCGGTATTCGGATTATAGGCCATGGGTTGCCAGTTATGGGCCCCGGCCGGGCTGGGCAGAATAAGTTTGCGTTCGGCATCATAATTGGCCTGTTCCAGAATCTGGGGCTTGCCCGTTTTCATATCCACATGGCTGGCCCAGGTGACCGTCGCGTATTTTTCCGCCGAGAGAAGTTCCCCCGTTTCCCGATCCAGAACATAGAAAAATCCGTTCTTCGGGGCCTGCATCAATACCTTGCGCTGCTTTCCCTTGAACTCCAGGTCTGTCAGAATAATCGGTTGGGTCGACGTATAATCCCAATTGTCCCCCGGTGTGGTCTGATAATGCCAGGCCAGGCGCCCTGTGTCCGGGTTGATCGCCAAGATGCTCGATAGAAACAGGTTATCGCCGCCGCCGGGGCTGCGCTCCGCCTGAACCCACGGGCTGCCATTACCCGTCCCCACATATAACAAATTAAGATCCGGGTCATACACCATGGCGTCCCAGGCCGTACCGCCACCGCCGACATCCCAACGGCTGTCCGGATCCCAGGTTTTTGACGCCATCTCCAGTTCCGGATGCTCAAAAGGTTTCTTCGGATCACCGGGCACGGTATAAAACCGCCAGGCCAATTTACCTGTGTCCAAATCAAAGGCTGAAACATAACCACGAACACCATATTCAGCCCCGCCATTGCCGATCACCACGTTTTTCCCGGCGATCCGGGGCGCCCCGGTAATCGTGTAGGGGCGACTGCGGTCCACGAAAGTATCCGTTTGCCAGATTACGGCCCCGTTCGTAGCATTCAAGGCAAATAACCGTCCATCAAGAGAAGCCGCGTAAACCTTACCTTTCCATACAGAAAGACCCCGGGACACTACATCACAGCAGGCATTACGCGCCCAACGTCCCGGCACTTCCGGATCAAAGGTCCATATCTCTTGTCCGGTCTTGCCGTCTATGGCGTAAACAATCCCCCAGTTGCCTGTGACATAAAGCACGCCATCGACAAAAATCGGCGTCGCTTCCAACCCGCGATGGGTGTCGGTATCATATTGCCAGGCAAATCCCAGCCGGTCGACATTCTGATCGTTAATCAGGGTCAACGGGGAATAATGCGTTTCCCCGAAATCACGCCCGACGGTAAGCCATTCTCCCGGCTCCTGCGCAATATGGCGCAAACGTTCTGAATCAATGGCCCCTGGTGAGAGCGCAGGATTTTCCCTGTCGAAGCAAAATCCTTGCGACCATGTTCCAAAAAACAGAACCAGAAATGTGATTAAAACCCGCATCTAATGCTACTCCCTTAGTGATGTCCCGGTGTCCGGCATTTGGCTATCCAAGACAGGGCTTCGCCCGTAAAGCCGCCTTACCTGAAACACCTATACCGTCAATGACGTACATATTTCCGTCAATGACGGCATGTGTCAAGAAAAACCTATAGTCGGGGTGCTTGCGCCATCAAGAGCAACAGCCCTCTGATTTCCTGATCAAGCCCATCCCGTTCCGGCCGCGGCGGTTTATTTTCGCCGAGAAACAACATCATTCCCTCCATCATGCTGCCCATCGCCAGCGCCCGTTTGCGTCCCGCTTCCCGGTCAAGGTCCGGGTTTAATTCTGAAATCAAATCCCCGATCCGATTATAAAAAAGTTCAAACTTGGTATCAACCAGAGCCATCCATTGCGGATCAGATTGCGCCATGCTGAAAATTTCAGTGAAGAACCGCTGATTTTCAATATCCACACTAAAATCGAATAATTGATCGATGATTTTGTTAAACCGGCACAATGCACTATCCACCGAATGAAGAATCTCCATCAGCGGTGGTAGATATTTATCCATGCGCTCCTGAAAAACCGCTTTCAGCAGATCATTTCTCGTCGGGAAGTAATGCTGTAGCGTTTTCAAATGAATATCGCACTGCTGCGCGATACTTCGCAGCGTAAACTGCCGCACACCGTTTTCAGATATACTTACATGGGTCGCCCGTATAATCATCCGGGTCCGGTCCGCCGCCTTGTCTAACTTTGTCACTGACGATAATCTTTTCTGTTGCCTGTTATCACATTTTTCAATGTCACTATTTTCAATAGCATACTATTGAACCGTGATCTAACAAAGCCCCTGTTTTGATCATTTCTTCAGAAAAAACACCCCAAGGCACGGTTGCCCGCCGGAACGGCATATAACGTCCTCATCACACGCCGCAAAACCCCGCCCCTCTTTAAAGAAAGCCGTATGACATTGAATGGCATCTCGCCTAACAGTGACTTTGGGCATGCTGTTGTCTGTCAAACTGAAATTCGGGTTTTGGGATAGTCACAGTGTATCGCGATCCGCCTGCTCTTCCAATCCGGCCAGAAATGCGTTAAGGGCAGACAACGCATCCGGTTCCGTCAGAAACGGCGCATGGCCTCTGTTGTCTACCGTTACCTGTACCATTCGGGGATGTCTTCTTTGCATTTCCTGCAACGTTGCATCGGACAAAAGGTCAGACAGGCGGCCCCTCAGTGCAAGGGTATGAATGGGTCCCGTCGCCTCGAAAAGAGGCCAGAGATCCCAGTCACTCTTGTTTAAAAAAGACAGGGATTGGGTGACGTTAGGGTCATAAGCCGGGCAAAGACGCCCGGACGGCTCTTTCCGGTATCCCGCCTGGGCCACCCGCAACCAATCCGCCTCTGTGAAATCGGGAAAGAACGGCCCATTGATCGCTTTGGTCTGTTGCACGGCCTCATCCCAGGTATCAATACATCCCCCTTTCCCGGCATAAGACGCTATGCGCGCCACTCCTTCAGGATCGACTTCCGGACCGATATCATTCAGGACCAGACCGCAGATACGATCACGCTGCTCCAGAGCCATAAGGATCGCCATCAATCCTCCCATGGAAGTCCCTATAATCGCCACCTTATCTATATTTAAATGCGTCAGAAGGCTCCACATATCCTGAACATAGGTCATCAGGTTATAATCATCATTCGCCACAGCGTAATCGGACTTTCCCCGACCCCGCTGATCGGCAACGACAAGCCGGTAACGCCCCGACAATTGGTCGGCCAGCCCCTCAAAATCTGCTGAATTACGGGTTAATCCATGCAAGCAAAGCAAGGTCAAAGGTGGTTCTTCCACTCGATTATAATCCCGTGCATAAAGGGTAAGACCATCACCCGACGGATAAAATATTTCATCATACTGTTTCATAAAAATATCCGTTATTTTAAAATTTCAGGCCAACAGTCAACGTTACAGTAGCCGGGTCACCATAATAACCAATCACCACATCTTCGCCACCAAGCCCCCCCGTTTCCGCCGCGAAGTTATACCCGGCAATACGGTGTTCTTTATCAAAGATATTCTTACCATGCAGACCAATATTCCATCTGTCTTCCGGCGAGGTAAAAGTTACCCCAAGATTCACCAGGCCATATCCCGGCGTATCCAGTTGCGAGGGGATTTCGAAGATATGGATGCTGCTGCGCCAGGCCCAGTTCCCCACCACATTCATCATCCAGTCGGCCACCTCCCGGCGGTAGGAGAAACCAACATTGCTGCTCCACTCCGGCGTATTGGAGACCACAAAATTTTCGCTGATATCCACCACTTCACCAAGGTTAGGGTCAAAAAATGCCCCCTTCGTGAAATCGGCATCAATAAAGCCCACGGTCATGGTCAGACTGAAGTCTGCCGTCACGGCCGCCACTGCCTCAAGTTCAACCCCCTTCATTTCAGACCGCCCCGCATTGATCACCTGTGACACCAGTTCCAACCCGGTATCGGTGACACGCTGCACCGTGATTTGCTGCTCTTTATATTTATTATAAAAACCGGCCAGATTAAGCCGCAAACGACTGTCCCAAACTTCACTCTTTAGACCAATTTCAAATGCATCAACAATTTCCGGGTTATAGGGCTCGTTCGCACTCGCCAAAAGACGCTGGTTCGCCCGCATGTCGATGCCGCCGCTTTTAAATCCATTTTTGTAACTGGCATAAAGCAAAAGGTCGTCCTGAGCCTGATATTCCAGCCCCACATGGGGAGAAAAGCGGCTCCAGGCATGATCATTAACGAAATCTGAATTGGGCAGAATGAGCAAGCCCTCATCATTCATCATTTTAAGCCCAAGGAAAATGCCCTGAAAGACGTCTGCCTCTTTCTCATCGCGGGTATAACGTCCACCAAGCGTCACAGACAATTTATCGGTTACATAATACGTTCCCTGGGCATAAATCGCATAACTCCTGGTGTCAACGCAGCCGCTGTTTTCCAGGGTCAAACCGATCGGTGGCGCAAGGCCAAGCAGCAAATTAAACTGTCCACAGGATTCCCCGTCATAATAGTACAGCCCGCTCACCGCCTTGAGCTTTTCGCCGATATAACTGAACTGCAATTCCTGGCTGAATTGATGATCTTCATAAAAACCGGCTACATCCGCGGAAGAAAGGGCCGTATTGTCAAAATCAATAACCCCATCGCTGTCCCCCGACCGATAGGCGCTGATCGATTTGGCGGTCCATTGATCGCTCATCTCCCATTCCATATGCAGTGACAGCCCTCTGGTGCGCACCTTACTGTCCACATCCGCCCCGGCGGCGGTGTCAAACACATTGTCCAGAACCGGTTCCCCCGTGATCAGACTCGGGGTCAGGCGGTGACCGCCCTTGCTGTTGGAATTATCCTGCGTAATGTCGCCACTCAACCGCATGAAGAAATTCTCCGTCGGGTGAAATTCCAGTTTCAAGCGCCCGGTGAGAAGGCTTTTATTGTAATTTTCTTGATTTTCCTGACTTAAAAAAGAACCAAATCCGTCCCGGTTCAGGGTCGCGCCGCCAAACCCGAAGAACAATTTATCCGCCACAACAGGAAGCTGGCCGGTAATCTTGGCGTCCATCTGGTTATAAGATCCATACCGGCCCTCCAGATAGAAAGACGGATCACCGCTCAAACGTTTGGTTTCATATTTAACCGCACCGCCAATGGTGTTCTTGCCGTACAAAGTCCCTTGAGGACCGCGCAATACCTCAATTCGCTCTACATCCAGCACGTCCAGCACAGCCCCTTGTGGCCGGGCAATATAAACTCCGTCAATATAAATACCGACACCGGGTTCAAAACCCCACAATGGGTCCTGCTGACCAATACCGCGAACATAGGCCGTAAGAGTGCTGTTCGTGCCCCGACTAACCTGAAGCGTGGTATTCGGCAAGCGTTGTTGAAGTTCCGTAATATCCTCAATACCCTGCCGCCCGAGTTCCGTGCCGCCAAACGAGGTGACCGCAACCGGTACTCTTTGAAGGTTTTCGGAAATCTTGCGCGCCGTTACAGTAATTTCTTCCAGCATGATCACTGACGTTTCTTCAGCCTCCCCCGCAAAGGATAGCTGTGGCATAAAGCAGAGCACAGAAGATATACTTGCCACTGCAGTGGTACAGAAAACTGATTTAAGGGACCTCTGCGCCCCCTGGTGCGCAGCGGTTATTTTTTTCCCATGGGCTTTTCTTACAACGTGATTTTTTCTTATGGCGTGATTGTTTGTCATGATACCTCCCGTGTAGTGACTTCAATATTTCAACACATGATGAAAATACTCATCACTTGTTGAATTGTCAAATCATTTTCAACAATTGTTGAATTTTAGGTTGCCCCTAGCGAACAAGACTTTGTATAAGGGGGAAACCAATTTTATATATGAGGCTGATTTTGACCGCGCAACAACGCAAAGCGATTCCTGAACTGACCAATGGCCCGAAACCCCGCAAGGAACTGATTCTGGATGCGGCCGAAGATTTATTCTCCAAATGGGGATATGATGGCGTCAGCCTGCGCCAGATTGCAACACTCGCTCATGTTGATGTCGCCTTGCTGAATTACCATTTCGGCAAAAAAAGAAATTTGTTTGAAGAGGTTTTCAAGCGCCGGGCCCAGATCATCCATGATATTCGGGAAGAGGCCCTTACAGATTGCCTGACCCAGGCCGAACCCGGCCTTCCGACCGTGGAACAACTGATCGCATCCCTGCTGCTGCCCCTGGCCGACATTGCCGAAAGCGACGACCCAGGTTGGCAAAATTATTGCGCGCTGGTCGCCTATGTCAATAGTTCCAGGGAATGGGGCAAGATCATGATGCCGAAATATTTTGATCCTCTGGTTCAACGCCTTATAAATGTTTTACAAGCCATTATACCCAACGCCCCGGAGGAGAAAATCTACTGGAGCCATGAACTGATGTCTGGCGCCGTCATGTTGGTTTTATCCCGCACGGGCCGCATTGATATCCTGTCCCAAGGCCTGTGCAAATCTTCCGAGGTGCGCACCGCGATTGAACTGATGATACCGTTCTGCGCCGCCGGCATCCAGGAAATTTGCAAAAAGAAACCTGAAGAATAACATCCGCGCCATATTATCTAAGTATGGCTCTCGTCAACGCCGCAGGCTGTAAAGACTGATATGACGTGTGATTAGATTGAGATCTTTTTGAAGCCGGGCGATTTCAGCTATCCGGGATGCATTTTCCAGAGTGATATTCATTGAAACGGTCTGTTTTATGGAGGCATTGTTCAATCTGTTAGTCAAAAGTGTAATGTGGTCCCCTTTGGTCTGATGAATAATGCTCGCCAGACTTTCCGGAGCCTCCTCTCCACCATTCGTGATGCTGAAAGATGTGCCCTCCCCGGCAGTGATTGTCGCTGCCCCGTCCTGGCCGCCCCCCTGCGCCACAACGGTTGTCTCCGGACTGGCCTCTTGTGGCTCCGGCACCACCACAGCCGCATTCGACGGCGTCGGTTGCGTTGGCTTGACAGGTCCCGACCCCTCCATTCCTGCTGATGGAGCAGCCTCTACTTTGTTCTGGGAGAATGCCATATCTTGTTCCGGAGAAGAAACTCTATCCACTACCGGTACCGGAAATGTTAGCTTGGCTTGCGCAGAATTTATCTCCTCGGCCGGAGAGGAAACCACGGGGTTGATCACAGAATCTACTGTTGCCGATCCAGTACCCGGCAAGGGAGATACACTGTCCGGTGTTACCAGTGGGTCAACATGGGAACCGTCTGCCTGAGCGACCACAGCACCCTCTCCATTTTCCTCGGGCGTCGCAGCCCCCGTCAGGGATATCTCTTTCTGCCATTCAGACTGTATGTCATTTACCGTATCCTTGGCCTGAGCCTCAATGTCCGTCGCCATGTCCTGGGCCATGTCTTGGGCCAGGTCCTGGGCCAGGTTTTTAACCTGACTTCCGATATGCACCAGTCCTTCCTCTGAACTAAGGGAGTAATTGGTGGACACCTCGACAACTCCCTCAATCGTTGTTGATACGGAAACCCCAATATCAATCTCATAACCACCGATGGAAAATCCGCCTCTTTGCTTTTCGAGAGCATCATTTTCTAATGGTTCCAGATCAGAAAAAGCATCAGATTCCCGCGAATTGTCCGCGTCCGGCTCCGCTGCAGACACCGTGTCTCCCCAATGTATTTGCTCCTGCGGGACAGTCATGATGGCTTCCGGCGAGAAGGCAACCAACGATATGGAAAGCATCAGGCGACGGGCATACCGCCACCCTATGCTGTGGTTCTGACGAAGAGAAGTGTTTTCTTCTCTTGTATGTTTAATGTCATGTGAAGCCATGGCGGCACCTAAAAGCTGTTAAGAGTTCCTGTCAGGTGGACTGAAAAATTCGCAAGGCTCTGACGGCTGAGGGCGCTGCCGAAAGGAGCTTTACTGCGTACTTTCCAATCCCTGTCCAGGTTAAAATGTTTCCGTCCCTGACTGATCCGGGAACGCACGACAAAAACAATCCCATTCCAGCTGTTGAGAAAATCTTCCCGTGACCAGATCCGGACCCCCAGAGCCGGATCACCAACCAGAACTTCCTTCTCAGTTACCCCTTTGATCAGGATAAAATGTTTATACCCATTGGTGTTAATCAGAACGATGGCCGGAACGCCAGCCTTTTCAAGCCTGTCAAGACCAACCCGAAAACCATCCGACGCAAATCCAACACTGGCCAGATACCGCTTCATATCAAGAAGTGAAAACCCATATTGGCGAATACGGTCCTGATCACCTTCTTTAAACATTTGGGTGAAAACGTTATTTTCCGAAGTTGGGTAATCATAATGAAATGTCAGAAGGGACGCCACCGCCGCCGACCCGCAACTGAAATCATACTGTTGTTTAATCACAGTCTGAAACCGGGCTTCTTTAAGGCTGATGACTTTAATGCGGGCCGGCCCCCCGAGCGTTGCCGGCAGATGAATGGTGCCCCCGATAACATTTGTCGGGGCCAGAATCATGGCCCACCCGACAAGGAAACCTGTCCGCCACCAGGCCGGCTTTTTCAATAGCCGCAGCAGCCGTTTAATCTCCTTGGGTAACCTTGTCACGCGAGGTATGTACCTTGTCGCCAGATTTTGCATTATATTGCCCATCAGTATGACACGCCGAAACCATATGTTCCAAAAGCAAGGTCCTGTTGTTCAATGACCTTAAGTCCAAAAGCATTTTCAGCACCGCCAGGTCATCACTTAACAAATATATTGATCTGCATATTGCTTTGAAAATTCACATTGTTTCCTGTGTTGAACATCATGGTATTGATGCCACCCACATCATTCAGGTTGATATCCTGGATTTTTCCGGTTTCAACATGACCGTCGACGCTATTGCCGACCAAAGACGCTGCGTTGGTGGCGAGATTAACACCGACATCACCAAAAGAAACCTCTGTACCGCCGTTATAATGCGACATTTCAACCTCTGGCAGGCTTTGCCACCCGGAAAAATCATCCGGCTGACCCGATGTGGCCGAAGGGGCAACAGTTCCCAATGTCCCCAATGTCTTGGGGGCGTCAAGGGGAACGTCCTGGGCCCATCCAAACCCGGTTAAACTGCATATGGTGACCCCGCAGGCCAGGACCGTCATTACAGACCGCCGCACAACGGTCCTTTTTATATCAGGCATATAAGCCATTTTCTGAACCCCGTTCTAGGTTGCTCCGGAAAGGATGTCATACCAGCGGCCGTGCCGCTGGTATGACCTGATTTACTGAAGTACCAACAGTCCTAATGGCGCAACCGTTAGTTTGTTGTGCTGCTGCCCATATCCACTTTAGCACTGATGGACACGTTGTTGGTTTGCGATGCAATGCCTGTATTCTGGTTTATCTGTGTGATGCCCCGTGCATTTGACAGGCTGGTTTCGGAAATGTCCCCTGTGGTCATTGTAACCGAAGCGCGACGGGCTGTATCATAAACCATGTAATTGCCGGACACTGAACTGTACAGCGTATTCTGGTTCACCGCGACATCACCCATGGTGAGGTCATAGTCCAACCCATCATCATCGCTGTTGTCCGTATTGGTGATGACTTTGCTCTTATCAATGGTGCCGTCATTATCGATACCATCGTCATCGCTGTTATCGTCAGTTGTATGGGTTTTTGTGTAGGTTTTTGTATAGCTACTGTCGATGGTGCCATCATTGTCAATGCCATCGTCATCGCTGTTATCATCAGTATTCCCAATGTTTACCGGTGCATCAACATCAATGCCGTCATCATCGCTATTGTCATCAGTATTGCCAATATTTACCGGCGCATCAACATCGACGCCGTCATCGTCGCTGTTATCGTCAGTTGTATAGGTTTTTGTGTAGGTTTTTGTGTAGCTCTTGTCGATGGTGCCATCATTGTCAATGCCATCGTCATCGCTATTGTCATCAGTTGTGGATGAATTATTGGCGACATTATCCAAATCGTATTTGTCAGAATCAGATGAATTGCCACCATCACCAGATTGAGACCCCAAAGCGGACGCATTGGTGCCAGCGGACTGGCCATGTTCCACGGCGTTATTTCCCGCTGCCTGATTTTTGCCGTCGGTTGTTGCCGCCTGGGATGATTCATCCGCGTCTGCATTGAGTTCGGGTTCGGCCTGTGCAATATTTGCCAAGCCCATGATACAAGCAATGGCAGAAACGCTGCCTAAAAGTTTTAATTTGGTCATGTTATATTCCTTGTCATCGTTAAATGTATTTCGGCGCGGCAGTTGATACGGAGCCCCTCGCACGAGATGGGGCGCAGCCACCATCACTTATATAAAATGCAACAACCATGCCAAGCCCTAAAATCTCCATAATGCGTTGAAAAACATAAATAATTAATAACTTCAAAGTGATGATTCACAGACAGAAAAGAACAGGCCTGCTGAGACGTCAGAAACTGTAACCTTTGGTTTACAGTCTTCCTTACCCGCCTTTCTTTTCTGACATTGAGCCCGCTTCTGATTGCTGGAAAAAACCCTCTGCGCTTACCTTATTTCTGGAAATAGATTAACTTCATGAAAACAATAACTTTTTCCTACATCAGTTTTTTTACATTTTCCGGCTTTCCCGGGCAGATGATCGACAGGAAATAAAAAACTGTAACGTTACGGTGACAACATGATCAGATAAAAAAAAGCCGCCAGTAAACAGCGGCCAGAAAGAAACAAAAAACCCCCGCCTGATAAAGTCAGTCAAACAGCATGACGGAGAACGGCATACGCAGGGTAAATTCCACATCAGGTGAATCATCCGTCACCCCAACCCCCACATTCATACTTAACCCGGTGCGATTACCAAGTCCCATTGACATGCCTAACAGCAGAGATCCCACCTGAAAATCCCGGGAATCCGTGAGCCGTCCATTGATCTCCGTCCGGGTGCCGAAGACATAATTATGCTGATAGCCGAAACTCATGGACAATGTTTCATTAAGCGCAAAACCAACCCCTAAATTCCCGGTAATGGAGTCGCCCGGATTGATATGACCAATAAAGGTTTCCCCGCTTCTGAAATTGATGTCGCGCCCGAAGTTCCAGACATAGCCAAAGTTGGTAAAAAACACCGCCGGATCGGTCTGGTAAATCATGGTCAGGCTGGGTTCAAGACTCCAGAAGCCAGATCCTGTGGCCAGTTCGGTTTCAAGTCCGTTTTCATCCCGGCTGACATCGAATGGCCCGGTTCCTGTCGTTGATTTGGCCCGAACATTGGCGATAAAATAAGGCCAGTTATCCTGCCCGTTGTTGATCTGATACTGAAAACCGAATTCTATATCCCCCACCCCTTTTCCGGTAAGGTCCTGTAATGTGGTTGAATTACCATCATTTTCATTCTGTTCGCTGACAATCGTTGATTCCACCCGGTCGTCCCGGTAAATCAGCGGAACCTTGGCCGACAGATCGAGACGGTCGGTCACCCCATAGCGAAACCCGAGTTGCCCGGAGACGTAATTACGACTGGTTTCGGTCGCTTCGATCACCCCGATCAAAACCGCATCAACAAACTCAACCCCCTGAAAGAAAAAACGGTTACTGGATGTATGCGACGCCGCCAAGGTCGGCTCTATGGTCAGCTGCCCCTGTGGCGTCAGAACCCCTCCGACATCTGCGATCACAGTGATTTCCTGTGGGGACCGGGAAGTCTCGGGAGGTTTGGTCGCCACATCCTCGCCGCCGCTTTTGTTGGCCGGCGTCGCGGACGCTTCCTGTCGATCAGACCGGCTCTCCTTGCGGATCGTCGGCGCCTTGTCCGGTTGAGGCCGCGGAGGTCTCTGCCCCGCGGTCTCCGTCTGACCGGTCAACTGGTCGAGCCGTCGTTTCTGAAGCTGCAACTCTCTTTGTTGCTGTTCCAGCAACCGCGCCTGGGCCTGTATCTGTCGCGCCTGGACCTGAAGAGTTTTTCTCAATTCCTCCAGGTCCGTCCCTTCGACTTCCTGGGCGGTACTGGTTTGCGCCAGTGGCCCGGCCATGCTGCCGGCGAGGATAAAAGCAATAGTTGTCGTGATTTTCCAGTTATGCATCTCGGTTCTCCCTTGGGGACACGGCTTTCCCACCATGTCGTATTGGAATATTAAGCTTCTTGGTCAGCCGATAGAGCGAAACCCGTGAAATCTGCAGTTCATCGGCAGCCTTGGAAATATTGAAACTGTTACGCGCCAGCGAGGTGTGAATGAACCGGCGGTCGAATGCTTCTCTTGCCTCTGTCAGCGGCGTTCCTGTGCCCCTGACATCTTCCAGTGTTTCCTCAATACCCAGATCTTCCGGTTGTATAAACCGGTTCTGCGTCAGAATTACAGCCCTGCGCACCGCACTGATCAATTCCCTGACATTGCCGGGCCAGGTATATTTATTCATCAGTTCATAAGAGGCCGTCGTAAAAATAAGGCGCGGCTTATTATAAGTTTTTTTGAATTTTTCAAGACAGCTGTCCGCCAGCAAACGAATATCTTCGCAGCGATTTCGCAATGGCGGCGCCAGCACGGAAAGGACATTCAGCCGATAATATAAATCCTCGCGAAACTGTTTTTGTTTAATGGCCTCATGCAAATTGACATTGGTCGCGGCAATAATCCGGGTTTTGATTTTGATGTTTTTCACCCCGCCCACCCGCTCGAAGCTGGACGTCTGGAGAAATCGCAGAAAACGGGTTTGCAATTCAACCGGCATATCGCCAATCTCATCAAGAAACAAGGTGCCATTATCCGCCAGTTCCACCTTGCCTATTTTGCGATTTGACGCCCCGGTAAAGGCGCCGGCTTCATGGCCAAAAAGTTCCGTTTCAATCAAAGCCGCCGGAATCGCAGCGCAATTTATTGCCATAAAGGGGCCCTTCCGAAAGGCCGATGCGCGATGAATTGTCTGGGCGATCAGTTCTTTTCCGGTTCCGCTTTCTCCCGTGACCAAAACAGGGGTACTCACCTGACTTATACGGGTAATGGTGTTGTATATTTTTTGCATGGGCCGGGATGCGCCAATAAGACCACCAAAGCCCTTAGCCGGCCGGACATTCTCAGAAGGTGAAGTCCCTCCCTCCAGCGCCACCAGCCCCTGAATATGCCCCAGACTATGGAGAAGACGAGACCTGTCGACCGGTAAAGAATGAAAGTCATGGATCATGCCCTGTCGAACCAGATGCCCAAGCCGGTCCCGGACGATTGGCGTTCTGTCCGCCAAGGCGATCTGTCGTAAATGCGGCCATTTAGTCGCAAGTCGAGAGAGTTTTTGATCCGAATGCAGAAGATCATCGCTGTCTGATGTGGCGTATATCAGCATGGCCACAATGGGTTTATGCTCGCGACAGGCTTTTTCCAAGTACGTATACATACTGCGGAATGTTTCATAGGCCAGAACATCATAGTGATGTTCCTGAAGCCATTTAGCCAGACCATACGTCTCTCTATCGTGACGTTTTGAAATCAGAATAAGCTGATTTGGGCACTCTTCTCCTTCCATGTCTTTTTCGCAATTCCAAGGGCCATTTTCGTTCGCCAATTGCCAGAAATCATTTTTGGTTTTAGCGCTCTTGAGATCAAGAAACATAATATAAAACCCTCCACAGTTTTTGGGGAATATTCTCTTAAAATACCTTGGACTGGTTCGGGTCAACCATAGGGTTGATGCCTGTTTTACCCTACGAACTAAAGGATATTGACGCTATTACGCAGCGTTATTTCGCGACTCACTGACGACAGCCTTTCATACATAAGGCCATAAACTCCACCGGGTCTCTTATGCGCAACAGACATAACAAGACGTGAATACTTTTGAAGAGAGAAAATACATCGTGAAGGAATACGCCCGGCAGCGGGTTTTTCATGTCCTTCTGGTGGCTAAAGAATTGCCGCCCCCTCTGTTGATACGCAAACTTCACGCCTTAAAATACTACTCAGATAGTATCTAATTCCGTAAAAGAAAACTTCATCAACACGCCCTATCATATGTTTTTTTTGAAAATTTTTCAATTGATTTAAAAGAAAACTCATTTCCGTTCCCCAAGATGTATTTATGCCGCCGCTCCGCAAATACAATAGCCGCGACAATTCCTGAAACGCCGGTTTTTTCCCTGCTCATCAGATATTACGCGTAACGCGTCATGCAACGCCGGTAAATGGCCAAAACAAGCGATCTCTACAAATTGACCCGGACACTCCGACAATACCCCAACAGCGCATCTGGTGGTAATTGTAAACTGCCCCCGTTCATATGGCTCTCCAGTCAGCTGTTATTCTGACCTTCTGAAACCTTATTATCAAAAGAACTAATGGCGCCCCTGTTGGTCTCTGTTAAAAAACATAGGATACGAGGTAAAGCAGTAAAAGACTGATTGTCCAGGTTGCCGTCGTGCCAATCATCCAGGTTTTTGTCAGGATACCTTTTCTGTTAAAAAGCATATCAGACAAACCCGCAAGGCTCTCTGCCCTGTTACGGATTTTCGTCTCCCCCTTTTCATATCCGGCAACCAAAGCAAACCAGACGACATTTCCGAAACGGGACAGCAGTCGACGGTAAAGCCAATCCGCATCCAGAGTGATGGTTAGCGTCCTTTTCATCCAGGGCAGCATGACAAAAAAGGCCAGTCCTGCGAATAATAATAACTGCAAATAATTCACCACAGTAGACGCCTTGTAGGGCTCATACGTCACCGGATAAGGTAACAGGTTATAAAGCGGCGCGGCATAAACGCCAATCCCGATACATAGAAAGGCAAAAATGCCCATGGCGATCCGCATATTAATCGGCGGGTCTTTTGGTCGAAGACCGGAATCCTTCTGAAAAAAGACAAACCAGGGGAATTTGATCCCCGCATGCAGGAAAACCCCGGCGGACGCCGCCGCCAACAGAAAGTAGACCACGGTCATGGCTTCATAGCCCGCCGCCGCTGAAATCATGTTTTTGGACACAAAACCAGACGTCAGCGGAAAGCTTGAAATCGCCAATGCGCCAATAATCCCGCAGGCCGCAGTAAACGGCATGGACTGAAACAATCCCCCAAGGTCGCTACAACGCCGTTTTCCGGTCTGATGCAACACAGCCCCGGCACTCATCAAAAGCAACGCCTTGTATATGATATGACAGAACGCATGTGCCGCGACGCCATTCAGCGCCAACGGGGTGCCGATACCAATGCCAGTGACCATAAAGCCGACCTGATTGACAATCGAATAAGCCAGGATCCGCCGCATGTCATTTTCCAGCAGCGCATAAATAATCCCGTAAAAAACCATAAACAGGCCGATATAGATTAATATGTTCGTCCCGGCAAAAGTCACCATCAAGACATAGACTGCCGTCTTGGTGGTAAAGGCGGACAGGAAAACACTGCCCGAAGGACTGGCCTCCGGATAGGAATCCGCCAGCCAGGATGCAAAAGGCGGCGCGGCGGCATTAATCAGGATGCCCACCAGCATGAACCATCCGCCGATCCCTTCAAGGCTCACCGCGGTAAAATCGACAGAACCTGACCGACTGATTTCCGCAATGATGCCCACCATCAGGATCACGCCCCCCATCAGATGCATCAGGATATAACGCATGCCCGCCTGACGGGCCTGGTCGGTGCCCGCGCTCCAGATCACCAGCGTAGAGCCGATCGCCATCAGTTCCCAAAAAATAAACATGGTAATCAGGTCACCGGCGAAAGTGACACCGACGGCCCCGCCGGCATAGACAAAAGCTGCGGAAAGTTCCCTGCTGGTTGCCTGCCGCAAGGCATACATTCCGCCGACAAATGCCATCAAGGTGAAAACTGTCGCAAACAGTCGCCCAAGGGTCGTGACCTCAATAGGCACAAGCATATAATCGAGGAAAGGCACCTCAAGCCGTATGCCTTCCGGCATTGCCCATATAAAATAAAAAGTAAGGGCGGGGACACCAAGCACCAAGATGTCTCGCCCCCTTCCCTTCATAGCGGGAAGTAAAAGTCCACCAATAATCAGGATCAGGGCTGGGGGAAGAAGGTCACTCATCGTAATAATCCTCCTTTCGTTTGAGAATAAATCCCAGAAATTTAGCCCCCACGACCATCGCGACACAGGTCACAAACCCATAGATCGCCGGAAAGGCGAGCCAACCGTCAATCCCGAATTTTCCCTGGATCGGAATAAAAACCTGGGCCAGAACGGTAAGCCCTAAAACAAACCCTCCGCCAATCCAGAGCTTGCGAATGGTCGCCGCCCGTACAAGCCAGTGTTTTTCATGATCATTCTGAGGTATATTTGTCATAATCCGCCTTTCACAAGGGCTTCCGCCAGCGCCAACAGAGGGGCATGGACGAAAAAGATCAAAATTGTAAGCGAGGCCGTTGCCACAAGGGCCAGAACAATGGGCCAAGGGGCTTCCCCATGGTCATCTGCCTCCCCCTTCACAACGACCGGCGGCCGGAAAAAGGCGCGATAAATAATCGGCAAAAAATACGCGGCATTCAACAGAGTACTGGCCATAATCACCATAAGCGCGAACATGCTGTCGCGATCAAGAGTCCCCATGACCAGATACCACTTGCTGATAAAACCGCTGGTCAGCGGCAGGCCGATCATCGCCAGCGCCCCGATGGCAAATGCCGTCATCGTGACCGGCATGCGGCGGCCAATTCCGTCAAGCTGACTGATTTCCGTCTTGTGGCTTGCGGTATAAATAGAACCCGCGGCAAAAAAGAGTGTGATTTTTCCCACCGCATGGGCAACGATATGCAACGCCGCCGCTATAATGCCGCCCGGCACAAACAACGCCACCGCAAGAATGACATAAGACAGCTGGCTCACCGTCGAAAAGGCCAAACGCCGTTTCAGGTTATCCTGTCTCAGGGCGATCAGGCTGGCAAGGATAATGGTAAAGCCCGCAGCATAAAGAAGCCAGGACGCACTGGCTTCCCCCGCCAAGAGATCTACCCCGAATACATAGACCACCACCTTGATGACTGTAAAAACCCCCGCTTTCACGACGGCAACAGCATGCAATAGAGCGCTCACCGGCGTCGGCGCCACCATGGCGGCGGGCAACCAGAAATGCACTGGCATCAGCGCAGCCTTCCCGATGCCAATCATATAGAGCAACAAAAGAATGCCGACCGCTCCACCGGATACGGCCCCTGCCAGAATACCCCCTGGCACGAACGCCATGGTCCCGGTGGCCGTCCAGGTCCAAATGATGGCCGGCAACAGAAAGGCAACCGAAGTTGTCAGCAGTATCCCGATATAAATCCGTCCACCGGCCTTCGCCTTGGCATCCCCCTTGTGGGTCACCAACGGGTATGTCGACAGGGTCAGTGCTTCATAAAAGAAGAACAGGGTCAACAGATTGCCTGCCAGGGCAATCCCCATCACACTGGCGATGGCAATGGCGAAACAAATATAGAATCTGGTCTGGTGTTTTTCATTATTGCCCCGCATATAGCCGATGGAATAAAGGCTGTTAATAACCCAGAGTGTCGAGGCCACCAGCGCGAATATCATACCCAGAGGTTCTAGCGACAGGGAAAACCCTATCCCCTCAACCATTTCAGGAGGAATAAATTCAATGGTCTCTCCCGCAAGAACAACAGGCAGCAGAAACCAGATCACGGCGGCCAGAACCAGCGATGTGCCGAGCGTCACTGCCTCGCGAAGATTGGGAATACGCCCACAAATCGCCACACCAATCCCCCCCAGTAATGGTACAAGAATGGCGAGAACAAGCGGATTCACAAAATATTCATCCATTGTCATAACAACTTACCTAAAATCAACTGTTCGGCGGATTGTGTGGCCAGCCCCAGCGGCAGGCTGGGATCTATACCGAAGTAAATATTGGCCAGCGCCATCCCCCAGGTCGGCACCAACAGGGAAAGCGGGGCTTCCTTGACCGGGGCGACACCTTCTGTCCTCGGTCGGAAATAGGCCACTTCGATGATCCGCCAAATGTAAATAACCGCAATCAAAGAACCGACCAGGAAAAGAATGGTGAGGAAAATCCCCAGCGCCCCTTGTTCCAACAACCCTTTAACCAGATAGAGCTTGCTGATAAAGCCGGCGGTAAACGGTACGCCAATCAGGCTCATCCCCCCGACGACAAAAGCGGCCATGGTCCAGGGCATATCCCGGCCACACCCGGCAAGACGATTAATTTTACAGGTGCGATACCGGAAATAAAGACATCCCACCGCCATAAACAGCACTGCCTTGGCCAGCCCGTGATTAAACAGATGCAATATGCCGCCGGTCAGGCCCGTAGTGGTCAAAAGCGCCACACCCAGCAGAATATAACCAATCTGCCCCACCGAAGAATAGGCCAGGACACGCTTGATATTTCCCTGATAGACAGCCGCGATTGCCCCGACAAAGATGGCGAGAATGCTCAACGGAATCATAAAGCTGGAGAATTGAATATCATGATGATCCAGATTGGGCTGGAACACGATAAATTCAAAGCGCAACAGGACATAAATGGATATTTTAGTTGATGTCGCCGCCAGCAGCGCGGAAACCGCATGAGGTGCAAAAGTATAGGCGTTCGGCAGCCACAGATGCAGCGGGAACATGGCAAACTTCAGAGCAAGGCCAAGGGTGATAAAGCCGGCCGCCGCCAGAACAGGGCGTGAAAAGTCGGCATCCGGCAACCGGGCGGAAATATCATATAAATTCAGCGTTCCCGTCACCATGTAAAGCAGACCGACGCCGATCAGGAAGAAAGTGGCGCCGATAGACCCCATAATGAGATACTTGTAAGAGGCAACAAGAGCCCGCCTGTCCTTGCCACAAGACACAAGAATATAACTGGCGAGAGAGGAAATTTCCAGGAAGACAAACATGTTAAAGGCATCGCCGGTAATGGCGATCCCCAACAGACCCGCCACACACAACAGCCAGGCCGCGTAAAACATCGGCGCCCGCCAGGCCTCGATTTCCTGCTGGATACTGAGGCGTGCAAAACTGATCACCACCGCGTTAACGGCAGTCACCAGCAGCAACATCAACGCATTGAGCGCATCAATTCTGAATTCAATTCCCCAAGGGGCAGACCAGCCTCCCATGGCATAGGAGAAAACGCCATGATCACTGACCTGGATAAACATGGCAATGGAAATTGCCAGACAGAACCAGCTGGTCAGCGTGGCAATGGCCCAGGCGGTCGACCGCCAGGTCAAGAGCGCACAGATCGGGGCCACCGCCAACGGCAAGGCCACCTGCAATGCAGGAAGGTGAGCAGCTAAAGTCACGAAGTCGTCTCCTTCTCGCGGGAGTCTTTTTGTCGGATTTCATCCTCCTCTACGGTGCCATATTCCTCTTTTATCCGGACCACCATGGCCAGCGCCAGCGCCGTTGTCGATATACCGACAACAATGGCGGTCAGGATCAGAACCTGTGGCAGAGGGTTTGAAAAAATCACATCATCAGGCAGACCTGGAACAATGATCGGGGCCGTACCGCCCTCCACCTTGCCCATGCTGATATACATCAGGAAAACAGCCGCCTGAAAAATACTGAGACCGATCACTTTCTTGATCAGGTTTGTCCGGGCGACAATGGCAAAGAATCCGAGCATCAGCAGAATTACAAATACCCAATAATTAAACAGACCGAGCACATCCATATCACTCATTCCCTCTTCCGGAGAAGCCATAGAAAATTGTCACCAAAGCCGCCGCCACGGTCATCCCCACCCCGGCTTCGATCAACAAAATCCCGAGATGTTGCCCCGCCACCGGCGTTGCTCCCAACACCGCGTAATCAAGAAAATTCGCCCCCAGGAACAAAGTTGCAAAACCGACGCCGGCATAAAGCAGAAGACCGGCAGACATTAGAATCTTCATCACACGGGCCGACAATACTGCCTTTGCCATTTCGTCCCCCTGCATGATGGCATACAGCATAACCGCTGACGCAAATATCGCCCCGGCCTGGAAACCGCCGCCCGGGCCGAAGTCCCCGTGAAACTGCACATACAAAGCGAACAGCATAATAAACGGGATCAAAAGCTTGGAAACAACTCTGGGCACCATATGATGCTTAATGGTGATGGCCTTGCGCGGTTTTTTCCCCGCCGCCGCCGATTTTCTACGACGTCCTCCAAGAAGCAGCGCCACCCCCGTGGCAGCCGTAAAGACCACAGCCACCTCGCCCAGCGTATCAACGCCCCGATAACTGGCCAGAATAGCCGTTACGAAATTGGGCACTCCAACCTCTTCCATGCTTTCATTGAGGTATCTTTCGGAAACATGACCATGAACCGGCGCTTCCGGATCACCAAGCGCAGGCTTGTCCAAGGTCGCATACAGAAGGATCAGACCGGTAAATATGATCGCGATCCCGGCCAAGGGCCGATCAGAACTGTTCTCGGATTCCCTGTCGGTGGTCAATGCCAGTGTACTCAACATCAACACGGTGGAAATCCCGGCCCCCACTGCGGCCTCCGTCAAGGCCACATCCGCCGCATCCAGCAAGAAGAAGGATGCCGCAATCAGCAGGGAGAAAATACCCAACAGCATTACAGCGGCAAAAAGATTACGAGTCAGAATGATCCCCGTGGCAACAATGACAAGCAGCACCAGTATAGTGACACCAATAATATCAAGAAAAAGCAGGTTTTCCATTACGCCTCCTCCCTCTTCTGTTTTCTTTTTGCCTGCGGCTCCACCCCGGCCAACAAGGCGGCATTGGCCAGCGCATAAGCCGCGGTTGGCCCCGTAAACAGAAGAAAGAACAACATAATGACAAGCTTTACTGTAACGAGCGTAAGCCCCCCCTGGAACATCAGACCGACCAGGATCAGAATCGCGCCAAGGGATTCCGTCAGGCTAGAAGCATGCATACGGGTATATAAATCAGGCATTCTCAGGAAGCCGATCCCCCCGGCAAAAACAAAGAATCCTCCGGACAATAAAAATATCCAGGACATAATATCGGTCAGCACTGTCATGTATTTTCCTCCTCGGCGCCAGCCTGTTCAGCAGCCTGAAGCACGGTGCGTTTTTGAAAATACTGCAGAACCGCAAGTGTGCTGATAAAATTGATCAGAGCGTACAGCAGGGCAAGGTCAAGAAAATCGGTGCGCCCGAACATAAAGGCGACAACGGCAAGCAACAGCACTGTCTTGGTACCGAACATATTTACCGCCAGCACCCGGTCATAAATGCTGGGCCCCAAAAGCGCCCGCAGAATCGCAAGTGACATGGTAACGACGATGGCAGCAACAACCGCAAGATACATGGCTACTCCCCCCTTTTCTGATCAGATACGGGTCCGGAAACCCCTTCCATAACCCGAGCCGCCCGGCGGTTCATTTCACCGGCCGCAACTTCATCGGCCGCTTCTTCGGTCAACGCGTGCACCAGCACATGACCTTCATAGAGGTCAAGCGACAGTGTACCCGGCGTCAAAATAATGGAATTGGCGAATAAAACCTGTCCCAGATCACTGGACTGAAGAACAGGCACCTTGATCACTGTCGGGCTGATTTTCATATCCCTCGACAACACGATACGAACCACCTGAAGGTTTGATTTGAAAATCTCGACAATAAGCCAGGCCCAGTAAAAAAAGATGGACCCCGCGAGTTGAATCGGCACGCCTTCCTCATCAATGGCTGCCATCCGGCGGTTGACGATCAGAACGATCACGACGGACAGGACCCCCAACCCCAGAAGCAAGGGTGAGAAATGTCCAGACCAGAGAACCCAGGTTACCCCCAGCGCCAGGGCCAAACTGACTAGGCGCAACATACCCTTACCTCCATTTTACGGCACTTCACAAACATTCCCGCGCGATTATTCTTCATTGCACGGAAAATTTTCAAGCAACGCATTAAAAAGGATTTTGTTATCGGGCAACGGCGTATCGCCTTCGTGTTCATCAAGGTAGCGCACCACTTTGCGTACAACCACATCCGGGGAAATATCATTGGCGATGCAGAACCCCCGATGCAAGGCAGGATCAATATATTTCAATCTGCTGCCGACCCGGGTGCGGATGGCGCGATCGGAGAAGCTCTCGCCGGTTGGGGAACGCTTTTTATCGATCTTGCTGTCCACCTCCCGGCGCAAAGCGTGAATGCCGGACAGATAGCCTTGAATGAAGGATTCACACAATACACCCGCCCGCCCCTCCGGGGCTTTCAGATAACTCGCACATTGAGATCTCAAATCAAGTTCATCCAGCCAGTCCATTCCCTGGGAGGGGCTCGAAAACAAGGCTGTACACCCAAATACAATAGCGACTACGCCGGATCTTTTCATACTTCTCTCCCGCACCAAAGGTGCTGTGCAAAATAAATTTTCAGATCGCTAAAGCGACCCTTTCAATTCATTTACGCCTGAGAAGTATTTCTAATCCCTCAAAACTTTAATAAATCTTTTTTTTGTAGTTTTTCGAGAAATTGGGAGTGGGTCAAATCCATATAATCTGCGATGTTACGCACCTTTTCATCGGACATGGGAGAAACGATGGCATATCTTGAAAAAGCGTGTTGCCAGTAGGCCACGGATACATTCGGGCGATGCAAAATGCGCAATGGCAACTCTTCCTCCTTGTTATCATGCAGCAGAAAATAGGACAGACTTTCGTTGTGGGCGCCGCGATAAGTGACCTGCAAAACCAGCCCCTCATAACTGGGCACCAGACGCGCGCCAGAAGGGGCCAGACCAAATTCGGTCAGATCCGGAAGTTCTGCCGGCTCGCCTATACGGGAAAACAAGCTCTGAACGGCTTCAGTTGAAAGCGGGCGGGTCTCGCGAGGCTCCATTGATGTCAGATTATGGGCAACCGCTATTTCATCCGTAAACCAGGGACCATTATATATTTCCTGATAAACATCATGTCCGACCCAGCCCGACGCCGTCATGACCATGGCCAGAACGGCGGCGTAATGCCACTGGGTGAACCGTTTTCGTTTCAGTTTCCGGGCAAGCTGATCTTCCAGCCTCTTGACCGTTGCCGAAGGCTGTAATCCGGTTTCCATATCCACGAATTTGCGGATATTTCTCTTGTCTACCAGATATTTCTGCACTTCTGATGCAACCACCTTGTTTTCCAGAAGATATTCTTCTACCCGGTTCATGGCCTCTTCATCAAGAAGACCATCTACATAGCTATGCAATTCCACTTCCAATGGACGATCCGTCATATCTCACCTCACAACCTTAAATCGGCTCTCCTCTTTTCCACTCATCATTTTCCGCAGGGCATCCCGCCCACGGGCCAAGCGTGACATTAACGTCCCCACAGGCACGTCCAGAATGCCTGCGGCTTCCTCATAGGACATGTCTTCCAGGGCAATCAAACTCAGGGCCGCCTGCTGATCAGGGGTCAGCCGCGCCATCATCCTTACAGTATGTCTGGCTTCGACATTTTGTTCCTGCTGTGTCTGAACCTCCCCGTCCTGTTCCGAGAGGCCATCAAGAAAGGCGGCAGCTCTGGTTCGGCGGGCGAGTTTTCTTTTGCTGGAAATAAAAGTATTATGCAGAATAGCAAACAGCCAGACCCTGAGATTTTTCTCGGGTTTGTAGGTATGGGCTGCCGATATCGCCTTTACGAGCGTTTCCTGCACCAAATCATCAGCATCATGATGATTTCGACACAAAACATAGGCATATCTTTGCAAGCCTTCTATATGATTTGACAGTTCATTAAGCATTACTTCTCCACCAGCTTATAGAGAGTATACGCCCAGACACCAATAATAGTCCAAAAAGATTTGAAACCTATGCCTGCTTTCTCCAAAATGCGCCATTTTGAGACAAAAAAAGGCCAGGGCTTATGACATAAACCCTGGCCTGAGAATATTTTATATTAATTTAGAAAACCTGTTTAGCGCTGACATACAAGACGCGGCCGCGCACGTCATGTGTAGTAGAATCGTAACCAGGACGATTGCCTTCACCAAGGGTCGGAGGATCCAAATCAAAAACGTTGTTCGCCCCGATACTGAGTTCGGTAGCGCTGCCGTTCTCATACTCATACAGGAAGCTATAACGCAAATCGACAGCCGTATATGACCCGACCCGATCTTCCAGGTCGCCACTGGTCTGGTCGTTGTTATAGCTGCTGATATGACGGACGGAGACGTTGGCGCTATGATTGTCCAGAACCCAGCCAAGACGGAAATTGGACCGCCATTTTGGCATGGCTTTAAAGGCGTTGCGGTTGTTGAAATTTCCCGCCCCCCGAATGATTTCGGCGCCGTCAACGGTTTCAACATCGAACTTGTTCACATAACTGGTCGCGACACCAAAAGTCAGGTGGCCGGTATTGCCAGTATCAATGCCGTAGTTCAGGTTGAAATCAAGACCATTGGTTTTAACCGAGCCGGTATTGATGAAACTCAGTTGAACCTGCCGAACGTTACCTTCTGCCGTACGGGTCACTCGGGAATCGAAGTTTGGCGTGCCGCCATCCGATACCCCGGCGCATTCGTCACTGACCAACGTCTGCGCATTGGCATCCTGAGCGATCAAGTCGGAATAATTGAAGTTCCAGACATCAACGGAAATACTCATGCCGTCAAGCGGTTCAACGACAACCCCAACATTGACACTGTTGGCCGATGTTGGTTTCAGGCTGTCACTGCCGGACGTCCGGATCGCCACATTGTTGGTAACTCCGGTATCGGTACAGACCAGACTACCGCCAATGAGAGATACGGGATCATCAAGAAAGGCGACGCCATTGGCTTCACCGGTTTGTAAAGTGCTCGGCGCCTGGAAGGCCGTACCGAAAGAGGCACGGAAGGCAATCGCATCGGTTGCCTGCCAACGGGCGGCAATTTTAGGGTCCGTGGTGGCGCCTACAGTTCCGCCATAACTTTCGTGGCGGACTGCCGCCTGAATTTCCAATGTATCCGTCACAGGAACGATGGTTTCGGCAAAAGCCGCATAAACATTGGTGGTTCCCGCCTGAGCCGAATCTCCGTCGCGGCTGTTGGCTAGGCCTTTGGCGACCAAACTGTCGGGTTCATATTTATATTCTTCATGGCGATATTGTCCGCCGAGCGCCACACCGACAGGACCAGCCTCCATTTCGGCTATCGTGCCACTGATAACGGCTTCCGCCACCTGCTGTTCTGTCCGAGTGAAACTCCGAGATTTATGAGTGAAGTCCTCATAATCTTCAATTGTATTACCCGCAACGGAAACCCCGTCTTTCGGCGAAATCAGTGTCGGGTTGGCTTTAGATGTTCCGAACGGATTGAAGCGACCTTCGAGAATAGCCGTGTTGAGCGCCAGAGCGTTGGAGCCGATATCACTGAGGAAATTACGGGTCGACAGAGCATAGACATAAGATGTGCTTAGGTTCCAGTCATCATTGATATCCCAGTCCACGCCCAATGCGCCTCGGTAATAGTCGAGGGTATAATGGTTTTGGTTGGGCAACCCGCTCGGGGAATCGCCATTGGTGTCATCCCCGAACGGGCGACATTGGCAAGCCAGGTCAACTGCAACGTCAGTATCCGGGTCCCAATTTGCCGGGTCAACATAGATCAGGCCGGTGCCCGCGTCATTTGCCTTGAAAAAATTGAACGGGTGATCGGCGGGAATATAGATATTCAAATTTGAGACCAAGCCATTGCGGAACAAGGGAGACGAACTGACCCGCGCCACCTCATTGTGAGAAAAACTCACTTCCGAGAAAAATGTCACGTCTTCTGTAATATCATATTCAAATTCGGAGAAGGCCTGATAACGGGTTTCATCCGGAATAATAGAAACCTGATCTGCGAAACTATGACGACAGGTGCTGCCTTTGAGAATACCGCCTGCGGCTTCACAATCTGGGTCGGTTAAGGCGGTCCCGCTGGCATTAATGACACCATTAATATCGGTGATGGCTCGCTTATAGGTCCCGGGGGAACCTGTGGAGGAAATCAGTTTTGACTGGGTCAGGTCACCATTGCCGTGTATGCGTTCCACCAGCCAGTCAAAATCCGTTCTGAAGTTCTGGGTCTGATTATAGACAGTGGCGTACAGGTTTAGGCTCGCCCGGTCGGTTTTCAGGCCGGAGGCCAGATTAATCTCGAAGGAGGAATTGCTGGCGTCCTGATAACGGCCGGAAAGTTCCAGACCTTCGAAGCCCTTGCGGGTAATGATGTTAGCCACACCGGCAACCGCCTGTGAACCATAGGTCGCGGAGGCGCCATCGGTCTGGAAGTCGATCCGTTCGATCATCGCCAGAGGCAATTGGTTGACATCAAAAAACTGATTACCGAAAGCATCCGCCACGGTGGCAATGCCGCCACGACGGCCGTTGATCAAGGTCAGCGTCGATCCGGTACCAAGACCGCGAATGTTAAACTGTGAAGTCCCGGTAAGGGATCCCGTTTCATTGGTAAAGCGCGACCCTGAGTTAATGGTCAGATTGTTGGCCACATCGATCATATTCTGCGCGCCCATGGCGCTTAATTTTTCTTTGTCGAAAACCTGGATCGGCGATTTCCCGTCATAGCCGGATCGTTTGATATAGGATCCGGTTACCACCACCTCATCGATGGTCATCGGCGCGGTATTGTCCTGTGCTACGGCGTTCAGCCCCGCGGTGGGCAAGGCCAAAAACAGTATGGACATGGCGGTCGTTTTGTGTAAATTCAGCTTTAATGACATTTAACGTCTCCCTTTTCATTGTATTGCTCAAATTCTGAAAATTCCTCAGAACCTAATTTATTAGGTGAATGGTATGTAGAATGGAATGTCTTGTCGAATACATAAATATTAGAAAACCATAACCATAAGTTATACCTATGTTCGTCTTCGACATTCCCGTATTCAAATACCTGTTTCATTTACGGCTCATCTGTGAAAGACAGATGTGTGAAGGGTGTTCCGGGCCGAAATGAACCCGGTTCCTCGCGGTTGTATATATGGAATTATGGCTTTCTCCTGTGTTAGCGTTAAGGTCGTAATGGGGGAAATTACTACTCGATATATCAAGCCGGACACGATGACCTTTTTTGAACAGGTTACTGGTCGCGAAGGCTTCGATGGTGATCTCGTAAATTTCATCGGCGATGCACAGTACTTCCCGGTCCCAGCCCGCGCGATACCGCAGGCGGAAGATGCCATCAGTAATATTCAGCGCATAGCCTTCCGGGTAATCCGCCGAGACGGGGTACTGGTCGATAAGCTTGATGGTGAAATCCGTGTCTTTGCAATTACTTGATACCCAGAGGGTCGCAGTTACGGGGCCTGTAATCTCCAGGTCCTCCTCCAGAGGCATCGTCTCGAAGGACAGGATGTCTGTTCTGTCCGCCGCCGCGCCCTGGTCGTACCCCCCACCTTCCATGACCGGCGCGCCGGAGGTAATTGCCCCCCCCTTCGTTGGAACAGGATTATGGGGGTCATAGTCAAAACCATGACAAGCCGCCGCATCGCGATAAGACGTCGGGGCCAGGGACATATCCGGCGAAAGGTAGAGAGAAAGCGGGATGGCAGACTTTGGCGGCCACTGATCCGTTGTTTTCCATACTCCCCCGTGATCCAGACGTCCTTCTTTGATCGGTTTTCCTGTACCACCGCCCATGCGGAAATAGGTAACTTCCGCTGGAAAAGGGTCTGACATCTGGTCCTTGAGAGCAGCATCAAACCAGTCCCGACGCAGGGTGGCGTAGCTCGCACTGATATTGCCATCCAGAATCGATCCCGACCCGAAATCCACATCCCCCGCATAGGTCACCGACCTGTCACCATGCGTCCAGGGTCCCATCACAAGCCTGACCGGGGCCTGATGACGTTCTCGCAAGGCCTGATAATTGGTCAGACAGGTGGCGACATAGGGGTCGTACCAACTGCCGATAATCGCCACGGGCACATCCGGGAATTGATCATAATGATCAAGCGCGGACAGGCCAGGCCGCCGCCATGTCTCGTCATACAGACCGCGCTCCCACATATCAAAAAGGTAATTTTCATACTCCGGCGCAAGAGAGAGAGGAGAGTCGCCCCGCGACCAGGGCATTCGACTGAACCAGGCGGAGATATTTATTTTTTCCAGAGCGGCTTTGAGATCCGGGTCATTTTGAACCGCCCGACTGCGTAAAGCGTGACGGTAGGCCCATGTCGCCTGTTTTAGTTCAAAAGCGCCACCCTGCCGGATGCCACTGTGATACGCGCTTGAAAAACCGCCGGAATCAATAAACATGGCCCCCAAGCCTTCAGGGTTAAGGCAGGCCAGTGCGGTTTGCGTATGCGCGCCGTAGGACAGGCCCATCGTGCCAATCCGGCCATTACACCAGGGCTGGCACATCAACCAGTCCAGGGTATCCGCCCCGTCCTCGGCCTCGTTAACATACTTTTCAAAACGACCTTCAGACCGGTAACGACCACGGCAGTCCTGCATGACACAGACATATCCTTCAGCGGCAAACCATCTGGCAACCTGCACACGGGTTTTAGAGTTCAGGTCCCGGGCGTCATATTCTGCACGGCTGACGCCGATCTTGTCATAAGGGGTGCGTTCGAGCAGCACCGGAAGAGCCTTTTTCTCGACGTAGGCGGATTGCGTCATATAAATATCGGTGGCAAGTTGGATGCCGTCCCGCATCGGCACCATGATATTGCTCAAGCAAATGATATCATTATGGTCTTGCTTATATCTTCGTTCGGGCTTTTGCATTGGATGCTCTTCCTAGAAACCTGTCACAGTGGCAACACCCAAAAGCAGGAGTGCGACACCAATGAAAATGAGCCAGAGAGGGAAAATAAATTTGAACCAGCGTGCCCAGGAGACCTGCGCCGTGGCGAGATAGGCCAGAAGTGTTCCCGAAGTGGGGGTGAGCATATTGGTGATGCCATTACCAAACAGAAACGCCAACACGGTGGATTGGGCGGAAACGCCGGATAGCTGTCCGATGGGTCCCATGATGGGCATGCTGATGGCGGCCTGACCCGAGGTGGAAGGGATCAGGAAATCCAGGAGCAACTGCGAGAAAAACATCCCTATAACAGATAAGTAAGGCTGGTTTTCGGCAATAAGGCTCGTCAGGCCATAAACAATGCTATCAAGAATAGCCCCTTCTTCCAACACCACGGCGACAGCGGAAGCAACACCAATCAGCATGCTGGCGAGCAGCACTTTTTTCATGCCGTCGACAAACGCACGCGCCGCTTCACTGGCGCCATTTCCGGCGAGAACGGCAAAACCAATACTCAGCCCGATATAATACGCGGTCAGTTCTTGATGGTTCCAGTGCCATTGATTGGCGCCATACACCAAAAAACCAATACCAGCGGCAAGAGAGAGCAAGATACCGCGATGGCGATGCGACAGCTTTTCCGTAGAGAGCACCAGCGGGGTCGACACTATGGTTTTATCCCGGCGCATCATAAAAAGTACAAAGGCAATACCGATCGAAATGAAGACCAGGTAGAACATAAAGCGCATCTGGGCGCCGCTAAAAACCTGCAGCCCGACCAGCGGCTGAGCTATCGACAAGGGGATTGGATTGGTGACGGAAGATAAATAACCGGCCTTGACCGCTACTGTGACGATCGCGAGCCCCATAACATTTGACATGCCGAGCCGATTGGCCATGGAGACCATGATCGGAATGATCAAAAGATATTCTGAGGCGAGCCCGAGAAAGGTGCTGCCAGCCGAGATCACCATCATCAGCACCGGGATCAGAATATAAATATTGCCGCGCAGTAAACCGAGCAGCCGCTCAAGACCGGCATCAATTGCGCCTGAATGTCGCAAAATGCCGAACATACCACCAATGATCAGCACCATAAAAATCAGATCAGCTGTCTTTTCAAACCCCTTCGGGATCGCCTCGGCGGTAGCGATCAGACTAACAGGATGCGCGCCCTTCTCTTCCTGGACGGAATTTGTACGCAGCAGATCGACAGGCGAGATCTGCTTTTCAATGACCTCATAGCTGCCGGGAATGACAAGTTTGCCATCCCGTTGATAACTGCCCGACTGTATGAAATAGGTCATGCCCATAGCGAACAACAGTATGCCCAGCAAAATCACCAACGGATTTATGGTCTTTGGGGCTTCTCCCGGTGACTCACGGGTCTGATCTTTGGAATTCATGGGCACTTTCTCGACTATACTCTTCAGGTTATCACCACAAGGACCTCAGTTTACATCGCCAGAGAAGCTATGCAACAGCATGAGAATTATTCCATACCTTATTCCAAATATTCATGGAATTTGGGTAAAACCTCCCCCATGTTTCATACCTCAAGGACCTTGAATTATCCCTGAGATGGCTTTTTAATTTGATTAAAATATTTCTTGCAGTGGGCCAAAAAGGCCTGGGTCACCCGTGACGGAGGAAACTGTGCCGAAGTTATGAATGAAAATTCATGGGTAATGACAGGATGAAAAGGAATGAAGGCCAGCCCCATGTGACGGTAACTCTGCGCCATCAATTCGTTTACCGGCGCAATGCCGATGCCACCGGCAGCCAAGGTACAACTTGTGCTGACCGTGTGGGTTTCCGCCTTGATGTTCATATAGGCCCCTGCCTGATGAAAGGCCTGCTGTAGGAAACCCCGAAAGGTAAAGCTGCGCCCTTTGCCCAGCAAAATCAAAGGCATATCATGCAAGTCTCTGGCGGTAATAACATCGAGACGCGCCAATGGATGTTCCCTCTTCACCGCACAAACGGTACCGCAGGAAAACATCGGTTCAATAGACAGAAGCGGATTGGTGAGGGGGCTTTTGACAAAGCCGCAATCCACAGCCCGCCCGGCCACTTGTTCAATCACCGTTTCGGCACTTCGGGAATCGAGAAAGATCTTCACATCTGGAAATGTCATCATAAAGGAGGTCACAGCGCCCGCCAAAATACCGTCGATAAATCCCTGAGTGCCCACAATTCTCAACTTGGCGACGGATAGAGACTGCAGATCTTCCGCCAAATGGCGGATACGATCAAAGCCGGATAATGTGAAATCAGCTTCCTTGAAAAGTTCATGAGCTTCCGGCAGAGGCAACAGGCGCCCCTTGTCGCGCAGAAACAAAGACATGCCCAGCGCATCTTCAAGCTGGGCGAGTTGACGGCTGACGGCGGATTGGGTCAGATGTAAACTTTTGGCGGCTTCTGTCACTGTCCCCACCCGCATAATGGCGCAGAAACTTTCCAAGACTTTAAGGTTGAGCGGGGGCTTTCTCATTCAATTACTTTCTTCTCATACCCTATAGCAACGTTATAGAAACATATGACCGTACCAAAAAAACTCATCTCACAATAGAATAAAAGCAGGCCTTTTAAAGCAAAATAATTGCCCTTTCCGTTTCACTCATCGGGTGGTACTACGAAAAAAACATTTCCCGAATATCATCGGCAGTGGCCAATATACGATTGGATGATTTTATATGCGGTATAAGCTGCGCGACAAGAGCATGGTTGCCTGACGCGATCGACCCATTGGCAAGATGCAGGTTATTCTCAAAACCAACCCGCGCATGCCCCCCTTTTTCGGCGACTTTTGCCATTGTAAGCCCTTCGGTCTTGCCGAAACAACATACAGACCAGGGAATCTGGACCACATCTACTTCCGCCAGAAATTGATCTAGCATATTCGGATCGCCCGTAAGGTTGGCGTCATACCGTCCCAATACAAACAAGACGGATGGATTATCTTCACCGAAAACGCCTTTCTTTCGTAATACTTCAAAACGCGCCACTTCCTCGGGGGAATAGAGGATATACTGAGGCCAGATATTTTCCGCACGGCACCAGTGAAAGAACGCGGATGCTTCCCGGATATCATCATCTGACGGGCAGATTTCCTTCAGGGCCAATGACACCGCTTCGGGACGCAATTGTCGAACCATATTCATCTGCTCATCCGCAGAATAGCGCCCCACCGCCTCACTTGTGCATTGCAGAATAAGCTTATGCCCAACCTGTTCACGAATGGCGCTGATCGCCACCCGATATAAATCCGGGTCAAGGCTATGGCGCCCCTGACCATCCCTGACATGCAGATGCAATACTGATGCCCCGACGTCGAGTATATCCTGGGCGCACAGGCCAAGTTCTTCAGGGGAAATGGGCAGCGCGGCATGGTCATTTTTGGTTTTCCTGGCCCCATTCGGCGCCACCATAACCATCATCTTGCCTGGCGGATCTAGTTGTTTCTCACTCATATGATTTTACGTAAAATCCTGTTGATTAATAGTTTTTTCCAGCTTCTCGACCAACTCGCCAATATGATTTTCTTCATAGATAAAGGGTGGCGCGAGTAATATATGCGCTCCGTTTACGCCGTCCGCCGTACCGCCCCCAGGGTAACAGATCAGGCCATTTGACATCGCCGCCTGTTTTAACTTCCCGGGCAGACCCCGTTCCGGTTCCGGTGCTTTTTTTCGGTCCTTATCCAGCGTAAACTCAATACCGACAAATAAACCGCGTCCCCTGATATCCGCAACATTGGGATGTGTGGCGAAAACTTCGTGCAATTGCGTTTGCAATAAATCCCCCATTTTCTGGACATTTTGCAACAGATTTTCCTGTTCCAGAACCTCTAGCACCGCCAAACCTGCCGCACAGGCTGTCGGATGGCCTATATAGGTATGACCATGCTCGAATACGCCACAGTTTTCCACGATATTTTCATGTATGAAACCGCGGCATATGACCGCGGCGAGCGGTTGATAGCCGGCCCCGATGCCTTTGGCAATCGTCACCATGTCCGGCTTGACATTTTCCTGTTCAAAAGCAAAATAGGTGCCCGACCGGCCTGCCCCCGCCATGATCTCATCCAAAATAAGCAATACGCCATATTTGTCGCAAATTTCTCTGATTTTCCTGAAATAGCCTTTTACAGCCGGAACACAACCCAGTGTCGCTCCCACGATCGGCTCCGCGATAAAAGCCGCTACATTTTCCGCACCGGCCTGCAAAATTTCCGCCTCAAGCGACTGCGCACATCTTTCGGCATACTCTTGTGTGCTCTCATCAGCGGTCTGATAACGATACGCATGACAAGGCATGACCTTGGGCCAATCATGCAGCATCGGGCGATAGGTTTTCTGCCGCCCCGGATTTCCGCTTAAAGACAGGGTGGCGAGGGTATTGCCATGATAGCTTTGGTGGCGACTGATAATAATGCTTTTACTGTGCTGGCCTTGAGAAACCCAATATTGCCGTGCAAGCTTTATGGCCGTTTCATTGGCTTCCGACCCCCCGGACAGAAAATATACTTTGGCATCCGTTTCACCGAATTTCTGGGCCAGCTTATGGGCCAGTTTTTCCTGTGGGTCATTCGTGAAGAAGGCCGTATGGGCAAAGGCAACCTGATCGAGTTGTGATTTTATGGCATCAATAACATATTTATTGCCATGCCCTAAACAGGATACAGCCGCACCTCCACTGCCATCGAGGTATTTATTGCCGCAACTGTCATAAATATAAACCCCCTCAGCCTGACGAGCTATCGGGTAATTATGACGAGGAGCGCGGTAGAAAACGTGACCCATAATGTGTCTCCAATTTTAAGCTGGCATCATCATCAGGGAACACTATGTATAAATCAAATTAAAAATATTGTGCTTTATATAAGCAAGAGTTATGATTATTTCGAAGTTGAAGAGAACTTAAGGAGGAAATCTTATGCGATACCGGCAAATCGAAGTATTTCATGCCGTTATGATGTATGGAACGGTCACCAAGGCTGCACAAAATCTTCGGGTTTCACAACCGTCCGTCACATCATCAATTCAGAATACCGAGGCGGAATTAGGGTTTTCCTTATTTGACCGTACGGGCGGCAGACTTACCCCCACGGCAGAGGCCCGGATATTATTTGATGAAGTAGACAGGGCCCATGATTCTCTCCTGGCGGTAGATAGTCTCTGCAACCGTCTTAAGGAAGGATCAGCAGGCCATATTCGCGTTGCCGCAACGCCGGCGCTGTCACAACGCATTCTTCCTTCAGCCATCTCCCGTTTTCAAAAACAACATCAACGTTTTACCTTTGATATATCTTCCGAACATTCGCCCGCGATTCTATCAAATCTGGATGAACGCCCTCAGTCATTTCATTTGGGATTTACTTTCGGGGTGGAAGAAAATACGGGATTGAGGACGAAAAATCTGGCCAATATTCCCATTTACTGCGTGGTTCCGAAAAACTTACTGGCAAACTTGAAACAAATACCCGCCCTGGATGAGCCGCTTGATTTAAATCTCATAGCAGACCTTCCTTTTATTGATTTATATGAAAATGAACCTCTGGGACGCGTCGCACGATCCTTGTTATTATCCGCCAACGTCTCCCCGACAGGCTTGCTTCGCGTCCATGATCATCATATGGCCGCGGCCCTTGTTCATAAAGGGATGGGGGTAACCATACTGGATTCTTTGTCGGTTCATAATTTATGTAAATCTGAGGAAATTCCCAATATTGTCGCCTTTAAGTTGCCCGAATCCCCCACCCTGCCCATCACAGCGGTCTTCTCTCAAAATAGAAACCTCACTTACCCGATACGCCATTTCATCGATTGCGTCATATCGTCTTTAAAGTCCAGTCTGGAGATTTAAAGCAAGAACCATTCAATTTTTTGTCCTTACAATAACCTCAAATTATAGATATCACTTTTTTATTGAAATATTATATATATGGTGTTTAATCTGACTTAAATACAAAGATCCAACACTTAAAAAGGTGACATATGCTTACAAAATTGAAACTCCCGGTTCTGTTTTTTATTTTCGTGATCACCTTGACCACGACAGGAGGGGCGCAAGACGGAAAAGTTTTTTCCGGCAAAGTTTCTTCAGCATCTCCGGAAGCCACGAAGGCGGGAATTGCAATCCTCGAAAAAGGTGGAAATGCCATAGATGCGGCGATTGCGGTTTCTCTGGCCTTAGGGGTGAGTGAACCGGCAGGATCTGGCATCGCGGGTCAAACGGTAATGCTGGTTCACCCTGGCAAAGGCCAGAAGCCTTTTGTTATTCACGGGACAACATGGTCACCGCGCCATTTGCCCGCCGGCATAACAAAAGAACAGCTTAAGTCCGGGCGAACAGCCACTACCGTTCCTTCGACCCCAAAAGTCCTTGATCTGGCCTATCGTAAATTTGCAAGCGGCAAGGTCACCTGGAAAGAGCTTGTTCAACCAGCTATAGAAATTGCGACAAACGGGTTTACGGTTGGACCGTTTCGGCAAAAAGCATTCCATTTTTACGGCGACAGCCTGAAGCCAGACAAAACGGCTTCGGACATTTTTGTAAAAGAAGACGGCACAGCTTTCCAGGTCGGCGAGATTGTCAAACAACATAAAGTCGCAAAATTATTAACCCGGATCGCCACAGTCGGGGCGGAAGATTTTTATTCCGGTGAGATTGCCCGGAAAATAGCCGACGACATGCAAAAGAACGGCGGCTGGATCACGTTGGAAGATTTGCAAAATTTCCCTGAGCCTAAAATTGTGTCTCCCCTTGTCGGGAGTTATCGAGGGTATAAAGTATTTACCCTTCCCCCACCATTTGGTGGATGGGTGATGTTGCAAATTTTAAATGTATTAGAGCAAAGTAATCAAGACGGGTTATCTCAGGATAATGACCAACGGCGCTTAAGGCTGCTGGATGCAATGCGAATTGCCCACGGCACTCGACAGCATGATCCCGTTGACAGTTTTACAGATTACGAACAGGATATTTCGCAGAAAATATCAAAAGAAACCGCGAAACTTCTTTTACAGGGCTATAGAAAAGAAACCGGGGGTGAGACCACCCATTTTTCTGTCGTCGATGGCACTGGCATGACCGTTGCGGTAACGCAGAGTATCGATAGTTATTTTGGCGCCAAGGTCGCTCATCCGGAATATGGATTTCTTTACAATAACTACATGCAAAGTTTCCGCTTAAACGATGACAATAGTCCTTATGTGCTCAAACCGTTTGAGATGCCTTATTCCTCGATGAGTTCAACAGTTGTGACACATTCTGATGCCCCTGTACTGGTTTTGGGTAGCCCGGGCAGCGCGCGAATTATATCAGCGGTGGCCCAAGTGGTCAGTCATTGGGTTGATGTTCAGCAAGGCGTTAAGCATGCCGTTGATGCATATCGCGTACATGTCGTTGCTGACAACCAGGCCTATGTCGAAGGCCCGACCATCGGCAATGGCTTGCTCCAGGGTCTCGCACAGAAATCCTATGTGCTCAAGAGACCCAAATACGGTGTTTCTGATAGTCAATATGACCCCTATTTCGGCGGCGTGCACGCACTTGGCTTCCAAAAAGGCGTATGGGAAGGCGCGGCTGATCCACGGCGTGATGGACTGGTCGGCACCGCCTGGCAGAAAGTCACGGCATCACCGCAGTCGACGGCAAAGTCGGGGGCGCGGCCCAATTGATGGGGCGAATATCCAGAAAAATGCCGCCGCTGTGTATAAAAACATGAGCCAAAACAGGCCCTCTGACACTTATCCAGACAATAAACAGGTGTTATAGGCTTTTAAGTAAGGCTCAATGGAGTATGGGTAACGTACATGCGCCCGGCAGACGTCCGGTTCCTGTTCACATCATTCCGGTCATACGCCCGAGTTCCCTGTTTAAAAGAGCCCTGAGCGAGTCAATTTTTACGGCCCCTGGTATTATACCGGAAAATAATGCCCCAACAAATGTCCAGTTGAGCAGGTCCGCCCCTACCTCAATATCATAACTGTCGCAAATCTGTTTTGTATCTTTCAATATAGCCAGAGTTCTATGAAAAAAAGCCCGTTGGCTTTCCATGGTTTCCTCCACTTTCTCACGAATTTTTTCATCCGTAAAACAGCTTTTCAGGATATGAAGGTTGAGCTGAAGAAAATTCTGCTGGGTCTCTCCTGCAACCTGCAGGGCGGATTCATCAAGAAAGGCGCGAAACTCATCAATGCTGTTCAGGGATTTCCGGTCACGTTCTTTTGTCACGGCATCGATCAGGGCCAGGATCAATTCCTGTCTGTTTTTAAAGTGGGTATAAAGGGCGCCAATGCTCAAGCCGGCGTGCTCGCCAATTTTCTTCATTGAGGCGCCTTCAAAACCTTCTATTCGAAAGCATTCAATGGCGGCATACAGGATCTGCTGCCGTCTTTCCATCATATGTTGCTTACTGCGTTTCGGCATTGTCGAGCTGTTCCTTATCGTCTTTTTCCGGGCCCGGCCCTCAATTATACGTTGTTCCAGTTCACGGGAAACAACATGCGCCAAAAATATGCTCTTGACAATTATAAATAAAAGAACCAGTGTTCTTTTATTAAAAAGAATGCATATTCTCTATTAATAAGAAAAGTCATTATAGGATATTCAGTTCAGTCATCAGTTACAGTCAATGATCAATGGTCATTTGCATGATAATTTTGACACTGGATCAAGCTCTGAGAAATACAAAGTTCGACAGCATCCCAAAAAGAAAGGAAAAACCAGAATGCGCGTTTATATGGCGTTGTTAGCAGTCCTGATGGTATCAGCATGTTCCAATCCGGACATACCGGGTAAGAAATATATGGTCGATGGCAGCGAAATGCATTTATATTGCACCGGCACGCGCAATGAGTTGCCGACTGTAATTATAGAAGCCGGCCTTGGGGGACCCACAGGTTTTTACCGCCGCATACAGGATGGGTTATCTCCCCACCTCAGGGTCTGCAGCTATGACAGGGCCGGGATAGGCTGGAGCGACACAAGAGACACACCAAGGGATGCGGCACATATGGTATCTGAATTGCATCGGCTATTGGCTGTCGCAAATGAACCCGGCCCCTATATTCTGACAGGGCATTCACTTGCCGGTCTCATCATGCGCGTTTATGTCGGACAGTATCCGGACGAGGTGGTCGGGGTTGCCTTTCTCGATCCCAGCCATCCGGATCAGTTTTCCCGTATTCCGGATATGGACGATTTTCTCGAAAAGGGTAAAACGCTATATAAATATGCCGAATATGCCGCCACCTTTGGGTTAACTCATATATATAACCCGATAACGGCGGGTGACTGGTGGGATTACGTACCGGAAGAGGTGCAACCCCAGTTGACGTATCTTTTTAATCGTTCCGCCACCTATGTCATTTGCCGGAAGGAACTGAAAGAATTTATGGCATCAGCGACCGAGGCGAAAGCTGCCGGCAACCTCGGTGGTCGCCCGACCGTGGTTGTTACAGCTGGCACATTCCCCGATATAGAAAATTCCGCTATGGAAAGTGAATACCGCAAGATAACGTCTGAACTACATAAAGAAATCGCCGCCCTTTCGACCAAGGGCCAGCAAGTTGGCATCGCCAAAGCCGATCACATGAGTCTTATTGTAAACCCCGAATACGCCAACAGGGTCGTGGATCTGATCCTGGAGGTCACTCACGAGGCGAAAGCAGATATGGACATGAAGAATTGATGCAGCGGACACAGTCAACCTAAGTTAATGACGACCTATTGTGCCCGCGAAAGATGTCGGAGCGGAGTAATCCGCCCCGACCCCTCCTCTAAGGACATTGTAGATTGGCGTAGCCGCCCTTGCTAAGTTTTACATTAGCGAAAGACAGATCAGCAGCACCCGTCGATTCCAGACGAAACGGCATTGTGATGCTGTCAAAGCGATCCTCCGCTTGTGCAAAACAGGTGAGCTTTATCGCCACATGCATCCAGCCCTGCCCCGCAAATCCACGCACATGGTCCGTCACACTGACCGCGCGAAGACAGCCTTCGCCGCAACTGAGCTGGACGCTCAGGTCCTTGCCAAGCGTTTGATTGATTTTCAGATCGAATGCCAATATGCCTTCCTCCTGCAGGAAGTGACTGAAATCCAGAGGCTCCCCTCCGCCGATAAACACCCCGCCTGGTTTCGCGCCGGTCAAAACGACCTTAAGCGCGTCTTCCTGAACATCTTTATCAGTCGTTTGCGCAATCACTGCGCCGCTCGGCATGGCCGCATATGGACCACTTATGATCTGCGCCGTCGTATGATCATCGATAAACATCTGCCAGGGCGCCGGTGGGCGACCCGAAAAAAGCACGACCGTCTCCCCTTGTCCTTTATGCACACCCTCGACATCTTCCGGCAATGCGGCCAGAGGCTGCGCCCCACTCTGGTAATTCAAGCCGTAACCATAAGCGAACAAAGGGTCATAACTGTCGTGATGCGGATTGAGCACATCCTGCAATGGCCCCTTTGGCCAGGAGAAAGACAAGCGGCCTTTAAAATCATACCGAACCTCCCCTGTCTTATCCGCGACCAAAACATCCGCCAAGCCACCACCCTCGCTACCCGGAAGCCAGGCCGCGACAAAAGCGTCGGATGCATTTAATTCCGGATTAACCCACATCGGGCGACCGGACAGGAAAACGCTGACCACCGGGATATCCGCAGCTTTCATTTTTTTCAAGAGTGCGAGAGATTTTTTATTTCCCGCTTCAAATTCAAGACTGTCCCGATCCCCTTGAGATTCGGCGTAAGGCTCCTCGCCAAAGATCACCACAGCCACATCAGGCTTCTCAGCGTAAGACCCGTCCAGTGAATAGAGTGCCGTGCTGCCTGCGGCTTCCGCAGCCTGCTTGATGCCCTGATATAATGAGGTGCCGCCGGGAAAGTCCGAGTTGACGTTGCCGGTGCCCTGCCAGCTGATGGTCCAGCCCCCGGATTGCTTACCAATATTGTCCGCTGCATCTCCGGCCACAAGGATCGTTTGCCCTGGCTTCAACGGCAACAAGTTATCGTTATTTTTTAGCAACACCAGCGATTCCCGCACCGCCTGACGCGCCACCGCCCGATGCTCAGGGCTGCCGATAATACCGTCCTGTCCGGCAACCCCCCGGCTCGACGGCCGGCCCTTCTCGAACAGGCCCGCGCGGATCTTCACCCGCAAAATTCGTGATACCGCATCATCAAGCCGCGTCAGGGCCACCTCGCCCTTTTTCACCTGGGTAATGGTGTTATGATACATCTCCCGCCAGTCTTCGGTCACCATCAGCAGATCAACCCCGGCGTTGATCGCCGCCGCACAGGAGGCGTTGGTGCAGCCCGGCACCTGACCGTGACCATTCCAGTCGCCGACCACCAGGCCATCAAGTCCCATTCGATTTTTCAACACATCAGTCAGCAGATATTTGTTACCATGCATCTTCTTCCCCTGCCAGGAGGAGAAACTCGCCATCGCCGTCTGGGCGCCAGCTTCCAGAGCAGTGATATAGCCCTGCGCATGGATGTCGCGCAATTCCGCCTCACTTATACGGGCATCCCCCTGATCGTCACCCCGCAAGGTGCCGCCATCCCCGACAAAATGTTTTGCCGTCGCAACGACATGATTCACATCGAGAAACTCCGCCGTGCCCGGCACACCCTGCAAACCGAGCACCATTTCTCCGGCGTAGGAACGCACCACTTCCGGCTTCTCTGAATAGCTCTCGTAGGTGCGGCCCCAGCGATCATTCTGCACCACGGCCAGGGTCGGCGCAAAAGTCCAGTCTATGCCGGTCACCCTGATTTCACGAGCGGTCACCGCTCCGATTTTGCGCAAAAGTCCAGGATTCCGCGCCGCGCCGAGACCAATATTATGAGGAAATAGCGTCGCGCCGATCACATTGTTATGGCCGTGCACCGCATCACTGCCCCAGATGATGGGAATGGCGATCTTGCCATCCGTGGTGTCAACAGAGGCGTCATAATAGGCATCGGCCATCGCCAGCCATTCGCTGGGATGCGCGTGTTTGTTGCGGTTAGGTAATGACCCCCCGCCATTGAGAATAGAACCGATATGGTAGGTTTTGATCTCTTCCGGCGTGATGAACTGAATTTCCGGCTGAAGGATTTGTCCGACTTTTTCCTCCAACGACATTTGGGCCAGAAGAGCTTTTATCTTTTGCTCTACCGCTTGATCTTTCTTGACCGGACTTGCCACCTGTGGCCATTGTTCTGCACCAAGGTATGCCGTCGGAGCAGCATCCTGCGCCAGAGCGAGAGACGTCGGAGCGCTTGTGCCCAATCCAGCCAGAAGTATCGTTGAAGCCAGTAGAGTTTTTTCTAGAGCTGAGAACATTATTTCACCATACAAATTGTGATTTTTGCCAAGGACCAGAGGGATGACATCCAACATCCCTCTGACCTCAATCCAGATGAAGTTAATCATCGGATTGAGGCGGTATTGTTTCAGAAGCAGGGCTGGATCAGAATTCGACCCCGGCGCGCATACCATAGGTACGGCGCGCTTTTGCCGCCACAGGTGTGGTACCCGCATAACCCTGCCACCAGTTCACATCCGCATTGGTCAGATTGTTGACGTATGCTTCAAGAAACCAGACATCATCGGCAGCAGTATACTTCAGATTGAAGTTAGCCAGAGCCCAGGCGGCCCGCTTGTCGCTGTAAATGTCCAGATCAATACCTTCGTTCAGCACACTCGGATCAAGTTCCCATTTGTCCGTATTATCAATGGAGACATAAGAAGATGATTCATAATGCACATTCAGGAATGGCGTGATACGTCCACCGTTCTCCAGATTAAAATCATGACTGATGTTCATGGTGAAGGAGAAACTCGGCGAATAAGCAAGGTCATTTCCTCTGAGATTACGGAACCAGGGCTTCGTCAAATCCTGTGACGCCTCGTCATAATCCTTGAACACCTGACCAGGCTCCGTGGCCCAGCGCTTGGTATAGTCGGCGCTGATATCCGTATCCATAAAGGTGACATAGCCCCCGATATGACCATTCTCCCAGGCATTCCACTCCATCTCGAGCTCTACGCCCATGATTTTTGAATTGGCCGCGTTGCGGGTCAGGAAGGTGCGAAGTTCCTGCTGTGCGGCAACCGGCAGCCCGGTGTCGGGGTCCACCTCAAAGATGTCGATAACATCATAAGTCGTCATCTGGGTGAATTGCTGGTTCTTATAATCACTATAGAATGCATTGGCGCGGAGGTTCATTTTGCCATCCATCGCCTTGGTTTTGATACCAAGCTCGTAGGTGATCACTGTCTCCCCATCATAACTGGTGTCAAACCGCTCTCCATCACTCTGTCGGATCAACACATCGCCGATGCCGCCACCTTTATAGCCATTCGCGACATAACCATAGATCATGGTGTCATCACTGAGGTCATAGTCGAGCCCAATCCGCCAGGTGACCTTAGACCAGTCTTCTTTCACATCATTGGTTGAATCAATCGCAAAAGCGGCATTTGGGTAATCATAATAATCAGACGGCAAAGCATTCAGGTTGGCCCGCACGGCGCCCGTATTTTCGATCTGTTCATCCAGAGGGCGGCTCCAGTCGATGTAACCCCATACCTCGGCCCAGGCGACATCGGTATAACATTCAGGGCTCCAGCAACCATAGTTACGACCGCCCTGATCCTGCTTAACATCTTTGGTATAACGGGCCCCTGCGGTCAGGAACAATTTCTCGGTCAGTTCATAGGTGCCTTGCGCAAAGAAAGCTTCTGATTCAATGGTCCGTTTCGGCTGCAGCCAGAGCGACACGCCACCCATGGCGCCATGATACTGGCCGTTCATCGCGTTATCTTCTTTGAAATTAAAGTAACCGGCGATCCATTGTAGTTTCCCCTCCCCGGTCGATTGCAACTGCACCTCATGGGACCAGGAATCATAATCCGTATCCACCCATTTCAACATCTGATCCCAGAAGTAGAAACCTTGGTCGAGGTCAATTTGCCCGGCCCGTTCCTGGCTTTGGTAGCCGGCATTATACACCAGCTGAATTCCCTCTGTCACACCCCAAACCAGATGAGAGCGAACACTGTTCAAGGTCATGTCATTCTTGCCGGGAATATTAACATAAGTAACGAAATTATCTTCCGTCCCCCAGATATCGGTACAACTGCCGCCATTAACGTCGGCGGGACGGTCTTTAATGCGTTCACAGTCGCGCGGGTTCAGGCCACCGGCACTATCGTCCCGGTAATGCTCTCCGGTCAGCAACCAGGAAAAGTCTTCGGTCGGCTGCCAATAGGCCGACAGGCGCAAGGCATAGTTATTAATGTTGTTATAGAATTTTGATTTATCGGCGACCGGAATGGGCGTATAGAGCTGATCATAAAAAAAGCTTCTGTTGTTAACGTCATTGGTCGCAGGTCCCACGGCTGAATCTGTTGGCTCAAACTTCAGGCCCATTTCCTGCAGATAACGTTGATCCCACTGGTTGGGATCCCAGAAACCTTCCAGGTTGGAATCACGTTTTTCAATAACAGCTGCAGCCCGAACGGCAAAAGTATCCGTAACCGGCACATTGAGCACCGCCTTGACCGACCGCTGGTTCCAGCGGCCATATTCCACCTGAAGCTTGCCCGATACCGCGTCAAAATCCGGTTTTTTGGAAATGACATTCACGCTGCCCACAGTGGAATTGCGGCCAAACAAGGTGCCTTGAGGCCCCCGCAAAACTTCGGCCCGTTCAATATCGAACATCAAAGCCAGAGCCCCCTGGGGACGCGGAGAATAGATGCCGTCGAAATGAACCCCGACCGCCGGATCGCCCCACTCCGTGGTATTGGCGGAACGCACACCACGCATGGTGATAATCGGCGCATTGGATTCCACATCAATCATGATGCTCATATTCGGCACCAGATTGTTCAGATCCTTAACATTCTTAATCCCAAGCTTATTCAGATTCTCATCGGTAAATGCGGAGATGGCAATGGGGGTATCCATCAGTTTTGTCGCCCGCTTCGTTGCGGTGACAATCACCTCTTCTAATACATTCGTCCCATTCTCATCATCTGCATCGTCAGCCCAGACCGGGACTGTCATACCGCCAAGGCAAGTGCCTGCTAAAGCCGCCATCATGATTCTTTTGGTTATCTCTACTCTCACTCTATGTCTCCCTATATGGCGACGTCCTCCTACTTACTTCCCTACAGTAACCACGAGTCCGCCTTTCATCTCAACCTAATATTAAAATATGCTTCTATTTTCCTGTTTTACGCCATCTCTAGCAAAAGTTAGCGCTAACATGATATCGTTGTCCTAAATAAATACCCAAAAACAGCAATATGTCCAGATATTTTATGACACCGATATCATAAAAAGGTCAAAATGTTACTCATACTTCTTCTTTACTCATTTTATATCAACAACTTAATGGCGCAGCAGATTTTCTCACCTTCAGGTCATATTCGAGGAAAATCCGGGTCTGCAACATGGATTTATCCTGCTTTGTGACTTTTCCCAACAGACTCACTGCTTCAGTGGCCATCTGCTCTATCGGTTGATGAATGGTGGTCAAAGGTGGCAGAACAATCTGTGACATGACATGATCATCAAAGCCCACGATTGATATATCGTCAGGTATCTTCATCCCTTGCGCATCAATACTCGCCATGGCACCAATGGCCATCTCGTCATTGCTGGAAAAAATAGCCGTTGGCCGGGGGTCAAGTGCCAGAAGGGTCGCCGCCGCCTCCCGCCCGCCGCTGTGACAAAACATTCCCTGGACTATCAATTCGCTTTTTACAGCAATACCCGCGGCTTGAAGGGCATGAATATAGCCACGCTCCCGTTCATGCGCACTGCCGTGACTGGGGTCTCCCTTGATAAAACCGATTGAGTGATGACCAAGAGAGATCAGATAATCGGTCATATCCCGCGCCGCCTGATAGTCGTCAATTTCGGCAAGCGCCATATCAGGCACCGGAATACCCGCGCCAAGGCGCACCACGGGAATAGCGGCATCCCTCAACGCATTAAGCACCGCCATATCATCACAGACCGGCGGCGTCAGCACCACCCCGTCGAACCGCACGCAGGACAGCAGATCCCGCACTTTGGCGGCAGAACCTCTCTCGCTCAACACCTCCACCACCAGATGAGACCCCTCCTTCTCGCATCCGGAAAGAATGCCACGCTGAACCTTGGAGATATAATCCCCGCTTAAGTCATCGACGAACAACCCGATCATATAGGATCGCTCGCCCCGCAAACCACGCGCCTGAACATTAGGACTATAATTCAAGGCCTTAATAGCACTTATGACCTTTTCTTTGGTCTCTTCCCGAATGTATTTTTCCTGATTGAGAAAGCGGGACACCGTCTTGATCGATACGCCGGCCTTCTTGGCGACATCGCTAATATTGGCCTTTTTATGGGTCTTGTGGCGCTTCACTTCGGACATGAGAGGACGTTCCTGCGGGTAGTATTTGGTGGCGTTTCTGTGACTGATAGACTATATCATAAGAGACGAACGGGATATTTCTCCCGTTTCACCCATATGATACCGATATCATATATAAAGCGCGTTTCTCTATTTGTACAGGAAAACAGTAGCCCCCATGCCGCATACCTCTCCCCCTCTCAGCAACAAACTGACCTGGCGCAACCGGATCGGTTATGGCTCGGGAGACTATGCCCTTAACCTGTTCTGGCAAGGGGCCGGTTTTTACCTGTTTTTTTATTATACCGATGTTTTGGGACTACCCACCGTTACAGCGGGAATGATTTTTGCCATTGGCGGCATCTGGGATGCGCTTAGTGACCCGATCATGGGCTATATTGCCGAACGCACCAAAAGCCGTTGGGGCATCTACCGCCCCTATCTGATCTTTGGCGCCATCCCCCTCGCCCTGTCTTTCATCCTGCTGTTCACGCCACCGGCCATAGACGGCGAAACCCTCAGGGTGATTTATATCCTGATTGTTTTACTGGTTTTTCGCACCTGTTACACGGTCGTATCAATCCCTTACTCCGCCCTGAGCGCCCGCCTGACCCATGACTCGAAAGAACGCACCCGCATTTCCGGCATCCGCATGTATTGTGGTTTTCTCGGTGGCCTGAGCGTCATCGGACTGTCCGCTCTACTCCAGGAAACATTCACTGATCGCGTGGCTTTCACGACGCTGGCCTGTCTTTGCGCTTTTTTGTCTGTGGGTGCGCTTTATTACTGCTTCCGTAATACCCGTGAAGAAATCCTGGGCGACCATAATAGCAGACCCGCCTCCTCAATCCGCCAGATCATATCCTCTCTCCTGAAAAACAAGCCTTTTCTACTGCTTTTCGCCGCCATCATGATGGTCACCGTCGCCAATACCGCGCTGGGAAAACTGTTGTTGTTCTATTTTGAATATGACCTTCAGGACCGTCTGGCGGGAAACACGGCGATCCTGATCATGACCGGCGCGCCGCTGATCACCATTCCTCTATGGTCCGCGATTGCCCTGCGACACGGTAAAAGGCGGACCTGGATATATGGCTGTCTGTTCGCCGGCGGGGGCTTCACCTTGCTCTATTTCGATCGCAGCAAGTCCATTTCTTTCGCCCTGATGGAATTTGGCGTTATCACGACGGGCCTAAGCGCCTTTGCGGTTCTGCTGTGGAGCATGCTGCCTGACACCATTGATTACGGTGAATACCAAACCGGCGTACGTAATGAATCGACGGTTGTTGGCATTTTATCCTCGGCGCAAAAAGCCTCGCTCGCCGGCACCGCCTTCATGCTAGGCGTGGCGCTGGATCATATCGGTTATCGGGCGGGACAGCCACAAAGCACAGACACGCTGGACGGACTCAACAGCCTGATTTCCCTGGTGCCTCTGTTTGCCCTCATCGCGTCCCTGGTCATCATATCCTTCTATGGCCTGTCCGGTAAAATTCTGGGAGAGCTGCGGCAAAACCGCATGCTTCCCGCCGTTCCCCCCGGCAATCTGTAAAAGCTTTCCAACCCGGGTCAGGGCAGCAGATTGTCCGGCCAGATCACCATGCTTTTTACCTCACCAGTAAAGAACACGCCCCCAAGCAAACGCGGCGGAAATTCTTATGTACAGAGCAAAAATAGTTCCCCGCGGGAAGAAATGCCCAATTTACGATAAGCACGTTTCCGGTATGTCGTAACAGTATGCGGAGATATCCCCATCACATGAGCGACAAAATCCGTTTTTTGACCTTTTAAAATGCCTTCACAAACTTGCCTTTCGCGGTCAGACAGAAAAGATAACGGCATATATGAATCCGATGATCCCCTTTTCTCAAAATGAAGAAGCATGATATTTGACAGCAAGCTTACAAAACTGTCATCGCCAATGAGGTCAGTTTGAATGATCGGCCCTTTTTCCTGCCCTCTGTAGAAATTGAAATAGTAGACTAAACCTCCTACGTTCTGAATATGACTGACTTTATCAGCTATGCTGGGCTGGCTATAATATTTCGTTTTATATGTTTTCGAAATAAGATCGATAACACTAGACAACCTGATGGTTAAGCTCTCCTCCACAGTCAGCTTTTTTATATCTTCAAGGTTAGGGTCTTTTTGATACCCTTCATTGATATAATCACCCGCCAAGGGCACGGCCAGTTTTTCATTCTGAAAATTTATCGACATCAGACATTTCATCTGCTGCGCTTCTGCGTAGGTAAAAACCATGCACTGATCAACAAACAAAAAATCCGTCAATAGCTGAATCAAATCTGTATTGAATTGCACAGTACCAATGTGCTGCACACATCTGGATATTTGAAGCCAGGGAACGCCCGGCAGGTCATCGGTCATAGTTACGCCTCAACATAATCATATATCACGGGTTGAGCTGTCCCACCTTAAAGGGGACATACAAAATTAGTATTTTTAAGTAATATAACAAATCATTAATTCAGTGCTCTGTGTATCAAGGTAAAATATATGCGCCCAAACGGCAAAAACTTATCGGATTCTTTATATTTCGAGTATCCATTATATACGTTCCGAACCCCGCCGGAGATGAAAGGTCAACCGATAAGACATCAGGTTGCTATCATCGGCGCCGGCCCTGTTGGCTTGACAGCCGCACTGGAATTGGCCCGGCGCGGCATAAAGTCTGTTATTATTGATGAAAAAGAAACCTTAAATGATGGCAGCCGGGCCATTTGCATTTCACGCACCAGTTTTGAAACCCTGCAACAGCTGGGCGTCATGGATCCCTTCCTTGAAAAAAGCCTTGGCTGGACTCACGGGCAGTGTTTCTATCAGGATCATATGATTCATAGATTCGAAATGCCTCATTCGGAGGAAGAACGTTTCTATCCCATGTATAATATCCAGCAACAGTTTATCGAACAGTTCCTGGTGGATAAGGTCACCGGGTATGGAGACATGATTGACTTGCGCTGGGTAAGCCGCCTCGATGACATCAAGATAACTTCAGATAACGTCACCTTAACCGTGGATACACCGCAGGGAGAATACCAATTGCAGGCCGATTATTTATTGGCCGCGGATGGCGCAAGAAGCCAGGTTCGCAAAAAAATGGGACTTTCTCTGAAGGGCGAGAATCTTGAAGGCAATTATGTCATCGCCGATATCAAGATGAAACATGATTTCCCCACGGAACGAAGATCATTTTTTGAATCCTCGGCCAATTCCGACGCCACCATACTGATCCATAAGCAGCCCGATAATATTTGGCGTGTCGATTATCAATTGTCAGCCGGTACAGATGCTGATGCCGCCATCCAGGAGGAAAATATCCGGTCCCGGGTGAAGGATATTCTCAAGATGATCGGTCATCACGGAGAGTGGCAGTTGGAATGGTGGAGCATCTATAGCGCCAATACCCTGTGTCTGGATGAATATCGCCATGACAGAGTTCTCTTCATTGGAGATTCTGCCCATATTGTGCCGATTTTCGGTGTTCGGGGCTTAAACAACGGCTTTGCCGACGCGGTCAATGCGGCCTGGAAGTTATCCTATGTTCTAAAAGGCGCCGCCCCTGAAAATATTCTCGCCAGCTATACACCGGAAAGACGGGGCGCAACGCTAGATGTCTTCAAGAACGCCGGCAAAAGCGCCCGCTTTATGACACCGCCCAGCCCCGGGCATGCCCTGATGCGTAAAACGGTTCTGTCACTGGCTGTGCAGAATGAATTCACCAGGAAATTCGCAGACCCGCGCCAGTCACAACCTTATACTTATGCAGAAAGTCCTTTGACGAGCTTTCCGGAACACGATCGTCAATTTGACCGCGGCCCAATGTCGGGGGCATGCGTCATAAACCAGAGAATAACTGATGATGACTATCTTCTGGATCATCTGGGAAAAGGGTTCAGCGGATTTTATTTTACGGAATCCAACGTGATCCGGGAAAACGTACAGATACTGTTTGATCAAATGGCCGTCAGCGGTGATCCGTTCACGCCAATTATCCTTAACCGGGCCGCTCATGGGTCTATTTTTGAAGCTTATGGTGCCGACGCAGAAACATTCTATTTGGTGCGTCCCGACCGCCATATCGCCGCCAGGTGGAAACACATCCAGCCAGATGAAGTGATCCAGGCCTTCAGGCGCGCATTGGGAGAAAAATGATGACCCGATTTCAGGAATTGAAAAACACACCGATGACCTTCGCCGATTTAGAAAAACTATATGATTTGATGGCGGAAACCCTTGACGAGTTTGATGCGGATCAACATAGTCTTTTTCTCAGCAAGTTATCCATGGTCTTATCCCATGAGATTGGCGACCTTGAAACTGTTGTAAACGCCATCAATGTGGCCAAAGACGGCCTGGTGGCCAAGGGCAGTGAATAAGTTTGGCAGCATCGGACTCAATTCGATCAAGTACACATGCCTTTCCGCTTAAGAATGATTGCGTGGGATACTAGTTTCTCGAAAGCCAAAGCGTATTATGCTTTATATTTTTCAGGAAATATCCTGAAAAATGTCCAGATCAACCAGTAATGTGGCGTCCCCAGACATATAGCTGTGATACAATTGCCCGTTAATGACAGTATCCGTTCCCTGGACCCAGCTTTGATTTAGTGACGTTACTGTCGCGCCCACTTCACCTGATATGATCAAATAATTGTTCGCATCCGTCATATCAAGAATATCTTGTACTGTAATGGTCAGCGGATTCATGCCAAGAGTGATTTCTTCCATATTGCGTACCACCACCCGAGAAAAATCTGTTGTATTAGTGTTGATAGACCAGACGTCCACCCCGTCGCCACCATCGATAATGTCACCATTCCCAGCCCGAATATAATCATCCCCACTCCCCCCATACATTTCGTCATTACCGCTTACACCGTGAAGTAGCGTATCGTCTCCGTCTCCGCCGTAGAGAATATTATCACCAATGTCTGCCGACAGAACATCATTTCCCTCTCCGCCAAAAAGCCTATCGTTGCCAAGAGTTCCAGAAAGGATATCGTTTCCTCCATCCCCATATATTATATCGTTTCCCAATCCACCAACAAGAATATCGAATCCCTCACCCCCATGAAGTTGGTCGTCGTCGTTGCCCCCAAAAATTTCGTCGAAGCCCTCTCCTCCGTAAATTTCATCGTTTCCCTCTTGTCCCGACAAGTTATCATTTCCGACATCTCCAAAAATGACGTCATCTCCCGGCCCAGATTTTACATGATCATTACCACTCGCCCCACGAATGAAATCAGCACCTTCTCCGGTCAAAATCCAGTCGTGACCAGCCTTTCCAAGGATATTCAGACTTTCCGTTGAGTTTTGCAGGCCAATAAGGGAGTCCGTATCATCTTTCGCAGTGAAATAACCCGGCGTATCTTCATCATAATCCGGTTCGTAATTCTGAAATCCAATTCGCTGCAATTCAGCCTGAATCAGCAATTTCACACCATTATTTCCAAATGTGTAATAAACCTTGCCATCGACTAACGCGACAGAATAATCCGGCCAATCCGAAAGGTCTCCTCTCACCGTTGCGCCGAGGTCGCCGACAATCGCCAGTTCGTTATTCTCATCAGTCATGCTCTGCACGTCCTGCAGCACAACATCCAAAATAGTGTTTTTTTGATTAAGCCTTATCTGCTCAATATCCGTAGCTGAAAATTCCGAAAGATTTGCGGTTACAGATTGATCTGTTAAAAACCCACCCAAATCGATGCCAAGGGCATCTGGAATATTAATACCAAGAATTTCAATGGTCGACAGATCCTTTGGCGCAATTTGCAATGTATCATATCCCGCACCGCCCAAGAATTGATCTTCCAGATCCGAGGCTCGATCGGAAAAAATAAAAGTGTCGTCGCCTTCCTCTCCTGAAAGGACATCAATTCCCTCGCCCCCGCTGAGAAGGTCATCGCCAAAGCCGCCCGCTATAGTATCGTCTCCGACACCACCAAACACAAGGTCGTTACCCTCTCCTCCTTCGAGATTATCATTTCCCGCGCCGCCTGAAATATTATCCTCACCTTCTTCACCTTCTATGATATCATCGCCGCCTTTGCCCACTAAAAAATCATTTCCAGCTCCCCCTTTTATAGTGTCATTTCCTTCCCCTGTCGTGATACTATCGTTGCCATTTTTACCAATAACCGTCAGATTTTCTGTAGAATTTTTATCTTCAAAATAGCGGTTATTGTTGTCTCTCGCCGTGAAGGTGTTCGTCGGGATTTCTATAAATTCAGGTTCAATTTGCTCAGGTGAAGGGGATGAAACCAGAATTCCTCGCGGTTGCTGGCAAGACGCCAATGGAAATAAGAAAAATGCCAGAGATCCCTTCCTCCACAACGTTTCTCTCCGTGCCCACCGGTGAAATAAAGCACCATTAGTCACCAACGTCCTACCGTGGCTAAAGCTGTCAGTCATATTTTTCAAACTCATCCGCTTTTCCCCTTTTCGCTCATATTTCGAAATATATAGTTAGCTCTCTGACAGAATTATTTTCTATAACATGACTACACCTTATAAGGGATTTAATACTATATCCACCACCAAAATCACCACCTAATCAATAGAGCACAACACAATACCACCAACATCACTTTATCATGACAGTAGTAATCAAACTACCTTGCTATTCTTATAATTTGGCATAGGTCATAGGGGTATCATTAGATTACTAACTGAATGGGTCATTGATGCACAGGTGACGTTCTCAACACCTTGGTGCAAAAGCCTAGAAACAAACGAGCGGAAAGTTCACATACCCCCTTCTGATGAAGGAAATAAAAGATGCGGCAATTCAAATCTCTCACTTCATCTCATTTCAAGAAAAACTTTACATCAATTACTATCTATCGCAATGGTTGAATGAAACCTCGCGACCTATGCTGCTTGATTTAGGCTTCAGAATAACTTCTTCGCCTCGAAAAATTAATGTGACAGAGCCATCTGTTTCTAACGGCTTAGGGTGCTCACTGGTTTCCCAGGAAAGACCCCCTCCTGAACCATTTCATCCTTCACAACCAACTCTCCTCCCACAATCACATGGACAATGCCTTTTGAAAATTGGTTGGGCTTTGCAAAAGTGGCCCGGTCAATCACCTTTTTGGGGTCGAAAATAGTAATATCAGCATCATATCCAGTTTGAAGACGTCCTTTCCTTTTCATAGCCGGTGTGAAGGATTCCAATCTCCTGGCGGGTAAATAACTCATTCTGCTGATGGCGTCTGGCAATGTAATAATCTTGTCTTCCCTCACATATTTAGCCAGAACACGAGAAAACGTTCCCATCCCACGCGGATGGGCTCTCTGCTTGAATGAACTCAGCGGCATGCCATCGGATGCAATCATAACCCCCGGATGGGACATGGCCTGTTTCACCCATTGTTCTTTCATCGCATGAATGATAACAACCCCATCAGGGTTGTCTGCACGATATTGGTCCCACATTGCCTTGCCCGTGAAACGCTCCCCCGTGGGAGGCCATTCAACCGCATCATAGGAAACCCCGAACTTCTTTTGCCAGTCATGGTCAAAGATACCGGAATTAATCCCTGTAGAGCCGGCCGTATAGGGGTATAATTCAGTGGTAACATCAAGCCCTTCGGCTTGCGCTTTTTCCATCATCTCCAGATAGAGGGGCGTTCTCTGTAATCCTGTACTGACCACATGAACCATATGGAGGGAGGCTCCTGTTTTACGGACCATATCAATCAGCTCTTTATACCCCCCAGGGTCTGACGCATCATCGGACATTCGAATATGACAGAAAATTGTCACCCCCCGTCGCGCCGCCAAACGGAATATTCCTTCCAATTCATCCTCCGTCACGCCCCGGGAAAAATAATCAAGAGGCAACCCAATGCCGATGCCGCCTTCATCAAGGCCTTTTTCAACACCAACCAGAATTTCCTTTAATTCCTGTGCGGTCGGTTTTTCATGGAAAGCTTTTTTCAAATCCCCCTTTTTGACCCCGATGCGAACTTCCGCATGCCCGGAAGAATAGCCATAATTAATCAATGAACTTCCGATGCGGTTTTTCAACACATTCGTTATGGGATAAGTGCCGCCCTCAAGTTCAAGCGCCGTGGTTACCCCGTCATGTACCTGATAAGTCTGGGCAATAGCGTTTTGTCCATGAGCATGAAGATCGATGAAGCCGGGCGCCACCACAAGACCAGAGGCATCCACCTCTTGCCTCCCGGTGATTGTCTCGGGTGAAATTTCGCTAATTTTATCACCAGAAATACCAATATTGCGGATCGCATCCAATCCGGTTTCCGGATCAATCACCCGTCCTCCGATAATGACAACATCATGAATGGTTTCCGCAGCCTGGCTTTGTGCACTTAAAAGAAACAGGGCAAGTAGAGGACTAAGAATTTTCATCTTTGGCTCCTAAGGTCGAGGAGAAGCGCCTTTATCATGCGGTGCTCTCCTGACTTTTTCGAGTTAAATAATATGTTCACAATAATATAAATACAGTGGTCTGTGCCGCCATTTTTTAGAACTGGGCTCTTACCCCAAAGTAAAAGGATCGACCGACCACATCATAATGAACCGCATTGGTTGCCGTTGGACCAATGAAATCAAGGGGAATTACAGGTGGGTCATTGTCAAAGACATTATTAATCCCGCCAAATAATTCCACGCCTTCCAGACTGCCTTGCTCAAACCGGTAACGGGCTGAAAGGTCCACATAAATCTCTGCGGCGATATTATTTTCGGCATCGGCGAGCTCTTCCGGACCCCATTGAATATTATATTTTCCAGCCCCCACATACCGAAGTTGTGAGAATAGTCCAAAACCACCTGTTTCATAAGAAACATTGGCCCGGATTTTCCATTTTGGCAGACCAAAACCGCTCGCGCTGCCCACTTCGCCGGCGTAATTAACTTCCGTAACCCCATCCGCAGCAACATTTTTGTCATAAACATAGCTGCCGAGAATTTTAAGCCCCACGGTATCATCATTATCCAGAACCGTCAGATAACGGGCTTCGAAATCAATACCGCGCACCTGAAATGTGCCGAGGTTCAGCAGTTTATTCGTGATTTCCTGAATCGTATTATCCGGTGCAAATTTGATCAGATTACAAAATTCTGCCTTTCCCGAAAAACATGCGTCAATGATGCTCTGACTTGAAACAGACTGGATGGAATCGGTGATATCAATGTCATACCAGTCCACCGAGGCCTGGAAATTCTCAAGCCAGTCCGGGGAGTAAACCATTCCGAATGTTTTGGTCAGCGCGCTTTCTTCTTTCAGCTCTGTATTGCCCGTATTCAATATTCGGGAAAAGTCAGTATTTCCTGTGAAAGGGTTTGTGACATTTTCGAACAAGAGCAATGTCTTCAGGAACACCTCTCCGATACTGGGGGCGCGAATATCGCGTGATATAGTCCCTCTGATGCGTAATTCTGAAATCGGATCATAGGTCAGTCCCGCTTTCCAGGTCGCTACCGTTCCACTGGTGCTATAGTCTGTATAACGAAGGGCGCCGTTAAAATTTAATGATTGCCCGCTTGTCTCTTCATTCAGGAGCGGCACCAACACTTCCCCGAACACTTCTTTCACATTATAATCACCTTCCAGCGGCTGTGCGTTGGTGATCAGGAACAGGGCCCGTTCTGATAAATCATCGACCTCCCGTTTCAATGACTCTTTACGATACTCCAGACCAAAAGAGGTTGATATAGGCCCGGCCCATCCTTCAAAAAGGTCCCCACTTACACTGGCCGCGGCAACCTGTTGTTTTAGAATAGTGTCTGAAATACTGGTGCCGGTAACATAATCAATGGCGTCCTGGCTGGGTGACCCGACACCAAACAAGTTGATCGGCACACAATTAGGATCCACCCCACTCAAAGCCGTCGCACATACCGGATTACCTGTTATCGGATCAGTAACCGCATCCGCCGCCAATGCCATATTGCCAGGAAGCAGGTTATTAATCTGCCGGTTGGAAAAATCACTGCGCCCATATTGATAATATGCATCCCATGACCAGTTATCATTGAGGTCGCCTTTCAACCCGGCAACAAACCGGTAATTCACGGTTTGGCTGACAGACGAAATCGGGCCAAACTCACTGTTGGTCCGAAAGAGTGCCAATGAACCGGTGCCGGTGTCCGTCATGATGGTTTGAACGGATGCAGGTAAATAGCTATTGCCTGACTTGATCGGGATGCCAAAAGAAAATGAATTGACCAGGGCGCCATTGGAATTTGATTGTCCCGCACTTCCTTCAAAATAGAAATTAACATCTTCTGTAATGTCATAATCAAAAGCGGCCATGACATTTTTACGTTCCACAGGAATATAGAGCGCCGCACTATCTGAGAGAAAAGAGCCGCTTCCTCCTGCCATCATGACACCGCCGATGGTGCCCAGCGCCCGAGGAATAGCCGTCCCATCGGGTAAAAATTCAAGATTGCCTAAAGGTCCCCCCGGCAAGGTCACCCCATTGGGAGACGCTAGAAACAGACCCACATTATTACGAATGATATTTGCCGGGATACCATCATTTGGTCCCGTGTCCGCCGCATTTGGCAATATGCCGGGATGCCTCAGGGACCAATCCCTCGCCGTCGCAAGAGGAATGCCTTTATGGTCATTATAATCTGCGGCAATGAGAATATGCCCCCGCCCCTCTGCAACGGCACTGCCAAACGCCATGGACAGGCGGTAATTTTCCGCATCCCCCTGACCGGAAATCCCATATTGCGCTTCTACTTTCAGACCTTCCAGCGTTTTGTCATAAATAACATTAACAACCCCTGAGACAGCATCTGACCCCCAGGCCGCCGAGGCTCCGCCGGTCACAACCTCAATGCGCTTTACCGCCAAGGTTGGAATGACATTCATATCTACATTGCCAAACTCATCTGTTGGGACATGACGACGGCCATTGACAAGCACTAAATTTCTATTGCCTCCCAAACCGCGCAGATCAATGGCATTGGTCCCACTGCCCCGGGAATTCAAACTCGTAGATGTGGGCGTGCGCGTTCCTGAAAAACCCGGTAATTCATTGATAATATCCGCCACATTGGAGGTGCCTCTGGCTTCCATGTCCTCCACTCCAAGAACCGTCACCGGCGTCGGGGCCTCAAAACCTGACTTTTTAATTCGCGAAGAACTTACAATAATTTCATCAAATAATGTCTCACCTTCAACCGCCTCAGCGGTCATTACCGGCATGGTCAGAGCTGTCGCAGCACTTAACAAAAAATATTTACGCATAGATTTTACCAACATTCTTCTTTCTCCCTTTATATGTTTCCTAAATAAAACCACATAATATTTATTTTGTACAGTGTTAATATATTTTATGGCTGTTTTATTTTAAAAGAAGGTAACATAAAACTTGAACCGCCCACGGTAGCCGTCTATAAATATTCACCTAATCATGCATGGAGACCACGTTTGCCTAAACCCCCGGCGCAAAATAACGATACTGAAGATGCCTATGAAATTGTCATGGACGCCATCGTCACCCAGAAACTGACCCCGAGTCAAAAAGTGTCAGAGAATATCATGAGCGACATGTTTGGCATCAGCAGAACGGTCGCCCGCAACCTGATAGAGCGGCTGGTGGCCCAACAATTTCTGGTGTCCCTGTCCCCCAGAGTGACCCAGGTCGCGCCTCTGACCTTATTGGAAGTGAAACAAAATTTTACGTTGCGAAAAATACTACTGCCGGAAGTCATTTCTCTCACCGGCGCCAAGGCCGACTTTGAGGAAATGAACCGGCTCAACCGGCTGATCCAAGATTCGCTACCGGTCAATGATGACCTTTCCGCCCTGAAAATACTGAAAGCCAACAAACAGTTAAATCTGACACTCTGTGAACCGGTGGGCTATCCACTGATGCAGGACTGGGCCCGGCAGTTGGAAGATACCGCCATGCGCATCTATTGGCTTTATGTCAAAACCAATAAAAAATTCCCTTATTCGAGCAAACAGCAAGGGATAATGTTTGATGTCATAAAGGCCGATGACCCGGAGCGCACTCATAAGATGATTTATGACTCAATTCGCCAATCAGAAGAGAGAATTCTAAACGCTATATTTTCACATGAACAGTTTTATACCCAGGATCTGTTGGTCTAGAACCACAGATTTCTCTGGATGACCACAAAAGAATACCAGACCTGAACCAACGCTTCCGCGGTTTTGATTAAGTATGACATGGCGCCTCAGTTTTTTGCCGGTTCCTGCAAATAGGTGACTATTTCCCGGTGCCCGGCATTGGCCGCGAGAAGGGTCAAGGCATTATTCCTGGTGAAAATATCAGCACCCCGCATATGAAGCAACTTGACGCAATCAAGATGTCCGTTCTTTGTCGCCATACCAATGGCATAATTGTCTTTTGCACAAGGGTCACTGCCCTGATCAAGCAGAAACCGGAGCGTGTCAAGGTGGCCCTGCTCGGCCGCCAGACGCAGGGCGAGATGCTGCTGATCTTCCAGGCGCGCGCCTAAGGCCAGAAGCAGCTTCACACAGTCGAGATAGCCCTGCTGGGCGGCGACTGCGAGCGCCTCGCTGCGCCCTGCGGCGGGGTCCGCGCCCATCTCGACAAATTCCGCAATGGCCGGAAGGTCGCCATGATAGGCGGCCTCCCGGAGGATGTTATTCAGATCATCCTGCATCGTCATATAAACTTCACTCTAAAGCCTTCAATTCTCACCGGTTTCATGCTCCTTGACAGCCCCCCCATGGCGGAACCCGAGGTGGAATTGACCCAGCTGTTCAACGGCCCCTGATTCCAGGCCGCCCCTTCGCGAATTGTGAGGCCTCCCTGAATACGAGTCAAATATTCATCCACATCCTGCTTGTAAAAATGCGGTCGAATTTTGGCGAGCCCCAGTCGAATGGATGCCGGTGGCGTGACGCCAGGATATTTTTGTTTCCATTTCCACACCATCCACTGTTTACTGGCCGTTTTTACGGGCTTGTTGACCCGCGTCCAGGGTTTAGCCATCTTATTTTTGATGGCCCAGTTCGCCCGGCGGGCTTTAAAGCGAATATCGCGCTTGGCGGCCTGGTATTCCGCCGTTGTGCTGAATTTTGTTCTGAGTTCGCTCTCGTCCCAGACTTCCGTTACAAACCCCGTGGTTTTATCAAACTCCGCATGGCAATATTTGCCGTTATGCACCAATATCCGGGCAGTGGTGGCATAGTAATTATGGACGTCCGCCACCTCGAAGTTATAGACCTTTTCAGGTTGACCGGATGGCGCCGTGACGGCCTTGACAATACCGCTGGCGCCTTTGACGCCCGCGACTTCATCCGTGGCGACCAGCCGTCCGGCGAATATCCAGCCTTTGGAGGTCACCCAGAAGGGGTGGTTGCGGGTGGTCAGGGTTTCCGTGCCATCTTCAAAGGCGACCCGCACCAGATCTCCTGTGGTGCGGGAGAAGATTGACGCCACCGCATGGCCCGACATTTTCTGGAAAGCAGAATCGAAGCCCGCCACCAGATCGCCCTCGCGGATATCCTCAATGGCTCTGCTACTACCATCGGCCATCAGAATGGCGGTACCGGCAACAAAGCTTTGCCGGATACTGCAGGACGCGCTTGAGGAAGATTCAGCTTCCTCCGATGCGGCGTTCTTTTCGGTTCGCGCCGCCGCCCCTGCCCCGGCCTCTTCCACCGCTTCGCCGGAGCCGCGCGCGACACGGGAACCAACCCCGCTCAGGGCCATACCGCCCGCCTCGAACGCGGCGCCGAAGAAGGCGCCCTTACCCGCGGATTCCAGAATTTCCTGTGCGCTGCCCCCGCCCATGGCGGTATAAGCGGCATTTTCACCGGCCCCGACCAAAGCCTGTCCGGCGATGCCGATGGCGACCCCCGCCGCTTCGGCCAGTAGGCCGCCACTGGCGCCGATGGCGGCGCCTGCTTCAACAGCAAGACCACCCGCCGCCGCACCGACCGAGCCGATCACCGCCCCACCCAGCAGGCCGGCATAGGTCTTGCCGGACTTCCAGTCCCAATGCAGTGGATTCATATCATGATTAACCGCCGCCGCGCCGAAATAGGCCCCGACGATCGCGCCAATAATCATGGCGGTGAGGAAAGCGAATTCTCCGTTAGGGTCCGAGGCGGAAACCGGGTTATTGCCCGCATAGAGATAGGGGCTGGCGAACTGACTTTGCGGATCCGGCGAAATGAAACGGGTCATGCCGGGGGAATAGGACCGCGCCCCCATATGGTAAAGACCCGCCGTCGCATCCAGCTCGCTGTCAATAAATTTGGCGCGGAAGTCATCCGTACCAGAGCTGCTCGCCTGATTAATTTCACCGTAAGCGTTATAGGTGATCGAAGCGGTCTCACTGCCGCTGTCGTCCAACACCTTAACCACACTGCCCAGATGATCATGAACATAGAAGAAAGTTCCCGTCACCGGCACACCGGCCCCGTTGGCGCCAGGGATCATCGCGGCCTGCGCCGCCGGGGCGGACAGTTGAAACAACATCACCGCCAGCACCACCACCGCCGGATAATTTTGCAGGCGCGGCAGACGCCAGCTCGCCATCTGCCCGATCCATGCGCCTCTGGCCTGAATCGTGAAGGCGGCGACCAACATCAACAACGCGCCGAGAGAGACGCCGAGCGTCTTGATGATTCCCCCTGATGTGATCTTCAGGTTACCCGGCGCTGCCGGTGGGCTGGGCTGCGCCGTAAAGCTGTTATCCTTACCCACTGAGGTCAGGGTGGCGATCAGCCCGTCCGGTCCCGGCACATAGAGGGTGTTCTGGTAGCTGCCATTGGCCAGTTGCGTCACCTCATAATAGGGTGTGACGCGCCAGGTCTTGACGGGGCTGCCCAGATTTTGTGAATATAGGCGCTGTTCCGCGTGGTTATAGACCATCTGCGCCGGTACGCCGCCGCCATCATCGATTTTCAGAATCTGGCCATTAACGTCATAGCTATAGGTGGTTGTCTTGCCGCCCAGCGTTTTGGTGATCATATTACCGTTCAGGTCATAGGTATAGCTGCTGCCGTCCGAACCACTGGCGATCTGGTCACTGCCCGCCGTGTAGCTATAGGTGATGGCGTCATTCTTCTCGACATTGCCCAGACTGTCATATTCATAGGACAGATTACCCGCCGCCGTGGCGGCGCTGGTGAGATATCCCATGCCCTTGTTGGCTGTCTGGTCTTCATAGCCATAGGTCGCGGTGTCCGCCGGCACCACCGTATCCTGAATTTGCTTCAGATCGGAGAAGGCATCCCACTGATAAGTTTTATTCATTGTCGAAGTACCGCTCTTTTGCACCTGATAGTTTTTCAGGCTGGCGTAAGAAGGGCCGACGGGGAAATAGCTTTTGCTGAAGGCAAGATTGAGCGGGCCATACTCGCCGCTCTGATGCTGGCCAAGCGCCGTATAATTCTGGTAGATGCCATAATCTGTCGCGCTGCCCGCGCCGGTTTCTTGCAGGGAAACCTTGCCCAGATTGCTGTCTGCAAGATAACTTTTCGTCAGAACCGCACCGTTGGGATAGGTGGCGCTAACCACCCGGCCCAGTGGATCGTAGGTGGAGGCGTAGGAATAGACATCAGCCCCCATAGTCAGACTGCCCCCAATGGTTCCGCCGAAAGCGTCATAGTCATAAGCATAGCTATAGGCGCCTATGCTGGTATTTTGCTCCTCTATGCCGGTCAGATGGCCAAGCCCGTTGTGGCGGGTCGTGGCGTCATAGCTGAGGTTAATGGTAACGGCCCCGCCGCCGTCATTTGTCATGATCCGCTGCAGCAGGCGCCCCATGGGGTCATAGCTGGCGTAGGTGATCTTGCTGCCGGACGCATTGGTGATGGACGCCAGCTGACCATTCGTGTCGTAGGTTTTGGTTTTTGTACCGGTGTCGGTTTGTGTCTGAGTCAGAATCCGCCCCAATGAATCATAAGTATAGACCGTTGATCTCGCCTCCTGCAGAATTTCACCCGACAGGAGTTCCTTGATCGGATTATAGATATAATTGACCGTCCGCCCGTTGGGCTCCACCGTCTGGATTACCAGGCCCCGGGTATCAAGGCTCTTGACCGAGGTCCGCGCATCGGCCTGCCCGGCATTTTCCACCTTGGTGATATTTAATCCCCCTTGAGCGTAGGCGATGGCGTCCACTCGGGTATCAGGATGAATGGTCTTTACGGGCCGGTTATAGACGTCATATTGTGTTTCCGTGTAAGGGGCCGGATCGCCGTCATAATAGGGGGCGGCGGATTTCCATAGCCTGCCTTCAGCGTCATAAACAAGATCGACGCCAATCACGTCCGTCGCCACGCCCGCTTTCAGGCCGTTCTTGGTGGAACGATAAGGGCGGCCCATGCCGTCCTGGTAATCCTTGCGCCAATACCAATCCGCGGTCGAGCTGCTGTCCCAGGCCGGGCGTTGTTGAGAGTAGAGATAAAAACTGCCGCCTGACGCCTGCCAGGTCATGGCAACCATCTGAACGGAGGTTCCCGTCGGGTCGGGACCATATACCGCCACCACCCGGCCAAAACCGTCGATTTCCTGCGTGGTGACATTTCCATTGGGGTCCGTGGTGCCGATCAGCGTGCCGAAGCCCGGCTCGTGGCTGGTCAGGGTCACCAGATTATAACTGGCGCCCGTCGCCGGGCTGGTCAGCGCCGGGGAAGTTATCGACGTTTGATAGGTCTGGTAGGTCGCATCATAGGCATAGGTCCGCACAGCCCCGCTCTGGTCGGTGGAGGTTGCCACATTCCCGACCGCGTCATGGGTGAAGGTCATACCGAGAAACAGGCTGTTGGAACTGTCATAATCCGATGTCGAGGCGAGGTTCATCAGGTTGTCATAGCTACGCTTTGACCAGCGCAGATCGGTGGACGCATTCCAGGTGATAGCGGCAGGATCGCTGGCGCTGACAAAGGCCTGACAGGCGGCCAATGTGCGGGCGGTCTTGGTCTGCAGCCAATAGCCGTAACGCCCGCTCGCGGGGTCATTGGCAAAGCGGGAGCAATGATAGACATCGTCCTGAGGGTTGCTTTGCCCCGCCAGATCCTGCGTGATGAGAATATTGCCGTAACCATCGTAACTGTATTTTTTCTCAAGCGTATAATCGGCGGTATTATTAGTATAGTGGGTCATGGTTTCATCAGCGCGCAACAATTGATGAATGCCCAGCGCCTGATAGGCCGCCGAGGCAACATCCACATAGGAAAACTGGCTTTCCGTCAGCAAATTCCCTTGCCCGTCCCGCACCCGGCTCACCGCCACCTGGCCATAGTTGGGATAGGTTTGGTTGTAGGTGACTTCAGATGACCGCCCATCCGCCACCTGTGTCATGGTTACAGTTTCATAGCCAATCCAGCCGGACCCGATAAGATCGGTCCTGGCCCCCGCATAATTGTAGTTATAGGTATAACTGTTGCCACGACCATCCGCGTTGGCATAGCTTTCGACCACATAGGTATCCCCGGCCTGATTTCTCAAGGGATAGGCTGTCGGCGCGCCGCCCTGATAGACACCCTGCTTGGTTAGGGGCGCGTAGGAGATGGTGGTTGTTCCGTTGAAGCCCGTCGTCACGCTTGAAATCAAATCGGTATAGGGTCCCTCGGCCAATTGAATATCGAGGGCGCATTGATCGGGCACACCATTTGTCATCTGGCAGACGCTGTCGGCAAAGTCGGTCAGGCCGTCGCCGTTGAGATCCTGATAGATCGCGCGCGAATAGGTGCCTGCGGTTTGCGCCCAGAACAGGGCGCCGGGCAATTTAAGGCTCGACTGTTCAAACCCGCTGCCGGAACCAAGATAGATATCCAGCTCTTCTGTATTGTCGCGCCATTTTGTCGCCTTGGAAAAGCGGGTGGTTTCGTCGCCGTTCCAATTGGTCAGAAGACCCTGTATATCGGACAGGCCCGCGTCAATGGCGTAGACGGAATCAGGCAGATCGAAGGGGGCCTTTTCAAACCCGCTGCCGGTCCCGAAATAAAGATCGAGAATTTTCGTGGTGCCATTAACCAGCGTTGTGGCGCGGGAATAGTCGGGAATCCCGTCCCCATTGACATCGGTCAGCAGACCACTTTCGAGGATCTTTCCGTTGACCAGCCAAAACATCTGTCCCGGCAGGTTAAACTGATTGGTGAAGGTGAAATCCGGCGACTGGCCGACATAGACTTTAAGGTCTGTGGTGCCGGCGTCCTGATTGACCAGAGCCGCGGAATAATCGGCAATGCCGTCGCCATTGATATCGCGCACCATGCCGGTGGTCAGGGAGCCTGTGGCGGAAATGGAATAGACCGCCCCGGGAAGTTGGGCAGAGATTTTCTGGAAGCCGCCGGGGGTGCCCTTATAGATATCAAGCAACATCGCGCCGCTCGAGAGAATATGGGTGGCGCGGGAATAATCCGGCAAACCGTCGCCGTTCATATCGGTGAGAATACCGCTGTTATAGGTTTGGCGGTTGACCTGCCAGAAGAGTTGCCCCGGCAACTTGAAGGCGGCATTTTTGGTGAAGCCGGTGGCTGACCCGAGATAGACATCAAAATCCTCCGTCTGGGCGTCTTCGTTTTTCAGGGCCCGGGAATAGTCGAGAATGCCATCGCCATTGACGTCAATGAGGATGCCGCTTTGCACGACCTGGGTTGCGGTCACCTGATAGATGGGGCCGGGCAGACTGTAGGCCGCCTTGACAAAACTACCATCCGACTGGCCGATATAGATGGAGAGGTCCTGCGATGTGCCGCTGCCGATGATGAATTCGGACGCCTGGGTGTAATCGGCAATGCCATCGCCGTTGAAATCCATCAGCAGGCCATAGACATATTGCTGATCATTGATCACCACATAAAGCGGCCCCGGCAGTTTGCTGCTGCTGGGCTTGAAAGCCTGACTGTCCACGGTCCAGTCAAAGCTGGTCGCGGGCCAGCAAACATTCTGGCCGTCGCAGACCTCGATCTGATTCAGACGACTGCGCTTGGTGGTTGGGCTCTGGCTGTAGGACAGGCTGTAGGTCAGGATATTTTGCACCTGAGAAGAAATCATAACCGAAGTGGTGATTGAGGTCAGAAGCTTGGTCACGGATACTTTAGAACCACTGAGATAACGTTGCACCATATCCGGCCGTGCGCCATAGGTGAAAGTGACAAAGCGACTGGCCGACAAGCCCGCCGTCGTATTTTCGGTATAGGCAATACGGGTCGGATAATATTCGCCGGTCGTCGTATCGCTTGAATATTCAGCCAGGGTTTTATTGCCATTCAGATCAGTAAAACTGTCAATGGCCCAGGTGCGCACGCTGCCGTCTGTGCGCCCCGCCGCCAGAATGCGAGAGCCCGTGGTGGTGGCGGTCCCGCCAAAACTCAACGTGTTGCCGTCCTTATCCGTCGCAGTAAAACTGCAGGGGCCTGTGCCACAGGTGCCGTGGGCGGTGAAAATCGTCCAGGTCTCACTTTCGGTATGATAGACGGAGCCGTCTGTGCCGTAGGTGCCACTGACTGCGATCAGCCGCCGGCCATCAATGCAAAAACGATCGCGGGCGCTATAGGTGACATTGGCTTTATAGCCGTCAATCCGGTAATTGGCGCTGCAGCGGGTGATCGCCGACAGGCCGTTAACGGCCCAGCCCATGCCGAGGTAGCCGTTGCCGCGGTGGCTGTCATAGCTTACCGAAAGATTGGGAGCAATACCATTCGTGCCCGGCGGCACCTGAATGGGCACCGTGAGGGTCGCGGACCCGTTTCCATTTACCGAGAAATTTGCCGCCAGATTACCGACAGGTTGGGAGGATATATAGTTGGGAAGAGACAGCGCAGGGGTGATGGGGGGGGACGCGGCAAGAACCGTGAGTGAAATACTGTTTAGGCTCCAAAAAAATACAAAAAAAGCACCTGTAAAGATGGACTTCATTTTATCCTCCCGTTTGTCGGACTTTTGCTTTTTATGTCACGTCAAGCCCTGTTCAAAATTGCAATTCCCTCTTAATAACACTACATCTACATAACAGAACTTAATCATATACATATATTACAATATATCAATTTATACTAGTCATTATTGCCATAATATGATAAATATCTACCTCCACATGTATTCTTGCACAAATTCCAACTCAAAAGGAGAAACAGATGATTCAATCTGAAATTTTCGTATGCGGTGACGGCCTGCACAGCCATCCCGTAGCCTTCCTTTTTCACCTGAATAACTTGACAGAACACGGATCCCCCACAAAAAATAAGCTCAAAGATAAAAAACTTGTGGTTGCTGACGGGAGGTCTGCCAGTGCGGAACAAATTAAGTCCTGGTATGGAGAGGTGCCGAAAGAAATGCCCTTCCTGATTCTCTGCCCAACGGCGGAGATTAATAACGCTCTTACAGGCGCGACGGGCGCAATGCCGAATTTCCCTGCTGCAGCAGTAATGATTCAGGGGAAAGAAAACGCCTGCGGTTTGACCGATCATACGGTTGAAGTTCTAGCCTACAGTGCGAAGGCGGCAGGCTCAAGTTCAAAAACGGCAAAAAGTAAAGAGGCCATCGCCAAGGGGCTAGAGGGAAGCTCGCATCCCGAGGACGAGTGTGACTGTACCGATTTTACCAGTCTGTCCCAGGTTTTCGTCACCCCTGAGGCGGCCAATGACTATTATTCACGCTTGCTGGACGCCATGGCGGGGAAGAATATACCGACGGTTTCCACCGTCAATCCCCCCACCGGAATGAAATATACCAAGACGTCACAAAATGTGACAACGGGTTTTACCTACAAGTATAAGAAATCGAATAAATCAGCGGGCGCTGTGACGTCAACCTGGACGATATGGGCATTTCTCAGTCAGTCGGCGACAGAAAACAGCCAATATCTGATTGTGGAAAGCAACATGTCCCTGGCGGCGGGGAGCCTCCATTCCGATGACAGTTGTGACCGGGGGTATGGTAATACTTATTTCTATTCCAGTCTTGACCCTTCTGCAGCAGGTTTCACCCATGTTGATCACGGACCGACCAGTGGCTCTGGGGTTGTCTCCTATAAAATTGATGTGCCGATGTCATACAAGGATCCCTTGGGCGGGTACCAAGTCTGGAGTTTTGAAGATGAGATCTCTTCGGGGGCGACGGACTGGACCTGCAGCTCGATCAGTTCCGCTAGCAAGCTCGGCGCGCGTTGGTATATGACAAAACCTTGCAATGGGGATAATATCGGCGATCACTGGAAAGATGCTTTTAGCACCTGGGGACATGTAGGCAGCCTGTCATCAGCCGGAAAAGCCTCGCTTCAAGTCAAAACCTATTGCGCCTGGAGTACAAAAACCCTGGCGTCCGGCAACATTTCCGTCGCCGGTGATTTTGGCTGGCAGGGGTCCCGCTTTGACGGCAGCAGTTGTTCGCCGGGTGTGTATTGGAAAATACATTACGACGCAACAGCCTATACTTGGAACCCGGGTTTCTCCGTGGATTTCTCCACTCTTCAGCCCTAACCACAGACTTCTTAAAAGAAGTAACGCTCTAATTACATAAACTGAGGCGCCTTTCCACCAAAAGGCGTCTCACTCACATGAGGATTTAATATCAAGGGCTTGTCACATAAACTCTGTCAAAGTTCTATGCTATAGAAAACAAGATCATATCATTGGTCTCTCTTTTTCTGCTCCTCTTGATCTTGCAGGTTATCCAGATACAATCAGGCAAGGTATTAGGTCATATCTTGCATTATCGGGATGTTAAAGAATGATTGGTCCAACGCGGCATTAATGTCAATATTTGTCGCCTCGAAATACATAAAATTCAAGTTTATAGTGTCTACTCTAAGTCAGAAGCTCGTCATAGGTGTATTGATGAAAAAATTGAGGGATATCACCTCAACAATTTGGGGGTATAAACCGTTCTCGATTATTGAAGCTTAGGTTTAACATCCGGATTAACTGTAGAGAAACTTAATTTTTAAGGAATAACCATGACGAACTTGATCTCCAATGAAGACTTACCAACCGACATTCTAGTCAACAGTATGCGGTCAATCTTACCAGCAGAACTGGTCTATGTTTCCGGTGGCGACGGGGGTGAGGATACTGAAAATGGAGAAACAAATGAGGTGATCTATGAGGTTCCAGAAGGAAAAGACTTAAAACTTGATAAGGAAGGAGACGAGCTTTTTGAAACTACAGTTCCAGATTATTTTCCAAGAGAAGATTCAGATAATAATGGCATGCCAGATTTACTAGAAAATTATTTTTCTCTTGGGGCGGCAAAATTAGTAGATGGAACAGAGTAATTATGAGTAGTTTTATTTTCAAACAAACTTCTATCTCCGGCAAAGTAAAAGCCCTCGCCGGGGTATTTTTACTATATCTCTCCGTTGTTCCTCAAACAAGCATAGCAAAACAGGTAATTTCACAAAAAAATATAAACCAACTTAATCCCGATAATTACCTAAAATGTCAGGCTAAGTTTTTCAATATCAGCAAAGACGGTCAGTTTGCCTATGGCTTATACAAACCATCCGGCACAAGTCAGGCCGATCTAACCATCTTTTCGCTAGCTGACATACAAAACCCCCCCGAAACTGTCACTTTAAAGGGGTTTTCAAAAAGCAACAAGGCCGTAAAAGTTAGTATTAAATCAGATAATATCGCACTTTCTTTTGAAAACGATATTATTCTAATAATGAGAAATAAAGGTATTTCGCTGTATTCCTTAGGACAGAAAAAAATCGTCAAACACATTAAGGGCCTCAATACAAATGGAATAATAAGTAAAAATCAAAAATTAATTCAAAAAGGTTGGTATGTTAAATCAACCCCATTATCACCTGACAAATCACCTTTCCAACCAGCGCCCTTGAAACAGTTTTTTAATAAAGCGCCTTATCAATATATGAATATTAAGACCGGAGATGCCTGGTTGGAGACCAAAGATGATGCAATGGTCAATTTATACTATGTATCTTCACAAGGTCAGATTATCGCTCGAACAATTGCTTCAAAGGACAGCAATGGTCAAATATTACAATTCCGTGATGACAAAAATGAATGGAAAGACTTCCTTAGTTTCACTCAAAATAACTATATTTTTCCTTACTTCCCCGACTCATTCGACAATGAAACGTCGGGAGAATTCTATTATATCCAGAAGGATCGTGAGGCTGATAAAGATACCAAGACAGAAACCGTCACTTACGCCATCGTTTGGACGAATAGTCTAACAGATGTTAAACAGAAAATACTACGCACAAAGAAAAAACTCAATCATGTCCAGTTTTCAGCAGGAGGAGAAGAGGTTTTATGGGCGGAACTGAATAATCAGGGCACATATGAAAATATATATTTTGATCATAATTGGCGGCAAAAATATGCAAGCCTAAACCCTGAATCTACAAGTCGAACGCGCCTCCTTCACTTCGATAAAACAGGCAGCAAGGTCGTCGCGGAAACAAAAGATTCAGATGGTGGCGTCCGCTATGCCGTCTACGACATTTCCGGCGAGAAACCGGTAGAAATTCGAGAGCTTTGCCAGCAAGTTACCGCCAAACGGCCTGCAGCTCAGCAAATTAAAGTCATCGCTCAAGATGGCTTCCAGTCCCATGTCATCTATTTTGGACCGGAAAAACCGGAAAAAGGTTATATCCTATATATTCATGGAGGGCCACGCTCCCATTCCTCTCCCCACTATTCAGCCACATATGCCTTTTTGAGCGATCTCGGTTATGGAATATTAAGCGTCAATTACAGGGGCTCGACAGGATACGGTGAGGAATATATCCGCGCCAGTGATCATAATTACAAGGGTATGGTTTATGATGTTCTTGCGGCAGCGGACTGGTTAATTAACAATCGGGCTCAAAAACCGATCTATCTCTTGGGCGCGAGCTTTGGATCCCTTATCGCACAATCCTCCATCATTGCCGCACCGGATAGATTTTCCGGGTTCATTTCGATATCAGGCCTGAGCGATATTACGAATAAAGACATCTATAGCACAACTATATTTACCAATAAACCGGTTCAACAGTTGAAGGAAATTTTCACAAAGGATCTACCAGATATTTCACAGCTGGATGAAACGACAAAGGCCCTGTTACCGCCTTTGAATGCAAGAGAAATAAAAATCCCCACACTTTATATCCATGGAGAAAAAGATCGTAATGCACCCATATTCCATTCCGAGAAAATGGTGAGACTATTGAGAGAAAACGACCAGAATACGGAACTTTATATCATTCCCAATGCAACACATAGCTTGGAGTGTCACCAATGCCGGGAAATGATGATGAGAAAAATTCAGGCCTTCTTACCATGAGTAAATACAAAAATCAGGCAACCCTAACTTGCTCGTTTATATGGTAATGTCTCCCTCCCCCTATAGTGTTAGAACCACAATAGCTAAGCCTTCTCTCTCAAAATTAGAAATTTATAATCTTATAGTTGAGAAAATTACCATATAATGATACAAAAGAGAGGAACCAAAACTAATAAAAATATAAATAAGCGGCTAATTAATCAAGAACACACTTTAAATATGCATTAGCCCTTTTAAATATCTAGGGTAATATCATGAAAAATCTAATGTCCTTTCTATTTATTGTATTAGTGTTTCTCACAACAACGGCCTTTAAAGACTCTCAGCATACAAAAGACAAACTTCTAGAAAAGCACGCTGAAGCCGTCAGGAAAGTCGTGGCAGAAATGCCGCCTGTTGTACCACAATCCTTGGATTTCCGAAAAAAACATCATTATGACTTTTACCGCACAACACTATTGCTCAGCGGAAAAACACCTAAATCCCACCCGAATATTTTCAAAACACTTGAAAAAGCCCGCGATCTTCATAAAAAATCCGGCCCACCAGATCATAAACGCGCTCTTTATGAACAACAGGGCAACAAAATTGTCAATATTACTGAGGGGGGGTACCAAATTGGCCCCATTCAACTCATCACTTCTTTTGGCAACCGTCCCAGCACGCGGACTTATGACACCACGGCTATCTCTTCGATCCCTAAGAACCCCGTTGTTTCTCAATTACATTTAGGTGTCTATGATCAGGATGGTCATATTCAGGGCCAACTGGTCAGTAATACACAAAACTATAGTGGGACCGACCAAACCTTAAGTACAAATGGAACGTTGGATGCATCAGATTTGGAAGCCAGATCCATTTCCACTTTTTTCTGGGAAGATCAAAATGGCGCCCCCCATCATGGTATGGTTTATGCGAGTTCTTCCATTTCACCACCGACAGTCATCGACCCAGGTAACCCAAAGGATGTTAACGGCGACGGCATCATCAAACTTTGCCTTGCCCGGCAAGCGACTGATTGTGATTACCAACCTGCTGGAGGAAGCGGTTCCAATGTCATTATGCCAATCAACGGTTCCATTACCTATGCGGATCCCATTGATATACCGATCACATCTAGTAATTCTTATAGCTTGATTACCATAGCCAATCCTGATCCCAAAGACGGAGGAGGATGCCATATCATTAAGAGCACCACTGATTTCTTTAGTAATGCCACAGTGAATGGTGCCGTTCTGACCTGGAACCTGCAACCCGCCCATTTTGAACCCGCAAATGGTTGTCTGGTGAGAAATTCCAATGCAAATTATACCTTTAATGTCATGATTCAAAATAACAACTTGCCGGTTTATGTCTCGATCACGGATACGCCAGGCGTCTCTCCTGACCCGTATACAAAAATAATCGCTCCCATGCAGGTTTGGTATAGTTGCGTTGCTGAAGGAACCCAGATTACCCTTGCCGATGGAACGACAAAAAAGATCGAGAATGTGGTTGCCGATGATAAAATTTTTATAGATTCTGAAGGCCGTGTCATGACAGTCAAAACAACTGTCAAAGGTAAAGAAGAGAATATCTTCCGTCTGACCACTGCGTCTGGAAAAATCTTAAGAGTAACAGGCGGCCATGCAATTCCTACAGACAGTGGCGTGATACTGGCTAAAAACTTAATAACCGGAAACCAAGTTGAAAGCATAAAAGGATTCGAGGAACTCACCTCTATCCAAAAAGAGCCTTACAGCGGCAATGTTTATAATCTTATTTTGGGAACGGAAACTGACTTAATCAAAGCCACCCAATCAAATACCACATTTTATGCCAACGGTATTCGGATCGGTGATGCTCAAATGCAATTTACCTACGGCAACTCCCAAATAAATTACACGGCCCTCACCGAAGATGAGGTGTTGGAAAAGCTGCCCGAAGCATGGCATCCGGATTTTCACAGTGACAAACAGCATGAGTCAACTAATCTGATCAAAAATCCATAAACACGTCTGCTTCAGGAGCTTAGGCCATGGCCTCTATTCCCGCCCCTACTGTTATTCGTGTTTCCTTTGTACCGGGATCATTGTCTCTAATTTGGCAGGCAGATAAACCTGCGGGCTTCAGTTATTATCTGGTAACTCTGCTTGCCAACGGTAAGGTTTCAAAAACCTTTAAGTCGGATTTATCCACATACAGTATTCAACAGGCCTTCGATCCCACTATAGTTTATACCGTCTATGTCAGTGTTTATGTCAATGATGCTTCGGTCAGCCAAAGTCCGACATATTCTGTCATTACCGAACCCCCGACAATGGCCCATATCACGTATAATGGGCCGGGCAATTTATTGGTCAAATGGCATTTTTTGCACCAGACTGGTGTCGCATCTTATATTGCGACCCTTGATCAAAAAGGGGGGGCAACCCGGAATGAGCCTTCCAATACAAATGAGGCTTTTTTTAAGGTCACATTAGATCGTGACGGCCCCTATACGATAACTGTTACAGCAACGGACAAAACCGGTGTGGTATTGGGGCCCCCTTCAACCGGGTATGCACCTTTGATCAACAAACCCACGATGGCACATATTACAAATAATGGCCCAAGTGATTTAGGTGTCTTTTGGCAAAAAGTCGATGAAACAGGCGTTGCCGGATATGTTGCAACCCTCGACCAAAAGAATGGTGCAACGTGGAATGAACCTTCAGATACCACCGATGCCACTTTCAAAGTCACATTAGTGGAAGGGGATATCTATAGCATCACAGTCAGAACCACAGATAAAACCGGTATTATTCTCGGCCCTCCCTCAAAAAGTTATGCCCCGTTAATTGCCAAACCGACCATGGCCAATGTTATTTATAATGGCCCCAATGACTTAGCTCTAAAATGGGAAAAAGTCACCGAAACCGGCATTGCTGGATATGTCGCGACATTGGATCAAAAAGGCGGGACCACATGGAATGTACCTTCTGTGACGACACAAGCCCTCTTCAAAGTCACATTAGAAGAGAATGCAACCTACACGACTTCCGTTAGAACAACGGATAAAACAGGTGTTGTATTAGGTCCTCCCTCCTCCCATTATGCCCCTCTTTTGCGAAAACCAACCATGGCGCAGGTCATTTATAATATCCCTGCGCAAAATATCGGGGGGCTGAAAGTACAATGGCAAAGAATCTCCAGCCCGGAAGTAACCGGCTATATTGCAACCTTAAATGAAAAAAATGGCCCTACATGGAATGAGCCATCCGACACGACCGAAGTAACGTTCCCCTTAACCTTAACACCTCGCGGAGATTATTCCGTTTCTGTGCGGGCTCATGACAAAACAGGCATAGTGCTTGGCCCTCCTAGCCATGGTCTTGCACTGATTACCGAAGCCCCCTCCATGAAATTAATTACCTTTGATGAACCTACCCATCTATCGGTGGAATGGCAAAAAATTAGTCTCGTAACGGTCACCGGCTATATTGCAAGCTTGGATGAAATGAATGGTCCAACCTACAATCAACCCTCCCATACAACAGAGGCCACGTTTGATGTCGGCCTTAAAAGTGGTCCGACCTATAACATTACCGTCAGAGGACATGATACGACGGGAATTGTTTTAGGGCCTGCAAGTCAAATATATAACCCGATTGTCGAAAAACCGACCGCCACTTTATTTCAAAATGATACGGATAATGTCTCTTTAGAGTGGAACAATGTCGCTGGATCGGAAGGCACTCAGATTTCTTTAAAAGCCGATGCTACCCCAACCCTTACCAACGTACCGACACCTGCAGAAAAGAAGACTATCCCCTTTGACGTAACATCCGATACAGTAATGACCTTGCGGGCTTATGGTCAAAATGGTGTGGTGTTCGGTCCCCAAACAACGGGACTTAATCCAATAACGGAAACAGTAGCCTTATCTGCTCTCAATTATGACGGCGCCAATATGACCGTTAACTGGCCTGACTTTCAAGGGCCTGAAACCATTGATAGTGCACATATTATAGTCCCCGGCCAAGCCCCGATTAACGCCCCGGCAAAGGGACCAAAATCTTTCCCCCTGACGCCCCAAGAGCCGCCCGCGACAATTGCCTTGCGAGGCACGTCCGGGCCTATTCTTGTCGGCCCCCTGGGCACAGGATTGATGCCGATTTATGAAGCTCCCCCTGTCGTTTCTATGGTATGGGATCAAACAAATTTCATCATTTCATGGGCTCTCATTCCAAATAACGTGGCCACAGATTATGTCATCACTCTATATAAGGATAATGTGGCTGATCCTACCCAGCACAAACCCGCCCCGCCTTTAAAAATTGCTCAGGCCACCATTGAGGCCAACACATCCTATCAAACGCAGGTCCAAGGTATTAACGGACTGGTCACCGGGCCGCCCTCAGATAAAGTATCCGGACCATATCGCTCCACAGTAACTTTTAATATGGACACCCAGGGTCGACTTCATAAAGAGACATGGGCTGGCCTCGGCACTGTCGCTTATGGCATGGATGCGGCGGGTAATATTACCAGTGTAACGCCAACTCCGGTCCAGGCCCAGTCTCATATCAGACAGGTGAAAGGATAAGTCATGGTTTCATCTATCCCTACCTTTGTTCCAGCCCCGCCTGCACCAATATTATCTTTTACAAGCCAATCAATCCCATCCGGTAAAATTGCCCGCTTTTCAACCCCCGGATCCGTTTTAACATCCGCCGCTCTGACAAAACCCATCACCGGTTCTCTAACCCTGGAAGGCTGGATAAAACCGACATCAGAGGCTACTACTGATGTTATTGCCACCCTTTCAGCAGGTAGTCATGCATTCAACCTATCCAACCCGACCGACCTAACCCTTACACTTGGCACATCAACACTCCAGACGGGCATTGCATTGGGAACAGGAAGTTGGCGCCATATTGCGGTTGCTCTCAAACCTGGCCAAAATGGAAAATTTTCTGTATGGGTTGTGGTGGACAATAGTCTCCTTTTCCAAGCCGCGTCTGTTCTTGATGCTCCAACGGGGTGGCCAGATAATAATCAAACCCTCACTATAGGTAAAAAAGGTAATGGTACCGCCTTGCAGGGAGATTATTCTGAGTTTCGCCTATGGTCTATGGCCCTGCCCGCAGGGTTAATCCAGTCCCATTATTACAACCGTATTTTAACAGGTGCACCAAATCTGTCCCTTGTCTGGTCTTTAAAGGCCCAGCCCGCAAATTCCGTCAAAACGGATGTTACCTTCCTCGTTGGAGATCTTACTTATTTTTCTGATACCTTAACAGCGCAATGGAGTGTCGAAACAGGGACCACTTATGGGCTTTTTCTTCAAGCTCAGGATAATGTATGGGGAGAGATATATTCTGATCTTACGGTAGGTACCCAGCCCATAACAGAATATTGGCTTAATCACGGTATTACAGCAAAGTTGCAAGCGACACAGCTTGGCAAAAACTCCGCCTTTAGTCCTATAAGTTCAGGGGCTTTGTTCCGTCTTGGTCTGCCTCAGGCAACATTGTCTGCCACCATCACCAATGCCGTGCCTAAATTGGAGTTGAACTGGCCTGCTGTTGATCAGACAACAGATTATATTGTGACTTTTCACGAAACCGGCACCCGACCCACCAGCAGTAGCCAAAAAAGTCTGACCAAAGACATTTCCAATCTTTTACTGATCGCAAAGCCAACAACAATCACCCTTGGTTCCAAAACAGGGATTGTACAGAGCCTCCCCCCTACTACAGTCGCTCTAGAAAGCCCAGTGACAACCCTTTCTTACGATGTCGCAACACCTGGCACGCCGGGTGATATCAGCCTTAACTGGACCCCCGTTGATGGTGCGGAAAAATACCTAATATCATGGGTCGTGGAAAATGGTGCGGCAAAGGACCCTGAATTTGTCGATGGTTCTGTGACCTCCATCCCCTCTTTCAAGCCCTCTGGCACCGACAATGTGACCTATACGGCGAAAGTCCAAGCCCTATCAACCGCAGGCGTTGGGGTCACAGCCACCGCCCAAGTCGTCATTTCCAACATCACTGCTCCAACGAAGATTTCCGCCATCACAACCCCGACCGTGGATCAAACAGCCGGCAGTATAATGTTAGCTTGGGACTATGCTGGTCCCACAACGTCCGGTCTCGGTTTTGAGGTGCAAATTGACAATGAAACCGGCGGAAAAGTCATCGGCACCGAAACCGCAACCAAAAATCATTTTTTTACAAATGCGGCCTTCATCAGTGATAAATGGTTTACGGGAAAAATACGTTATAAAGCAGGCAATGTAACCGGCCCATGGGCAATCATGACCGTCTTTATTTTGCCGCACCCCTCTGACTTTATAGCTTCTATCAATGCATCAGGAGATGTGGTTTCCGTTATTTTTAAAAGCATCGCTCCGGCCCCCTTGGCGGCCAAAGGAACCTCAGAAGAGTATACCGTCCGAATAGTTGGCCCCATTAGCGGTTCGGATTGCACCCAAGTTCCCGGCACTCCCGCTCTGGATATAACATTAGGCCCCTTCACCTCAAAAACCCAAAGTTGGAAGGCGAGCGATATACCGGGGTATGATCACCTAAAGGCTTATAGTGCCACTGTCACGGCTCATGCCAAAAACAATGGTAGTGCAAGCATCCCGAGTGATTGTGATACACTGGAAAAATATGTTCCAGTATCAACACCTCCAGGAGGACCAACGACCAATGACCCTGTTGGAATCGCATCCGGAAATATGATTTATTTTGAAACTGGCATTGAGTTGAATGCTGTTTTCCCGATTAATTTCACTTTATTTTATAACTCCGGATTTCCAACTCATGCAGAGAATGCCAACATTCAGGACAGTGATTTAGGTGAACGATGGCGTCATGGTTTTGAAACCTGTCTGGTCAAGGATCTCGCCAATAAACAGATTTATATCATATCAGGCTCCACGGATATCACCGTCTACCGTGATACCGCCAGCAGCAACGGGAATTTTCAACCGGTCAGCCCCTATAAGGGGGATAATTTAATTCAGGGCCCCGGAGGTAGTTATATCCTTCAGCATCAAGACCAAACATCTTGGGTATTTAATTCAGCCGGACAAGCAACTGCTGCAAGGGATCAACATGGTAACCAGCTTGACTTAGCGTATAGCAACGGCAAACTCCACCAAGTTAAATTGAAAGGCGGAACCCCCTCTTTAACGTTTGCCTATGATGGCAATGGAAAGATACATACCGTAACAGGATCAAACGGTTTAATTTTGACCATAACGGTGACTTCAAACCAGCTTAAAACGGTCCAAATACCTCAAATAGGCACACGCCACTATTCATATGCCTCAATGGGTAAATCCCTCTTGCAACAAGTGGTCGACCCTTGGGGAAATAGTACTGTCTATAACGAATATGACAATAAAGGCCGGGTTCAAAAACAATATGATGCAACGGGGTATGAAACAAGTTCTAAATATTACACATATTTTGTCTATGGCACCACGACCTATCGCGGCAATACGGTGAATACAACCACAGTCACCCAACCTGAAGGGGATGTCACCTTATATTATTCTGATCCAGATTCTGCAGCTATTGTTTATCAGGAAACGGCTCTGGGTCACAATCCTGCAGGCCAGCCAACCTCTGAAATTATCACCACAGATTATAATGGATTTATGCAGCCCCAATATGTTCGCTACTATAGGGGACCAAAAGCAGATTATAACTACGCCAAAGCTAACCTTTGTACCTATGTTTATGACACGAATATGAATTTGATTAGCTTAACGGATGCCGATAATAAAACTCAAACATGGACCTATGACAGTCAAAATAATCTAATCCATGAAACAGATTTGTGGCAAAATCAGAAATCTTATAGCTATTATCCCGGAAACAGGCTTCATATGGTCACGGATGCCATAGGCCAAACAGTGACCTATGAATATTGGTCCGGTCTTGCTTATGAAGGATTAATAAAAACGGTCACTGATCCTTACGGTAATCAATCCGGAATGACCTATTTCCCGGGAACCGGATTGATAAATGTTCTCACGAATGCGGATCAAACCACGATAACGATTACGTATACAGACACCCAACGACAAGAAAAAATAAAAACAGCCGAAGCCGATGGCACGCCCATCATGATTATCACCAAAACTTTTGATAATTTAGCCCGGCCCATTATGTTTGCTGTTCAAATGAACAACCAGACACCTTCTTATCCCTTTTATTACGGGTGGGAATATGACACCCCAACCCCAAATACCATCATTCGACAATTGCCCGGTGGTGTGCCCAACGGACCGAAGGTAACCTATACATTAAATGCTAATCGGGAAGTTATCTCTGAAACTTATGAAGAATTCGAGGGTGTTACTGTTCACCGTACTTTCAGTTATGATAAAAATAACCGACTAAAAACAGTTGCCATGGGCAGTAAGGCGCCAACGCACTATGCCTATAATGGTCTGGATGAACTAATCTCCATTACAAATCCTCTGGGTCATCAGGAAACCTTCTTTCAACAACAAGTGAGGACTTCCGGTTCCGGCCCCTACAGCAGTGAATTGATTATTACCCGGCCCAAACTTAATCAGTTTAACCCGGTAAGTAAAAAAAATGAGGACTATGATTATACCGATACTCAAATTTTTAATCCCAGTGGCTTTAAAAGCCAGCGAATGTTGAGTTTTTATCCCGCAACAACACCCGAACAACCGACGTGGAGCCAAAAACAAGAATGGTCCTATATAACGGCACAAGTACCTAATGGAAATTCTCCCTATACTGCCGTAACAGAGACCCTTACAACGACACCGTTAGCGCCAACCGGAACGGCCATCAACCGTTCTGTGACCTACAATGGTTTATACCGGGTGGTGAAATCAACAAATGCTGACAATAAACAAACCACCACGTCCTATGAAAAAGTAGCGGACCCGTCAGGGTCAAACCTTCACGTAATGAAAGTCACGCAAACGCCCCCCGTCGGCACAGCAAGGGATTCCTTCATTGATCCACAAGGACGATTGCTTGCCACATCTGCGGGAACCTCTCCTGAGGCACGGGCGAGCTTATTTACCCGAGACGCAATTGGACGGCCAACACAGATCAGAAAAGGCGATACCCTAACAAACCTCAAGGCCGGAACTCTCACAGCCCCCGGTGCTGCACAAGTGGATGTTTCTTACCGGGTGGAAAGCCCAGAACAAAGAGTTTACGTGGATATTAAGAAAACCACAAATGATCCCTCCAGTCCGGCGCCTCTCAATCAGACTTTAATATTTGACGGTTTGAATAACCTTACAGGGGAGATCTTTACGACGGGCGGATCGACAGCTTACGAATATACACCCTGGAACAGTGTTGCAAAACGGACCTTGGCAAGTGGCGGGGTATTATCCTTTGGCTTTGATGACGCCGGGTATTTATTAAATGTGACACCGGGCTCGGAAGAGAAAATCAGCCATACCCTTGATGAAGCTGGCAACCGAACCAGCACCAATGTCGGGGCCTCCGTTTCCATTACCCGAGAATTTGATGCCTGGAATAGACTGACCCAAAGAACAGAACAAGGCACCACCATTAAACAGGAGCAATGGCCCAACGGATGGTTGCGTCTATTAACTTATTCGGATGGCAAGAGTGTATCTTATACTCTGGATGGTTTTGGAAACCTATCCACGGTGAAGGATTGGGCCGACCGGACGACAACATATCATTATTGGCCAACAGGTCTGTTAAAAACCGTGACCTATCCCAATGATGTTGTTGAAGCTTACGCCTTTAACGAAGCTGGGGCCGTTACAGAATATGGATTAAAGGGGCAGAACAATGTGGTTATTTCCAGTTTAACCATTGTCCCCAACCAACATAATGAAACAGGAGAGATCAATGGTATTTGGAGCATGCCAATGCCGCTGCCCCTTCAAACAGAAACTCTAACTTATAATCAGGATATTTTGGAGACTTATCAAGGACAATCCCTCAGTTCTGATGATGATAAATCTTTAACCCAAATTCCGGCCAATGGATCCCTTATTTCCACCACATACGACAGTATTGGCAGGTTAAGTACAGTTGGGGATACCACTTATAAATATGATGCGGATGGTTTCCGGTCTTCCAAGACAGAAGACAACCAATCCACAACTTATACCACGGTGCCAAACGGATATTTTGATCCGTTAATAAATATGGGAGATTTAAAACGTGACACAAATATGGGTGTATATGAACCAACAGATTGCGGTGGTGGCATATTATCCCCTGTTTACGGAAAAAATTCACATCAAATATTAGGCCAAAATCCTGACCTTCTTTTAGATTGGCTTATCGAATATGGCGAAAAGCCATCGCCTCTCAATAAAATCGTCAATGGCATAGGGCCCCTTTATGAAGAAAAATCAGATAACAGTGTGAATTTCTTCCACGGAGATCCCTTTGGCAATATTATTGCAACAACCAATGCAGCCGGAGACATCACGGCATCTGCAAATTATGACAGTTTTGGGAAAATACATTCAGACAACCTGGCAGGACTTTCTCCCTTCGGTTATGGCGGGAAATTTGGCGTATTAGCAGACGGAAATAGCTTACTTTCCATGCGATCCCGGGGTTACTCTCCATCCCTGATGCGGTTCACCAGTCGTGACCTTCTGAGTGGTAATATGGTCAATCCAACCAGCCTCAATCGGTTCCAATATGGTCTCAATAACCCTTACCTTTATGCTGATCCTTTAGGACTAAGTCCACTGCCAAAGATTATCGGGGGTACTTTGGGCGGCATTGCCGGTGTGGCCGTTATTGGCGTCATCGCCGCAGCGGCTGGAGGCGCTTTCTCAGAAGGGGGCGCCTTTGCCGGGGCTGGAATTGCAATTCGGGGGTTCTTCTCCAACCTCGTCAGAGCCGCAGAAAGGCAATTGTATAGAGCCATGGGCCGGGAACTGGGAAGAGAACTGCTTGAGAGAGAATTATGGGCGGGGGAAGAAGCCATTGAATTGATTGAAACACGTATCGCACGCCCCATAGAAGAACTTCCTGAGGGACTGGCCCAAAGACGCCCATTTTTATTTGTGGATGATTAATCATGAAACGCGCACAAGAATTTTCTGAAGCTATTGATTTAAGCACCGGCCAGGTGGCTTTTGATCTTCCCCTAATGTCCTTGCCTGGGCCTGAAACCCTTCAAGTTACCGTTGGTTTACGGTATAACAGTCTTATTCAGGAAGCCGTCAAAAATTGGAACTTAACCCACCCAACAGGCGTCGCGGGTTTAGGCTGGAGCCTTCCTCGATCCCTGATCCTCACTCAAAAAGGAGAAGGGATCAGTTCGGGAGAAACATCATACCTCCTGCTTCATCAGGACGTCGCCTCAGATCTTGTTTTTTCGACCTCTAATCCTGATGGTAGCCAAACGTGGATTGCGGCCACACAACCCAACTGGAAAATCAATTATTTCCCCCAAAATGAAACATGGGTTGTAATCAACCAATTGGGCATCAAACTCTCTTTTGGGGGATCACAAGGTACGGAATACATGCTTGCCATTGATGATTGGTTGGCAAGTTCTACTCAAACATCTCTCATGCGCCAAGTCGCAACAGCCTGGAACCTCCTATCCGTTACCGACTTATTCGGTAATCAGACCCTCTACCAGTATGATATGATAATGAACTCCATTAGCGGTTCGGGGCCAACCTACACCCAATCCAGTTACCTTAAAACAATTACCAATGCATGGGGCGATCGGATTGAACTTACCTATATTGAAAAGAACCCAGATGAATATCAGGATCCCTATAGCGTCTCGGGTTATCAGGCCTTTTATGAAACCAAAGCTCTCGACAGTTTCATTTATACTCCCAAAGGCAGTGCCGGTGCCCTGATCACGGCCCAACTGAATTATGATCTGTCATTTATTACAGGAGACGGACAAAATAAGGATTTTACGAAACGTCTCTTACAAAATGTGACATGGACTTATGGAACTGAATATCAGCACACAAAACAAAGCCTGCCTCCTCTTATTTTTGGATACGCGACTGATTTACAATCTGATGTAAATCCCGGTGCCTTAACCACAGTGACAACGCTAGAGGGCTCCATCGTCACTTATACCTATGAGAAAGCGGGAGGGACCAATGGCGTCTTGCAATATAGTCAGAGGGAAATCCCTCTTCCTCCCCCCACAAAAACCGGGGTAACTTTCGGCCATCCCAAATTTATCTTTGAAGATAATTTCACCGTTGTATTATGGATTGGTTCGGATAATTCCTTGGTTTTTCAGCCCTATCGGTGGCAGGGACGCTGGTTAGCAGGCCCAGAAATCACTGTGGCCAATGGTGTTACAAGCGGATATGACGGCATATTGACGGCATCTCATGATAGTGGATTTTCCCTTCTTGTTCAAAATAAAATCTTTCTTTTCAGCCCCGATCCTAAATCTCCTGAGGCCTGGATTTCAAATGGAGCAAATGGCACTGATGTGCCGAATCCCAATGGCAACACCGGTTATAATCTGGTCTATGGGGAAAGATTTGTATGCTTGCTTTGTCTGCCCACCGGGGATTTATACCGGTATGACTTGTCCAATCTTATCTGGTCCACAGAACAAAAAATCACAACGGGGCTCACCCATCAAGTGGCCTTTTCTCTGTCCACTGAGAGAAATAAAATACTCTTATCCTCTGTGAATAGTAGCAGCCTGTCCGCTTGGCTCGCCACCCGAAATTCTGAAGGTATCTGGCAAACCAGTGAACTTAAAAAAAATGTTCAACTGGGAACCTCTCTCGCTCTAAAATCATCCCTTGGCTCAGCTTCTATCGCAATATTGGCGGGCGGCAAAGCCGGGCCTAATGAATTTATGACCTGTTATGGCGGCGCTCTCAACAATGAAGGCCACTTAACAAAGCTTACAGACCTTTCTTCAACGTTTGGATCAGTCAATTCAACAACCTTTACAGTCATTGCAATGACCATTCAGGCAGGGAATTTAATGTGGCGGTTCAATGGTCAAACCTGGATGGAAGCCGACCTCTCATCCCTTGGTCTTGCAGCGGGAGATGTGGTCAATGCCGTTCAGGTGGGACCGGACACAGCGACCCGTACAATCACGCTCGCGAACGGTAAACATCACTATGATCTGGTGACCTATTCCGCAGAGAGCGGTACTTGGGCAGTAAGGTCAACCGCAGCAGCTCCCGGAAATGGGGTTGGCATCGCTGTTACAGCATTAAGTAAGGGCATACCCAGCAGATATACAGCCCTTGCAGATTCGCTCTATTACATGAGCCCTGATTTAAACTGGGCTATCGTCTCTGGAGGTATGCCCCCAACACTTACCGCCGCCGATGCGCCCAGCGTTACCTTGCTAAACTCTCAATATCTGCTTTATCAAGTCACGGGCCATTCCCAGACAGAAACAAAAGCCATTTTCTTAGGCAATGGCAAAACAAAAGGGGCCGTATTTTCCAGCACAGGGTCCCTTTTGGTCACCGGAAAACCATCTCACGACCTGATCGGTTCTCAGGCTTTTGTGACCTATACAGGGGACTGGAGTGGCGCCCAGCTAGTCTTGACATTGCATCGATTGGTGAAGGAAAACATCAAAGGGGGACAATCAGCTTTAGTCGCCTCAAAGGTTGAAATCACAAGTGGTTATACCGGAACAAACGTTACCCTTCCTGATGGTCAAACGTCCGATCAAGTCACATTAGCTGGCAGCATGACAACATCAATGGCTTTTGATGTGAAAGGGGCGATCCTCTCAATTACCGGCGACACACCTGCCTTTAATCATGTGACAAGCTATCCCGGATCAGCCACCCCCACCCCCTCCAACGGGGGAACAACAGATATTTATTTGTTCAATAACCTAAGCCCTGGTGAAAGTCCGGTCTTAGCCCCGCCAGTCGCGGCCAACATTACCAATGGAGATACGGCCCCTTCTTTACTCGCCGGACAAATTTATACAACAATTGACAGTATTTTTAAAAATCAAACAACTACCCCCCAATCTCGAACCGATAAATATTGGTGGGCAACCCTTACCCCGTTAAAAAATGGTTGGTCTGCCACCGTCAGAAACAAACGTATTGTTTCAACCTTGGAGGGCGTTTCCAAAACAGAAAATATGACCTATTCTGCAGATACCAGCCAATTGAGTACTTATGAAACGTCACGCATCAATGAAGCAGGTAAGGTTATCACGATCACCACCGCCTTGACTTATTTCTGGCAACAGTATGATACAACCCGATCAACCAATATTCTGGATGCTGTGATTGAAGAAATTCAAACAGCCAAAGTTGGTGCCGGAACTCCAGAAAAAATAGCTGGCACTGTCACCACATGGCACAAGGGTTGGGATAACGATGTTTGGGCTTGTGACCGATCATACCGAATGATCTCTGCGAATGCAGTCGATTTTAATGCGTGGGCTGCAGGGGGAACAACTCCGACAGGCTGGCAGGAAACCAACATCATAAACAGCTATAGTGATACAGGTTTAGTGATCCAAAGCACGGATATCTCAGGTATTATTTCCTTAAATATACCCGACAAAGAAGGCCGTTTTATCTGTGCCAGCGCCCATAATGCCAATAGCAGTCGTTTTTCATTTTATGGATTTGAACCCTATGAAGACCCGAATGGCTGGGTTTCTACTTCAGGGGGCAGTTTAAATCGCTTTATTACAGCAGCAGATTCTCATACAGGATCATCTTGCTTGAGGGTTCCTAAGGGTACCCCAGATGGCACGGTGGGCCGATTATTCATTCCCGATGATTTGACGCAGGATTATGTTTTTAGTTGCTGGACAAGAACGCCACCAGGATTTGATAAGGGTCAGGGCGAAGCAAATTTCACCGGGGAGATTTATTGGACGGAAAATAAGACCCAAAAATCAGCACCCCTCTCTCCCCTTACCCTATCCACTGCAGAAACTGCATGGACTTACCTTCAAACATTGATTGATATTAATGCCGTACTTTCCGGTAAAAGCCCGGACGCCGGGAGCGTCAGCATCTTTTTTAAGATCAAAAATGCCAATACAGTTGATCAAATCCTAGTTGATGAACTGCGCCTTAGCCCCCTTCAATCCACAATGCTGGTATCCGTTCTTGATGACATCAAACATATCCCTCTGGCTCAAATTGATACCAATGGTCAATCCATCCGAACAATGTATAACGATTTCCTTCAACCGATTGTTACCATGGGACCAGACGGAGAAATCCTGACAGCTGAGTTTTCCGGCCTGTCCCGACAACTTTCCCGAACCAACGATCTTTTTGAGGAGAAAACACCCAATACGACCCTTACCTTAACACCAGGTGGCCTGACCCAGTATGACGACTTCCACGGTGACACAACATCCAACTGGAATTTAACCAATGGAACATCCGGCAGTTGGGCTATTGCGAATGGAAAACTAGCCTATAGCGGCGGTACAAAAGGCGGGCTTGGCGCCATCGCCCAACCTAAAGTTCCCAGTAATAAAAACTTTGCCATTCATATAGAAGCCAACCCGGGTAGCGGAGCAACCATGTCAATCGGGGACGGCACTATATTTTTAAGCTGGAACCCCGATAACCATGACGGAAAGGGCGGTTTTTCTCTTATTGAAAAAGATGGCCAAAATAACTTAACATCTCTCCAGGTTGCTCCCCCTGATGTGCCTTTTAACAATAACTGGATGTTCTCCGTCGTCGATGGATTTTATCTCTGCACCGTGAATGAGCTGCCAATTTTTACCTATGACGCCGGATCAAGCCCTGCCACAGGTAACCTCACGCTTGCGGTTGATATTGGCGGCAATTTTGACAAACTTATTCGTTTGGATGATCCCCGTTTAAACCTTAGTTTTAAAGATGGTTTACTCCGCGAAACACAAAATTTATCTCTTTTGGGTAGGCCCGCAACGGGTCAGACGGCAGGTAAAATAACCTTCATGAATGGGGGCGATTTCTCTGATGAAATAGGCCGATCCGTGATCTCCAAAAGCCCGATGCGGGCAATTCTTGAACTTACCAGCGCCGCCGCCCCGAAAAGTCCTGAACTGCCTGATGGTTCCTTGGAAAGTTACCTGGATAATACAGATGGCACAGCCCTATCCCTTCCCACCTTCATCGCAACTGGGGTGACTGTTCCAGAAATGGGCCCCCAATTTACCTATAATATGTCCCGGTATGAAGCATCCCCCCTCGGAAGACCTATCGAAATCATTCGGGGCCGACCAACGTCCAATACAGATGCTATGGGGTATATATCAAGCTTTATCTATAATGGCATATCAGCCTTGCCTGGTATGAAAGCAACAAAACTCACCGCCAATCCTGCTTATTTTGAGAAACAGGAAACAGTTCAGGTTGGCCGTGAAACGGTCACAGAGACTCCAACACCAATAACTCTGGTCAAAGGAGAAATCAGAGATACAGACGGCAACCTCCTTGAAACCTATGCGGGGCCAGAAAACGCACCTCAATCTTTGCGCCAAAAATCAACTTATGACGCGGTGGGGCGCTTACTCAGCAAACAACAAGCAAACGGAGCAGCACCGCCCACAGGAACCACTGCAGCCAATTGGACGGAAACATATGCCTATGACTTTCTCGGCAGACGCACCCGGAAAACATCCCCTGATAGTGGAGAAGTTCTCACCGCCTATGACCAAACGGATAAATTAAGGTTTATCATGGATTCCGAAGGCGCCGTTGCAAAGGTCAACAATGTAACGGTGCAACGTATTAAATATATTCGCTATGACATTCTGGGACGCCCTATTGAAAGCGGTTGGATTCAAGACGCTAATTTTCAATGGGGAAGCCCGGCTCTTCTGGCCCAAATAGACAATCAAAATTTTCCCAAAATAACCGGGGGCAGCGGCACAGGTCCCTCGGCCACCGGTCGGTGGCGGCAAAGTGACCATTATGACACTGACGGTCAAGCCGCATCTTCATATTACCTCAATCGTCTTTATCAAACAAAAACCCAACCCGATAGCGGGAATGAAGTTACCCTTGAAAACCAGACGTATGACAGTTTCGGTCGTACATTATCCACCAGCATCAGCATCGCTGGAGCAACTGCTGCAAACACTGAGTATGTCTTTAGTCCTTCCGGTGACATTGCCTCAATCACTTATCCATCTTTAGGAGGGAAATCCTATAGTGTGGGTTATTATTATGATCGCATGGGCCGAATTGCAGGTATTGGACAAAAAACCAATGCCTATGATATTGTCGACCCCGGCAAACCCATTGATTGGATTGAATCCCGTTATAGCGCTTATACCTATGGTTTCCTGGGTGAATTGATTGCTATTGATTTTAACCGCCCCCCTTCTTCCACTAATCCCGGCTTTTCACGACAAATGAGTTATGATGATGAGGGTAGAGTAAAAGGTTTGAAAGACCCCTACCTGAACATTGACATTTCTTATTCCACCCCAAATAAGAACTATAGTACATCGCAAATTGGCTCCCTTTCCACTGATTACCACTTCAGTGAACATTGGAAAACGCCACCCCTTGCTCAAGCCTATGACTATCAATATGATCCCCTTGGTCGCTTGATTACCGCCACAGATGCACATAATTCAGGCCTTGGTTTTGCAAGTCCCGCCACAGGATCACCCAAGGGATATGACCCAAATGGAAATCGACATGCCAAAGTGAAGGGTCTGACAGAATATAATTATGCTTATCCAACTGGAGCAGAAGTCGGAAAGCCCGGCACCCCTGCCAATGGCTATTCCAGCCTTACCCCAAAGACCAACAGCAGCGAAGATTTTAGCTCGGCTAATGGCCACCAAGCAGGCGCGTGGAAATGGGGAAGTAATAATGGCGGCCCCTCCAGCAGCCAAATCACAACAACCAATCCTCATTCAGGAACCCAATGCCTTATGCTCGGAGGCGGGAATATTCTAGGGCATAGCGAAACCCTCAGTTTGGAAACCTATTTTTCCCCGGATGCTACTCTTTCCCTTGATGTTTATACGCGGACCGGGAATGGTTATGCCGCAAAACCAAATAATCAAGCACAATGGTCCTTAGGGCTATATGGACCCTTTGGGCTTGTGGCCCAGAAAGCACTGGAATTTGTTCCAGTGGGCACCGCGTGGACCAAGCAAAATATTACCATCAATATTCCTGCAATTTTGACAGAAATGGGCCTTACCGGCCAGATCACACTGGTCGACCTTTCCTTAAACAATCGAACAAAAGGAACTACCGAAGGCAGCGCAGGCGCGGAAATTTATGTGGATGACATCGGTCTTACATGGCCCTCTCCGCCCACATGGAATTCGGCATACAATAAAAACGGTAATATGACCGGCCTACCTGACAAACACCTTACCGTTCAATATGATCATAATTTGAACCGAGCCGTTTCCGCGAGCAGAACCGATTATGGCAGCCTCACATCTCTTTATGATTCTGAAGGCCGAGTTATTCAGAAAACAGAAACGCTGCCCGATCATTCGACTGCGACAATTGATTTTCATTATGACCTTGCAGGTCAACTCCTTGCGAAAACCGAAACCCGCAAAGGCAATACGACCGTTTCTTATTATGTCCATGGCCCGGACGGCTTGATCGCCACAGATTTTGGCGACGATCCAATTTTCACCTTAAAGGACCATTCTGGGTCTACCCGCGCCCTGATTGATGGGGCGACCAACACTGTCGTAGGATCTTTTGATTATCTGCCTTTTGGGGGGTTAAGTCGAGCATCAGGGGACTTGTCAACATTAGCCCGTTACACAAACCACCAGATCAACCCGGTCACCGGTTTAATTGACACACCCGCCCGCCTTTATGATCAAGATAACGGCCGTTTTTTACAGATTGATCCAAAAAATGATGGTCTAAGCCCCTATGCCTATTGTTGGAATGATCCGATAAACCTGACCGACCCCGATGGAGAGCAGGCTATCGCCAAAACCATTATGACTTTGGTGACAGCTGGATCGATTACCTACAATATGTATAAACTTTGGGGCGCCTATGAAAAATTTGAAGAAGATCCCGTTGAGTTTGCCTATGTCGCGGCGGCAACAGCCGTCGGTATTGCGGTGCCCTATGCTGCGCCAAGATCTATACCCTTTATTGCCTCAGGATTAAGCAAGATATTAGTTGGATCAAATACTCTTTTTCACAATTTTCTTTCTATTCCCGGGTGTATCCCTGTAACGACATTTGTCCGTCAGGCAGGTACTTTTCTTATCCAACAGGAAGTCTCCAGCTTTAGTTATTTAGGACTTAAATGGAGTTTCTCCAGCAATAGAACGATCGGGATTAATCACGACACATGGAAACAATGGGAAGGGGCTGTTTCAACATATGCCAGTGAAAATTTTGGATGGAATCTTGGCTTGGAAGCAGTCTATTCCTCAGGATATGGACCAAATCGTATTGGAAATTATCTGAGCATTCATCAAAACCCTACCCACCCAAATCTCCCCGTATTCTTTCCGGCAAACCTTAATCCTTCCTTCGATGAATATGCTACTGGTTTCTATTGGTTGTATCCTTGGTCATTAGAAGGAAACAGGAATATGCGGGGAGATGTCAATAGGGTCGCCGCCTCTCATAATGAAGTCTTTAATTATGATCATCTCCGCGGGAACCAGGAAACCCTTCAACATGATCTTTATTCTGACTTTGCGACCATCGTTGATAGGCGGTCCCATACAACACGCTACGGAGGCCCCCCCCATGCAGGCTCTAGTACTTTTATCCGAAGAGGACTTGCCACCGGTTTAGCGGCCTATAACATGGCCACGAATTGGGCATCGTTAATACTGAGTTTTGAAGAAACCCCAAAACTGGTAAAACTGTATAATGCCTTGCTCGGTGGGCAGGAAAGTAACCATAAAGAGTTATAAAGCATTCAATTTAAATGATTATTTCCTCCACCTCTGGCAATTGTCATTTGATGGGAAGAGGAGCACTACCTTAACGGCTCTGTCACTTTAACTTTTTCAGTACGAAGAGTTTGGCTAAAGTTAACGTGTCAAGCCCGTATATATTTATGGCCGACAAAGCGATCTGGGACGAACTTGGAAAATTTCCCAAATTTACCCCCCCATAAATACCGACCTTATCGCAAAAGCAGGGCCAATATCAGGAGAAAGGCGAGAAGGCCGGACAAGGCGCGCCAGAAGGTGAGCGGGTCCTTTTCGAGCAGGGGCATGAACGCAACCCGGGCCTGAACCGGGGGTGGCACGGTAAAGTCCCGCTCAAACTGCGACAGGCTTTGATATCTGTCCCGTGGATCTTTCAGTACCGCCTTCTGCAGCACCGGATCAAGCCACGGCGGGATGTCCGGATTCACCTGGGATGCCGGAATATAGTCCAGATGGCGCACATGGCGCATATTGGCAAACCCCTTGCCGTAAGGCAGCTTATGAGTCAACATCTCGTAGATTACCACGCCCAGCGAATAGAGATCCCCCCCCCTGTCGCCATCACCATACAGAAGATATTCCGGCGCCATATAGTCGACAGCCCCGGCAGGCAGTCGCGTCTGGCTGGCGTCTCTGCCCTCTTCAACGCTCGCCACCTTGACCGAACCAAAGTCAATGATCTTCACCGTACCGGCAGCATCTATCATGATATTTTCAGGCTTCAGGTCTTGATGCACCATGTCCTGACGATGCATCGCCCGCACACCCTGGATGAGCTGGCGCAGAATATCCCTGACCATGCTCATTTCCGGCGCAGGGTGATCATTGATCCATTCCCGTAAGGTTTGCCCTGCAATATATTCGGTAACATAATAGAGACAGCTCCGATCGCGCGCGAAAGGCAACACTTTCAGGATATGCGGCGAACTGACCTGGCGACCGACCCATTCCTCGCGATGAAACATTTCGATGTAATGTGCATCATCATTGAAGTTGGCCGACGGTGTTTTCAAGGCCACCAGGTCGCCGTTCCCCCGGTCTCTGGCGAGATAAACCTGACTTCGGGCATTGGCATGCAGATCACGTATGATCTCATAGCCATCCAGCAGCATCCCTGGCTCAAGCTCCGGCGGAAAAGACAGATGGCATCGCGCCCGGAAGGCATTTTCTCTTCCAGTGTCGTCAATGCGAATGACCTGACAGGTCAGGTTGTCGTCACTCCCGTGATCCAGCGCGTTTATGCAAATCTCCTGAGCCACTTTCATCAAGTCATCCGGGTGGCGTTCCACCACCTGTTTCATCATCACCGGGCCGGCGAATTCATGCACCCCGTCCGTGGTCAGGAAAAAAACATCCCCGCGCCGTACCTCAATAATACGATAATCGATTTCAAGATGCTGTCCTGTTCCCATTGCGCGGGCGAGTGCACTGCCCTTGCCATAACGGTGATCTGTGGTCAGTTGATCAATTTTCCCCGCCCGCAAGAGACAGATGCGGCTGTCGCCAATATGAAAGATATAGGCCGATCCAGACTTTACCACCAGAGCGCTTAACGTACTCACCATGCCCAGGTCCGAGCCATAGACGGACTGCCCCTGACCATACATCCAGCGATTGGTGGCAAGCAAGATCTTGCTGATCGATTTCTTGACACTCCAGCTGTCCGGTGTCGAGAAATAATCCTCCAACAAAGACTTCACGCAGGTTTCGCTGGCCGCCTTGCCTGCCTGACAGCCACTCATCCCATCCGCGACGGCAACGGCAATGCCTTTGGTCAGGGTCTGCAGCTCTTCCGGCAGCATGACCCCGTAGGAATCTTCATTCTCCTGTTTGACCCCTTTATCGGAAAAGGCGCCGATGGTAATTTGTGTCATAGACTAACCGACCTTGATCATCTCTATCGTCCCGTCAGGCAGGATTTCGGCAATTTCGCCGGCAGGCTCCTCCATGAAAACCGCCACCAGCAGAAAGACAATAACAGCACTGCCGCCAATCACCATAAAGAAAATCTGTGGCGCAACGAAGGAGAATACCGTGAGAAAACACACCGCACCGATATTGCCGTAGGCGCCAACCATCCCGGCGATCTGACCCGTCATACGACGTTTGATCAGGGGCACCGTGGCGAAGACTGCGCCTTCCCCGGCCTGCACAAAGAAAGAACAGCACATGCAGGCCAGAACCGCCACAGGCACCGCCCAGTCGGCCGTGATCTGTGACATCACCAGATACCCCACCGCCAATCCCACCAACAGCACCATCAACGACGTCTTGCGGCCAAACTTATCGCTGAAATACCCGCCGCTGGGGCGCGCCAGCAAATTCATAAAGGCAAAACTCGACGCCACCATTCCCGCCATCAATGGGGTCAGGCCGAAGGTATCCATAAAGAAAAGCGGCAACATGGACACAACAGCCAGTTCTGATCCGAAGGTGACCAGATAGGCCAGATTAAGAATGGCGACCTGCTTGAACTTATACTGCTGCAGGGGATCCATCCCCTGTTTCAAATGGCCTTCATTGACCTTGAAAATATGATAAACCTGATAAAGAAACACAGCAAACAGGCCGATATAAATCGCCAGCACTGTCGCGGGCGCGAGAATTTTCAAATTTTGCGGTCCAAGCTTCCAGGCCAACAGGGCCAGCGTCAGAAACATTGGCGCTTTCATGATGACATACAACAACATGTCCTGTTTACTGCTGATTTCCATCGCGCCGGCTTTATTGGGTTTGAAATAGGTCGCGCCCTGCGGCGTGTCACGGGCATTGATATAAAAAACAAACGAATAGACCAGAGCCAATAACCCCGTTGAGCCGATCGCATAGCGCCAGCCATCATCCCCGCCGAACAAATAGGCCACCGTCGGCAGCGTGAGGGCGGCCGCTGCTGAGCCGAAATTACCCCATCCGCCATAGATGCCTTCGGCAAGGCCAACCGTCTTCGCCGGATACCATTCACTGATCAGGCGAATGCCAATCACAAACCCCGCCCCGACAAAGCCCATCAGAAACCGCGCCAGCGCCATGGTTTCAAAACTGTCCGCCAATGCAAAAAAGAAACAAAGAAAGCTTGAGATAAACAGCAGGGCCGAATAGACAACCCGTGGTCCGAATTTATCAACAAACATCCCGATAATCACCCGCGCCGGAATGGTCAGCGCGACATTCAATATAAGTATCGCCGTAACCTGTTGCTTGGTGAGCCCCAGGTCTTCCCGGATCATCGCCATCAGCGGGGCATGGTTGAACCAGACCACAAAGCTGATAAAAAACGCGATCCAGGAAAGATGCAGGATCCTGGTCTTGCCCTTAAAAGAGAATAAATTCATTTCATATGAGGATGGTGCAGACATAGTTCTTAATCCTTTGATAGCGCTTCAACAGGCCCCCATTTCAAGCGGGTCCCGCTTCCCTGATACACATCAAAGCAAATAACGTGCCACACATATTGCAGTGCAACAAAATTTCTTAAATAGTGTGGCCAATCAATAGTATTCCTCTCTCTCAGCAACAGACACGCACCTGAAGAAGATAAAAGCGCCCCCCATTGAAACGCTTTTCTTTCTGCCCTTTTTTTTACCTCTCTTTGCTAATTTGTCTATATTTTAACCAAAACTATATAATGGTTATTTTTTAGGCATACTTATGAGCACCTGCACAATAACCGCAGAAAACAGGCTGTCTCGCCCCCTAAACCGCCCTTATTTAGAGATAAAATGCAGGGAAATAAAAACTGGCACAGGATTTGCTTCTAGGAAGGAGAGTAGAAACCCTATCTTCAACAGTCAAAGGGATCGAGATGAAGAAAAAGCTTGTCGTAATCGGCAACGGCATGGCCGGCATGAGGGCCTTGGAAGAATTGCTGGATCTGGCGCCAAATAACTATGATGTCACCGTCTTTGGCGCCGAACCACATGTGAACTACAACCGGATCATGCTCTCGCCTGTTCTCGCCCGGGAACAGGCTTTTGAGGATATCATCATCAATGATTTGGCCTGGTATGAAGACAATAACATTTGCCTGCGCGCGCACGAGAAAATTGTCGCCATCAACCGGTCCAACAAAACCATCATCAGTGATCAGGACAGAATTACTCCTTATGATATTCTGTGGCTTGCCACCGGATCCGATCCCTTCATTATTCCGATACCCGGCAAAGACCTGAAAGGTGTGACCACATTCCGTGACATGAGCGACGTCACGACCATGATCGACGCCTCTGAGACCTATCAAAATGCCGTGGTGATTGGCGGCGGCTTGCTGGGACTGGAAGCCGCCTACGGGCTCAAGAAAAATGGCATGAAGGTCACTGTCATTCACCTCGCCGACACCCTGATGGAACGCCAGCTCGACGAGGCGGCGGGATTCTTGCTGAAGTCTGAACTGGAAAGTCGTGACATCACCATTCTGACCGGTGCCAATACGGGGGCTCTTGTCGGCAAGGACCGGGTCGAAAGCGTGCAGCTCAAAGACGGTACTGAAATTCCAGCGGATCTGGTGGTCATGGCGGTTGGCATTCGACCCAATATGACGCTAGCCCGTGCCGCCGGCCTTGAGTGCAATCGCGGTGTTGTGGTCAATGATCATCTCCAGACCAGTGATCCCGATATTTTCGCGGTCGGTGAATGTGTGGAGCATAACGGGCTAACCTACGGACTGGTGTCACCGCTCTATGAAATGGGCCGCGCCATGGCCGGTTATATGGTGGGTCATGGCAGTCGCTACAAAGGCTCTGTCACCAGCACCAAACTGAAAGTCACGGGCGTTGAGCTTTTTTCCGCCGGGGATTTCAATGGCGGGCCGGATTGCGAGGATATCGTCTTTCGGGACGCGCGCCGTGGGGTCTACAAACGTTTGGTGATCAAGGACGACCGCATTGTCGGCGCCGTGCTATATGGCGACGCCGCCGATGGCCCCTGGTATTTCCAACTGATGAAAGACAAAGACAAGATCGCCGACATTCGCGACTATATGATCTTCGGCCAGGCCCTCGCCATGGGAGACAACGCCGCGGACCCCATGGCCGCCGTTACAGCATTGCCGGATAAGGCGGAAATTTGCGGCTGTAACGGCGTATGCAAAGGCGCGATAACATCCGCCATCCTCACCAAGGGCCTCACCAGCCTCGACGAAGTGCGGGCCCACACCAAGGCCTCGGCCAGCTGCGGCTCCTGCACCCATTTGGTGGAACAGGTAATGGCCCTGACCCTCGGCGACAGCTATCAGGCCCCGACCGCCACCCCCATGTGCGGCTGCACGGATCATACCCATGATGACGTGCGCCATCTGATCCTGCATCACCAGCTGAAAGAAATTCCGGCGGTCATGCAGATGCTGCAATGGAAAACCCCCAACGGCTGCTCCAAATGTCGCCCGGCGCTGAACTATTACCTCATCGCCGCCTGGCCCGGCGAATATCAGGATGATTATCAATCCCGTTATATCAATGAGCGCGTGCACGCCAATATTCAAAAAGACGGCACCTACAGCGTGGTGCCGCGTATGTGGGGCGGCCTGACCACCCCGAACGAACTGCGCGCCATCGCCGACGTTACCGATAAATTCAACATCCCCACGGTCAAGGTCACCGGTGGGCAGCGCATCGACCTTCTCGGCGTCAAAAAAGAGGACCTGCCCGGCGTCTGGGCCGATCTGAATGCCGCCGGCATGGTATCCGGTCACGCCTACGGCAAATCCCTGCGCACGGTGAAGACCTGTGTCGGACAGGAGTGGTGCCGCTTCGGCACCCAGATGTCCATGGGCATGGGGGTTGATCTTGAACGCATGGCCTGGGGCAGCTGGACGCCTCATAAATTTAAAATGGCTGTGAGCGGCTGCCCGCGCAACTGCGCCGAGGCGACGATCAAGGACTTTGGCGTTGTGGCGGTCGACAGCGGCTGGGAACTTCATGTCGGCGGCAATGGCGGCATGCATGTGCGGGCCTGTGATCTGTTGTGCAAGGTGACCACTGACGCAGAGGTCAAGGAATATTGCGCCGCCTTCATGCAGCTCTATCGTGAGGAAGGCCATTATCTCGAACGCACCGCCCCCTGGGTGGAACGGGTCGGCCTCGACAGCATCAAACAGCGCATCGTCGAGGATGCGGAAAACCGCGCAAATCTTGCCAAACGCTTCCATATCTCGCAGCAGGGCAATCAGCAGGACCCCTGGGCCGAGCGCGCCAAACATAATGTTCACGCCCATGAATTCAAACCCCTTGCAGACGTAGGATAACAAGATGAAACCAAATTGGATCGAAGTCGGCCTGAGTGAGGATATCCCCTATCTGGGGTCGCGGGTGATCAAAACCGGCGGCACGGACATCGCGATCTTCAAAACCGCCACCGGAGAATTATTCGCCCTGGAAGATAAATGCCCTCATAAAGGCGGCCCCTTGTCCCAGGGCATTGTCCACGGCAGGAGCGTCTCCTGTCCGTTGCATAACTGGGATATTTCACTGGAAGACGGCGAAGCACTCGGGCCCGACAGCGGCTGCAGCCATGTCATCGCTGTTGATATCAAAGACGGCATCATTTACCTTGACCTTCCCTCGGAAATGAAGGCCGCCGGCGCCCATGGCTAACCCGGTAAAAACCACCTGCCCCTATTGCGGCGTCGGCTGTGGCGTTCTGGCCACCCGCACAAAGGAAGGCAAAATTCAGATCGCGGGCGATCCCGAACACCCGGCGAATTTCGGCAAACTCTGCTCAAAAGGCGGCGCATTGGCGGAAACTTTGGATCTCGAAGATCGCCTGCTGCTTCCCGAAGTCAGCTGTCAGAAAGTGGGATGGTCGGCGGCGCTTCAGGCCGCCGCCGATGGCCTGAGCGCCGTCCGAGAAGAACATGGTCCCGACGCCATCGGCTTTTATGTCTCCGGCCAGTTGCTGACCGAAGATTATTATGTAGCCAATAAACTGATGAAGGGTTTCATCGGTTCCGGTAATATTGACACCAATAGCCGCCTGTGCATGTCGTCCAGCGTCGCCGGCCACAAGCGCGCCTTCGGCAGCGACACCGTGCCGGGCAATTATGAAGACTGGGATCAGGCGGATCTGGTGGTTCTTGTCGGCTCGAACGCCGCCTGGTGCCACCCGATCCTCTTTCAACGCCTGCGGCATGCTCGGGAAACCCGCGGCGCCAAACTGGTGGTGATCGACCCCCGCCGCACGGCGAGCTGCGACAGTGCCGACCTGCATCTGGCGTTAAAACCCGGCACGGACGTGCGATTATTTAACGGCTTGCTCGCTCATCTGGCGGCACAAGATTGTCAGGATAGCAATTTTGTCGCCCGGCATACCCACGGCATGGCGGATGCACTGGCAAGTGCCCGCGCCGATGCGCCGGACATCGCCCATCTCGCTCAGGCCTGCGGCCTCTCGCTCAAAGACATCACAGCATTCTTCGACCTGTTCGCCACCACGGAAAAGACCCTCACTGTCTATTCCCAAGGGGTGAACCAGTCGTCTCAGGGCACCGACAAAGTCAATGCCATTCTCAATTGTCACCTCTATACCGGTCGGATCGGCAGACCCGGTATGGGTCCCTTCTCCATCACCGGACAACCCAACGCCATGGGGGGACGCGAAGTGGGAGGACTGGCCAATACTCTGGCGGCCCATATGGAATTTGATGATGTTTCTCGCGACCGCCTGAGTCGTTTCTGGGACACGAAAACCGTAGCATCCGCCCCGGGCCTCAAAGCCATTGATATGTTCCGCGCCGTCCACGAAGGTAAAATACGCGCCATCTGGATTATGGGCACCAATCCGGCGGCCAGCCTGCCCGACGCCACATTCGTCCGCGATGCGCTTGAAAAATGCGATCTGGTGATTGTCTCCGACGTCATGGAAAATACCGACACGCTGAAATATGCCCATATCGCTTTTCCGGCCCGGGCCTGGGGTGAAAAGGACGGCACGGTGACCAATAGTGAACGCCGCATTTCGCGCCAACGCGCTTTCCTGCCCGCGCCGGGAGACGCGCGCCCCGACTGGTGGATCATCAGCCAGGTCGCCCGTCGCATGGGCTTTGCCGAAGCCTTTCCCTATGAAACACCCGCAGATATCTTCCGCGAACACGCCGCCCTCAGCGCTTTGGAGAATGACGGTCGCCGTGACTTTGACCTGTCGGGATTAAAGGATATGGATACAGACTCCTATGACGCGCTCGCCCCGGTTCAATGGCCGGTCAGCCCAGCACACCCCACGGGCAGAAAGCGATTGTTCGATGATGGATATTTTTTCACGGATGACCAGCGCGCGCGCCTGATCGCGGTGTCTTGTCGGCCTCCGGTTCACACACCAGACAAAGCCTATCCCCTTATCCTCAACAGCGGTCGCCTGCGCGATCAATGGCACACCATGACCCGCACCGGCAAAGCTTCCCGTCTCAACGCCCATCAGGACGAGCCCGCCCTCGCCCTGCATCCCTTAGACGCAGAACTTTATGATCTTGGGGCAAATGGTTTCGCCAAGGTCAGCAGTCGTTGGGGGACCCTTCTGGTGCGGGTTCAAATCACGCCAGACCAGACACCGGGTCAGGTCTTCCTGCCCATTCACTGGACAGACAGCCATGCGGCGCGCGCTGTTACGGGGTGCCTGGTCAATCCCGCCACCGACCCCCTCTCCGGTCAACCGGAATTAAAACACACGCCGGTCAAAGTGGAAAAATGGAACCCCGACTGGCATGCTTTTTTGCTCACCCGCCACAAGATCATGCCGGAAGGCGTCGATTATTGGAGCTATAGTCGTCAGGACTCCTGTCACGCCCTCGAACTGGCCGGCCAGGGCAGACTGGCGGGCAGTGATTTTCTGCGGCCCTATCTCGACCTTCACCAAGACCCCGATACATTGAATTTCTCCAACCCCTTGTCCGGCCAAAAGCGGCTGGCCCTGATCCGCAAGGATCAGTTAGCGCTATGCCTATTCACCGCCCACAAGGGAACTCTGCCAGACCGCAATTGGCTACAGTCTCTATTTAGTTTGGATAAGTTGGAGGAAAAACTTGTCGCGACGCTGTTATCCGGTCAGCCCCTTGACCCGCAGGCGGCACCCGGCCCGATCATCTGCGCCTGTTTCGGGGTGAGTAAAAAAGAAATTCTCACCGCCCGTCGTGAGAAAAGGGCCCTCACCGTCAACGACATTAGCCATTTGCTTAAAGCCGGCAGCAATTGCGGGTCCTGCCGACCAGAGATCAAACAGCTGATGACCGGCAGCTAAGGCCAATGCGCGAGACGACACAATCCGTCCCGGTAACGCCACAGATATGTGTCGCCGTTGAAAAGGCAAGTACAGGTGGGCCCGTCCGATTGGAGGGGAATCTTAGTTATATAATAAAAACATAATATAAAGTAACATACGTATGCATACTTGCTAATTTTATGCATACGTATGTAATATAGGGGATATGGGTAGAGGAGGTCGCATTAACCGGAAACCGGGCTGCGACTATAGGGTAGTGACCAATGAAAGACGATAAGCCGACATCTTTTGATATCGCGCATCTGGCGGGCGTGTCTCAGCCCACCGTGTCGCGCGCCCTGCGCAACAGCCCGCTGGTCAGCCTGGAAACGCGGGAGAAGATTCAGGCCATCGCCAAAAAACTCAATTACCAGGTCGATATTAACGCCCGCAATCTGCGCTCGAAGAAAACCAATACCCTGGCGCTGCTGTTCTGCGAGGACCCCGGCAGCGACAACAGCCTGATCAATCCCTTCTTTCTCAGCATGCTCGGCAGCATCACCCGGGTCTCGGCGCAGCGCGGCTATGACCTGCTGATTTCCTTTCAGCAGCAAAGCGACGACTGGAATGCGGATTACGAGACGGCTCATCGCGCCGACGGGATTATTTTCCTCGGCTATGGTGACTATATCACCTATGTGGAGAAGATCGCTCACCTCGACAGGATGGGGGCGCATTTCATCACCTGGGGGCCGGTGCTGCCCGATCAGCCTGGTCATTTCATCGGCTGCGACAATCTCAACAGCGCTCATCTGGCGACCCGCCATCTGATTGAACTCGGCCATAAGAAGATCGCCTTCCTCGGCATTGCGTCGGAACATCGCCCGGAATTCAACCAGCGCTATCAGGGCTATGTCAAGGCCCTGCTTGACGCCAAACTGATGGTCAATCCGAAATTGCAGATTGACGCCGACACCTCGGAAGAAATGGGTTATCAGGCGACCATAGAGCTGCTCAAAAGCAAGCTGCAATTCGACGCTATATTCGGCGCCAGCGACCTGATCGTCATCGGCGCCATCAAGGCATTGAAGGAACATGGCCTGAAGGTGCCCGCCGATGTGGCGGTGGTCGGCTTCGATAATATTCCCGCCGCCGCCTATTCCAACCCGCCCCTGACCACCATCCAGCAGGACACCACCCTCGCGGGCGAGCTTCTGGTCGATAACCTGTTGCGCCTGATCGAAGGCGAGGAGGTCGCCTCGACCCTGATGCCCGCCAAGCTGATCGTCCGCGCCTCCTCCGGCGCGTCCTAGCTTATTTCCCGTAGCGCGCGCCGACGACACTGTAATGATCCCAGACCTTGCGGTCACTTAAGGAGCGCACCAGCTTGACATATTCCGCATGCGTCCAGGCGAGCGGCGTCGCTGAATTGGTGCCTTCGCCTTTGACATAGCCCGCCGGGCTGTTCACCCCGACCCCGTCCCATACCTGTTCCGGCAGCATCATGCCGTCATTGGCGAACAGCTCCATGCCGCGCACGTAGGTATTCTTCAGGGTGGCTATTTCTTCGTCTGTGACCTTGTCCCGCCCGGCCCGGGCCAGTTCATAATGACCGCGCTCGCCGGTGAAGAAGGGCCAGACCCGGCCCCGCTGACCAGGACTCATTTTGCCGTAGTTTCTGCCATCGCTGGCGTCCTCGCCGTAACCGTCATTGCCGTAGCGCCGCCAGCCGGGGAACGTCCCCTCCACACCTTCGAAGCTGAAGTCATATTTGACCCGCAGGGCGTCATCACGGGTCTGATCATCCAGTTCCGGCAGCGTATCCAGGATCGCTGCATGATCCGCCGGACGCACGCCGTAGCGCACGAGCTCAAGAAAGCCGCCGTCGAGGATATCCTGCTCCGCCATCGCCGAGCGACCATTGTTGGGCGATACAACGCCATCATCATTAGGATCTTCATTGGCGGTGATGCGCAGATAATATCGGCCATTGCCCGCCCCTGTCTCCTGTGTGCCCTTGGTGGTGAACATGCGGGCTTCGATCTTGGCTTCATAGTCATCCGCCGCCGCGAGGTACGTCACAGCCCCAGCCTCATCCCCGGCCAGCCGGGCGATATCCGCCGCCGTCACCAGTCCGGCAATCACCGCCGCAGTGGTCGAAGGGCTGTAGCCCGTCTGCTCTTCCCAGCGTTCCTGCTGTGTTTTCGGCGGGGTGATCAGTTGTTTGTTCCAGCCCACCTGAACCTCGCCGCCCTTCACCAGAAAATCCGCCGCCGGTTTCAGCATCGCCTGATACCAGTGGCGCAATTTTTCGTCGGACAAAATACCCGCCTGATGCAGTTTCCAGCCCAGCATGATCGGCATCGCCGTCTGATCGAGCTGCACACCGACCCATTCCAGATCGCCATTCACATGGGTTTTCTGCAGGAACCAACCGGTCGCCCCCTTGTTGCCAGATGTCTTGTCACTCACCTGCACTTTTTCGAGATAATTAAACGCCCGGAGCGGTGTTTCCCGATCGCCGAGCGCCAGAAAGGCCATGGCGCATTGATAGAAATCCCGCGGCCAGACCGCCTTATAGCCGGTCGCCGCCGCTTCCGCCGAGGCGGTTTCACCCCAGGGGTTCGACAGAGAGGCAATCAAGGCCCCCGCGTGGGTTTTATCTTCCTGGGCTTTCAGCACCAGGGCGCTGGTATAGAGTAATTTTCCGCCGTCCGTGGTCGCCCCAACCATCTGTGGCAGGTCACTGAGGCTCTTGAGGTAATCTTCCCAGCCGACGGCCTCCCCGATCCCGTTATAGGCGGCGAGAACCGCATCATAGCCCTTGGCCAGTGTCTCAGTTGCGGCGGATTCGCTGGCGGCAGCCGTCACGCCAAAACCAAGGGTGAAATCATACGTCACCTCTCCGCTTGTGACTTTATCCAGCTCCGCCGTCAGCGCCACATTGCCCGGCGCATCGCCAGTGGTGACATATTGCCAATCCATGACCCCATTGTCGCCCAGGTCCGCCACGCCGTCGGAGCGGCCGACGAACCCGGCGGAAGCTTTGACAAAGCTGCGGCTGGATTTCACGGTCAGATGGCGGTCGCCTTCCCAAGCCGTGAGCCCGTCGAGGTTCGCCTGCGCCTGATCACCGCTGCCGGTATTGGCCATATGGGGATTGAGGCTGAGATAGGGGGTCATCTCCCCCGCCAGCGCCCGGAAGATCACCTTCATATAGAGCGTCTGGCCGTCGGGATCGGTGAAGATATGCTTCTCAATCTCATATTTGCCCTCCCGGTCGCGGTTGACGATCCGGTAGGCCAGCGACAGGGGCCGCCCCGCATCATTCTTATAGAGGTAATCAATCGTGCTGATGGTGTCATCTTTTTCCGTATCGAGAAAACCCTCCCCCTTGATCAGGAACTGCATGTCCTTGATCTGCGCCTCATGGATCATACCAAACATGGTTTCGGTGAGGATGCCTTGGGCGACGGAAAACCAGACTTTTGACACGGGGCCTGTCACGCCCTGGTCGTCATAGCCCGCGCCGCTATAGGCCTCATAGGACGTGCCAATGCCGGTCTTGCCCGCAAAGGCCCAGACAGAAGGCACCCCCGGTGCGCCCGGCGCAACCTTCTGATCCGGCGTGGTTTCGTTGGCCGCGCCACAGGCGCTCAAGGCTCCGATCACGGTCAGCAGGCTCAAATTTCTCGAAAAATTCATTTTACTCTATTCCTATCAGGTGGTTTTATCCGCGGTCTTCAACCCGCAATGTGGCAATCCCGGCGACGATCATGCAGGCCCCGCCAAGGACCAGCGCGTAAATCGGCGCGCCACCAAAAAGCTGTTTGACCAGCAGCCCGAGGACACTGGCCGCCATGATCTGCGGGATGACGATGAAGAAATTGAAAATGCCCATATAAAGTCCCATCTTGCGGGCCGGTACGGCGCTCGACAACAGACTATAAGGCATGGACAGGATCGACGCCCAGGCAATGCCCACCCCGATCATCGGCAGCCACAGCAGCGCCGGGTCGGCAATGAACAGCATGGAAATCAGCCCCACCCCGCCGAGGCTGAGATTGATCATATGGGCGATCTTGCGGTTGGTCAGGCGCGCCACCACCGGGATCAGAAAAGCCGCCAGGGCGGCAAAGCCGTTATAGGCGGCAAACAGGATGCCGACCCAGTCGGCCCCTTCGTTATACAACGCCGAGGTTGGGTCTGTGCTGCCATAATGAAAACTGGTCACGGCCGGGGTGGTGTAGATCCACAGGGAAAACAGGGCGAACCAGGAAAAAAACTGCACCACCGCCAATTGTTGCATGGCGCGGGGCATATGAAACAAATCATCAACAATCTGATAAAAACCATTGTCGGTGTGGCCCCGGGTCTGCAAACCGCCACTGACGATCTGCATCACGCCGAAGGCCATCCCGCCAAGGCTCAACAGATAAAGCTGCGCATCCCAGCTTAACCCATAGATCGCCGCCGTGAAGATCGCCCCGGCCAGAAGCCACAGCGCCCCCTGCTGGCGATAGGTCTTTGGACTGCGGGTTGCTGTGCGCGTCGCGTCCGGCTCATCGGCCTGTACCGCCTTCTCGAAGGCCGCGAGTTCTTCCGGGGAATATTCCTTGGTGGTGAAAATCGTCCACAATACCGCGACCAACAAGGCCGCGCCGCCGAGGTAAAAGGAGTAGATCACCGTTTGCGGGATCCCGCCTTCCGGGGCCACGTTGCTAAAGTCGAACCAGTTGGTCAGCATCCAGGGCAAGGCCGAGGCCACCACCGAGGCGACCCCGATGAAGAAGCTCTGCATGGCATAGCCCATGGTGCGCTGCCGGTTGGGCAGCATATCGCCGACGAAGGCGCGGAAGGGCTCCATGGCGATATTGATCGAGGCGTCCATGATCCACAGCATCCCCGCCGCCACCCACAGGTAAGGCGAATTGGGCATGACAAACAGCGCCAGTGTCGCCAGCACCGCGCCGATCAGGAAATAAGGCCGTCGCCGCCCCAAGCGGTTCCAGGTTTTGTCGCTCATATAGCCGATGATCGGCTGGACCAGCAGCCCGGTCAGGGGAGCCGCCACCCACAGGATAGGAATGTCATCAATATCGGCGCCCAGAGTCTGGAAGATCCGGCTAACGTTACTATTCTGCAGCGCGAAGCCGAACTGGATGCCGAGAAAGCCGAAACACATATTCCAGATCTGCCAAAAGGACAGCTGCGGTTTACTTTTCATACTCATACTCACTCAATCTCCAAAATCGTCACGGAGCGCGCGCCCAGTGGGATCTTTTGTGTGATATCCAAGTCCTGCCCGGTAATCACATCATGACCCCGCCGGGTCCCCGCCAACATTTCTGCGAACCGCGCGACGGGCAGGTCTTTCGCCTGACCATTTTTATTCAGCACCACCATAACCTTTTCCTGGTCGGTGTAGCGAAAATAAACGTAAATCCCGTCTTGCGGCACATAATGCATCAGCTTGCCCACATGCAGGGATTTCTTGGTCTTCCGCCAGTTGGCCAGGCGACGGACAAAATCCTGTGCCGCCTTTTCAGTTTTGCCCAATCCCTCGCCCGTGAAGGCATTCACCTTGTCTCCCGCCCAACCGCCGGGGAAGTCACTGCGGATTTTCCCATCGTCCTTGACCTCCGGGCTGGTTTTCAGGATTTCGGTGCCGTAAAAAATCTGGGGGATGCCCCGCATGGTCAGCGTATAGGCCATCGCCATTTTATAGAGATCAAAATCTTCCCCCAATTGGGTATAGAGACGCGACATATCATGATTGTCCGACAGGATGACCAGATCTTCCGGCGCGGCATAGTCCAGATCCATCGACAAAACGCCGTAAAGCCGTTTCAGGCCCTCCCGCCAGCCGTCTTTCTCGGTCAGCCCTTTGACCAGCGCCGCATGCAGGGGGAAATCGATCAAACTCGGCAAGGCGGAGCGATAGCCGTTGCGGTTGACCTTGCCCCGCTGCCAGTAAGACACCATCGCCCGGTTATCCTCAAATTCCTCCCCGACAATGGTGAAGCGGGGATATTCCTGCATGATCCGCCCGGCCCATTCCGCCATGAAATCCATATCGGGATAGGAATAGGTATCCATGCGAATCCCGGCGAGGTCGGCATACTCCACCCACCAGATGGCATTCTGAATCAGATAGGTCGCGAGCAGAGGGTTTTTCTGATTGAGATCCGGCATGGTCGTGTCGAACCAGCCGCCGGAGAATTTTTCTTTGTCTTCCTGCGCCGCGTAAGGGTCATACACCGTGTTATGCACATGCGAACTCTGAACATAGTCCTGCTGATAGAAATTCAGCCAGTCATCCATCGGCATATCCTGCATCCACCAATGGCCGGAGCCGATATGGTTGGCCACCATATCCATGATCACCCCCATGCCCCGGGCGCGAGCCTGCTGCGTGAGCGCGAGAAAATCCTCATTGGTGCCGTAGCGGGCGTCCTGATTGTAAAAATCTGTGATGGAGTAACCGTGATAGCTTGTCCGCTGCTGGTCATTTTCCTGCAACGGCATCGGCCAGAGCATCGTGAAGCCCATGTCAGCCATATAATCCAGATGATCAATCATGCCCTGGATATCGCCGCCGTGGCGACCATCCTTGTCAGCGCGATTAAGTTTATCCGCCATATGGGGCTGTGAATCATTGGACGGGTCGCCATTGGCAAAACGGTCCGGGGTCACCAGATAGATGGCGTCCGCCGAGGTAAAGCCCTGACGATCCGCGGACCCCGCTTTTCGGGCGCGCAATTCATAAGAATAGACGATACCCTTGCCGCCCTCACCCTGAAACAGAATGTCGAATTTGCCTGCCTTGGCCTCTGGCGCCAGAGTCAGGTTGAGAAACAGATAATTCGCGTTTTTCACCTGGATCACCTTATCGAGCGTTACGCCGGCGGCCGTGATCGACGGCGTCATGGCCGCAATATCCGGCCCATAGACCATCACCTGCAGATGAGTATCCTCAAACCCCACCCACCAGAAAGGCGGCTCCACCCGCTTAATCGCCTCCGCTGCCTGAAGGGCACTTGTAAATATACCCAGGGTCAGGATCAGGGCAACGGCTATAGTTTGGAAAAATTGTCGTGTCTTCATTAGATTTTTTCTTTCGCCAGAGAGGAACGGGGGAAGGTGAATTTTTGTCTGAGATAGCGACGGGAGCGCACCTCGATCAGGGGGTAGGTCAGGGCGGCGGACATCAGGGTCAGCCCGAGAAACGCGCTGCCAAAGTGCAGTCTGTCCAGGGGAGAGAAAGGGGCACTCGCCCAGAGGGGTAATAGAAACCAGAAGACCATGAACCACACGCCATGCATCAAATAGACCGAATAGGATATCTTGCCCAAATAATGCAACGGGGTCCAGGCCAGGCATCTCGCCACCAGATCACGGTTATAAGCCAGCGCCAGAATCATCATGCTGAACAGGGGAATGATCCATAAATCATGCCAGTTCCCGTGAAAATGCGCGACCACCGCCAGAAACAGCCCGAGAAAGACCGTGTCCTTCTTCAGCCAGGCGAACGCCACGGATCGTCTGTAGAACTGATACAGCCCGACGCCGATGGTGAAATCAAACAGGCAGCGGAAAAACCCGCGATCAAAGGTGATGTCCAGCGTGGGCTCAGCACGGCTGTAGACCAGCCCGACCAGAAAAATCGCCGCCAGCCCCATTACGCCGGAGGTCACGACAAGTGACCGACGCCCCAGCAGCACAAGCAGCAGCATTCCCCCCATATAGGCCCACCATTCCGCCCCGATCGACCAGGAAACGATATTCCACGACAGATAGCTATGCTGGTTCATGGCGTTGGTCAGCAGCAGATTGCTCGGCAGGGCCGCCGTGTCAAAATACAGTGTCCAGCTGTCATCGACCACCGACGGCAGAAATAGCGGCAACAGGCTGGAAAAACCGATCAGCACCGCCAGGGTAAAAAGATGCAGCGGATAGATCCGGCTAAAACGCCCCCAGATGAAATTCACCAGCGTCCTCCCGGTCACATTGCGGGAAAACTGCCCTCCGTAAATATGGTAGATGATAAAACCACTGAGCAGGAAGAAGAAATCCACCCAGAGATATCCCTTGGCAACCAACCCACTGTCGCCGAGCGGCATCAGGTGGCCAAAGTCGCGGTAAAACAGGATAACGTCCATATGAAAGAACACCACCCAAAGCGCCGCCACCCCCCGCATTGTGGTCAATGCGGTCAAATAGACGGGCGGGCTTTGTGTCGCGACATCAGAGGACATGGCTCTCCCCCTACTTTTCAACGGGTGTGAAACGAATGCCCTGGCCGCCGCTGGTGGCGAGCTTGAGGGTCATTTTATCGCCGCGCGTGACCCGCTTCTCCTCGATCACCATATCATAAGGGTCTGTTTGCCAATCGGCGTTCGGGCCATCGCGGTAGATTTGCGCCACATAGGTCACCCCGTCCTCGAGAAAATCAAGCGAGATATCGAGGCTGCGCGCCACCTCATTGGTCAGGCTGCCGAGATACCAGTCGGCGCTCGCCCGGTCTTTGCGCACGATGGTGACATATTCGCCGATCTCGCCGTTTAATACTTTGGTTAGTTCCCAGTCCGTGGGGACATCCTTGATGAACTGGAATGGCGCCATGCGGGCTTCATAATTTTCCGGAAGATCCGCTGCCATCTGGATCGGGCTATAGAGCACCACATAGAGCGCCAACTGCTTGGCCAGCGTGGTCGGGATGCGGTTGTCGGGTTTTTCCTTCTCGAACAGCAGATCAAATATCCCCGGGGTGAAGTCCATCGGCCCGGACAACATGCGGGTAAACGGTAGGATGGCGGTATGTTCGGGATTATTTCCCGGCTCGCCCCAGGCGTTATATTCCTGGCCCCGCGCCCCTTCCCGCGCCACCCAGTTCGGGTAGGTGCGGCGCAGACCCGTGTCCTTGATCGGCTCATGGGTATTGATGGCAATCTGACGCTTCGCGGCCTCTTCCACCACTTTTTGATAGTGATTGACCATGGCCTGACTGTCATGCCATTCATACCGCACCCGGCCATCCGTCTCGCGGTACACCGTCTCGCCGCCGTCCGCCACATAGCCGGTTTTGATCGCCGCCACCCCCAGTTTTTGATAATAATCCAGCGCCGCGCCCAGTTGCGCCTCATAGTTGGAAATGCCGCCGGACGTCTCGTGGTGACCAATCAGCCGCACGCCCTTGCTGCGCGCATAATCGCTGAGCGCGGTAATGTCGAAATCTTTGTAAGCCTCGGTGAAACGGAAAATATCGCCGTTGTTATACCAGTCATCATCCCAGCCAATATTCCAGCCTTCCACCAGCACACCGGTGAAGCCATGATCTGCAGCAAAGTCGATATAGCGTTTGGTGCGCGCCGTGGTCGCCCCGTGAATAGGCCCTGATTCCCAGGTCGCGACCCCCAGATGCATTTCCCACCAGATGCCGACATACTTACCGATTTCGACCCAGGACACGTCGCCAAGCTTATTGGGTTCATTAAGATTAAGGATCAGATTGGAAGTGATCAAACCCCCGGCATCCTCTGAAATCTGCAGCGTGCGCCAGGGACTATGGAACGGGGCCGTCGCCTTGACCTTGATCCCGTCTGAGCGGGGCGTAAGGTCCGCCACCATCACCTGCCCGCGACCACGCTTCAAGGTCATCGCCGCATAATCCACCAGCGCTGCCTCATGGATGCTGATATGCAATTCCTTATCCGTACGCAACGTCAGCGGCGTATGGGCATGGCTGACGTCACCGAGGGGCGTCTTGTCATAGAGATATTCGTAGCGGTTCCATTCCCGGGCCGGGGTCCACCAGGCCGTCGCCGGATCAATGACATTGAACTCGGTCAGCTCCGCCATAATTTCCACCGCGCCGAGGTTCTCCTGGGCCGGCAGTTCGTAGCGAAACCCAAGCCCGTCATTATAGACCCGAAAAGTGACGATCATCTGGCGTTTGAGACCGGCCTCTTCCTGCAATACAGCCCGCAGTTCGCGGTAATGATTGCGCACGTCTTTCACTTCGCCCCAGGGCTGGGTCCAGGTCTCATCCACGGTTTTTGTGACAGAAGAGGCAACAATAAATTCCCCCTCCAGATGCGGTGCGTTTTTGAGGCGCAATCCCAGACGGGATCGGCCAATAACCGGCGCACCCTCGCGCGTCACCTGATAGCTGAGCCGCGCGCCCTCAAGGCTTAAACGCACGGTGATTTTCTCATCCGGGGAACTGACGCTCAAGGCATTCGCCCACAAAACACCCGATAAGGCCCAAAGCCCCAACATAAATACAAACGAACCTGTGGCTATCTTCACGATATGGCGGCCCATACAAAGTCTCCCTGAATTTTCCTAATATTTGATCACGCCTGTTGTGCGGGGCGTTTTTTTCTATCCTAGGGACTGTACACGCCCAAAAGCAAGCCACGGCATACGTATTCATAAAGATAGGGGCTGTGAATACGTATGTTATGCCATGCCCGACCATCAGGATTATATCTCCCGCACCTGCCCCGCCGCGCAATGAGCTGCGATAAAGGCCGTGTGAGACGGCAAATCAGTTAACGCCCGCTGGTGCAGGCCGCGCAGGTTGGCCATAAAGTCGGTCAGCGTGTCCATCGGCACCTGATCGGCCAGCGGGTGATAGCTTGCGGGCCGCAGTCCCTGTCCGATCATCACCTGCAGCCAGCCGTCTTCGGTAAACAGCTCGTTATTCTCCCGGAAAATCCGTCCCGTGGCGGTGAAGAGATCCATCTTATGCTGCAGGCTTTCCGGGATCGCCATCTCGCGGCAGGTGGTCCAGAAGGGGCTATCGGTCCGCTGATTGGTGTGATAATGCAGAATGATAAAATCGCGGATGCGTTCATATTCAAAGCCCAGTTGCCGGTTATATTCCCCCTCATTGACCGCATCAAAAGCCTTGGTCGGGAACATCTGGGCCAGGCGGACAACGGCGGTCTGGATCAGATGAATGCTGGTGGATTCCAGCGGTTCCATAAATCCGCTCGACAGCCCCACGGCAATACAGTTTTTATGCCAGAATTTGGCTCGGCGACCGGTGGTGAAGCGGAGCGTGCGCGGCTCGGCCAGCGGCATGCCCTCCAGATTATTCATCAGCACCGCCGTCGCCTCATCCTCGCTGATATGATCGCTGCAATAGACATGGCCGTTGCCCGCCCGGTTCTGCAGCGGGATGCGCCACTGCCAGCCCGCCTGATGGGCGATCGACTGCGTATAGGGGCGCAGACGTGGACCATTTTCAGCTGGCACCGCAATCGCCCGGTCACAGGGCAGCCAGTGGGTCCAGTCCTCATAACCGACTTGCAACGCCTCGCCCATCAGCAGACTGCGAAAGCCCGAACAGTCGAGGAAAAGGTCACCCTCAAGGCGCGTCCCGTCTTCCAGGATCACCGCCTCGATGAAGCCCGTTTCACTGTTGAGCTGCGTCTGCGTGATCCGGCCTTCAACCCGCCTCACCCCCATCTGCTCACTGCCCGCCCGCAAGTATCGCGCATAGAGGCCCGCGTCAAAATGAAAGGCATGGGTGAGGCCCGGCAGGCTGCTGCCCGGCAGATGATCAAGCCTGGCGAATTTATCCGCCTTGGCCGCCTGATAATTCAGGGAATAATCCCACAGACTGTCCGACGCCCCCTGTTTCGCACGCCGCAACCAAAAATGATGAAAGGCGGAAAAGCCCAGTTCCCGCCCGATGGGGCCAAAGGCATGCATATATTTATCGCCGGGCGCGCCCCAGTTTTCAAACTGGATGCCGAGCTTGAAGGTGCCCTGGGTCTGACGCAGGAAGGCATTCTCGTCCAGTCCCAACACGTTGTTGAAAGTCTGGATCGGCGGGATGGTCGCTTCGCCCACCCCGACGGTGCCGATCTCGTCAGATTCCACCAGGGTGATATCGAGGTCCGCCCCCATCAGTTTCACCAGCAGGCTGGCGCTCATCCAGCCGGCGGTGCCGCCGCCCACAATGACCAGTTTTTGTATCGGTTCTGCTGTCATCTTGTCTTGGTCCTTCTCCCATATGAAAAGCCCCTGCCGATCAAGTGTATCGGCAGGGGCCATAAGGTCAAGTCATCTGTCCCGGATTACATTTTATAGTTCAGACCGAAAAGGAAGGTCCGACCATAATTCTGGAAATCCCGCACCTGACGTTTGTCATCGCCCTGATAGCTGGTGAATTTCTGGTTGGTCAGGTTGTTGGCCTGCACCAGAACGCTGAGGCCTTCGACCCCAACTTCACTTAAGTCATAGGAGATCTGCGCATCAAAGATGGTTTCCGCCTTGATGAATTTGCTTTCGCGCACCAGGCTGAGACCGGAGACTTCACCCAGGAAGTCGGAGCGATAGCGCATGCTGGCCCGAGCCTGGAAGCCATATTTCTCGTAGTAAACCGTGGAATTGATCACGGTATTGGACAGACCCGGCATATCCAGTGAATCGCTGGTCGGCGTTTCCTTGACATCACTGTCGGTGAAAGAAGCGCTGAAGGTCATCCCAAAGCCATCAAGACTCTCCGTCAAGATATCAAAAGGCAGGGAGCCTGATATTTCAACGCCGTAAATCTTGCCACCATGAACATTCTGCGGTTGGGTGACAAGGCCTTGGGTAAAGATCACGTCTTCAATACCGGAGATATCGACAATACTGGCAAAATCGAACGGCGTGCTTTGATCAAAGGGGAAGCTTTCGATCTTTTTATAGAAACCGGCGATGGCCACATAACCACCTTCGCCGAAGTAGGCTTCATAGGTCGCGTCGAACTGCCAGGTCATGAAGGGGCGCAATTTCGGATTTCCGCCGCCACCGCTCCAGGGAGAGTTATTGATATTCGTAGAATCTTTCAGGGTATCGTTATATCCAAAACTAAAGCCTGAGTTCATCTGATCCATACGCGGGCGCGCCAGAACGCGGGCAACGCCGAGACGAACTTTCTGATCATCGGCAACTTCCAGACTCAGATTCATGCTCGGCAGGAAGTTCCAGTATTTGTCACCATCAATGACGATTTCCCTGACGACTTGACCAGCGCTATTCACCCGGGCGGCGAAACCTTGTGATTCCTGATAGGCGCCGGAGTCGAAAAGTGCCTGCGCGTCATAACTGAGCATATTACCCATTCCAATGAAGGCAAGGGATGTGGGGGCCAACAGGAACTCTTCGGGAACGGGCAAAGTGCCGAAGTTATCCGGATCGGCAACAAATCCCTTAAGTGTCAGGTAAACACCCTCATCCAGAAGCGACTTTGAGCGATCGGCATAACGTGCGCCAAATTCCAGACTGTCGATAAAGCTGTCTTCAATGATACGTGTTCCACTCAGGCGGATGGATTTCAGCTCATCGTCGGAGCTTGGACGGTTGATAAAACCATCCTGACCTCGGTCAGTGTCAAAAATTCCAGCACCTACAAGACCGCCGCCCCAACTGAGCGGGCCACCCAGTTGAATAAGACTTGGATTAGAATAATCGAGGCCGGGACTGAAGATTGCTGCGCCGTCATCGGTTTGGCTAAAGCCCAACGTGTCAACCGCACCAACACCTGACCCACGCCCCGTGCCGCTGTAGGTTTCCATATTGCTTTCGGTGCGGGTCACTTTCGAGTAGCTGAGATCGGCTTCGACAGACCAGCTATCATCAATTTCGTAATGAGAATTTATTCCGGCGGAGAATGTTTCCGCTTCTTTATTGACGACATCATTGCGTACAACGCCTTCAACGTTATCCCAGGTGCCGGATGTGATCAAACCGTTGTCAACGACAGCGCCATCTCTCAAACTTGCCCCCGACCATTTAAGAGGAATTTCAATACCGCGCAGGATTTGCTCGTCATGAAACTTCGAATAATACATATCGACAGTGGTATTAAAGCTGTCATTAGGCTCAAATTCCAGGACACCCATCAGACCATCCCGGGTCAGCTCGTTGGATTTCACATAAGGCTTGGCGCCACCAATGATTTCCGTTTCGGTTGGAATGGCATTCCCGCCCGCATCATAATAGGGCACGGCAGGTGTGATCACCACGCCGTCATCATCCAAAACAGCATCAGAGCGGTTGCCTAATGTCGGATAGCCCCAGGCGTTCCAGCGTTCTTCCTGGGTCGGCGACACCATGCGGGCATAGCCAAGGGCGATACCGATGGTGTCATCGGCGAACTGATCGATATAGGAAGCGCTGGCGCGATAACCCCATGCGGTCGTGCCGGAATTAAGCGCGCCTAGATCATTATATTCGCCGCGCATGTTCACGACGATGGTTTGCTTGCCATGGGCGAGAGGCCGCACGGTTTGCAAATCAACCGTACCACCGACCGCTTGGGAGACCAGCTTGGCATCGGTGGTTTTATGTACCACAACAGCATTGATCAGTTCAGAGGGAAACTGATCAAATTCTACGGCGCGGTTATTATTGGCGGAGACCTGCTCACGGCCATTTAGGGTGGTTGTGGTGAAGTCAGGTGCCAGACCACGAATGGAGATCACATTGGCGCGACCATCCAGACGCTGTGCCGCCAGACCCGGCAGGCGGGCAATGGATTCAGCGATACTGGCGTCCGGCAGTTTACCGATATCTTCGGCGGACACGGCCTCAACAATGGAGGAATTGTTGCGCTTCTTGGCGATGGAGCTCAACAGGCTGCCCCGGATGCCGGTGACAACAACTTCTTCCAACACGGTTTCATCAGCGGCGGCGGCGTCTGCATCCTGAGCCGAGACGGCTGTCGGGTTCAGGGCCAGCATCATCGCGGCGGTAATCACGGTGCCATGGAGGTAACGGCGGGTGTTTCTGTGGGCAGCATGTTCTGGACTGGTAATCACTTCACTCATGTTCATTCCCTATATTTGCGGTTTGTTATTTGGTTTTCGATTACCGCATCCTATTCATGGATCCCGAACCAAGGCAAACCGCTACATACGTATTCATGACCGAATACCTATGCCATACGTATTCAAAGAAATTCCACTGCCCAAATTTTTCTGGTTGCTCATAAATATTATAACCAGAAAGGACAAATAATTTGTAAATTTTACAATGTCTTATGAATTAAATTCCTGCCTGTCCCCTCCGGTAAATCAGATTCAGGGCCCCTCCTCCCGCTACGTTGAATACGTATGTCATGACTTGCACTGACCGTTTCAAGATGCCTAAATTGGCCATCAGACACGACCTTAACCGGTCGGAATACATAGGGTATCGCCGAGATCTTGATAAAATAAATTCCATCGGAACAGGCGAAAAAGAACATATAAAGCAAAAGTTGACGATACTATGAAGAAGATCAATTGGTGGAACGGCGCCGTAATTTACCAGATTTATCCCCGCAGTCTGATGGACAGCAACGGGGACGGCATTGGCGATATCCCCGGTATAATCAACCAGCTGGACTATATTAAAAGTCTTGGCGTTGATGCCATATGGATTTCTCCCTTCTTCAAATCTCCCATGAAAGATTTCGGCTATGACATCGCCGACTATCGCGATATCGACCCCCTGTTCGGCACGCTGGATGATTTTGATCAGTTGATCCGGGAATCCCATGCCCGCGACGTGAAAGTCATCATCGATCAGGTGCTCAGCCATACTTCCGACCAGCACGCCTGGTTCCAGGAAAGCCGCATGGACCGTGAAAATCCCAAAGCCGATTGGTATGTCTGGGCAGACGCCAAGGCCGACGGTGACGCTCCTAATAACTGGCTGGCGATTTTCGGCGGCTCCGCCTGGCAATGGGACGCGGGACGTGGACAATATTACCTGCATAATTTCCTCACCAGTCAGCCGGACCTCAATTATCATTGCCCGGCCCTGCGCGCCCAGGTCCTGCAGGAAGTGGAATTCTGGCTCAGGCGCGGCGTCGATGGTTTCCGCCTTGACGCGATCAACTTCTGTTTCCATGACGCCGAACTGCGCGACAATCCCGCCAAACCCATGGCGGAACGCCGCGGCCGCGGCTTCAGCCCCGATAACCCATACGCCGCCCAGTATCATGTTTATGACAATGATCGGCCGGAGACTCTGGATTTCCTCGAACAACTGCGCGCGCTCCTTGACCGCTATCCCGGCGTGATGTCCATGGGTGAGATCAATACGGAGGATTCGCTCAAATCCATCGCCGACTATACCGCCGACAATAAACGTCTGCATATGGGCTATAGTTTTGAGCTGCTGGTGGATGATTTTTCCGCCCGCCATATCCGTGAAACGGTGGAGCAACAGATGGCTCACCTGAACGGCGCCCAACCCTGCTGGGCGATCAGTAACCATGATGTCAAACGGGTCTTGAGCCGTTGGGGCGGGGACAATCCGTCGCCGGAGATGGCCAAGATGCTGACCGCCCTGCTCTGCAGCCTACCGGGCACGATCTGCACTTATCAAGGCGAGGAGCTCGGCCTGACCGAAGCGAATATTGCCCACGCGGACCTTCAGGACCCTTTCGGCATCAAATTCTGGCCCGACTTCAAGGGCCGCGATGGCTGCCGCACCCCGATGCCCTGGACGTCTGACGCCCCACACGCGGGCTTCAGTGACGCCGCCCCCTGGCTGCCAGTGCCGACGGATCATCTGGCTGTAAGCGTCGAAGCGCAGGAAATAGATCCGGACTCGGTGCTGAATGCCTTCAAGAATTTTCTAAGCTGGCGCAAATCCCACCCGGCTTTGTTGCACGGCGATATCAAATTCCTCGACAGCCCGGACGGTACGCTGACCTTTGTTCGAACGTATAAAGGCGAGAGCATACTGGCGGTGTTTAATCTGACAGGGAAAAAGAAGCGTTTTTTCTTACCAGAAGATAGTGCAAACTCAAGCTCTCCCCAAAATGCGATACAATGCAATCTGCCCCCATTTGGAATGAAATTCAACCAAGGTAACTAGACTCTATGAATGGAATTAGCGTAAAGAACCGCACGGCTCCAAAGCGCAAGAGGACCGTCAGTTGACTGGCTAGCGGGCTGGCATAAAGACATTGATCGGCCTCTGTCACTTTAACTTTTTCAGCGCGAAGAATTAAAGAAAATAAAAATCAGCAAATTCCCAAAACGGCCCGCACAGCCCTCAGAATGATCATAGGCCAGTTACGTGATCTGAAAACAAGAATTGATCGGCTTGAGAAGGAAATAATCACCTGCCACCGAAAGAACCCCGAAAGCAAACGTCTGTCCACCATTACCGACGCTTCTCTATTCAGATCCGGGCGGCAATTGGCGGCTTGGCTCGGGCTTGTTCCCCGACAGAACTCCAGTGGTGGCAAAGACAGGCTTGGCAGGATCACAAAACAGGGGGATCGTTATCTCCGGCAACGTCTCGTTATTGGGGCCACATCGATGCTGGGTGTCGTGAACAAGAGGAAAACACCCGATGATGATTGGGTGATCACCCTGCTTCAGAAAAAACCACCCCGTCTGGTCACGGTAGCCCTGGCCAATAAAATGGCGAGGATCGCCTGGGCGATTATGACACGGAAAGAATCCTACACACCAAGAGAAATTCGAGCTTAAACAGACAAACTGAAAGCTACAACCATTTGCAAGGACACTTGATGTGATGATAACGAGGGACAAGAAACCAAAGACCCAGGCATCTCGCCCGCAACCATGCTCATAAATGAGCGTTGAATTGATTGGAGACTGGATCCGCGGAAATCATCAGGGCCAGCGGCAATAAACCGCATAAACAGGCCGGACACATGACAGTACCTATTCCTATCCTTACAAAAGATCAAAATATCCCTTGCATTTAAAGGGCCGTCCACACATGGTTGCGGGGGTTGGATTTGAACCAACGACCTTCAGGTTATGAGCCTGATAGAGTATACCATAAACCATTGTAAATAAACGATATAAAATCAAAATAATATTTTCCGTGCTAGAAACCGTGCTAGCTCTGCGCTTTCTCCAATGCGAAATAAAACTCAGGAAAAAAATGACGATCTTCACGATTTTTTTTTCGAACTGAGAATTGGTGAAAAACTAAACTTCATGCTAACCCGAGAAAAGTAACTCCGTCATCCAAGAGTATGTGCGACAACAGAAGTAGAGGCTCAAAGATGTCTGGAAATTTGAAGGCATTCACTTTTTGAAGATATTATTCAATACCCTAGTGACGCGTCCCTTTCATATGATTCTGTCGGAAAACACCCCCTGTGAAAAATCCAGTGCATAATAGAAGTACAATAATCAGGGCCCAATTATAGTCTTGATCTAGCGGTTCTGTTTGCGCGACCTTTTTCAACTGTTGTCCCTGCACCGGCTGAGATGCAAGCGTGACGGATGATGCGCCGGCCGTCGGGAGCACCGATGACATTCCAAAACCTGCCGCCTGACCATTGACGAACGCCTTGAGTTTTTCATTCTCAACCACCAGATCATATTTATTGACCAGCTCGATCAAGCGTTCCGTCAGAAGCTGCCGGGTTGCCTCATCCGCCGCCCAATAGTCTTTGCGGACGGCCTCCAGCATCCGTTCGAGCATTTCTGCCTGAGCAATGGGATTTACCTTCTCAAAAAATTCATCGACGCCCAAGTTGAATTTATCCTTGATATAGACCTCGGCAAACTCCTGCCACTGGTCATCCCGCACCAAATTTGGGTCCACCACCTGCCAGCCCCAAAAGTTCGTCAGCCGGCTCGCCAAAGTCGTCGCGCCGGAATAGCCTTCCTCCATCATTTCAGAAACCCAGCGCTTATTGAGGCTGCGGGTGCGCAACTCTTTCGCCAGGAACTGGGCGGCATTTTCAGCGCGCGGGTTCTGGGCGTCCCGTAGATTGGCGATCAGCATTTCCGGGCTTTTCCCATCGAGATTGCGGATCGCCAGCGCGAGGCCGCCAAAATATTCAAACGGATCATCGCTTGATATCATGCCATAGATATTCGACGAACGCGCCAACATCGCCACATCGGTGCCGGAAAGCTGCTTGCCATATAAATTGACATTCTCAAGCTGTTCCCCCCAGCGGGCCGGGTCCGCCCCATAGGCCGTGCCCATCTTGGCCAGATAATTGTCAGAAATTTTCGCATCCGTCTCCCAGGTATCGCTCGCCCGCACCGCATCATCAACGCCTGATCCATAGTTGCCCGAGCTGTTGGAAAACAGTCGCACGGTAGAGAAATAGGTGGCGTCCTCTTCGGTCATGCCCTCCTGCATAAGGTCTGCCTTAACCCGCTGTGTATTGTCCCAGATTGAATTATTCGCCTCTTTCAATTGCGCCACTTTGCGCACGGCATCGGCCAGTCTGAGCATCACATCGGGAAACGCGTCGCGATAAAGACCTGTGGCCGAAAGCACGACGTCAATACGCGGGCGTTTCAGCTCCCGCGCCGGAATAATCTCTGTGCCAACAACACGTCCGTCCGCACTCCAGACAGGCTTCACCCCCATGGCGTATAGCGCCTGGCTTTCCAGAACGCCGTAGTGGCGCATGGCTTCAATGGACCATAAGGAAAAGGCCAGTTTATCAGGGAAGTGGCCATGCCGGACGCGATAGTCTTCGATCACCCCTTCCACCAATTCCTTGCCCTGTGCCCAGGCCGCACTCGTCGGCAATCGCGCTGGATCAAAACCATAGAGGTTATATCCCGATGGCAGGGATTCCGGATGGCGAATGGGATCTCCGCCGGTATTGACGGGAATATACCCCCCCGACAGGCCTTTGATCAAATGCGGCAATTCCTGAATGCCGGTCATATTGGCAATATAGAGGCGGCCCCGCTCAACATCGGTGCGCAAGGTCTCGTCCAATTGTGTGAGGTCACCGGTCCCGACCACAAAGTCACGCACGGTTTTGAAGCCCGCAAGGTCTTCAAGTGGTGTTATATCCTGGGCGATAATATGCGCGGGATCGTCTGTCGCGTTAGGGGACTGTGATCCCTCTTCGCGGGGATAGGCATCCGCTTCATAGTCACGGGCCCGGCCAGTGAAGTCCGCCCCCAGCATCTGCACCAGAGTGGAAATCAGCAGCTTCCGCTCCGGGAGCTCACCAAAACGATGCAGCCCAAGCGGTTGATTTTGCGTAGCGATATCTTCGAGATAAACATGCAATTGCTCCAAAAAGGCGGCAAAATCGGCATCTATGGTGACCTCGTTCAGCTCCAGATCCTGACAGTATTTCGCCTCAAAACAAAGTGCCTTGATTTCTTCCGCTGTTTTCGCGCGCACGCCCCCCTCATCAAGGGATTTAAATTGATGCATCAGTTCGTGGAGTTCAGAGGCCTCCCCCGCCAGTCCTGCGGCGGCAAAGGGTGGTGTCATATGCCCAATCACCGTAGCACTGCCGCGCCGTTTGGCCTGCATGGCTTCGCCCACATCATCAATGATAAAGGGGTACAAAACCGGCGTATCGCCGACGGCCAGATTACTCTGATCATAGCGGGAAAGGCCACGCTCTTTGCCTGAAAGATATTCCTGACTGCCATGTGTACCCAGGTGAATGATCGCATCCGATCCCCAATATGTCCGGGCGTAATAGTAAGCCGCCAGATAATAGTGATTCATCGGGACCGTCCCTTTATGATAGATCAGCTTGTCCTGATCCGGATCATCAGACCGGGGCGGCTGGCGCATGACCAGCAAATTGCCGTTGCGGATCCGGGGCAGCACGAACTGCCGCTCTCCCTCATGGTCCACCACCATAAAATTTTGATCGGCGGCCCCCCAGAATTGGTTAATCGGCGCTGTGACATTCTCCGGCAGTGAATTGAACCACGTCACATATTCCTTCACCGGCATAACTTCCGCCAGATCGTCTCTCAGCAGTTCCTCCAGCTCATAATCACGGTAGAAGGGATTGAGCACGCGATCAATCCGGTCCGTGAAGTAATCACTGCCCACCTTATCAATGGCATATCCTGCCCGCTGTAACGCACCGCTGATACTACGCAGGCTTTCTTCTATATTAAGGAAGGAGGCCCCCACATTTTTGTCGCCCCACACAAAGACCGTGAGCTTCTTATCTTCATTCGGCGTATTTTTCAGGGCAGCATATTTTATCGCGCGAGAGATCAAATGATCCATTTGATAGTCAATGACTTCAGCCTTACCGCTTTCTTGATTAACTGCCGCGACAATCACGGGATCAATTACGCCTGCGGTTTCCGGCAAAACAAGAAGGAAAGGTGTCATGCCCGGTGAAATACCCTGCGTATCCGCTTCCCAGGCTTTCTGGTCCCCGTCAAAATAGGTCAGGGCCTGGATCACCGGCACACCGAGACGTTCAAATTCGCTCTGACGTTTATTCGCCCAATGAATGGCGCGAAAATTCACAATCACATCAAAAATTGTTTCGCCGCCCTTTTGCAGCATCGGCACATAATCACTGGTTTGCGGGCTGAGTTCAAAGAAAAAAGGAATGGCCAGAGCCCCCTGCGCTTCAATTTTCGCAATGGCGACGTCGATCACGTTGGTATTGACGGATTCAATCTGGGATCGCTGTATCAGAACGCCAATCGCCGGCTTTTTCGTCTGACCTTCCCCTTTCCACGCCATATAGGCATCCAGAGTCTCGAAAATAAGTCCTTCATAGCCCGGTGCATAGATACCAACATCTGGATAGATCACCGGCGCAGGAATAGAGTGATCATCATGAGATTGCCTCCCTAGGATCATGGCGAGATAATCCGCCATGCGTTTCAAATTCACCTGTCCACCGTTGCCATAATAGTCATGAAGTCTTTGAGCCTCAACGTCAGTCAAACCCCGCACCAGACGTTTTTCGTCAAGCCAGTTTATGGCCAGCATCTTTCCCTCATAAGCATGCGCCGCCGGGATATATTTCTCAAATGAGCTTTTACTGCTGCGGGAAGAGGCATCATCCATCACAACAAAATCATAAGTCGAGAATTTGAGACTCGCGGCCGCAGGATCGCCAATATCCGACAAAGACGCCCGATCAATGGTCACCCCCAAAGGCGAGATATAGCCCTTGAGCGCCGCGATTTTGGCCAAATTACTGTGCGTGCCTGAAACATATAATATTTTATATACCGGTCCGGTATCGCTCTTGTCCTGGGCGGATGCCGTCACGGCAATAGTGACGATCATAAAAATGGCAAACAGAAAACGCATTATAATATCTCTCATGATTGGATTAGTTGGCGGCAGGAGCTGGGGCAGCGCCTTCTGGCGTATCGTCGGGAACATATATGATTGATCCATCCGGCATACGGTAGGCGACCCCCGCCTTCACCCCCTCACCGGCCCCGATTTCCCCGGTGCTTTTATAGGTCTCAATCTTTTCCCCCTTTTTAATAACGATCTCCATATCCTGCTGCCCCGGATTTTTGATCACCATCACATCATTACCCAGAAAAGGATTAATCGGATTTTGCGCAATGGAAATCAGGAGCGCGGCCAGGAGAACCAGAAACACATCAATCAGGTTAACGACCGAGAGAGCGGGATTTGCCGCCTCATCTTCATCAAGCAGCCTCACGGTGCGGCTCCTCTTGTTTATTCTGTGTCAATGCGCGCTTTTCCAGCAGAGGAATCAAGGCGACAAGTTCCTCCGCCAGCCACTTTCGCTTGATGCTGGCGATGAAAAAGGTGATTGAGGCCACGACGAGGCCAAAGATGACTGCCGAAAAGGCAATGATCAAATTTTCACTGATGCCCTGAACGTCTCCATCGGACAGACTTTGTAACGCCGGCCCCATCGGAATCATTGTGGCGATAAGCCCAAGCATCGGCGCGATGCGGCTCACCAGACGCACCCCTTCCATCTCAGCAAGCGCGGCAACGTCAAGATCGTCTTTGCTCGCCCCGGGACGCGCCAATGCGGCTGCGACAAGGGGATAACCTCGAGGCGCCGGGACGTCTGTGTCATGAAGGTCAATGCCGAGAAAGGCCTGAAAGGCCGGCGCGCCCTGCTTTCGCTGCACAGCCTGCATGGCGAAACCGCCCAGCGCATACAGGCTGTAAAAGAATAACCCCACCAGCAAAATAAGGACCGGGGCCATAAACAGGTCAGATATCTGATACATCAGATGCTCAAGATTTTTTATCACTTAACAACTCCCAATTAGGGCGTACGACAGATCGTACGTCATCATTTTCTATATCGCAGAGCCATGCGGTGGTCAGACCGACATGTTCCAAATTCCATTTCTGTTTACAGATCTTTTTCACTTAACGCAACTAATTATAAGAATCATTATTAATGTTGACTGCCCGAATGAAATCCATTAGCTTTCTTGCGAATCATTCTTAATATTAAATAATCCTCTTTATGGATCCGGGAGAGTCTTAGTGAAAAATCGTCTGTTATTGCCCCTGCTTCTCACAAGCGCATCACAATTTATCCTCAATTCCGCATCGGCTTCCGTCGCGGCGGAAGCCGACGCCTCAGTAGATTTTTCACTGGAATCCATTGTTGTCTACGCCACCCGCACCGAGAATAAACTGGAAGACGTCGCTGCGTCGGTCAGCGTGATCAGCCAGAAGCAGCTTGAAAAGAATATGGTCACCAATATCCGCGACATGTTGCGCTATGAGCCAGGCGTCGCCGCGACCAATTCGGGCCGCTTCGGCCTTTCTGGATTCAATATTCGCGGCCTGACCGGTAACCGCGTTAAAATTCTTGTCAATGGTACCGAACAGTCAAAGTCCTTCGAATCCGGCCCTTGGTTAAACTCGCCCCGAAATTTCGTTGATATGGACAGTGTGGCCCAGGTGGAAGTGTTGCGCGGCCCTGCCTCAAGTCTGTACGGCAGTGACGCCCTCGCCGGCGTCGTGGCCTATACCACCAAAAGTCCGTCGGCCTATCTTGAAGAAAGTGGAAACGACACCGGAGGCCACGCCAAAATCCTCTATGACAGCGTCACCAACATGGTTGCCGAAACCGTTTCTCTCGCCAACCGGACGGGCCAGCTCGAATTTCTCCTTCAATATACCCGCCGCGACGGCAAGGAGACGAAAAACTTTGGTGAAAATTACGCTGGTGGCACAGGAGACGAGCGTATCCTGCCCAATCCTTATGAATTTTCCAGCGACAATATCCTTGGTAAGATTGAATATCACATCAGTGACACACAGCGCCTGAAGCTGATCGGCGAATATTTCCGCTCAAGTTCCCATATTGACCTTCTGACACTGGAAGGTCCCAGCTATAACGCCATGTTTAACTATACAGACTATACGGGGGACGATATATTCACCCGTAAACATGCCGGAATAACCTATGAATGGGACGCCAACAATATAGCTTTTGATAATATGTCCTTGACTTTTGACTGGCAAAAAGGCGGGGCCACCGAAAAAACCAACAACAGGACGGCGGCCTTCGGTTATGGCCATCGCCTGATCGACTATCGCCACCACGAAGAAGATTATCAAGTGGCCAGCCAGTTTGATAAAAAGGCAGGCGTTCACCATTTAACCTATGGTTTTATTTACCAGCATGCCACACAGACAAACCGCACAGATAAATTCTATCTGGACGGCGGCCGGGACGCCGATCTCGCCCGCTATACACCCGTTGTGAAGGGCCAATCCATCGGCCTGTTCGCTCAGGATCAGATTACTTTATTGGACGGTGCCCTGCTGCTGTCTCCGGGTATGCGGTACGACAGTTTCCGCGCAACGCCCTATGCCGATGAGTTCTACCCCACCGAACTCAAGAAACATACCAGCGACAAAGTAACCTTCCGTTCGGGTTTGGTGTATAAATTCACCGATGTGATCTCCATGTTCGGCCAGTTCAGCCAGGGGTTTAAATCGCCGGAGCTGATCCAGCTATATCGCGAGGACACCAGCTCCGCCTATCGCGGCTATATCACGCTTGCCAATCCGGACCTGAAAGCGGAAAGCAGTACCTCCTTCGAGGTTGGGCTGCGCGCCAACACCAAGGCCTATAATGTCGAATTGGTCGGGTTCCATTCCAATTACGATGATTTTATTGAGCAAACCGTCGACCATTCTTCCGGCATCAGCATCTACCAGTATACCAATTTTGCAGAAGCCACCATTTCGGGTATAGAGGCCCGTGCCGCTATCTGGCTGGATGAGTTGACGGGAGCGCCGTCTGGTCTGGCCATCCAGGCCGCCTTCGCTTATGCCAAAGGCGATACGGAGCAGAGTGGCATGAAAACGCCCATCGATTCTGTCGCCCCCACAAAGACTGTATTGGGGCTGACCTATGATGCGCCGGACGAGCGCTGGGGTTTGGGCTTGACCGGCACCCTTGTCGGCGCCAAGAATCCTGATCGCAATAGCACTACCAACGGTTTTTCCCCAAAAGGCTATACCCTTCTTGACCTCACCGCTTATGTCAATCTGACGGAGACGCTGGTCCTGCGCGCCGGCGCTTTCAATCTTACGGATCAAGAATATTGGCTTTGGGAAGATGTCCGCGGATATACCGCCGATACCAGCTATCTCAACCGTTTCACCCAGCCGGGCCGTAATGCATCTGTGAGTCTGCAGTATAGATTTTAAGCGCAGTGGGGAGACGCGAAAATCATTTCTATTGATGGGTTTGTCACCTTAACTTTTGCCAAATTCTATGTTATGTGATTTTCATGAAAACAATATCATATCATCGACATCGCTTCCATCCGGATATTATCAGACAAGCTATCTGGCTTTATTTTCGATTTACGATGAGTTATCGAGACGTTGAAGAACTATTAGCTGAACGCGGCATTGATGTCAGCTATAACCCGAAGGGCAGCGCGGAGCAGCAAAACCGTGCGTAGGTGGGCTCTTAAGTTCGGAGCAGAATATGCTCGTCGTATCAAAAAACACAGGCCCCTACCCCATACAGAATGGTTTCTGGATGAAGTATTTGTCAAGATTGGCGGCAAATCTATGTATCTCTGGCGGGCCGTTGATGGAGAAGGCGAAATCCTGGATGTCTTAGTGCAAAAGCGCAGAAACAAACGAGCTGCTCTAAAACTTCTTCGAAAATTACTACAAAATCAAGGTATATTACCAACAAAAATAGTGACCGATAAATTGAGGTCTTACAGCGCTGCACTCCGAGATTTAAATATAGAGCACTTGCATGATACCACCAACAGGCTGAACAATAGGGCAGAAAGTTCACATGTTCCCATCCGGCGACGAGAGAGAAAGATGCAAAGATTTAAATCTCATAAATCTGCTCAGATTTTTCTGTCAATTTACGGCTCAATTTAGCGCGAAGCCTGCCCTTGGGGTATAATCTTTTCAACACTCAACGACATCTCATTTCAAGAAAAACTATACGGCAACTACGATCTATCGCAATGGTTGAATGGAACTTCGTGACCAATGCCGCTTGATTTAGGCGTCAGTTACAACTTCTTCGTCACGAAAATATTAACGTGACAGGCCCGTTTAGAGAAAACAGGAGAAATTTATAAAGAAAGTCCGCCGAACTTCTGAGCTCATTTAATCTATTGATCGTTTCGCTGTTGTGAAAAATTTAAAACACTAAAATTATTAAGTCAGTTCTTTATATTGTTAAAATAGATAGAACCTCTTTAGTCTTTAGAGCCATCAATTGAATATCCCTTCTGGATTCTACATTTAACCGGACCACAGGCTCCGTGTTCGAGCTTCTCAGATTAAAGCGCCATTGATCGAATTCAAGGCTAACACCATCTGTATAGTCAATCTTAAGTGCCGTCTCTTTATAGTGATCTAATACCCGCCGGATAGCGGTTTCCGGATCCGGAAGCTCCCGATTGATTTCGCCTGAAATGGGATAAGCCAAGATGCGCTCCTCGACCATCTCTGACAGAGGAACCTGCTTCTGAGATAATAATTCGGCGACCAGCAGCCAGGGAATCATACCGCTGTCACAATAGGCAAAATCACGAAAATAATGATGAGCACTCATTTCACCGCCATAAATGGCATCTTCGGCACGCATACGTTCTTTCAGGAATGTGTGGCCAGATTTAGACTGTATTGCCACGCCTCCAGCGGCATTTACCTGGTCAATCGTATTCCATATAAGACGCGGATCATAAATCACTTTTGCATGAGGATTTTTTTGCAGGAAAGCGTCTGCCAACAACCCAACAATATAGTACCCTTCAATAAACCGCCCCTTTTCATCAAAGAGGAAACATCGATCAAAATCACCATCCCATGCAATACCCATATCCGCGCCATGCGCAATGACGGCATCCCTTGTTACCGCTCTATTTTCAATCAACATGGGATTGGGAATACCATGCGGAAAAGACCCATCCGGCTCGTGGTGCACCTTCACCAATTCAACCGGCATCCTCATCGTTTTAAATCGCGCCTCAAGCGCGTCGATCACAGGGCCCGCCGCACCATTCCCTGCATTGACAACCAGTTTAAGCGGCTTAAACCGCCGCGTATCGACATAGCTCATCAGGTGGTCGATATAGGCCTGCAGAATAGACCCCGAGGTAATCGTCCCCCTGGTCTTGGGTTCCTTGAAATGACCTTCTTCTGCGAGGCGTTTAATATCCAGAAGACCCGTATCTCCACTGATCGGGCGCGATCCTTCGCGCACCATTTTCATGCCGTTATAATTCATCGGGTTATGGCTGGCGGTCACCTCGAGCCCGCCATTAACACCTAAATATTGTGTCGCGAAATAAATTTCCTCGGTTCCGGTCATGCCAAGGTCAATAACATCAACTCCCGCGTCGATCAGCCCTTTTGCAATTGCCGCTTTCAGGTCCTTTGACGTCAAACGTGCATCGCCGCCAATGACTACCATTTTTGGGGCCGCATCTACTTTTAGAAACTGCCCGAAAGCCCTGCCTATACGGTAGGCAATCTCGTCATTAAGCTCGGAACCAAGCTGCCCACGAATATCGTAGGCTTTGAAACAGGTGAGTGATGTCACAATATTGATCCTTGACTATCTTTTTTTGTATTTTCATCCTGCGAAAGCAAATGAATAATTTCAATACAGGCGCAGATCGAATGATAATCCGTCCGCCCCATTGAGACCCCTGACGCCTCTATGGTCTTATTGTCGTGGGTTAAATTCCGATGCCAACATTTTTGCTCGTGGTCAATCATATGCGTCCAGGCATATTGCCAGAACTGATGATAAATACACCAGTAGAGATGGTTTTCCTTTTGGCTGGCAAGTAACGCGGCCGCGACGATCGTTTCCGCCTGAACCCAGCTATATTTGCTATTGCTGCATATCTCGCCTGACGGCGCAAACCCATAAAACAACCCGCAATTGTTAGTATCGAAAGCTACTTCCATTGCATTGTCAAACAGAGCTTTGGCGCGAGGCAGCAACCACCCCTCCAGCGTGTGCTTATTAAGGAGTAAAAGTAGTTTGGCCCACTCGGTGAAATGGCCCGGCTGATATCCCCAAGGGCGTAATTTGTTTTCCGTATCCCCCGCATTATATTCAAAATCGACAAGCCAATGGTCATTGTAATGTTCCCAAATCTTACCATCACATTGGGCGGCAAGTTCCACCGTGATCCGGCGGGCAATCACGAGAGCCCGATCAAGATAGCGGCGCTCCTTTGTGGCCTCATAAGCGGCAATCAAAGCTTCACAACAGTGCATATTGGAGTTTTGGCCACGATAAAGTGAGGCGCTCTTCAATTTAGCGTCAATGACTTCAATATATAATTTATCCTGTTCTTGCCAAAAGTGCTTTTCCATAAACTGAAAGGTTTCGTCTATATAATCATACGCTTCTTTCGCGCCTGCCTCATAAGTCCGTGCATAAGCCATAAGCACGAAAGCGAAGCCATAACAGTGATTATCGCCGTCACTGATCTGGCCATTCTCCAGCATCCAGGCGTATCCCCCGGTTTCAGGATTACGGTGCCCGTCGCGGAGGAACGCAAGGCCATGCCGTGCCGCATCCAGAAACGCTTGATCATTGAATTGTTTTGCTGCTACCGCGAAATTAATCGTAAGACGGCTGCTGCTGACCAAATGTCTTTGGTGATTTTCCAGACTTACCTTTCCAGTTGCATCAAAATGTTGAAAATAACCGCCTTTCTCCTGGTCAATACATTGCGGATAATAAAAAGTCAGTATTGAACGAACATGCTCAATCAAAAAGCCTGTGGACCGAAAATCGGGCAGTGGCGACATCTTTTGTGTTACGTTCATAATTCTAGTCTCATGGAAATCTGTGGGTTTTATTGCACCGCGGGCTTAAAGCAGCAGCGGTTTCAGAGAAGTAACCTTGATGCGCCAAGATCAAGCTACCCTTAGTCGCCGCCTCGCCAGCAAGGCGGGTCGGAACAATGAAATCTTTTATCGAAACTTCATTTAGCGTTGTCATATAGCCATGCATCAACTCTAAGAATTTACGATGCAATATGGGGAAGATCTGCTTTTGTCCCATCACCCCACCCCCCAGAATTATTTTTTCCGGCGCGTAGCAATAACACAAATTCACACATAAAATGGCCAGGTAATGCGCTTCAAGCTCCCATACGGCAGAGTTCTCGGGAAGGCTCTCGCCCGGAGAACCCCATCTGCTCTTGATGGCGGAACCAGACGCCAGACCCTCCAGACAGTCTCCGTGGACAGGGCAGCTCCCTGGAAAAGAATCTTGAACCACATCGTGCGGCACAAGCATATGTCCGATTTCCGGGTGCTGGAGGTTATTCACCAAGTGACCATTAACAAAAGCTCCTCCGCCAATACCGGTGCCAACCGTCATATAGACAAAATTATCATTTTCCTTAGCACCCCCAAAATACCGTTCGCCAATAGCGGCGCCATTCACATCACTTTGAAAGGCGACCGGAACAGAAAAAATATTGGAAAAATAGCCAACGATATCAAAGTATGACCAGCCCGGTTTGACGGTCAGTAATATTTTTCCGTAACTCCTGGAGGCCTTATTAATATCGATTGGCCCAAAATGAGCGATGCCCAAAGCCTGGACAGGGCCGTATTCAATGGATTTTTCTTTAAAAAAATCAACCACCTGAGCAAGCGTGTTTTCTGGGGTTGTTGTTGGAATGGTCCGTCGCGCAATGATATCGCCATCACCATAGCCCATTACACAATTAAAGTTTGTGCCGCCTGCTTCCACACCACCGAACAATATATTTTCAGAATGCCTTCTAGACATAACGTAAACCTATCTTTTTAAAAATATATTTTGAATAACAGCACCCTGCTTGATAGGTCATTTCAAATGACGCCCATATTTGACACAAGGTTGCTGGATAACTCACAGCAAGGCCGAGGCCTTGCTGTGAGATTTATATTTGAGAAATGAGAATTATTATTAAAATCTCATACGAGCGCCGATGGAATAACGACTGCCATTGTCAGCATACTCAATCACGCGATTTTCAAAGCTTGAGAACCATAATGTGCGTGCATTTGTGATGTTTATCGCTTCAACGAAGACTGCGATATCATTCGTTACATCATAGCTTGCGCTAGCATCCCATTGGCCATAAGCCCGGATCATTTCAGGCTGTCCCCGTTTGCCCGCTTCTGTCAAGGTGTAACCATCCCGGAAGTTATAGGCAATACGCGCCTGAAGAGGACCTTTTTCATAGAAGCCTACAACATTATAGGTCTTTGAATTATCGTCACCATTATACACAGACGTGAAGTTGGCTGACATTCCCAAACCATCAAACGGTGCTGGCAAACCTGAGAAGGTATATTGAGCCTGCAATTCGAAGCCTGTCAGACTGCCTTCACCTTCGTTTTCCGGACGATTAGAGAAGAACTCTTCTCCCAGAATTGTAACAACGGTTGTTTTACGGGCAATATTATTACGCAGATCTTTATGGAATACCGCACCACTCACATAACTCACATCATCGATATACCATGTCAGTGCTGCGTCATAGTTCCACGCGGTTAAAGGCTTGAGACTTGGATTACCCGAGTTAATGTTGCGCTCTCTTTCACGAGCATTAATGTTTCGGAAAAGCATAAGATCCGTTAGGGTTGCCCGCGTCAGCGTTTTTGCCACAGCCGCCCGGAACACGATATCCTCTGCCATATCGATTTTCACGTTCGCGCTCGGCAACCACACATTATATGAGCCGGTTTCCTGAATAGGAATGGGGTCCGACAGAACAACAACCCGATCTGAATTCGGTGGAGATAGAATTTCCAAAATCTCCTGACCAACGCCTGAAGACAAGACATCCGTTTTAGTATACCGAAGCCCCAAGTTGCCCGACCAGCTTTTTTCTCCAAAATCACCGGAGAAATTCGCCTGAATATAGGCACCGTAATTCTTTTCTCTTACTACCCCACCATCACCTGGCAATTCTACCACACCGACACCATTGCCATTCGTGGCAAGTGCCGCGCGGGTCGCATCTGGATCTACCGTTGCGTTAATTCCCGCGTCGGACTCCATCCAAGCCTGCATATCCGAAATATCGAACGACGGAAAACTTGTATTAAACTCACCAGAATCCCCCCCCAGAAAACCGCTCGCATCAACGGTAGAGAAAAGCTCCTGTGGGAATGGCACGCCGCACCAGAGACACTGAATATTACCCGGCGTTTTACTCACCACCCGGCCTTTTTCACGGAAAGCGTAATTGACGCCGCCCGCAATGGAATTCAGGATTCCAGCATCATCAAACTGGTAATCTCCATCGAAGGTCGCCTGGAATGTTTCATCAGAAACACTCCTGCCCTCCCAGGTAAACCACCCGAATGTTGCATTAGACGTATCGGATAAATCGCCAAAATTAGAAAATGTCGGCAAGCCGTTCGGGCTGATATCAAACATTACCTGGCTCGGGTCTGAACCGGGCGCATGAAGGTCAGTATCAAACCATGCCTGATTTCCGCCTGTGTTGTCCGTAGATTTGGAGTAAGCCGCATCAAAGACCGTATTCAAATTGCTTGACGGCGACCATTCAGCATTAAAGCCGGCTTGGTAGGTTTTTGCTAATCTTGGGCGAATAATGGAAGCTATTCTTGTCTGGAACTGGCCCTGTGCGTGGGTAACGGTATTATTTTCATCAACCGTCGCATTCGTGACTTCACCTGGTCCGCCATAGAAGAACAATGTATGGGTATTGTCATTCACATCAAGCTTGGAATATAGGCCATCAATGGTAACGAGCAAGTCTTCAGACACCTGCCACTGAAGCGCCAAGGTACCACTGATGCGCTCACGATCTGTTTCGTTGATGTCATACTCTGCGAATGTCGGCATCGAAACACCTTCAAGTTCGTTCGTGCCATCATTGTCAAAATCAAGGTTCAAGTTTGCTTCGACACCGTCCGTATATACACGCTCGGTACGAAGATCCCGTTTGACATAAGAAAAGGATCCAAGAATGCCAAACTTGCCATCCACGAAAGTGTCACTTAGCAAGCCGGAAAATTGCGGTGAGACTTTTTCTCGTGATGTATCGTAAATACCTTTTGCCGATATCGCACCAGTAAACCCGTCAAAATCCAGGGGGCGTGCCGTTTTCATATTCACGGTCGACCCAATTCCTCCTTCGACTAATTTGGCATTGGGTGTCTTATACACGTCCACGGCGTTGATCAGCTCCGCAGGAAGGATGTCAAAACTAAACTCACGCCCATCATTTTCCGTCGCCAGAACACGGCCATTCAACAACACCGCGTTGGTTGCCGGGCCTAAGCCACGCACAGTAATTGTTCTGCCTTCGCCTCCATTACGATCAATTGTAATTCCCGGAATACGCTGCAAAGCTTCTGAAATATTTTGATCCGGAAATTTACCAACATCTTCAGCCGCGATTGCGTCTACAATCGTGTCTGAATTTCGCTTGGTCTGCAAGGCACGCATCTGGCTGCCCCGAATACCCGTTACAATAATTTCCTCTAACACCATCGCATCGTCATCTGAGGTGGTCTTTTTATCTGTTTCATCCGCGGCATAGGCCTGTGAAACAGTCAGCGCTAGCAATGCTGATGAGGCCAGTAAAATATGTTTGAAATTCAGTTTAATATTATTCATTTAAAACTCCCTATATTTACATCTATTTTTGTATTTCCCTAGCTTAACTTTAACGTTAAACAAAATTAAATCAAGCAAAAAGTTTAACGTTAAACATAAAGCCTAAAAATTTTTAAAACCCCTATATTATAATATAGTTACTCCTTCACCATAAAGGGGTCGTCAATTTCAATCCAATGCGATTCAGCATCAGACACACCCGCGTAGAGGGTCGCTTTACCATCAATTCGAATCAAGCCAGAGGAGAAGATAACATTCGCCAAATCTGCCCGCTTTGCCGGACCGGCTTCAAACTGGTCTCGGCTGGCAATAATTTTATAGTCCCTGAACTCTTTCAGCACAGGGTTAAAGATAAAGGATTTAGCATAATAATGCCGCTCCTGCATGAGGTGATCATTTTCATAACATGCGGCATGCGCCAACACACCAATTTCGCCATTGGTGAGTAAATGTGCCTCATTGACACCTCCCCAGTCCATGGGATGGAACATTCCATGCAGTAAAGTGGCAGACTCGATTACTGCAATTGTTAAACCTTCCAGATTGTCAATATCGACATAACCTATCTTCCCCCGTCCGCCGATCTCACCTTGAGGTCGGGTAAAAACGGCTATCTTACCATTTTGTAAATCACATAAACGAATGTCCTTCATTCCGGCAGGACCGATAAAACACTCAACCAAATTAAAGATATCCGGCCCCCGGAATAAAACGGTTCTCCATTCCAATCCTTTCTCTACATCTTTTATTTGCACGCCCCCAAACACAAGTTCATTTCGTATATATGTGATAAAAGGATCCTGCAAATTATAAACAGGCGCCCCAGCAATAGGTGCCCACGTCCCGTCAGTCTCCTCAAAGAACACGACATTGGAATATTCATGATCTCTTGGCTCAACACGCCCCGCGATCACTGTTCTATTCGCCGAACGGAAAGGCGCCGTAATGTTGTAGACATCATGCCCGTCTACGCCTGAAAATTTAAGCTTTGCTGTCTTAAAGACATTTTTTTTCTGGTCTTGCCGGAACTCGGAAACAAGTTCCTTTACACGTTTGGTTTCTTTTTCACTCATCACTAACTCTTTTTGCTTGTTAAATTTATTCTTTCACAGACCTTTAGGAAAAAGGTGACCCCACAAGGCGTCCAGGGAAATAGTCGCCAAGGCCATGACTTCATCCGCAGCACCATAATAAATATGGAGCACTTCATTTTTAATAAGGGCGCCACAGCTAAACACCACATTTCCAAAAAAGCCATCCGTCTCATAAGGGGCCCAAGGCTCCACTAGGGGGCCATTCATACGGGCAATCACTTTGGTTGGGTCGTCTATGTCCGTCAAGAATGCTCCCATACAGTAGCGTTGTGTTTCATCCACGCCATGATAAATCTGTAGCCAGCCCTTGCTCGTTTTGAGCATGGGCGCTCCTCCGCCAATTTTCAATTTATCCCATTCACTATCTGAACATTCTGCCAAGACAGTATGGTCTCCCCAATGAAGAAGGTCTGGCGATTTGGATATCCATATCTCTGGTGTCCCAAGGTGCATGGGAGCTGGACGATGCAATGCCCAATAATACCCTTGAATTTTCTCTGGAAAAAGACAGACATCCCGATTATCCGGCGCAAATATTAGCCCCAGCTTTTCCACATCCCGGAAATTCGAGGTCCGGGCAAGCGAGGTCGTAATGCCAAGGCCGGAAACAGAAGAATAGTTAATATAATATACCCCTTCTATTTGAGTAACCCGGGGATCTTCACAGCCAAAAAGTTCATAGCGATTGTCCGGAAAAATAAAGGCTTCATCCTCAACAACAAAATTTACGCCATCCTGACTGCGCGCCAGGCGTATATGTGAAAGTGATGTTAGGTAACCCTTCTTGGGGTTTGCCTTTAACGCGATCATGCGAGGATCAGAAAAGTCATATGTCTCATCATCCCTGCGAAATGATTTTATCGTCATTTCGCAGGCCCCCGCCACCTCCGTCAAAAAGGGGATTCTAATTTCATTGTTATCGGACGTGATAACACTTTCAGCTACCCTGAGCAGCATCACAGTTTCACCATTATAGTCAATGACCCCCGCATTAAAGGTACCATCCACTTTAAAGCCTGCCTTGCTGGGTTTGACCATAGCTGGTGTAATCAGAGGGTTAAATTCAGAACGTTTAATAAGCATTTTCAATTTCTCTTGTAATTAATACGCCAAAGGGCGGCAGATAATCTGGTTCACAAGGGCTTATTCCCCTGCTGGTCAAAATTTCGCGGAAATTCTGGCGATCAATTAGTTTTTTTTCTCGGCTGAAATTAATGTGGATGTGGACAATGTGATCATCCCAACGACGGGAGAGATGCAATAATTTTTCATCCAGAGACAAGTGATCATAGTTTCCAAATGCCAGAGCCGGATTATCCCGGCACAGGAAAATCAGTTTTTGATACCAGTGCCAAAGGCTTTCCGGGTCGTTTCTCTGATCTTCCACATTGGGGGAATGCACTACATTGGCTGCCCCGATCCAGGGTTTAGATCGGCTAAACCCTGAGAAATCACTTTTATTCCAGGACATATATGATCTTGATTTATCCCGGCATTTTTCCAACGCATCACCATAGGCCTGCCGCTGGTTTTTGCCTTCACTCACCGCCAGATTGAAATGGTTTATCGCCTGAATATCTTTCATTTCCTCAATATTCCCAGGAATGAAATTCGACATGCCGATCTCTTCGCCAAAATATAGAAAACTCACACCTTTCGCCATCAACGTCAACGCCGCCAACGCCGCCGCCGCCGCTTGATTTTCATGGCATAGTCTGCTCATGGATCGCGCCATATCATGACTGTTAAAAAATATAGTAGGCAATCCACTCAGATGTTTCTCCATATCTTTCAATTCCTGATAAACACGACAGATGTCGAAGCTGTCGATCGACCCCAAATTGAAATTAAACACCACATCCAGCATATCGGGACCTTGATAGGGGGCCAGTTTCGCAAGCGCTTCGTCGCCGACTTCACCAACAAGGAAGTAGGCCGTCTTTTTTTGAGCGGCGTATTCCCTGACGAATCCGCAGAGTTCCCTCACGCAAGGATAAATTCCCAACTGATCAATATCATTGAGATGAATCTGTTTCCCCTGCTCATCGACAGGATTTTCAGCCCCTATGCCGTCACAAGAGAGAAAATTAATGACATCAAACCGGAAACCATCAACGCCCTTGTCCAGCCAAAACCGTAACATGGCTTTCATGTCATCCCGAACGGCCTGATTCTGCCAATTCAGATCGGCCTGCTCGGGGGCGAATTTATGATAATATACCTGACTGCCGTCGGGCTCTTTCGACCAGGCCGATCCGCCAAAAAAGGAGCTCCATCCATTGGGCGCGTCCTGAAAGAAAAAATAATCGCGATATTTACTTTTCGGATCAGAGGCAGCTTCCCGGAACCATGCATGGTCTGTTGAAACGTGATTTAACACGACATCAATAATGACCTTCATACCACGCCTATGCGCCTCTTCAATGAAATGGTCAAAATCAGCTAATGTGCCAAAATCAGGGTCGACATCAAAATAGTCGGCAACATCATAGCCGTTGTCGACCTTGGGTGAGGGATAAAATGGCGTGATCCACAAGCCATTGACGCCCAAATCCTGTAAGTAACCCAGGCGACTTGTCAGTCCGGCAAAGTCCCCGATCCCATCCCCGTTCCCGTCCTGGAAACTGGAAATATATATTTCATAAAATACGGTGTCTTGCCACCATGTCTGATTTGAAGTTGAGATCATATCATTCACATCACTTTAAGGATAAGGACATTCCCTGCAGGAAATACCGGCGGAAAGTAATAAACAAAATGATCAGGGGTAAAGCCTGCAAGACCGAACCCGCCATGACTGGCCCCACATAAATTCCATATTGCTTACTGAAGGTCGCGAGCAATACCGACAGCGGCATTTTATCAACATCCGATATCACAATTAATGGCCACATGAAGTTGTCCCACGTCCCCGTGAAGGTGAAGAGTGCAACAATGGCAACAATGGCTTTATTCAGGGGCAACATGACGTTGAGTATGATTTGCTTTAGACTTGCCCGATCCAGTTTCGCCGCATCAATATAGTCATTCGGTGTCCCCCGAAAGGTTTGAGCCACCATAAATATGCCCCACCCAGACATCAGAACTGGCAAAATCATCGCGGAATAGCTGTTGATCAACCCAAGCTGTTTGATCAAGATGAACTGAGGTATGATCAGCATCATTCCCGGCACCACCATTTGGAATAATATAAAGTCGTTCATCTGTCGGCGCCCCCGGAAGTCTATTTTAGCCATCGCATAGCCGATGAAAGCACTGGTCATCACAACAGAAGCTGTAACGGTGAGCGTCACAAAAAACGAATTGAACAGGGATTTCAAAAAAGGGCGATTTAATTTTTCTGCACTTTCAAACAGAAATTGATAATTTTCCAATGTGAACGAGCCAGAAAAAAGATCGGTATGATATATCTCAGGCGTTGGCTTCAGAGACGCCATGATCATCCAAATGTATGGATATAACCAGGTCAACGCCAACCCATACATCAAGGTTACAATGATCCAGCTTCCCAGCTTTTTCTTTGGTAATTTTAGTTTAAAACCAATCATACCAGCTCCACATTCTTTTCCAGAACCTTACGCATCAACTTAAGGACGGCATAACTGATTATTGCAATGATGATGGCCATCAGGGCCGCACGACCGGGTTGCAACCGATTAAAGGCTGTTTCATAGATGACAAGCATGGGCATATTGGTGCTTTCCATCGGTCCGCCGCCCGTCATCATGTAAGGCTCGGTAAAAATTCCAAACGCGACGGTAATGGCAAAAACCAAAACCATTACCAACTGAGCATTAATCATCGGCAAGGTAATTCTGAACAACCGTTTCAATGGTTTCGTATTATCCAGCTTGGCGGCATCGTAAATTTCAGGAGGAATGGCGGCAAGGCCCGAATATAGGATCAATCCATAATAGCCGACGAACTTCCATGTCACGACAAGCGAAATGGATAGCATCGCCATTGTCGGACTGGACAACCAGGGAATGGTAAAGCCAAACCACTCCAGCAGAAAGCTGTTCAATGGGCCAGTAGAGCTGAATATTTTCTCGAAAACAAGCGAATAAGCCACGCCCGAAGAAATATGCGCCAGCAGAAAGCACAATGCAATAAAGACTTTACCGCGTCCAATATGCTTCAAGCCAAACGCAAAGGCTAGTGAACAGGCCAACACAATCGGCACATAATAGATCAAAAAGCGCATGACGTTCCATAGAGATCGCCAAAACTCAAGATCCCCCAGTACGGCCACAATATTGCGTGCTCCACTGAAGGTTGGCACATCAAAAAAGCGCCAGTCAGAAAAGGATAATATGACCAGCCAGACAAAGGGATAAGCCCAGAAAATAACATTAAACAACAGGAACGACGCCGCCAGTGCTGCGCCAATCTGAGCTTCGTTAAATTCACCAAGTTTTATACGTCCAAGTCTCATGTTTAATTCACAGTATCTAGGAGTTTATTTGTCCGCCGCACCGCGTCGGCCAGCGCGTCTTTTGGTGCCTTTGTTCCAAATTTTACCGGCTCAACCATTTCATATCCCATTGTTTTTTGGACATCGATCGTATTTTCGATGAAGGCGGATGGCAGAGCGACATCAACATAAGCCGCATATTGCCTGGCAAGCGGGTGGGTATCATAAAAGGCTCTAAATATGGCGTTTTCCATCAGGTCTCCCCGCGCCGGCGGAAGGCTTGTTTTTTCAAGCCACAATAAACTGTATTCGTCTTGACTGAGCACCCAGGAGAGGAAGGCAAACGCTTCTTCTTTCACCTTACTGTTTTTGAACAAAACCAATCCCTTGCTGTCGGCAAAAGTAAATGTTTTACCTTGTCCCTCGCGCAGCACAATCATGGGACCGACGACTATTTTTTCCAGTGTTTGCGGATACAGCCGTTCAAAAAATGGAATACTCCACGGCCCTCTCACGCCACCTACGACCAAACCTGTCGTTAAAGGATCATCACTTTCAAAGTCCAATGCCGTCCACTCACGCTTAAAAATCGTTTCCATAAACGTCAGGACAGAGAGGCCCGCAGCATTATCATAAGAGGCCTTGCCATCGGTAATATAAGGCGCCCCACCCGAGGCCGCATAATAGAGTGATATAAAATCATACCAACGGTCGTACCAATTTTTCCCCGTGATAAGCTGCATGCCGTATTTTTGATCCAAGGCGGCGTATTTCTCTGAAAGCTTATAGACATCATCATAGGTTCTCGGGACGTCGTCTATCCCAAGCTTTTGCAATATATCCATCCGCCACCAGATCAAGGTCGGGTTGGAATAGAGGGGAAAGACATATTTTTTTCCTCCCTGATCCCACCCTTGTATAATTTTTTCCATACGTCTGTGTGCGATCAATTCCGGATATCCCGCCATGACCGAAAGGTCTTGCAACTGCCCCAAGGCAACCAATTGAGTGGCAAATCCGGAGAAGATATTCGTCGAGATATCAGGAGCATTGCCCGCCACAAGTGCTGTTAGAATAGCTTTCTCGGAACTTTCCACCGCCGGGATTGTCTCAAACGCCACCGGCATACCCAGGCCGCTCTCATTCCATCGGGCAACCACAACCTTCCAGAAAGCCTCCTGCGACTCATCAGGCGCTACCCACAACCTGATCACTTTCCCCTCCGGCGCCGCTTTTGCCTTCTGATCTGAGCCGGAGCATCCGCCCACCAGAAGCGAGCTGAAGATGACAATGATATGGCTGATCTTTTTCATAAACGTCATTCGCCTTTTATTTCTGTAAAACCAACAAACCTTCAATGGTCGACTCCGCACCTGAATTCATATTTATTTTCACTGCGGAGTTAATCGCATCATAGGTTCTTCCCGTGGCTTGATCATACATCGCCCTCCTCGCAATATTGTCCCCTGTGAACCAGGAAGTTAACTTTGCCTGAAGGACAAGATATTTCTTATCTTGCGTGGCCTGATATGCCTCGGCTGCAGCATACACCATTGGCCGTATTCCATAGGCTATTTGTGGAAAATGTCTTTTATGGATTTCAGAATATCCGGCTTCATCTCGCCTGATTGAGAGCGATTCAACGAGGCCATTCTTGAGCAAATAAGGATAAAAATAATCAACCTCCCGCAATGCACTTTCTATATACTCTGGGTGTTTCAATTGCTGCCCCGCCAGCAACAGGGCGTAAGCCTGACTATTTCCCCAAGCATGCCATTCATTTTCCCAACTTAGAAACATGCCGTAGGGATAGACCCCCTTGCCGCCTTTTTGCATTTGCATAATGCCTTTAGCCAACGCATTGATCATATCCAAAACGCGGCCATCTTTCTGCCGAACGTAATGCGGCAGCAGACCCATAATGGCGACGGCAGCCTGATCAGCAGCAAACTTCTGAGGCAACCAGCTAGCAACCCATATGGTGTTCTTGATTTCGGCTATCTGCTCTCCCAATGGTAGATCTCTTTTTAAGTTTACCATAAGCCGGTCAATTGAGGCTGCGATTCTATTCACCAGATCAACATCAGAGCTCACCAGACCATAAGCCACCTCAAGGCTCCATAATGCGCGAAAGGACCACCAGTTCATTTCTGCTACCGACGTTTTATAACCCGTATTTATGGAGAGATCATGCCAAATGAAGTTATTAAAATATCCGTTATCATTCTGCATATACAAAATAAACTCGATCAACATCTTCATCTTTTTCAGAATGGCTTTATTCGGGTGGGTTTTTAAATATCCAGCTAACATCACAATAGCCCGGGCAACATCGTCAACACAAGCAAACCCCTCAGCCGGCTCAATGGCAAAATGATAATCAGGATATTCACTGTAGATATTGACCACTGCCATTTTTGTGCCATTTATCTCCAAGGGAGCATATAAATGATTAAAATGATCAAGGTTGAACTGAAGAGGTTCAAAAATAGTTTTTTGTGAATGCGACAGCCCTGCGCTATGTGCGCCGCCTGAGACGCAAACAAAAACGCTAAGCACCAGAAAAAATGCTGTGGTGATGTTTCTCATATATTTTGAACTCATTTTTTTCCACCGTATTTAGTTGCCACAGGCCATCGAGAATAGGTTATTTATTGGCATTTGTTTAACGTTAAACTTAACTGTTGATTATGTCAATATTTAACGTTAAACTTAATTCACTATAAATTGGAAACAGGATGTTGTACATTTTCTTTAAACGAAATATGTGCCACGAGAACAATAACCGGTAACGCTTTGCAATTTGCTTACTCTTGTGCCGCATAGGAATATATTATTGAGCCACGAAAAAGGATTTTATAACGACATGGCCCGAAAGAAAGAGACCCTCAAGTCTATTGCTGCGAACCTCGGCATTACGCATACATCTGTTTCCAATGCCTTTATCAACCCGTCCAAAGTATCAGTCAAGCTGCGCAAAAAGATACTGGATTATGCAAAATCAGTAAATTACCACGGCCCCAATCCTGCTGCGAGATCACTAAGGACAGGTTTGTGCGGCGCCATAGGCATCATTTACAATGACCAGCTCAGTTACGCTTTCTCTGATCCACATGATATTGCTTTCCTGCGTGGCGTGTCCACGGTTTGCGAAGAAAGAGGGACAAATATTGTTCTTATTCCGTTAAAGAATAGCGACCTGGATAACTTTGAATCTCTGGACGCCATGGTAGATGGCTACATTCTAAATGCACCCTATAAGAGCAACCCAACGACCCAGCGTGCCCTCTCAAGAGGACTCCCGACCGTTGTCGTTGACTTCGAGTCTCCTCAGCATATCAGCGTGCTGACCAATGATGCCAGTGTCATGCAGGAAATGACCTCTCACATCACCTCCCTTGGACATAGAAAGATCGGGATTATCACATTCCCTCTAAAAGAAGGCAGTCAAGCTCTATTTAGCCTTGAGAGGGAACCTGAGACTGAAAATTACGTCGTTAACCAGCGACTCCAGGGATGTCGCGCCGCCCTTCTCAACGAAGATATTGAGTTAAGCAATATTCTGGTTCAGGAAATCACCAACAGCAGAAAAGGCGGTGCAGAGGCCGCCCAAATTCTGATGAATGCTGTTCCTGATATTACGGCCCTGATCTGTTTTTCAGATCAACTGGCCTATGGCGCCATGGAAGAATGTCGCCGACGCAAGATTGATCTCCCCGGTCGCATTTCAATTACCGGGTTTGATGGCATCACCCCCTATGACCTAAGCCCTGAATTACCCGCCCTGACCACAGTGCGGCAAGACGCCGATCAAAAAGGTCGAAAAGCTGCAGAAGCGCTTCTGAACAAAGCCAGCGTTAAAAGTAATCAAATCGACATACAGGCAGAAGTAATCATTAAAGACAGTACAGCAAAAGTATGGAATTTATAGAAACATGGCTAACTTAACCATTAAAGACCTTGTTAAAACCTACATTGAAGATGAAATCATCCATGACATTAATTTTGATATTCAGTCTGGTGAATTTATCGTCCTTGTCGGACCCTCCGGCTGTGGAAAATCCACAATTCTGAGAATGATCGCCGGGTTGGAAGAAGTCACTTCCGGTCAAATATTCATTGATGATGTGGACGTAACAAATACAGCGCCTTCGAAAAGAGGCGTTGCGATGGTATTTCAATCTTATGCCCTCTACCCTCACATGACCGTCAGGGAAAATCTAAGTTTTGGCCTGAAAAATATGAAACTTGATAAGGCATATATCGATCAACATATCACTCACGTCGCCGACATATTGCAACTGAGTGAGTATCTCGACCGCTTGCCCAGCCACCTTTCAGGTGGACAGAGACAGCGGGTTGCTATTGGACGTACGATCGTTCGCGATCCAAAAATATTTCTGTTTGACGAACCCCTGTCAAATCTTGATACAGAATTACGCGTACAGATGCGCCATGAATTGTCAAAATTACATAAAAAGTTAAAAAGTACGATGATTTATGTGACGCACGATCAAATAGAGGCCATGACCTTGGCAGATAGAATAGTTGTTTTGGATCAGGGTAGAATTTCTCAAATGGGAACGCCATTGGAGCTCTATAATCACCCAAAGAATATTTTTACAGCAAGCTTCATTGGCAGTCCAAAAATCAATTTACTTGATGGTAAAGTAATGGATAGCCAACACGGAAAAACACTTGTTAACCTGGACGGTGGTATAAATATATGCCTGAACAAGCATTACCCTCTGATAGAGGTTGGTGACACTATAACGCTTGGTTTACGACCAGAACATATACATGCTCACCTCAAGTCAGGCGATGTTATTTTAGAAGTACAACCGCATGCCATAGAAAACCTGGGGGATTCAACATACGTCTATGCCAAACTTCAGAATCACTCAGACATCCGTGTGAAGCTCCAAGGGCAAAATACATTTAATAGTCAAAATGTTATTACCCTCGGCATCAATCCAAATGACATTTTGCTCTTTGACCAGAAGGGTGACGCGATTATTCCTTCAGGAACAGCCCACCCTGCCCCATCGGAAGATTTAGAGAATTCATCCTCGATGAGACAAAAGGTATCATAGCATGTGGATACGACAATCACGTCCCTCTTTCTAAGCATGACATCTTCCTCCTTTTAAAATATTTTTCAATATTTACATGATTTATTACAAAATTCTCCCTTGCGTCTTACTTTGTTTAACGTTAAACTTAATGCGATATCTTCCTTACATCACGGATAGATGATCTTTAACCAAATACTTCCTTTCCACTATTCGTCCTCAACTCAGGAAGATGGGAGTGATAGCCCCCCCTCTTCCTCTTTTTCTTGGTACAAGCTTATGAATACACAAACCACATCCTGGCGTTTACTTGACAGATTACGGAGAGACGGCACGGGTTTGCGGCTGAATGACCTGTTCGCCAATGATCCGGCGCGCTTTGAGAAATATGCCCTGCAGGTCGAGAATATCCTGTTTGATTATTCCAAAAATCTGGTGACCGATGACATCATGGCGGGTCTCTTTGACCTGGCCCGCGAGGTCGATGTCGAAGGCTGGCGCGATCGCATGTTTAGCGGCGACCGCATCAATGTGACCGAGGACCGCCCGGTTCTCCATGTCGCCCTGCGCAATATATCCGCCAGGCCCATCCTTGTGGACGGGATTGATGTGATGGAACAGGTCAGTGAGGAACTGGACAAGATGAAACGCCTGACCGATGCCGTGCGCTCGGGAAAGTGGCGCGGCTACTCTGGCAAGCCGATCACCGACGTGGTCAACATAGGCATCGGCGGCTCCAATCTCGGTCCCCAGATGGTCACCGAAGCCCTCCAGAAATACAGCGACAACAGGATACGCGTGCATTATGTGTCCAACGTCGACGGCGTCCAGATCGCCCAGGTCCTGCGCCCCCTGAACCCGGAACAGGTGCTCTTCGTGATTTCCTCCAAGACCTTCACCACCCGCGAGACCCTGACCAACGCCGAAACGGCGCGCAACTGGTTACTGGCTTCGTCTTTTGAAGAAACCGCTCTGGAGAAACATTTCATTGCCGTCACGGCCAACCGCAATAACGCCCTCAAGTTTGGCCTGCCCCAGGAAAATATCCATGATTTATGGGACTGGGTTGGCGGGCGGTTTTCTCTCTGGTCGGCCATCGGCCTGCCCATCGCCCTGAGCCTGGGATTCGAGCATTTCGAAAGCCTTCTCGGCGGCGCCTATGCCATGGACCGCCATTTCGAAATGGCGCCCATGGAACAGAATGCGCCAGTGATACAGGCTCTGATCGGCATCTGGAACAGCACGTTTCTCGGCATGCAAAGCCAGGCGATTCTGCCCTATAACCAGTCCCTGCACATGTTCTCCGCCTATCTGCAGCAGGCGGACATGGAAAGCAACGGCAAGTCGGTGGATTGGGACGGCAATGACGTACCCTATTCCACAGGTTCGATCATCTGGGGCCAGCTCGGCATCAACGGCCAGCACGCCTTCTATCAATATCTCCACCAGGGCAAGAATATCGTCCCGGCCGATTTTATAGGCGCCGTGGAAAGCAGCACCAGCGTCCGTGGCCACCATGAATATCTCATGGCAAATTTTATCGCCCAGACCCAGGCCCTTATGACCGGCATTGACGAGACGCAAGTGCGGGCCGAGCTGCGCGCCAAGGGCAAGTCCGAAGCCTATATCAATAACCTCGTGTCCCACAAGATCCACCAGGGTAACCGCCCGACCAATACGATCCTGATGGAGCGCATTGATCCGCATACTCTTGGAGCGCTGATCGCACTTTATGAACATAAGATTTTCGTTCAGGGCATCATCTGGAAGGTGTGCTCTTTCGATCAATGGGGCGTGGAGCTTGGCAAGGAGTTGGCGCACCGCATCCTGCCGCAGCTCGACCAGAACGGTACGGTTGAGCCTCAGGATAGTTCGACCACGGGCCTGATCGATTTCTATAAAAACGTCAGAAAAAAAAGTTGAGCATCTCTTTCCAGGGGAATGACACGTTAACTTTCTGTTAAACGACAGGATCAGCAAGCCTGAACAGGTCGTTTCAACGACCTTCAGGTTTTGTGCTAGAACCGTGCTAGGTGTAATATCAATGACTTAGCAGAATATAAAGAGAATATATGGGGAATGTATTTTATACTATTTTGAGTTATACGTTATAAAAAAAATAGTTAAGACTGGTTGCGGGGACTGGAAATAAACGGAAGTTGACACGGCGAATAACACTACGGCACAAGAAATAATAGGCGTGCTGCCATAGCTTCCATTCCGACACGGTTATGCTATGATTCAAGGGTGGTGACCGGTAGGGCCTCTGTGGCCATAGCTTCCATTCCGACACGGTTATGCTATGATCTGGCCGTTGAAGCAGAACAGCGTGAAGCCGCCATAGCTTCCATTCCGACACGGTTATGCTATGATGGATATGCAATTCTCCGCTTGGAATATCGGGCCATAGCTTCCATTCCGACACGGTTATGCTATGATGATTTTTCATTCCCTTTAAAGCCTTTTTGGGCCATAGCTTCCATTCCGACACGGTTATGCTATGATTGTTCAAGAGTTAAGTTTTGCTCTAACGAAGCCATAGCTTCCATTCCGACACGGTTATGCTATGATTTTAACTCTCTGGATTGGAAAGTCGTTTATGCCATAGCTTCCATTCCGACACGGTTATGCTATGATTTAATGTTTTCAATGGCAGGGTGTCCCACGGCCATAGCTTCCATTCCGACACGGTTATGCTATGATGTCGATGTGCTTCAGGACAGAATTAAAGACGCCATAGCTTCCATTCCGACACGGTTATGCTATGATGGCCAATATGCGGATCTGATGCCGAAAGAAGCCATAGCTTCCATTCCGACACGGTTATGCTATGATTGATCATATGCGATTGTTTGAATATGTTCAGCCATAGCTTCCATTCCGACACGGTTATGCTATGATTTTTTTCTTGACAGTATGCCTTATACATTAGCCATAGCTTCCATTCCGACACGGTTATGCTATGATGGTATTACGTCGCGGCTATATCTGGGCCGTGCCATAGCTTCCATTCCGACACGGTTATGCTATGATCGCGTAATCGATAAGGCTTATCGCAAGAGCGCCATAGCTTCCATTCCGACACGGTTATGCTATGATAAAGGAAATATTCGCCGTGCTGGGCTATTAGCCATAGCTTCCATTCCGACACGGTTATGCTATGATATACAGCAGGGCACAAGTTATAACCGTGGGGCCATAGCTTCCATTCCGACACGGTTATGCTATGATTCCGACCCCTTGAAACCGCAACCGTAAACAGCCATAGCTTCCATTCCGACACGGTTATGCTATGATGATTGCCCGCCCATTTTGACCATCTCGTAGGCCATAGCTTCCATTCCGACACGGTTATGCTATGATTCGGGGTCGTCGCATAACAATCACCATAATGCCATAGCTTCCATTCCGACACGGTTATGCTATGATTCACGCGGGCGGCGGGGTAATGGACGGCGAGCCATAGCTTCCATTCCGACACGGTTATGCTATGATTGAAAAACTTTGAATATATCTACTATCAAGGCCATAGCTTCCATTCCGACACGGTTATGCTATGATTAAGTGCATATTGTCATGAAGCGTGCGGCCGCCATAGCTTCCATTCCGACACGGTTATGCTATGATGCGGTTTTGATCCGCAGTGCGCGCCGCCGAGCCATAGCTTCCATTCCGACACGGTTATGCTATGATTGTGTTGTTCTTTACAACACACCCTTCACTGCCATAGCTTCCATTCCGACACGGTTATGCTATGATGAAGAAAAGCATGTTTCACATGATCGGCGTGCCATAGCTTCCATTCCGACACGGTTATGCTATGATAGCAATTTATTATATGAGGGGATAAGTAACGCCATAGCTTCCATTCCGACACGGTTATGCTATGATTATTGACATAATCATTATCATGATATTCTTGCCATAGCTTCCATTCCGACACGGTTATGCTATGATAAAAATAATACATCATTTGATATGTAAAGCGCCATAGCTTCCATTCCGACACGGTTATGCTATGATTTCGCTTTCATACATTTCATAACCAAAACAGCCATAGCTTCCATTCCGACACGGTTATGCTATGATTACACCGGTAAACGAATGTTGCGCCGTCGAGCCATAGCTTCCATTCCGACACGGTTATGCTATGATTGTCTGTAGCATCTGTGACCTTATCCACAAGCCATAGCTTCCATTCCGACACGGTTATGCTATGATCACGAAACGGGAACCCATTTAAACCTCGACGCCATAGCTTCCATTCCGACACGGTTATGCTATGATAGCCCCACCAGAGAGGTAAACGGTGGACGTGCCATAGCTTCCATTCCGACACGGTTATGCTATGATTGTTATACCGTCCGGGGATGTCATAACTCTGCCATAGCTTCCATTCCGACACGGTTATGCTATGATAGGTTGGTTACAAGATACTGAAAATAAAGAACAAAGACCGGACATCTTAAAATAAAACAAGTTGTTCGGTCTTTGTTTTTTCATTATTTTTATGCGTTCCAACAAGAATTTTCATCCTCTCATACTGCTTATCTGTTATTTTTAACACTCTTACACTCCCGTCTGAGGGTAAAATGCCGTCTAAGCGCCGCAAATGTTTTTCAACCCGATCCTGACCGTTGCAAATACGTGCATAGACTGAGTATTGTATCATCATATAACCATCTTTTAGAAGATAATTTCTAAAGCGCGAGGCTGTTTTACGTTCTGGTTTCGTAGAAGTGGGTAAATCATAAAAAACAAATAGCCACATGAATCTATCCTTTGCCGCACTCATCCTAATTTACCAATTTTGAACTCAGTGAGAGGCAATAATGCGGGGCTGTTATTCTCCATTGCGCAAACTAACCCAGCCGCCATTTTATCACACGTGTTTGCCAGACTATGGGTTTCACCTTCTAAATCACATAACCATGCCCCTGCACCGGCTAGATGCTGACGGCATTCAATAGGCAAACTCTCCCCTTCCCTGAACAAACCTTCAGCTTGCATCTCAAAAACATAGTGATCAACAAAAGGCCGTAAAACCTCCATCAGGTCATCTGTCAGATTGAAAGAATTCAATTCATTGGCATGATGCAAGCCAAAGGTCGGCATTAGACCATAAGCAACCTGTGATCGTGCCACATAGGCCCGTATGATTGCATAACCATAATTCAAAGCAGCATTAACAAGGTCGTTATTGCCTCTTTTAAAACTTTTGCCCATTAATCTTGTCCAATAATAACGGGCGGCTTGAGCCTCAAGATTATCAGGATCACCCGACTTTACTTGATTTGCCAGCGTTATAAGGCGCTTGACCTCACCACCTGCCCCTTGTAGGCAGACAGCTTGATTGATAATTTTTGCCTGTATCACCCTTTGCCACAATCTTTTTTTAAGCGCTTTTGTGCAGGACTGTTGAATATACGCAACACGGCTTTGACGACTATGCGCATGAAAGGGCAGCATCACACCATTTGGCATATGGCTTTTATCGCAAGTTATGATCGCTACCCCTTGGTCTTGCGCATATGATAACAAACTGGCATTCAGACTGATTTGCGGTGATTCAAGCACTAGGGCAATGATATCTTCCAATGGCAAACTGTGCTTACCACCTTCGTTCTCAAGTTGTAATTGGCCTTTGACCAGCCTAAGTTTTGCAGGGTTCTGGATGAGAATTGTGCGCCACGCCAAGCCTTGTCTCCTTACGAACTTTATATTTGTTACCAAAATAATCGACTGTATATTTTTCGAAGGATTGCAACGTTTTTACGCCTGTACGATCTTTCCCATCTCCCTTCTTACCAAAAGATGGATCTCTGTTATGTGCAGTAATGCCAATAGCACCAGTACTGATATCCGTTCCCCCGTAATAGCCAAAATATTCATCTTTCTTGCTTTTGATAAAAAGGAGGTCATTTTTACAGAGAGAGAAAATAAAATCTTTATCCTCCATTTCTTCCCATTCCCCCTCTGGTTTATATGCAATTATTGCTCTATTTGGCAGTGTACCACCAACAAAATGATGTACATAAATGGGAACAAGAAAAAATTTACCATTTTTTCTGAAAACATCCACCCTCACCATATCGCCGTTGCTCGCCAAGCCCCCATTAATGAGAACGCCGGATTTCTCGATGGTTTCAATACGTACGGCATTAATGAGCGGCCCCTGTTTCCCAGGGTCATTTGTTGGCATAAATATTGGTGTTGCAAAAGCCTTTTTAGGGTCGCCTTTATGCGCATCCAGACGTTTTTTCAAAACAGTATAAAGCCTAATGTTGCGCTCCTTATGCACCATTCTTTCCAACATGTCGGGCTTTAAATCTGCCACTTTAATTCGCTGTATAATCTTGCCATCATCCTTACGAATACTGCGGATGGTATCTTGATGTGCCGGGCCGGTAACTTTGCGCACCGGCATTCGGGATACAAAAATATGTTCTACTGCGTCTTTAGTGTCTTGTATGAAGCTTTCCCAAGGTTTAGGCGGTAAGGCTCGTTTATGCGGGTTTTTACGCCGGGCCTCATATTTATTCCAACGGGTTAAATTTTGCACCATGCTTTGGGTTGAACAGGCAAGAACAATGGCATCAATCGCATGGTGGGTATCATTACGGCGGTTTTTATCGGGAAAACCCCATGCACTACGCAAATGTGAGGTCAAAGCGCCATTACGTGCTTGCACACGGTTTCCTATCCCTAGGCCCAAAGATTGCTCCACATGGTTTTTAAGCAGCTTTGCGATATAACGAGTATCATTTAAGGCGCGATCTTTCCATTTATTGGCCTTTTCTTCATCAAAATTCTCAATTAATAGATTATCGGCTTTCGGCTTGGGCAAGCCCTTTGCAAAAGCCGAGAGAGTCTTCAAATTTCTGCCTTGTTTTTGAAAATATTCAACGGGCGTATTATTAGCTTTCATCTGGTTTTCATCAGTGCAACACAGAATTTTATTCATGTAGCTATCGTTCCAAGACCTACTGTAGGGTATGATATGGTCGATCTGCGTTGCCACAGGATCTCTCATCATTTGATGATTGATATATACCCCTGAATAGGGACAGAAACCCTTTTGCTCTTTCCACAGCCGATACTTGATAATGTCACCGCCCCGCACATTATCGGGATCAATATCCAGAATTTCAGCGGCATGTTTTTTTGCCGCTTCACGGTAAGATTGGTTTGTTTTTTGATCTCTTTCCTTATCTTTTCTTTCTTTAAATGAACGTCCAACGTCCCGTGCCATTTCGATTATGATTGTCTCTGGCATACCGTATTGGGCAATAACGGCATTCATCACTTTGCGTGTCTGCGCCAACGCCCTGTTTACCACAGGATTGCGCACATCTTTAAATGACGGGATTTTAGTGAGACCTTTATTTTCTTTTTGGCTATGATTATAGCCCGCTTCCCTGCAAGCTTTGTCATAGGTTAAGCCCTTTTGCATAAAGGGTAAAATCGCCCGCACGACTTTCAGGGACAAATCTATGGTTCTGCTGAAATTCGTGATTGTAAGCAAAGAGCTAATTTGGTCTTCTTGCAATTCAAGAGGCGCGAGCAAATCTCTAATTTCCTGCTCACTTTCATAAAAAGACAAAATATGAGAAATCTCATCAAGGCTATTGCGCCTTGGCCCTGTCCATTGTTGCCAGTCATCATCGCTACCCGTCGCCATTTTACTTTTAAGCGTTTGATAGCCGGTTAAAATTAACCAAACTGACTTTTCCGCTCTATCCCGCACTTTCTCCCATGTGTCATCACGATCATTAATTTTACGGTAACTCATATTAAAGCGCATATCGTCGCTTAAATTCAGTATTTTACGGGCTTGTTTAAAACTTACGCCGCTCTTATTTTTATGGGCCAAGTCAGTGAGTTTGTTTTTTTCATCCTGACTTAAAACTCTTTCATTGCTTTTAGTGTCTCGTATCTTTGCATTATTCAACTTTGACCAAAGAATGAACAGTTCTGCGCTATAAGAAAATTTAGGGGCCCGTTTTTCTGAAGGCTCTAAAGTGCAATAACCGACCATTCCAATCGACGATTGTAGATCACGTTGACAAAAGGCAATGCCACTGCCCTCTAACGTATATTTTTTATCCGCTTCGCCATTTCCTGCAAAAGCATGTTCTAGCTCCCTTGAGGCTTTAATATTTCCATATCGTCTTTGGGCGGCAAATATCTTCCGAACTTCCTGGCGTAATAAATCGCGGGTCACAAAATTATCATATGAGCCATGCCCGTTCCGCTTTTTATCAAGCGTAGCCAAATAAGCCCCAACCGTTTCAGCCCCGCTTTGCACCATTGCTTCTTGTAATTGCACAGCTCCACTTAAGGCCTTTTTACCTTCAGTGTCATTGGCTATCGCTCCCTTGCGGTTAGATTGATAGCCCCGTCTTTTGGCAATGTGGAATAAAACACGAGAAAATTCAGCATCCGTTAGAATGCGCTCTAATGATTCTTTACGTAAATCCCAAGGGGATTTTTTGATCAACTTTTCATTATTATGACGTTTGTCCTGCACATCTATGGCATCAATATTATCAATGCCATACTCAATAAGCATTCGACGAACAGCGCGTTTTCTTTGTGAACGCCTGCCGAATACCCTACGCATCCCCCGCTTGGTACGGCGCGGTTCAGCCAATGATGCACCGGTTTTTGGATTTTCTGCTGCTTCAAAAATATGTACCCCAGAACAAAGTATGTTTTGCGCATTTAAGTTGACACCTGCAAACCCCACAGATGCAATCCCAATATCAACCCCAAGATTATATGACATTTTTTAACCTCCCAAAAAAGAACTTGACATATTAAGTGCATATTTTATGATGTTTTGCAACTTATAGCATAACCGTGTCGGAATCGTTGTTATGGTAAGGTATTGAAAGATACCGCAAAGTTTCTGCCCCTAGCTGGTTTACCTTCTAGGGGCATCTTTGATTCTTATACAAATATTCTTGATTAGACTAAGTGATCCAGTTCCGTTTATGTGAACGAAGTTACAATTATATTTTGGATGTAGGTTTCAGCTATTCAGAATTCATCTTGGGTCAAAACCAGCAATATAGACGTTACCTTCAAATTAATTCAAATATCAATTTTTTGCGCGTACACTCCGCACATAGGGGACTGGCCTCTGAGCGGGAGTTGAGGCGCCTCTATATATTGGATTCTGTCAGCGTAAATGTGCATAGAAAATCTTGAATTATCACCAATTCTAGGCTTGCAATCTGAGCAATTTTCCACCTAAACATATCACTTTTTTCAATCCTCTAACTCATTGAAACATATGGTATAAAAAATATACGACACCTGTTTTATTATGAACATTCAAAGATTTATCAAAACCATAGTGCTCTGGTGTGAAAAATTGAGTGTCGGTAAAAAGGATGTGCAGGCAATAACTTAAGCGCCCCGTGCCTAAGTTCCTTTTATCTTGCCCTAAGCCAACAGCACTAAATCTCTCCATTTTTTCTCGTTCAATTTTGCTGGAAGCGGCCCCGGAAAATCACCCCCTGCGCCAAACTGAAAATTCTGGCAAGATGACCATTAGAAAGAGGTTCTGGATGATCAGGAATTGCTCGACAAGACAACCCAGAAAATGGTGCCAGAATAGAGATTGGGAGGAGTGAGTTTGAGCGCAAGATAAAAGGTGTAGCACCAATGGCCCCTAACTCCCCGTCTGCACATCTATTTACTGGCACCAATTCTTTAGCCCTAACACCAAGGAACCCGTCTAAGCCTTATCCCCCATGGTCTGGGATCAGTGCCAGTTGGATCAAAGTTCCTTTTCATGCCACATATTCAGCGCGCCGGTGCAGCTCATCCAGCCCTGCATCAGATTTTGACCCGCCCCGGACCAAGCCCCTGACACACGCCAGCTATGGGGGAAGCGCGTGTATCAGGGACCAAGGAATAATCCTAACACAATAGAAATCCGCATCATCAAACAGGAAAACCCATCCCACAAAGCGAGCCACTTTATGCCACCTTTGAATGACGGAAAGGTGATTACAAAAGCCGGAATTTTCGATGACAAAAAACACCGCCCAGGCTATTGAAAATATTGACTTTTCCAGAACATGGTGCTCAACCTGTCATCAAAAAAACAGGGCCTGTAATCGCGTTGTAGATCAATTTTACAAAGCCTGTTCAATGACTTAAAGATCTTATGGCACCAAAGGTGTCAGCACGGGAGGTGCATAGTGTGTATGTATGATTACACTTTTTATTGAAGGCTCTATATCTTGAATTTTCTCGGTTCCTCTAGAAGTGATAAAACGCCTTCCCATACATCAAACTGGCGGCGTGATTGTGCGAGTTTTTCCTATCCGAATCCGGCCAAAAATCCGATACTTAAGGATATTCATATTGGGCTACTAAATATTTCCATTATGTAGTTCGCTTGCCATATCATTTCCCCTTATTTTCTTTAAGACGCCTAACTTTTACGTCAATCATACTTGAATATAGCTCGCACACCCTCTCCTGCTCCATGGAACAGTATAAATCCTTGGCCTTCATATAGTTTATAATGGCATTTTCAGCAGAACGCGTTACAAGAAACTCCGCTGCAGTATAGTAAATGAGGCCAGCCTTATAAGAATCGGCCTTTTTCCAAAACATACTGGCTGCTTTATCAAAGTCAGAATTTGCTGCTCCGTAATTTTGCATAGCTATCTCTAAAACACCTTTCTCTTTCAGTACGTATGCGCAGATGTGCGGCTTATCTGCGCACGTCAACCCTTTCTTAGCATTTTTCAAAGCTTCTTGAGAGGAGAGAATTTTGCCTTGAGCAGCATAGACACCGGTCAAAATAGCCCACCCCATATGAGTAGCATCAGGGTTCGATGATCTATGCTTATAACTCAAGGCCTCAATTGCCTTGGATTCAGCGACATCATATTGTTCTAAATAATAGGCAGACTGCGAAATTAATACCAAATATGCCTCTATTGAGCCGTAGTCTTCAATTTGCTTTAAATCACGAAAGAGCTTTTCTAACTTTTCATGCTTAGATTCCTTTGATAGCCCACGTGAGTTTTGAGTTAATTCCAGAAAGTCTGCACGTACCGCTTTACATGCTTCAACAAACTTTGCCTGTTCTGAAAATAGGCAATTTAAATTCTCCTTAGCAAAAGCACTGTTTCCACTGAAGAAGATACTCAGCACTATAAGCAACGGGCCCAGTCTAGTTTTGTTATTTTTTATACTTCTCATCACCCTAACTCCGTGACTTTGTCTATCTCTTTAGCAAACTCAATGTGGTATAGCGTCTTTCCACTGAAGCGGATATGGGTCGAGAGATAAAAAGATGCGTGGATGACCGCCTGTCTTGTTCTCATGGTTTTCCCCGTTTTGGTTCGTATTTAGCTCCTAGCGTTATACTGGTGATCATAAATGACAGGACCCCGTTGTAAAGGTAATAACCATCCCCGCCCCAGAGACGGGACAAAACTCTAGACAATCTAGTGCGGTGCTGCAAAGGAACAGTTTACCAATCTGCCCCTCCAGCAGATTTGATCATCAGAACAGGCTCAACTGCCGGGCCTGATCAAGACTGTCTTGCCATTCCCGGGTCTGCGCCGCGCATTCGAGCCATTGTGTGACATAGTCGGCGGCGCTGTCGTAGTCTTTCAGGTAACAGTCCGGCATGAAGACCGAGCGATACCCAGTCTCACTGATCGGCAGAGCGGCCCGCGCCGGACGAAGACAGCGGATCTCCAGATGGGCCATCGCAACGCCGTTACGGGCCGCCTGATGATAGGGATCGGGATCATAGCGCAGCTCAATTTGATACTCGCGCCATTGCAGGATTTCTGTTGTCGTGGTCATGATCAGCACCCCCACACGACGAAGCGGCGGCCCATGATGGCCACTTCTTCGATATCACCGCCGAGCAGCATGTCGCGGGCAAAGGCTTCCGTGTCGAAGTAAGGTTGGAGATTTTCCGGCAGGCCATCCAGCAGCCCGCGATCCTCGACAAACTCCAGAACATAACTTTCGGCGTCGCCTTCGAAGAGAGACAGCTCGTCCAGCCTGTCCAGGATATCCCCCATAGCGGCATTCAGGTCGCGGGCGAGGTAAATCGCCTTGATCAGATCATCCCCGTCGCGGCGTTAGAAGGCGTCAAACCACAGCGTCAGAGTTGCCTGATTGACCTCCTCGATGGGATCGCCGAAGTCGTCTTGCAAGACAGACATCCGGGCGCATTAGCCATCATAATCTGAAAAGGTCAGTTCAAAAGCTACACTTCTAAACTGAAAATAATTCCTGTAATTGAGATAATATTTTCCTATAATGACGAAGTTCTTATAATTAACTCAATAATAGGCCGAATATGACTATTGGAGAATAACATGAAAAGCATATTTTTAGTCTCAACCTTATTCTTAATAAGTCTCATAACAAGTTCTTCTTCAATAGCAAATATTGGATATATTTCACCAAATTTTTACATGAAAGAAGTTTCATATGGTTATAACCTTAAGCAAAAACTTGATATTTATGTTCCTAATTTTTCTAATATGGAACAATCCGTTAAATTAAGGCCTGTTATAATCTATGTACGTGGTGGCTCATGGAAATTTGGTGATAAAGACTCGGCAAAGAAGCACGGTAAATTTTACGCCGATAAAAATAATGTGTTTATTACTATAAATTATCGTTTATCCAGCAATGCTCAACATCCCGCACAGGTAGAGGATATTGCAACCGCCATAAAGTGGGTTCATAAAAATATTACCAAATACAAAGGAGATCCGGAAAATATTACACTTATTGGTTATTCCTCTGGCGCACACCTCATTTCTCTTATTGCAACAGATGAGAAATACCTCGCGGCACACGACCTGAATTTTAGTATATTAAAGTTAGTGATTCCAGTGGACACAATAGCATATGATCTACCCTATGCGGCTGCGTCAAGTCCAAAATCGGTCACAGAATTGATTTACAATAATTTTGGGGAAAGTAAAAAACAACTCGAACAAGCTTCCCCGCTTTTTCATGCCAACCAGACTACCGCTCCACCTCCCCCATTTATCGTATACGCATCAAACAGACGGCCAGGAGCAGCAAAGGAAGCACGTCTTTTTGTTTACGCCCTAGAAAAAGCTGGCAGTAGATCAAAATATATAATCCTTAATCATATAAGCAATAAAAATATGAACACGCTAATCTCTGGCTCCAACAACCCAATTGCTGTTGATATCTTGATGAAATTAAGCCAAACCACTCGCTGATACTATGTAATGCATCAATTTAACGCTACTGGATTTGTCCCGATTTAATGGAGAGGTTTTAAAATCTTGAGGAATAAGGCTCGCCAAACGAACCACAAGATGAATGCAACACTTAAATTTGCGCACGCTAGCTGCATGGCGTGTATATGATTACACTTTCTTTAAATCACTTCAAAATTTTGCTTTTCCCTGCCCCTGAATGAGAATATTCAGATAAGGTTATTTCTTCAGCCGAACCCCTACTCCACCACCATTCTCGGCAATAAATTCTACGCCTGAAGTTTCAAGATAACTCTGTAATTTTTGAATAGTTGACCCTTTGGCATCAGAACCGTTTTCAAATCGATTGATTGTATTAGCAGTCAAGCCTGTTTTAGTTGCTAAATCCCGTACACTTAATCGAAGTGCTGTTCTTCCTAACCTTACCTGCATTCCTGTAATCATTTTTTTTCGACCAAATGGCTGTACTTGTTAATTGACATTAACCTCATAAAGTGTACAATGTACAATCTAAGTATACATTTGAACACTTTTTCAAGTATTGACTATCTAGCCAATACATACTGCAGATCGCAGAGAGTTTCCTGCATTTACGATAATCGGACCATGAAGGTGCTACAACACCGACATGGCCCTGACCACACCAACCTTAACGGAGGCTGACATGGCTACCCAATGTCTTAGCACAGATGATCTGTGCTTGTTAACCAACAACTTACCCGACCGTGTAAAATTTTCGGATATTTCCCCCCATCGTCCTGCAGAGTTCTGGATTCCCTCCTTCGAGAGAATGACGACGGGCTGTGGCGCGGACAGGACGATTGAGCGTGAAGGGAAAATCTCATGAAATTCTCATACACCCACCTGCCGGAACAGATCCAGAATGATCTCACCCATATCGCCGCCTGTCTGATCCGGCGCACCATCCCCAGCCCAGCGACCCGTGATCGTTATACCCCGAGCCGCGTCCGCCATATCATTCTGCACGGCTGCTTCACCGAGGATCACTGGACCCCGGATAGCATCCTGCACCCCGGCGAGAGTGCCTATAGCTATAACCTGATGGTCATCGTCTCGGCCCATCTGGGGGATATCCTCGCCGCTCTGGAAAATGCCGTGGCAGAACTGAACCAGTCCGGCAAGATCAGCTTTCCCGTGCAACTGCGTTTTGCCGACACCAAGGGCCGGATTGATCAGAAGCTGCGCAATGGGTATCTCGCCTATGACCGGATACAGGAACGCGGCATTGTCCTCTATAGCCGGGGCAAGATCACCCGCGACCTGTTCCTGCTGCCGCCCCGCCCGGAGGCGGCAGCGCATCTGGAGCAAGCCCGTAAATATTATGATCACGCCTTTCCCCTCGCCCAATTGCTGCTGTCCGGCGCACGGGCCTTTGCCACTCTCGACCGCAGCGCCGCCGCCCTGATGCTCAATCTCGCCGCCGCAGAGGGCTATGCGGCCCTGATGGCGGTTCATATCCTCGCCTACCCGCCGGGACATCCCCTGCAGGACCTGCGGGCGCTGGCCGAAAGCCTGCACCCGGAACTCGCCATGATCTGGACCGGACGGCGGGGCGAGTTGATCTTCGATCATCTGGCCAGCGCCTTCCGCGAGGTGCGCTTCAGCGCCGACTATCAAGTGATCCCCCCGGATCTGGAGGCCATGTTCGGCCATGTGGAGGACTTGCACACCCTCGTCAGGCATATCTGCCAGCATAAATTCACCGCCCTGAAGGCCGGACGGCTGGCCAAGCCCGACAAGGACGGGCTGGAGGTGGTGAGAGACGCCCTGCGCCCCAGCGACGATGCGATCTATGGCATCGCGGAAGAGGAAGCGCCCCTTCACATCTCCCCGCCTAAGGTCTTTTCTCCTCAGACAGAAGAGACCCCGGCGGACACCAACTTCACCGCCGCCCTGCGCGGTCTGGAGAACAGCTGTTCGGAGCTCAAAACCATCGGCGATATTCTGATCTCCCTGACCGATATTACCGCAGGCCGCGCCAGCAGCTGCGAGTTCGCCCTGATGGGTCAGTTCCTGCAGGAACGCACCCGGAAGGTCGAGGATATCCATGAGCAGATGACGAGCAGCCTCGACCCCGCCCTAGCCGCGCAAGCTGCCCCGGCGGCGTAAGGGCGATTGAGGGGCTTAAGCAAAAAGACTCGGGAGGGGACAGGCCAAAAATTCACCAATTATGGCCCCCCTCCCGCGTCTTTTCCCGCCAGAGTGCTGTCTCCCTTCGGAAAAAGACCGTTTTTGTGAAAAAAAATGCCCGCGAAAGAAGAATGGACCATGATGCAGCCCGATGCACCCCGTACGCTGAAAGACGCCCACGATGCAGTGCGCCCGTTTGCGGCACCTCTAACGCCTTGTTATCTATGCACTCTCCCCCTTGACAAGCGGGGGATTTGCGGGTTTCCTTGTCGCCTCCCTTTCCCAAACACGCGAGGCCCCATGAACCGTAAACCCCCCGTTCCGCCCCAATCCGCCAATGATAACGCCGTGCAAAAAACCGCCGCCCCCGCCCTGCGGCACATCGCCCAGCTGTTGGGACGGCTGGCCGCCAGAGACTCTCTTCAGCGGCATCTGCGCAAGTCCGCCGCCAATGATAACCAAGCAACCTCAACGGAGGGGACGGAGGTAAAGCAAACACGGCCCCCGCGCCCCTGACCTCATAGGAGAAAACCCATGCCCCACAGCCCCCGCGTCGCCCTTTATGCCCGCTACAGTTCAGATCATCAGAGAGAAGCCTCTATCGAAGACCAGTTGCGGCTCTGCCGGGAGCGCTGCGCCAAGGAAGGCTGGACGGTGACGGCCGTCTATAAGGATAGCGCCGTCTCCGGCGCGTCTCTGCTGCGGCCCGGCATTCAGGCGCTGATCGAGGCGGCGCGGCGGGGACAGTTTGACATGATTGTCGCCGAGGCCATGGATCGCCTGTCCCGGGATCAGGAGGACATCGCCGGCCTCTATAAACGCATGGAGTTCGCCGGGGTGAGGATCACCACCCTCAGCGAAGGCGAGATCAATAATCTCCATGTGGGCCTGAAAGGTACCATGAACGCCCTGTTTCTCAAAGACCTCGCCGACAAGACCCGCCGGGGCCTGCGCGGGCGGGTCGAGGCGGGCAAGTCCGGCGGCGGCAACAGTTACGGCTATGACGTCCTCAAGAAGCTGGGAGAGGACGGAGACCCCTTACGGGGCGAGAGGGTGATCAATCAACGGGAAGCGGACGTCATTAGCCGTATCTTCCGGGACTATGCCGACGGCGCGTCGCCGCGCGCCATAGCTTACCAGCTTAATGAAGATCAAATCAGCGGGCCACGAGGCCGGGACTGGGGACAAAGCACCATCAATGGCAATCGCCAGCGGGGCACCGGTATTCTGAACAACGAGCTATATATCGGTCGCATGGTGTGGAACCGGCTGCGCTATATCAAGGACCCGGAGACGGGCAAACGCATTTCCCGGCCCAACCCGGAAGAGGACTGGATCATAAAAGACGTCCCCCATCACCGTCTTGTTGATCAAGGCCTCTGGGACGCGGTCAAGGCGCGGCAGGGGACTCTCGACCAGCGCCGCCCGATGCAGGACAACAACGCACTGGGCGGCTACAGGCGGGCCAAATATCTGCTGTCCGGGCTGCTTAAATGCGGCAAGTGCGGCGGCGGTTTCAGCATGTATAGCCGGACCCATGTGGCCTGCAGCACAAGGCGCAACAAGGGCACCTGTGACAACGCGCTCACCATGGATCGCCAATCACTGGAAGCCACGGTGATGGAAGGCCTCAAAAGCCGCTTGATGGAACCGGCCTACTTCAGGGAATTTTGCGCGGAATATACCAGAGACATCAACCGCAGCCGCAAGGCGCAGGTCGCCTCCCTTGCAGCCCAAAGGCGGGAATATGACAAAATCGATAAGGAGGTGGACAAGCTGGTCGATGCCCTGTGTCAGGGGATCCCCGCCGCCAAGGTCAAGGACCGCATGATCACGCTGGAACAGCGCAAAGGGGATCTGGAGATCATTCTGAGCCAAGCCGCAGTTCCGGCCCCTCTGCTCCACCCCAACATGGCTGACGCTTACGCGGAGAAGCTGGAGCGCCTCACCGACAGCCTGAATGACCCGGAGATCCTCACACAGGCGTCAGAGACCCTGCGCAGCCTGATAGAGGCCGTGATCCTCCTTCCCGTGGGGGACAGGCTGGAAATAGAACTGGTGGGGGATCTGGCGGGGATCTTGCATTTTGTTGACCCAACGAAAAACACCGCCACAGATAAATCCGGGCGGCGTCAATTTCCGTTGGTTGCGGGGATAGGATTTGAACCTATGACCTTCAGGTTATGAGTTTGGATAATGGCCCTGCGACCTGAATATTCTTGTAGCTCCCTAAAGCCATTTACATATCTAACTGATTGTTTTAACTCAATTTACTTGACATAGTTCGGCGACCTGCTATTCTGTGCACATCCCTGAATACTGTTCGTTTGGTACCTATGTGGTACCTTTAAACTTATGAAGATTGCACTGTCATGCCAAAACTAACCAAGCGGGCTATAGATGCCTTGAGTTCTAAAGATACTGAATATGTCATCTGGGATTCAGAGCTTAGAGGCTTTGGCATTCGGGTATGGCCGTCAGGTAAAAAAACTTATGCTCTTAAGTGCCGCCTGAAGGGAAAACAGAAGAAATACACCATTGGTACACATGGCACCCTTACCGTCGATCAGGCGCGCACCAAGACCATTGGTATATTATCTCAAGTCAAACATGGCATAGATCCTTCTGAAGAATTGCGCGCTCATAAGAAGGCTCTGACCATTGCTGATCTGGGAAAGAAGTTTTTAGAAGAATATGTCCCTACGCACTGCAAAGCTTCCACCGCATATGAATATAAAAGATCCGTAGAGCATTTTATCAATGGTGCCCTGGGTAAATATAAGATCATGGATGTTGCCAGGCCTGATGTGGCGGCCATGCATCATAATCTCCATCATATACCCTATCAAGCTAATCGGACACTTGGGGTATTATCCAAGATGATGAATTTGGCCGAAATATGGGGATTGCGGCAGGATGGCAGCAACCCTTGCCGACATGTGAAGAAATATCCCGAGAAAGGGCGGGAACGGTTTTTATCCAAGGAAGAATTTATTCGCCTTGCGGAGGTATTGGATGAAGTTGAAGCCAGTGGCGAAGAAACCCATTCCTGTATCAATGCTTATCGACTACTGATGTACACTGGCTGCCGCCTTGGGGAAATCCAGAAACTTGAGTGGGCCCATGCGGACTTTGAAGCTAACGAACTTCATCTACCTGACAGTAAAACGGGCGCCAAGACGGTTTATCTTGGCGATGCCGCCGTTGAAGTTCTTAAGAACATTGAGCGGCAGGAAGGTAATCCCTATGTCATTAGGGGCAAGTTGGAGGGATCATATCTTACTGACCTACAGCATCCCTGGCGTCGGATTAGGGCCAAAGCAGGATTGGCTAACGTGAGAATTCATGACCTACGCCATTCTTTTGCCAGCAATGCCATTGCCCTTGGTATGAGCCTGCCCATGGTAGGGAAGCTTCTTGGGCATACGCAGATACAGACGACCGCGAGATACGCTCATCTGGCCTCTGAGCCGGTGAAAGAAGCCGCCAACTTGGTGGCCAAGAGTATTGCTCAGTCTACTTCTGCACCTTCCGCCCCTAATTAAATTACTTTTTTGATGCATTTACCCGCCATTTATGCTATATGATGATTATGCATCATTTAATACCAAGGAGGATATTCATTTGACGGCTCTAACTATTGAAGAAACCAACGATGAACTTGTTCTGGCAAAGGCTGTTTTAAAAACAGCCAAAGCATTGGGTTTAACGCAGGAAGAACTCGGTCAAATATTAGGTCGGGACCGTACGTCTATTGCACGCGGTCTAAACCCTTCCAGTAAGGCGGGAGAACTGGCCCTCTATCTTATTCGCTGTTACCGCTCTTTATTTGTTGTCGTCGGCGGAGAAGCGGAGAATATCAAACATTGGTTTACCACCATGAACCACCATACAAATGGTGTCCCCAAAGAACAGGTGAAGAATATTCAAGGTCTTGTCCATATTCTTGAATATCTGGATGCCATTCGTGGAAAAATTTAATCTTCCCTCAATAGACCTGATTAAAACGGCAATTGTTTCCAAAATTAGGGGTATCGCTTGGCGTGTTGTGGAAAGTCAGGAAGAAATTGCCACACTGGAACTTGTTGATACGCTGGAAGAACAAGCAATTTTAGAAGGGCTTCTTGAGAAATCCAAGCCTCCTCTCCCTGAGAACTGTCGTGATCTGGACTATTTATTAGCAACCCCCTTTCGTTATCCCCCCTTAAAATGGGGTTCCCGATTTGGGCGCAAACATGAGCCTAGTCTTTTTTATGGCTCAGAAAATATTCCAACGGCCCTCGCAGAAACAGCCTATTACCGGGTTTTATTCTGGACAGGGATGGCGGAACCTCCCCCGTCTGGCACACTTAAAACACAACATACGATTTATTCTACAAAATATGACTGTTCGGCTGGATTATATTTAAACAAGCCTCCTTTTGAAGAATATCAGGACTTGCTCCAGCATCCTCAGGATTATAGTGGATCACAGAAACTTGGCACGATCATGAGAGAATTGGGTGTAGACGGCTTTCAATTCATCTCCGCACGCTGCCCTAACAAGGGTTTGAATATTGCACTTTTTACCCCTTATGCACTCGCCGCAAAACGACCAGATGAAAAGCAGAACTGGATATGTGAAACTTCTGAACAGCATATTATGTTTAGCGGACAAGGGGTTTTATTTAAATTTAACGTCGAAGGTTTCCAAATTGACGGGAAAGCCCCCCTACCCGCCAGCTAACAGACTGCACAGGGCGATCTTCTGAATTACCCAACGGCTTCACTGGTCAGAATATGAAAGATCCTTAACTGTACCCGTTCATGATCTTCATCGAATTCTTCCCGGTTACCCTCTTCAAAATTGGTTCTCAGATCAGCCATATAGTCATCAATAGCAGCTTGTGCCTCCGTGATGGTTGTAAAAGTTTCCAGTTCGTCACCCTCATGCCAGCAATTGATCCAGCCTTCACATAGAGTATCTGTTCTGATGTCATATCTATTTGTCATGATAGGTCCTTTCAGGGAAAGGCCACAGATAATATTTGACTTTACCTGCGGCCCTGTGGAGATTATTTGTCCTCATCGCTTTTAGGCGTCCTGAGGGTGATTTTTCCGGTAACCGGCACGGCATAAAGAACAATATTGATGCCTTTGTTGTCGCTATGAGTCCAGGCGGCCCCGACGGCGTTCCAGATGGATTTTTCATCATTGGCTTCTGTAACGTTATAGGCAATGTAATCAGGTTTTGATGTGTCACTCATGGTTTTCTCCTATGTTTGAGTTGGTGCAATATTTTCAAGAATGCATAGGAGAGGAAATTCAAGGTCTATTTTGGCACGCGAGGAGGTCGCTTGCGGCGGGGAAAAAAGGCCTTGAAATTGATCAGGCATCCTTACTTTGGCACCCGTAACGAAGACAGGGAGAAAACCGGAGGAATCTCACCAAAGGCCATTTGACTTTAACGATTGAGAATGATGATAAATATGACTGAGCGAAACCTTGCACCCAATGTTGTTTAATCTTATATTTGACAAAAAAATACGTCTAAAAAATTTACATAACAGAGCCTGTAGCAAGTTGTATTTTTTAAGAGGGTAATATTACAGCTTATTTGCCAAATACTTAAAGGGAAAACCCATGAATCCATCTAATATTTCTGCGCATAATTCTAGCCGTACCTCACCCCATGAAGATGCCATTCTCGCTGAGCAAACTTCACAGTTATATGATACATATAAAACAGCTGCCATTGCGTCGCTTATTAATGCCCCAATTCTTGTTTTTATCATGTGGCCCATTATCGGCCATGACATATTATTCATATGGCTTGCTGCTATAATTCTGCTTACCCTTGCGCGTAGTATTTTAGCCTATAAATATAGTGTAATGGCCCCTCCCGTTGAGAAGGCTCGCCTCTGGTACCGCCGCTTCTTTGTGGGAAGTATACTTGCTTCACTATTATGGGGGGCATCCTCAATTGTAATGATCTCGACAGATAATGTTGCACATCAGGTGTTTCTTGCATTTGTCTTAGGCGGCATGGCCGCCGGTGCCGTGACTAACTTAACACATATGAAAGCCCTTTTTTACTCATATATTGGCCTGACTTTAATACCCTTAATAATTCAGTTCTTTTATCACGACGGAGAATTGGGCTTTGAAATGGGCACTATGTTAATACTCTATTTCACCATGTTGGTCGTTGCCGGCAAGCGAGTACATAACAATATTATACAAAATATCCGTCTTAATATTGAGGGTCTTGAAAGAGAACAATCATTACAACAAAGTGAGCATCGATATAGAACCCTGTTGGAGACGGCAACAGATGGCTTTTTCCTGCATGATTTACAAGGTAACTTTCTGGACGTGAACCAAGAAACTTGCCGTCGATTGGGCTATACCCATGATCAAATGCTTAAAATGTCCATAAGTGAGATTGTCGTAGGAGGCACTGCTGAAAGCCTAAAGGATACATATCTTAAGCTTAAAGAAAATAGAACCATACAAATTGAACGCAACTTCCGTCGTAAGGACGGCACAACTTTTCCAGCGGAAGTAAGTCTTGGTCTCATTCAATTAGGTAGTGAAGAATTCTTCTCCGTTCTTTCCCGTGATGTTACGGATCGTAAAAAAATAGAAGCGGGTCTTATTGCCGCAAAAAAAGAAGCCGAAAGCGCCAATGCGGCCAAGTCAGAATTTTTATCTAACATGAGCCATGAATTACGCACCCCCATGAATGCCATACTTGGTTTTGCCCAAATGTTAGACCTAGATGCCCATGATTTCACCGCCACCCAAAAAGGAAATATTACAGAAATTCTAGACGCAGGACAGCATTTGCTTTTTCTTATTAATGAGATTCTTGATCTTGCTAAAATCGAAACTGGCAAACTGAGTGTTTCCATGGAAAACGTCCATCTTGATGATATATTACAACAATCTATTCCCCTGATTGATGTATCAGCAAAAGCACGCCAACTAGAAATACTTGATAATATCACGGGCAAAGGACATGCCGTACGAGCGGACTTCACACGTCTTAAGCAGGTCATGGTAAATATTCTTTCCAATGCGGTTAAATATAATAAAATTAACGGGACAATAACATTAGAAGCTAAATTAACTGACGATCAAAGACTTCGTATATATGTTATAGATACAGGAAAAGGGCTAAGTCCTGATGAGATAACTCAATTATTCACGCCCTTCACCCGTCTTGATAAGACAAATAATGTGGAAGGAACTGGTATCGGTCTTGTCATCACCAAACAATTGGTAGAACTTATGGGCGGGACTATCGGTGTTGAAAGCACACTGGGAGAAGGGTGTCGGTTTTGGGTGGAGTTTGAATTTACACAAAACACTTAAGGTAAGGCCCTGGTGATGGAATTCCCACAAGTAATCAACTCGCGGGCAGTGTCAAAGTAAACTATTGCCATGTCTATGAGCAACCTTTAGCTTTCGTGGATGAGTTATCAATATCGTTATTTCAATAGTTCGCCAGAAATTATCCGTCTGGCTATTTTTATGTACATCAGATATCCGCTATCACTACGACATGTGGAAGACCTTTTGTTCGAACGTGGCATAGATATTTGTCATGACCCGAAGGGCAGCGCGGAGCAGCAAAACTGTCCGTCTGTGGTGGAACCGTTTCGGCCCAGCATTGGCTGCAAAGATAAGAAAGAAACGCACATCTTATCCTAAGCAATACTCAAATTGGCGGTGGCACATTGATGAGGTTTTTGTCAAAATTGGCGGTAAAACGCATTATCTTTGGCGCGCAGTAGATCATGAAGGTGAAGTCCTTGACGCCGTTGTGGCTGAGAATAGTCACCTACCTTTCCGACGACGGGAATATGCCATGCAGGGCTTTAGAAAAGAAGCAACCCTTCAAAAATTCACTTCAATTCACGCCCAACTATACAATCATTTTAACGGAGAACGGCACCTCGTAAACAGACAGACATTTAAGGAATTTCGTTCAGAATCTATGACTGAATGGCGCTCTCTCACGGCATAAATAATTTGTGATTAAATGCCTCTTTGACCAACTTCAGTTTACTTTGACAAAGCCCTGCCCATGGTGGGCAAACTGCTTGGGCACACTCAGATACAGACCACCGCACGGTACACTCATCTGGCTTCTGAGCCTATCAAGGAAGCGGCAAACCTGGTGGCGGCTAGTATTGCCAAGTCGACTGCCAGCCAAACATAAATCACAAACCAATTGAATAAGCTTCGCAGAAATGTTATATTTATTGATAAATACGTATTTATTGTATAAGTTGCATTTTAGATATTAGATTAGAAAGGATTTTAACATGAGAGAATTCAGCGCAGCTGATGTCACCAGAAGTTCCGGCGATTTATTTGCCGCAGCCGCAGCGGAGCCTGTGGCCATTACAAAACACAGCAAAGCCCGATTTGTTGTTATGACTATAGAGAAATATAATAAAATGGCCTCCCAAACGGACCCTCGACGCGTTTATGCTATGGGTGAATTGCCGGATGATCTTGCTGGCGAACTATTAAATAGCTTAGAGGTTGACCTTAATGATTGAAGAGGGCGATATCTGGGATTACCCTTACCTTTGGCGCTGGCAGGATGGTCGCGGGGAAACAGAAGGTCGTAAAACCAGGCCCTGCGCCTTGGCTGTTAAAGTTGCCGTAACTCCGCAACAAACAAGATTATATTTTCTTGCGATCACATCTAAAAAACCTGATAGCAAAACGACAGCATTGCAAATCCCTGATACAGAACGGCATCGGGCACGTCTTTCAACCGATCTGGATTTATGGGTTATTTTGGAAGAATGCAATGTGGATATTCTGGAAGACTCTTTCTATTTTGAACAAAGCGGCAAGATTGGTCAGTTTAGCTCAACATTTTTGAAAAACATAAAATCTGAATTACGGGCTATCATTCAGAAAAAGAAATTCCTAACCGTTAAACGAACTGACTAACATATATCTTGACGAAACGACGGCCTACGGATGTATGGGTTAAAAGCAGTAGAGGCCGCTCAAATTGGGGGGACATTTCTGAAGCCAGCACGTCTGTGCCCCGCCGCGTGAAAGCAGCGACAAGTTGTTGTTATCGCCACAATTCCGGTGATGTCGCTGTAAAAAGGCGTTAGACTTGAATATATTGGCCAATGGCCTGAAATATAGCGGATATATAGCGGATATATAATAACAAGAATGGACTGATAAAACCGATAAAGACTGATCTGGAGCATCTGCCTATAAAGAAGCAAAAGGAACTGTCGCGGGTTAAGGAAATTCTGTTTGAGGAATTTGACAAGGCCATGGCCGGCGGCAGTCTGAAATCAGCAACTATGCTGCTAACTAAGCACACACCTCACAATATTATAACATAATAAATACGCTTGATTGACAAGGATAGATATATGGAATTTTCACGAAGAAATTTTTTAAACTATAGCGGCATAGCTGCTTTGGGCGCCTTAAGTTATTCTGGCAGTAGTTTTGCGTTTGGCGCAAAAAAAAATTGGGTGCAAACATCACCAATGCCAATCCCGATGCAAGAAATCTATCCGGCTGTCTTTGAGCAAGAGATATATGTTGGTGGAGGGTTTGTCGAGAGCGACAGACCTGCCTTTGCAGGCTATTCCCCATCAAAAGAAACCTATATCTACAACCCTGAGAAACGCTTATGGAGACAGGGGCCGACCTTACCCGAAGCTCGCCATCATTTAGGTATGGTCAGTAATAGTTCATATTTGTTTGCAATCGGCGGGTTCTACGGTGTTAAAGGCAATGCATGGCAATTGAGAGATACGGTATTTAAATTAACCAAAGATTCCGAGACATGGTCATCAGGGCCTGTATTGCCATCCTCTCAGGCAGAATCTGTATATGGCATGATTGAAGATAACATTCATGTGGTTGGGGGTAAAAGAATAGAACCACAAAATGGAAAGATACTAGATTCAGACAAACATTATGTTTTAGTTCAGAATGAACATTGGGAAGAAGCTGCTCCCGCCTCAATGGTTAGAAATTCTGCGGCCGGTGCAGTAGTCGGGGACAGATTATATGTTGTGGGGGGTAGAGGTGCTGGCAGCTATCACTTGAATAATAATTTTATAGAAGCTTATGATCCTAAATTAGACAAATGGGAAACTATAAAACCCGCGCCCGTTGCCGTAGCAGGTCACGCAGCAACTGCACGCGGCGGTAAACTCTATATTTTTGGGGGAGAGATATTTGGTCCCGGCGGTAATTGGAAAACAGGGAAAGTATATTCGAGTGTTTGGAGTTATGATCCGCACTCAGATGAGTGGAATGTAAGCGGCGGTGCAAAACTAGTCCACTGAGGCGGTGATATTGTATTGCTGCGGGCGGAGCAAAACTCTGCCACTTTTGTCCTCTTTGTTTAAGAGGAGGGCCCGAGGGATTTATACAGTGGATTTATATAGAAGAGTGCGCCTTGCCTGTCATGTGCAAGGCATGAGTAGCCGGGAGGCTGCGCGTCAATTTGGTGTTAGTCGTGAAACGGTTGCCAAGATGTTAAAGTTCAGCGAACCACCAGGCTACCGTCGCATAGCGACCACCAAACGCCCCAAGCTTGACGGTTTCACTGCTATCATCGACGGTTATATTGAGGGTGACAGGCTCGTCCCGCGCAAGCAACGCCATACAGCCAAGCGTATCTTTGAGCGGTTGCGGGATGAACATGACTTTACCGGCGGCTACACCACGGTCAAGGATTATGTGCGCATCCATCATCAGCGCCACAAAGAAGTTTTTGTCCCGCTCAGTCATGCGCCTGGCCACGGCCAAGCTGACTTCGGTGAAGCACAAGTAATCATCGGTGGGGTCCAACAAAAGGTTCACTTCTTTGTGCTGGACTTGCCGCATAGCGATGCCTGTTATGTGCGCGCTTATCCCCGCGCCATGACCGAGGCTTGGTTAGATGGTCACAATCACGCCTTTGCTTTCTTTGGTGCGGTGCCGCAGTCGATTGTCTATGACAATGACAAGTGCCTGGTGGCGCGCCTTATGCCTGATGGTGTTCGCAAGCGCACGGAAGCCTTCTCGGGCTTTCTGTCCCATTATCTGATCAAGGATCGTTATGGTCGCCCCGGCAAGGGCAATGATAAGGGCAAGGTCGAAGGTATGGTTGGCTATACCCGCCGCAACTTCATGGTGCCGATCCCTCAGTTCCCGAGCTTTGACGCTTTTAATGATTATCTAGAAGAACAATGTTTAGCACGACAGGCTGATGTTGTGCGGGGTCATAAGGTCAGCATTGGGGAACGCTTAAAAGTTGATCTTGCCGCCATGCAGGCCTTGCCCGCCACATCTTTTGATGCCTGTCACAAGCAAGCGGGCCGCGTGACCTCGCAGGCGCTGGTTCGCTATAAAGGTAATGATTATTCTGTACCGGTTGCTTATGGTCACCGGGAGGTATGGATCAGGGGCTATGTGGGCGAAGTCGTCATCGGCTGCAAGGCAGAGGTTATAGCTCGCCATCGCCGCTCTTACGACAGCGATGATATGATCTTCAACCCGCTGCATTACTTGCCCTTGATTGAGCGCAAGATCGCGAGCCTAGACCAAGCGGCACCGCTAGAGGGTTGGGATTTACCTGATGAACTTACCAAGCTGCGGCGACTGCTGGAAGCGCGCATGGGCAAGGCAGGCAAGCGGGAATATGTCCAGACCCTGCGCTTGCTGGAGACCATTGATATGGTGACCTTGGCTGCGGCCACGCGTGATGCCCTGAGATTGGGCGCTATCGGCTTTGATGCCATCAAGCATCTGGTACTGTGTCGTATTGAACGACGTCCTGCCAAGCTTGATCTGGATATTTACCCTTATCTGCCCAGAGCCACTGTAGGCACGACATCACCGTCCAGCTATATGAGTTTGATGGCCAGAACAGCAGCAGGAGCCTCATCATGAATGATGTTCCTCAAATACTCCTCACCCATCATCTTAAAAGCCTGCGCCTGCCGACCTTCCTGCGGGAACATGATAAGCTGGCCCGGCTCTGTGCCACAGAAGGCGTTGACCATATTGGGTATCTTGCCCGCCTTGCTGAGCTCGAGCTGATCGACCGAGAAGGTCGCATGATTGAACGGCGGATCAAACTGGCCAAGTTCCCAGCCATCAAAAGCCTCGACAGCTTTGACTTTAAAGCCATCCCCAGCCTTAACAAGATGCAAGTGCTGGAGTTAGCTCGTTGTGAGTATATTGAGCGACGCGAGAATATCATCGCCCTTGGGCCAAGTGGCACTGGCAAAACCCATATTGCGCTTGGTCTGGGGTTAGCGGCCTGTCGACAAGGCCTCAGTGTTGGTTTTATCACCGCGAGTGCCCTGGTCCATGAGCTGATGGAGGCCAGAGACGAGAAGACCCTGCTGCGCTATCAGAAGAAGCTCGCCAAATACAGGCTCTTAATCATTGACGAACTGGGCTTTGTACCGCTCAGTAAAACTGGCGCAGAACTTTTGTTCGAAGTCTTCTCTCAGCGCTATGAATGTGGCTCAACCATAGTGACAAGCAACTTGCCGTTCGATGAATGGACGGAAACCTTCGGTTCTGACCGCCTTACGGGCGCACTGCTGGACCGCTTGACCCACCACGTCAATATTTTAGAGATGAACGGCGATAGCTACCGCCTCAATCAGAGCAAAAAGCGCAATACCAACAAGTAAAAAGAAACACATGATAATAAGGGGGCAATTGCCCCCTTATTATCATAAGTAAGACGCAGCAATAGTGCTAGACTTTTACACCGCCCCATGGCCTAATTTTACTCCGCACTTGACACAAAATTTGCAACAATGTCTAAAATTACTTGTTCTTATTATCATTATTTTACCTTTTATAGGTTTATTATTTATCTATCATTCTTACTTTAGAAATCTGATGACAGTGAGATTTTACAGGCTTAATCAATATATTTGTAGATAGTATGCTTATGAAGGAAGTACATTGGAATCAACAAATCCTTTATTAAATTTCTATAACAAAATCATAGTTTAATCACCGGAAAAATAAGACGAAAAGGGCGGGAGACATCTCATCATAATCCATAGCTGTCGATACCAAGGCTTTTTCTTGGGTCATACTTTTCCTCTATACTTTATTCCATCTGGACTACAATGTTATCAATCGCTTGTATGTTTTCACAGCTGATTAAATTTTTATGGTTTCTTGGAGGACAATTTCATCGATCTCAGCTCCATGGCCTGGGGTATCAGGCAGATGAAGCAGGCCACCGACCTTCTCGTCATAGGTAACACCGCCAATGACGGGATCAGACTTAAAGTGATAGGCACTATCCAAGTCAAGAAAGGTTATGTTCGGGCGGGCCATGGCAAGATGAGCGGCGGCCGATAATCCCAGCCTGCTTTCCCCGAAACAGCCAATCATACATTTACTGCCATTTGCCTCTGCAATAGCATTGATCTTGAGGCCCATATGAATACCTCCTGCTTTACCGAGTTTGATATTGAGATAATCACAAGCGCCCTGTTTAATGAGCTTCAAGGCATCCTTATCGGTGAAGACACTTTCATCAGCACAGATGGGCAGATTGACTTTATCTCGTAATCTGGCAAGCCCCTCATAATCCCATACTTTCAAAGGTTGTTCTGAATAATCCAGATTAAGGTGTTTCATGGCATTGATGTTGGCAATGGCTGTGGGATAGTCCCAGCCCTGATTGCTATCGATCTTGATGGCAATGTCGGGACCGGCCAACTCTCTTACAGCCTTGACATGGGGTACGTCGCACAATCCGGGGCGGCCTGTCTTCATCTTTATGGCATCGAAGCCTGCGTCCAATATGGCCTGGGCCTGGGCCACCGTTTGTTCCACCGTTTCTTGCCACCCTATAGTCAGGTCTGTTCTGATTTCTCGGCGTTCGCCACCTAAGAAACGATAGAGCGGCATATTGGCGGCTTTGGCGGCAATATCATAGAGAGCCATGTCGAAGGCCGAACGGATAGAGGGTTCACCGACGATAAAGCCGTTGATCTCTGCCATACGGGCTTCGATGGCGACTGCGGCCTTGCCTATGATCAGTTTGGCTAGTTGTTGGGCGGTTTGATAATTTGTATCAGCTGTATCGCCCGTAATGTAAGGACAACAAGGACTGGCTTCACCCCAACCAACAATTCCGCTCCCCGTCGTTATCTTGACGATGATATTCTCAGTTCCCATCACCTCGCCGATTGCAACTTTTATGGATTGAGTGAAGGGGATGTGTAATCGGCTGATTTCTATGGTTTTAATGGGGGATTGGGACATATTCCTACTCCAAAACCCGTTTTCTTAAATGACCGCCACTGAAGAGATAACTGTAGCGCCCATCCTTCTGACAATCTTTAAATTGCAGCTCCAACGCGACAGATCCATCCCTATTGAAGCCATAGAAAAAATCATCCTCTAACGCACCAAGACTATAACGCTCTACAGGAGTTTTAAGGACAGTGTCTTCGTAATAAGCAACCAGATGATCCTCTTCACTAACAATCCTAAATCCATCCCCTAGAGAAGCATAGGTCCCAAGAAAGCGTTTCTGTTCTACAGAAGATAAATTCACGAACTTTGCCTGTGCCTCTGAATAATCAAGACTAGCCAGTTCATTGAGAAAGCGATTAGTGATTTCTGTCATCATACCCATCTCACTGCAATTAATTAAAATCGCAAAACATATATTCTGCTTGGGTATTACCCGTAACATGGATAGCTGGCCATAAGTTACGCCACCATGACCGTAAACAGTATCCTCGGGCTGTTTATGGTGAAGCAATCCCCAGCCCAGTCCATAGCCTTTAGTAAAGGCTTTGGAGACGGTGGGAACATTTACCTGCTGCACCTGCATCTGAGCAAGGGAGGTTTTAGACAACCAACGCTCCCCAGTTTGAGTAATTCCACCCTCCAAATGGGCCCTACCAAAAGTAATTAAATCCTCAGCACGCATGGTCAGTGTCGCGCCTGCTGCTGCTTGTCCCATAGATAAATAAAGCTGCTCTGTTTGTTTCCAGCCCTCAGGGTGTGTTTGATCAGCAAAATGACCAATGGCAGCTCGATAGCGGATCACATCCATCGGGTGACTGATTGCGTGGCTCATGCCCAGAGGTTGATAAATCCGTTCTTCAATTGCATTATACCAACTGACCCCGGTCACCACTTCGATCAAACGCCCTGCAACAGCAAAAGCTGCATTGGAATAGGAATAATATTCCCCAACCGGATGAATAAGAGGCAAGCGATTAATACGGTCCAGATAACGGGCAATTTGATTGCCCGACTGACGTGATTCATCAGGAAAGAAATCCCCACTCATACCATTTGTATGGTTAATGAGTTGGCGAACCGTAATAGTTTCCGACGCTTCCGCATCTGCAATGGCGAAGTCCCTGAGATAAGTTCGAACAGGCATGTCGATATCAATCTTACCCTCATCTACCAATTGCATGATAATCGAGACCGTCATGATTTTGGTAATCGAGCCAATTTGGAAAATAGAATCCGTTGTCGCTTCTACTCCTGTTTCTACGTTTAATATTCCAGACGCCGCCAAGTGGAGCTGACCATCTTTCCATACCGCCACTGAGACCGCAGGGGTCTTACCTTCTTCCACTAAACCGTCCGTATAGGTCTGAAGGTTGCCCAAAAAATTATGTGCAGACATTATTGATTATTCCTTTTATTTTTCTTTATTCGTGCAATAAATGCACAGTTGTACCAGCACTGTAGGCCATCAGCTCTTCGAGACCTCCACTGCGTCCAAATCCTGATTGTTTATAAGGCTCTATAAAGATCGGGACTTCTCCCCCGCTCGGGGAAGATGTTCCCATCACGACGAGTCCACCCGCCTGCAACTCTTTGCCAAGTCTATGTATCCGTCCTATATTCCGGGTCGCCACATAAGAAAAAAGGCCAAAATCGCTGTCATTAGCAAGCTTGATGGCCTCGACTTCATCCTTGAACGTCAGAACCGATAATAGAGGACCAAAGATCTCTTCCTGAGCTATTTTATAATCTGGTTTAACCTGATCAAAAATAGCAGGCGTCATATAATACCCGCCGGTTTCTGAGTTAACTTGTTCCCCGCCACATAGAAGCTTTGCCCCTTGCTCTATACCGCTTTGCACATAACCTTGAACCTTGCCCATATGACCTTGATTGATCAAGGCTCCGAAAGTGGTTTCTAGATCTAATGGGTCAGACGGTGTGATCTTTTGTGTAAGTTCGATGATCTTCGGCAGGAGTTTATCTCGTATAGTCTCCTGAATAAGAAGACGGGTAGAAGCCACACAGAGAGCCCCCTGATTTGGGAAAGCCTTTCCAACAATATCAGCTGCAATCATATCCAGATCATCAGGACAATCATCAAACACCAGATAAGGTGATTTACCTCCACATTCCAGGATCATCCGTTTCATATTGGATTGGCCGGCCGACACCATAAGTTGCTTGCCTGTAGCGGTACTGCCCACAAAGCTCAACAAATCCACATCCATATGACGCGCCAAGCGGTCACCGACAATGGCACCTGATCCATTGACCACATTAAACACCCCATCCGGAATTCCAGCTTCGATGGCAAGCTCTGCCAAACGACAGGCGGAAAGGGATGTAAATTCAGATGGCTTAAGGATTATGCTATTGCCCATGATCATAGCTGGAGCGATCTTTTGACAAGCCAGAACCAGCGGAAAGTTCCATCCGACGATGCCAGCGACAACGCCAATAGGTCCCCGCTGATGGTAGGCGAAATAGGCGCCGTCAGAGCCTGAGGGCTGAGAAATCTGTTCGGCGGCCTGCGCCACATTACGTAGAGTTCCTGCCGCTGTAACAATATCGCCGTGGAAAGCATTTGTAATCGGTTTGCCCACATCCATTGCCTCATAGAGGGCTAACTCTTGAGCATTTTCTTCAATCAGATCAGCGAGTTTATTTAAGGCTGCTTGACGGGTTGATAGCTCAAGTCCGGCCCAGCGGCCATCTTCAAAAGCGACTCTAGCACTTGCTACGGCATCATCTACTTCGGTTCCTGTTCCAGTATTAAATCTATAGAGCAAGCTACCATCTCTTGGGGAGAGTTTATCTAATATTATCTCCCCTGAGCAAGCCTTATACCGTCCTTCAATGAAGTTTTGAACATTAAAATTCTGGCCTTTTAACTTTTCAAACCAATTAATTATCATTAAATATTCCTGTGGATTCTATTAAGTGTATTGTTTATTTGTCAAGTTTATATTCATAAGGGGGCTCATTACCTTGAAGATACCTTACCATATGATCCCACGCCCGACGAATTTGATAAGGGCTTAAGCCTCTGAAATTGTTAGGCTTTGGCTCGACAATTAAATCAAAATCCTTACCCGCAAGCTGCAAGGCATGAACTAATCGGAAAGTCGCTGCCACAGGCGTCGCCATATCAAGCATATTATGCATGATCAATAACTTGCCTTTTAATTTTTCCACCATTTCTTCTGGATGTTGATTTGGTGTAGGTGTTCGACCTTCATACATATCTCCCCACATGGTACTTCCCCACATACGACTATCGGGTAGTGTGTCCTGAACCCCCACTTTGTAGAAATCCGGATGTTCTAATAATCCTAATATCCCACCTGCGCCACCGGTTGCTGTGGTGATGCCAACACGGTCGATATCCATATAGGGGTAACGTTTTCCAAGTTCTTTAATCCCCGCCACATGGTCCGAAAGCATGTTGGAAGAATTCGCCCATCCATAGGTTTCATCCATAAAGGCTTTACTGCGATAAGGCGTTCCACGACCATCAATTTGAACCACAATAAAACCGAGTTCTGCTAGGGCGAAAGGATCATAATAGAAACTTCCAAATCCAATAGCATTCGTGAAAGAACCTTTTGGAGCAAAAGGCATATCCGCAACATTAAATCCGTGATCAATAACTGGGTATGATTTTCTTGGGTCAAAATTTCTGGGGCGATAAATCACACCATAAATATCTGTTTTACCATCCGCCGCAGTCATTTTCACGGCTTCCGGCCATCTCCAATTTTTCGGCAAACCAGTCAAGTCGGCTTTTTCGACTTCCATAATATTGTTGCCATTGCGATCAATCAACAAACTCACAGGAGCTTCATCAGATTTGGAGCGGGTCACCACAGCATAGTCACCTGAAGGTGACACCCCATTGGCCGCCATATTACCAGAAAAAAGTCCGGTGATTTCACGAGGGGTGATCGTTATATACTCATGATTACTGCTCACGAGAGTGGTGATTTTACCTGAATCAATATTGATTCTAACCAGATCCCGGTAATAAGGATCACGCCCTTTCACACGGCCAGATGTTGTTATAAATATCTCTCGGCGAGTTTCATCAAAACGTACTAGGTCTCGGGCAACCCATTCTCCACTGGTTACAGTACTTTTCAATTCACCATTGGTCAAATCGTAGAGATAAAAATGAGCCCAGCCGCTTCGCTCGCTATACCATATAAGCTCATTCGTTTCTGGTAATGGTAGAAAATTGGGTAAAGCGTCGCCATTCAAAAACAAGCTAACGCGTGTATCTGACTGTTCTTCAAATAAGATACGAGTGTTACCAGTAGATGTATCGAATTCTACCAGTCGAGCAAATTTATAATAACGATCCACGTCAATGAAGTAAGCTTTACGGCTGTCTTTGCCCCACCAGCCTAAATCTACCTGGAAGAATCCGGCACTGTTGCGAGTGGTCGGGACGCGCCTATATTCAGCCTCCTGAGCCTGGCATGACTCCACATCAATGGCCAAAATGCGGTATTCCTCAACATGTTTATCACCAGGAAATGCTATCCGGTAACGATCTACCTTTGGGCGAATACTTCCATCTTTTGGAACATATTGCATAATTGATAAATCTTTTACCTCCCGCCTATCTTTTTGCACTGTAAAGAGACGCTTACTATCTGGCGACCAACGCACTTGAAGGTCAAGTATGAGTGAATAGCCCCAACTACTCCCACTTGCCGCGTAATCATAGAACTCTTCACCATCTTGAGTAAGTTGACGTTCGATTCCTGATTTTACATCTCTTACCCAAAGATTATAGTCACGGGTGAATACTGATTTTTGACCATCCGGAGAGGTGATACTATTTGAGGGTAAAACGCCAAATACAGACTCTTTTACTTCATCAAAACCGTTAATAAGTTCCTTTACTTTCCCTCCTTTAAAAGTCCAACGTTTGTCAAAAGCAGCAAACCCAACAATCAGAGGATTCATGCTTATTTTCACTTCAGAGATGGGTAAATTATGGGCATTCACAATTTCTCCAGATGCTATCTTCAATTCTAATGCCAATAGGTTATGATCAAAGGCACATTCATTTCTAGATTTTTTGGCATCTACCAAGCGGTATTCCCGACCCTCTTTAAAGGCGCGTTCATACCAAAAACACTCACTCTCCTTGATCCAGACAGGCAGCACGGTTGTATTTCTCGCTAGGTTCAACGGTCTTTTAACGGACCGCATTGTATTCCACATCAAATTATCACCTTCTTGGTATAAGGCTTTTGATCGGCTGTATCTGGCGATTATTTCTTCTGGGCTCGCAGAGAAACCCTTCAAAAAATTATTTTTAGTCATCTTAGTATCCTTTTGATTGGCGTTCTTATTTTTTCTTATAATTTTGTCGTTTCCCATATTTTGTGAACTATCCTTTACCTAAAAGTCACAGAAACATCATTTTTGCTTAGGCTGCAGAATATTTAATGCATCCTCTACTACTATTCGACGGTAGGTCTCTATTGGAAAGCCATTGACTTGGATTTCAACTCTCCGCTGAAGAACTTTTTCTCTAGCCTCATGCAAAACCTCGTTTGCACGTGAGGCCAATACAGGAAGTTTCTCATTGTTAGGCAAATGTGACCCCTTCGGTGATTTCGAAAAACTAACCATTAATTCTGCATAAGCTTTTTTCCCAGGTTTCAAAGCCATATTGGTGTTCGTCCATAACGCAACGATCAAGACCCGTTAGTTCAATATCAGGTTGTTGAACCTGTCCTGTTGGAGAATAAGAAAATGCACTTATAATCCTCTCTTTAGCGCATTCGGGCTCCTTGAAATGGTGTTTAACCTCTTTTGGTGCCTTATCTACAACTAACAAACGGGTAATGGCCCGGTCATTGATAGCTTCAAGAACAGCGACAGGGTCATTTTCAATAAAAATTTCCTTACGTCGTGGATAAATGTCGTAACTACTATGATCTCCAAAACGGCCCCCAACATGGAATAAGTAAACCTCAGAAAAAAATGAACCTTGTCGTCTATTTGGCGAAGTATCATAAAATGATGTAATTGACAGCTGAAGCAAAAGTGAAGCTCCAACTGCTCCGAAAGGTTCATCAACAATTGTTCCTGCTCGGTCATAACAACTCCAATTAGCCAATAGATTGTTTCGTGTTGAAGCTACGTCTCCTAATTTTATACCGAAATGGCCAGAATCTAGTTGATATGATGTGTGCATAAACTTTTCCTTTCTGCACTCCCATAAAGAAGAGCGACTTAAAACCTTTTCCGTTATTTTAATAAGAAATCCAAAGGCCGTGTATTACCCGCTTGATATTTGGCCTTCGTCCATTTGTGATGGACGAGTATTTCCTTTGGTTCACAGAATTTTTCTCTGCTATATTAGTTTTTACTTTTAGAATCCCCAACAATATTTTCGTATATTTTTTTACATATAATAAGGTTAGTACACATCTAACTATTCAATTTTCAATGTTTTTTCTTCGTTCCTTGACTTGTCAATTTCAGCATCGCGCCAAAACCTCACCTCACGGGCATCTAGGCGTCTTCGAATTATATCGTGTCGACATTCATCAATAGGAATAAGGAAAATAAACAGACCTCCAACCAATGTAAAAACAATGGGGACAATCCCCATCAATAAGGCCAATCCCCAATAAACACCCTCATCTTGACTGCTTGCGACTGGATCAAAGCCAAACCTATCCGCTAGAGCGATATAAATCGCAATCCCAACGGCCATGAATGTTTTTTGAGCAAGAGATTGAAGTGAAAAACAGGTAGCCGATCTATCAATACCTGACTTTAAGGTGCCATAATCAGATACATCAGAAAGAATGGAGTAAAACGCTATATTTGCAAGCGCTGTTGAAATACCAAGACTCAAACTATAAAATGCGTAGAGATGAAGGCTATAGTCCCCTTTTAAAAGCACTAATGGCATCGCCGAAAATGACAATATATTAAATGCAAAAGCAACAAGGCACCCTTTCTTTTTGCCAACCCGCTCTATAAACCAAAGCCCCGGTTTCACAACAATTATGGAAACTATAATTGTCAGCAAAAAAAGGTAACCAAAATATTTACCCATATCAAGATAGGACGACATAACCAAAAATTTAAGGGCAGTATCCGATGACATAGCTATAAAATAAGAAGCCGTCCCCAACAAATATAATTTTAAGGGGCTATTATTAGTAAGTTCCCTCATTGCCCTGAGGGGGTTTTCAGATTTCTTGGAAAATTCAGGGCGCGCTGCACTTGTTGGAAGATAACGTAAATAAATATAAAGCATAGGAAGAAGAAGAATCCCCGCAGTTACTACTAAATAATGCATCACCTGTGGTGTAATTTCATTACCTTCGGTCAGTGATGTCATTGGAATGACCATAAAAATCGCAAATGCTATAAGTCCCGCTAAAGACCTATATGCAAAAATTTTATTCCGATCATCGGACCGGCGACAAACCTCTTTGGCAACGGTTAAATGGGGAATATTAAATAGTGTATAAGCTAGATAAAATGCTAAATACCAGAATAGAAAATAAATAAATGTAACCGATTCACCTGGATTAAGTAAAAACCAAGCAGAGGGAATTAAAAAAAGCGCCCCGCCAATTACAAATGGTTTGCGACTTCCTGTTCGAGCATTATAGCGATCAGCCCAATACCCAATACTCGGATCTGTGAAAGCATCAAACAATCCAGCAATCAGCATAGCTAACGAAACAGCAGCTAGGGAAAGCCCGTAATATTTTGAATAAATACCCGGCAAAACATTAGTTGATGCTATAAGTAATAATACAGGTACTACAGGCGCGGAATAAGCCAAACTAGTCAGGGTATTTAATGCCGGCACATGTTTAGGGTGTCGTTGATTGGACATGTTTAAATAATCACTATAATAAATATATTTTTGATTTTGAAAATGCAAGATTATGTACCTGACTTCCCCTCCCCAAAAGGAAAGTCAGACTAATAATTGAAGATTATTTAGATTTCCTACCCTAAAAACCCAGGCCCATCTGCAACCCAAATGTACGTGGCCGTGAACGAAGTGCGGCACCAAGAAATTCTCCCCCATGTAGTTGGCCGCGATCATTTAGAATATTCTTTGCATACACCCCAAAAGACAAACTATCATTCCATTGCAAACCTATATTGAAATTGAGCATATTGATCTCATCAGATTGGCCGAAATATTGAGGGCCAATGCTTCTGTTCCTTTGAACAGAACGACCTACCTGATTATAATCCAAACGAATAAAACCTGATTTTTCTTGCCATTCAAAATCATATTTTGCCGAAACCGTTAATTGATATTTTGGTATATAATCAATAGGGTCGCCGACTATATAAGCCGTGGAAGTCGCGTTTATTTCTACAAATTTCGCATCGACATAGTTTCCGTCAAAAGATATTGTAAAATGATCGCTCATATTCCAATCAAATATCCACTCAACCCCTTTTATTCTTGCCTTTCCTCCGTTGGACATGATCCCAACCCCGGTTCCCTGGAAAATCCCAAAAATTTGATAATCTTTATAATCACTGTAAAAGAGTGCAATTTCCCCATCAAACATACCATCTAACATTGTGGCTTTGACACCCAATTCATAAGTCCATACAGATTCCGGGCCTGCTTTAGGTTGCCCTAGTAGATTAAATTTTCCACTACGAAACCCTTTTGCTGCACTTACATAAATCATTGAATCTTCTGACACATCAAAGTTCACATAAAGCCTCGGATTCAAACTATCAAATGTATCCTTTAACATGACGGCACCATCAAAAAATTCAGCTTTATCTTTGAAATATCGCAAGCCAGCACCAAATTCCAACCTTTCCCCAAGCTCAACGCTGGTATTGCCAAATACAGCCCATGACCTAGAAGAGTCATCCAAGGTAAGAATGATCGGTGCGGCTCCATCAGGTAGCGGGCCAGGCAGACCTAAAAAGGCGGGCCCTATTAATCGGCCTAATTGCGCATCCCGGAAGAACCCCCCCACAGTCCACTGCCATGGCCCCTCTTCGCTGGAACCCAACCTAATTTCTTGATTGAAAACTTCGATATTTAAATCATCCGGCTGTATTATGTGGAAGGCGGGAATAGGCGGAGGCGCAAGGGGAAAAAGCGAGCCAACAGCCTCGATTTTTTTATCTGATGAAAGATAGCTCGTTGCACTGACTAAATTCACAGAACCAAAATCATAATTCGCGGTCAGGTTATAGAGTTCATAATTATCCTCTATTGACGGTATTGTTTGCAAATCAAAGACCTGCGTATAGTTACCATTTTCATCTTCTCCTGAGTCATAACCCGCATTATTACGGTGTATATTCGCCATGAGGCTTACATCCAAAAATTCATTTGGTTGCCATAAAGCCTTTATTCGCACATTAGTTAAATTTTGATCATTGGTGTTCTTTTGGAGAGCAGCGGGCTGATCTATCCACCCCCCTGCATTTTCGAATGTTCCTGCAACACGGATTGCCAATTCATCCGTAATGAGCGGCACATTTATTACGGATTGTATTTTCTGACTAGCCTCCCCACCTTTAGTAAAAGATGATTCTATATCTGCATGTCCACCAAATTCTTCTAAATCAGGGCTCTTGGTAATGAACCGAATAGTGCCCCCAGCCGAACCTTGGCCATACAAAGTACCTTGCGGGCCTCGAAGTACCTCTACTCTTTCTAGATCAAAAAGTCGCAAATCAAGTTCAAAAATCGGGTTGGTTGATACAGGAATTTCATCCACATAAAGCCCAACCAAAGAAGAGGCACCAGCTATATTTGCCACACCACGCATAAATATCCTTCGAGAATAAGCCCCAGAACCCACTACTGCAAGGCCTGGTACTGCAATGCTCAAGTCTTGAAAGTTATTAATCCCTCGTTCCTTCAGCTCTTTAGCACCAATCGCTACAATACTGATCGGAATATCTCCAATATATTGCGATCGTTTCTGCGCCGTCACAGTAATAACATCCATTGTTATTTCATTATCTGCCACTGCATCCACATCCTGAGCCATAGCTCCAGCCTGCATTCCAGTTCCAAACAAGAAAGCCGACACACTTGCCAACAGAGATCGTTTAATGTTTTTGTTCACTTTGGGTTCCTCCCGGTTTTGTGCTAACGCACCTTTACTTAGCGAGACGACAATCACCCCGCTATCCGTGAGACCCCCTACGAGATTTGTTCCTGCCAGAAGCACCTTTAGCGCCTCAAAAATGGAATAACTTCCCGAAATAGCTTTCGTCTGAAAATTCCCTAATTCATCAACTTGAAACAATACTGAATGTTTGGTTTGATATGAGAGAGTTTTTACTGCGGCTGCTATCGGCTTTGCCGATATTGACAGATCAAACTTTTCCGTTGCAGCCGCTAAGTGCGTCCACATACTGCTCATCCACAAAAGACAAAGAATTACCCATGTCCTTTTTAACACTCTGCATAAACTCCCATTTTGACTTTTTTTCATTACGTATTTCCGAACGCCAAAAGCGGTCTCATTGGGGAAGTTCCCTTTGACTTCTAAAACCGCTATATAAAAATTCACATTTCTTTAATTTTTATGTCACATTGCCTCTCAAAGCCTTTAACTACTCCAAAAAATATTAACTTATAATTTTGTAAAATGAGTTATTTCAAAAGGAATTCGTGACTATTTCTATCCGTCAGATGGACGAATACGAACAAATTTATCGTTTACACGATCAACTTCGATATCAAATGATAATTCAAGGGCTTCGAACAACGGGCCCGTTTCTCCTGTTCGGAAAATACCACTAAACCTAAGCTTTCTTAGTCTTGGGTCCGTTATTTCAATTTTCACATCTGTGTAACGATTGATTTCTTCGATGATCTCAATTAGAGGGCGTTGTGTAAAGTCTAAGATACCTGATTGCCAAGACATTTCGCTAACAAGTTCACGCTTCGTAATTTCTTCAATTAAATTATCCATCTCTTCCTCTGGCAAAGTGAGTTTCTGACCAGCATCTATCAATAATGGGGCAACTAAGCTTGCAACAGTCACTTTTTCCGTATCTTCTTTTATTTGGCTTTCGACAACGGGCTGGGCTGTAACCCCCCTTATAATTGGTGCAAAAGAAACGCGCCCTTCCGATACCGTAATTGTAAGGTCACCTTGTGTCCACCTTACTGAAAAAGCTGTGCCCACGGCCCGGACAAACTTATCGCCCGCATAAACAATGAACGGTCTTTTCTTATTATGAGCTACTTCAAAAAAAGCTTCACCTCTAAGTAATCTTACCCGACGTTGGTTCTCATCAAAATTAATTTCCACCTGGCTATTCGTGTTTAATTTAACAACAGAGCCATCAGACAGGGTTACTTCTTCCAACCCGCCAATCACTGTTGTTATTAAATATGGTCCCTGCGCTGTTTGGTTTAAAGTCACTAACCCAACGGCCAAGACACAAACCAAAGCAACACATGCGACGGCGAAACGCCGCCCCTTCAAGACACTGCCTGTAGATTTATTTCTGCTTACTGCTAGGCGTTCTTTCGCTGCCACATTTAGCGGGCCTGCGAAACCAGCGAGAACATTAATATCTCCCGATAGCTGAGCAAATTTCTTAATTTCCTGCAAATGCCGAGGACTACGATTAATCCATTCGCCTAAAGCCTCTGAATCCTTTTCAGACATGTTACCCGTCTCAAGTTGCGCAATCCAAGCACAAGCTTCAGTCGTAATATCGGGCGACTTATTTGCAAAATTTTCCTTAGTCATTTTGTATATTTTTAGTAAATAAAATTACTAATGCTCCTTATGTAGTACTTTTGAACAAATTAGAAAATGGTGTTTTTTTACCTTCTTCTTGATTCATTCGCCGGTCCATAAATTCACCACATCTTTTCAAGCCGGAGGCAACATGCTTCTCCGTAGTGCTTATTGAAATTCCAAGTTTATTTGAAATTTCAAGATGCGAATATCCATATACCTTCTTTAGCATAAATACTTTCCGGCATTGAACAGGAAGTGTAGAAAGAGCTTCCCCAAAAATGAGCATACGTTGATGACTGTCCAGGCTGTCTTCTAAAGATGGTTCATTAGAGACGTACCTTTCATCATCAAAATCCTCTATATAATCCACCAGAGATTTTGATTTTTTATCAAGTTCTTTGCGCACCACATTTCTGGCAATGCCAAAAAGAAAAGCTTTAGGTTCATCAATTTTTTGTTTTTTCTCGGCTTTCAAGGCTCTCAAAATAGTTTCTTGAGTAATATCTTCAATGTCATGATAATTTGAGGAAAAACGGCGCAAGTATTTACGCAAAATGGACTCATTTTCACTAAAGGCCGTCATCATAGCCGTTAATTTACCGGGTATTTTCCGGTATTTTTTTGAATTTTTCTTGTCCATTATCAAACCAAAAAGGTGCCCGATATTAATTTATCTCAGCACTCAAATATCATCATTACGGTATCTCAATATGATTACACCTCTCTTTCACAATGTCAACACACCCCACTTTATCCCCTCTTTATATTGTTAATTTCAGAGAAATCTGAGTAAGTTATTTCTCCCTTACAGGTAAAATATTGTATTTAATTTATGGAAAATGAAAGCTGGCGGGTCTATTCATTTAGGGAAGATTAATCCTCGAATTTTTGTTAAATGAAGAAATTTAATAGAGGATTTGGTTAGCTCAAGGGACTTCTCCTATGAGCCTCTTTATAATAAAAATAAAAATTAGAAAAATAAAACCCAATGAATTCATTATTTCCACCAATAACACCCTATAATCAATTTGAATTACCCGTAACAACGCCTCATGTAATTCACGTAGAAGAATGCGGCAACCCTGGAGGCTTACCCGTTATTTTTATCCACGGTGGACCAGGTGGAGGTTACAGTTCGGAAGATCGGCAATTTTTTGATCCTACCAAATACAGAATTATTTTGTTCGACCAAAGAGGCTGTGGTCGTTCTCGCCCTCTCGGATGCATTGAAAATAACGAAACCAAAGATTTAATTGAAGACATCGAAATAATTCGCAAGAAATTACATATTGAAAAATGGGCTATATTTGGAGGATCGTGGGGCTCCACTCTTTCACTTCTGTATGCTGAAAAATACCCATCAAGAACTTTGGCACTTATATTGAGAGGAATTTTTCTGGCCACCAAGGCTGAAACGGCTCACCTTTGCCAAGAGGGTATGAGCCTAGTTTTTCCAGAAGAATTTGAAAATTATAAAAATCTTATCCCTCTTGATAAACAAGATGACTTATTAGGAAGTTACTACAACATCATTAAGGGGGATAATAAAGAATTGGCACACCAAGCGGCCCTTGCTTTTGTAAGTTGGGAATCAAATGGTTTCTTCCTTGAGCCAATGGATAGTGGGCCTGATGTAAATGAAGAAAAAGATATAGCAAACGGAATCGTTGAATGTCATTATTTAACCAATGGTTGCTTCATTACTGAAGATCAAATCCTTGATAACATCGATAAAATTAATCGTATCCCTATGTTTATTGTTCATGGTCGCTTCGATAGTATTACTACTCCATCAAACGCATGGAGATTGTTTAAATCTCACCTAAAAGCGACCTTACAAATAACAGAGAATGCAGCCCATGCTTCCCGAGAAAAAACAACAGCATCCGTACTGATTGGCTACACCAATGAAATAGCGGATCAGTTTTCAGAGTATTGAAATGACCATGAGGTGGGAGTATTCGACGAACCCTGCTTGATGGTTTAATAGGGAGAGAAAAATCGCCCTTAACCCGCATATCTCACCGGGTTTTAACCTTATTCTGATTTTATCTTTATAATCAATATAGTATCTGGAATTTCAAGGCGTTCAAAAAAACAGTGTGTTTTTTGTTTTATCTATTCTCTGCGAGCCATTGCAGGGCACCTTTGGTCGCGGACCAGTTTTCCCGGTTTTGATCCACATATATAATCGCTTCCTCTTTTGAACCGATACTGTAATGGGGCGGCAAGCTTTTTGGCATTCGTTTTGTGCCCAACAATAGATCAGGGACAAAATGGTTAGTCTCCACAGCATGTTTCAACACCCGGATTGCCCCGGAGGACTTGGCCCCAGATTGTCTGAACATGAGGAACGCCTTGCTATAGCACCATTCGGCAAGGCTGTCTTCTTCATATTCCACCAGAAGTTCTTCAACACCCGCAAAATCATTTAAGGTAAATAGCCAGCTCTTCAAAATAGTACGCATGCCCTGATTATCACCCGGATTAAGCTGCAGCATATGTTTCACATGCTCCGCCGCCTCTTGCCGCTCACCCAAGTCCCATAGGGTTTGTGCCAATGCCGCCTTGGCACGCATAAAGGGACGGGTTTCCAAAACAAGCCAAAAATCACCTTCAGCATCTTCGAATAACGCGTCGCCAAGAGCTTGTCTGCCCGCATCCACAGCTTGTTCATAATATTTTCTGGCCTGAATGATGTCTTTTGCCTCTTCTTCTGCCAGTAAGAGATAAGCATCCGCGCAGAGATCAGAGATTTTCAAGGCCTGCCTAGCCAGTGCAATTCTTTCCCTTTTTGTGTCTGCTTCCCAGGCATCATACATCATATCCTGTGCCTGTCTTAAAGGGTCCTGATGATCAGGCGCCTCCAACAAACCATCTCCGGCAAAAGGGTCAGGGGCAAAAGCTGCATTTGTGATCTGCGCCATCATCTTTTCCATGAATTTACGGTCAGGAATATCTTGAGAAACATCTGCAGCAGGCTTCTTTTTTTGAAGCACTTTAATGGCAGGTTTTTTCGTATTCTTGGTTTTATTTTTTCTGCGATTTTTACTGACAGGCATGAGAGGTCCAAACATTATAAATAAAGACGATTAACATCCATGGAACATAACAAAAAAGCAGGATAAGACCAAGGGTTTTTAATGATTTTTCTCTGGAAACAACATCAACAAATATATATAAATAACCTCATATTATCAATGTGTTGAGTGAGTATTTTATGCGTTTTACAGATTTTGGATCCCGAACATTATTGGCGGCTTTTGACGGTGGAGAAATCACCTCTAATGCTGGTGTTCTTCTGTTACGGGAACGGGCAGAACAGATTAATCTTTTTGACCGTATGGCGGCCTGTTTTACAGACCATCGGGACCCTTTGCGTATAAAGCATCAGCTGCCCACCCTGCTTTCCCAGAGAGTTTGCGGCATGGCGCTGGGCTATGAAGATATTAATGATCATGACACATTGAGGAATGATCCGGCTATTAAGCTACTGGCCTCTTCTTGCTTAACGTTAAAGGATAAAACCCCGGCACCACTGGCGGGAAAATCCACTCTCAACCGGTTGGAACATTCCCGGGAAGCCGGTAATCCCCGCTATCACCAGATGGTGCCCAACCTGAAAAAACTATCCAACCTGTTCACCGACATCTTTCTGGATAGTCATGAAACAGTCCATAAAGAAATCACACTGGATATTGACGCCACAGATATTAAAGCCCATGGTCATCAGGAAAACAGTTTCTTTCACGGGTACTATGAGGAGCGTTGTTTCCTGCCCCTTTATATCTTTTGCGGACATTACCTTCTGCTGGCCCAGCTGCGTCCCAGTAATATCGATGGTGCCCGTGGATCACGTAATGTCATCCGTCGCATTATCAGAATGATCAAGACCCGCTGGCCCAAGGTAAAAATTCTCGTGCGCAGGGACAGTGGATTCGTTCGGGAAAACCTTATAAAATGGTGTGAGAATAACAGTATCAATTATGTGTTTGGTCTGGCGCGTAATAATAACTTACTCAAAAAAGCACAGAAAGTTCGGGGCAAGGCTGCCAAAGGGATGATCGACACGAATGAACCCACGCGAGCTTACGGGGATTTCTATCATAGGACTAAAAGCGAAAGCTGGGCGTGGCCCCGCAGAGTTATTGTCAAGGCAGAACATCGACCAGGCAAGAAACCACAATGCCGGTTTCTCGTCAACTCGCTTACCCGGAAGACGGCAACGCCAAAAGAAGTCTATAAAGATATATACTGCCCCAGAGGCGATATGGAAAACCGCATCAAAGATTGTCAGCTTGATCTGTTCGGGGACCGTATGAGTGCCCATGATTACCGCGCCAATCAGCTTCGCCTGATCATGGCCGGTTTTGCCTATGTCCTGATTGATGGCATCCGGCGCGAGGCTTTGCAAGGAACCAAGTTAGCCAAAGCTGTTCCAAATACCATACGTCTCAAACTATTGAAGGTCGGGGCACGTGTCATATATTCAGTGCGCAGAATTAAAATATCAATGCCCGATGCATATCCCTACCAGAATATATTCTTCAAAGTCCATGCCGCCCTCGCCCCCACATAATAAGCCCGGCGGCATGATGTCGACATAGGTCGAAATGCAGAAACTCTCCATATTGGGGAGGCCTTTCGCTTGTCTAAAACCTGAAAAGAAGAGCGAGAAATCCCAAATACTACCAAAATCAACATTATGTCCTCAGACAAATTACACAACTCAACCAAAAATCAGAAAACGCACTGGAAAATAAACGCGGAGAGAAAAAATAGCCCTCAAAAAAATCCTCGTGAGATTTCTGGGCTTAAGTTGCTCTGATCAAATCATTGGTCACTAGGATACCAACCTGTACCTCGCTGTATAATTTCGTTTGTCCATACTAATAGAAGGCATAAACCATTATTTTCTACACCCCATTTTCTTCTATGCTGGCCTGCATAAAGCTCCATTCTTTCTAAATAATGCGTTAGCGCATTGTGGCATTGCACATAAATTGCCAGAACAAGCAAAAAGTTTTTTAACGGTCTTTACTCGAATTTATTTTTAGGGCTTTTCTGTTTTTTTGCCATCATAATTTTCTCATGTTTATCTTTTACTTAATGCTATAAGTTAATCTACCTATAATGGCAATTCAATGGCAGCCCGCCCTAGCTTTCAACGTTTCCCACCACACCATCAAGCGCGCTCTTATCGTTGAAGCAGATTAGCATGAGTTAAAGTCATTTGTTGGATATGAGTTATTCGGAAAATCTAAAACTTCTAGTGCCTTATGATTTCAGTCGCCATCACCCCATGTTCCACCTTGTTTTATTTGATAAGGCATAACTTTCGTATGTCCTCCGTCATCATCATATATAGGACTTCCAAACCAACCTGTGTAATCAATTGCGGAGAATTCGCCATTGCAAGCTCGCGCATTAAGATCAACTCCAACTTTAATTAATAATTTGACAATTTTCAAGCGTCCCTGCTCACTAGCAAACATCAGAGCCGTTTTATCTCTGGGTGCTTCGTCATTTATTCTAGCTCCCTTTTCAATAAGAGCTTGCACAATATTGAATTCCCCCAATTTACATGCATACATTAGCTCTGTTTGATTGCCCTCTGGAGATCTGCAATTCACTTCAGCATCTGCATCTAGCCTTGTATACTAAATTAATAATACTTCTATCTAATGCAAAACATAATGGATAGCTGTGAAATAGTGCGGCGAGGGGGAATTGCACTTTTCATTTTAGAGTTGTTTGACTGCATATTAATCTCCATAAAATTCCACAGTTTCAATTTAAATCGAACTGCAGTCTTGTCGAAAAACAGGCGCGCAAGAATGAAGGCTAATAACCCTGTAATGGGTTCAACCGCCAATTCGTTATTAAATATATAAGAGCATTATTAGAAAATTCAATATAATGGCTTTTAGTACAAATTAGATCTCTTTAACATTCTTCGTTCGCCTCACATTCACCAATGAAGTATCAATCATATCCTTCAAGTGCGCGGCATAGTGTTTTTCGATCATCTCTACAGATGTTCTACAATTCTTAGCCACCTGATAAATGTCGGCCCCTTCAAGAAGGCGGAAGCAGATATAGCTATGACGTAAACTGTATGAGGTCCGGGCTTTCCCTTCCCTGTCAAACTTCAGATTTTCATCATTAAGAATGCCGTTCAGCATTTTCTTGTAATTGCTGGGGAACAGTATGTCTGTTGGCCCAGGATATTCATCCGCATCACCCTTTGACTTTTTGTGCTTCATCCTGTCTCGTAGCCTAATAAAGGGGCGCACCGCCCCCGGCATACTTTTACAAAAGCCGACCCCGCGCTTGCCGCGCACTTCAATTTCAAGAATAGTCTCGTTCGTGAGATCGTCATCCACAATCTCAACATCTTGGAACTGTAACTGTAACGCCTCGTCTGGTCGAAGCCCTGTGTTTGCCATGAAGAGCACATAGTCATGCAGCTGTTCGGCATACCATTTGAACTGTATTTTTTTAGGGTTCGCGGCATTTGCCCGAGTGGCTTCATAGAACTGTTTATATTCTTTGGGCGTAAACCACGGCCGATGGCTTATCTTGCTTTCCTTGCTATAACGATTTTTAAGGTTGGGCACCGCATCAATCCAACCATGCTCTTCTGCTGTCACAAAAGTCATATTCATGGTCACAATTTCATTGTGGATTGTTTTCTGAGCAGGCGCTTTCCAGGGTTTGTAACCCTCATCACCCTCTTCGGGCCAGTCCTCTGGCTTGGTCATGCGATGAACACGGTAAGCCTGACCAATGCCTTTTTCAATGTCATTGAGATACATATGCCCCATAAAGGGAAGGATATGAAGCCGTAAGCGTGCTTTGTGGCCTTCGACCCATTTGGGGCTGCGGCGACCGGCCGTAAGCGCTTCATATTCGGAAGTGAACAGCTCAGCCGCTTGGGCGAATGTTTTACCGCTCTTCAACTCACCATGCCGCGCCTTACCTCTGAGATCGATGTACCAATCCTCGGCAACGTCTTTTGCCTCTGCGAGACTTTTCTTCTTGGTACTCTTTCGGCGTTCCTTGCCACTAATGTAAGTTGACGCATGCCAACTGCCCTTTTTGGCTCGGCGGTATATCCTAACTTTATCTCCTAAAATTCGATGTATTTGCATGTTATTACCTCTCACTTGTTGCACGATCAGATCTGTGCGTTTTTGTGTGAGCCTTGTGCGACACCTTAATAGGGTATAACAAAGGCCAATTCATGTCAAATAAGGGTCACGATACAAACAAAAAAAGCAGCTAACTCAATGAGTTAACTGCCTTTTAATTTGGTTGCGGGGGTTGGATTTGAACCAAGGACCTTCAGGTTATGAGTTTGGATAATGGCCCTGCGACCTGAATATTCTTGTAGCTCCCTAAAGCCATTTACATATCTAACTGATTGTTTTAACTCAATTTACTTGACATAGTTCGGCGACCTGCTATTCTGTGCACATCCCTGAATACTGTTCGTTTGGTACCTATGTGGTACCTTTAAACTTATGAAGATTGCACTGTCATGCCAAAACTAACCAAGCGGGCTATAGATGCCTTGAGTTCTAAAGATACTGAATATGTCATCTGGGATTCAGAGCTTAGAGGCTTTGGCATTCGGGTATGGCCGTCAGGTAAAAAAACTTATGCTCTTAAGTGCCGCCTGAAGGGAAAACAGAAGAAATACACCATTGGTACACATGGCACCCTTACCGTCGATCAGGCGCGCACCAAGACCATTGGTATATTATCTCAAGTCAAACATGGCATAGATCCTTCTGAAGAATTGCGCGCTCATAAGAAGGCTCTGACCATTGCTGATCTGGGAAAGAAGTTTTTAGAAGAATATGTCCCTACGCACTGCAAAGCTTCCACCGCATATGAATATAAAAGATCCGTAGAGCATTTTATCAATGGTGCCCTGGGTAAATATAAGATCATGGATGTTGCCAGGCCTGATGTGGCGGCCATGCATCATAATCTCCATCATATACCCTATCAAGCTAATCGGACACTTGGGGTATTATCCAAGATGATGAATTTGGCCGAAATATGGGGATTGCGGCAGGATGGCAGCAACCCTTGCCGACATGTGAAGAAATATCCCGAGAAAGGGCGGGAACGGTTTTTATCCAAGGAAGAATTTATTCGCCTTGCGGAGGTATTGGATGAAGTTGAAGCCAGTGGCGAAGAAACCCATTCCTGTATCAATGCTTATCGACTACTGATGTACACTGGCTGCCGCCTTGGGGAAATCCAGAAACTTGAGTGGGCCCATGCGGACTTTGAAGCTAACGAACTTCATCTACCTGACAGTAAAACGGGCGCCAAGACGGTTTATCTTGGCGATGCCGCCGTTGAAGTTCTTAAGAACATTGAGCGGCAGGAAGGTAATCCCTATGTCATTAGGGGCAAGTTGGAGGGATCATATCTTACTGACCTACAGCATCCCTGGCGTCGGATTAGGGCCAAAGCAGGATTGGCTAACGTGAGAATTCATGACCTACGCCATTCTTTTGCCAGCAATGCCATTGCCCTTGGTATGAGCCTGCCCATGGTAGGGAAGCTGCTTGGTCATACCCAAATACAAACTACGGCTCGATATGCTCATCTGGCGTCTGATCCTATAAAAGAAGCCGCCAATTTAGTGGCCCAGAGCATTGCTCAGTCTACTTCTGCTACGTAATTTATTGGTATGATTAAGAAGGCCTAGAAGCGCCTAATCTATCATATTTTAGCCTCACCATGACCTCACAACCGATTTTAATAATTTTATTTATACCTTGCAATTTCGTAATAACTATACGAATATGCAAGGTATGTTAAAAAGATGGATCACACATAAACTTGAGCAATCGGTGCGGCATTCTCCTGCTGTTGTTCTACTAGGGTCACGGCAAGTGGGTAAAACTACGCTTGCTCAAACCATGTCACAAGGGAGGCCATTTCTTTACCTTGATCTTGAATCTCCTGCTGACCTAATTAAATTAAGTGATCCTATATCTTACCTCTCACAGCATAATGATAAACTCATTATTTTAGACGAAATCCAACGCACCCCTGAGCTTTTTGCAGTGTTACGTGGTGTGATCGATCAGAATAGACGCGCGGGACGTAAAACAGGGCAATTTCTTTTGTTAGGCTCTGCTTCCATGGATTTATTAAGACAATCCTCTGAAAGCCTCGCGGGGCGGATTAGTTATTTGGAAATGACGGGACTTAATCTGTTGGAAGTCCCTGTTAAAAACCCTGCTGATATTCAAAAAATTTGGTTGAGGGGGGGCTTTCCTGAAAGCTATCTTTCAGATACAGACGCGCTCAGCATGACTTGGCTTGAGGATTTAATCCGTACTTATCTGGAACGGGATATCCCCCAAATGGGATTTAGGGTTCCTGCGGTTAGATTAAGGCGGCTTTGGACAATGCTGGCTCATTTGCAAGGGGAAGTGATTAATTACTCGACCCTTGCAAGCAACCTTGAAGTGGATAGCAAAACAGTCAGTCATTATTTAGATATTTTAGGTGATCTCTTATTGGTACGCCGCCTTGAGCCTTGGCATACCAATGTTAAAAAACGTCTTGTAAAGTCCCCCCGTTTTTATATTCGTGATAGTGGTATTCTCCACCGTTTACTCGACATTTCAAATTATGATACGCTTCTTTCCAACCCTGTTTTGGGTAAGAGTTGGGAAGGGTTTGTCATGGAAAATATATTATCTATTCTGCCCGGCAATATTACCGCTTATTTTTACCGCACCTCCGCTGGTGCGGAAATTGATCTCGTGCTTAAAATATCCAGTAGGGAAACTTGGGCTATTGAAATCAAGACAGGCCTTGTTCCCAAAATCAAGCCTGGCTTTTATAGCGCCTGTGAAGATATAGGAGCGACGAAGAGATTTGTCGTTTATGGCGGCGACGATGAATTTCCAATAAAGCATGACACCACAATGATCAGCTTACATAAACTTATGACCAAGTTACATGACCTTAATGGATAATTCCCCCCTACAGAAAAGATGAAATTGTGACCCACTTAGTATCCGTGTTAGTCAAGCTTTAATTTCCGTCCATTTTCTTTGATCTCTCAAGAGGGCATTTGCCAGGATGAGCATTTTTCTCATGATCGCCACCAGAGCCACTTTTTTTAGCTTTCCAGCCCCCAATAACGCTTGGTATTTATCTTCAAAATCTTTGTTAAAGCGCACCGCAACCAAAGCCGGTATGTAAAGCGCGTCTCTGATATTTTTCCGCCCACCCTGAATAAAAGACTTGCCTTGCCACTTCCCAGACTGCCGCGTGATCGGTGCCAAACCCGCTAAGCTCGCGACTTGCTTCTCATTCATCTTACCAAGCTCAGGCATATGAGCCAAAATGGAAAGAGAGGTAATGAAACCAAGGCCAGGTATGCTCTCCAGGATTAAGAAACGATCTTGTAAGCCCTGATCTTGTTTTATCAGGCCACGGCATTCCTTCTCAATGGCTTTGATTTGTTTTAAATGTTGCTTGCCCTGACTTTGCAGCAAGGGATTGCGTTTTGTTTTCAAACGATTCTTTTGAGCTATCTGGTTTTTAATTAACGCCTGGCGCGCGCTCAGAAGTTCCGTGAGCTGATCCAGAATATCACATTTGAATGTGCCGGGATCTGGCTTGAGAACTGCGCCAAATTGTGCCAGCATATAGGCATCGGCCCGATCTGTTTTGGCCAGCCTTCCCGTGGCCTGCCCAAAGCGTTTGGCCTGTTTTGGATTGACTTTAATGGCGGGAAGGCCTTGTTTTCTTAAGGTTCTTTCCAGCTCGTGATGGTAAGCACCTGTGGCTTCAAAGATAAGGCGGGTCACATCATAGGCCGTGAGCCACCTGATCAAGGCCCGATGGCCATCAGGGGTATTTTTGAACTGGCGGGACCGTTCATCTGGGTAAAAAGCGACATCGAGCGTATCTTTTGAAATGTCAATGCCGATTGTTTGTGCTATTGTTATCGTCATTTTCGTATCCTATTCTTGTCATACGGGGCTTATCCCCATGTATCCGTTCAGGTTTATGAAAATGGAAAGGATGATCCTACTAAGTGTCGGCCCATTATGGCCAAGGTGGGAAGCGATCCGTTCCTTTCCGCGCCTCTTAGGGTGGCCGTCCTGAGAGGCGTAGTTAATTATACATCAAAATCGTAAAAATCATAAGACAAGGGTGGCCGTCCTGAGAGGCGTAGTTAATTATACATCAAAATCGTAAAAATCATAAGACAAGGTGGGTTATTGGCACTATGTTTTTGACACGGGCACTAATTGCTTGCAAACAAAGGAAAAACAGCGTTTTTTTAACCTGACACTCCGCCTGAAATGGGTCAATTTAATATGCAAATCCCGGGTCAATATTAAATGCTCATTGACATGAACGGCAACAGTCTTCACGGGGTCTTGGCGCGGAAGATCTGTTGCTGTCTGGACGTCAGGTGGTAAAAGCATTTTGAATTAAAAACAGGAGATTTTTGACACAAGAACTTGGTAAATATCCTTACTCAGCTACCTTGGGTCATCTCACAATGATTGTTTTGCTTTTTTAAAGCCATTATCACTTTGAATGAAGGCCGTGATCATATGAACGGCCAGAACTTGCGGCGTTTCGGTACAACTATGCTCTTGTCGGTATATTTCTGCATATTTCAGTAAATCAGAGTGGGTCTCCGGCGGCAGAGATAAGGTGATCTTAACCGGGGTTCTATCCGTGATTTTCTTTATTCTTAAAAGGCTCATGATGTTTCTCCAAAGGGTGTGAGGATGATGTCCGAGCCCACAATGACCCGAACAGGCCAGCCGGGACGAATGGTGATGGTGGGCGGGATACTCAAGTTCTGATCAATGATCTTCTGTCCGGCCTGATTGATGTTGGATTGACTGCTGTCCCGGATCGCTTCGGCGAGCGTGCCGTCCGCGCCGCCGTAGGCAAGCTCACTTCCCACCCCGAGTAAGGTTGCAAGACCAATGCCTTTCAGGAGTTTACCTGTGTGCCAGTCCACATTGTCAGACAATCCGGCGTATCCCGCTTTGTCGGTGCCGCTAAGATTATCAATCTGGATGCTACTACCGTCGGGCCTGATGATCCGCTCCCAGACCACCAGCACCCTTTGTTGACCGCTTGAGATTTCACTGTCATAGCGACCTATTAATCTGGAGCCCTGCGGGATCAGAAGATAGTTTCCTGTGACCGTGTCATAGATATTTTTAGTGACTTGCGCCAAGGCTTGCCCCGGTAGATCACTGTTAATCCCTGTGATCAAACTGGCCGAGATCACCGTGCCGGACAGAAGGCTATAGGGTGAAAGCTGTTCCCGTAAACCATGCTTGCTCACCCCAGAATGTTTTCCCGGGCTTTCCAGAAAGGCCTTCTTCTTATCCTGAACGGACGCTGTAATGGGTAAAGCCTGCTGCGCCAGCGCCGAGAAGGATGTTCCATCATATTGGCCGTCCGTTGCTGAGGACGGCATATGCCCTGCACCAGCTTCAGCCTTAGTCCCTGAAGTGCGGAAAAACACACCTGACTCTTCTGCTTGCATCTTCCGGCGGGCTTTTTTAATCCGCTCCGCCCGCAAGTTCTCTTCCATTTGAGAGGGCCTGAAAGGCTGGTCCGCAGGAAGAGCAAGCCCCGCATTTACTTCTGCGGCATGAAGTGCGGGTGCTGTATCCCCCATATAGGGTGCGCCCAATTGTGGCACATCCTTATAGCTTTTCGGCAGATCCTCTAACCCTTCCGCAATGCGTTTATGGGTAATATTATAAAGCTCTTTCTGCGGTTCAGCCTGTTTGTCTTTGGGCTCAAGGGCATAAAAGCTAACCCCCACCAAAAGCCCAATGACCAGACCTGACGCAAGAATGACCATCTTTTTGTTCAGGCGGCTGACAGGTTGCGGTTTGGTTTTGATTTCCAGAGTATCCGTCATTTATGCCCCCTTTTTTGTTTTTTTGGCCAATTTTCTGATTTGTTTCTTGGATTTTCGGGTGATTGTAATCTTCTGCTGCGGGTCTTCGCCAAGGCGTAGTTCGGCAGCTTTAAACAAACGGTCCACCACATAATAACGACCCTTCATGCGGTAGTTGACCAGTTCCACTTGACCTTTCTTGCCTAAAACAAAAAGAGGCGGCGCCTTTCCTGTGGCAATATCCCTCGGGAACTCGATATAGACTTTTTTGCCGTCATCAAAGGCACGGAAGGGTTTCCAGTCTGGAGTATCGCCGGTGATACTGTAAGCAAAGTTGAGCTCATTCAGATTTAAGTCCGTACCAACTGTATTATGGCTCTTTGATTGCGCTAGAATATTATGCTGCTTTAACCGTTTCATTTCACTCTGGGGATAGCTCCAACTGAGGGCCGCCATATAAGTCGTCTTCAGGCTTTTCAGTTCCAGATAATAACTCCGGCGGTCGGTAATGATCACCAGATTAGTGGAGAGACCTGCTTCTATGGGTTTGACCAATATATGAACCTGCGCCTCAGCCCCTGTTCCGCTCACCATATCACCAATGATCCAGCGCACCGTGTCGCCTGCGGACATGGCCGTGAGGCTCTCGCCCGCTTCAAGGCTTATGTCGGACACATGTTCCGGGGACGTATAAAGCTGGTAAAGCGCCCCTTTAGCATAGGGGTAATGTTGAATGGCATTAAAATACCGCCCTTCATTTGGTTTCCAGAGGGCTTTTTTCTGGGCTTTTGTTATCGCCTCTATAGGGGTTAGTTCCTTAACTGGCCTTTCTTCAGGAAACTCTTTCAATTGCCCTGGAAGCGCCAAGACCTTCGGCACCTCAATGATTTTGACTTCATCCGGCACATGTTTAACCTCGATAGCAGGGGCAAACTCTTCGGGAGGCGATGGCAGAACATGTTGCTGGCTTGCCGTACAAGCGGTGAGCAGAATAAGCGGTATGGTCATAATCAGATGTTTCATTTTAAAGTTCCTTTAGTGTTTGATGTATTCGGATTAAAATCTCGGCTCCAGTTGAGGTCGTGAATGTAAAGACCAAGGGGGTTGTTTCTTAAGCTGGCCACATCGCGGGGCGGCTCAAACATCAGTGATGTGGCTACCCTATTTCGGACAAGTAGGCTAAAAGAAATTTTACCCCTAAGGAATAGAAATACATGTCCAAACGAAAAGTCACTACATATACATCCGAATTCAGAGAGAATGCTATTAAGTTAGCGCTTGAATCAGATCAACCTGTTTCTCAAACAGCGAATAATTTAGGAATTAATCACAATACTCTACATACTTGGATTAGCAAATACGGACCTCCATCAGAAAGCCAAAGCTCCCTTAAAGAGCATCATTTTGATGAAATTAAACGTTTAAAGAAACAACTTGTTCAAGTCACGCAGGAGCGTGACCTATTAAAAAAAGCGGCCGCATACTTTGCGAAGGAAATATAGCAAAGTATGCGTGGATCAACGAACACAAGCCCGATTATCCAACTTCAGTGCTTTGCCGGTTTATGAAAGTCAGCCGGAGCTCTTATTATCATTGGCTAGAAGTACCCATAGGCCAGCGGGCTCAGCAGGATCAGGTTTTGACGAAAGATATTAAAGACATTTTCAAAAGCAGCCGCCAGACGTATGGGACACGACGAATTAAAGAAGAGCTGATATTGAAGAATAAATTTATAGGCCGAAAACGCATTGGTCGATTGATGAAAGAAGCCGATTTACGCTGTAAAACCAGGCGGAAGTTCCGCGTGACAACGGATTCTAATCACACACATAAAATCTCTCCGAACTTATTGGAAAGGCGGTTTGATGTGGATCAGATGAACCAATATTGGGTCGGGGACATTACCTATGTCGCCACTAAGAAAGGCTGGTTATATCTTGCTACTGTGATTGATCTTTACTCTCGGAATGTTGTTGGATGGTCTATGGCAACCCATATGCGGGCGTCGTTGGTCAATGATGCTTTTTTGATGGCTGTTTGGAAGCGAAAACCCGCTCATGGACTGGTTTGGCATACAGATCGCGGTAGCCAATATGCCTCTGACAGTCACCGCGCTATCTTGAAAGATCATGGCGTTATTCAGAGTATGAGCAGGAAGGGGAATTGTTGGGATAATGCGGTAGCTGAGAGCTTTTTCCATACCCTAAAAACAGAATTAGTACATCAACAGCAATTTGAAAACCAAGAGGAGGCTAATGACGCTATATTTGAATATATTGAAGTATTTTATAATCAAAACAGAATCCATTCTGCTAATAATTACCTATCACCAATAGAATACGAGAATATCACAAAAGTAGCTTAACAAACTGTCCGGAAAATCGTTGACACATCATAGGACTGAGGCCCCCTATCAAGGGCTCATCACTGAGTAATCCATCCAGATAGAAGGGTACTTCCGGCAATTTGACCGGATGGCGGCGATTAGAGATGGTGCCATGTAGATAGGTGAGAAGATCCCCATTCGCCAAGACCATCACTTCCGGTAAAGTCTCCATCAGCAATCCAATGGCTTTATCGCTTTGCCCTAAAAAACGCGCTAGAATTCTTTCTGCAGGTTTTTCGATCTTTGCGCCTTGTTCCAGAAAGAGATGGCTCAGGCCTTGCGTCCGATCTTCCGGGGGCAACCAAAAAAGGCAGAGCGTCGTGATATTCTCAAAGTGATCACCGCTTTCAAAACGGGCTTTACGTTCTTCCTCCACAAGCGCGCTCACAGGATCCGGAAAATCAGACCCGGGATAGTCCCGCACCGGAATGCGCGCGCTATCAAAAAACAACGCCCAGCCCGTGCCAAAACGCTTTAAGGTATCATTAAGCCGGGCATGAAGCATAATGAGGCCACTTTCCCCGCTGCTTTCCAGATCCGGTCCTCTCAATCTGATACAGCGCATGAATCCGCCGTCTTTGTTCAACACTACAGATGGTGCCACCTGCCCGGCCCAGGGGATATGATCCTGCAGTTTCTTGGCTTTGGATTGATATTCATTCAGATAAAACATAATTCAAACTCCCATATAATTTTTATGGCGAAGATGCTTGAGGCCCACCTCCATGAAGTCAGGGTCTTTGGCTGTCAGGTACACTGCAATGCTCTGACAACTAACCCAGATGATCAGCCCCACGAGCCAGAGTTGAAGACCGAGACCAATGGCTGCCGACAAGGTACCAATGACAATGGTCACCGACCGGCTCGCCCCTGCCATAAGCAGGGGCTCCGTCAGGGACCGATGGAGGGGGATTTCAAATCCGGGGATGTGGCTGCTCATGAGATGACGGCCCCGCCACCAAAGGAGAAGAAGGCCAGAAAGAAGCTGGTGGCGGCAAAGGCAATGGAGAGACCAAAGACAATCTGCACCAGTTTGCGGAACCCCCCGCCCGTATCGCCAAAAGCCAGGGTGAGACCGGTTATGGTAATCACCAGCACCGCGACAATGCGGGCAACGGGACCTTCGATACTGTCGAGGATCGCCTGTAATGGGGCTTCCCACGGCATACTCGTGCCAGCGGCCTGAGTGTTAGAGCTCAAGATACTCAGCGCCGCTACGGCGATCAGTGCCGTCATATAGGGGGATCGAAGGAATAATTTAGAATAGGGCATATCAGTTTCTCCTGAAGGGTTAAGGTCCAAATTTAGAGGTTAAGGTTGAGGGGTAAGATGGTTGAGACAATAGTCACCGTCCGTAAAACCGGTGACCTGCGCCAATGTTTTGAGATGGCGGGAACTGCCCCGCCCTTCGATAAAGATAATCAGATCAATGGCGTCCGCGATCAGACGCTGCGGTACCTCATGCACCACTTCCTGTATGAGTTGCTCGAGCCTGAGCAGCGCGCCATGCGCCGAATTGGCATGCAAGGTGGCAATGCCGCCCGGATGTCCGGTGTTCCAGGCTTTCAGCATATCCAGTGCCTCGCCGCCCCGCACTTCACCAATGATGATCCTGTCCGGACGCAGGCGTAATGTACTGCGCACCAGATCAGATAGGCTTGCGATATGAGGCCTCGTTTTAAGGCGGACAAGGTCGCCTGCAGCGCAGCGCAGTTCCCTTGTGTCTTCGATGAGTATTATGCGCTCATGACCTTTCGCCACTTCCTGCAGCAAGGCATTGGCCAAAGTGGTTTTGCCGGAGCCGGTGCCGCCGACCACAAGGATATTGTGATGCGCCTCAATAGCCTTCATGAGGATCTCATGCTGCCAAGGCTGCATCACCTGCGCTGTCACATAATCGGGTAATGTCAGAATTTGTGCGTTGGGTTTGCGGATCACAAAAGCGGGGGCCGTGACGATAGGCGGTAAGAGCCCTTCAAATCGCTCGCCGCCGCCCAATAAAACAAGGGGAAGCTCTGCACTGATGATAGGAGAATTCTTATCGGTGCCCTGCTCCACGTGGCTTGCCACCAGACGGATAATGCGTTCGCGGGCTTCTACCGTCAGAATATATCCGGTAAATTGACGCCCAGCCATTTGGCTTTCCAGCCAGAGTTTTCCGTCCGGATTGACAATGACTTCGATGACAGAGGCGTCGGTTAAAGCTGCCGTGATTTCCGGGCCAAAGGCGGTCTTCAGCATGGCAATTTTGCGTGCCTCGGATATCATTTTTAGGTCAGTCATCCTTCTTCTCCAGATTCTGGTCATCCAGATCAATAGAAAAAAAATCCTGTTCCCGTACCTTGATGTCATTGACCACCTTGTCACTGAGGCTTGGGCCCTGCGATAAGCGCTTGCCAAGATGGGTGAGGAAATTCTCAAACCGTTCATGGCCCGTAGCGCGAGCGGCTTTCTGATCCCGGATCGGTATCGGCGGCGTTATGGTCAGGTAATATTGAATATACAGGGCTGTGACCTCCAGCTGGATGGCCAGATCGCGCTCTAACCTGCCGAACTGCCGGGTCAGTTGATTAAGCCGTTTCGCAATGGCTGCCTCTCTTTTATCAGCGCCTTCCGGGGACAGAAACTGCGCCACCGCGATTTCCACAAGACCGGACTTGCTGAGGCCGGTTTTAGCGCCGAACTTTTCAACTTTTTTAAGAAGCTCATACTCCAGATAAACATTGATGCGCGGTTTCAACGGCCATCTCCCAAATCCAGGGGGAGATCCGCCTCATCATCAAAAGCCGCCGCGCGCTGGAAGCTATTCAGCTGATATTTATCCGCTTCAAGGCTCGTCTCATCCACATCCGGATCAATCACTTCGAAGATATCAATGGATGGTACTGGGGTTTCTTGTTCCGGCGTCAATATGGGGACATGTTCTATTGATCCTTCGCTGGTTAAACGCGCCATGCCATTATTTTGATCATCTGGCGTGACCAGTCGGGCATCTACATCTGCCTGACAATCCTGCCAGTCGGAAGTATTTTCAGAAATAGCTTCTGTGATGAGCGTTGCCGCAGGCGGGTGAATCCTTGTGGTAAAGTTCTGATCCTCATAATAGCGCAGCTTCTGCGCCCGGATTGGCGGCAGACCTGCGATCTGCACTAACTCTTCGTCCATGGGCAATTGCATGACTTCACCTGGGGTCAGCAACTGCCGGGCCGTTTCCTGGCGGGAGACCATCACATGACCGAGCCACGGCGACAGACGGTGCCCCGCATAATTTTTCTGGGAACGCAATTCTGTAGCAGCCCCCAAACTGTCAGAGATACGTTTGGCTGTGCGTTCATCATTGGTGGCAAAGGCAACACGCACATGACAATTATCCAGAATGCTGTTGTTCTCACCATACGCTTTGGATATTTGATTGAGGCTTTGAGCAATCAGGAAAGCCCGGATACCGTAACCTGCCATAAAGGCCAATGAGGTTTCGAAAAAATCCAGACGACCCAAAGCCGGGAATTCGTCCAGCATCAGGAGAAGTTGTCGGCTCTCACCTGCCTTAGCTTCCAATTTCTCCGTCAGGCGACGACCGATTTGATTGAGGATCAGGCGCATCAGCGGTTTGGTACGACTGAGGTCACTGGGTGGCACCACCAGATAGAGCGATACCGGCTTCTCCGCCTTGATCAAATCCATCACGGTAAAATCAGATTTGGACGTTACCTCTTTGACGACAGGATCGCGGTAAAGGCTGAGGAAACTCAACGCCGTACTCAACACGCCGCTGCGTTCGTTTTCTGATTTATTGAGAAGTTCGCGGGCGGTCACAGCGACAACAGGATGAGGCTTGGGGTTTTGATAATCGCCGAGATGGTTGGTGATCAGCATATCCTTCAATGTGTTTTTGAAAGACTTGGCGGGATCACTTAAAACTTCTGCCACACGGGACAGGGTTTTCTCTTCCTCAGCATAGAGCACATGTAGAATGGTTCCCACCAGCAATGAATGACTTGTTTTTTCCCAGTGGTTATGCCGCTCAAGACTGCCTTCGGGGTCGACCAGAATGTCAGCGATATTCTGTACATCCCGCACTTCATTCAGGCCACGCCGGACTTCCATCAGCGGGTTACAGTGAACACTGGAAATATCTGTGGGGTTAAAACACAGGCAGTGAGAGAATGTGGACCGCCAGCCCGAGGTCAGTTGCCAGTTCTCGCCCTTCAAATCATGAACCACCACACTGCCCGTCCAACTGAGCAAAGTCGGGATCACAAGTCCCACCCCTTTACCGGAACGGGTCGGTGCGAAGGTCATGATATGTTCCGGCCCGTCATGGCGCAGATAACCCCCATCATATTGTCCAAGGAACACGCCTTTGGGTTTGAGCAACCCAGCCTGCCTGATATCTGACTTATCCGCCCAACGAGCGGAACCGTAGGTCGTTACCCTGCTCTGTTCGCGGGCGCGCCAGAGGGATCCAATGATGGCGACGAACGTTCCCATAATCCCGCCGGCAGCAGCGAGACCCCCGGCTTTGTAAAATACTGCCGGGGCGTAGACTTCAAAAGCGTACCACCATTCGAACAGGCGCCAGGGGTAGTAAACAGGATAATCAAAAATACTGAACCACGGCACACCGAGCCGCGCCTGATACCCCAGCATAAAAGCCGCCCATTGGCTTGCTGCCCAAAGCGTGCCGATCACCACCAGAAAAGTGATCAACATCTGGCCAATAAGTATTTTTGTCGGGGTCATATCCACTCCTGAATTTGTCAATAAACACATTCAGGAGAGGGGCAAAAAAACGAATCGTCAAGGTATTTTATTTATGATAAACAATGCCTTAACTCATATGTCGCGGCACAAGTTCTCTGCATTTCTTAGAACTCTTCAAGAGTTTCCAAAGCGCAGAAAAAATAATTGAAGAAATTTCCACACAAAACAGGATGTTACTCGCAAAAGATGTTATAAATCTCAAAATACTGCGAATCGATTAGCAAATAATCAGGTGCGAGAAATAAATTTATGTACATTGGGTTTATGCTATTTTTAATTGAGTATCCACTCTGAACCCAATGCGGAAGTTTGTATTTTTAAGAATGAGCTTTAGAGATAAAATGTAATATGAAAAATCAATCTACTCTGCTCCATTAATTCTATTATCTGGTCAGGTTTTCTTTTTGAGTAATAATTTGAAATTATCGACCTCTTGCAAATTTAGGGGTCCAGCTATTCTCTAAATCTATATCATCTCTGTCATCTGAATCGCCTTCTACTTCATAAGTTAAAAGGGTGATTTGAAAACCGTTCGCTTGCGCTAATGTTTGTTCAAAGATCAAAATATTTGGCTTGCTGTCAACCCACGCACTTGGACTTGCTGTAGACCAAGCAGATACCTTTCCTATAATCAAATTTTTTTTGGAAGAGATTGTGTTATGAGGAATTGGAGAGGCATGTTTGACATTTAACCAAGGAAAATCATCATGTTTTTTTACGTACCTAATCTTCTTGTTTTTTGAGAAAATAACAGCTGTTGGGTCATTAAAATTAGTTAATGCATATCTTCTTGCCATTGCCTCCTTACTAATTTCAAATAATTCGGCTAACCGAATAATGTGATCTATATCAGCACCAGAGTTTGAATTTAGAAATTGTTTGATTTTATTATATGGCATCAATAATTCAGCAGAAAACTCATTCGCTTCTGCTTCCATTCTCATCAACTTATTATTTTTATCTGATTTCTCTGCTGCAAGATTAGCCGTAGTGCATTGAAATCCCGCTGGGTTATCTGATTTATGCCATGGGTTGAGGTAATGCCCCAGCTCGTGCCCAATAGTAAATCGTTTTCGCTGTTCTGAGCGGTCTCCTCGAACAATAATAGCCCCTTCCGACTTGTTGTCCGGTGCTATTAATGCACCTTCAAAACTTATGTTGTTTTCTTCTTTTATCTCATAGATGTTCAACGCACTTGCAATTTCACGGACTGGAATAGGAAATGAGTTATCTGGAATTTGGTCTAAGACAGCTTGTGCCAGTTTTACTGGGTCACCCCCAACGTCTTCTAATTCCATGCGATCGATAATTATCATTCTTTAGCTTTCTGCCGATCCAACATTGTTTTTATCATACTATCCAACAACTGCTTATCTTCTGGACCCAACTCACCAACTTGGCGGAACATTCTGACTAATTCTGGGTCTGCATTATTGTCAGCTAAATCCTCACCAATCAGTGTGTTCACAGGAACACCAAAATGATTAGAGTATTGCTTTAATAAGTCAACAGATGGATTTTTACTGTTCCCTTTTTCTAGATCATATACATGAGTTTTTGATATTCCAATGGCGTCAGCAACTTGTTGTAAAGATTGTTTCTTTCGTAACCTTAATTCTTTTAATTTCACAGCTAATGACATTTTTACAACCCTTCAAGAATCAATTCGGCACCCTCTTCTTGAGAGTGCCGTTAGATTATATTGAATAAAATTATACCAGATGTCTTGACAAACGCAAGAGTTAGATATATCTGTATGTTATCGATAGATCAAAATAGGAGTTAACAATGGCTGATAGAGCTGTAACTAGAACAGGGAAAGACGAAGATGGCGATATTACATCTTTGTGTAACCCTAATGCATCATGGTCCCCACGAAAAAGTGGTGACGCAATTTACGATATAGAAAATAACGTCCATACATATCACGTTCCGTGGAAGAGCGGCCGCACAGAAATTCGGGTTGTCAACGGTTCAACAGGCAAATACTTGAGAACCGATAGAGACAATACGAATAAGAACAATCTGGATGATCTTCCTGATTGTTAATTTTAACGCCAAGCCCCTATAGGAAGGATTTAAAAATGGCACGTCAAAGAGTAACTGTAACACGAGAAAGTGAAACTGGTCGCAATCAACAGTTTCATGACAATTACAATGGTGGCAACATGAGCCGTAGTCAGTTTGTAAACCAAATTAACCAAGGCAATTACCCTAATTACCATGTGCGTAATATAAACGGACTTGATACTCCAGTATCAAATCCTGATAATACACGAAATAATAATCTTGATTAAAATGTAATAGTGCCGCGCTGTAGTACTTGCGCCGCACTATTCGACTTATTTGAAGATATACTGTTTGTTAGGCAATTTTAAAAGTCTGCTTTTGAAAAAACACATAATACACATAAGAATAATCTGGGCTGATAATATGTATTAGTTGAGACTTGATCTGACATTCTTTAAAAACTGTATAAGAAAGGATGTTAGACATGAGCAGTTATCAAGAAAAAATTATCAAACCAAAATTAGGCGTATTGGAGTTGGCGAAGCAGCTTGGCAATGTGAGCCAAGCGTGCAAAGTGATGGGTTACAGCCGTGATACGTTTTACCGCTACAAGGAGTTGTATGAGAATGGCGGCGAAGAGGCGCTGATTGAAATCAGCCGCCGCAAGCCGATCCTCAAGAACCGCGTGGCGGAAAGTGTAGAGCGTGCCTGCATCGAAATTGCCGTTGAATTTCCGGCCTACGGCCAGCAACGCGCGGCCAATGAACTTCGAAAGGCGGGCATCTTGATCTCGCCCGGTGGCATTCGCTCGGTGTGGCTGCGCAACGATCTGGAGACGATGCAAAAACGTCTCAAAGCCCTGGAAGCCAAAGTCGCGCAGGATGGGATTATTTTAACCGAGGAACAGGTTGCTGCGTTAGAAAAGCAAAAATCAAAACGTGAGGCACACGGAGAGATTGAAAGCCAGCACCCGGGCTATCTCGGCTCGCAGGACACTTACTATGTCGGCAATATCAAAGGTGTTGGGCGGATTTACCAGCAAACCTTCATCGACACCTATTGCCGCGTGGCCTTTGCACGGCTCTATACCGAGAAAACAGCCATCACCGCCGCCGATACGCTTAATGCGGTGGTGTTGCCATTTTATGAGGAGCAAAACATTCCGCTGTTGCGCATCCTCACCGACCGTGGCACCGAATATTGCGGGAAGGCCGAAAACCACGCCTATCAGCTTTATCTGGGAATCGAAAATATCGACCACACCAGAACAAAAGCCAATAGCCCGCAAACCAACGGTATCTGTGAGCGGTTCCACAAAACCATGCAGGATGAGTTTTACTCTATTGCCTTCCGCAAAAAGCTTTATTCTTCATTGGATGATTTACAGCAAGACGTGGACGAATGGCTCAAAAGCTATAACGAAACACGGCCTCATTCCGGGAAGTATTGCTACGGTAAAACCCCAATGCAAACCCTGAACGATGCCAAAGAGCTTGTGCAGTCCAAAAATATTGGTACTGTACAGGAATTATCGGACAGCGCGTCCCAAAAAGCGCTGGCTGGCCGATAATTCATAACCGTCAGATCAAGTCCTGACTTTTACAGATAATATCTAGCTGCAATTAATTTTAGAACCAAACACCCTGCCCGATTGACCAGCTGATATTTCCTCGGCTAATCATACCAGAAATAACCTGTCCTTTAGCACGTTCCATCACGGGTCGCCATGGGACGAGGGTAAACTCTTTTGACTTTTCCAAAATTGCATACTGGCCACTCTTAAGGTTAAGCTTTCGGACATAAGTTCCACTCACGTCACCCTTGTCCCCCATGGGAGAATATTTCTTGCCAGTTTGTTTAGCTATGGTTACGGCTATTTTTGTCATTTCCCGTTTGGCAAGCTTGGCCGCAAAATCTTTTGGATATAGGAACCTTGCCCCCTTCTGCTGGATCAGTCCTTGTCTCAGTAACCAGCTCCGTCTCTGAGCAAGGGCTTGACGCACTTTTCTGCCGAAGCCACCTGAGAACAGACCAGTCTTTTCCTTTTCATCAAGATTCCGATCCAACCAACCATAACCTTCGCCATCTACCAATTGATCTAGGGCATAAGCTGAATTGATGGTCATTGCCATCGGCGCCTTTTGTGCAAATTGTTTCTGAAGTTTCTCAACACAGTTGGTAAAATCAGGAGGGATTCTCCATATACCACCCTTCTCACGTTCTCCAATACCATAACGGCGCAAGCTCTCCAGTCGACGGACATGGCTTTGGATATAGGCGGCGCTAGCTTTGGGATCAAAATCCCGATGTTTCCCCTCACTATAAATGCCGCCGTTCTGATGGGCAATAGCCGCAATGCGATGATCCACCTGTGATGCTTGCTTGTGAGCCGCTTTCACAGAAATAATCATACCTTGATTTAGATCACTGATCTGTTCCAGCTCTCCCATATCCACATACCAATGGTTACCGTCTGTGCCGTCCAGAATGATATAGCGCCTGTCGTTAAGTTCATCTGACAAACCAACCTTGATCAGTTCACCTGTGATATGGTTTTGAGAGGTTGCATCAAGGCCAAAAATCAGCGCTTTCTGTTTTAAGTTATCTTTGCCGGCGCCATACAGATTACGGTGAAGAATTTTGATAATATCACCCCTTTCCCCCATCATCTGTAATGTGTCTTTCATATTTGGGGACAATCGCCAATAGTTACTGCCCTGATACTGGGCCAGTCCCATTTTGGAAAGCTTCTTCAAACGGGCTGTGACCAGATTGGCGGAATAGGTCCCGCCATCTGGATGCATCATATGGGCCCGGCTGTAGTTGATAATATCCCGATCAATATCCGTCAATCTGTCCTGATCCACCTGTCGTCTTACCTGTTGCAGGATTTCCATTTCTGTGCGGGGTCCGAGTTCCTGTGTCAGGATATCTGAGGCCATATTTCTCATGCCGTAACTCATATAGGATTTGGCGATGATTAGGTCTTTGCCTTTATCGTCCACACCTCTTAAGACAAGATGTGTATGAGGATGATCTGTGTCAAAATGATCAACCGCTACCCAGTCAAGTTTGGTCTGTAAATCCTGCTCCATTTTAGCCATTAAATCCCGGGTGAAGGACTTATGATCTTCAATCTCAACGCCATCCTCTGCCGAGACAATAAAACGGAACTGATGGCGGTCGCCTTCGCTGCGGTTTTGAAATTCCTTCAGGTCAATATCATCACCAAACTTTCCGTAGGATTCTGCTTCTTTTCCGTCCTGCCCAACCCCTTCCCGTTCAATATATTGAAGATGCGACATGGCCCTTGAATAACTTGTACCAGCAAGCTTGATAATCCGGCCTTTAATAATGACCTGCCGCGCCCCAGCAGGGACGGCAGATTTGCCATATTGGCTATTACTATATCTCCCGGCCCAGTGACCCCTGCCGATCCTCTCGCCAGTATAGCCGCTTCTGCCCTCTGACATATCAGATGATGGCCTAGACATACCATGTGACAGACTTCTCACTTTCTTCAACACCCGTTTACTGAACCGGTCACCTCGGTTTCCGGGTTTACCAAGCTTGGGTTTGAAGGGATTTTCAGGTATGTTGGTCATGATTTATTCCTATGGGTAAGTCATTGATACAATTGGATTAAAAAAATACGGCAGGGGTATTATCTCTTACCTTCAAGGGCTTACCAAAAATGCTTTGTTTTTGGCCAAAAAATTTGGTGCCGGATAAAAAGATGTGCAGACAATGACTTAGGAGCGCCGCGCCTAAGACGCTTTTATCTTGTTATATTTCTTTTCAAAATTTCGGCCATATTTTCGCCCCAAAAACCCACAGAAAATATCGCCTTGAGAAAAGCCCTCGTTATTTTTTTGGACGCTTTAGTATTTTTCAGATCGGCGTTAGCATCGGTGCTATCTGTGAGGCAATTTTAATCATCTTGCTGCATATTATTACTCAGAAACCGTTAGCAGGCCTTAACCACAGAGTAGCCAATTTTCTCCCCTATAGGCTCCTAGCCCTATGACTAAGGCTATGACTAAGACCGACGCTAAGACCGTCCCTTATCCTGCAAAATATTCAAAAATATACGGCGACACCGATGATCTTCTTTCGCGAGATCGGGCCAAAATATCGGCTGTCAAAGGAATAGTCTGAGTGAAGACTGAGCAGGAAAACCTCACCGGTTTTTAACCTGCGACATCCGTTCCAGACAGGCATTATGCGGCCTGAGAGATCGTGGTTTTTAACGTCAGCCACAGCCTGATCGTTCACATAAATCACCTCATGCCGGATACAGATATGATCCCCTGATAGAGCGAATATTCTCTTCAGAAGCGGAATATCTGGCCCGACATATCTTCTTTCTAAAGCCAATTCTCTGACAGATTGAGGAAGCTCTATCAGCACATAGTCACCGATTTTGAACTCACGTTTATGACGGATAACGTAAAACCCCATCGGCGCACTTGGCGACGGATTATAGAGTATTCTTGGGGCAAACTCTGTCATTGAAACCCCAATCAATAGGCAGCTCACTGCGGCAAGAATGATAATCAAATATCTGGGCGTCATACTGATATCTCCCCTTCCTGCCTAAAGCTCTGATGCTGTTCCATGCTATAGCGGTGATAAGGTTGATTGGTCAGTATCCTCTGATGCAAATGACCATAATAGGCCGGGGAAACCTCTGCGGGATCTATCCCCATATTTTCAATCTGATCAATGACGTTCATAGCAGCCCGTACCTTAAGCGCCCCTTCCACATCAAGGATAATATAAGCGCCTGGGCTCACCCCTTCCACTTGATGTGAGGGGCTTTTACCCGTGAAGCTCACCGTCCGTAAAATCATAAACCGCCATAATCGACTGCCATATTCCCCCGCCTGCCACCGAATATATCCCAGGAGCTGCCCTGGCCGGTAATATTCAAGCCCCCGATATGGCGGCATAGTTACCTTGCTAACAGGCCGCCCAAACCGGGTATAATAGTGCAGCCTGCCCCTCAGAGAAATCGTCTCAATGCGCGTTAAATCCTTACGCATCAGACGTGCTCGATTTTCTGAGGGAGTCTGACCAGGCTTTAAGGTCTTCCATAGCATAGACCACAAGCTTTCCATGTTTGCGGTAAAGAGGCCCATTGCCTGTGATACGCATATTCCGTAAGGCATGAGAGCTTAAGCGAAGATATTCTCCCGCTTCAATGGTGTTTAAATAGCCTTTGGAGATAGTGGTCTCTGATGGTTTTGTCATCTGTGTTTTTCCTTATGGGTTAAATCAAGAAAAACAGTTTGCGGGAAGGCAAGGTCATTGTGCAGAGGGAAAAAATACTAATTATTTCTTTCCTATTCTTATGAATCGAGCTTCTTTAAGTATTTAACGTAAGCGCCGTTCATCAGGTCTTCTGCCTTATCTAAAGCATAGCCCACAATATTATTAACATGGCTTTCAGGATCAGAGATTTCCTGCCTGATCCGGTCTTTATTATCAAAGAATATTTCTGCAATTTCTTGTCTGGGCCGCTTATTAGTCACCTGCGCCATGACCTGCAATTGCCTATGGAACTTTACGGAGGCGGTATTTGTTTTAAAAAGCCTGTCGCAAATCCTGCCCGTTTTAACAAGATGTTTTAAACGCTTCACCGCGAGGTTTTCTTCAACCGTATTTAATCGGTTTCCCATGCGAAGGATAAACCGTAAATGCCGTGAGTGAATGGCAGCATCCCCAGCGGCCTGATAACAGAGTTGAAGGGATTTACCGCCCTTCTTAAAGACATAATGGGTTAGGTTTGGGGATTGCCGCAGGCTGATCACCTCACAGTTTAACTGGGCAAGGTCCAGAATATAGGGAATGGTCTGATCTTCTTCCCTGTAATGATCCGCCTGCAAAACATAGGGGCAGAGGCCCGGGTGCCAGAATGGGCTGGCCTCCAGACTATCCAATGCAGGATCAACAAAACTGTAACAAACCCCACTTGTGAGCATCCCGGCAAAAAGCCCCCCTGTCCTGCTCAGAGCATCCTAAATGGGCATAATATGCCGATGAATAAGCTGGAATTCGTCTTAATACTTCCCAGGCAAAATTAAGACGGGACATCCCCGTAAGCGGGACTCTCATGAAGGTCATATGTAATCCTGTAATATATAAATAATTAAAATATTTACGCATTACGCAACTAAATACAAACTTGATACGCTTAAGCTCCAGAGGAAATTATCGAGGGAATACCCTTCATTCAAAACACGTCATTCAACATAGAAATCATGACATACTGGAGATCTTCTAATCTAAAAAATAGGGCCGGGTAACTTCCGTCACACGGTCTTAAGTTTTCTGGCTTTGTCTGCTACGTTAGCTCATCATTCTGCCTCGTGACGTAATATTCCAAAGAGGTGACAGGCCTTGGGGGTTGCCAAAACCCGACCCCGGGTCCTCATCAATCTCCATCTGTGTGGTACAGAGATCAACTTCTACGGAGGAACTCATCAAGCTTATTCGGCTCACATCACCAGAAATTATGTCTCATGCCTCATCCCCCTAACAAACCTCAAACAAGCCGGCCGCCCCCATGCCGCCGCCCACGCACATGGTGACCACCACATATTTAACCCCCCGCCGCTTGCCTTCTATCAGCGCATGGCCCACCATACGGGCACCGCTCATGCCATAAGGGTGACCAATGGAGATGGCACCGCCGTTCACATTCAGGCGATCACCCGGAATGCCAAGCTTATCCCGACAATAGATGACCTGACAGGCAAAGGCTTCATTCAGCTCCCAAAGACCAATATCATCAATGCTCAAACCATGTGTCTTCAAAAGCCTGGGGATCGCAAAGACGGGCCCGATGCCCATCTCACTCGGCTCCCAGCCCGCAACCGCAATGCCCCGGTAGATGCCCAAAGGGTTTAAGCCTCTACGGGCCGCTTCCGAGGCTTCCATAATCACGCAGGCCGACGCCCCGTCAGACAGCTGGCTGGCATTGCCGGCCGTGATAAACTTCCCCTCCTGCACTTCCTGGCCCTGGCTTTGAACAGGGACAAGCTTTTGCAGGTTCGCCAATGTGGTTTGGGGACGGTTGCCTTCATCCTTACTCAGCAGCACTTTAGTTTCAGACCAGTCTCCTGTGGCTTTATCCTGAAGCTTCATCACCGACGGCAGGGGGACGATCTCATCATCGAACCTCCCGGCCTCCTGCGCCAGGGCCGTGCGCTGCTGGCTTTGCAGCGCATAGTCATCCTGAGCCTCTCGGCTGATACCATAGCGCTGTGAGACGATCTCTGCCGTCTCCAGCATGGTCATATAAAGCGCGGGCTTATGTTGTATAATCCAGGGATCCTTGATCACAAACATATCCGCCGTCTGGTTCAGGGAGATACTCTCCCCCCCCCCGCCTATGGTGATGGTCATATCATCACAGATGATCTGTTTGGCCGCGATGGCAATGGCCATCAGGCCCGACGCACATTGACGGTCAATGGATTGTCCGGGTACCGTAATCGGCAATCCCGCCCGAATGAGCGCGTTGCGGGCCACATTCATAAAGCTTGAGCCCATCTGAACCGCAGAGCCCATCACCACATCATCCACTTCCGCGCCGTCTATGCCGGCCCTTATAATCGCCTGCTTTATGGCATGGCCCGCTAAGGTGGGCGCCGGGGTATTATTAAACGCCCCCCGGTAAGCTTTACCAATAGGGGTGCGCGCCGTGGAGACTATTACAGCTTCTCTCATGACTTATCTCCCTCTATCTGTAGTCAACGTAATACCCAGTGACTTGGCCGCCAGCTCCACAAACTTGTTGGTCTGTTCAAAGGCCGCCGCCATTTCTGTCTGGCCTTCGGGATTGCTGATAGTTGCCCAGTTTTTAGCCACGTCATCCACCGTCGTCTCTTCCCCGCCCAAGAAAACCCCAGGGGTCTCCGAGATGCGTATTACAGAGAAACTTCCGGCCCCGGCCCCCAGGATCGTCTTGCTTGGCGCCTCGTCACTGACAAGGTAAAGTGCCCCCGGGGCCACCAACTTCGGCGCCATCAGGGCTTCGACCTTCTCGGCAAGCAAGCCGTCCAGCATCCTCGTTGCTGCCGTGGGGGCCAGGCAGTTAACCCGGATGTCATATTTAGCCCCCTCATGATGCAGCACATTCATCAGGCCGACCATGGCCGCTTTAGCGGCCCCGTAGTTGCTCTGGCCGAAGTTCCCGAACAGGCCACTGGATGATGAGGTCAGCAGGATACGGCCATAGCCCTGCGCTTTCATGATATCCCAGACCAGCTTCGTGCAGTTCATGGTGCCGAACAGATGTACATCCACCACCTTCTGGAAGTCCTCCGGGCTCATCTTGCTGAAGGTCTTGTCTCTTAAGATACCAGCATTATTAATCAGGATATCTATGCGTCCCCATTTGTTCATGGCCTCCTCAGTCATCCCTTTAACCTGATCATAGTCAGTGATGTCTGCCGTGCTGGCGATCGCCTCACCGCCAAGGCTGCGGAGTTCTGCGGCGACCTTCTCTGCGGCAGAAAGGGCTGCAGCAGGTTGGGCTGCGGTAGATTGATTGGAGGCAGGTTGGGCGGTATCTCCACGAGAGCCATCCAGTGTCCCCCCAAGGTCATTCACCACCACCCTCGCCCCAAGCCCCGCTAACGCCAGGCAATATTCCCGGCCAAGGCCGTTACCGCCGCCCGTCACAAGGGCGACTTTGTCTTTAAATGTAATCGTCATAAATAGAGTCCCTCAGATTCAAATATAAATACCAATACCGAGGAATTCCTCAGGGCCTCCCTATGCACATGCCTCATGTTCACTATGCCTGTTCTTCCTGTCGCAATTCTCGTTTCAGTATTTTTCCTATGGGACTGCGTGGTAATTGTTCGATCACCCGGATCTCGGATATCCGTTGTGCCTTGCCAAGCTTGTCATTGACCGCATCTTTTGTGGCATCCGCATCAAAGCTGTCGTGGTCTCTGACCTCCACATAGGCCACCGGGGTCTCGCCCCACTGTTTACTGGGTACGCCAATGACCGCCACATCAATGATATCAGGATGAGCCAGCAAAGCTTTTTCCAAATCAACAGCATAGACATTGAAACCGCCGGAGATGATCATGTCTTTCTTGCGGTCCTTTAAATGCAGAAAGCCCTCGTCATCCAGCCAGCCAATGTCGCCGCTTCTCTGATAGCGATTACCGTCTTCATCATACCAGCTGGCCTCTTTGGTGGCCTCGGGGCGTTTCTCATAGCCCGTCATCATCTTACTGGACCAGCCAATAATCTCCCCGGCCTCCCCCTGAGGCAGAATATCCCCTTGGTCGTTAATGATCCGGATGTCACAGCCCAATCCCGGCTGGCCCACCGTGTCCAACTTGTCCGGTCTCTGGTCTGCTTGTAACAAACAGGTTACCCCGCCTTCTGTCATACCGTAGATCTCGACAAGTCCCCCTGAGGGCCAGCGCCGTAATAGGTCTTCTTTCACATGTTTATGGAGCGGGGCACTGGTGGAAAGCTTAAGCTGATAGGCTGACAGGTCATACTGACCAAATGCAACCTCATCCAGCAGACGTTCATACTGTACCGGTACCAGTACCGCATGGTTGATGGCATGCTCCTGACTGAGCTGCAAAAACCCAAGCGTATTAAACTTCTCCATAATATATAGGCTGCCGCCCGAAACCAAAGTCGGAAACACGGGAAACAGGGTCGTATTAGAATAAAGCGGGGTTGAGACAAGGGTACGGCTATTCTCCCCGAACCAGCCAGCCGCCAGAAGGTCACTGGTTTCCTGGGCACGGTACTGTCTGTCCTGCATAATTCCCTTGGGGTTTCCGGTGGTGCCGGAACTATAGATCAGGTTAAAACCATGGGACGGTGACAAGACAACGTCCGGGGCTTCTATGGAGGCTGAGGTAATTAAATCTTCCAGGTTGTGGTGTTTACTGTCCGCGCCGCGCAGTATCAAAATACCATCGCCTACTGCTTCACTATTGATCAAGTTGGTCAACGTCTCTTTATAGGGCGTTATCATATCCAGATAGTCTGGTGAGACAAACAACATTCTGGCTTCACTGTCCTGTATCATCCGGGCCAGGGTCTCTGGTGCGGCCAGAGTTGACAGAGGCACAATACAGGCTCCGGCGCGGAGGCCGCCGAGAAACACTTCCATATATTCCACGCAGTTACGGTTTAACAGGGCAATGCGATCATTGGGTTTAATACCGTTTTTTATTAGGCTATTGGCGACCCGATTGATCCTAGCATCAAAGTCACGCCAGTTAAGCTGGCGGCTTGAATCCAGTATCGCAAGTTTCTCCGGATAACGCGCTGCCGCCTCCCGTAGCCCTACATCTATATCAACTTCATCACTTATATCAACTTCATCACTGTCATTCATCTTTGTCATATATTCCTCATTGTTAGACATCCCCCCCCGGTAGAAACCCGACACAATGTTCCACTCGCCTTAACCCCAAAGGTTGCGCATTGGTGAAGAAACTACGCCACCTGCATAACGCATGGGATTTTCACGGTCTTTAGAAAGAAGAACAGCTCCATCCAGATCTACATAGCGACACATCTGAGCAATCACAAAACCAGGGGCCATGGCGAGAGAGGTGCCCAGCATATTTCCAACCATCAAACCCAAACCCATGACCTTTGCCTTGTGGGCAAGGGCCATGGCTTCCGTTAAGCCACCCGTTTTATCGAGCTTGATATTAATCATCTGATAACGGCGTGAGGCTTGCTCTACCTCACTCCTATCCAAACAGGACTCATCAGCACAGAGGGGAACGGGAGAGCTGTATCCTTCAAGGTCAGCGTCCCCGCCTCGGGCAAGGGGCTGTTCAATCATTTCAATATCTAGGGCCTTGAACTTCGGCGCGAGCGCCTTGAGCTGCTCAAACGTCCAACCCTGATTGACATCAACCACGATCTCTGCATCGGGACGCGCAGCTCGAACGGCCCTTATACAGTCAAGCGGTCGCTCACCATCCAGTTTAACCTTGATCCTAGGGGTGTCCAATAGAGTAGCTGTTTGCGCCATCTCCTCCGGCGTACCAATCCCAACCGTGTTCACCGTGATCACCCCACTAGGCTTAATGCCGGTCAGCTCCCAGATGGTTTGATCACTTTGTTTGGCTTCCAGATCCCATAAAGCACAATCTATGGCATTGCGCGCGCCGCCAGCAGGGAGTATTTTTTGCAAGTGATCTCGCGTTAAACCTGCTGCCAAGTCATGGCGTATCGTCTCCGCCTGAGCCAACATAGTATCTCCGGTCTCCCCGAGATAATAGACCCCTGTTCCTTCGCCGCGGCCTATCGCACCATCCTGCTTAAGTATCACGGTCAAGATGAACGCTTCCGTGAAGGTGTGGCCCGTGATGGAAAAGGGCGCCTTAGTGGGCCAGGAGCTCAGAGAGAAAGAAACATCACGCATGTTCCGGCCCCCCGAACCTGGTGAGAATGACGTCTGCAATCTCTCCACAGCCTTCTATCAGGGGATCAACGCAAGCCAATCCTGTTTCCTGTGACAAAGCTTTTAGATAAGGCCCGCGCGCCTCTTTCTTCAGACCAGACGTATTAACACTGATCCCCACACAGCTTATCTCAGGGTTGGTGAGGCGGCCACAGGTAAGGTTGATCTCTATACAGTCAGCAACACTTGGCAATTTCATTTCAGGGCAACTGATATTCGTCTCTCGGGTCGGATCATGACAGACGACAATGGCATCTGGCTGCGAGCCATGTAGCAATCCCAAGCTCACCCCAGCATATGAAGCGTTAAAGAGAGAACCCTGGCCTTCAATCACATCCCAATGATCCGCATCATTGTCAGGAGAAACCAGTTCAGCCGCCCCCGCCACAAAGTCAGACACCACAGCATCAATGGGAATGCCCGTTCCGGCAATCATGATCCCTGTTTGTCCGGTTGCTCTGAATGTTGCCTTGACGGTGCGTTCTTGAAGGCTTTTGGTCAAGCCAAGCGCTGTGTATTTTTTCCCCACGGCACAGTCGGTTCCCACCATCAACACTCTTTTACCAGTGCGCTTTTTTCCTGTCGCTATAGGCAGATTAGCCGGTGGATTACGAATATCTATTAAGGCCGCCCCTGAGGCCTTTGCCGCCGCCGCGACGCCGGGAAATTCCTTCAGGCGCAAATGAAGACCGCTCACAATATCAAGGCCTGCCGCCGCCGCGTCTTCCAGAACCAGGGCCCAGTTATCATCAATCTTACCCCCCACAGGGGCGACGCCAATCACCAGACTCTTCACCCCTGCACGAACCGCATCCGCAATCGTCATGTCACTTGTGCCTAAGTCAAGGCTATTACCTTCAAACCGCAGTTGACCCGCGACTAGCTCTGGGCACCATTGAACAATCCCGAGGCCCGTCTTTGCCAAGGCCCTGTCGTCCGTATCCCCAATGAAAATCAGATAAGGAGACCGTAAGAAAATTCTGCGATCACTATTCATGGCATGCCTCTTTCCACGGAAACTTATCCGCAGTCGTCATATGTTCATAAGAGATTTGTGTAACGTCCATTTGCATGGCACCAAAAGAGGCCATGTAGATGACCTCGCTGGCGATAGGGGCGAATGCGCCGTAAAAATGTTGCATGGACTTTGGAATCAGAAGCTGCTTAGTCGTGGGATCTATGCCGAGATCCTCAAAGATGCACGGTGAGAAACATTGGCCCCGCTTGCTACTAACGATAAGATCAATGCCCTCAGCCCGCAAGGCGACAACATCCCCAACAGAAAGAAAAACAGGCTTACCCTCCCCTTGAGGAAACCGATGGCTATAATCGTCCTTAACAGCCAAGACCGCCACATCAAGATCAACCGGGTCTCCAGAGGTTGGGCCTAGTTTGCCCCCCAGACTAACTTTAAGCTTGGCCCCTTCCCCCGCTGACTTTGCCAACCGCACAACCTCCGGATCATAAAAAATCGCCATTGCCACGTTCTGGGCCTTATTTTCTAACAACCACCTAAGCGCAAAGGTCGCATCACCCGGCGCGCCGCCGCCGGCGTTATCGGCTTGGTCTGCGACCACCACCGGTGATCTGTCACTGGCCAGGGCGCGCGAGAGCGCCTCTGCCATGGGCACGGTCTTAAAACCAATCTCATGGCGCAGATCATAGATTTCTTGACCCAGCTTTTCGGCCAACTCTTCAGCCAAAGGCAGGTCATTATCCGTCACCACCAGCATCTTGCACCCGGCCTCCGTAACGTCCCCCGCTGGAAATCCATGACCAAAAGACACGGAGAGGACGCCATCTTCCTGCTCTACTTCAGACATATGATCAACGAAGCGGCGCAGGGCCGGTTCAGATGTCGGATAAATGCCCACCATCTTGCAATCGAACATAGCCATTGTGGGGCGAAGCTCCCCCGATTGCGCCCTGACAGCTAAATCGAAGAGTTCCTCGGCGCGGTCATTCACATCAATATGGGGGTATTCCTTGAAAGTAATTATGATATCGGCTTGCGCCACCATCAATTCTGTCAGGTGACAATGAAGGTCCAATTCAACGGCAATCGTCACATCAGGGCCGACAATTTCCCGCACCCGCGTAATGATATCGCCTTCGCAGTCTTCATAACCCTCTGCCACCATGGCACCATGCAGAAAAAGCAAAACGACGTCGACGGGACCTGTTTGTTTCAGGCTTAGAAGAATTTCATCCCGAAGCGTTTCATAAACAGATCGAACAGTAACGCCCGATGGCTGCGCAAAAGCAGCTAGGCTCAAAATAAAATCATCCCCTCGCGCCAATGCGTTGTTCCGCCACATGCCAAAGAGGTCAAACATGCCAAAGTCCGGATCAACCGGCGACAAATCTGACGCGCGCACAATTTCAAAATCATCAAATCCTGTCGGCATAGGAGAATATGTATTGCTCTCCGTTGATAGTCCTGCTGTGAAAATTCTCATTCTTTCGTCCGCCCCAGAGTAATAACAGGCAGTATTAAATGTGACGGCCGCGCAAGGTCATGGAAGATAGTTTGTTTGGCCACTTTGTAATTCACGTCTGTTTGAGCTGGCGCACCCGTATTCGTATTAGCATCAATGCCAGGGAAGGCCGCACTTGCAATTGAAATGCGCAGTCGGTTTCCAACCATAATTTGGTGGCCTGCTGTACCAAGCGTAACCTCAAACTGTGTCGCCTCGTTAGGCACAAGCATTACTTCCCGATCAAAACCCTCCCTGTATCGGGCACGCAAAACGCCCGGGCGGCCATGGAAAGGGACAGATCTTCCATCCGGAAAGACTTCCGTAACTGAGACTACCCAGTCTGTATCCATACAATTGCTTGCAGCATAGAGTATAAGTTTAAGTTCCCCAAGAATCGTAACAGGTACGCCAAATGCTTCACTAGTATAAACCAAAACATCAGACCGTATTTCCAGCTCGCGGCGATCACAGATTGGCGCTACTTCGCATGGGGTTGGAAACATGGGATCATATATATAATAGTCCGTCGGTTCCTCTTCGGGAGCCTCCTGGGATAGCACCCCATCTCCCCGAAAGGAATTTGCTACCCCTTCACTATGGAAATAAAATTTTTCCGTTACTGTGCCTGGTACAGGAAATGTTGAGAAATGATGCCACTCATTCAAGCCTGTTACGTAGACTTTAACACGATCCTCCTGAACCTGAGTGTCTACTTTACCGCACAGGTAACGGCTGAAGAAGGCAAGCCGCTGAGCCACCAGGTCCACCTGGCCGTTATCCGGCATAGGGCGATCACCGTTGCCTTGATCCTGCACCTGTGAACGATAGGTTTGTGAGTGGTTCCACGGGCCGACCAGAAGATAACTATCCGCACGATCCGGCTGCACATTTTCCAGATGCTGAAAATATTTTATAGGACCGATGGTAGGGTCGTACCAACCATCGGTGAAAAACATCGGCAAGTCCAGTTCCGCCAGTTCTTCATCTGTGAAGCTAACCGTGCGCCAATAGGGGGCTCCCGGCGGATGAGATAATGCTTCACGCCACGACTGAAGTTTATCGCCCTCCAGAATGTTATCCGCCGCATCAATCAATGGTTTCCTGTGCATTGCAGGACTCCACTCAGGGTGCTTGATTAACGCATTCATATCACCGTAAGGCGCATCAAGATCCTCCCATTGTTCCAGGTCCGCAACTTTGTGCCATTGCATGAACCATCCCCGTCCCGGCACGCCGCCCAAGTAAGGAAAACCATAATTAAGGCTGAAGAAACACGCTGTCGGCATGATGCATTTCAGTGCCTTTGGTCTGGTTCGGGCGGCATAAAGTTGAACACTCCCCGCATAAGAGGAACCTTCCATTCCCACATTGCCATCACACCATGATTGAGCCTCCAGCCAGTTGATACAATCGTGACCATCGTCAACATCATCCTTGAAAAGCCGGAAAGAGCCCTCGGATTTATACTGACCCCTGACCATCTGAAAAACAAAAGCAAACCCCGCGTCCAGATAGCGGGATATATTCCATGAATCATGCCGTGACGGCCTGAACATGGGATAGGGGCTGCGGTGTATGACGGTCGGAAAGCTCCCCCGGGCAGCAGGAAGAAATATTTCAGTATAAAGCCCCACCCCGTCACGCATGCGTGCCATTTCGATGAGATCCGGCTGCCGGGGCGTCGTATCTGGGTCCGGTGGTGGCGCATACCTGCCTTTTTGCCAGGCCGCGACCCGTGCCTCATAACTATCTTTAATCATATTTATCCGCTTCTCTATAATTTCTATATTTATACATTATTGTCGGTAAAGTATTTCACCCTCAACCGTGGTTGAAATAGACCAATTTGCGCCGAACATAGCTTTCCATGCCGGCAATTCCGCCCTCAATACCGATACCGGACTGGCCATAAGGCTCGTTGGATGCCGTGTGCCCAGCCCCTTCTCCTTCATAAGAGGAACTGCTGACTATAATGCCCGAATTCACGCCCCTAGCCAGCTTCATCGACGTTGACATATCCGTGGTCCAGGCATAGGCCGCAATACCATAGCGCGTGGAATTGGCCAGCCTTATGGCCTCATCAACATCATCAAAGCCAATTGTAGAAAGCACAGGGCCGAAAATTTCTTCTTGCGCGACCCGTGCATCATACTGAACATTTTTAAATATGGAGGGCGCAACGAAATAACCTCCCGCTTCAGGCAACAAACGATGTCCACCTGTAACAAGTTCTGCCCCCTCAGACGCGGCCACTTCAATATACTCCATAACTTTCGAGAATTGTTTTCCCGAAACAAGCGGCCCATAAGTCGTTGTTGAGTCAAGAGGATTACCAGGCTTGATATCTTTGAATCTCAATACAATTTTCTCCAGCAACTCTTCTTCTACCTTTCTCTCCACCAATAACCTGGTACCGGCACTGCATACCTGGCCCTGATTGCACAAGATGGAAGCTGCAATTGTGTCAGCCACCACGTCCAAATCATGACAGTTGGCAAAAACTATTTGCGGCGATTTTCCTCCGCATTCCGTCAGAACATTCTTCATGTTGGATTGACCGGCATAGGACAACATCAACTTGCCAACCATTGTTGAGCCCGTGAAGCTCAACATATCCACATCCATATGGAGCCCAAGGGCCTTCCCCACAGTTTCACCGGCCCCAAGCACCACGTTCAGGACTCCTGGCGGAAGCCCCGCCTCAAGAGCCAATTGAGCAAGCCTGATGGCCGATTGGGATGATAGCTCAGACGGCTTAAGTACAACGCAGTTTCCCGCTGCTAACGCCGGCGCTACCTTAAGTATCGCAACGTAAGTCGGGAAGTTCCAGGGCACAATAGCCCCAATGACGCCGCGCGGAACCCGTACCTGTGTTGCAAAACTCATATTATCGCTTGAGAATACATCACCAGTAACTTTGTCTAACGCTTCAGCATAGAAACGAACCAAATTGGCGGCACCAGCCGCATTGCAGAACTGCAAAGATACTGGCTTACCAACCTCCTGCGCATCATAGGCGTCTAATTTCTCTGCTTCAGCACTGATTAAATCAGCAAAACGGTAAAGAACCCCTTTTCGAAATGATGGCGGCGCATCGCTCCAGCAACCACCGTCATAGGCGGCACGCGCCGAGGAAACGATCCTATTCGTATCTTCTATATTTCCTTTCGGAATAGTTAAAAGCTCTTTACCTGTATATGGACAAACTGTCTCAAACACAGCCTCTGAAGTTGACACAAAAAACTTGCCGTCACTAATATGAGAAAGACTTTGCATAATAGACATAAACTGATTAACTCCCTAACTATAAAATTAAAATTCCCTCGTCCACAGACAAGCGACCTGTCTATAGAAAAAAATTACTCTTCAATTAGGCCCTCGCCTTCATACATTCGCTTATCAGATCATAAATACGCCCCTTAGCCTCAAGCAGATCTATTCTGGTCGCAAATCAATATTGTCGTGTATTGCTCAGCTTGTGCCTTAACTTCGATAGCGAGATTATACCAAATCAAACCTCAGGTTTTTATAACGCAAGAGAATGCGTGGTGTTCTGCCGAATGATCAAATTGATCGGCAATTCGGATATTTTATTAAAAAAACTTCTCATATTTACCTTTCCAGTAATGATGGTGAGAAATATTCACAGTCTGTTTTTCTTCTTTTCTGCTTGAGGGGCTTTGACACATTAACTTTTCCAAACTCTATGCTATATGATGCCGATGAAAAAAATATCATACCATCGTCATCGCTTCCCCCCTGAAATCATAAAACAAGCCATTTGGCTTTATTTCCGATTTACCATGAGTTACAGGGCCGTAGAAGAATTATTGGCGCAGCGCGGTATTGATGTCAGCTATGAGACGGTGCGTCGATGGGCTCTTAAGTTTGGAATTGATTATGCCCGGCGTATCAAGAAACGTAGGCCTCAATCTCATACAGAATGGTTTTTAGACGAAGTATTCGTCAAGATTGGTGGTAAACCCATGTATCTCTGGCGCGCCGTTGACGGAGAAGGTGAAGTCCTGGATGTTTTGGTGCAAAAGCGCAGAAACAAAAAGGCTGCTCTAAAACTTCTTCGAAAATTACTGCAAAGTCAGGGTATATTACCAACAAAAATAGTGACCGATAAATTGAGGTCCTACGGTGCTGCGCTCCGAGATTTAAATATAAAGCATTTACATGATACAACCAATAGACTGAACAATAGAGCAGAAAGTTCCCACGTTCCCATCCGGCGACGAGAACGAAAGATGCAACGTTTCAAATCCCATAAATCAGCACAAATATTTCTATCAATTCACGGCTCAATTTATAATCTTTTCAACACCCAACGACATCTAATCTCAAGAAAAACTCTACGACAATTACGGTCAATCACAATGATTGAATGGAATCATGTGACCAATGCTGCTTGACCCAAGCCTCCATTGAAACCTCTTCGCGCTGAGAAAGTTAACAGAGCCAAGCAGCTTAACAAACTGTTCGGAAAATCGTTGACACATCACCTCGTTTGGCGTCTGATAATTGAGGCATTTGCGGGGGTTGATTTTCTCTGTATTTGCTTGAGTTTTTTTGCGATTATTACGGCTTGTCTGGCCATGCCCAGATCGTTTGGATGAACGCCATCGACTGTCCCTTCAAAGTCATCGCCCAACATACCGCTATTGGATAGGAAATAGAGGTTTTCATCACCTTCTGCCTTTAGTTTGGCAAATATTGATTTTAATATAGCACCTTTCTCTGAAGGTAGATTTTCAAAACTAGACCCTTCTATCAATAAGATAGGTGTATTAGGTCGGCTCTCGCGCAATCTTATAATGAAGGGTTCTGCTCGTTCGGAAACCATTTTGGGACTCAAGTTCCACATATTATCCAATACAAAGATAGCGGGATCAAGCTCAGATATCAGATCAGCTAATTCCATATCCATGCTGCCATTACCGGAGAAGCCGAGATTGATAATGGGCACTTTAAGTTCTCTGCTGACCAAGGAAGTGCCGAGCATACCAGGCCGTGATACCGTGCCTCCCTGCGTTATAGACGTACCATAAAATACGATACTATCTGATACTGATGAAAGGGGGAATTTTGAAAGAGACTCCCTTTTTGGGATGCCTATCTCGACCTGTTTTAAACCATTGTATAATGGCAAATACATGACATATTCTGTACTGCCCGATAATGCGAACGAGGCTTCATTTATCATGCCTGATGGTCGGCCATTACCAAGAAACCGCAATTTGCCCTTTTCATCCTTGGCGTAGATATCGATACCACTAACGCTAGTTGCAGGCATATGCATGAGGGCTATTTCAGTTTTTGATACAACCCATCTCACTTTAAGGGTTTTGGCTTCTGTCTTAAAACGGATGTGCAGACCAGCTGTGTCATGACTAAGATTCCACACTGGGTGCCTTACCACGTCTTTGGCCTTTAACGGTAAACGATCATAAATGGTCTCTGTATTTACCCAGCCTTTTCCTTCTATACCTAAGTTTGCAGCATCATACCAATCTGTATGTTCAACCCTTGGGCTGATGACTTCTTGAGAATAGGATATGGCTGGCGATAAACTGGCAATATTTATCAAAAAAAAGCTAATTATTTTAAAATTCATAGGTATTTCCCATTATTTCCTGAAGTTAATATTATTTTCGGCACCGAGATAAAAGAACATGGCATAAACGCCTGTGTTGAAACTCATTATCTCAGGGTTGATTTTGTCTAATGTGTCGTTTTCCGTGTTGTGAAAATCAAAATATCTGGCGGCACGGGCCCTTAAATTTACAACAGGCATTCCAGTATCACCCAGTAGCCCCATGTCTGATTGGCCTCTATGACCATTGCTCGGGCTTAGGGATTCCGAGCGCTGCCATAACTGTTGCAATTTCCCTTATGGAGTTTAACGCTAGTGGGCCAATGCGTGGTGTTCTGCGGAATGATCAAATTGATCGGCAATTCGGACATTTTATTAAAAAAATCTCTCATATTTACCTTTCCAGTAATTATGGTGAGAAATATTCACAGTCTGTTTTTCTTCTTTTCTGCTTGAGGAGTAGTTCTCTGTTTGTTGAGAACAACAGGCAGGTCTTAATCCCCTTGTTTTTCACGCCCTGCTTCCTCATTAAAGTCGACTATGGCAACATCGGCACCAGCCATGGCAAGGGCATGTCAAGATAAGCGCCATATTATAGATTTATCAAACATATAAACTCACCGGGGGTCGCCGTTGAATCCAGGGACAGGCCTGTTCAAACTGCGCTGCCAAACGAATCAGTGCTGCCTCATTTCCTATAGGTGCTGTGCATAATACGCCGATAGGCAAACCTTCGGCTGATTGATAAAGGGGCACTGACATGGAAGGTTGACCACTCACATTAAAAATGGCGGTGAACGGTGCCTGCTCGGAAAGCATTTGCTCAATTGAATAAAAACCTTCGGCGGTGTCATTAAAAAGTCCTAGTTTCGGTGTCGGGGTGAGAGCAACCGGCGTTATTAAAACATCCCATTGTTCAAAGAAACGTCCAACCCGTTCATTAATCGCATAAAGCTCCGCAATAACTTGGTTAATCCGTTCCGAGGTAAGGCCCTTGAAGTGCTCAAACATTAAAAAAGCACTTCTTTCCAAATTATCAGGTCCGGCCTTCTTACCACTTACCTGTTCTAAACCTTTAACGCCGCCCCCAAGCCCAAAGGCCCAATAATCGTAAAACCCCTTTAAAAATATATCCCAATCATAAACGAATGCTGTTTCTTCTACGTTGTGCCCCAACGCCTCACAAAGATGAGCCGCGTTGGAAACCGCAGTTGCACACTCCGGGTGGAGTGGGTGACCGGAAGGGCTGGCGGTCGAAAAAGCAATCCGCAGGTTTCCAGGATCAGCGCTAACTTCTTCAAGAAAAGGACGTTGCGGTGGGCGTGACTGATGAAAAGCGCCTATTTCAGGCCCATGTAACTGATCCAACATTGCTGCGGAATCACGTACGCTACGCGTTGTGACATGCTTGCGTAAAAGTCCGAAAATATCAGGGTGCCCATACGGACCAATTGGGTTCCTGCCTCTAGACGCTGCCAATCCGAATACACCACAAAAATGAGCAGGCACACGGATCGAGCCTGCTCCATCCCCGCTTTGCGCCATCGGCACAATACCCGCCGCTACTGCCGCCGATGAACCACCACTGGATCCTCCACTGCTATGCTCAATATTCCATGGATTTCGACAGGGGCCACTCGAAATGGATTCCGTCGTAAAAGAATTGCACAGTTCTGGGATATTAGTACTTCCTAGGGTCACTACACCGGTTCGTTTTAAGCGACGGACTAATTCACTGTCTTCCTGACAGATTAGGCCATCACCCAGTCGACAGCTCGGCACCGCCGGTTGCCCTGACATACCCACACCGCCTTTTACTAAAAAAGGTATACCGGCAAAGGCCGCTTGTGCATTAATCTGGGCAAGCGCTCGTTCAGCCTCCTCAGGAGAGAAAGACGTCAAAAAATTCAATTTTGGATTTAGGGCTTCGATTGCAGCCATGGCAACTTCGTGCAATTCTAGGGCAGAGATTTCACCGTTATCCAATAGCATTTTTAAATCTAACGCATCATAGGCGGCATATTCTTCAGGCTTCATCTTTTATATCCTTGTTGTTCGTTATAGTTTTTTAATGATTTTATCCACCACTTCCAGTGTTTTCTCAGTGTCTTTTTCCGTATGCACAATACTGGGAAACCAACGTCCAAATAGCGCACTAACTCCCTCGTGCCAAATCTCTTCGTGGAACTTCATCATCAACGCGTTATCGACACTCGCCATATCGGCAGCCGTGTAAAGCTGCTTATCCGGGTTAGCTCCCAGAAAAGTACCAAATACACCGGTTGGCCCTTGAACTCGCATGGGTATATTGCGGCGGCGGGCAATCTCATCTACACCAGCCATCAATTGCTGCTGTACGCGGTCCATTTCTGTATATACGATGCCGTCCTTTCGCTCCAATATTTCAATAGTGGCTTTGGCAGCCGCCACACAAAGGGGATTGCCGTTAAAGGTTCCGGGCCCCATAACCTGCTCGTCCTTTAACTGGTCCAAAATGTCGGACTTTCCGACAATGGCGGAAATGGGCAGTCCACCACCCAGCGCTTTGCCAAGCGTACAGATATCTGGTGTGACACCGAACAGGCCCTGTGCACCATGAAGACCGACCCGAAATCCGGTAATCACTTCATCAAAGCACATCACAATTCGATGCCGGTCACATAATGCCCGAACTGTTTCCAGGTAGCCCGGCGGTGGCGGGAGTGTGCCGCTGCCACAGACGGCCTCCATAATGATAATGGCAATCTCTTTGCCGTGTGTGTGCAGGGTTTGTTCCAATACATCAAGGTCACCCCAGGGAATCATCAGTCCTTCATAATTGCTCTTCTGAGATTTTCCCCTCGTGTTGGATCTGCTGTCATACAATGGAAAGGGTTTCCCCTCTGGTGAAGGGTCAGGATTGCCGCCGTATATATTGTCAATCCACCCATGGTAATGACCGCCAAACCTTAAGAAATAAGGGCGCCCAGTGAAGGCTCGCGCCAACCGGATTGCCTGCTGGACAGCCTCACTACCCGAAACACATAATTTAATTTTTTCGGCACAGGGTACATGCTGTATTAATTTTTCTGCAAGAAGGATATCATCTTCAGAAAATATATAACTGGAACCCATGCAGAATGATTTTTCACCCATAAATTCTTGTAAGGCGTTAACATATTCCGGATGTCGATGGCCAAGAATGTTGGGACCGCTGGCACCAGTATAATCAATATATTCATTGTTATCGACATCCCACCATCGCGCTCCTTCTGCCCGTAATTGAAAACTTCGCACCTTGGCAGCCGGGCTATTGTTGGAATGTGCACCAGGGTACAATTGGCTAAATCGTTCCGTTAGCGATATGTTGTTTTGTATTTTAAAAAACATTTAATAATTCCCTCCCCCCTATTTACTAAAATCACTGTGCATAAACATCAAAATTTTCATGCCGACCTGAAATAATCGACACACTCTGTCAATCCCATTTAACATGCATTTTCCTTTGTAAAGTCTACGCTCTCATTCAAACTCACATCTCCACAAGTGTCTCACGACTTTGTTCATCTACTATGGTTATTACCTGATGACTAAAAGGCTTCAGCGTCCATAAGAAAATCGCCGTGCTTATCAGATAAGCGGCCGTACCTACGACAGCAATAGAATGTCCCACCGCCATGCTATCCCGAAAAATATAATCGGTTACCAGGGCAATGACAGTCGGGCCGAGTCCAAGCCCAACAAGGTTCATGATAAATAAAATAATGGCAGATACCTGAGAGCGAATGGGGCTGGGTGTAGCTAATTGAATGGCGGTCGGCGTTAACACGGCATACATGGCGCCAAAAAAATAGACGAGCGCAACGGCCATCAATTTTATCTGAATTAAGGGGGCATAAATTATTACAAAATTCAACAGCAAAAGAACAGGGCCAGCTATCATCATAATACGTATAGAGATATCACGATGTCCCTTAGCAAAAAGCCTATCTGTCAGCCATCCCGAGAAAAGACCGCCGACGGCCAGCGGCACAAACCCCACCAAACCTACTGTAATACCGATTGTAGCTGCTTCCCAGCCGAGCACGCGAATAAAATAGCTTGGAAACCAAACTGCAGAGCCATATGTGATCAAATAATTGAAACTCGTCGCCGCGATAAATAACCCGTAAAACATCTTTTTGCGTTGCATATAACGCAAAACACCTTTAAACGGCATGTGGTCAGGCTGGGCCGCCGAATGACTTGAGTCTGGATGGACATGCTCAGGATGATGACGTTTAGCTTCAGGGACCAGAAGTAGTGGAACAACAACCAGTAAACTTGTCCCACCAGCAATTATCAGGACTAAGCGCCAGGGAGCGATTGAGCCAAAAAACGGCACATTCACTGTGCCCAGGCTATCGGCAAACCCTATGACAAGACCGCCAAGCATCAACGACAATGCACTACCCACCGCACCACCCAGTACAAAGACACTCATGGCAAATGCCAGCCGCCCAGGGGGAAATAGATCTGCAACAATGGTGTAAGCCGGTGCTGTTAATCCTGCTTCACCAAATCCAACTCCCATACGCGTTACAAAAAGTTGGGTAAAGCTTCGCGTAAAGGCACTGGCAATCGTGAGTAGGCTCCATACTGTCACGGAAGATACAATCACATACTTACGTGACCATACATCAGCGACACGACCAAGGGGAATACCCATTACAGTATAGGTAATGGCAAAGGCAAATCCGGTGAGCAAGCTAACCTGAGTATCGTTGATTTGCAGATCCGCCTTAATAGGCTCAACCAACAACACTAGTATCTGCCGGTCAATAAATGAGAACATATAGGCGAGTGACAAAACGCCCAAAGTGCTCCAGGCAATGAATGGAGAAGGATAGCCGGAATGTGTGTTTTTGTTTGTCAAAATATAGCCTCATATTACTTGCACTATTGCTAGAGATTTGCTTACCTACGGAGAGGTACCCTAGCCCACGCCATAGGCACCGTTTCTGGATATCGCTTCCGGCGCTAGTAGCCCATAATCAACGGTGGGCGTCGACCGATCTGAACTCAGTACGTCCAGCACAAACGGCCCATTGAGGTCTATCGCTTGCCTCAAGCCCACATGTACTTCATCCATGGATTTTGCCCGGGCACCACCGGTCCCCATTGCCATTCCGATTGCTGCAAAATCCACAGGTGCGAAGGTGGATTCACTTGTGAAATTCATTACCCGCTCGCATTGAACTATCCAACCGAAACCGGCGTTATTGAGTATGACAAAGGTGATGGGAAGATTCAGCCGTACCGCGGTCTCAATTTCGCCGAGCCAGTAGGCAGCCGCGCCATCGCCAGCAACCACAACAATACGCTTTCCTTCGGGGGCCGCCAGTGCTACGCCAATGGCTGCACCGCAGGCCCAACCTAAGCCTGCAATACCACGTGGCGCGATATAACCTCGACCTGCCTGCTGCACTTTATGCCGTGAGGCTGTCCAGCCGGAGGATAAACTGGCATCGCTTACAAGAATCATGTCTTCAGGGAACAGGTCGCCAATCGATGCAATCACCTGTTCCGGCGCCACAGCAGGGTCATCAATTTCAGTGCCTGGTTGTTTAGGGACTTCACCTTCAGGCGTCCAGTCAAACTTAGCGTTGTTTTCTTTGAGGCCATTGAGAATTTGTCGAGCCGCCACCCGCACATCCGCCACGACTTCAAGCGCTACCGGTATCGCCCGGCCCAGCTCTTCGCCGTCAATATCTACATGAATGACCTCCTGCGTTTTCATCGGCAGTTGCCAGGCAAAGGAATTAAATTGGCTGAACTTGCTACCCAGTACCAGAACAACATCTGCCTGCTGCAAGGCATAGCTGGCTTTAATTTCACCGAAAATACCAATGGCACCATAGGCTCGTGGATGGCGCTCATCAATGATACCTTTGCCGTTAATGCTGGTAACGACAGGAAAGCCATGCTTATCAGCAAACTGCGCTATTTCCTGGTAGGCGCCGCTCGCGATGGCACCACCACCAGCCAGAATAATGGGACGCCTAGCTTGTGTCAGCCGCGATACCGCGTCGACAACCTTTTCAGCCGGTGCCGCACTCCGATGGCGCGGCCATACCGCACTGTCTTTGTTAAAGCGACTAAGGTTTGGCTCTGATAGCGGTGCAAGCATGACCTCTTCAGGTATCTCTATTGCCACAGGTCCAGGACGTCCTGTAGTTGCCACGCGCAAGGCATGATCCATAATATCAATTAGCATGTCCGGTTTTTGCACACGACCAATCCACTTTGTGGTAGGCTCAAGCAAAGGGCGTTGTTCCAGCGCTTGCGCAACGTTACCACGATGACGGAGATGTTCTCCGCAGGTATTAATATCGGCAATCAATGCAATCATTGGGATGGATGACGCATAGGCTTCGGCTAACCCAGACACCAGGTTGGTAACGCCCGGCCCAACTGTTGCATCGCATAAACCAACCTTGCCACTTACACGCGCATAAGCATCGGCGGCACAGGCGCAGTTGCGCTCGTCGCGCATCAGTACATGCTTAAAGCCCCGCGCTCGTGCGGCTTTATAAAAGGGCAATGTTTGCCCGCCCGGAACACCAAAACAGGCATCTATCCCTACAGCAGTTAGTATAGAAACAATCGCTTCAGCCACATTAGGCTGACTTTCCATTTCTACGATTTCTTTATTTTCTTGATTGTCATATGTCGTTATCATTACCAATTCCTTTTTTCTCATATTCCACCAATAGATCGCCATATTACGCTCTCAATATGCACAGTACGATCAAAGCAATTGGTAACGTTCATCCCTTTTTACCTTAAACTACCATATCTGAGCGTTCCTACAAAACACACCCAACTTCTTACCCATACTTCATGCCTGTGTGATAGTAACAACATAACGCGCTAGTTGGACAATGCACTCGGCACACCGATCATGCTTTTAAGCTAATCGTGCTATTTTCCAGAAATAAGGAAAAGAAAAACTTGTTAACTGCTCTTCCTGCTGAAATAATCGCACAGGTCTGCTTCCTCCGCCGCGCTCATCCGGGACGTCCCGCCCTGCCAGTCAAAGGTGAATAACCCGTCAAACCCCCACATATAAATGTGTAAAGCCAGGTATGTTGCCTTTTTCGAACTGAATCTTGACATTCTCTTCAAAGGTTCGGATGATTCTCATCCGTTTATATGCGTCCAATAATATGTCTCGTGATAACTGCACTTTTCTCTCCTGTGAATTGCTTTTCCTAAGTAACACTAATATAAACTATACGCTTCTATGCATTCCAAAACTCGGCAAACCGGATATTTTTTTGCCCGCACGATCTTTTTTGCCTGCACTATTTAGCCTGTATCGGACATTGCAAGAATGACCGCAAATTCGGCCCCAGAAACTAGCTGCAAAGCAACATCGGTGACAATGTCAACGCCATGGCCATGACTATCGGCTTCAACTTAATGAAAATTCTCAGAAAGATCCTTTTGTGATGGTTCTACAAACTCGTTGAAGCCTTCTCTCCATGGCTGTTCCCACGCCGATAGGTTTGTTTTAAGGCTAACTATTTAGATTTGCAGAAATGCAGTTCACGTAATGCTATTTTTCGCGACGAGAACGGGAAATAATTTACTACGTCAACTTTCAACGAGTTGCCTTCAACTATTATTCAATTGACGGCAATCCTTAGGTAAAATTCCAAATTTCTTTACGAAAGCCCGAGACAGGCTAGAAAGATCGTCATAACCAATTTCTAACGCGACTTCAGTGACCGTTAACTCATGAGCCGTTAACAACTCAAATGCACGGATAAGGCGCAAGTCACGCCAATAAGACTGCAATGGCTGTCCATAAACAGATAAAAAACCAGTGACGAGTTTGGTTCTACTTAAGCCAACACGACGTGCTAAATCCTCTAAAGTACTAGGCGTTTCAAGTTCAGCCCTAATAATGTCATGTACTAAACTAATTTGATTAAGGTTGTGGCTAGTGAGTTTTACAGAACTGGTCGGTCTTTCGTTCGTCTCGAATAAGCTATTTGCTGTGATAGAAAAAAGTTCAATCGATTTTGCTCGCATAAAAGATCGTCGAGCAGCACTTTGAAAGGAACATTTAAACAATTCATTTACTACAAGAGCGGCCTGAAAAGGCAGCGTTATCTTCTCAAGTCGTGTACCCCACTCACCATTATCAGCAATCCAGGAAAACTTCTTGGGGATACTGCTGGTAGGCACACCACAAAAGTTTTGGATTGCTGAGGGGCGCATATATAAACACGCAACTTTCCAGTTCTCCTCAGGGTTTGTTGTTCGTTTGATAATCATATTTTCTGGATGTCGAAGTATTATGCAAGAATGGTCAGGTGTGTCGTACTTAGTCCCGTTCTGGAACTCTTCGTGACCAGTCCCACGCAGCCGAACTTGAATGTGAATCCAATCTCCGTCTGTCACGGTCTGATATTGAGTGCCACTCGGGGAGTTGCCCTGACTGAATAACATTACAAAATCATCGTTGAGCTTCACGACCTCATGAAAAGAATTGTCAGCCTGCTCATTCATACGATAATCAAAACAATCACCATCATAATAAAACTCTCGGAAATTCTCGGGACGTTTTTCCGAATAAGCTAAGGCCTGTTCATAGCTGAACAAATTGAGAGAATCAACACAAGTAGACCATTCCATTATTTCACCAACATCTTTTAAACAAAACATTATCACGCTTAGCATACATTATTATTACACAAAATTATAGGATAAACCGTGTCATTGTAATAGTTCAGGTGTTTTGAAATCTGCTCTTGCAAGTTGGTTCCGGCCCCATCTTAAAATAACGATATGGATTAATCATTCCCAACGTTAGAGAAAGTGGTCTGTTCAATGTAATAGGTTTCTTTTGCAATAAGGTGGTCCTGTTTGTCTGAACAGGTTGGCAGCGAAGTTAAGGTGTATCCTATTTCATGTTATGCTGCCAGTTCTTGTGCTTTATGACATGGGATTAATCCCATGTCATAAAATTGTTTTCTTGATTTCCAGTAAGCCTCATGCGGTGTCATTGCGTCAAGGGAAGAATGTGGACGGATCGTATTATAAAAGTCTATCCAGTCCATGATAGCCCGTCGTGCTTTAAATCCATCACTCATTTCTGTGAGGTAGATGGCTTCATATTTAAGACTGCGCCATAGCCGCTCAATGAAGATGTTATCCAAATACCGTCCCCGCCCATCCATAGATATTTTAATATCTGCATCTTGCAAGACGCCTGTAAAAGCCTGACTGGTGAACTGACTGCCTTGATCCGTGTTGAATATCTTTGGTGGGCCGTACCGATCGACAGCCTCTTTTAGAGCTTCGACACAGAAGTCGGCATCCATCGTGTTTGATAGGCGCCAGCTCAGCACATGGCGAGTAGCCCAATCCATCACTGCCACCAGATACAGAAAACCCTTTTGCATCGGGACATATGTAATATCTGCACACCACACATGGTTGGCCTCAGTGATTGGTAATTTACGCAGGAGGTAAGGATATATCTTATGTTGGGGGTGAGGATCGCTGGTTCGCGGCTTGCGGTAAATCGCCTGTAGACCCATGAGCCGCATTAACCGCCGAACACGATGCCTGCCGATAGATATGTCTTCTCGCTGCAAGACAATTGTCATCTGACGGCTACCAAAGAAAGGATAAAGCATAAAAAGTTCATCCATACGATTCATGATTGCCAGTGTTTCTTCGGATGCTGCCTTGGGCTGATAATAAAAGCTACTGCGGCTGATCCTGAGAACCTTACACTGCTTGGCGATGCTGAGGTCTCCGTGGTCACAGTTCACCATAGCTTTGCGTTCGCTGTGGCTCATTTCTTGAGCCCGCGTTTATTAATTATGGCCAAAAAAACTGTTGACCATAGTCAACTCCCCAATCTTGGCATGTAGGTCCTTAACCTCTGCATCAACATCACGGGCTCGGTTGGCCTTCTTGTTGTCAAAGGTCTCGTCAAGACCATCAATTGCCTGTTTCTTCCATGTGCTAATCTGGTTGGGGTGAACCTGATAATGCGCTGCTAGATCTTGAATGGTTTGATCACCGCGCAAAGCGGCAAGGGCGACTTTCTTCTTAAAAGCGGTCGTAAGGGTGCGTCTTTTCGTCATTTTAATGTCTCCGATTCATTGTTCGGATACACCTTAACAGACTGTCTAGTTTTTTAGGACCAGCTCATAAGGCCCTTCATCAGTTTTAACATCCGAAATTAAGCTACAAATTGGGTTTTGGAATTCAAGTTTATGCAGAACCCTTCCTATCAAAGGATTCTGCTATGAAGTACACTAAAGTAAGAATTAAGTTAATCACTATTAAAAAGGCCAAAGGTCACTCAAAATATCAATGACTAAAGCCCATTTTAGAAGTCATATCCCAATCGCACCCCGATAGTTCTGGGACGGTTCACGCTATGACTTGCAATAGGACCAACGGGAAGGGTGTTAAGTATCGCCCGCTTATCAAATAAATTATCCGCAAACAGAGAAATTTTTATACCATCGCTATGGGTCAGGCTGGTCCTCAAATTAACTATTTGATAGCTTGGAGCAGGATCAAATCCTGATCCAAGGTCATTAAGACGATTTCCGATATAACGATAATTTATACCAACCAACCACTCCAGCTCCGATGTCACTGGCATGAACCAATCGGCAAAAAGCGAGAAAGCATGTTTCGCCGAGCCGGGGAGGCGTTCACCGTCAGATGCCAGTAAAGTTGACGGATCGTCAGGGTCGGTCAAATAGTCTTCGGTAAACTTACCATCTACATAGGCATAATTAGCAGAAATACGCAAATTATCCATAGCCAGATAGTTAAGTTCCAACTCAAAACCTGTAATTTGAGCCTCACCAATATTTTGCGTTCCAATAAGCACACCACCTCTGTTGACATTGAGCTGAATACCGCTCCAATCAAGAAGGTATCCGGCTGCATTCGCGGTAAGTCTGCCATCCAACATAGTCGACTTGACACCAACTTCATAGTTCCATAAATCATCACTCTTGAAAGTAGACGAAGGAATACCAAGCAGTCCATTTCCTCTATTAAAACCCCCAGCCCTAAACCCATTAGAAGCCAGAGCATAGACCATAACATCATCGGTAAATTTGTATTCTACACCAATTTTATAGGTATTGACATTCTGCGTGCTACTTTGGTCCACACCAATCGCCGCTCGATAAGCACTGTCAAAAACACCGTCCCCTTTTATAACATCCTTATCAAGAGAAAGATGAGATCGCCGGTAACCTAACGTCAATTTAGCCTTTTCAGTAAAGTTAACACCTATCTCACCATAAGCCGCTATTTCCTCCCTGCTCTCTGTTTCAAGATTATCGGCTGTAACAAGGCCGTTTGGCAGAGGAAAGAATCCAAACAACAAGGGATCAAGTGAATCCTTAATGTCAGTAAAGGTCGTTAAAACTCCTTCTTGCTTGTTATACCAAAACCCACCTAACCATTCAATGAAGTCACTATCATTAGAAGTCAGGCGTAATTCTATGGAATTCGCATCAAATTCCGAAGACGCTTTTGTGATTGCCTTCGTGCTGCCATCAAAAATAGACACATAATTTGTAACCTCAAACTCGTCAGATACTGCACGGTTCTGCGTTGAACCTAGTAAGTGGACACTGAATTTGTCAAAATTAACCTCAAGTTTCAAATTCAAAGCCTCACTGTCGTTGCCTGCTGTAGCGTCTACATTATTAGAATAGGAAGGGTTTGACAGGCTCGGCTGTTGAAAACCATCAGGTAATGCGAATGGTGCTGCTGGATTATGCGGCGTTGGGATAAACGTATTTGTAATCGCTTGGGCACCAGCATTTTGCCCGCCCCCGGATCGTATTTTCTGATTCAAATAGGTGACGTCCAGAGTCGCATTATCCAGAATATTCCAGCGTAAGGCGATCCGGCCCCCGATCGTATCCTCAAAATTAACATCCTTGGTTCCTGTTCCCAGATTATCAATAAAACCCGCATTGTCGTATTTATAAAAAACGCCCCGAAAGGCAAGCTTGTCCGTGAGAGGGATATTAAGATAGCCATGCCCGCCGTAGTTGACGCCATCGCTATTGGCAGTGCTTGATCCGTAGAATTGATATCCGCCAGAAATCCCATCACTATCAGGCTTGGCTGTAATGTAACGGAGAACTCCTCCCATAGCACTCTTACCATATAAAGTACCTTGCGGTCCCTTTAGAGCCTCTACCCTTTCCATATCTACCAACTTGAGATCCGTAGGACCACGAAACTGAGAGGCAATGAAGGGGAATTCGTCTATATAGGTCGTTACGGTTGAGGCATTGCTGAAAGCTGCATTGCTGGTACCTATACCTCTAAAGACAACACCTCTTGCGCCAGGACCAAAATCCTGGTATGTGGCTCCTGGGATAGCCTCCAGCAATCCTGATATGGATACCACCCCGGAACTCTTTAAATACACGCCACCAACGACGCTTATGGATAGTGCCGTGTCTTGCAGGCTCGTGTTACGCTTCGTCGCCGTCACGATAATTTCTTCCAAAGTCACCATACCGTCTGGTTTGCTTGCGTCTTGTGCTAGAACTGATTGCGGTGCACTTGCAGCTATAGCGAGTATGCTATATGAAACACCGCAAAAAATTTGTTTCCGCGCCCGGCTGGCTGGCACTCCTATTTTGATAAACATGTAATTTTTCTCCCTGATTGTGTTTCAAGTTTAAATTATATTCAATATAGCAAGAGCCATCCCACTGTTTGGGTAGGTTTTTGCATTTAAGTGCGACATCATATTAAATGCTGCAGCATATTTTTTATAAAGTTAACTTATAATGACCGCTCGGCAGAGTGATCTTTATTTTTGGCAAATCGGATTTGATTTTCCAAGTCTTTGGTAATAAACCACCGACTTTTAGTCGGTAGAACTGGACTTCAGTCCAGAATGACATACACGACTGCCAGCCATACAATTTTCCATAATCGTTATCATTTGGTATGGATTACAAAGTACAGATATAAAGTCTTAACAGAGGAAATGCGTTTGCGTATCCGTGAGATCACCCGTCAGATATGTGAGCAACTGGGTGTAAAGATTATAAAGGGTGTTCTGTCCAGCAACCATATCCATATGTTCGTGGAAATACCTCCGAAGCTCTCAGTCAGTGATTTCATGCGCCGGATTAAGGGCTGTACGTCTCGCAAGGTGCAACAGAAGTTTCCAGAACTGAAGAAGAAATATTGGGGACAAAGGTTTTGGGCACGGGGATACTTTTGTACCACTTCAGGAAATGTAACCAATGAAACCATCATGAACTATATTGAAAGCCATACTGATGTGTCAACGATTTTCCGGACAGTTTGTTAAGCTGCTTTTGTAAGGTTTTCATATTTTATCGGTGATAGGTAATTATTAGCAGAATGGATTCTATTTTGATTATAAAACACCTCGATATATTCAAATATAGCCCGTTCAGCCTCCTCTTGATCTCCAAATTCCTGTTGATAGATTAATTCTGTTTTTTGTTCCCCGTCAGGGCTTATGGGCCTAATGAGTAGTATTTGATATTGGAGGATTTTTGGTTCATCGTAATCATTATAAGGAATGAAGATGAAACAAAAAACCGTACGCAAATCAACCAGCTCTGAGAGGGTGGTTAAGAACATTCGCCGCAAGAGCCGTAAAATATATTCGGCAGAGGAAAAGATCCGCATCGTGCTTGATGGTCTTCGCGGCGAGATGAGCATTGCCGAGCTATGCCGCCGTGAGGGGATCGCCGAAAGCGTCTATTACAAATGGTCGAAAGACTTTTTGGAAGCGGGTAAACAACGCCTTGCTGGCGATACCGCCCGTGCGGCCAATAGCGATGAAGTGAAAGGCCTGCGCCGGGAAGCCTGTGACCTGAAGGAGGTTGTAGCCGAACAGACCCTTGAACTACGTCTGTTTAAAAAAAGCATGATCGGGGATGGGGGAGACGACGAATGAGATATCCGGCATCTGAAAAACTGGAGATCATACGTCTGGTGGAAAGTTCCCATCTTCCTGCCAAGCGGACATTGGACAGATTGGACATCCCCAAAACTACCTTCTATCGCTGGTATGACAGATTCCTGATGGATGGGCCGGAAGCATTGGAAGACAAGCCTTCCTTGCCCGGTTGTGTATGGAACCGCATCCCGGACAGGATACGGGCGAAGATAATTGATCTGGCCCTGGAATGCCCCGAGTTATCTCCGCGTGAGCTGGCGGTACGCTTTACGGACACGCAAAGCTACTTTGTCTCGGAAAGCTCGGTTTACCGGCTGCTGAAAGCCCATGATCTGATTACCAGTCCGGCCTTTATCGTGATCAAGGCCGCCAATGAGTTCAAGGACAAGACAACCGCCATCAACCAGTTGTGGCAAACGGACTTTACCTATTTCAAGATCATTGGTTGGGGCTGGTTTTATCTGTCCACCATCCTTGATGATTTCTCACGTTATGTCATTGCCTGGAAGCTCTGCACGACCATGAAGACCACGGATGTGACGGAAACGCTGGAACGCGCCCTCAAAGCCTCTGGCTGTGATCAGGTCAATGTTGTTCACAAACCACGCCTGTTATCTGACAATGGGGCCAGCTATATCTCCGGGGAACTGGCGGACTGGCTGGAAGATAAGAACATGCAACATACCCGTGGTGCACCCTATCACCCTCAGACACAGGGCAAAATCGAACGCTGGCATCAGACCCTCAAAAACCGTGTCCTGCTGGAGAATTACTTCCTGCCCGGTGATTTGGAAACCCAGATTAGGACTTTTATCGATTATTACAACCACCATCGTTACCATGAAAGCTTGAAAAATCTAACGCCTGCTGATGTCTATTTCGGTCGGGGACAATCCATTTTAAATAAAAGAGAAAGGATTAAACACAAAACAATAAAACAACGACGCTTGCGGCATGCAAAGAAAGCTGCTTAAATTGAAACAAATAATGAGCCAAAGCCTCCAATCGGCAAATACAAAAACGAGCCCATTTTATCTGACGACGGACACCCCTCACGGCGGCATAGCTCGGCAATGCTCATCTCGCCGCGAAGACCATCAAGCACGATGCGGATCTTTTCCTCTGCCGAATATATTTTACGGCTCTTGCGGCGAATGTTCTTAACCACCCTCTCAGAGCTGGTTGATTTGCGTACGGTTTTTTGTTTCATCTTCATTCCTTATAATGATTACGATGAACCAAAAATCCTCCAATATCAAATACTACTCATTAGGCCCATAAGCCCTGACGGGGAACACTACCAAAATCAACATTATATCCTCAGACAAATTACACAACTCAACCAAAAATCAGAAAACGCACTGGAAAATAAACGCGGAGAGAAAAAATAGCCCTCAAAAAAATCCTCGTGAGATTTCTGGGCTTAAATCTGGACGAATTTTTTAGGACACAGATCAGGCGCAGGTCAAAGTAGTCCAGCAAGATACTTTCTACAGCGTTCTGTTACCTTTTCATTTGGTACCTATATGGTACCTTTTGGATATAGAAAGAGGCTGTGGTCAGAAACCAGAAAAGGCAGTAACCTGTTATGATTACTACCTTTTTTAGTGGTTGCGGGGGTTGGATTTGAACCAACGACCTTCAGGTTATGAGCCTGACGAGCTACCGGGCTGCTCCACCCCGCGGTAATGATATTTGCCTACCGCTTCGCTACATGAGGTCGGCTTTGAGATTGTGGATGGGTTTTTGTTCAATATCCTTAATAGACCTGGCGACGACCTACTCTTCCGCGCCTTGAGACGAAGTACCATCGGCACTATCTGGTTTCACTTCCGGGTTCGGGATGGGACCGGGTGGGACACAAACGTTATGATCACCAGGTCAATTAAGGATATTGGGCTGTTAATTTTATTTTGATTTTACTGAGCGTTATCCCAGGATCAGTTTAGAATATTTCAAGTTACACACCAAACCGAAGGCTGTTACAGCCTGAGGCAAGGGCGACCGCCCGCCCGAGCTAATGCGAGGTTGGGGGAGCGCACGTGCGCGGGGGAACATCCCCCGTCACATTTAAAATATTCTTTTAAATCATCTGATCTCTGTTCATGACGAATGATTTCAAGTCGATTGAGTAATTAGTACTGGTCAGCTTCACGCGTTACCGCGCTTCCACATCCAGCCTATCAACGTGGTGGTCTTCCACGGCTCTTTAGGGAGAACTTATCTCGAGGTGGGTTTCCCGCTTAGATGCTTTCAGCGGTTATCCCGTCCATACATAGCTACCCTGCAATGCTGCTGGCGCAACAACAGGTCCACCAGAGGTATGTCCATCCCGGTCCTCTCGTACTAGGGACAGATCCTCTCAATTCTCCTACGCCCACGGCAGATAGGGACCGAACTGTCTCACGACGTTCTAAACCCAGCTCACGTACCTCTTTAAATGGCGAACAGCCATACCCTTGGGACCTGCTCCAGCCCCAGGATGAGATGAGCCGACATCGAGGTGCCAAACAATGCCGTCGATATGGACTCTTGGGCATTATCAGCCTGTTATCCCCGGCGTACCTTTTATCCGTTGAGCGATGGCCCTTCCACGCGGGACCACCGGATCACTATGACCGACTTTCGTCTCTGCTCGACTTGTCAGTCTCGCAGTCAGGCAGGCTTATGCCATTGCACTCTCACAGTTGATTTCCGACCAACCTGAGCCTACCATCGCGCGCCTCCGTTACTCTTTAGGAGGCGACCGCCCCAGTCAAACTACCCACCACAGAAGGTCCCGGACCCGGATATACGGGCCGCGGTTAGATAACAGACAGGTTAAGGGTGGTATTTCACCAACGGCTCCCTCACATCTGGCGACATGAGTTCAAAGCCTCCCACCTATCCTACACATAACATATCCATTATCATTCTGAAGCTATAGTAAAGGTGCACGGGGTCTTTCCGTCTAACCGCGGGTAGCCCGCATCTTCACGGGCAATTCAATTTCGCTGAGTCTATGTTGGAGACAGTGGGGAAGTCGTTACGCCATTCGTGCAGGTCGGAACTTACCCGACAAGGAATTTCGCTACCTTAGGACCGTTATAGTTACGGCCGCCGTTTACCGGGGCTTCAATTCGGTGCTTGCACACCTCCTTTTAACCTTCCGGCACCGGGCAGGCGTCAGACCCTATACGTCGTCTTGCGACTTCGCAGAGCCCTGTGTTTTTAGTAAACAGTCGCCACCCCCTGGTCTGTGCCCCCCCTAAAAAGTTGCCTTCATAGGGGGCATCCTTCTCCCGAAGTTACGGATGCAATTTGCCGAGTTCCTTCAACATAGTTCTCTCAAGCGCCTTGGTATGCTCTACCTGTCCACCTGTGTCGGTTTGGGGTACGGTCTTAACGGTGGAGCTATTTCCTGGAACGATTTCGCGGCCCCTCCAATCCAATAAGGAGGAACAACTTACATCATCCGTCACTACCACCAGGCCCAGTAATATTAAACTGAGTTCCCATCGACTACGCTTTTCAGCCTCGCCTTAGGGACCGGCTAACCCTGCGCAGATTAGCTTTACGCAGGAACCCTTGGACTTTCGGCGAGAGTGTCTCTCACACTCTTTATCGCTACTCATGCCAACATTCGCACTTCTGATACCTCCAGGACCCCTCACAGGTATCCCTTCACAGGCTTACAGAACGCTCCGCTACCACTTGATACAAAGTATCAAATCCGAAGCTTCGGTACATGTCTTGAGCCCCGTTACATCTTCGCCGCAAGATGGCTATTAGACCAGTGAGCTGTTACGCTTTCTTTAAAGGGTGGCTGCTTCTAAGCCAACCTCCTGGTTGTTTTGGCCTTCTCACATGCTTTCCCACTTAGACATGATTTAGGGACCTTAGCTGTCGGTCAGGGCTGTTTCCCTCTCCACTACGGACCTTAGCACCCGTAGTGTGTCTGCCAGATAGTACTTACCGGTATTCGGAGTTTGGTTAGAATTGGTAAGGCTCGCGCCCCCCGCATCCATCCAGTGCTCTACCCCCGGCAGTATTCGTCTGACGCTCTACCTAAATAGATTTCGCGGAGAACCAGCTATCTCCGAGTTTGATTGGCCTTTCACCCCTAGTCACAGGTCATCCCCTCATTTTTCAACATAAGTGGGTTCGGTCCTCCAGTGCATGTTACTGCACCTTCAACCTGCCCATAACTAGATCACTCGGTTTCGGGTCTAATACGTCATACTAAATCGCCCTATTAAGACTCGCTTTCGCTTCGACTACACCTATCGGCTTAATCTTGCATGACATACTAAGTCGTTGGCCCATTATACAAAAGGTACGCTGTCACCCCATAAAGGAGCTCCAACTGATTGTAAGCATACGGTTTCAGGATCTATTTCACTCCCCTTATCGGGGTGCTTTTCACCTTTCCCTCACGGTACTTGTTCACTATCGGTCGAATAGGAGTACTTAGGCTTGGAGGGTGGTCCCCCCATGTTCAGACAGAATTTCACGTGTTCCGCCTTACTCGAGGACTTGAAATGAATTTACCGATACGGGGCTATCACCCACTAAGGCTGCACTTTCCATTGCATTCTCGTTTTTCAAATCAAGCCACTGGCCTGGTCCGCGTTCGCTCGCCGCTACTAACGGAGTCTCGGTTGATGTCCTTTCCTTCAGGTACTTAGATGTTTCAGTTCCCTGAGTTCGCTTCCCTACCCTATGTATTCAGGTAGGGATGACTATTAAATAGCCGGGTTTCCCCATTCGGAAATCGTCGGATCAAAGCTTTTTCGCAGCTCCCCGACGCTTATCGCAGCGTAACACGTCCTTCATCGCCTCTATTCGCCAAGGCATCCACCATATGCTCTTATAACACTTGAGATCATCGCCATGTACAGAGATCAGATCACTTTTGTACTAATCTGATCTTGGAACAATCATCCGGCCTTCCAGGGTATGGGGGCCGAACAAAAAATACATGACGCTCATTAAAATCAAAAAGCTAGTATTTCTCTGTCAATGTCTGCGCTCAAATACTGCTCGGGGAGAGCAGAAAAACGCAAACCAGAAAATATCTACCTATTAAAATTAACAGTATAACCAGAGAGAGAATTGAGTAAACTCTCTGATTAAAAAACCCATTCACAATGTCAAAGAACGTTATAAATAAACAACAAAGATTTGTTGTTTATTTATATAAGTCCACCGGAGGCTTGGCGCCCCCTTTGGAATTAAATGTCTCATGTAAGTTCAGGTAAATTTTGGTGGAGGCAGAGGGGATCGAACCCACGACCTCATGCTTGCAAAGCACGCGCTCTCCCAACTGAGCTATGCCCCCGATATCCAATATGGCATACCACGGAATGTTCATCCCACTCGGGTAATCCAACAAAATTATCGCATATGAAAGTCATGCCACCAATGTATGGTGGGTCTGGGTGGACTCGAACCACCGACCTCACGCTTATCAGGCGTGCGCTCTAACCGGGCTGAGCTACAGACCCATTAACCGGTCATGCTTAGACACATTACGATAAACCTAAACTTTTGAAAGAGATATGTAGACAGCGGTCCTGTAGTTATGCGCTATCGCCTAGCGGCTACTTGAGCGCGAGGATAAACCTCACACCAAACAGCATAAACAATAACTTTTATTCTATGAAGATAGTTCGTTGCCGAACCATCATCCTTAGAAAGGAGGTGATCCAGCCGCAGGTTCCCCTACGGCTACCTTGTTACGACTTCACCCCAGTCGCTAATCTTACCGTGGTCGGCTGCTTCCTCTTGCGAGGTTAGCCCACCGGCTTCGGGTAAAACCAACTCCCATGGTGTGACGGGCGGTGTGTACAAGGCCCGGGAACGTATTCACCGTGGCATGCTGATCCACGATTACTAGCGATTCCAACTTCATGCTCTCGAGTTGCAGAGAACAATCCGAACTGAGACAGATTTTTGGGATTAGCGCCTCCTCGCGGAGTGGCGACCCTCTGTATCTGCCATTGTAGCACGTGTGTAGCCCAGCCCATAAGGGCCATGATGACTTGACGTCGTCCCCACCTTCCTCCGGTTTATCACCGGCGGTCCCTCTAGAGTGCCCAGCATAACCTGATGGCAACTAAAGGCAGGGGTTGCGCTCGTTGCAGGACTTAACCTAACATCTCACGACACGAGCTGACGACAGCCGTGCAGCACCTGTATCCGATCCAGCCTAACTGAAGATATCCATCTCTGGAAATCGCGATCGGTATGTCAAGGGCTGGTAAGGTTCTTCGCGTTGCTTCGAATTAAACCACATGCTCCACCGCTTGTGCGGGCCCCCGTCAATTCCTTTGAGTTTTAACCTTGCGGCCGTACTCCCCAGGCGGAGTGCTTAATGCGTTAGCTGCGACACTGAAATCCGAAGATCCCAACATCTAGCACTCATCGTTTACGGCGTGGACTACCAGGGTATCTAATCCTGTTTGCTCCCCACGCTTTCGTTCCTCAGCGTCAGTACCGGACCAGTTAGGCGCCTTCGCCACTGGTGTTCCACCTAATATCTACGAATTTCACCTCTACACTAGGTATTCCCCTAACCTCTTCCGGTCTCTAGATTGGCAGTTTAAAAGGCAGTTCCAGGGTTGAGCCCTGGGATTTCACCTCTTACTTGCCAGTCCGCCTACGAACTCTTTACGCCCAGTAATTCCGAACAACGCTAGTCCCCTCCGTATTACCGCGGCTGCTGGCACGGAGTTAGCCGGGACTTCTTTACTAGGTACAGTCATTATCTTCCCTAGCGAAAGAGTTTTACAACCCTAAGGCCGTCTTCACTCACGCGGCATTGCTGCATCAGGCTTGCGCCCATTGTGCAATATTCCCCACTGCTGCCTCCCGTAGGAGTCTGGGCCGTGTCTCAGTCCCAATGTGGCTGATCATCTTCTCAAACCAGCTATGGATCGCAGACTTGGTGAGCCATTACCTCACCAACTATCTAATCCAGCGCGGGTCCATCATATAGCGATAAATCTTTCCTCCGAAGAGCGTATACGGTATTAGCCGTCGTTTCCAACGGTTGTTCCGTACTATATGGTAGGTCCCCACGTGTTACTCACCCGTGCGCCACTGTCCAGTACCCGAAGGTACCTTATCGTTCGACTTGCATGTGTTAGGCATGCCGCCAGCGTTCGTTCTGAGCCAGGATCAAACTCTCAAGTTGAGTTGATCTTGTGTGCATCACGCCCAATCACAAAAAAAATACCGCATCTTGCAATGCACCATCATCTCGCTACTCGAGCGCAACACGATCAAAGACCTGATCCTGTTCATTACTTAAAACTCAAATAAGTTTTATAGTAAACAACAGTCCAGGAATTAACAGACCGCTGCCTACATCTCTCTTTCAATCTACAATGTCAAAGAACAAATCGCACTCCTCAAAGCGCAAAACAACACCGCAAGGCCCGTTCTCAATCCCCTCGTCTGAAGCGATAATCACTGGCCCCCGCCGTGTTGGTGAAGCGGGTTATAGAAGCTCAGGCCAATCTTGTAAATAACTAATTTCAAAAATATTGCATTTTTATGTCGAAACGGTTTCGAAGCCCCCATTTTCCGCCAAAAAATTCAAATTGAAAAAAGCGCAAAGAAGATCTCTTTGCAATGAGACACCATACCATAAAAAGCCCTTCATATACAGGGCTTCGGGCGGGACAAGCCGCAAAAATACAATAAAATCATATATAAACAGATACTTAGCAAGATCACAATAGAATAAATCCCCGCCTTTTGCGTGCGCGTCAAAGCCCTCTTCCAGCGCGACTCGCGGCCAGGTTCCTTGTTACGCCGTGGTGATATAGGTTTTCAAAGCTTCTGATTCCGCTTCGGTCTCGGCCATACGTTGTTTCACCACATCGCCGATACTGATCATCCCCACCACATTGCCGTCCTCGACCACCGGCAGATGCCTGACCCGACGCCGGGTCATTTGCTCCATAACCGTTTTAATTTCATCATCAAGAGAACAGGTATAGACCCCTTCCGTCATAAATTCGGCAACCTTGCCTTCCAGAATAACGCCGCCATGCTTGGCGATGGCGATAATGATATCCCGTTCGGACAGTACGCCGCACATACGGCCAGCCTTCTCACAAACCAAAACCGCGCCGATCTTGTTTTCCCGCAGTGTTTTGGCGACTTCCTGCAAACTATTATCCGGTGCGACGGATATAATGTCGTGGCCCTTATGCTGAAGAACATTTCTGACGTACATATTACCTCCTGTTAAATGAGTAAGCCTATTGACATGCCCCCGTTTGTCCAATCATACCCGAAAAAATCCGGACCGACGACAAAAAATGCAAATAGACCAGCTTTACAAGGGAGATAGCTCCACGATATCCGGGGCCCATAGATTATTTTCGCGCCATTTATACTTTCATAACCAATTTTTACTAAACTGCGCGCGGGATCAGGATATCACGGCAAGCTCAATATCTCGTGCCGATAAAAAGATATCTCATAAAAACAAACAGACCACAGGTCATGACGGGCTAAAGAAAAAATGAGCAGAAATTTGCAGGCAAAACCATCCCCCGGACAGAAACAGAACCGGCATGCCGCCTCCCCTGTCTTTCCAGGTCATCTTCTTGATCACCTGGCGTGCGGTATTATTGTCATTGACGCCCAGCAAAACATCCTGACCCTTAATCAGTGGATGGTCAACCACAGCATGCTCTGCCCCGAAACCGCAGTGGGACAGAATTTTCTCGACCTTTTCCCCGACATGAAAAATACCCAGCTGGACAAGTCTATTGAAGCGGCCCTGCGGTATGACATCAAATCCGTGCTCACCCCGGACATCAATCTTACGCCCCTGCCCTTGTTTGAACATCATCCGTCCAATACCCCGCAAAACAACAGCAAGACCAGCTTGAGGCACGCGATCAATATTTCGCCGGTGGCACAACCGGACCAGACCACAGCCTGCCTTATACAGATCACCAAGGTTGCCAACAGCAGCCTTAAAGACAGTCTGTTTTTCGAACAATCCCTGCGTATGATGGATGAGACGGAAGCCCTGCGCCAGTCACAACGCAGCGCCGAACAGGCCAACAAGGCCAAATCGGAATTTCTTGCACTGATGTCCCATGAACTCCGTACGCCGCTCAACGCCATTATCGGTTTCGCCGACATCCTGAAAAACGAGCTGCTCGGCCCCCATGCCATCACCCAGTATAAAGACTATTCCCACGACATCAGCGAAGCGGGCAACCATCTGCTCAACCTGATTAACGACATTCTTGATATCAGCAAGATCGATGCCGGGAAATATGCCCTGAATGAGGAAATTGTCGATGTCCACGAAGTCGTCCGCAATACCCGCAGCCTGATCCGCAACCAGATCAGTGATAACGGCCAGACCCTGACGATACATTATGAGGACGACCTGCCCGATCTTAAAGTAGACGGCCGCAGTCTCAAACAAATGGTTCTCAATCTGCTGTCCAACGCCATCAAATTCACCCCCGATGGCGGCACAATTGATATGAAAGTCAAACTCAACAAGAACCGCGACATGGTGTTTTCCGTGGTCGACAACGGGATCGGCATCGCTCCCCATGAAATCCCCCAGCTGTTGCAGCCATTCACTCAGTCGGAGTCCAACATGACCCGGGAATGCCAGGGAACCGGCCTCGGTCTGTCCCTGGTCAAAAAGATGGTGGAACTTCACGGCGGCACACTGCATCTGGCAAGCGAACTGGGCAATGGCACCACCGTGACCCTGACGTTCCCTGCCGAGCGGGTGATCGCGGTTTAAGCGACAGCATGTTATATTTCCCCAGTCTGAACAGGTTTCTCAACAAAGGCCTTGTTTTTGCCTGAAAAACATCCGAAAAAGATGTCATGACACAAAATACCTGCTTTATATTCAAATCCTGTCAGTTCAGCCCGCAAGACCATCGGGTAACGCTAGACTACGGCTATCTCGGCGGGACAAGCTTCACCGAAACCCTGATCTTTCCCGGCGCCCGGCGTGATTTTTCGGATATCGAGAAACAGGCCCTCGACAAACTGCTCCACGCGCTGCACCTGGCCGCCGGGATCAGCTATTACAAAGCCTTCTGCCCGTCGGAAATCCGGGTTGACAACCAGACGCTCAGCCCCGAAGACGCCGCGTTCTTTACCAAATTCTATCTGCATGGTCTCGGGGAATTTGCCGTCGAAAACAATCTTGACCTGAGAGAGACTATTCAGTTCCCCTTAAACCGGGCCCAGCGCTCGATCGCCAGTCCAGTAGAACTCAAGGAAAGTGCCGTTGTGCCGATTGGCGGCGGCAAGGACTCCCTGGTCAGCCTCGAAATCATGAAACACGGCCAGCGGGCGTACCGCCCCATCGCCATCAATGCCGGCCGCCCCATTCTAGAGGTGATTGACAGCGCCGATGCCCCGGCCCCGATCCTGATTAAACGGCACCTGGACCCGGCCCTGTTCACACTGAATGACCAAGGCGCCTATAACGGTCATGTCCCGATAACAGGGATCCTGTCCTTTATTATGGCCTTCGCCTCTCTGCTCTATGGCTATGACACCGTGGTGATGTCCAACGAACAGTCGGCCAATGAAGGCAACATGGTGCGAGACGGTCTCGACATCAATCATCAATACAGCAAGTCGCTTGCCTTTGAACAGGATTTTAACCGCTATGTTACCGGTCACGTCCTGGCGGGGTTTCGTTACTTCTCCCTGCTGCGCCCCCTGTCAGAAACAGGAATTGCGGTGCTGTTCGCCCGCGCTCCACGCTATTTCCCGACATTTAAAAGCTGTAATCGCAATTTCCATATCGCCGAAGGGGAACGCCGCTACGGCTGGTGCTGTGACTGCCCTAAATGTCGTTTTGTCTATCTGGCGCTCGCCCCTTTTATCGGCAAGGCAGGGATGAGCGCCATATTCGGACAGGACATGCTCGACGATCCCGCCCAGGAAGATGGATACCGTGAACTGCTCGGCCTTAAAGGACACAAACCATTTGAGTGTGTTGGCGAGATCGGGGAATGCCGTCGGCTTCTGAAAAGCCTGGCGCTGATCCCGGAATGGCGGACATGTTATCTGATTGATAAACTCAGCCGAGACATTCCCGAGCCGGGACAACCGCTGGACGATTTACGTCAAGCCGCCCTGCGCAAATATCCCGACCATAACCTGCCCGCCGATTATGAAAGACTGCTGGATGACTTTATCGGATCTTGAAACGCGGCGCGTCGCCATCTGGGGACTGGGCAAGGAAGGCTGGGCCAGTTATGATTTTCTGCGCCGTCATTTCCCCCGGAAAGAAATCACTCTGATCAACCAAACCCTGCCGGACACATTACCCGATGATCCACACACCCTGTTTTTGCTGGAACAGGACATGCCCGCCGCCCTGAATGATCTGGATCTGGTGATCAAGGCACCGGGCATCAGCCTTTACCGCCCTCTGGTTCAAACCCTGCAGCAGCAAAAAATCAGCATTACCTCTGCAACCAACATCTGGTTCTCGCTACCACGCCCCGAAGGCAGCACCACCATTGCCATCACCGGAAGCAACGGTAAAAGCACCACCAGCGCCCTTCTCGCCCATATTTTACGGCAAATGGGCCATAAAACAGCACTCGGCGGCAATATCGGCACCCCCTTGCTCAGCCTGACAGACGACGCCGATTATTATGTCATTGAGCTCAGCAGTTATCAGACGGCGGACCTGTATCATGCACCCGATATCGCGGTGCTGCTCAATCTCTATCCGGAACATATTCAATGGCACCTAAATCACGCACAATATTATGCCGATAAATGCCATTTGATCTCCACCGGAGTTGACACTGTTATTCTCAATCAAAACGACACGCTCACGCGACAGAATATTAAGGCGGTCCCGCCGGGCACCTTATGGTTCAATTCGCCGGACGCGTTGCATGCTCGCGGTCATGACATTTATAATGGGTCTGACAAAATTGGCGACGCCAGTCGCCTGCGCCTGCCTGGCGAACACAACAGGCAGAACCTTTGTGCCGCCCTCACCATTTGCGCCGCCCTTGGGCTCGAGCTTGAGGCCTGTTTTGAACAGGCGGTCACTTTCGGAGGGTTACCCCATCGACTGCAGCATCTCGGGGAGAGAGAGGGGATCAGCTATGTCAACGACAGCATTTCAACCACGCCGGAAGCCACCCTGGCCGCCCTGAACAGTTTTCCCGGCCGCCAGATCACCCTGATCGCCGGCGGTCAGGACCGTCAACAGGACTTTACCGCCTTCAGCGAATTTATGACCAGCCATAAAGAAATCAGCCTCATCGCCGCCTATGAAACCGGCGACCGGATGCGGCAACACCTGCCTGGGAGACAAGCAGCACTGGTCGAGGATCTCGCCGCAGCCGTTGCCCTGGCCCGTGAAATCACCCCCCCTGGTGGCGTGATTCTGCTCAGTCCCGCCGCCCCCAGTTATGATGCTTTCCGCAATTTCGAACATCGTGGGGACGAATTCCAAGCCCTGTGCCAGATCCCATAAACAGTTTGTTAACACCATAAGCGTACCCTTATATGAACCATTGCGATCCATGCCGTGGAAAATGATATCGTGATTTTATGTGACTGGGGGGCAGTATAGTGGGCCAGTATAGTGAGTTTTACGAGAGCATTTACGCCAATTGCATTAACAGTTTTCATCGCCCTCTCGGTGATTATCGGCAGCCTGTCAACGTCCTATTACATCTCCGAACATACAGAAAGTGACCTGACCCATCATGTGGTCGCCGCTTATATCAAGAATTCACGGAATACATTACGTTCGCTTGTGCTGGATAATTCCTGGTGGAACCACGCCTTTCTCAACATCACCTACCGCCCCGACCCGGAATGGGTGGTGCAAAGCTACGCAACGTCGGACTTGTTGAATGATCCCATTCACGGCATCGTCATTCTGCAAAACGACGGCGCGATCAAATATCAATTCACCCGCGACAATAAGGAGGAATACGCTTTTTCTCAGACGTTTTTTCTGGAACATTTCGCGACGTTGAAACAGAAAGCCCTGGCTTTCCCGGAAAACAGGCCAGAACCGGTTTTCTTCAATGGCGTTTCCGACGGTTCCCCGACCCTTTTCGCCATGAGCCCAATCACATACTTCCAATGGGACACCAGACCAGAATTTCCCGCCAACAAAAGAGATTTTCTTGTCTTCTACTATATTCTGACACCGGATGAATTGGCCCAAAAAGGCGAAGATCTGGGCATTGCAAGCCTCCATGCGTCCCAGACACCAACGTCAAATTCCATTCCGATTCGCGATGCCGATGGGCGCATTCTTTCGCATATCACCTGGTCCTTGATGGCCAAAGCTTCCAATTATCTGTCCCTGACCCTTTTGATCAGTATCATGATGTTCGGTCTTCTGCTGATCGGAGGGTATATTTCCTTCACCCGAATTTCAGAATTGATCCACCAGACGGAAACCGCGAAGGCCGTTGCCGAGAAAGGCCATTCCATCAAAACCAATTTTCTCGCGACCATGTCTCATGAACTGCGCACGCCATTGAATTCCATTATCGGTTTTTCCAATATATTACAGTCGGACACCAATAAAACACTGGATGAAACACAAAAGGAATATCTCCATTATATTGAGAAAAGCGGAAATCATCTTTTGGAAATCATCAATGAAATACTCGACTTATCCAAGATAGAAGCCGGGAAATATGAACTTTATGAATCCGAAGTCGAAATACATCGCATTATTCATGAAGCAGCCATCTATATCAGCAGCGCGGCTTCTGACAAAAACATCACAATAATCAAAGAATTCCCCGATACCCATTACGAATTGATGGGCGACGAAAAGGTCATCAAGCAATTGCTGCTCAACCTGCTGAGCAATGCGGTTAAATTCACCCCAGAAAATGGCGAGATAACCATCGGCTATCACCTTGGCCCGCGACAAAATATTCAAATTTTTGTTCAGGACAATGGCATTGGAATCTCCGCCGAAAAACTCGCCATCATCACCGAACCCTATCTTCAGGATCAGGACCATAAAACCCGATCCCATGGCGGCACCGGCCTTGGACTCACCATATCAAAGGCCTTTATCGAATTGCATCAGGGCGAAATGACAATCGAAAGCGCCCTTAACCACGGGACCAAGGTTCTTCTGACTTTTCCTTCCGTGCGCCTGCTCCCGCACCACCTATAGACGATACAAGATATGAGCCCTCCCCTTTCTCAATACACCCGAATATTTTCTATTTTTTAGTCTATCCTTTTGGCGCCATCCTACATATAGTATCCGTACCGCCTTGAATTACGGGTATAATTGATGGTACTGGAAAGAGTAGTAATTGAGTTTTTCACGCATATTCAACCCCATAGCGATTACGATATCCATTGCTCTTGCCGGTATAGTGATCAGCCTGGGCATCACGGAACGGGCCATTGAAGAATCGGGCCATGAAATCTCCCGACATTCTCTGAGCCGTCATCTGGAAAACCTGCAGGATTTCCAGGAATTGCTGTTGCTCGACTATACCGAATGGGGCAGTGCTTTCGAACATATGAGCCAGCAGAGAGATATGGACTGGTTTTATGACCATATCGGCACCGCTGATGTCATCAACACCACCATTCATGGCATGGGGTTCATGAGCAATTCCGGCGAACTTATCGTACAATTCGTGCGCGATAACAATCCCGACTACAAACTGTCGTCCCCCGCCTTCAACGGCCATTTCAGCCATATCCGAAATGAAATACTGAAACAGGACGCATCAAAGCCTTTTCCCTATTCTTTTTATCAGACCATTAACGGCATCCCGGCCTTGGTGACTTTGTCTCCTTTGACGCTGGTGGAACCTGGAGAGCACCCCGATTACGTCGCGGAAAAAAGAGATTTCATGATTTTCTGGCGCCTGCTGACCCCCGAATTCAAACAAGACGTCAGCCGAAGCCTGAAACTCAAACAGCTCACGTTCACACCGGATGACAATCCTGAAAATCTACCCTTGAAAAACAGTATGGGGGAGAATATTGGCGCCTTGAGCTGGCAACGTATGGCGGAGAAAAAAAATCCTCTGGCCCTGTCACTTTATACCAGCTTCGCCATGTTCGCCCTGCTGCTTATTGGCGGCTATATGTCCTACCGGCGCGTTGTCGAACTTTTAAATGAAATGAACGACGCCAAGTCAAAGGCGGAGCATGGCCATAAGATCAAATCCGACTTTCTGGCCACCATGTCCCATGAATTGCGCACCCCGCTGAATGCCATCATTGGGTTTTCCGACATCCTCACCACCCGGAAAGAGGATCCTTTATCCCCACAACAATCAGAGTATCTGGAACATATTCAGACCAGCGGCGCCCATCTTCTGACCATTGTTAACGAAATCCTCGACTTGTCCAAGATCGAGGCCGGACGTTATGACCTGCGGGAAGAAGAACTGGACGTCACGCGATTGCTCAAGAAATGTCTGGTTTTTGTCCAGAAGAATGCCCAGGATAAAAAACTTGATGTCACCACCCGCTTTCCGGAAGTGGCTCAGGAAATTCGCGGTGATGAGAAAGTTCTCAAACAACTGATCCTCAATCTGCTCAGCAATGCCATGAAATTCACGCCGGAAAAAGGAACTGTGGCAATCCACTACCGTGTCACCAAAAATCAGGAACTTCATATCACCATCAAAGACACCGGCATCGGCATTTCTCCTGAGAAACTGGAAATCATCACCGAACCTTACCTGCAGGATCAGGACCATAAAACCCGGTCCCACGAAGGCACCGGGCTTGGCCTTGCCATATCGAAAGCCTTTATCGAATTGCATCAGGGACAAATGATCATTGAAAGCGAACTGAATAAGGGCACAACAGTCACGCTTATTTTCCCCCCCGAACGCCTGATCGACTAACCCGACCTAGAAACGCGACTTTACGCGGTGTCATCAAATCGTCATTTGACTTATTTCCAAATTTCTGGAAATATAAAAATATGAAATCTAAAATTACAGATAAAAATGCCGTAAATATGATGGCGGCCTTAGCGCAGGAAACCCGGCTGAAACTGTTTCGCCTGCTGATTCAGCAGAGTCCCGATGGCCTGATGGCTGGTGAAATCGCCCGTAGGCTGGGGGTGCCCAATTCCACCCTTTCCTACCATCTGACCGCGCTGGAGCAGGCAGACCTGATCTGTTCCGCTAAAGCGCAACGGGCAATATATTATACCGCCAACATGGCGCGACTGGATGGCTTTCTCGGCTACCTGATCGAAGATTGCTGCCACGGCGCAGACAACAAATGTTTCACATTTATGACCCGGAACAAGGACATCACTCCATGACACTTAAAGTCGCCATTAACGGATTTGGCCGCATGGGCCGGTTGGTGCTTCGCGCCGCCTATGATCTGCCAGAACTTGAATTCGTCCTGATCAATGAACGCGACGGCACAGCGGAAACTGCGGCTCATCTTCTGGAATTCGATAGCGTTCATGGCCGCTGGGACAGAGACATCAGCCCGGATGAAACCGGCCTTTCCATCGGCAATCACTATATCCCGGTGAGCCATAGCGCGACCCTGGAAGATCTTGATCTTACGGGCGTTGATCTGGTGCTCGAATGCACCGGCGCCTTTCGCACCATGGATCAGCTGAGCGCCTATCTCGACAAGGGTGTCGCCAAAGTCATCGTTGCCGCACCGGTAAAAGACGGGGCGCTGAATATCGTCATGGGAATTAACGATCATCTGTATGATTCCACCAGCCACCATATTGTTACCAATGCCTCCTGCACCACCAATTGTCTGGCGCCGGTGGTCAAGGTCATTCAGGAAAAGCTCGGCATCCGCCACGGGGTGATCACCACCATACACGACGTCACCAATACCCAGGTGATGGTCGATGCCCCCCATAAGGATTTGCGGCGGGCCCGGTCTGGGCTCACATCCCTGATCCCCACCAGCACCGGTTCGGCGACGGCCATTACCCTGATTTACCCGGAACTTCAGGGCAAGCTCAACGGTCTCGCCGTACGGGTCCCGCTTCTCAACGGTTCCCTGACAGATTGCGTGTTCGAGGTTGAACGCCCCACCAGCGTCGATGAGGTCAACAACCTGTTGCGGGAAGCCTCGGAAACCTATCTCAAGGATATACTGGGCTATGAAACCCGACCGCTGGTCTCCGTGGATTATACCAATGATCCTCGTTCCTCGATCATAGATGCGCTGTCCACCATGGTCGTGGATGAAACCCAGGTGAAGCTGCTCGCCTGGTACGATAATGAATGGGGCTATGTCTGCCGCATGGCGGAACTGGCGCAGAAAATATCACGCTCCCTCTAAAAGGCTGATGTCCACACATGACGCAGATAAACCGTATTGATCATCAAAAAAGCTTACCCCAATATGCTCTGGTCACGGCGGCCTATTGGGGATTTACCCTGACCGACGGCGCCCTGCGTATGCTGGTGTTGTTGCATTTTCACACCCTTGGCTATACGCCGTTGCAACTGGCTTCCCTGTTTCTGCTTTATGAAATATTTGGCATTGTTACCAACATCACGGGCGGTTGGCTTGGCAGCCGTGTCGGACTCAACAAAACCCTGATCCTGGGGCTCGGCTTGCAGATCGTCGCCCTTATGGCCCTGACCTTGCTTGATGACAGCTGGCCGCTCGTCACTGCGGTGCCTTTTGTTGTCGCCGTGCAGGGATTGTCGGGCATAGCCAAAGACCTGACCAAAATGAGCGCCAAAAGCGCCCTGAAGCTGATCATACCCGCGGATCAAAACGCCACGCTGTTTAAATGGGTCGCCCTGCTGACCGGATCGAAAAATACTCTGAAAGGGGTTGGATTCTTTCTCGGTGGCCTGCTTCTCAGCCTGTTGGGTTTCGCACCGGCGCTGTGGACCATGGTCGGACTTCTGATCATCATTCTCACAGCGGCAATGCTTTTTCTCTCCCCCGATCTGGGACAAGCCCAGAAAAAAGTAACTTTCCGCCAGCTATTTTCCAAAAGCCACGCCATCAACCTGTTATCAACCGCACGTTTCTTCCTCTTCGGCGCCAGGGATGTCTGGTTTGTCGTTGGCCTGCCTCTGTTTCTTTATGAGGGACTCGGTTGGGATTTCGCCGAAGTCGGGGGTGTTATGGCCTTGTGGGTCATCGGCTATGGTCTGGTGCAATCCGCCGCGCCTCTTCTGCTGAGAAAATCCGCCGACGGCCGCAGCCGGGAAGTGATCGAAAACCGCCTGTGGGTTTTCCTACTCACCACCCTGCCATTTATCATTGTCGCTGGTCTGGAAACCGGCATGCCACCCGCCCTCACCATTCTTACAGGCCTTGGCTTGTTTGGCATGGTCTTTGCGGTCAATTCCGCCCTGCATTCCTATCTGATTCTTGCCTTCACGCCTTCAGATCATGTGGCGGTCAATGTCGGGTTCTACTATTCCGCAAATGCCGGCGGCCGCCTGCTCGGCACCCTGCTTTCCGGTAGTCTCTATCAATGGGGCGGGCTCACCGCCTGTCTGATCGGTTCCGGCGTAATGCTAACGCTTGCCTTTTTCTTCAGCCTCGGCCTGCCAACCGGCAAGCACAGTCAATAGCTTAAATTAAAACGTTCGTTTTAAGTTTATTTTTATAAAAACCTATGGCACACTTCCCCTACACAATAATGGGAGATATAAAATATGCTTGGGCTTATGCAGGACAAACCGTTACAGATCGCCACAATACTGCAGCATGCGGCGCTCTATAACCGCGATATAGAGGTCGTGACCAAGGCCGTAGAAGGAGGCATTCACCGTTCGACTTACGGTGAAGTTGCAGACCGGTCCGGGCAGCTGGCCCATGCCCTGGAGGTCCTTGGGATACAGCAGGGCGACTGCATCAGCACCCTGGCCTGGAACACCTATCGTCACCTGGAGCTCTATTTCGCCGTCCCGGCCATGGGGGCCGTCCTCAATACAGTCAACCCTCGCCTGTTTCCAGAACAGTTAAGTTATATCCTTGATCATTCTGACGCCCGAGTTCTATTTCTTGATCTGACATTCGTGCCGCTGGTGGAAAAACTGGCCGCGCATTTTCCACGTGTGGAAAAATATGTGATCATGACCGACCGCGCTCATATGCCGGACAGCAGCCTCGACAATGTCCTGTGTTATGAAGACATCATCGCCGGTCATGATACGTCATATGCCTGGCCCGATCTGAACGAGAACACCGCGGCAGGTCTGTGTTACACCTCCGGCACCACCGGTCACCCCAAAGGCGTTCTCTACAGCCACCGCAGCACCATATTGCATAGCTTTTGCATCTGTACCAAAGACAGTCTCGGCATCGGAAATAGTGACACGGTTATGCCCATCGTCCCCATGTTTCATGTAAATGCCTGGGGAATTCCTTACGCCGCGGCGATGGCCGGCAGTAAAATCGTTTTCCCCGGTGCAGAGATGACCGGCGAAAATTTTTATAATTTGCTGAAAAACGAGGAATGCACCACCGCGCTCGGCGTGCCCACCATCTGGCTGGCATTGCTGCAATATGTCAAATCGCTCGCCCCGCAGGATCATAGCAAACTACCCATTGAAAGCTTTATTATCGGCGGATCGGCTGCCGCCCCAAGCCTGATTGAAGACCTTGAATCCACCTTTGGCGCCACGGTATTGCATGCCTGGGGCATGACAGAAACCAGCCCTCTGGGGTCCGTCAACCGACCGCTGAAAAAACATACCGGCCTGACAGCGGACGAAAAACTGGCCATCAAGGTCAAACAGGGCCGTCCGCCCTTTGGCGTTGAGATGAAAATCGTTGACGACGAGGACCGTGAATTGCCGCGAGACGGTGTCGCTTTTGGCCGGTTGATGGTCCGCGGTCCCTGGGTTGCCAAATCCTATTTTAAACAACAAGACCAGAATATCCTTGATGCAGAGGGTTATTTCGATACCGGTGATGTATCGACCCTCGACCAGGATGGTTATATGACTATTGTTGACCGGTCAAAAGATGTGATTAAATCCGGGGGGGAATGGATTTCCTCCATTGACCTTGAGAATGTCGCCCTCGGCCATCCTGATGTCGTCGAGGCAGCCGTGATTGGCATTGCCCACCCTAAATGGCAGGAACGCCCTCTATTGATCATCACTGCTGAGGCAGGCACAAGCCCGACCAAGGAAAGTCTGCTTTCCTACCTCGACGGCAAGATCGCCAAATGGTGGACACCGGATGACGTGGTCTTTATTGACGAAATGCCTCATACGGCTACCGGTAAAATTCAGAAACTTGAACTGCGCAAGATGTTCAAGGATTACACATTGCCTGACCAAACATAAAACAGGGTGTCTAGAAAATTTTCCTCGGCGTAATGAAAATCTTGCCGAAACGCAGGAGGAACAGCCCATAGGCCAATATCCACAATCCGCCGGCGCCCTGAAGGGTGCCAAGATAGCTTTCTGGCAGCAGCAATGGCAGGACCGCTCGACTGAGGGCCGCGATCGTAATGCTGACAAATATCAGCGTCAGGATCACCTCATTGTTCAGTGGCAACCCTGAATGCCCGAGCGTTGCCCGGGACATCACACCGAGGGTCAAAGACCCCACTGCCCCAACCGTGAAGGCATGTAGCGCGTGGGACAACGGCGCTTCTCCGGTCAGACTGCTGTAGGCGACAAGGAAAAACCCTAGAGGAATCCAGAAATATCCCATATGCAGAATGAACAAAATCGGATCATGGGCCACGGCCCAGCCTTTCCAACTGAGCGAACGTATCAGCGTCACGCCACCGGCAAATAACGCAATGCCACCGATGACCATGTCTGAAGCCTGCAGAAGCAACGCCGCCGCCAGCCCGAATATGGCGATCACCGACAACGGCAGCAGAACCGCCGGTGTATTGGTCGTAAGCGCCGGATATTTTCCCTTGGTAAAATTGGGAATGATTCGCCCGCCGATCACATTCATCAGAAAGACAATGAAGAGAACCGCCGGAAGAAACAGCCTGCGCGGCTCAAATGCGATCAAGCCCGTGGCCGCCAGATGACTCACAATATTCAGTCCGGCAAACAACAGTAACACCACCGGCAGGAAATAATTGCGCTTGTTCCCCGCTCCGATCAGAGCTTTCACCACGCCAATCACCGCCAGTGGCAGGAATAGGCCGTCAATCAACAACGGCAGCCAGATCGGCAAATGAGCTCCATAAAAGATACTCACCCGCCCGAGTATCCAGATCAGCCCCAACCCCGCCAACGCTGCCCCGGTCGGTGTCGGTCGCCCGGTCCAATTCGGAACGGCGGTGTACAGAAAACCAATGATTACCGCACTGACCATGCCAAAGATCATTTCATGCTGATGCCAGCTCACGGGGTCAAAACGGGATGGTAAGGTCTCGACCCCACCGGTCACCAACAATACCCAATAGCCAAGAAGAACCACCGACGACAACGCCGCCAGGGGAAAAAACACTCTAAAACCGGCAGAAAACAATGTGGAAAACAGGGAAGGATCAGGGCGCATGATATCTACTCTTGGGTTAGGGATCGACTCACTTAATTAAAGATATATTTAATATACATGTTTGATGCAGTAAAGCCTATTCTATGAACTTATCCCCTGAATGCTGAAAATGCTTGTTAAAAAATGATCCCCCAAAGCATGTCCGGCCTATGTGGCATTCTCGCCTTGTTCGTCTGGAGGATTTATTCATGGCCTTATTTTTGAAATACTCATACCTTTCCCCGGTCATCATATCGTCTTAGATATTACAAGGAACTGGATATTTTTTACCTTTTGGTATAATTTATCACTGCAATCCGCGTCACGGACTTGGTTGATCATAATTATTAATAAATATTACGGGCTTATGGTAATGAATAAACAACATAAAAATACGTTACATATCAAAACAACGTCACAAGAAACTTCAAGGAAAAATGCGAGAACCGCAGCACAGACCTTATTTTCAAAAACCAGATTGATGGGCCTTGGCACCGTTCTTCTTGCGGGGGCGGCCCTTTATGCATTGCCCGGCATCGCCGGTGCCGAAGAGGTGCCCCAGGCTAACGATTCTTACTATACCAAAGCCCAGAAAACCCTGAGCCGTAAACTCGCGCAGAAAATCAATACCCGCCCGGCCAAGAATGTCATTCTGTTTATCGGTGATGGTATGAGCATCACCACAGTCACGGCAATCCGCATACTGCAAGGCCAGATGCATGGTCGCTCCGGCGAGGAAAATGTTTTGTCCTGGGAAGAATTCCCCCATACCGCCCTGTCGAAGACCTATAACAGCAACCAGCAGGTGCCCGATTCTGCCGGCACTGCATCCGCGTTCATGACCGGCGCCAAAACCAAGGCCGGGGTCATCAACGTCAATCAAACTGTTCCCCGCGGCGACTGCGGCGCCTCTCACGATAATCACCTGGAAAGCATTCTCGAAATGTCCGAAAAGGCTGGCATAAATACCGGTATTGTTACCACCGCCCGCCTCACACACGCCACACCGGCCGCCGCCTATGCCCATGCGCCCGAGCGCGGCTGGGAAAACGATAGCGAGATCCCGCAAGCGGAAAGGAACAAGGGCTGCAAAGATATTGCCCAGCAATTTGTTGATTTTTCTCTTGGCGACGGGATTGAAGTCGCCTTTGGGGGGGGACGTTCCAATTTCCTGCCCCATTCCCTTACGGACGAAGAAGGTAAAAAGGGCAATCGCACCGATAAACGCAATCTGGTGGAAGAATGGCAGACCAAACACCCTAACGGACGCTATGTCTGGAACCAGAAAGGATTTGACGCCCTGGACCCAAATGCGAAGGGCCCCGTTCTCGGCCTGTTTAACGCAAGCCATATGAATTATGAACCTGACCGCGCGGCGGATAAAGGCAAAGAACCTTCCCTCGCCGACATGACCCGCAAAGCCATTCAGTCCCTGGAAGCCAGGGACGACGGTTATTTCCTTTATGTGGAAGGGGCGCGTATTGATCATGGTCACCACGGCGGGAATGCCTATCGGGCGCTGCATGATGGTGTTGCCCTTGCCGATGCCGTACAGATGGCCAAGGAGATGACCAACGGCGAAGATACCCTGATCATTGTCACCTCGGATCACTCCCACGGTTTCGTCATGACCGGTTACGCCACCCTCGGCAATCCCATCCTGGGGAAAGTAGTCGAGAATGATGCCCATGGCGAACCTCACACATCACCTGCGCTGGCACTTGATGACGGCCCTTATACCACCGTTGGCTATTACACTGGCAGCGGCGCTCCTGTTCGGCAACCGCGCAGTGACCTGACGCATGTTGATACGGAAGCCAAGAACTTTAAACAACAAGCCATTGTCCCAACCAAATCGGAGAAACACGGCGGCGAAGATGTGGCCATCTACGCCCGCGGCCCGGGGGCTTATCTCTTCCAAGGTGTGGTCGAACAGAATTATATCTTCCACGTGATGCAGCATGCGTTGCGGCTGAAAAAGTAACCTCTGTTCCTTTCAACAAAAAGGCCCCGACCAGTTTTCTGGTCAGGGCCTTTTTGCGGTAACCGTCACAAGCCTACAGCAGCTTGCCTTCCAGCTTTTGCGCCACCACCCGGCCTACCTCCACATAATCAATTTTACCGGTGCCGAGTACCGGAAAATTCTCCACCGTCATAATCATCTTGGGCAGCATCAGGTCCTGCAGGCCGTCGGCTTTGATCTTCTTCGAAATGGCCTCTTTCGTCACCGCCTTGCCATCGGTGAGCAGGATAATCTGCTCGCCCTTCTTCTCATCCGGCAACGCCACCGCCCCATGCAGATTGTCAGGCCAAAGGGCGGCCACCACCGCCTCTACCGCGGTAAGGGACACCATTTCCCCGGCAAGTTTGGCAAAGCGTTTGGCGCGGCCTTTAATCGCCACATATCCCTCCCCGTCAATCTCGACGATATCGCCGGTGTCATACCAGCCGTTCTCCGGCGGCACCAACACCCCCGGATTATCATAGAGCAAATAGCCCTTCATCACATTGGGGCCGCGCACCAGCAGCTTGCCGCCGGCATCAATCCCCGGCACCGGCTCCAGCCGATATTCCACGTCCGGCAGCAATTGCCCCACGGTTCCGGCCCGACTGTGCATCGGCGTATTGCAAGCCAGCACCGGTGACGTTTCCGTCGCCCCGTAACCTTCGAACAACCGCACGCCAAATTTCTCCGCCCAGGCCAGTTTGGTTTCCGGCTTCAGACGTTCGGCCCCGGCGAAGATATAGCGCATGCTGTAAAAATCATAAGCATGGGCAAACCGGGCATAGCCATTCAGAAACGTATCGGTGCCAAACATAATCGTTGCATTGGTGTCATAGACCAATTCCGGCACGATCTTGTAATGCAGCGGTGAGGGATAAAGGAACGTCCTGATCCCCGCCAGCAACGGCAGAAGCAACCCGCCCGTCATGCCAAAACAATGAAAAATCGGCAAAGCGTTGAATACGACATCCGCCGGATTGAAGTCCACCCGCGCCGCCAGTTGATAACGGTTGGACTGCAGGTTGACGTGACTGAGCGCCACCCCCTTCGGCACCCCTTCTGACCCGGAGGTAAACAACACCACGGCGGTCGCCTGTGGGTCCTTTCCGCCTCGTCGCCGCCGGTAGTAGGCGCCGGGGAACCGGGCGGCCACAACGCCATGCAGCTTCGCGACAAAACCGATCTCTGCCCTTAGATCCTCCAGATAGGTAAACGCCACCTGTCCGGTGAGACCGTCAATGATATCGCCCAGACCGCCCACCTCGATAAAACGGCGACTGGTCATGACGTTGCGAATTCCCGCCGCCTTGCAGGCCGCGCGGATATTGGCCACCCCGGTTGAATAATTCAACATCGCCGGCACCCGCCCATGCAGCTGCAATCCAAAGAAGGTTACGACGCAGCCATTGGTATTGGGCAACAACAGCCCCACCTTTTCTTCACAGGCCGTCAGCCGCGCCATCGCCCGCCCGAGAACAATAGTGCCAAGCATAAGCTTGTTGTAGCTCAGTGGTGTGCGTTCCACATCTTCCAGCACCAGATGACCACCCCCGTGGGTATTGCGGGCATCGAGCAGGGCCTGATACAGGGTTTTATGACGGTCGCTGGTCTGGAACATCATGTCCGACATCACGGTATAGAGCTTTTCACCCAGCAGCCGCCGACGCTCCTTGCCCGATACCTCTGGGGGCAAGACCATATTGACCGGTTCGAGTACCGTGATGATGATCTTCGGAAATAATCGCAAGCGTAATTTGCCGCGCAGACGGGAAAAATGCGAGAATTGAGCCCCCTCGATCCGGACCGGCAGGATCGGCGCGTCGGCCAGATGCGCGATAGTCCCCGGCCCCTCGTAAATCTTCATCAACGCCCCGGTGACCGTCAAACGTCCTTCCGGAAAAATCACCAGTTTGCGGCCTTTTTTCACCTCTCCCACCATGGTTTTCGCCGCCATGGGGTTGGTCGGGTCAAGGGGCAGTAGATTGATGAAGGCAAAGGCCGGCTTCACCCACCAGCGTTCGGCGATATGTGTATTGATGGCAAAAGTCATCTTGTCCGGCAAAAACGCCCCGAGCAACGCCCCGTCGAGGAACGACGTATGATTGGCGACAATCACCGCCTTCTTGCCGGCCCAGTCATAGTGGTCCAGCCCATGAACCTCCACCCGATACAGCAGCCGCAAGATGGCCCGGGCGATCGAGCGGATCAGTTCTTCCGGCAACAAACGACAGATATACACGGCAACAAACGCATTAAGCAGCGCTGTGATCAGAAAGACCTGCGGGATGGTGACCCCGTTGCTGATCAGCACGGCGCTTCCGCCAGCAGAAACCGCCATAAACAGAGAGTTTATGATATTGGTGCTGGCGATCATACGCGAGCGTTTGCACGGCGCCGCCCGGTCCTGAATGATGGCGTATAGCGGCACGATATAGACCCCGCCGCTGATGGCGATAAACATCATATCGAGCAGGATACGGATATTGCCCACGCTCTTGATAAATTCCCCGACGGTGATCAGGTCCCCACCTGCCGGCCCCATATAGCCCTGACTGGCGTAATATATATCGACGCTGAACAAAGTCATAAATATCGCCGCCAGCGGCACATAGGTCGCCTGCACCCGCCCCTTCAGCAGCCGGTCACACAGGAACGAGCCGATGCCGATACCGATGGAAAAGGCGCAATTGAACAGGGTGCCGACGCCCTCGTCCGCGCCGATAACCTCGCGGCTGAAGGTGGGGATCTGGGCGAGAAACGTCACGCCAAAAAACCAGAACCAGGAAATCCCGAGGATGGACATGAAAATCCGGCGGTCCTGGCGGGAGTCGCCGATGATGTGGGCGGTTTCCTGAATGATATTGAAATTGATTTTAAGGCCTGTATCGGCAGGGATGGTTTTGGGAATGGCGAAGCTCGACAAAAATCCGATGACCGCGACACTGAGGACCACGCCGGAAATGATCATCGGTCCGCCCTCAACCAAAATCAACATGCCACCAACAATCAATCCCAAAATGATCGACAGAAAAGTTCCCATCTCGATCAGGGCATTGCCCCCGATCAACTCATCCTGACGCAGATGTTCCGGCAGAATACTGTATTTTAGCGGCCCGAAGAACGCCGACTGCGCCCCCATCATAAACAGGGTGACCATCATCACCGTCACATTCTCGCTGTAAATGCCATAGGACGCCAGCGCCATCAGCAAGATTTCGACGAACTTGATAATCCGGATCAGGCGGGATTTCTCGAATTTGTCCGATAATTGCCCGGCGAGAGAGGAAAACAGGAAAAACGGCAGGATGAACAAGCCTCCCGCCAGCGGCACAATCACCGCCGCATTATCCCAGCCCTGCTCTACGGCGATTTTATAGGTGACCAGAAAAACCAGAGCGTTCTTGAACACATTATCATTGAACGCTCCCATAAACTGGGTGACAAACAATGGTGCAAACCGTTTGGTTTTCAGCAAATTAAACAAATTACCCGACACGTACCGACCCCTTGTTTTTATTATCAGGCTTCAGTCTAGTGAGAAAAAGGGGGCGAGGGCAAGGAGTTTATGGCTTACTCTTCCGTCCCTGTTCCTTCCGCTAAAAATACTGTAAGCTTCGAGATCCTGCATGCCCCGCAACAGTACTACCTCAACATAGAACGGAACATCCAATGACGAGACAAAAGACATCCCCCCTTCCCCGGCTGAATATTTCCGCGGCCAAAAAGACTCCGGTTGGTGATGGAAAGAATTTTGAGGCCACCGTCAGGCGCTTTACCGGCCCGCTGCAGATGAAGAACCTTGGATGCGGCTATATTGAACTCGCGCCCGGCAAGAAAGGCTGGCCCTATCATCTGCATTACGGCAACGAGGAAATGTTTTTGATCCAGCAGGGGACGGGCCTGATCCGCTATGATGACGAGATGTATGAAATTACCGAAGGCGATGTGATATATACACCGGCGGGCGACGGGACGGCGCACCAGATCATTAATAACTCGGATCAGCCACTATGTTATTTCGCCATCAGCACCCTGCAGATCCCTGACATCTGTCATTACCCTGATTCCCGGAAATACGGGGCCTATTATCAGGACGGCACAGATGACGGCATCAAATCCTTTATCGCCAAGGAAAGCAGTCAGGTCGATTATTTCGAAGATGAAGAGGACAATTAAGAGAAATGGTGCCTCTGGGGAAAATTATGTACATAACGACCCAAAGAACAATAACTATTTGTTTTTATTACATAAACTTTAAATCATAGTGCCGATAAAATCAACTTTTTGTAGTACATTTTTGTAGCAGTTGTGTAGCACTTGCCTACCTATGCGTACGAAAGTGAAGTTGGGAGACTGCCAGTTGTGGTGGATGGATTTGAGGCGAAAAGTGTCAAAAAATCCACTTGCAGCCGAATAGCCGTCTTGCGTTTCAAAGCCATCAGAGTTCAGGCTTTTTGGCCGTAAAAAGGATAGCCTTCAGAGGCATCGTACCATCGCCCTCAATCACCTGCGTAATTTCCCTTTGCAGTACGGCCACTACTGCATCAGGATCCCCGCCAAGGTCCAGAATCTGGTCATGGATTGGATTGCCGAAGATCAGGGACTTTGCAAACAAGTGAAGGTTATCAATCGGTGACTTTCTCGGTACGATTTCTGCTTCAACATCTACAAAGCCAGCCTCCACCAGGGTGGCGCTGATGGTATCAACATCATGGTAACTGAAGGGCACCTTATAGAAGCCAGGCGCCTCCCCTTGAAAAAAGCCTGCAACAGTTTGATGAACCAACTGTGCAAAGGGGTTTTCAGCCCATGAATGCCAGACATTAAAGACGTAATGCCCGCCATGGTTCAAAACTCGCCATGCTTCCCTCATGGATTTGGCCTTGTCCGGAAAAAACATGATTCCAAATTGACAAACAGCGGCATCAAACGTGCAATCCGGAAAAGGCAACTCTTGTGCGTCAGCTTCCCGAAACTCCACCGTTGCGCTTTCCGGCATCCTGGCTTTGGCGATCTCCAGCATGGGCAAGTTCAGGTCTGTCGCTATAAGGCTACAGCCTGAAGGCAAGCCGGCGGACAGCCTTTCGGATACAATACCTGTACCCGCTGCCAGCTCCACGACTGAACCCGGATTATAGCCCACCACTTTTTTGGTTATGTTCCGTGCATAGAATTCAAAAAGACATGGGCCAAGACCCTTGTCATAATATTCAGGCACACTACCGGTAAAATTGGTATCTGACATTCTGTCCTCCGCTCCTGCTAGGCGAGGAGCATAACATGTATTCGCCTGTTCGACCTAACGGGTAGTACCCCTGCCCCACAGGGCTGTTATAGTATCTGCAGCACTGGGGCGTGGATGAGCTGGCAGCGAGAAGCGGTGAAGTCCCACTTATTGGATTGTGGAAAACAGCACAACCGCAGACCAGTTCTGGTGAGAGACATGTTTCATAAAGCGGCGCAGGATCATATAGCCTTCTCTCCCCAGAGAATTGAGAATAACAGTTTATACGAGTTTTCGGATTTTGCAATAAGTGGGAAAAAATCCATCTTTTCTGGCAGTCTGCCAACTTCAACCACACCGGAATGCAATAATCCACTCGTGTTGAAATGTGATTTTCCTAATGAGTTCCTGTAACTCATTATTTTGCAATAACTTTGGCAATTCTACACAAGACTTAACTGATCCTAGTCGTTATAATAGTTAAGCAATATCAATGTTTTATAACGGTCTAGAAGGTTGGCGGGAATTTTTGCGCGGACGTAATAACGACCATTGCGTTCGTGCAATCTGGGATGCTGTGACATATCGTTTTTCATGCCTCCGGTGTACCACTAAGGTGTATCAGTTGGAAGCTGAAAGGTTATGTTTTACAGTAACTTATTGATATCTAAGGAAATTAGATGGTGCCGCTGGGGAGAATTGAACTCCCGACCTCAATTCATTATATTTTTTAATTTAACTATATGTTATCATTGGTTATAATTAGTTTTATGGGTTCGCTTATTTCTACATTTTGTAGTAGTTTTTTGTATTATTTTGTATTACCTACGTCAAGTTGAATACATGAAAAATTGTTTGCATCAGAATTTTACCTTTCTTCTATATGGCTTCTTGCGCCAGGAATCTTGTATCTCATATATATAAATGTCGTTCTTCGATAACTCTTGCATATGCTTAGCTTGATATGAAAAGCTCCGCCAGGTTTCACCTACTTTTAAATCATATGGCACTGCATCGCTAAGATATCCACTGGCAGATCGATTAAGTTCAATAACATATTTACTTACAGATCTGCTCAACATTCTTTGCACTATATTCTTGTATTGGTACAAAGTTATAGAAGTAATAGTTGTTAGTTGATCACCAATATTAACAATATCGAATTGCGTATGAAGCCCTGCAGGGTCATAATATCCACCCATGCCTTTTACGTTTGGCGTAACCGTTACCCTAAGCTTCGGGCCCGATTTAAACCATTTATATAATTCAAATAATAATACAAATGTGGAAAGGCTCGCAGCATACCAAGCCGCCAATTCAGAATATGTCAATTCAGGAAATGTCAATGATAAAGCCTCCCTTTTGGAGATTACTATAGCGAGAAGTCTACTAAGTGAATAGCTGAAATAATCAATTTCACTTATGTCTTTTTCTATGCATATAATTTCACTTGATAAGCTGTACAGACCTTGTTCCCAGCAAGCCTTTTTGCCTCTTCGAATGATCTCGTCCGCTTTTTTAACGGGTAGCGTCTTATAGGTTGCTTATATCTTAGCAGATTTGGTTATTTGATTTTTACGATAATATTTATGAGTTCAAACAGGCATAATACTGTCCCTTAGTCATTTTCTGGTAATACCCCCACCTTTACTGCTCGTATAAATATATATTAGTTTTCATTAGAAGAAAGGTCAATTTATTGAAAACATTCCAAGAAATTACAAACCAAAAAAATGAAGATACCAATCTTGAAACCGACAAGGCCATAGACGAATCTTTTTTAAAAACTGCTGGCAAAGCTTTGCTATTCAATAGAGTTCGAACCATAAGTGGAAATATTAAAAAAGTAAAAACAGAGGCTGGGAAACTAGATTTAATTGCTCGTCAAAATACATATATTGCTTCAATGCTTATGTTAAAATAGCAAGCCACAATAAAATTTATAAGATATAATTCAAAATTTAAAACTGCCCAGCTTTCTGTTTTTGGCAGATAGCCTGTCGGAGCCGTGCATTCATTATTTTATTGTAATTTTATACTGAATTTTCTAATAAAAATTCTGAGAATATTACTTAGAAATTCTATATTTACTGTAGGCTTAAAAAAATAGGATACCCTAAAAAAATGACATTCGGGGCATCCTATTTTGCGTCGTTATATTATGTAATTATACCAATTATTTATAACCTTAAACATATCGTAATTTATATCGATACCGCCCCAGACCAAACAAACTTAACCCGAACAAAATTAATATTGCCGGTTCAGAAACAGTTGGTATCATACCTGAACGGTTAGCAGTAAGTAAATATGCTCCGTTCCCTCCTCTAACAATGATATCTCCAAAAGAATTTATATCTTCCGCAAATGCAAAGAATGTTTGACCAAACAAAGGGTCATCAACATCAATTAAATCTTTTAGATCATACATTACACCGTCATCCCAAAGAAAGGCGGCAAAACCTTTATCATTCTCTGTAAGCGACCATCCTACAACCTGACCGTTATCGTTAATAGCATTTCCTACACTTCCTGTTCCCCCTAGAGTGCCAATATCTACTAGCCCACTTGTTTCTTCACCAATGAAGGCATGTGTAGCATCGTTATCAAAAAGATATTCAGACCTACCTGTAATCTGACCATTATTATTAATATCTAACCCCCAACTAACTCGGCCGCCTAGCGAACCTAGATCTGTTCTTCCGTTTATTTCATCCCAAATGACAACTGTTTGAGGACCACCATTTCCAGTTACTATTGTTCCCGTTACCTGTGAACTATTATTTAGCGATTGTGGGGCGATTGAAGGAGTCCTGGGAAGAGAGAAAAGAGGTGGATTGATCCCAGTATGTGTACCCGTGATAGTATCATATAAAAAAACAGGAACATCACCCGGTCCAAAAGTCCCTGAAAGTGAGATGACCATTTTCCCATTATCATCAATTCCTAAAACATTAGCAGAATCTGCCCCGAAGACCCCTAGATCAGACTTTCCATTAATTACATCCCAAACAAAAGGATGGATACCCACGTTGCTATCATTAATAGTTGAATTGCCAATCACTTGCCCTCTGTTGTTGATATCTATAGCAGTACTATACGTCCCCCCAAATACTCCAAGGTCAGTCATACCATTTTCTGCACCCCAAACGAAAGCATGAGTAGAGCCATCATTTAGGTATATGTCACCAACAACTTGGCCACTGTCATTCACGCCAGCGGGATTAATTTGTCCCACGTCCAGATCACCGCCAGTAATTTCAGTTACAGTATAAACAGGTACCGCAAAAGATGATGCCACCCCCCAAATTAGTGTGCTAGCTACTATATAAACGACCTGGTATATTTTTTTAGCTGAAAAAGAAATCATTAAATATATTCCCCATTTTGAATTAAACTTATCACATACAACAATTTGTTATGCTGCAGGAATATATTCCAAAAACTTACCATCATTATCCATGTTGATAAATGCTCTTTTTCCTCTTTCTCCCACCACCATAAATGAAATCCTATCTTTCTGCATTTCAAGTAATCGTAAAGGTGTATCGTTAAAGTCGTAGTGAGTTATATCATCGGTTCCTGTTTCTTTAAATTTATGCTGCTCCATAAAGTCTTCATTTTCACTTTCAATTCGAAAAGCCAAAAGACGCTTTGACCGTTGGAAAAAACCAACTAGAAAGCCAATTGAACATAATACGACAACAGCATATGCAACATTTGTCAAAACAGTAGTCAGATCTGAAGCAACTTTTAAATCAAGAACCCCGATGATCATTGCATACTCGATTACAAAGAAAACACCGCCGGTAATAATCAGGAGAGAATTTCCTATGATTGTTACAAATATGGTTTTAAAAAAACCTCTCTTCTTATGCCCTTTGATCATATTCCTGGCTCCTAAATAGGGAAAGCACACAGAACCAACGATGGCAAATATAATTAGATATACCTGCCAATTTTTTTTAAAATTATACCAAAGACTGCGTCCTGCACTAAGACCAGCCCCTGCAAAAATATATTTCCCCGCCTGATTTACTAACGTCATAACCTCTCCCTCAATTTATTGATAAATTCACACTTAAAAGTTACATTATTGACTTCAGTATAAAATTACAATTTCATAACGAGTCGTTGTAAGCTATTGAAATTAATGGTATAAATATGAATGGAATCGAAATTACAAAAATAACTCATATACATTTTGCTGCTATAAGTAGTTTTATAATGAGTTCGGGAAAATAAAATGGCGCTAGGTAAACAGGCAAAAACTTTAAACAGCAGTCAACAAAAAGCTGTGCTGAATTATTTGCAGTCCACCAGATCACCAGTAAGAAACAAAGTCATTTTCTTACTGAGCTTAAAAGCAGGGTTACGGGCCAAAGAAATATCTCAGCTAACGTGGCGTATGATTACGACCAGTAGCGGTGAAATCTCTGACTGCATATCGCTTACCAACAGCGCATCAAAGGGTTCAAGCGGTGGTGTTATATGGTTGAATAGTGATTTATCTATAGCCCTTCATGAATTATGGTCATTATCTTGGCAATTAGAAGAAAATGATTATGTCATTACTTCAGAAAGAAGGGGAAACATGTCTGCTCAAGCAATTGTAAATATATTTTCCAACTGGTATAAACAAATGGGCTTTGAGGGGTGCAGTTCCCATAGCGGCAGACGTACATTCATCACCAATGCTGCCCGTAAAATCTCTACCGTTGGGGGGAGCATGAGAGATGTTCAGATGTTAGCCCGCCATAGCTCATTGCTAATGACACAGCGGTATATTGAATCTGATGTTGATGCTATGAAACGTGTTGTTCAACTCATATGATTTTTACGATTTAGTATTTTTTTGATTGTTGGTAACGATAGTTTTATATTCCTATCATCAAGCTTTTTCTTAACATTTACATAATTACGTCTTGTTTTTATTTCCAGCCAAGCGCCAACTACTAATCGTTCCAATTCATCACAGGTTTTATTTGGTGATGTATTAGGTCTTGTCGATTTCTTTCTTAGCCCATTTTCCCCACCTTTTCTGTATTTTTCATACCATTTATAGATGGTTGATACAGGTATATTATATTTTTTTGATGTATATCTCACGTCACCAGTTTTAAGAAAATACCTGGTGACTATTAATCTAAACTCATCATCATATCTCATCAATTTTCTCATATGTATGTTTATTTAAATATACACATTTATATAAATAGTTATATGAAAAAATTAAATGAAGGGTCAAATATGATTATTGAAAAACATCTACTGAAAACGGAATATCAAAAATGGTTATGTGGCTTTAGCTTCAGTCACTGCGTGGTTGTACAACCAACACCAAAACAATGGTTTGACGAAAACGAAATCACACAGCGATTAAGAACAGTTGTATTCAGAATAAACAAAAAGTTTTTAAAACCATCTTTTCCGAAATGGGAACACAATGATAAGTGTTGGATGGTTGGTTTTAAAGAAGGCAACAGAATTGAACGTAATATTCATTATCATTTCATGTTTCATTCACCAAAAATTTCTTATAAAAACAAAGCTGATTTCACTAGTGATGCTATTAAAAATATGATCAATGATGAATGGTTAAAAATACCATCAATTAATCATTACAATTACGATGAACGTGATGATTTGAATGAGATATTACACCTTTCTGAAGTTTCTAATAATTTTAGCGCTATTAATTATGCTAGCAAAAAATACGACCCTAAAAATGATTATGACCAACCAATTTATATTGGATTGAAGGATTAAACTACTCAAAAGTATTCGATTACTGTGATCAAATGAGTTGTTCCACTATTTGACCATTCTGTTTTAACCATGAGATATTTTTCAATATTTCACATAGTATTTTAATATCTAATCAATATTTCAATTGAGCTGGATTTAAACTTTAAAATAAGACTAACACAAAATGTTATAATTCTAACCAAATGAAGGATTATGCAGACAAATAAAGGTTTGAAAGCATGGCAACTAATAACAAATCAATATTATTAAATTTACCAAAAAACTTATGTGACCAAATGGATAACTTAGTTATCCAAACTGACATGAATAGAACTAAATTTATTCAACAATCAATTGTACGAAACGTCAAATATATGAAAAATTTTGAATTACCCATTATCAAAAACAGGCAAAACAATTACGATAGCCTATATTTATCAAATTGTTCTTTTAAACGATAATAGAAATAATAAGTAAATGAAAGCATCAAAAGTTGGGAACTTTTCCCAATGCCTCCGAGAATTTGGAAACAGATAATAAACAAGATCGCCGCCCTGTTTCAAGGCCGTTTGCCCTCTTCACTAATAAAAAGGGGAATGAAACCTAAATGATCACTTACAAGTAATATCGGATACTACCCCCATATCTGAATAACGCTCACTAGTGACATAAGGCATTCTTTAAATGCTACTTTGACTAATTTCAGTTTTCTTTAACAACACCGTTGGGCTGTATGAGAGAGTATTTTAGAAATAATAGAACTACAAAAAGTCACTTTACTCTGGGCTCCTATGATTTTTTTTTGAGCCTCAGACATCGCCCTAGCAGTTCAAAATACTATAGAAAACGATAGCGAGTAAAAAATTGACACCGCTCACTCATCGAGGGTATCGTATTTTTATACATTTTTGAGATAGTAACTTTATGAATCAAAAACTTCAGCCACAATTGAAAAACGCAGAAGAAATAAAAGCTATTCTAAAAGAGGTACCATTTTCGTTTACCCTTAATGATGGCCGGAAAGTAAAGACTTTACTTGTTTATCTAACCTCAGAAAATAATGGAATTGGTTATTCAGAGTTTTTTAGAATAGTTAAAGATGGGATACTTTCCAATTTTGTTTTTTCATGCTCCGAGGTCGAAAGAAAGCTTGGTCTTCAAAACAAGAAATCCGCTGAAGAACTTTTTGACAAAGCAATTCGCAAACTAAGTAAACATACTGCTAAGGGAGAGTTGGGGGAGTTGATACTTTTTACCTTACTGGATATCTACTTTAAAGCACCCAAAATATTGAGCAAAATTTCCTTAAAAACAGCATCTAGAATACCGGTATTTGGGGCAGATGCCGTACACTGTCAATTTCATGATGAAAAACTTGAACTATATTTGGGAGAATCAAAACTTTACAAAAATTTTGGACCAGCAGCGACATCAACGGCCACATCTATCAAAACCGCTAAAGATAAATATGCGTTTGAATTTGACCTAATAGATAGTCATATGGACTTCCCTAACATTGACGAAAAGTTTGAGTCGGAACTTTTAAATTTACTTAACCCCTTTTCTGGAATCGAGATATCTGATGTTATTCACTCTCCTTGTTTTATAGGCTTTTCTGCACCAAGACTGATGTCTGACAATGTTACAGAGAGCGGCTTCATAAAAGACTATAAAAAATTGGCGGAAGTTTATATTGGTGACTTTTTTCGTAAAGTTGAATCTGAGGAAATGGATATCAATAAAGTTTCATTGTTAATACTACCATTTACTTGTGTTGATGAATTAGTTGATGAATTTGTCACATATATGGGGATTCAAAATTGACCGAATTGTTAAATAAACTTGCGAAAAAAATTATCCAGAGTGATGAATACCAACTAAATAGCGGTATTTTGTTTGACTCATATATTCAGAGCTTAACGTCTACAAATGAACCTATCGGTAGAGGAGTCATCAAAAAACTGATTTCATCTGCTCAAATATTCTATATGTCAGAAAAGAGAAATATTAGAAATGAAGGCGCGATATTACTATCGATGATGTTAGATATATGTGGTGATACCTATAAAGAAATATTACCTATTGCTAACAATATATTTGTGAATTCAGGTGATTTTCCAAATATTCAACTTCTTTGCCAGCGATTTCCAGAGCTTGATTTCAAACTCAACTTCTATTCAGAAGCACAAAACGAGTTTAGAGAAACACTGAACACTGTTTTAGAGTTGGACTTCCCACTAACTGATTTTCAACGTTTGTTATGGGAAGACCTTTCAAAGGGCTATGACACAATCACATCTGCGCCAACTTCAGCAGGTAAAACACATGTTATTTTAAATTACTTACTCAATAAAGTAGCAAAAAGTGATGGCTCATTCGCCGCTATCATTGTTCCTACTCGGGCGCTAATTTCTGAGGTAGCAGGAAAAATATATGAAATTGCAAAAGACGGTGGGTATGACAACGATATCGAAATTTGCACTATTCCTAAAAAGGAACTTTTTGCTAACAAGACCTTCTTTGTGATGACGCAGGAACGATTACATGAAATCTTATTACTTGGCGACCTAACGTTTGATTATTTATTTATAGATGAAGCACATAACATCTCTGACAAAAGCAGGGGGGTATTGCTACACCTCACTCTCGAAAAAATGCTTGAGGATAGTTATCCTCAAATAATTATTAGTATGCCATCATCAAATTACCAAGATTCATTTTCGACTATTTTTAAAGATATTAAGTTCAAAAAGGAAATAACTCAAATTTCTCCTGTTACCAAAATTATTATGTCAATAAAACTAAAAGGTTCAAACTTAGTTATATCTAGAAATAATTCTACAAATATTAAAATTATTCCAAAAGGATTTATCAAGACAGATTTTGCTGACATCATATGTAAGTTAGGTAAAGGTCAAAGCAATATCATTTACCGAAATAAAACTAATGATTGCGAAAATATTGCTAATAAAATTTCTTCAAGAATCACAGAAACAACACAAAATGCGCTTTTAGAAGAAGCCGCTAACTATGTAGAAGAGTTCGTGCATAGTAAATTTTCACTGGCAAATAACCTTAGAAAAGGTGTTGCTTTTCACTATGGACCTTTACCTAGTTCAATCAGGGTTTTGGTGGAAAATCTAGTAAAAGAGGACCACGTTAAGTTTATTGTATGCACAAGCACACTTGCCGAAGGAGTAAATTTACCCGCAAGAAACCTTTTCTTAAAAGACCCTATTCAGATCATCCCATATGAAAAATCTGAACAGATCGAAGCCGTTAAAATTAACAACATAACCGGACGAGCAGGAAGAATGTTACAGCACTTTGGTGGTAATATCTTTCTCATTGAGCCGGACAAATGGAGATTTAAAGATTACTTTAACAACGAACAAGAGGAAGAAGATAAAGTACCTACATACTTTAAATCAATAAATGAAGAATTTGAAATTATAATTAGAGCTTTAAAAGGAGACTATGATCATGATGAGAGAGATCAATATAGATTTTACACCATAGCAAACAAGTTAATTAGGGAGTTTGCTAACAATAAATTAGACAAAACCTTAAATGCAGACGAACTTAATATTGGAAGAAAAAAACGAGCTTTATTGCTTGATAATATAAAGTTAGCCCATGACTCTCTAAGAGTTCCCGCATTTACTTTAGAAGCCAATCCAACTGTAGGTTATATTCAACAAAATAAATTATTTAATTTTCTTAACAAGCAAAAACAACTAGAAGATTGGGTTTTACCTCATCCTAAGTCAGGTAGTTTATATGACACTATGTTAAGGATTTGTCAAAAATTGATAGAGTTTGGCGTCTACCAACCAACCGCAGATAACAATCCGGAACATATTTGCATAATCACTAAAAAGTGGATTCTAGGAAATAGTCTTAAGGAGATTATATCTGAGCAGATAGCGTGGAATATAAGGAGGGCTAAACAAAATTCTGAAAAACCTAAAAGCGTCAATACTTGTGTTAGAAACGTCATAAAAGCCATCAATAATGATATAAGGTTTCGTTTGTCAAATTCCCTAAAGTGCTATCAGCTTATTCTTCAGACTATTTTAGTAAATAAGAATGTTGAACTTTCTAATGTAAAATTACATTCCTTCATGGAGATCGGTGCTTGTGATGACAGAATGATTAACCTGATCAATATGGGGCTATCTAGAGAAGCAGCCAAAGAAATCGATGATAAGCTGGTGAAAAAAGAAACAATTTCTTCGCGAAAGCAACTATTTGATTTGTTGAGAAAGGATAGATTAAAAACTATTCACTCTATCACAAAAAAAGAGATACTTGAGTTATTCAGTGAATAAACACTATTTTTTTTCTAAGTAGTCAATCAATGCCTTATTAAGTACTTCTATTGCTGTATTCTCATCAATAAACTTATTTCGAGTGGCTATTTCTATTTTATAATTTAAAAAAGCATTTACAAAGTCCAAATAAGTTCTTTTGCCCTCACCGTCGACACCCTTGACTTTTAAAACTGCACATCCTTCATGTTCAGAAAGATAATTAATTATTTCTATAATACTGTCTTTTGAAATCCCTCCAACAACAAAATCGTTACACTCTAAAGTTACAGCTAATTGAGTGTTAATGCCAATATAAGGGGCTGTCTTTTTTAAGCCTTGGATGATTTGTGGTGCATCGTCTGATATATTAGAAAAATACGAAGAAAGAAAACTAAATTGAAGATTATGATACTCAGCTAAAACATAATTTTCTTGCTCCTTTGGTATCAAATTTAGTTTTATTCGATCCGTACGGTCACTACTAAACTGTTCTAACAATATCTTACCAACTGCTTTGATACTCCCGCTTGGTCCCGATGTGAATCCCAACAACATCTTCCTATCAGGAACTACAAAAAAGAAATACGGGTCCCCAATAATCCCCTGATTCAAAGATACTCCGGTTATTTTACCATCATTAGTTGCTTTTGTTTGCCATGTATTTCTTTCCCTTACAACCGTAACAGCATAGGCAGTTGTATTTGTAAAAACTTGTTCATTAAATATCTTAATTAAGTGCTTTTTTGATTTTAAATTAAAAATCTTTGTACTTAAACTTGCCTCTTTATTTGCTTTAAAGTTCGAAATAAAAGTTGTAAAGAAATCCTCATGGGCATCAATAGAATAAAAGTAAGTAGTTATATTTTTTTTTATTCGGTTCATATTTCTACCCTTAAGCAAATCAGTCCTATTTCAAGACCGTTTTCCCTCTTCAATATTGAAGAAGGAATTAAATTCAAATGGCCACCTACACGAAATATTGCATCCCACCTATAATCTCTATTTTAATTTAGTTTATTTCTACATTTCTTTTCACCGTTCAATTCAAAGAACGGTTTCACATTAATCAACACATCATCAAAACTCAACTTACAAATCTCTTTGTACATTTTAGCAACAGAAACACCGTGTCTATACCTAGCACCTGCAGACTTATTCATTTTGCTGGTTTCTGAATCGATAGAATGACCAGTGATCTGATAACTAATATTTGGTTGTGCTCCAACTTCCTCCATTTCGGTAGAAAAAGTGTGCCTAAAATTATGAAAGTCTTTCATTTGATTAACAGGAGTTGATATACCAACTTCATACTTAAATCCTGTTTGTCGACATTGTTTCTTGTCATAGCAACCATTAAACCAACGAGAGAGGTTCTTATGATACCCGCCATTTGTTTTATCAAGCGACAACCCTTTAAATAAACGGTGCGGTAAAAGCTGGTTTTCCCATTGGTATCGAGGTTTTCGAAATAAATTTACAAAGTCTAAAAATCCCAATTTTATTAACGTAGGGTGTATCGGAATCTCTCGCTCTTTAGTTGTTTTCAAGTGCTTGTCGGGTGAAGACAAATTATGACTAATACAACTAATACCATCCTCAACGATGATATCAGAAACCCGTAATTGACTAATTTCATTCTCCCTACTTCCAGTAAACAAGGCCAATAATGGTGCCCAATATTGATAAGGATGAAGAAATTCCCCTTCTGTAAATATTTCATGGGAAAAAATTCCAATGAGCTCATCGGATGAAAAAGGAATACGATCTTTCTTATCACTTTTCTTCACTTTATAAAAGACAGCAGGGCTCGTGAAATAATTTTCTAGTCTTGAATTATAATGTCCAATAGCAAAATCAAACAACGTTCGACAACTGGTTAGGTGATCATTTTTTGTAACATTGCTAATTAATACTTTCTCACCTTTTAAAGTTCTAGACCTTTGATTTAATTTCTCTCGATATGCTCTCAAGTTTGATTGAGAAAACTCATTTACGTCAATATTTCCAATACACTTAATAAAAAAATCAATATGTGATTTCATTTTTCCCCTAGTTTTAGGCCTTACCTCTCCAATTTCATCATTTAAATATTCTTGCAAAAGATCAGATAAAAGCGTTTTTTGGCTTTGGTTTTCATTTTGAACAACAGTGTTCTTCGCCTCAGAATGAACCATTTTATTTAGAATAGTTTCAATTTCTATTGCGTTCTTTCTCTTGCAAGAATTTTCAATTTTCTTTCTGAGTTCCTCTAAGTTATTTAAATCTTGATCAACATATCCTAGCAATCCCCCCTCTTTTATATATATTAGTTCCTCCCCAATGTGTTCTATTATCCTTTCAAAGTCTGGTGTTCTAAAATGCACAGATTCTTGCTCCCAAGGATCTGCACCAGCTATATAATCTCTATATTCTTCAATTATTGAATTTAAACTTTTTTCTCTATCCACCAGCCCCTCCAGTTTTGCGCTCTTGATCTTATATAGTGTTTTCTGTGTAAACAATGAAAGCGATTGAACTCGGAGTTTAGCGGCATTCAAATCCTTTGTCATTAAGGAGAGGTATATCCATTTTTTTGCAAAGGGAAAACGTAGAGCATACCAACTGGGGAGGGTATATCTGAAATAATAGGTACCGAAATTTGACTGAGACAAATAACGAATTTGCTGCATTTTTGTAAGCCCTTTTTGTAGGACCAATAACAACAACAAACATCAACACATATTAATGTATTGTTTTATATAGATAAAATGAAAATAATGGTGCCGCTGGGGAGAATTGAACTCCCGACCTCGTCATTACCAATGACGCGCTCTACCACTGAGCTACAGCGGCCCGGATCATGGGCCAGATAAAAGTGGGCGTCCGCCACATCCTCTATCAGAATGGCGCGGAACATGCCATAGCTTTTGCCCCTGCGCAAGCGCTAAAATTTAATTATTTGCGATTATTATTTTTTGCCCTTAAATTAGCCCGAATTGCCCACGATATTCGTATCGAACCGGCACGACAAAAGACGTTTTCGAAGGACTGGGATATGACCAAAGCGGAAAAGAAAAAACAAAAACAGGACCGACTGGTCCAGGCGTTAAGAGATAACCTGAAACGCCGCAAGCAGACAAGTACGCCCGGAACATCCCCAAAAGAGACCGCAAGTCCTGGTCAGGATCAACCGGGAGAGACGTCAAAAGACTGACCCCGCGGCAAGCGCTTGTCGCGCCCCTTTTTCTGGGGTACATAATAACAAGAACATTACATCATTTAGTTTAAGGATTCCCACATGAGCATCATGTCCGACAAATGGATCAGAGAAAAAGCCCTTAGTGAAGGCATGATTACGCCTTTTGAAGATCGCCAAAATCGCGACGGGGTGATTTCCTACGGTTTGTCGTCCTATGGCTATGACGCCCGGGTATCAACTGAATTCAAGATTTTTACCGATGTGGATTCGGTCACGGTCGACCCAAAAAATTTCGCAGATGCCAGTTTTGTCGACCGGCCGGGAGAAACCTGTATCATCCCGCCGAACAGTTTCGCGCTGGCCCGCACCGTTGAATATTTCAAAATCCCGGAAGATGTGCTGGTGATCTGTCTCGGCAAATCCACCTACGCCCGGTGCGGCATTATCGTTAATGTCACCCCGCTAGAGCCCGGCTGGGAAGGCCATGTGACCCTGGAATTTTCCAACACCACCCCCTTGCCCGCCAAAATTTATGCCAACGAAGGCGCCTGCCAGTTCCTTTTCTTCCAGGGCAACGAACCCTGCGAAGTTCCCTATAACCTGCGGTCAGGTAAATATATGGGGCAAACCGGCGTAACGTTACCAAAACTGTAAGGCCTGTTTATGGAAAAAATCATTATCGAGGGCGGTCACCGTCTGGAAGGCCAACTGCCGATCAGTGGCGCCAAGAACGCCGCCCTGCCGCTGATGTGCGCCGGTCTGCTGGCAAAAGACGGCCTGACCCTGCATAACCTGCCTCACCTTGCGGATATCCGAACTCTTGCCAGCCTGCTCATCGAACTCGGCAGCAACATCAGTTACGAGGAAGAAGGCTGGGACATCGGCAGCGGCCAGACGGTCACCATCGCCGCCCCCACCATCAAAAGCACCACCGCCCCCTATGATATGGTGCGCAAGATGCGCGCCTCCATCCTGGTGCTCGGGCCCCTGCTCGCCCGCGAAGGCGAGGCCATCGTCTCCCTGCCCGGCGGCTGCGCCATTGGCAACCGGCCGATTGACCTGCATCTGAAGGCCTTTGAAGCCATTGGCGCCACGATCGAACTAAAAGACGGTTATGTGCGCGCCTCCGGCAAACTCACCGGCGGCACCGTGCATTTCCCGATCGTATCTGTCGGCGCAACCGAAAACATCCTGATGGCCGCCTGCCTTGCCCAAGGGGTAACGATCATTGAAAATGCGGCCAAAGAACCCGAAATCACCGACCTCGCCCACTGCCTGATCGCCATGGGCGCTAAAATTTCCGGTATCGGCACCGCCCGTCTGGAAGTCACCGGCGTCCGCGATCTGCATGCGGCGGAATATACCGTGATGCCGGACCGGATCGAAGCCGGCAGTTACGCCGCCGCCGCCGCCATGACCGGGGGCGAACTGGAACTCATCGGTGATCATCTGGAAGCCGGACTTGCCGGCTCGCTTGATATATTGAAACAGGCCGGATTGACCTTCACCGAAACCGATCGCGGGTTGATCGCCCGGCTCGGGACCGACAGGATTATCGGCATCAATGCGGTGACGCAACCCTATCCCGGTTTTCCCACCGACATGCAGGCCCAGCTGATGGCCATGATGACCCTGTGTGACGGGGCCTCGGTGATTACCGAGACCATTTTCGAGAATCGCTTCATGCATGTGCCGGAATTATCCCGTATGGGCGCCGATATTACCGTTAACGGCTCCACCGCCACCATCCGCGGCATCAAACGTCTATTGGGCGCGCCGGTGATGGCGACTGACCTGCGTGCGTCAATGTCGCTGGTACTTGCGGGCCTTGCCGCAGAGGGTATAACAGAAGTAAATCGTATTTATCATCTGGACCGGGGCTATGAACGTCTGGTACAAAAGCTGGAGGCCTGCGGGGCGAAAATCTCCCGCGTCAGGTCGGACGGCGTCTAACGCCACATTAATTCAGGGGAAGTAAGCTGCAAAATCTCAGGCTCCGTGCTGAAGACATCGAAGACATTGTCATCATGGCCTCCTACCTTCAGGATGCCATCACAATGATGCGCGACATAGTCTACCAAAGTAAAAGCCGCCGCTTCGTCATCATGCTTAACCGTTACGTCTGGGAAAATCGCTGCCCGGACACCGGGGCGGTTCTGGAAGGGGCCCCGTCCCCCTGCAGCCGCATTCGCACCGGGCTGCATTTCGAAGATGTCCTGAAAATCACCAGTCAGAACATCGCCGTTCAGGCCAAGGAACATCCGATGGAACTGCTGTCAATTGACGCGGCGGAACTGAAAGACGGCACCTATCACGTGGACTTTGTCTTTTCCGGCGAAGGGGTCATTCGCCTGCAATGCGAAACCATATCGGCCCAGATGCAGGACATTGGCGCTCCCTGGCCGGCAAAATGCCACCCGAAACATGAGATTCTAGACATTTTGCAGGACGAAAATATCGAATAGAGCGATTCAACACTGGATAGTTCCGACACAATTTCGTACAACGAAGCGATTTTTTAAGAATTTCAGGAGTGAATCAGGTGTCTGCACCAAAATCAGAAAATGAGCCGATGATCATGGCGCTGCCCAAAGGCCGCATCCTCACCGAGGTCATGCCGATCATTCGCGGCGCGGGCATTATCCCCGAAGCCGATTTTGATAACCCAAAATCCCGCAAGCTGACCTTTGACACCAACCATCCCGGCCTGAAAATCATTCGTGTACGCAGCTTTGATGTCGCAACCTTTGTCGCCTTTGGCGCGGCGCAACTGGGCGTCGCGGGTAACGACGTGCTGCTCGAGTTCGATTATCCCGAGATTTACGCACCGCTCGATCTCGACATCGGCCATTGCCGGGTTTCGGTCGCCGAACTCAAAGCCTTAAGCGCCCAGGATGACCCCAGCCGCTGGAGCCATGTCCGCGTCGCGACCAAATATCCGAACCTCACCCGCAAGCATTTTGCCGAGCGCGGCGTCCAGGCCGAATGCATCAAGCTCAACGGCGCCATGGAACTGGCCCCGAGCCTCGGGCTATGCCGCCGGATTGTCGACCTGGTCAGTACGGGCAACACCCTGAGAGCCAACGGGCTGGTGGAAATTGAAAAGATCATCGACATCACCTCGCGCTTCATCGTCAACCGTACGGCGTTCAAAACCCGCAATGATGAAATCAGTGAAATTTTACAGAATATCGGGGCCCGTAAAGACCTCGCCTAACAGACAGAAGAGCAGAAATGGTAACTCTTTTAAGTAATACAGACAGCGATTTTACCGCCCGGTTTGAGGATTTCATCACCGCCCGGCGCGACGATGATCAGGATGTCTCCGATGTGGTGCGCGCGATTCTAACCGATGTACGCACCCGGGGCGATGTCGCCGTCTTCGAGTATACCAGCCGGTTTGACAAACTTGACCTTACCCCGGAGACCATCCGGGTCAGCCCCGAGGAACTGGCAAACGCCAAATCCCACTGCGCCCCGGATGTACTTCAGGCCCTAAAAACAGCCGCGGAACGTATCGACAGTTTCCACCGCCGCCATCTGCCGGAAGATGACAACTATACCGATGATGCCGGTGTGTCGCTTGGCGCGCGCTGGACCCCGGTTGCCGCCGCCGGCATTTATGTGCCCGGTGGCAAGGCGGTTTATCCCTCTTCCGTACTGATGAACGCCATGCCCGCCAAATGTGCCGGGGTGGAGCGCATTGTCATGGTGGTGCCGGCCCCTAACGGTGACCTCAACCCGCTGGTGCTTGCCGCGGCCGAACTTGCCGGCATTACGGAAATTTATAAAATCGGCGGGGCCCAGGCTATTGGCGCGCTGGCGTATGGAACGGAAAGCATTTCTCCCGTGGATGTCATCACCGGCCCGGGCAATGCGTTTGTCGCCGCGGCCAAGCGAGAAGTTTTCGGCACCGTCGGCATCGACATGATCGCCGGGCCATCAGAAATTCTTGTGGTGGCCGATGGCCAGAACAATCCCCGCTGGATCGCCATGGATCTTTTGTCACAGGCAGAACATGACGAGGTCGCCCAGGCGATCCTGATTACCGATGATGCGGATTTTGCCCGCGCCACCTGTGATGCCGTGGAAGATCACCTCAAAACCCTGCCCCGGGCCGATATTGCCCGTAAAAGCTGGAACGATCATGGCGCGGTGATTGTGGTTGAAACATTGGATCAGGCCATTCCCCTCGTCAATCGCCTGGCGCCTGAACATCTGGAACTCGCCATAGACGCCCCGCGCGACATGGCGGCGAAAATTCCCAATGCCGGCTCAATCTTCCTTGGCCGCTATACCCCGGAAGCCATCGGTGATTATGTCGCCGGCCCCAATCATGTGCTGCCCACCGCCCGCAGTGCGCGTTTTTCATCCGGGTTGAATGTTCTTAATTTTATGAAAAGAAATACTCTGATAGAATGCACCCGGGAAAGTCTGGCGCAAATCGGCCCGGCCGCGATGACTCTGGCGGAAGAAGAAGGTCTGCAGGCCCACGGACGATCAATCGGCATTCGGCTGAACAATGCCCCCACAGAGGGTGACTGAACCACGTATAAATTAAGGGACGACATATGAGTGATGCCGGCAGCCAACATCGTATCTGCCATATCGAACTGGATGAAAAATCCATTATCCGCCGGAACGCGGACATCGATCATGAACGCCGCGTCGCCATCTTTGATTTGCTGGAAAAAAATCATTATGAGCCCGTCGAAGACCTGCCAGGCCAGTATCAGGGGCCTTTCAAGGTACGCCTGCGCATGGAAGACAACCGTCTCGCCATGATCGTGCGTACGGAAGCGGATCAGGAGCTGACCACCATTCTTCTGCCGCTGTCCATCTTGCGCAAAACCATCAAGGAATATTTTCAGATCTGCGACAGTTATTTCGCCGCCATCAAAAGCGCCAGCCCCCGCCAGATCGAAACCATCGACATGGCGCGGCGCAGTCTGCATAACGAAGGTTCTGAAATTTTGCTCGACCGGTTGGCCGAAAAAGTCAAAATCGACTTTCACACCGCCCGACGGTTGTTTACCCTGATTTGTGTCTTACAGATTAGATAACCAATGGCCGTCATCATCACGCCCATAACCCCGATTATTTCGGACAATGACCTCCCGCTTAAAATGCCGGACAGCGTGTTGTTCATGTGCAATTTCAACGCCGTACGCTCTCCCATGGCCGAAGCCCTGACAAAATATTATTTTGGCCACCGGATTTTCACCGACAGTGTCGGCATCCGGGCGGAAGAGGACAGCGCCAATCCCTTCAGCATCGCCGTGATGGAAGAAGTCGGGCTCGATATTTCCGACCATAGGCCTAAAAAATTCGAAGACCTGATGGACAGCAGCTTTGATCTGGTCGTCACCCTCAGCCCCGAAGCCCAGCATAAAGCCATTGATCTGACCCGCACCTACGACTGTCAGGTGGAATATTGGCCGACCCTTGACCCAACGGCGGTCACCGGCAACCGGGAGAATATCCTTGCCGCCTTTCGTCAGACCCGCGACATGATCACGGAGCGCATCAAAAAACGCTTTGATGTGGATTATTTCCCAAAGGTTTAGCATTTTACGTCTAAATCGTGGAAAAATAACAAAAAGACTTGAAAAATCTGTCGTTTTGGCTATGTATCTTCGGCATAGATTTATATTGAGGAGCCAAAATGGCGAAAGAAGAATTATTGGAAATGCGCGGCGTGGTAACAGAGTTACTGCCAAATGCGATGTTCCGGGTGAAACTAGAAAACGACCATGAAGTCCTGGGGCATACTGCTGGTAAAATGCGCAAGAACCGTATCCGGGTTCTCGTGGGCGACGAAGTTCTGGTCGAAATGACACCTTATGACCTGTCAAAAGGCCGCATCACATATCGCTTCAAATAAGTGAACGCCTGTATTTCTCTACTGAATATGCCGGCGTTTGATTTCCCTGAAACCTCAGGACATCCGCCGTCATGACGTCATCACTCCCTGTATCTTTTCCTTTAATCCTTGGGTCCGCCTCTCCGCGCCGACGCGAGCTGCTGGCCCAGATCGGCCTCGCTCCCGATGACATCGTCCCGGCTGATATTGACGAAACACCACAAAAATCAGAAAGCCCGCGCAAGCTCGCCGAACGATTGGCTGTTGAAAAAGCCGCCGCCCTGAAAACTGCCCATTCAGATTGCTATATTCTGGCCGCCGATACTGTCGTCGCGCTGGGCAACCGAATTCTTGGCAAGGCGGAAAATACTGCAGAGGCCCGAAAATATCTCACCCTCCTGTCCGGTCGTCGGCATAAAGTCTATAGTGGCGTTTCCCTGATCACCCCGACAGGCACACAAGTCTCGCGGGTGGTCGCCACCAGCGTCCTGTTCAAACGCCTGTCCGATACGGACCTCGCCGCTTATCTTTCTCATGATGAATGGCAGGGCAAGGCTGGTGCTTATGCCATCCAGGGGCATGCCGCCCGTTTTATCAAGAGCATTAACGGGTCCTACAGCAATGTGGTCGGCCTGCCGTTGTTTGAAACCACGAATATGTTGCAGGGAAATGGCTATGTCTTCTGATATCCTGATTAATTCGGCCATTGGCGAAACCCGCCTCGCCCATGTGGAAGACGACAGCGTACGGGAAATTCGCCTGTTTCGCAACCATAACCCGACCCTTGTCGGCGCCATTTTTTACGGCAAGATCATTCGTCTGAGCCCTGAATTCCAGGCAGCCTTCGTCGACCTGGGACAGGATGTGACCGGCTTTCTGCCGCTGACCCTGCTGCCCAAACGACCCGGAAAGAAACCCAAGGACCTCACGACGCTACTGCATGAAGGCCAGAAAATCATCGTGCAGGTTACCGCCGATGCCGCCGAGGATAAATCCGTCAAGCTGACCTGTCGTCTCGAACTGCACAGTTCTGCTGTCATTCTCCATCCTTTCCGCGAAGGCGCCTTTGTCTCAAGCCGCATCAAGGACCCGAACCGTCGCGAAGAACTCAAGCAGTTCGGCGCGACACTCGACCTGAAAGGCATGGGGCTGACTTTCCGCACCGAAGCCGCCGATCTCGCCAATGAGGAACTGGAAAAAACCGCCCGCCATATGATTCGACACTGGATCCGGACGGTGGAAAATCGCGAACGCAAGAAAGCCCCTTACCTGATGGCTCAGGGGCCAGACGCGCTGCAGCAGATCCTGCGCGACTATGGCAGCCGACGTTATGATCGCCTGATTTTTGACCGGCCGGCCTGCCTCAAGGCGGCGCAGGACTGGGCCGCCAATTTTGCCCCGGACCTTCTACCCCATTTGCACCTTCATGATGCGCCGAGCCCGCTGTTTGAGACCTACGGCGTCGAAGAAGAAATTGACCAGATGTTCGATACCCGAATTCCGCTGCGCTCCGGCGCCTGGATCACGATTGAACAAACCGAGGCCTTGGTGGTGGTCGATGTCAATATGGGCACCGCGCGCGAGACCAATGATCCGATGAAACAACGGCTGAAAATCAATTTCGCCGCCGCCCGCGAGGTTTTCCGCCAAATCCGCCTGCGTGGCATTTCCGGTCTGATCGTCATTGATTTCATCAATATGTCGGGCAAGGCCGATGTCACCAACTTGCTGGCGGTCGTCGACAATCTGATCCTGGAGGACCCACAGCAGGTCCAGCGCAGCAACCTGTCGGCCTTCGGCCTGCTGGAACTCGCCCGCAAGGCCAGTCACCAGCCTCTTGCCCGGCAGCTGATTGCCAGCAACCGTCCGCAAGCGACCGTTGACACTCAGGCGCTGGCGCTGCTGCGTCAGGCACTGCGCGACGCCGCAGCGCGCCCTGGCCTGCCCCTGAAGGTCACCACCTCGCCGGCGGTCATGGACTGGCTTGAGACGCACCCTGCATTACTCGACCAATTCACCCGACAGAGCGGCAGCAAGCTGCAGCTAACATCATCAAGGCAGAAGGCCTGATCCATGCAGAAACCGATCCCAGCCAACAGCAACAATCTGTGCACCATCTGTACACAACATCCGGCGACGCCAAAGTTTCACCCCTTTTGCTCGGCCCGCTGCGCCGACGTGGACCTTGGCCGTTGGCTGAAGGGTAATTATGCGATTCCCGGAGAGAATGCGGAACTGCCGGAAACAGACCCAGAAGAGGACTATTAAAGAGGTCGGGGACAGACGCAAAGCCGCTGAATTCGGCGACTTTAAAAAATCTGTCATTTTTTTGAAACCAGTGCTGGACAGACCTCACGTTTTTTTCTATAACCCATCCACCCGCGCAAGTGGGGACCTCAAATTGCCCAATATGCCCGGGTAGCTCAGGGGTAGAGCAGCGGATTGAAAATCCGCGTGTCGGTGGTTCAAATCCGCCCCCGGGCACCATTATTTTCAATGACTTAGCTGATTCACAGTTAGGTCATTTTTTGTATCCAGCCGCCCTCTGAAGCAAAAACCTGTCCCACCACCGCAAAAAAATTTCCATATCCCTTTACAAAGGTTTTCTCTAAAAGGTAAGAACACTGGATATCCTCTGAACAGAAAGCGCGTCGCATGGCCCTCGAATTCACGCTGCCCCACTGGTACGATCTTCATACTCATTTCCGTCAGGATGATACCCTGCCCGCCACGGTCAGCGATCATGTGGCGATGAGCTGCGCCGGGGCGCTGGCCATGCCCAATACCGCCCCGCCGGTGGGCAAGATCTTCGCTGCCGACGAGGTTGCCAATTATAAAAGCGTCGAACAATACCGCGCTGAAATTATCGCCGCGTCCCACGGTACATTTCGCGAGGTGATTGTGCCGCTCTATCTAACCCGGGACACCACCCCGGATATGATTGAAAGAGGCGCCGCCAGTGGCCTGCTCAAGGCCTGTAAGTATTACCCGCCCCACGGCACCACCGGCGCCGAGTTTGGTGCACCGCTCACGCACTTCATGGAGAATGGCGTCTTTCAGGCGATGCAGGAGGCCGGTGTCACGCTGTGCCTGCACGGCGAAGAACACGGGCTGGCCCCGGAACGCTATTTTGACCGGGGTGAAAATGCAGAAGAAATCTTTTATCGCGAACGCATGCCGCGCCTGGTGGACAGTTTTCCCGAGCTGCGCCTGGTTGGCGAGCATCTGACGACAAAGGTCGGCGTGGACTTCATCCTTGATGCGCCGGCGCATGTTAAAGCCAACATCACGCCGCAGCATTTGATCTACACCGTTGGCAGTCTGCTCAACGGCCTGAAATATCATCTCTATTGCCTGCCGCTGGTGAAATTCGACGCAGACCGCGCCGCCCTGAGAGCCGCCGCAACAGCCCCCGACAACAGTAAATTTTTTGCCGGCACAGACAGTGCGCCCCACACCCGGAAAACCACACCCTGTGGCTGCGCCGCCGGCTGCTATACGGGCCGCGTCGCGCCGCAACTTTACGCCCAGGCCTTTGAAATGGCCGGCGTGGACCTCTCAACCAAAGCCGGCCAGACAGTCTTTGAAAATTTCCTCTGCACCATCGGGCGGGAATTTTATTCTCTTCCACAGCCAACAGAGACTTTCATCCTCGAACGTCAACCGGAAAAGGTCCTGCCATTGCAGATCGGCGACCAGACCATTATTCCCTTGCCACTCGGCATGGAAACCGAACTGCCATGGCGCATAAAACCCCGCTGATCGCAACAGAGACATGACCCGATCTCCGGCCTGCGTTTGTGATGAGGCTCGTGACCTGCTATAATGGTCAGGCGGTATTTGACGCCGCCTATTGTCACGAACAACATCAGGATGCAAAAATTACCCCACATGAAAACCACACCCCGCAGGACAAAACCGACAACGGTACGGAGCGTCTCGTGGGATTTGAAATCGAATATGCCGGCCTGACACTGGAGACAGCCGCAGAAATCATTCACGACCTTTATGGCGGCACCATCACACGGGAAACAGATGCAATCTATCAGGTTCTGGATACCACGCTTGGTGAGTTCACACTCGAACTGGACGCCATCCCGCTACAGAAACTCGCCGAGGCCGCGGCAGAAACAGAAACCACATCAGGCGAGGATCAAAGCCTGACAGACGATCTGCAAGTTCAACTTTACAAGGCCGTCGGAGACGCCGGTGCGAAAATAGCCCCCTATGAAATCGTCGCCCCCCCGATCCCGCTCCGCAAAATCCCCGACCTGGAAAAACTTTGCGTTCAGTTGCGGGATCAGGACGCCCAGGATACGACCTCCAGACTGCATTTCGCCTTTGGCCTGCATATCAACCCGGAAGTGTTGAGCACCGATACCGCTTCTATTCTTCGGCATCTGCAAAGCTTTCTTCTTCTCTATCCCTGGCTGAAGCAGCAGCATAATGTCGACTTTGCCCGTCGGGTTACCCGCTTCATCACGCCGTTTCCAAAACCCTATTATGAACGTATTCTACAGTCCCATTACCAACCCGGTTTCACCCAACTGGTTACGGATTATTATACGGATAACCCAACCCGTAACCGGGCGCTCGACATGTTGCCGCTGTTCGCCCATATCGACGCGGCCCTGATACGTCGTCTTTATGGCGCGGAAGAAAAAATAAATCCCCGGCCAACCTTTCATTACCGCTTGCCCAACTGTGAACTGGCCAACCCGGATTGGTCACTGGATATGGAATGGCGGCGCTGGTTGCATGTCGAACAGGTCGCCAACAGTGACGCCCTGTTCACAGAGCTTATGACCCGCTGGCATAGCCATAACGAAAGCTGGCTCACCAGCGAGGAAGACTGGGCCAGAGAAGTGGCCCAGATCATGGTAACAGCCCAGGATAACGGGGACTGGCCGGACAATGCCGATGACTGAACCATCCCCTGTCATCGGGGTGACCGGCGCGGAAGAACAGGGTCACGTGATGTGGTTTTGCAATCGTCTTGGCATCCGCTGGGCCGGCGGCAGAGCCCGCCGCCTAACCGCATCCCGGTCTGAAGACTTTCAAAACTGCGACGGTTTCTTGATTTCCGGGGGAGGAGATATTGATCCAGCCCTCTACGGCGAGAAAAATACCGCCAGTTTTAATGTGGAACCGGCGCGGGACACCCTTGAACAGGCGGTCATCAGCCATGCCTTGAGCCAAGGCAAGCCGCTCGCCGGCATTTGTCGCGGGGCGCAGATGATCAACATTGTCAAGGGCGGCAGCCTGCATCAAAACGCCAGGAATATTTATAAGGACTTTCTTCCCACCACCAGCCTTCTGGGGAAGATATTTCTACGGCGGAGCGTCAGGATTGTCGAAGAAGGGCTGTTGTCCGCCCTATATGGCGACCGACGGGCGATCCGGGTCAACAGCATTCACCATCAGGCCATCGCCCGCCTGGGTCAGGGGCTTATTATCAGCGCCCAGGACCGCCACGGCATCGCCCAGGCAATCGAAACATCTGGTGATGACTGTTATCTTCTCGGTGTGCAATGGCATCCGGAGCTGATGCTCTATAACCAGAGCCAACGCCGTTTTTTTCGCCAGCTTGTTCAGGCCTGCCGTTAAGGTCTGCACGTTAAGGTCCGCGTCTGGCCACTACCAGACAATCTTCTCGATATTGTCGAAATCAATGGTCCCGCCGCTGTCAAAGGTAATGGTCCCGGATGCATCTTCTGACAACATCATCTCGTGGGCTTCTTCATCGGTTGAGGTAATGGTGGAGCCATCATCCAGCGTCAAGGTCCAGCCCTGCTGGCTACCGGCGCCGTCATATCCATCCAGTTGAATGGTATCGGTCCAGCCCGCACCGCCATCAACGGTATCGGCCCCTTCATTGGCCCCGAAAACAAACGTGTCATCATGCAGCTGCCCGTACAGTGCATCATTCCCGCTGCCCCCGACCAGAATATCATTCTGATCGCCGCCATAAAGAGCATCATCCCCGGCACCACCATACAGCGTATCATTCCCCGCATCCCCGTTCAGGGCATCTCCGCCACTGCCGCCATAAACGATATCGTCACCACTGCCGGCAACAATATGATCTGCCCCTCCCGCGCCATCGATATAATCATTGACGCCGTCGCTGCCCTGCAGGGCATCTCCGGCTTCCGTCCCGGTTGTCACGGTATAGCCCTCCGGCACAGCCGGGGCAGCATCATGATCAACCGGGTCTGCCCCGGGGGCGTCACTTTCCACGTGCACCGCAAGAGCGTGACTGGTTGTAACACTGTCGCCGGTGCTTGTTTCCGTCACGGTCGCCGCGACCTGAAGGTCGAAATCTGTCGTCCCCTCCGCCGGCGTGATCGTCATGCTGTCCAAAGCCCAGTCAGAAACATCAATTGCTGTATCGCCCGTTGACGCTGTAAAACTGTTGCCCGCGCCATCAGAAAGCACGGCTCCTTCCGGTATCGCTGAAATGCTCAGGGCCATGGTTTCAGACCCATCCGTATCCACCAGTGAGGAGATAATTTCCGGCAAGGCGATCGCCAGGCCCTCCGTACCGGACGCTGCCCATTCAACATCCTCCACATCTGTCACCGTCAGATTATCAATATACGCCCCGCGCCCATATTGCGCCCCCTCGCCTGCATATTTGATTTCAACCCGAACCGAAGAACCATCCCCGGTAAAACTATATTCATGATTGGACCAGTTGGTATCAGTAGCCCCGATCCCCGAATCGGAGATTTCCTCAACTTTCTCGCCGTTGATCCAGACCTCTACCTTTGACACATCTTCATCATAGCCCGGTCGGGCAGAGAAATCGAAACTGAAGCTATAGTCGTGACCTTCCTGGGTTTGTATATCCTGATAGATATTCATGGTATCCGCATAGGTTCCGGTCGTGTCTTTGTTCAGTTCAAGATATTGACCGCCCTCTGACGCGGTATAGGCCTGACTGGTCTGCTCTTCCGACCAGACCTCGAAGGCGCCTGAATCGGTATGCCAGTCCCCGAGACTATCCGCCATATAGAAACCGCTGGTGCCCGTCTGGGTTCCCTCGGTAATCACCGCGTCTTCAAACCCGGAGTCAGTCGTCGTAGTTGTCGTGGAACCGGCATGCAACATTACACCATCCACCACTGCGGTCACGTCAATTGATGCGGTCGCCTGGCCAGAATCCACCCCGTCACTGACCGTGAAGTTCAACGGCACATTGTCGCCGCTGTAATTCTCTGTCGGGGTAAAACTGTAGGTCCCGTCGCCATTGTCACTGACAGTCCCGTAAGCCGGATCAACCGACACGGCCGTCACCGACAGGCTGTCGCCGTCCACATCGGTGCTGTTGGACAGCAGATCCGCCGCCGTGAAGGTCATGCTCGTGTCTTCCAGCGTCGCGCCAAGATCAACAGTCCCCACAACCGGACCGTCGTTAGACCCCGTCACAGTCACCGTAGCGGTTGCGCTATCCGTACCGCCCTGGCCGTCACTGACTGTATAGCTGATTTCCACCGTGGCGCTCTCGCCATCATCAAGCCCCGCATACGACTCACCCGGATCATAACTCAACGTGCCGTCGTCATTGATCGTCACAGCTCCCTGACCGCTGCTGACAGAAGCTGATGTTACACTGAGGCTGTCCCCTTCCACGTCTGTGTCATTGGCCAGCACATTCAGGGTCACACTGCTGTCTTCCCCGGTCATCGCCACATCGGCTTCCGCCACAGGACCGTCATTGCTGCCGGTGACTGTAATCGTCAGAGTAGATTCCACACTTCCGCCCTGGCCATCGCTCGCTTCATACGTAACGACAACATCCTGCGTTTCCCCAGCTTTCAGATCATCAAAGTCACTGCCCGGATCAAATTGTACTTGTCCATCAACGATGGATACCCCCCCTTGACCCGACGGCACAACAACGTCGGTCAGGCTAAGCGTGTCCCCGTTGATATCGGTATCATTGGCGAGAACATCCACTGTAATAGCCTGGTTTTCACCCGCAGACGCCGTATCGGCGACGGCATCCGGGCCATTGTTGACATCAACAGAAATGATCGAAGTTGTCGTGGCGCTGTCACCATTGCTGTCTTCAGTCGAAGTCGCCGTTACCTGAAGATCAAAATCAACCGTTCCTTCCGCCGGGGTGACCGTAAGATCCTCCAGCGTCCAGCCTGTTACATCTACAGAACCTGTATCGGCAGTTGCCGTAAAGCTATGACCGGCACTATCCTGCAGAACAGTTCCTTCCGGCACCTGGGAAATCACCAGGCTCAGGCTCTCCGACCCGTCGACATCATTCAATGAAGCCGTAATATCCGGCAGGGCAATGGCGTTCTCTTCATTGCCTTGAACGGTCTCCGTCACATCGGTTGTCTGTCTCACCTCAATCTGGGTATTGACATCCGTATGATCTTTATCTCCGCCGCCATAAAGGTCTTCCCAATTCTGGTTACCTTCACGGACTGTATCCGCCAAATGGTCATAACCATCCGGATTAAGGGCCTGATTGCTGAAATAGGCCGGAGCGCCCTGACCTGACAATGGCGCACCCTCCTGCATCGGCGTCCATACACCATCAATTTGCTCAAACGTAACGGCAGAGCCATCTGTCATGGACGCGTTCGCGTCATGGCCGTCCGGGATGATAAAGAACCCCAACGTCACGCCACCAGGATAATCATCCGGATTGATTGTGATTGAGTGAGAATCAGCATCTTTAACATTATCCTGGATAATGGCCCCGCCGATCGGGTTTCCATCCGCGTCCGCGACATAATAACCATGAGAACTGTTATAGCCCGCCTCTACAGACAGATAGCTGGCGTCGATGGTAATCTCTCCGCCACCGGAAATATCATATTGTCCATCTGTGTTTTCCAGAGTTTTACTCACCCCAAGAGAGGGCCCGTCCGCGACCGCCGTCACATCAAGGGAGGCCGTCGCCTGAGACGTCTCAACGCCGTCAGAAACGGTGAAGCTCAATGGCACATCGTCGCCACTGTAATTCTCTGCCGGGGTAAAGCTGTAGGTCCCGTCGCCATTGTCGGCCACAGTCCCGTAAGCCGGATCAACCGACACGGCCGTCACCGACAGGCTGTCGCCGTCTACATCGGTGCTGTTGGCCAGTAAATCCGCCGCCGTGAAGGTCACGCTCGTGTCTTCCAGCGTCGCGCCAAGATCGATATTGCCCGCAATCGGACCGTCATTCTCCGCCGCCACCGTCAAGGTGACGCTGCCGCTGTCCGTGGTCGTTCCGTCCGACAGGGTGTAGCTGAAGCTGTCCTCGCCATTAAAATCCGCCGCCGGGCTATAGTCAAAGCTGCCGTCCGCCGCAATCACCACCGTACCGCCCTGGGCCGTCGTGATGGTTTCCGCCACAACGCTTAAAACGTCGCCGTCCACATCCGTATCGTTTGTCAGAACATTGCCCGAGATCGCCTGATCTTCCGTCCCCGCAAAACCGTCCGCCGTCGCCACGGGGCCGTCGTTGACCGCCGTCACATCGATCGCGCCGCTCGCCGCCGTGGTCGTCGTGCCATCAGACACATCGTAATTAAGGTTGACGGTGCCGTTAAAATCCGCATCCGGCGTCAGGGTCCAGGTCCCGTCGCCATTATCGTTCAGGCTGCCACTGTCGCTGGTCAGATTGGCGACGCTTAAGGTATCGCCGTCCACGTCAGAGGCGTTGGCCAAAAGGTCCGTTTCGGAAAAGACAATTCCCGTATCTTCCGTCCCCGCAAAGCCCGTTGGGCCGGAAACAGTTGGTCCGTCGTTGACCGCCGCCACATCAAGAGTGGCTGACGCCTGGGCAGAATCCACGCCGTCACTGACTGTGAAGCTCAACGGCACATCATCGCCATTGTAATTCTCCGTCGGGGTAAAGCTGTAGGTCCCGTCGCCATTGTCGGCCACAGTCCCGTAAGCCGGATCAACCGACATGGCCGTCACCGACAGGCTGTCGCCGTCTACATCGGTGCTGTTGGCCAGTAAATCCGCCGCCGTGAAGGTCACGCTCGTGTCTTCCAGCGTCGCGCCAAGATCGATATTGCCCGCAATCGGACCGTCATTCTCCGCCGCCACCGTCAAGGTGACGCTGCCGCTGTCCGTGGTCGTTCCGTCCGACAGGGTGTAGCTGAAGCTGTCCTCGCCATTAAAATCCGCCGCCGGGCTATAGTCAAAGCTGCCGTCCGCCGCGATCGTCACCGTACCGCCCTGGGCCGTCGTGATGGTTTCCGCCACAACGCTTAAAACGTCGCCGTCCACATCCGTATCGTTTGTCAGAACATTGCCCGAGATCGCCTGATCTTCCGTCCCCGCAAAACCGTCCGCCGTCGCCACGGGGCCGTCGTTGACCGCCGCCACATCGATCGCGCCGCTCGCCGCCGTGGTCGTCGTGCCATCAGACACATCGTAATTAAGGTTGACGGTGCCGTTAAAATCCGCATCCGGCGTCAGGGTCCAGGTCCCGTCGCCATTATCGTTCAGGCTGCCACTGTCGCTGGTCAGATTGGCGACGCTTAAGGTATCGCCGTCCACGTCAGAGGCGTTGGCCAAAAGGTCCGTTTCGGAAAAGACAATTCCCGTATCTTCCGTCCCCGCAAAGCCCGTTGGGCCGGAAACAGTTGGTCCGTCATTGAGCGCCGTCACATCAAGGGAGGCCGTCGCCTGGGCAGAATCCACGCCGTCACTGACTGTGAAGCTTAATGGCACATCGTCGCCATTGTAATTCTCCGTCGGGGTAAAGCTGTAGGTCCCGTCGCCATTGTCACTGACAGTCCCGTAAGCCGGATCAACCGACACGGCCGTCACCGACAGGCTGTCGCCGTCTACATCGGTGCTGTTGGCCAGTAAATCCGCCGCCGTGAAGGTCACGCTCGTGTCTTCCAGCGTCGCGCCAAGATCGATATTGCCCGCAATCGGACCGTCATTCTCCGCCGCCACCGTCAAGGTGACGCTGCCGCTGTCCGTGGTCGTTCCGTCCGACAGGGTGTAGCTGAAGCTGTCCTCGCCATTAAAATCCGCCGCCGGGCTATAGTCAAAGCTGCCGTCCGCCGCGATCGTCACCGTACCGCCCTGGGCCGTCGTGATGGTTTCCGCCACAACGCTTAAAACGTCGCCGTCCACATCCGTATCGTTTGTCAGAACATTGCCCGAGATCGCCTGATCTTCCGTCCCCGCAAAACCGTCCGCCGTCGCCACGGGGCCGTCGTTGACCGCCGCCACATCGATCGCGCCGCTCGCCGCCGTGGTCGTCGTGCCATCAGACACATCGTAATTAAGGTTGACGGTGCCGTTAAAATCCGCATCCGGCGTCAGGGTCCAGGTCCCGTCGCCATTATCGTTCAGGCTGCCACTGTCGCTGGTCAGATTGGCGACGCTTAAGGTATCGCCGTCCACGTCAGAGGCGTTGGCCAAAAGGTCCGTTTCGGAAAAGACAATTCCCGTATCTTCCGTCCCCGCAAAGCCCGTTGGGCCGGAAACAGTTGGTCCGTCATTGAGCGCCGTCACATCAAGGGAGGCCGTCGCCTGGGCAGAATCCACGCCGTCACTGACTGTGAAGCTTAATGGCACATCGTCGCCATTGTAATTCTCCGTCGGGGTAAAGCTGTAGGTCCCGTCGCCATTGTCACTGACAGTCCCGTAAGCCGGATCAACCGACACGGCCGTCACCGACAGGCTGTCGCCGTCCACATCGGTACTGTTGGCCAGTAAATCCGCCGCCGTGAAGGTCACGCTCGTGTCTTCCAGCGTCGCGCCAAGATCAATATTGCCCGCAATCGGACCGTCATTCTCCGCCGCCACCGTCAAGGTGACGCTGCCGCTGTCCGTGGTCGTTCCGTCCGACAGGGTGTAGCTGAAGCTGTCCTCGCCATTAAAATCCGCCGCCGGGCTATAGTCAAAGCTGCCGTCCGCCGCGATCGTCACCGTACCGCCCTGGGCCGTCGTGATGGTTTCCGCCACAACGCTTAAAACGTCGCCGTCCACATCCGTATCGTTTGTCAGAACATTGCCCGAGATCGCCTGATCTTCCGTCCCCGCAAAACCGTCCGCCGTCGCCACGGGGCCGTCGTTGACCGCCGCCACATCGATCGCGCCGCTCGCCGCCGTGGTCGTCGTGCCATCAGACACATCGTAATTAAGGTTGACGGTGCCGTTAAAATCCGCATCCGGCGTCAGGGTCCAGGTCCCGTCGCCATTATCGTTCAGGCTGCCACTGTCGCTGGTCAGATTGGCGACGCTTAAGGTATCGCCGTCCACGTCAGAGGCGTTGGCCAAAAGGTCCGTTTCGGAAAAGACAATTCCCGTATCTTCCGTCCCCGCAAAGCCCGTTGGGCCGGAAACAGTTGGTCCGTCATTGAGCGCCGTCACATCAAGGGAGGCCGTCGCCTGGGCAGAATCCACGCCGTCACTGACTGTGAAGCTTAATGGCACATCGTCGCCATTGTAATTCTCCGTCGGGGTAAAGCTGTAGGTCCCGTCGCCATTGTCACTGACAGTCCCGTAAGCCGGATCAACCGACACGGCCGTCACCGACAGGCTGTCGCCGTCCACATCGGTACTGTTGGCCAGTAAATCCGCCGCCGTGAAGGTCACGCTCGTGTCTTCCAGCGTCGCGCCAAGATCAATATTGCCCGCAACCGGAGCCGTATTTTCAGGTTCTGCCGGTTCCGCAGTTTCTTCTTCAGGGGGCAGAGCAGAAGTCTGGCTCTGGGTGGTGGTCTGCGTTTCTGTAATCTCGCTGTCCTGGGCCAGGAAAGCCGAAGTGGGTTGAGCAGTCTGTGTCGTTGTGGTGTTTTGTTCAAAATCCAATGCAGATGTGGCGGTAGCGCCTGTCAGAAGCGGCTCCTCTGTTACGACATCTGCGGCTTCCTCCGCATCTTCCTGCAAAAGGGCCGCCAGTCTGGCTTCGGCTTCTTCCAGCGTATCATGGACTGGTGATGTTGTGCTCACGGTATTTTCAACAGAAGCCACGGCCATTCCGCCGTCCTCCTGTTCAGGGAGAGTTTCACCTTCGGCGGTGCGCCCGCCAAGATGAATATTGGCCCGTGTCTGTGTGTCCTGCGTATCGTCTTCGCCGGCAGTATTCAGGTGCGCCTCTTCGTCTTCATTTGCGCGAACCCGATCGGCCCCCTGAATGATGGGGTCTAATTCAATATCAGCATCGTTTGGTGACGATTTTTCCTGAGTATTGTCTGCCATTTTGTTCTCTCCAACCAAATACAAAAACACCGAGCGCCCCCCTGCGCAATCTTGGCGCATATAGAGGGTCCTACAGAGTTTGTATCAGAGAATAATAAACAAACACTTGCGATATATGGTTAATAGATATTAACCTTTAAAGCCTTAGCTGTGCGACCAATCATCAGAATTGTCGGTATTATTGGGCGACAGACCGAGAATATCTCCTTTCGTCGATACCCCCAGCCCCAATACAGTCCGGTTCGCGTAGTTGAAATAGGCCGTTACCTGGTTGACCTCAAGGATTTCCCCGTCGTCATACCCCGCCTCACGCAGCTTCGCGATATTGTCTTCAGAAATTTCGTGGGGCATGCAGGTGAGTTTCTCTGCATATTGCAGTAAAGCCGCCTGATGTACGGGAAACGCCCGGGCCGGGTCTCTGGTCTCAAACGCTTGCCGGATATCAACCGCCCGCGGGTCATCCTTGAGTAACCGCCGCATGCCTTCATAATGATGATCAACACAATAATGGCAGTTATTCAGATAACTGACATAAGTGCCAACGGCCTCAAGAAACCATTTATCCAGTTTGTTGCCCGTATGATGCAGAACATATTTATACAGCGCCATATGGCCTTCCAGCGTATGAGGCCGCAGACTGTGAGACATCAGGATGTTATCGATTTTGTCATCTGGTCCCTTGACCCTGTCATAGAGCTTTTTCAATCTGCCGGTCGCCGCGGCATAAGGAATGGTGGTAATCCATGTCATACGGGCATTTCCTTCTGTATCTAGTTGATCGCCTTCAGATAAAAATAGTAACTGGCAAACAGGGTCAACACAACAATCGCCACCAACGACACCATATTCACTACCCCTTTCGGTCTGTCTTCCACCGGCACTTCAATGCTGTGCATGGCTCTGTGGTTGAGATACGCCAGCACAGGGGCGAAGACGAAGGAGACTGTCGTGGCAAAGTCAATAAACATCTTGAAGGACGCGGTCCAGAACATCACCAGCAGGTAAGCCCCGATACAGCCCCCGATCATGAAACACAGATAGAGCATTCCTTTTTGCTGATGATCCTGCTGCCAAGGCGCTTCGTCCTGCCACAAGCGTTCCGTCGCCGTCATCAATGCCCGCGGAAAGCCGTCAATCACGGTGATGACCGTTGAAAAAAGTACTGCAAACGTGCACAGCCCGATCAGTGGCACACACCATTCACCAATGGACGAGCTATAGAGCTTGATTACCTGGGCGATAAACGCCGGGGCCGAAGCCGGGAACTGATCCCCCGTATTGTGCATCAGCGCTGTCCCAAGGATGATAAAACAAAAGGCCAGCAATGTGGTGCCCACATAACCGATATTGAAATCGAGCCGGAACTGCCCCCGCCCGACGGCGTCCGGTTTTTGCCGGGCCTTCTTCAAGGTCCAGGTTGACTGCCAGACGCTGGCCTCAAGCCCGGTTGGCATCCAGCCGACAAAAGCGACGATGAAAAACAGGGACGGCAGACTGACATTGGTGGGAAAGGCCGTAAAGCTTGAAAACACACCTGGCGTCATCAACGCATTGCCTGTGGCGATGAAGGTGAGCCCGGTAAACAGAATGACCAGAATTTTGACCACTTTTTCCAGAATAGCATACCCCCCGAATTGCAGTAATGCCACACAACTGAGCAACAGGAGCGGACTGAGGATGGCGGTGCTGAGGCTGGTGCCGGTCACCACGATGATGACCCCCGACGTCGCCAATGACAAGGCGGCGAACACCACCGGCATCACCAAAAGATTGACAATAAGAAAAGACAGGACCGCCCATTTCCCGATATTGCGATAGCCCTGCAGCAACGTGGTGCCGGTGGACAAAGAATATTGGGTTCCGAACTGAAACGCCGGATATTTGATCACATTGACCAGCAAGACTGTCAATAAAATGCCCAGACCGAATTCCGCCCCAGCCCGCGTCGACTGGATAATATGAGACACCCCGACACTGGTGGCGGCGAACAGCAGCCCCGGCCCGAATATTGCTTTGAATGTGTTACGTTTGCTCTGCCCTGGCATGGGAACTCCCTTACAATAATCTAACTAATATTTTGTGTGGGAAATTTTGTATCTTCCCTTGCCGCAGAGCATACACGGAATATTTTAAGCGTGAACTGTTTTTTTAGCAGACCGAACAGAAAATGAAAAAGCCAGCCCCTTTATATCAAGGGACTGGCGCGCATAGATGTAAGTTAAAAATCAGGCGGCAAAGGCGCTTAGGCAGCGAACTGCCTCATGCGTAGTCTTAATCGCACCCCAAGGACCATGATCCCGAGAAGCAATAAGCCCATGCTGGCGGGCGCATCAACCTGAATTCGGCGCACAGATGTATCCGCCAGGATAAAGGCCTGTTCGTAACCGTTGTTGATCCGTGACATTTTGGCTTCGATATTAAGCAGGGTGTAGCCTGAATTCGAGTCCAGAATAAGGTCGTTCAGTTCCTGATTGAATGCCGCAAAAGCCGCCGCATTTGCCCCCAAATTCTGGTTGATGTCCTGAGCCCCGGCGGGTTCGCCGCCCACACAGGGGCCGGCATGGAAATATTCCGTTGGCGAGGCACAAATGGTGCCATAGGCATAAACCCACTCGTCAAATCCGCCATCGGAGAAAATGTCATATAAGGTAAAAACCTTATCGGGCACGGCGACGCCAGACAGAGTGAATTCGGCCCAAATCAACATATCTATGCCATCCAGGTCATCATTCCCGGTATCATTCATGTTGAAGTAAACAACAAATTGACCGTCTGGCCCGAGATGAGTTCGCAAAGCCGATACTTCTGCATCCCAAGTGGATGCCAGATCACCGGACGCCGGACCGTCGGTGGGATCGACAACAACCGTGGTATCAAACGACGACCCCGCCCCGTCCGGGGTGCGATAGGCGTTATCCATACCGCTGGGGTTGTCATTGACACCGGCATTGTTAGTTCCCGTTGCAATCACGATCGCATCGGCGCCCAGCAAGGCTCCCGGTGAACTGTCGACATAAAAGGTTTCCCCTGGTTGCGGACTGCCCAATCCGGCCCGGACATTAAGTTCCGCCAGTGAGAAGACCCTGAAATCACCAACGTCGAAACCCTGCTCATAGGGCAGCACAACGCCGGCACGTGACGGGATGACACAAAAAATAAAAATGGCTACAGAAATTACAAATACTCTACTCATGAATGCTCTAAATGATATCATAGCAGTTCCCCTGTTAAGGCTTTATCAGTTATTGTAGAACAATAGATAATATGCAATTTTTATGCCAAGAAGGAATACACTTTTCCTTACAATATGATACTAAAATAAAGATATTATATTGCCCCTCAACAGGAGTAGAAAGTGTAAAAAAACCTGACACTTTTGCCCTGTTTCTGTCTTTTTTTTACACTTCAATCCTGTTTCGCTACCGCCTTAAAAGTCATAATGCAGGGCGCTATAGACGTTGCTGGCATCCTGGAACTGGCCGAAGAAGCTATGGATCTCCGCGCCATAAAAGATATTTCCCCCCGCTTCCAGACGCAGATTATCGCGAATTTTGTAACTGACTTGGGCTCTGAGGTAGCCATCCCGATCAGACGGAGAATAGAAATTAAACAGAGACAGTTTTAAATCCTGTTGCATCATCAGCTTAGTCAGCCGAAGGGTGAAAAGATGCCGGTTCCGGTCATCGCGGATCGCGCCCACAGGCAATGTCGCGAGATAGGCACCATAATCCAGACGCCGTTCCAGATAATATTGCAGCGAGCCGGTCAATTCGTCGCCAACTTCCTGTTCGTAACTGATCAGCAGACGCAACTCGTCATTACGCACCAGAGGATTATGCGCCGCCCCGTCAGCGCTTTTGTAATAGCCAAACTCCACCGCCCCGATGCCCGCCTGCACAGGACCGCGCAGGCTCGCGCCATACACTGACAGCCGGGGAAAAGTTGCCAAACCGGTAACTTGGTCCTGACCTGCAGGACTTTTCCAGTAGCCGTCGTAATAATAGAGCGCCGCCTCATAAGCCCCGAAGGAACGATACAGCCGGAGAGCGATTTCATCGTCTGAGAACCAGTCATCCGGCCGCGCCGCCCGCACCGGCATATCCCGACCGCTCAATTTTCCCCGCGCCCGGTCAAAGTAGGAAATGCGTGTCCCGTCGATAAAACGATCCGCATCAAAGCGCGGGACATAAACTACATCCAGATTGGTGTCGCCAAAGAAAAAAGCTGTTTTCAAGGCGTCCGAGGGCGCTTTGAGATATTCCGTATCCCGGCCAATAAAAAAGCTGTTCCAGTCCTTGGCAAACAGGTCGTTGATAAAGATCAGATCGCCGGTGCCCCAGGTGATAATCTGCCGCCCGAGCTTGACATCCATAAAATCAAGCGGGCTGAACACCATATTGGCTTCCCGCAGGTCGATAACGCCCTGACCACGTTCCAGATCAATATCATAGATATCTTGCACCGGATCGTAGATAAAATCCGACACCACCCGAAACGTCAGACGATCGACCTGTTTCTCAAGTCCTATCTGCAACCGGGCTTCGCCAAGGCTCATATCCTTTTGCAGCGGGTCATTCTGCAGGCGCGCCCCCATACGGGTTTCCAGAAACCCACTCAGGTCAACCGGCAACCCCGCCTGTTTCTCTTGCGGCGGCTTCAGCGCCGTCAGATTGCCCAGCCCTTCCGGCAGCGTGACATCCTGTGCCAACGCCATTGGTGCAAATCCGAACACCACCACCATACTCACCCATAACCGTATCATTACTAGTTTCCTTGTCGTTCTTGGTCGCCTTACCGTAAATACTTACGGGGGGCCTTGCGCAAATAACGTTCCGTGAAAATATCTTCCGGCAAACCGACATCATATTTCACATCGCTATAGGTCATCACCGTCTTGCCACCGGATTGATGATCCTTCATCTCTGCCGCCGTTACGGTCGGATGGCCGTCCACCAGGTCCACCTTCAAGGCGGCATAGCTGCGCAGGACGTTGCCATTGACATCATAATATTCGGTTTTGATCGGCAGGGAGGTTCCCTTGTGAATCCAGTTCTTGTAAAAGGCGAACTCAACAGCATCCTTGTCTTTCGGAGTGCTGCGGATCACATAGGTGGCGTCATTTTCCTCAATCAGTTCGTGAAGATCTTCATTGATCCCGCGACCGGACACATCCTCATAATAGAAATGCGAGCCAACGAAGCTGGTGCGTTCATCACTGGCCGCGATGCGTTTCACCAGATCAAGCGCCGGCAGATAGAGCCAGCGATCATCGTCACGGTCAACATTCTTATGCACCATGAAAACCATTTTCTTCACGTCGGCGGGTTTGTTGAAATAGACATAGAAATTTTGCGGTCCATCCGTTTCATCCTCGTCCTTACGCAGGATAACAAACTCTCTTTCCCGCGCCCGACCCTGATCATCTGTAATGGCCATGGCCACCTTGGCCCGCCCGTCGTCACCGACGTAATATGACGCGTGATTGGCTTTCTTCACAATATCCATCGCATCCGCCGCAATAGCCGGGGCGGCTCCCAACAGGCTCAACGCCAAGGTCATACCGATAAAATTTCTCATGCCACTTCCTTCTCTTTCTGTTCTTTAAACAAAATACTTTCGAATATCCGGATCAGGGCCGGCAGGATGGTCAGGCTCGCGACCCCCGCCAGCACCAGAATGGCGGAAATAAACACCCCGACTGTCTGATAAGGCACCAGGGGCGCCAGAAGCAGGGGCATAAAGCCCACACCAACCACAATCACATTACGGGTAATCGCCCGGGCCGGTTCGCCAAACACCGCCTGCGCCGTTGTCTGCCAGTCCGGATATTTTTTCCGCATTTCCCGACTGCGGGCCAGAAAGTGAATGGCGTAATCCACCGCCAGCCCCAGGCTCAAGGCCGAGAGCACCGCCACCGGCATATCATAATCCTTGCCGATCAGCCCGATGATGCCGTAGATCATGCCAATGGTGAAGGCCAGCGGGATCATGGCGAGTATTCCCCACCACAGGGACCGGAACAGGACAGTCATCATCAGCAATACAATTGCGAAACTGCCGACAAAGGCTTCCGCCATGCCGGACACCATCTTGTCCTGCCAGATGACGTTGATATAGGTCAGGCCAAACCAGTCATGGGTCAGTCCTTGCGGGGCCGGATGGTCCTGAAAATAGCGATCCACCTGATCCACCACGGCCGCCATATCCCGATTGTCACCGCTTTTCAGCTGCAGCCACATATTGGATTTTTTATAATCCGGGGTGACGAAATGCCATAGATCCTGAGGCCGATGGCTGTTCTGATAGGTGATCAGGGTTTCCGCCACCGCGCCACGGCTGTCGGGGATGCGGAAGGCCTGCGGATCGCCCTGGAACAGCTCGCGATGCACGGTTTTCACCACATCGGCCAGACTGTTGCTTTTTCCGACAAGACCACGCTCCTGAAGATAGGCCTGCAATCCCGCCATATAACGCAAGACGTCCGGGTTCTTGAAGGTTTCCGCCCTCCCGAGATAGCCCTCGACCCAACTGAGCGCCTTATCCCAGGCGTCATAATCGGTGTCAGATGCCTTATCGAGCCTGTCTTCCACCTTCTGAACAAGGAGCGACATCAACTGTTCTTTATCGGTCGCCTGGCCTGTCTGGCCCGCAACTTCCGGCGCCAACTGCTGTAAAGGAGCAAGATTTGACGTGGTCATGTCCTGAATGAGTTTTTCTGAAAACCCTGCAAGCCCGAGCTCTTTCTGATCGCCCGTCAAAACCAGATAGGCCATATAGGTGCCGGCAAAGCGTTCGTTGAGCGCCCGGTCGGCAACGCGAATTTCATGATCCGGTGCAAACCATTTAACCGGGTTATCATTGATGACAATCTTCGTCACCCCGACCCAGGCCACCCCGACGAGCAGGAAAACCAAGATCATAATCACTTTTGCACCGCTATAGGTAAGCCGTCCCAGGCTGCTCAGGAAGCGCGCCATGAGGCTGTTATTATCCGATTCACTGTGATCCAGACCAAAATCCGCGAAACGCTCCTCCGGCATCAACATGATATAGGCCGGGATCAGGGTTATGGTGAAAAACCAGGCCATCACCACCCCGATGGCGACAAATACGCCAAACACCTGCACCGGCGGGATCGGCGTCAGGGCGAGTGAACCAAAGCCGACTGCGGTCGTCAATGTGGTAAAAAGCATGGGTTTGGATAATTCCTGCATCACATGCTTCAGGGTCTGTTTCCGATCCCGATACTGGGGATAGCGGTCATAAAAATCGCTCAGGATATGGATGGCGTCGAGCACCGCGATCGGCATGATGAAAATCGGGATCATGCTGCTCATGATATGAACCGTATTGCCGGTAATCACCAGCAACCCCATGGTGCCAATCACCGAAACCATGGCGACAATCATCGGGGAGACAACCAGCGAAACTTTCTTAAAAAAGTACCACATCAGCAGGAAAATCAGGAGCATCGCCAGTGGTGCGGAAATCGCCATCTGGACAAACATTTCCACGCCGAAGGTATCCTGCGCCACCGGAAGACCGGTGATATGATACTGGTCATTACCGTCAAATTCGGCGATCTTTGACTTGAGCTTCTCGACCACATTATAGCTGACATTCTTGGCGGTGATCGGCATATAGAGCGCCACCGCCTTGCCATCGTCCGACACGATGGTGCCATTCAATAGAGGTATATTCTGCGCCTTGGCCCGATTGGCCAGCGCCTCGGCCTCGTTCAAAGGCGGGGTTTTCATCAGCCATTCGAATTTCACCACCCCCGGTCCGCCGGGTTCGATATTATCGACGGTAGAAGGGGCCATCAGGTCGACCGAGATCACCCCCTGGGTTTCGCCTTTCTCGTCCTGCCATTGAATGGATTTGGCATATTCCGTCAGGGCGTGGATGTCATTCAGGGATTTTTGATTGAACACGCCTTCCGGATGGTCTTCGTTGACCACCCCGACCACCACCATGTCATAAAGGGCAAAGTCTTTTTTCTGCCGGTTATGAAAAACCCGCACCGGTTCATCTTCCGACAACATGTTTTCCGGGTCCGTATCAATCCGCAGCGGCTGCAGCAGCCCGAAGCTTCCGGGCCAGAGTGTCGGCAAAACCACCAGGACAATCAACAGCGCACTCAACAGGCCGCTCATCCACATAAAAACTTTTGGGCGGCGGGCCGCCGTATCCGACAGATGGATCATTCTACACTCCGGAATTATGTATTATAATTATATATTTCACTCAAACGCTGCGCCGGGCTTGACGCCAATTTTCTTCAGCAGTATGGCCAAAGGACAGAAACCTGTAAAGGCCGCCTGAAACATATTAAGTCCCACGAACCCCGCCAGCGCAAACCAGTAGACATGGACAAGAAGCCCCAAAGCCAGGCTCAGGATTATCATCACGCCCGCGAAGGCAAATACAACACGATCTACACTCATCTTATTTCTCCTTATTTCTGGTTAAAGGACATGTGTTAAGTCCTAAAATCTGATAGGCGGGACACCAGCCGATGACCCCCGTCGCCAGTGGAATAATTCCGATCCAGCCCCAGGGCGTGAAAATCCCGGCAGCCGCCAAAATCGTCAGAACAGCGCCGATAATGATGCGCAGCACCTTATCTATTAGTCCGACATTCATTTTCATCATTCGTCTCCTGTTTCCACAACATCATTCAACAGAAGTCATTAGATCATAACATACCGAAAAGGTAAGTGACGGGAGTCACATAAGGCAAAAATATATACGCCTTTTGTTAACGCGCCGTCTCGGCCAGTCCCGCCCGGTCACGAATATGAATAACCCCCCGACCGAGTTCAATCAGGCCTTGGCGCTCAAAGACCTTCAACTGACGGCTGACCACTTCCCGCACGGATCCCAGTTCGGTGGCAATATCATGATGCGTCGCGGTGTAGAGATCATGTTTTGACTCGAGCAGCATATGCGCCAGGCGCTTGTCGAGCTTTTTAAACACCACCTCTTCCACCAGCATCATCAGCATTGACATACGTTTGGCGTAGGTTTCAAAGACAAAACTGCGGAATTGATCAGATTGCCCCAGCAGCAGATTGAAGGTCGCCGGGGGTACCACCGCCACTTCGATATCGGTTTCGGCAATCCCCTCCGCACTGTAATTTTCATCCGATATCAGACAAGTGGTCGTCATGATACAGCTGTCCCCCTCTTCCACCCGATACAGCGTTATTTCCCGCCCGTCTTCCGAAGTTTTCTGAACCCGCACAATACCGTGCAGCAGCATGACATAACCCCGGCATTCGCTGCCTTCGGAAAACATGGTCGTACCCTTGGGCACCTTGGAATAGTGCAATCCCTGCGCCAGGATTTTCTTGTTGTCCTCGGACAGATGCGCCAATTGCGGGAAATGGGAGATGATTTTTTCTAGCATAAGACTTTTCAATTCCAGGAAACTTCATATACTGTTGTAAAATAAACAAAATCAAAAATTTATAAAGGGAATTCAGTCATCATGCTACAAAAAGTCATTCGCAAATATCTCTTCGCCTTGGTGTGTGTCGCCGCCCTGATTATCCCCGGGGCTCATGCCCAGGAAACAACGGAGTCCGGCGAGGTTTATCCCTTATGGCCCGGTACCCAGTATGATCCGGCAATCCCGACACATCAACAGGTCCTTGGCTATGCGCCGGGTGAAAAAATCAGTTCGCACAGTGATATGCTGCGTTATATGGAAGCCCTCACCCAGGCGGCACCGGACCGGATGCAGCTGCATGAATATGCCCGCAGCTGGGAAGACCGCAAGCTGATTTATGTGGTAATTGCAAATCCGGAAAACCTTAAAAATCTGCCAGCCCTGGAACGCGATATGCAGGGCCTGTCTGACCCCCGCAAAACCGACATATCCAAAGCAGATGCTCTGATCAAAAGTTTGCCCGCCACAGTCTGGCTCGGTTACGGCGTGCATGGTGACGAAATTTCCTCCACCGACGCTGCCATGATGACGGCCTATCACCTCCTTGCCGCCCGCAACAGCCCGGAAGTGGACCAGATTCTGGCAAACGTCGTGACATTTATAGACCCGATGCAAAATCCCGATGGCCGCACCCGGTTCATCAACCACTATGAAACGTCCCGGGGTCTGCTTCCCGACAGTAGCCGCCTTTCCGTGGAACAAAATCAGGCATGGCCCGGGGGACGCGCCAACCATTATATGTTCGACATGAACCGCGACTGGTTCGCCATGACCCAGCCGGAAACCATTGGCCGGGTGGAACAGATGCAACGATATCTGCCTCTGGTGGTGGTCGACCTGCATGAAATGAGCGGCAATCAGAGCTATTATTTCGCCCCGCCCGCCATGCCCCTGAACCCGCATCTGGCGCCTAGCCAGGGAAAAAGCATGGAACTGATCGGCAGAAACAACGCCAAATGGTTTGACACCTTCGGCTTTGATTATTTCACCCGGGAAGTTTTCGACGCCTTTTATCCCGGCTATGGTGATGGCTGGCCCACCTATTACGGCGGTGTGTCCATGACATATGAACAGGGGTCTTCCCGCGGCCTTGTTTTCCATCGTGAAGATGGCACGGATCTGCACTATCGTGACACGGTGCGACATCATTTTGTCGCCTCTCTCAGCACCGCCGAGGCTGCGGCGCAAAACCGGCAAGAATTGTTGCAGGATTTCTATAACTACCGCAAAAGCGCGATACGGGAAGGCCAGACAGAAAAAGTCAGAAGCTATATCCTGCCCGGCCGCCGCGATAAAGCAGCGACAACAAAACTCGCCGGGCTCCTCACCCGTCAGGGTGTAGAGGTCCTGCAGGCTGACAAAAGCTTCAAGGTTTGTGGGGCAAGCTACCCATCCGACAGCTACATCATCAATACCGCACAGCCGGCCAAACGACTGATCCGCACTCTGATGGACGAAGACGTCAGCATGAATCCAGACTTCCTCAAGGAACAGGAACGGCGCCGGACCAAGGATTACCCTGCGGAAATCTATGACGTCACCGCCTGGTCCCTGCCGCTGATGTATAATGTGGAAAGCATTGTCTGCGACAAAACGGTGAAAGAAAATTTCCCCCGCGCCACCGCCGCGCTCTTTACCCCGGCCACACTCTCTGATGACAAGGCCACGGTCGCCTATCTCGCCCCCTGGGGTCAGGCTACATCCGCTCGCCTGCTCACCCATGCCCTGCGTCAGGGCCTCACCGTAAAGAGCAATGACAAGGCCTTCACTGCACAGGGAAAACGTTATCCGGCCGGCTCTCTGATCTTCGAAGTTTTGCATAATCCGGAAGACCTGCCGCGCAGGTTGAACAGCATCGCACAGCTAACCGGGGCCGAAATTCACGGTGTCAACTCCAGCTGGGTGACAGACGGGCCAAACTTCGGCAGTGACAATGTCACCCGCATGATTGCACCCAAGGTGGCCATCGTCTGGGATGAACCCACGTCACCCTATAGTGCGGGCAACACCCGCTTCGTGATTGAGCGCCAGTTTGACTATCCAGTGACCAATATTCGCACGGAACAATTGCGCTCCGGCGATCTTAGCCGCTATCAGGTTCTGATCCTGCCCACCAGCTGGGGCAGTTATCAAGACAGTCTCGGCAAGGGCGGCGCGGAGAACCTCAAGGCCTGGGTCAAGCGCGGTGGCACCCTGATCGCCATGGGCACCGCGCTCCGTTATGTCAGCGACCCGGATGTCGGGCTGCTGTCCACCCACCGGGAAAACAACTATCAGGCAGATGAGATTGATGACGTGAGCCCGGCAGAAAATGGCCGCATCAAAGGCACCCTTCTCACCTCTGCCCAAGATCTGCACCAGGCAACAACACCGGCTCAGGAAAGCCCGGATTATGTGCCCGGTGTCCTTGTCAAGGCCAAGACTGACGGGGATCACTGGCTCGCAGCAGGCCTGGCGCCGAGCTTGAATATCTTGGTGGGGGGCAGTGATATCTACAGCCCCCTCCGCCGAGACGCGGGCCACAATGTGGTCTATTTCCAAGGCCCCGATGACCTGCTCGCCAGCGGGTACCTCTGGGAGGAAAACCGCAGGCAGCTGGCCTATAAACCGTTTCTCATGGTTGAAGCCCAGGGCCGGGGGCATGTGATTGGCTTCACTCAGGACCCGACCACCCGGGCCTATCTCGACGGGCTTAATATTTCGCTGATCAACGCCATCTTCCGCGGCGCGTCCCACAGTCAGCCCTTGCGTTAACAAAACGACGGAGGCGGTAGAAAACTCTACCGCCTCCGCACAAAATCTTCCTGAATAACCCGCAGCGGCATGCCCTGCGGGTTATTTTTATTTTAGGGCTGCCGGAACCATCATGGCGTCGCGTTTGGCTTTGAACTCATTGCCCTCGCGCCAGTTGGGGAAGGTATCTTCATGAGACAACTGCAGGCCGATTTTATAAACCAGCTCCAGATCCTGCACCGCCCCGGACAGATCCCAGCTTTCATCATATTCATCGGCCGGTTTGTGATAGCGGTTGGCGCTATACTCTTCCATCTGCGCAAGGCTCCATTCACGGCCCTTTTCAATGTGATTAAGCCCGCCCCCGACATATAGTGCGGGTACGCCTTCCTTCGACAGACTGAAATGGTCAGAACGGTAGAAGCTGCCATGCTCCGGCGTCGGATCTGGCATGGCCACCCGTTTCTGCTTCCGCACCAGGCTATCGACATAATCATCCAGTTCAGAGTTGCCATAACCAATCACGGTCACATCATGGGTTTTCCCTAAAGAAGAGAGCACATCCATATTAAGCGCCGCAACGGTTTTATTGAGCGGCACGATTGGATTCTTGCCGTAATAGGATGAGCCCAACAGGCCCTGTTCCTCGGCCGTTACCGCCATAAACATGATGGAGCGCCCTGGCTTATGCGCCCCCGAAAGATAGGCATTGGCGAGTTCGATCAACCCGGCAGTGCCGCTGGCGTTATCGGCCGCGCCATTGTATATCTGATCACCTTCGAGGGATGTGTCCTTGCCCAGATGATCCCAGTGGGACATATGAATGACATATTCATCAGGCCGCGTATCGCCCGGCAGAATCGCCACAACATTCTGCGACACCACCCGACGAATCTTGTTCTCCATCGCCACCGACATTTTTGCTTTCAGGGAAAAGGGTTTGAAAGCACGGGTCGCCGCCTTGGCGGTTTCCTTGGCATAGTCATATTCCGCCGCAGCGAAGACCTTGGCTATTTCAGCACCCGGCACCCAGGCTTCCACCTTGGCGCTGGACATATTGCCGTCCGGACTTTCCAGACTGAATTTTGGTCCGGACCAGCTGCCTTCGACAACCGCCCAGGGGTATGATGCCGGCTTGGTTTCATGAATGATGATCACCGCGGCAGCCCCCTGACGGGCGGCTTCTTCATATTTATAGGTCCAGCGGCCATAGTAGGTCATGGCGTTGCCGGTGAACAGTTTCGCATCCTGGGTGGCGTAACCCGGATCATTGACCATGACCACCACAGTTTTACCTTTGACGTCCACGCCGGCGTAATCATTCCAGTCATATTCCGGGGCGACAATGCCGTAACCGACAAATATCATTTCACTATCTGTGACAGAAACGGCTTCCATGACCCGTGGCGTCCAGCCCATGAATTCCGGGCCATACGCCAGCCCGGTCTTTCCAGCCGGTGTCTCGATATGCATCATCGCGTCGGGGTTCGCGGTCATCTCGACCATATTGACGCCCTGAAAATAGCTGTCGCCATTCCCCGGCTTCAGGCCGAGTTTTTCAAATTCTGCTTTCAGGAAGGTAATCGTCTTCTCTTCCCCGGCGCTACCCGGCGCCCGCCCCTCAAACTCATCGGAGGCAAGAATTTTGATATTTTCCGTCAGACGCGCCTCATCAATATTGACCGCCACTTTATGGGGCGGCACCTTATCGTAAACGAAATAGGTAAGAACAACCGCGGCTACAAACATGAGCCCGAGGATTTTTTTCATGATAAACTCCGAAACAGATTTAATTTGACACTATTCTTGTGATCCGGACGCTAACATATATCCCGCCAGCGCAACAGAATATATTTTTAGACGCCGTCTTCCGATGCGGTCAGAAAATCCTGCACCTGACGGCCACTTTCAAGAATATGAGCCCGTGTGAGGCGCACCGCCTCATCCACCTGTCCCGCCCGACAGGCGTTAAGAATTTCCAGATGTTCGTTATGGGCGCGCGGCACGGATCCCCGGAGTGACATCTGGATGCGTTGGTAACGATCCGTATTGGCGTGCAGGGACTGAATCAACTGCAACGCCAACGGTTGATCCGCCGGGGTATACAGTGCCGCATGAAAATCCCAGTTGAGCTGGAACCATTTGACCGATTGCCGGGCCGATCCCACCACCCCGTCATAAGCTGTCAGGGCCTGCGCGGCATACGTCAGGTCAGTATCCGTCATTTTAGGAATGGATCGCTGGAGGAGATCCCCCTCCAGCAAAGCCCTGAGATGAAAAAGTTCTTCGACTTCCCGTCGGCACAGCGGTTTCACCACGGCCCCCTTATGGGGTCTGAATTCCACCAGCCCGTCGCCTTCCAGCATAAAAAGAGCCTCTCGCACGGGAATACGGCTGATGCCATATTCCTTGGCCAAGGCATCCTGGCGCAACGGTTGATTGGCCGGGTAAGTCCCCGATATAATTTTCTCTTTTACTTGCTCATAGAGCGCATCAACGGTGGTTTTCCCCGTGATCTGACGTGTGCCTGACTTAATTTCCCTATCCCTTTTTCTTCAGTTACAGCGGCAGTATATAGGCGGTTTTAACAATTGTATAGAACTCCCGCGCATAAGATCCCTGTTCGCGTGAACCATAACTTGATCCCTTGCGGCCTCCGAACGGTACATGGTAATCGACCCCCGCAGTTGGCAGGTTGATCATTACCATGCCGGCTTCCGACCGACGCTTGAAATGACTGCTGTATTTCAGGGACGTCGTACAAATACCGGCAGACAATCCAAACTCGGTGTCATTCGCAACCTGCAAAGCTTCCTCATAATTTCTGACCTTGATCACCGAAGCAACGGGACCAAAAACTTCTTCCCGGTTAATGCGCATATCCGGTGTCGTGTTGGCGATCAGGGCCGGCGCCATATAGAACCCCTTGTCGTCCAGGTCAAGCCGGCTTCCGCCACAGGCCAGCGTCCCGCCTTCCTTAACCGCAATGTCCACATAGTCCAGGTCCTGCTGCAGCTGGGTTTCGTTAACAACCGGACCGATCTGTGTACCCTCATGCAAGGCATGGCCTACGGTCAAGGCCTCGACTTCTGCGGTTAATCTGGCGACGAATTCATCATGGATGCCTTCCGTAACAATCAACCGGCTGGAGGCTGTGCAACGCTGACCTGTGGAATAAAACGCCCCTTGCACCGCGCAATTAACCGCCACATCCAGGTCCGCATCATCCAGCACCACCAGCGGATTTTTACCGCCCATTTCCAACTGTACCTTGGCGCCGCGGCCGGTCACGACCTCTCTGATATGATGACCTGTCCCGACAGAGCCGGTGAAGCTCACTGCGCTGACTTTGTCTGATGTGGTAATGACTTCGCCGACCACCCGACCCGGCCCCATCACCAGATTAACCACGCCCGCCGGCAAACCTGCGCGGGACATGATCTCGAACAGGGACCAGACAGAACCCGGCACCAGTTCCGCCGGTTTAATCACAACTGTATTGCCATAAGCCAACGCCGGGGCAATTTTCCAGGCCGGGATGGCGATCGGGAAATTCCACGGCGTGATCATACCGACAACCCCCACCGGTTCGCGGGTGATTTCAACCTCGACCCCCGGACGTACGGATGGCATGATTTCGCCGCCGGCACGAAGTGCTTCTCCCGCAAAAAATTTAAATATCTGACCGGCGCGCATGGCTTCGCCCTTGCCTTCTGGCAACGTCTTGCCCTCTTCCCGGGACAGCAGTTCGCCCAGCGCATTGGCATTGGCGAAAATTTCGGTCGCAATGAAGTCAAGCACGTTAAACCGTTCCTGCGGTGTCGAGAAGGCCCAGGTGTCGAGCGCTGCACCAGCCGCCTCAATCGCCTGTTCAACCTGCACCACATTGGCGGAGGCATACTCACCGATTACATCGTTGATATCAGACGGATTGATATTGGCCACATAATGTTCGCCAGCAACCCATTCGCCATTGATATAATTGTCATATTTCGTCATTTCAGTGAAACCTCTGTATTAGATAAATTTATGTTACGGTAAAACCGTGGGCATATGGATCCCGATCATCAACGATGATGGTATTGAGCCCCGTGACTTTCGCCCAGCCCTGTATGCTGGGCAGGATGGCGTCATGTTCACCGACCGTGGCATGCGCCTCGACCCGGCCTTCGAACTGACTGCCAATAATACTTTCATGAATAAAATCATCCCCGACATTTAATGTGCCGTTGGCCACCCATTGGGCCATTCGGGCACTGGTGCCGGTGCCGCACGGCGAACGATCAATGGCCTTCTCACCATAGAAGACCGCATTGCGGGCGTGAGATGTCGTCTTGGTCGGTTTCCCCGTCCATAGAACATGGGATACGCCATTGACGGTCGGATCTTCCGGATGCACACACACCACTTTCTCATTCAACAGGTCGCGGATTACCGGGGAATAGCGCACCACATCAGCGGCAGAAATATCTTCTAGGCCTGAAAAGTTTTTCTGCGGGTCCAGAATGGCGTAATAATTCCCCCCGTAAGCAATATCAAACACCAGTTCGCCAAAATCAGGACACTCGATCCTGACCTCACGGTGGGCCAGATAGCTCGCCACATTATGCAGCCGCACCTTATCAACATAATCACCTGTCTGGGTATAGGTAATACGAATGGTTCCCGCCGGCACGTCCAGGGTCAGTTGCCCCGGCACTTTTGGCACCACCTGGCCCTGCTCCAGCGCCGCAGTGACCGTACCGATGGTGCCATGGCCGCACATGGGCAGGCAGCCGCTGGTCTCGATAAACAGCACCGCCATGTCACTGTCTGGATTAAGCGGCGGATAAAGAATGGACCCCGACATCATGTCATGACCACGGGGTTCAAACATTAACGCCCGACGCACCCAGTCGTGATGTTTCAGAAAAACCTGCCGCATCTCTGACATGGTTGTGCCAGTGAGCCGCGGCCCGCCCCCCGTAACAACCCGAACCGGGTTGCCACAGGTATGGGCGTCTATGCAAAAAAAGCTATGTCGTGTCATAGGGTCATACTGCTCTGACTTGACGGCTCACGCAAGATTATATTTTGACAAATCAGGCCGGGTGGCAATGGCTTTTTTCGTCACATCAATCACATACTGACGTTCTGCGCCATCGAGCGTCAGACGCGGCGCCCGCACCATTTCAGATCCGCGGCCGCACAGCTGCTCACACAGTTTAATACATTGCACCAATGTCGGGATCGTATCCAGATGCAGCAACGGCATAAACCAGCGGTAAATTTCCAATGCTTCCGCATATCGTCCCTGAACCGCAAGATCATAAATCGCCACGGATTCTTTCGGGAATGCGCTGGTCAGGCCGGAAATCCAGCCGACAGTGCCCAACATCAGGCTTTCGAGCGCGATATCATCAACCCCGCAAAAAACAGTAAAGCGATCATCAAAAGCGTTATAGAGATCCGTCAGCCGACGGGTTTCGGCCGTTGATTCTTTCACCGCGAGAATATTCGGTACTTCGGCCAGTTCTTTCATCATGTCGATGGTAATGTCGATATTATAGGTGACCGGATTGTTATAGACCATAATCGGCAAAGAAGTCGCCGCCGCCACCGTTTTATAATGGTTCAGGACCTCGCGGGTGCTGGCGGCATAGGCCATTGCCGGCAGAACCATCAATCCGTCAATACCGACCTCTTCGGCTTTTCGGGCATAATCACAAGCGGCCCGGGTGGTGAATTCGGACACCCCGGAAATCACCGGCACGCGACCGTTGGACACGTCCTTCGCGGCTGTGATCACCTGAATTTTTTCTTCTGCGGTCAGGGAATTATTTTCGCCGCAAGTGCCCAGCACGATCAGGCCATGCACCCCGTCATTGATCAGATTATCGAGCGTCCGCTTTGTGCCCTCGATATCCAGACTTTCATCGTCAAAAAATTGTGTTGTCGCGGCGGGGTATACCCCTTTCCAATCCAAGCTTGGCATATTTGCATCCTTTCAAAAGACTCATTAGAATTTATGAGGCAAGTGTATTTACTTTTCGGTCAATAGCAAGTATATTTTATACAATTAATTTATATAAC